>CAWGBX010000001.1:0-418618 GCA_963820925.1 uncultured Acidobacteriota bacterium
GGTTCGCTTCCTTGCAGAGTGATTTCGCAGCCCAGGTGCTGCAACGGCATGGCGCTAATCCCGAAGACCTCGACACCATGTACGTGGTGCTGGACCATGAGCTGCCAGGAGAGCGCCTGGCATCCCGGTCCGACGCCGCAATTGTAGTTTTGCGGGAACTGGGCGGAGGATGGAGTGTTCTGGGTTTGGCGCTGCGAGCACTGCCGGGGTGGTTGCGAAATTGGGGCTACAGTCTGGTCGCGCAAATCGTTACCGCACCTTCGGCAAGTACGATTCCTGCCCGATCCCCTCCGAGAAAGATCGCCGCAAGTTTCTCGACTTGTAGGAAATGCAACTGACTGGGGCCTGCACTTTATCATGGCTCTCACGGTGGCAGACAAGAACTCCCCGTCCGCAGTAGAATGCGTTGCGGCTGAGCTTTGGGCCGGTCAACACCCTCGCGAGGAATAACCATGGCAGAGAAGGCCTCCATCCCCACTTCCGATACCAACATTGACTCCGTCCTGCAAGAGCAACGCAGGTTTGAGTGCCCGGAGCATTTCCGCCAGCAAGCTCACATCAAGAGTCCGGGAAGATTACGAGCGCATTTATCGCGAATCGGTCGAGCATCCCGAAAAATTCTGGGCTGGTATCGCGGAAGAATTGCACTGGTTCAAGAAGTGGGACAAGGTTTTGGAATGGAATCAACCCGTGGGCCAAGTGGTTTGTAGGCGGCCAGATCAATCTCTCCCACAACTGCCTGGATCGCCACGTACAAACCTGGCGCAAGAATAAAGCCGCGCTGATCTGGGAAAGCGAGCCCGGCGAAGTGCGCACGCTGACGTACCAACAGCTACATCGCGAAGTGCAAAAGTTCGCCAACGTGTTGAAGTCGCTGGGGTTAAGAAGGGCGACCGGGTCGCCATCTACATGGGCATGACTCCGGAGCTCCCGATCGCCATGCTGGCCTGCGCCCGCATTGGAGCGCCGCATACCGTAGTGTTCGGTGGATTTGCCGCGAACGCTCTGGTCGACCGCATCCACGATTCGCAGGCGGTAGCCGTGATCACGCAGGACGGTTCTTATCGCCGAGGCGCTGAAGTAAAACTATTTCCCCCAGTCGAAGAGGCGCTGAAGTCCTGTCCTTCGGTAAAGCACGTCGTCGTCTACCAGCGCACCGGTTCGCCAATCCATCTGCAGGCCGGGCGCGATCACTGGTGGCATGAGTTGATGGCTTCGGTCTCCGACGAGTGTCCCGCCGAACCGCTTGACGCCGAGCATCCGCTCTACATTCTTTACACGTCAGGCACGACCGGAAAGCCCAAAGGCGTGGTACACACCACCGGCGGCTATTCCGTTGCTACCTACATCACGACGAAGTGGGTATTCGATCTCAAAGAAGAAGACACGTACTGGTGCACGGCCGACATCGGATGGGTCACCGGCCACAGCTACATCGTCTACGGACCGCTGCAGAACGGCGCCACAACAGTTATGTACGAAGGCGCGCCCAACTGCCCGGAGCCCGATCGTTTCTGGAGCATCATCGACCGCCACCAGGTCAATATTCTCTACACGGCGCCGACCGCGATCCGAACCTTCATCAAGTGGGGAGAACAGTGGCCGCGAAAGCATCGGCTCGACAGTCTGCGGTTGCTCGGCACGGTCGGAGAGCCGATCAATCCCGAGGCGTGGATGTGGTATCGCGAAGTCATCGGCCACGAGAGTTGCCCCATCGTCGACACCTGGTGGCAGACTGAAACCGGACAAATCATGATCACGCCCTTGCCCGGCGCGATCGCCACTAAGCCCGGTTCAGCCACGCGACCCTTCCCGGAGTCGTGCCGGAGGTTGTAGACATGCACGGCAAGCCGGTCCCTGACGGCTCAGGAGGATTTCTGATTATCCAGCAGCCCTGGCCGGCCATGCTGCGCACCATCTATGGCGATCCTGACCGCTACGTGAAGCAATACTGGTCGCAAATTCCCGGCGCGTACTTTACCGGCGACGGCGCGCGCAAAGACAAAGACGGCTATTTCTGGATCATGGGCCGCGTCGATGACGTCATCAACGTCTCCGGACATCGCTTGAGCACCATGGAAGTAGAGTCCGCGCTGGTTGCACATGAGGCCGTGGCAGAAGCCGCGGTCGTGGGCCGCCCGGATGACCTGAAAGGTCAAGCAATTTCGGCATTCGTCACACTCCAGCAAGGTCGGGAGCCCACTCCAGAGTTGAAAGAGGAACTACGGCGTTGGGTGGCAAAGGAAATCGGCGCCATGGCTAAACCGGACGACATTCGCTTCACCGATATGCTGCCCAAGACGCGCAGCGGAAAAATTATGCGCCGCCTGCTGCGCGAACTGGCCACTAGCGGGGAAGTGAAGGGCGACATGACCACCCTGGAAGATTTCAACGTGATCTCGAAGTTGACGGAAAGCGAAGAGGCATAGCACGAGAACGAAGAACGGAGATCCGGTCTTCCTTTGTGAACCTTTGTGTCCTTCGTGGTTGATGAAGTGCAAATGCCAGAACCAAAGGATACAAAGGAGCCAGCCAGAAGACTTACGCTGAAGCCGCCGGGAACCGCGCCTCGCGATCCCAGCTCTTGAGCTTTGACCCCTGACTCTGTTCAAAACCGCAAAGGCTCGCCGCACACACGGATATCTCATCATCCGCCAGCGCCTGCCCGATCAATTCCTTTGAGCCTCCATCGGCTTGCTCCAGCATGGTACGCGCCAGCACGCGCACGATTTCGTCCGGCGAAGTCAGAGCCCGGATCAGTTGCCGCCCCGCCTGCTCATTACCGAATTGTGCCCAGATCATCCCGCATAAGACCAGGTAGTTCGCATCCATAAATACCTCCTCTTCCCAACCATTCCATCGAGTCTCATCTATAAAAGCGACAAACTTGACATCAAGGTGTCAACTTATTGTGAAAACTAGTTGACAAACGTATCGTCGCAAATCTGCAAGCCGCCCCCAATAGAGACCCTCGAGCGCGGCAAACTGCGATTAGCTGGTAACCACTGCCTATTCACCTTCGTAACTCGCTGAATGCCAAACTGGGGAACTACTCTTTTTGGCGAGGGTTTGCACAGACATGATCAACAAAATCTCGAACTCGCTTCTGATCCTGGCAGTCGGCGGGCTGATGTTTACCGGTTCCGCGATTGCTCAAACCACCTCCACTTCCGGCGCCGGCCCGGGCGTTGTCGATCCTGGCCATCCCCGAGTGAATGAAGTAAACAGTCGCGAAACCCGGCAGCAAAATCGCATCGCCAACGGCGTCAAGAGCGGCTCGCTGACCCCGAAAGAGACCAGCAATCTGGAAAGGCGTGAAGCTAACGTTCAAAAGCGTGAGCAAAAGGACATGGCCGAGCACAATGGCCACCTCACCAAGGCGGAACAGAAAGGGATCAACCGTCAGCAGGATCGCATCAGCAAGAGTATCTACAAGGACAAACACAACTAGCGGTCGTTAACTAGCGCTCGTCAAGTAAAAGTAGCGCTCGTCAACGAGCCTTCTTCCAACCCGATTGTCATTCCGAGCGCAGCGAGGAATTTGCTGTTGTCTGCTATCGCGAAAAGCAGATTCCTCGCGCCAACACCGCGCTCGGAATGACAAACCATTAGGACGGGCCTTCAAAAGCGAGAAAACCCGGCCCGTGCTCGCGGAACCCGCAAGACCAGCAACCCGCCCGCGATCGCGCACACCATCATCAACTTCAATCCAGACGAATACGATCCCGTCCGACTATTCAGATAACCGAACAAAAAAGGACCGGCAAAGCCGGCGACGCTCCCCACCGCATTAATCATTCCCACACTCGCCGCCGCCGCCGATTCGCTCAGAATTTCGCTCGGCATCGCCCAGAATACCGGCAGAAATCCCGATACACATAACAACATGGTGAAGAGGATGAGCGAGCTCTCGGTGGAAGCACTCACAGTGATGAGCCCCAACAACGCAGTCGCCGCGATGAACAACGGGACCGCCGTGTGCCAGCGCCGTTCCCCCGTCTTGTCCGAATGCCATCCGTTGACCAGCATGGCAATCAGTCCAGCCATGTACGGCACCATGCCCATAAACCCTACGCGCACGTCCGAAAAACCGGATTGCCGTTTCAGAATCGTGGGTAACCAGAATGCTACTGTGTAAGCCACGAAGTATTCGAGAAACGCTACTGCGGACATCACCAGCACCGGACCCGAACACAGCGCCCGCCAGGTCGTGATCTTCTTCGGATTCACTGGCTTTTCTTCCACCAGCTTCTCTTCGATCCACTGCCGCTGCTCCGGAGCGAGCCACTCCGCGTCCCGCGGCCGATCGGTCAGATAGAAGAACGCAACTGCACCCAGCAGCACCGCTGGCATACCCTCGAGCACAAACAACCACCGCCAACCATCCACGCCCAGCCACGGATGCCCCAGAATCCATCCCGCCAGCGGCGAGCCCACAATGAATGACAAAGGAATCGCGGCCATAAAGTTGCTCCCCGCCTTGGCGCGATCCTCGCGAATGAACCAGTGACTCAGGTAAACCACGACGCCAGGAAAAAAGCCTGCCTCCGCCGCCCCCAGCAGCAAGCGCGCACCGTAAAGCTGGCCCGCCGTGTGAACCAGTCCGGTCAGCACGGTCAGCGAACCCCACGCAATCAGGATCGCGCTGATGCAACCACGCGCGCTCCAGCGCTCAACCATGAGCGCCCCCGGTATTTGCAACACGACATAGCTGACGAAAAAAATGCCCGCGCCCAAACCAAATACCCGGTCGCTGAACCCCAGTGTCCGGGACATACCGATCGCGGCATAAGCCACGCTTGTGCGGTCAAGATAATTGATGATGTAGAGGACAAAAAGAAATGGAAGCAGCCGCAAAGCGATCTGGTGGCGGGTATGATCTGCAAGCTTGGTCGCAGCTACCGGCGTGAGCACACGAGACGTGGGTGGAGTCGCTGGCATTCAGTTGCCCCAGCTAATAGTTCAACCGAAACAGGCGGGCCGGTATATAGGAACACACGCTTCCCCGGACCATCCAATGAAACCGTGGCCCCGGACGCTTCGTCCGGGCGGTCATGCCACGCACTTTTTCAGCCAAGGCAGAGGCAGAGAGTCCTCACTCCTCACTCCCCAGCACCAAACATAAGGATAGGCAGAGTTGGCGCCGACGACCCACCCTCCGGCTCCACAGTGATCGCAAAAGCCTTGGCCTGCACGCCCGGAGGAAGCGGCGGATTGATCACAGTCGCGCTGCCATGCGCATCAGGTTTGAACACTCCGGCCGGAATTGGCGCCCCGCTGGTCGGAATCAGCCACAACTCATAAGCCTTCAGTGGCGGCAATGGTTGGAGATTGCTTGCCAGGAAAATCAAACTGGCCCGATCGCGAACATAAATGGCTTTGCCTTGCGGTTGAGGTGGAGTCTTGGCCGCAACCAACGTCACCCGCATCGCGTCGGTTGCGGTAAGGGTGGACACGACTTCACGAGCGCGCTGTAGTTCTGCGAATTGCTGGGCCGATTCATTCTGGAGGCCAGCAATTCGGCGCTGGAGGTCCGAGTTCTGCAACCAAACGACGACCAATCCCACCGCCAGGGCCGCCGCCGCAACCCAAGGTACGAGCGTCCACCAGGCCCGCCCCGCGGCGGGAGCCACTACTCGCCGTGGTTCACGAGCCACCGCCTCCATCAGACGCTGGCGCGCCCGCTGCGGCGGCACCGGCCCCGCCGTCGACAAGGCCATCAGCGCCATATCCCCGCGCAGCTGCTCCAGCTCGCGACGGCAACCAGCGCACCCTTCCAGGTGCGTTTCAAGCGCCGCGCGTTCCTCGCCCTGCAACGTGCCCAGAGCGTGGAGTGCGAGATCCTCCGCGAATTGTTCGTGTACGCTCATGCTGCAAAAGCCTTGCGCAAGGCCATTAACCCCGATCGAATGCGAGTCTTGATGGTTCCCAACGGCTCTCCGGTCTTCGCCGAAATCTCGCTGTGGGAGAGCCCCTCGAAGTAAGCCATCTCCAAAGCCTGCCGCTGCGCCGATGGCATCGAGCCCAGCGTGCCCCGAACTTTCTCCATGGCTCGCGCCCGCGCCGCATCGCCCGCCATATCGGGTTCGACCGAAACCACCACATCCGCAATATCCGTTTCGGGACGCCGCTTGCGCAGCCCATCAATCGCCCGATGCCGCGCAATCACCGCCAGCCACGGCCCCAGACTGCCACGGCTCGAATCGAACAGCCCCGGGTTGCGCCACAATTGCATAAACACTTCCTGCAACACGTCCTCGGCCGCGCCCGTATCGCCGAGCACACGAAGAGCCACCGAGTAGACGACAGCCGAATAGCGGTCATACAAAGCCGCCATCCCGTTCTCGTCACCCGAGCGGATCGCCGACAAAACCGCAGCGTCGGTCCGATCTCCTTGTAGCTCAGCGCCGGACAAGCAGTTAATCTCTTTCTACTTGAAGTACGAATTGGAAGTCTAAGGTGGATTGCAGGCCAACGCCATCAGCCCGAATCCTCTTTCCTCCCTGCGACATAGCAAACGCAGAGAGGACGAAAAGCGAACCGCGAAACCATACCAGCATTTGCGATCCGGGACAAGCGCCCTGCTCGGCTTTTACGGTCCAGAAAGAGCCGCGTCCGTGTGGCGCGGACACTCCTGTCCGCGTGCCAATGCCCGCATTGCTCCCGTAGAAAGACCCGCTCCAAGCAGCCAGGACAAGATTCTGGGTGGCGCTTGGGGTGCCCCGTTCTCTTCGCATTCTGTGCGAAAGGGCGGGTGCCAGCAGCACCACATCCTTCCGATGTCCCAACAAGATAGGTTTGGGGTGCCCCGTTCTTTCGCGTTCTGTGCGAAAGGGCGGGTGCCAACAGCACGACATCCTTCTGATGTCCCAATAAAATAGGTTTGGGGTGCCCCGTTCTTTTCGCGTTCTGTGCGAAAGGGCGGGTGCCAGCAGCACGACATCCTTCTGATGTCCCAATAAAATAGATTTGGGGTGCCCCGTCCTTTTCGCGTTCTGCGCGAAAGGGCGGGTGCCAGCAGCACCACATCCTTCTGATGTCCCAATAAAATAGGTTTGGGGTGCCCCGTCCCTTTCGCGTTCTGTGCGAAAGGGCGGGTGCCAGCAGCACGACATCCTTCTGATGTCCCAATAAAATAGATTTGGGGTGCCCCGTCCTTTTCGCGTTCTGCGCGAAAGGGCGGGTGCCAGCAGCACCACATCCATCTGATGTCCCAATAAAACAGGTTTGGGGTGCCCCGTTCTTTCGCGTTCTGCGCGAAAGGGCGGGTGCCAGCAGCACCACATCCTTCTGATGTCCCAATAAAACAGGTTTGGGGTGCCCCGTTCTTTCGCGTTCTGTGCGAAAGGGCGGGTGCCAGCAGCACTACATCCTTTAAGGAAGACCCAACCCTTCAGTTCCCCCGATGCCGGGAGGCTTCAAGCTATTAGAGGTTTGGGTGCCGAAGACAGGAATTCTTAGTCGGGCCTCACCGCTCATCCCGCAAAGCCAACTGCCGCTCCTCCGGCGTCATCTGGTTCCACAAAACTTTCAGATCCTGTTCAATGCGAGTATTGCTCGGATCCTTACGCAACGACCGCGAGAACCAGCGATAAGCTGTAGGCAGATCACGAGTGGCGCAGTGACCCGTCGCGTACATCGTGCCTAGAACATTCTGAGCCTGGGCATTGGAATGCTGCGCCGCCGCCAGCAAATTGGTCCTCGCCCGAGTGCAGTTTTCCGGCACACCGTTTCCGTAGAGATATTTTTCCCCCTCAGCCTCCAGGTCGGCTGCCTGAGTGGCCACTGTCGTCGCTGGCTGAGCCCGCGCCTTCGCCGATTTGTGAACAGGCGACTCCTGACTTGTGGCCTCTCCTGAGTCATCCGTCTTCGTACGGCTGGGCGCAGATGTAGAATCGCTCGCTTGGGATTGATTGGGCGGTTGTGACTGATCCTCTTGCGGAGATTGCGCTGCATCCGTCCCGGCTGCGGCAGCCGGAGCCGCCGGCGGCAAAGTTTCTGCCGCAGTGCCCGGTACTGGAGCGTCGACCGGACCGCTGGCTTCCGTGCCCGGCTTCTCCACCGGACTTCCCGCCGCGCTGTTTCCCGTATTGGGCGATGAAGCCGAGTCCGGCGTTGCAGAACTCGCCTGAGAGTTCCCGCTACCCGAAACCCTCGAGACCAACGAACTCAAATCCTCTCGCCAGTGCCAGCCCACGACCGCCAGCGCAACCAACAGCAGCATGAGTGACAAGAGATACTTGCCGCGGTGACTGGTTGCTGGTTCATCCTCCAGCAAGTAGCTGACACTTCGAGTGTCAGCGGGTTCATTCCCCAAGCCGAGAAACGAAGGCCCACTGGCCTGTTTCGGGACGACTTCTGTTGCGCGCGGCTGCGCGACAGCGGGCAAGGGAACCAGCCTTACCGGAGGAGCCGGCTGAGTCCCGGCAGGACCCGGAAGACGCAATTCGGCGGCACACATCCCGCAAAAGCGGTGTTGCGGAAAGTTTTCGTAGCCGCACTTTTCACATTTTACGAGCATCGAAGTCTTCATAAGAATACACCGCTTAGATGTCATATCGGGAATCCCCGTTGCAAAGTGCCGACCCGGAAGTACAAGCTCCTGCCGTCAATGTAGGCGCGGGCGTCCCCGCCCGTGCGACACAGCTGAAATGCATTCTCGATCAATAGTTTTACCTCCCCACGGAACCACAATGGGACACCGAGTATCGATAGGACTCGCGCGCGAACCGCAACTGCCAAACAGTCCTGTCCCTCCAGACAGTCAATGCTCGCGCCGATTACCGTGGGCTAATGTCCTTCCGTGACCTACTGCAAATCCGCGTGCAGCCGAATAATGGGGACATTGCACGCCACGCTGTTTTGATCGTGGAAGCTCCACTCAAGATCAGGATCGCGGTGCAGTGGCTCTTCAATCCCCCGCCGTGCGCACGCACGGGCAAGAGAGGTGGTACCGTGAGCTTCCTCACGCCGCAGTCAAAACCAATCACAAGCATAATTATTTATTTTCTAGCCTTTCTATTCTCCCCAATCCTTGCGGCCGCACACAGTGTCAATCTGTCATGGGATGCCAGCAATTCCCAGAACATCGTCGGATATAACGTCTACCGGGGCGCCAGTGCCAGCGGCCCATTCACAAAAATCAATTCCGCCTTGGATGCGAACACCATCTACGCCGACAGCACGGTGCAAAGCGGTCAAACGTATTATTACGCGGCCACAGCGGTCGACAACTTGAATGTAGAAAGTGGCTATTCCAACCTGGGTGAAGCGGTGATTCCCGGCGGCGGGTCGGGTTCGGAAAATGCGGTGTACAGCTTTTCTGGCGGCAGCGATCCGAAGTTCCCTTACGCCGGACTGGTTTTCGACAAAGCCGGCAACCTTTACGGCACCACCGAACTTGGTGGAACCAATAACCAGGGCACCGTCTTCGAGATGACTCCCACGTCGAACGGAAGCTGGACTGAAACGGTGCTCTACAACTTCACCGGCGGCACCGACGGAGGCCAACCGTACGCCAGCCTGGTGCTCGACGCTGCCGGCAACCTTTATGGCACCACCAACTTCGGCGGAAGCGCGAACTGCAATCTGGGATGCGGCACCGTCTTCAAACTAACGCCCGGTTCCGCAGGCTGGACCGAAACCGTTCTCTACACCTTCACCGGGGGCAGCGACGGCCGCGAACCCTACGCCAGACTTCTCTTCGACACGGCAGGCAATCTCTACGGCACAACTTTGCTCGGCGGAAATATCAGCTCGGTCTGCAGTACGGGCTGCGGCACGGTCTTCAAGTTGACGCATGGTTCGAGCGGATGGACGGAGAGCGTGCTCTACGCTTTCCAGGGAGCGACCGACGGAGCTTCGCCCTACGACGGCTTGACCTTTGACGCCACTGGAAATCTCTACGGCACAGCCTATGCGGGAGGCGCTTCCGGATATGGCGTCATCTTCAAGCTGACGCCCGGTTCCAGCGGATGGACGGAGAGTGTTCTTCATGGTTTCAAGGGTGAAAACGACGGAAAAAATTCCTATGGTGACCTGATCCTCGATGCCGCCGGTAATCTTTACGGCACGGCGTACCAGGGCGGCAGTCGGGGATATGGCGTGGTGTTCGTGCTGCAACCCAACGCGCAGGGTCGCTGGACGGAGAAGGTGCTCCACGCCTTCGTCAATACTCCTGCAGGAAACCCCGTTGCCGGCCTGGTCATGGACTCGGCGGGCAATCTCTACGGAACTACCATGCTGGGCGCCATCCAGAGTTCCTGCGGCGGCGGATGCGGCACGGTCTTCAAGCTATCCCCCGTCTCCGCAGGCGGCTGGACCTACAAAGTGGTCCACAACTTCGGACAAGGTACCGACGGATACCATCCCACCGGCGACCTGATCCTCGACTCCGCCGGCAATATTTACGGAACCACCCAGGCGGGCGGGGCCCAGGGGTCCGGGCTCGTTTTCGAAATCATGCATTAGCCCCTGAGCTCATGTGGGGACGGGCGACTCGCCCGTCCTCGCTGAGCAAAGCCAAAATCTTGTTAAGCCTCCTGACATTCTCCGGCCTCGGAAACCTTCGTAACAATTGACACTATCGCTGACCTGCACAACAATAAGAACAACACCCAATCACAACTAGCGGAGAAAACTTATGGCCGATGAGGGCGAACACCTAGCCGAGGTCCACACTGGATCCGAAGGAAGCGCCGGAAAGTGGATACTGTTGTTGCTGGCGGTTCTCTACGTTGCAGGCTCACTTTACTTCCTGTTTAACTTGCGCGAGCGCATCGATCAGCTGGGCAAGAACCAAACCGCCAGCAACGCGCAGATCGCGGAGCTAAGCAAACGCATGCAATCTGCCGAGGCCGACTCCGAAACTCTGGCCACACAGGTCGGCATGACCAAGAAGGAACTCGCCTCCCGCTCCGCCGAATTGCAGCGCGAGCAGGCGGCCCAACGCGCCTCACAACAACGCCTCGCCGATGAGCAGAAGCAGCAATTCAGCCAGGTGAATGGCGAAGTTGCTGGCGTGAAAACAGATGTCGGCGGCGTCAAAACCGACGTTGCCTCCACCAAGGCCGACTTGGCCGCCACGCAAGCCAAGCTGCAGAGCACCATTGGCGACCTGGGAGTGCAGAGCGGCTTGATCGCGAACACCCGCGGCGATCTCGAGGTGCTCAAACACAAAGGCGATCGCAATTATTACGAGTTCACTTTGGTCAAGGGCGCCCAGCCTCAAGCAGTTTCGACCGTTAGTCTGCAGCTCAAGAAAACTGACGTGAAGAAAGGTAAGTTCACAATCAATGTCACCGCGGACGACAAGACCATCGAAAAGAAGGATCGCAACGTCAGCGAGCCCATCCAGTTCTACACCGGGCGCGATCACTTGCTGTACGAAATGGTGATCTGGTCGGTGGACAAGAAACAGGCGGTGGGATACTTGAGCACTCCTAAGGGCGCGCCCGTGCCGGTGACGGCGGGCCAGTAACCCGCGATGTTCCCGAGCGCGTACGGTCTCGGTGTAATTTTCCTGCGGACGGCGGTGATCTACGCCGTCGTCCTCACCGGTGTCCGGCTCAGCGGCAAGCGGGAGGTGGGACAGATGACGCCCTTCGATCTCACCCTCCTGCTGCTGCTCAGCAACGCGGTGCAGAACGCGATGACTGGACCTGACACATCGCTTTTGGGCGGCGTGGTGGCAGCGGCCACGCTGTTGGTGATGAATTATGTTGTCGCCGAAGTTTCTGGCGGCAATCGCCGCTTCCGAAAATTTGTTCAAGGCCAGCCCAGCTTGCTGGTGCACGATGGCGAAGTCATCAATGCGCACATGGCGAAAGAACACGTCAGCATGGACGAGTTGCAGCGCGCGCTTCGCGAGCATGGCATCGCCAGTTGTCATGACGTCGCGCTGGCGGTGTTGGAAGTGGATGGCTCGATCAGTTGCCTGAAGTACGACGACCTCAACCCCAACGCCAACAACCACCTCGCGCAGCGGCGCAAGATTCTGCAGAAGCATCAGTGAAGGGGTTGTGTTCCACGTGGGAATCACTCCATTCAAAGCTATAAGCTAATACAACTGTTCACGGCTTGACTGTTTTTATTTGGTTAGAACCAGCGGCATGGGTTGGAAGTACGGCTGGATGGTGACTTTCAGGGACTTGCGGGACGCGAAAGCGTCCGGGGCTACCGGGAAGGCTACGATGATGGTTCCCTGGGTCTGGCCACCTGGATCGATCTTGGCCTCGCGCTCGCAGCGGGTTGAGGGCGTGTTGCTTCAGGGTGGGGAAGGCCTGGAAGTAGCGGTCGAAGTCGGCCGGGGAAGCGGCGTCGTTACTAAAGCTGCCAGTGGCGGTCTCGAGATCGGCTTTGATGGTGTGAATCAAGTATGGTTTCTGGCCATTGTTCTGGAAGGAAACATTGATTGCGACCATGGTCAGATTTTGATTGGGAACCTCGACCGAGACGACGTCATCGATCGACCCGGTGGCTGCGGATTGCGGACGTTGCACGAACGCGATGACACCCGCAACGATTGCGATAATCGCGGCTCCAATGAGAACGATTTTCACCGGCGGCAGGTTCTTCTTCGCAGTGCCGAATTCTTCGCCAATGTTGAATCGGGTACCGGATTGCGAGGGGGCTGTTGATGGGGCCGCGGGTGCGGGCGACGGAGGTGATATGTCGTCAGGCATGTGTCGTTCTGATTCTAGTCGTTTTGCTGATCAAATCCCACAGCTCATCACTTCTAACGCATCATGCAACGATGGGCGAAGGACGAGACAACGGCCGGCAAATCAGGGGACACGCCACTCCGGAGCATAAGTCTCCTGGGTTCCAATATCGCGCTGGGCTAGCGGGGAATCGTCTTCTGACAAGCCGGTCGATTGCCGCGCTGTTGGCCTAACAGAGATATTCGCAAGGAACCGGCTGCGTTAACATCCTCACACAACGACCTGGAACTTAGTGGAGGTCGCGCAGCAGGACGACATCTCCGCCAGTCTCACCGCGGGCCAGCAGCAATCGTCTGCCGTCGGGATACCAAGCAAAGCTGAGGATCCCCCCAGAGTGTAAGTGGGTGAGCTGGCGTGGTTTTCCCCCATCGAGCGGTCGCTCCCAAAGGTTGCTAACTCCATCCTGAGTGAATAGGTATTGGAATGCTTTGCCGTCAGGGGACCACTTCCCACTGCCGCGCATCGGAGGTGAATCAAAGGTATGGAGCGGCGGCCCTCCCTCCACTCGAATCACTTCGATTTTCTTCCCCGGAATGGGCGCGGTGGTTTCATAAGGATAGGACAACAGCTTTCCATCGGGCGAGACGTTAAAAGGCGCCACTAAACCATTTCCGGGTATTGTCGCGACCTCAACTGGACTACCGCCTTCCATCGGCAAGCGCAGGATCTTCTGCGGTCGTGACATCAGCACGTAATAAATGAAGCGGGCGTCAGGTGAACAACGAGGCATCGTCAGCGGTCCGGTCGCAAGTTTGGTGAGATGAGTGCCATCGGTGTCAACGCGCATCAATTCGCCGGTTCCCGACTGATACGTATCAAAAACGACGAAGACGCCGCACCGGGCCGGAAAGTTCACATCGCGAGCTTCGACCAGGCGCACGGCCTGTGTGCCATCGTCATTCATGATCCACAAATCGTCATCGGTGCTCTGCGCCAATAGTTTCCCATCTGGGCCGGCGACGGCATTCACGAACGAGCGGCTTCCCGAGGTGATCTGCCGTGGCTCGGAGGAATCAAGCGAATGAAGCTCCCAAATTTGCGAGATGACATTCCACTGAATGGTCGCGATGGTTTTAGCGTCGCGGCTGATGCTGATGGCCTGATCATAGTTGGCAAGATCGTTAGTTATCTGGCTGGCTTTACCATCGGGATATGAAATGGTCCACAGCTGCCCGTGATCGTCATCGATTGCAGCCAATAACGCGTTGCCGCCATGCAGCCATTGTGGGCGCCCGATCTGGCGAGGTGTGGAGTAAAGGTCGCGGCCTTCGCCGCGAGCAAGCGAGATCACCCGCAATGTGAATCCTTTTTCTGAACCGAGGTGCATAATGGAGGTCGCAATAGCACCCCCGTCCGGCGACCACGCCGGGCCAGGCTGGAAACCCGTCCAGGTGTGCGGAAGACTGGCCACCGTATGTTCATCGTTTCCGTCGGCATTGGCAATCAGGATATCTGTGCTCGTGTGTGTCGGTCCGGAACGGGTATAGGCAAACTGCCGCCCATCGGGGGAGAAGCTGACAGTCGAGTCGACATTCTTGAGCAGTAGTCTCGGAGCTCCCCCCAGCAGTGGCATTTTGTACAGATGGTGGAGGCTCGGGTCGGTCTTGTCGGACTGCACAAAGTAGATGTACTCGCCATCGGGTGAGAAGGTCAGGCCCGCGAAGAACGTTTTGTCCTGCGGAAGAAGCTGCGCATCGCTTTCGGTGGCAACCTGGCGCACGTGCAAACCAAACTCACCCGCCTCCTGCAATACATAGGCAACGTAACGTCCATCCGGAGAAATGGCAACGTCGAAGGCTTTGCCGCTTTCAGTGAGCCGCGTGATCTGGATGTTCTGAAGCTTCAGGGCACTTCGCGACTGGAACCAGCTCTGCAAGCGGAGGCCGGAAACCACCGCGGCACCCAGGGCGACCAGAGCTACCAAGAACGGCTTTGAACGGAGGGCGGTTCCGAGAACCCACCTGGCAGTTTGCTTCTCGGCAGTGGCCGTCGCAGCGTCCAGGGCCGTGTGCATTTCGTCTTTGACGAGGTGCAAGTGTGGGGTAGTGCCCGACGTTCCGACTGCGGGAACGGAGACCTCTGCCTGAACAGCGGCCATAGGAAAGATGAATCGGTAGCCGCGTCGAGGAACGGTTTCGACGTATCGAGGTGCGTCGGGATCGTCGCACAGCGCCGCACGAATCTGGTTGATCGCGAAGTTAATGCCGCGCTCGAAGTCGACAAAGGTATTGTCCCCCCAGACGGCCTTCCGGATTTCTTCGCGCGTCACCACTTGCCCTGGGTGCTCCACCAGCAATTGCAGAACGCGAAAGGGCTGAGGATGCAGCTTCAGTGGCACTCCGCTTTTGCGCAGTTCGCGATTAGAGAGATCGAGTTCGAAGAGCCCGAAGCTATGACTCGATGGCGGGTGGGCCGGCGTTGCCATGTTTGCCTACCTGGCAAGTAGGTGACGGGAGTCTAACATCGCTGGCACGAGCAGAGCAACGTTATGGGAACCCCTACCAAATCAGGCGCTTGCGCTCTAACACGAAATCTAATGCGGTGTGTCATTGCGGTTTTCAGGCAGTCGGCTCTAACTTACACCCCGTCGCGTCCAACTCCGGTCGAGTTGCTTTGCGAGCGGGAGCCAGTAGCCAGCAAAGGTCATCAGGATCGTCAGCAGAAATATCATCTCCGGAACCGATTCGGAGCTGGTCCGATGAGTGAGGTGAAATCAGCGAGCTTGCGTAGTCGACTACAGAAATGAATCGCAGTGCAAATATCGCACTATGTTAAGGAGCGCATATGAGAGTAAGGAGATCACGCTGGTGGTTGGCCATGGTTTTTGTCAGTTCAGTGGCGGCGTTCGGCACATCGGCGAGCGCGGGCACAGCTCCGGGGCGTATCGCTTTCAATCTCGGACCGGATCTTTATTCAATGAAACCCGATGGAAGTAACGTAAAACAACTCACCAATCTCGGGTCGCAGAATATTGTGGCGTTCTGGGAGTCGTGGTCGTTTGACGGCTCACAGTTGGTATTCGTCGAGTTCCCGCCGAATGGTCCGAGCCAACTTTGGCTCATGAACGCAGATGGAAGCAATCCCCACAAGGTGTTCGACGATGGAAACTTCCAAGACTATGCCCCAAGCTTCGCCCCTGACGGCAGCCATCTCATCTTTACGCGCTGCCAGCCGAATTGGCCCGCTTTCGCCACTAGCTGCGCGATTTACAGCGTGAGCTCCGGCGGCAGCGGGCTTACTCCGATCACCCATTTCTCGCCTGCCGTCAACGAATGGGAGGCCAATTATTCGCCTGATGGGAAGTCCATTTCGTTTGAGGCCTTCGAACTGGGCGGGTTTCTGGCTGCGGTTTACGTTATGAACCCTGATGGCACGAACATACATCGCATTACCAAGCCGGCTCCGTGTGCAGTGGACGCGAACTGGTCGCCGGATAGCAAGAGGGTTGCGGTGTGGACGGTCGAATGCAATTTCGGGGCAGACGAAATCTGGACGATGAATGCGGACGGGACTGGGATCAAGCACCTGACCAGTAACAAACTGCCGATCGAGGCCGTCAACCCGTCCTGGTCACCCGACGGAAACTTTATCGCTTACGAGCGCGACAACATCGCGAAGGGCACGTCGGCGATCGTTGTAGTCGGCGCAGATGGCAAAGGCGAGCGTCAGATTCTCGAGATTCCGGCGTCTGCAAGATCAGCGCAACGATACAGAAGCATTGGCAGAAAGCGCGCGGCGGAGCTTCGCCCCAGGGAGATCGAGCAGGGCGGCTCTTTCCCCAAGTGGGGTGCAGCGCAGTAACGCGGGCACTACTCATCGGCTTCGTCTCCAACCTTGGCCCTCTCGTTACAAAGCAAGAGAAAAGGAGAAGAGCATGAAAACTAGCACGCTCACGATATCGATGCGCATTGGACTTATCGCAGTTGTGGTGTCGGCAATGACGACTGCGGTCGCGCAGGAGCAACCACAAACGCCAACATTCCCTGGCAAGAATGGCCGGATCGTCTGGAAAGGGTTTGTGTTTGCCGACTTCACCACCTCCGCCATCTACTCGGCGAAGCACAACGGGACAGACGTGAAGCAGCTCACTTTTCCGGACACCGGCGTCGAGGATGACTTGCCCAAGTGGTCTCCCGATGGATCAAAAATAATCTTTGAGCGAGATCTGCCAGATAGGGCAGCGATTGAAGAGATCAAGTGGGATGGAGACGGAATTCACGAAATCGGCAAGTGCACCGCCGGCAAGTGCATCGGGAACGGTAATCCCGACTACTCACCTGATGGCAAGAAGATAACTTTCGTCAAGGTTCTTGGTTCGGATCCCAACAACCCAACTGGCATAACCCTCTGGACCATGAACGCAGACGGTACCAGTCCAGTCCAGCTTACCAAGCAGAAAATAGACCGCTCGGCGGACTTCGAGCCGTCATGGTCGCCCAATGGCAAGCAGATTGCCTTCACCCGGTTCTCTGTTGCAAGGAACGCGCAGGCCCTTTTCCTGATTCACCCTGATGGTACTGGTCTCCAACGTCTAACGAAGTGGGGTATTAACGCCGGGGGAGCAGACTGGTCCCTTGACGGAAGCCTGATCATCTTTGAGTCCTACCGCGATTGCTGTACTGGTCACATCTCCCAGGTTTATACAATCCGCACTGACGGGTCCGGAACGATGCACCGGCTCACAAGCATCGGGAGAAACATCGAACCGGGCTGGTCGCCGGACGGGAAGAAGATCGTCTTCGCACACCAGCCAGGAAAGGGGGCAAACCAGTTCGCGGACGTCTATGAGATGGACGCCAATGGCAAAAATATTGTGCCGATTATAACCACCGACCTTTGGGAGAGCGAGCCGGAGTGGGGCACGAATCCTCATTAACAGGTGCCGAGCTTATTTGAACAGAAGCCACTGGAGAGGACGATATGAGATGCAACAGTTTATTGACATGGTCTGCTGTGCTTACGGTCTTTGCCGCTTCGACGATGCCGGTTGGGCTGGCCGCACGGGAACATCATCGCTACAGACTCATTGACATGAGAACGTTCGGAGGTCCTCAGAGCTAC
This sequence comes from uncultured Acidobacteriota bacterium, assembly GCA_963820925.1. Classification (GTDB taxonomy): domain Bacteria; phylum Acidobacteriota; class Terriglobia; order Terriglobales; family Acidobacteriaceae; genus JABDBE01. The sequence goes on from CAWGBX010000001.1 coordinate 17,784, forward strand.
ACCTATGGCGAAGCTGCACAGTCTCTAAACGGAGGTGGTACGGCTGTGGGGCAGGCGGATACGTCTGTTCTCGATCCCAACTACCCTAACGTCAATCCTCTTGTGGACCTCTTCCCGGATCCTTTCATTCAGCATGCTTTCAAGTGGCAGAAGGGTGCTCGAATTGATCTGGGGGCGCTGCGCGGGGTCAACAGCAGTGTTGCAGACTGGGTGAACGACTGGGGGGTGGCGGTGGGAACCTCGACCACGGGAAGTTTAGATCCCATCACCGGGTTTCCGGCGGCCAACGCTGTCGTGTGGATCGACGGGTACATCGTAAATCTTGGAACTCTTGATGGTGGCTACGAGAGCCTTGCGACAGCGATCAACGACCGAGGCCAGATCACTGGAGTGTCTTCCAACGCAACGCTCGACTCCAACTCGTTATTTGGGTTGGGCACACAAACGCGAGCCTTCCTTTGGGAAGACGGAGCGATGCGGGATCTCGGTACGCTCGGTGGTACGGACGCCGCAGCTCTGCTTATAAATGATCGTGGGCAGATCGCCGGTGTCTCGTATACGGACTCTCTTGCTATCGCCCCGTTTGTTTGGAGGAAGGGTTTGATGACTGACCTCGGAAGTTTTGGCGGTACCTTCGGCGGGCCGCAGTGGCTTAACAGCCGGGGCCAAATTGTGGGGCAGTCGAATTTGTCCGGAGATCAAACCTTCCACCCTTTTCGGTGGCAAGACGGGGTGCTGACCGATCTTGGCACTCTGGGGGGAAGCGATGGGAATGCACTGTGGATAAATGACGCTGGGGTCATTGTCGGCTGGGCAACCAACCAAAATGATCAGGCGGTGCTCGCCTTTTTGTGGAAGCACGGTGTGATGACCAGTCTCGGGACCCTGAACAGCGATCCGTGCAGTATCGCGTGGGCAATCAACGGAAAGGGCGAGGTGGTGGGCAGTTCATCAGCTGACTGTGACTTTAGCGGAGGCAGCACTACCGAGCACGCTTTTCTCTGGGATGACGGGGAGATGATCGACTTAAACATTTTCGTACCCTCCAGTTCGCATCTGACGTTGGTAGAGCCCCACTACATTAATGACCGCGGGGAGATTACAGGTAATGCCGTGCTGCCGGATGGCAGCCTTCGAGCCTTCTTGCTGATCCCGTGCGCCGCGGCTCAAAGCGAGGCGGATGACTGCCGGGACGCTGGAAATGTAGCGACTGAGAGCAGGACGCCTGGCACGAAAGTCGGAATACAAACTCTGGCCAGTCCGTTGCCGAGGGAGAGCATGTCCGAAATTCTGGCACGCCTGGCACATCGAGGTCGCGTGCCGATGCTCAATGGGGTCAGCGGTCGTCCGGCCGATAAAACAGGCGGGGAGGCCTCTCTTCCCTAAACCCAAAGCCCAATCTATGCAGCAGCCGACTTTGTTCGGTTCCTGCGCACTTAAGGAGGCGTTATGCGTAAGTTCAGTTTTGTTCGTGGCTTCTTGATGGTTGGTGTTTGCCTGGTTATTGCTCTTGCTGCTCTGCCCGCATCGGCCACGTTCCCGGGAAAGAATGGTCGGATCATTCTTGTGGCCAACCCGAGTGGCTCGTGGCAACTGTACACCATCAAGCCGGATGGCACAGGGATGACCCAGGTCACGAATCTGGCGGCTACAACTTGGGAGTTCTGGGCTCCGAACTTCTCGTCGGACGGAAAGAAAATTCTCTTCACCTACGGTCCGGTGGATGATAGCGGCAACTGTCAGTGTGACTTGTATGTGACAAACGTCGACGGCAGCGGGCTCACAAACCTGACGAATGACGGTTTGTCCTACTACGGGCATTGGTCTCCAGACGCCAGTCGTATCGTTTTCGCGTCGGCCAGTCTCCGGACGGGGCAAACCGTGATAACCACCATGCGGGCCGACGGGACCGGCGGGCGGGAGATCTTGAGCGACTCTGCGTGGAATAGTTTCGGGAATGCATTTACGCCCGACGGTCGGAACATCGTGATGGACAGCGAACAGCAGGGCTTGGTCTCCGCTCTCTGGACCATGAATGACCACGGCCGCGACCAGAAGCGCATCACGCGTGCAGGGCTGGAAGGTTGCGTCCTTGATGTTTCGCCGAACGGGAATTACGTTTTGATTGTGAATCACTGTAACTCGAATCTTCCGGGCGGGGAAATATTTCAGGCCGGCATCGACGGTAAAGGGGTAAAGCAGTTAACCGACCCAGGGAAGGGCAAAGTCGACATTCCTGGGGGATATTCACCGAACGGGGAAAAGATCGTCTTCATTAGTAATCGGATGAGCTCCGATGGCAGTCTGGACCTGTTCACGGCGAACACCGACGGGACAGATATTCACCGCATCGCAACCGGATTGACCGTCGGCGGGTGCCCAGATAACGAATGCGTTACGCCAAGCTGGGGTGCGCAGAGCAAATAGTGTAATCCCGGTGCTGCGGCTGGTTCGGAGAGGGGGGTGATTTCGTATATTCGGCCGATCAACGGGCGGAGCGGCTAACGGCGCGGTCGATGAACGTTTGCTGGCTGTTGACCGCGTCGGAAGTGGAGCGATTGGAGCTGCGGGAATACGTTCCGTTGGCGTGCATGTGACGTGCCTTGACTTCGTCGGAGAGGTAGGTGTCGAGGATGTCGTAGCGGAGGTCGTGGATCAGTTTGGGGTCGCGCACGGGAAAGACCACCTCGACTCTCCGGTTGAGATTTCGCGGCATCAGGTCGGCACTGCCGAGGTAGACTTCTTCCTGGCCGGCGTTCCTGAAATAGTAGATTCGGCTGTGTTCGAGGAAGCGGCCCACAATGCTGGTTACTTTAATGTTTTCGCTCACGCCCTTGATCCCGGGACGCAGGCAGCAAATCCCTCGCACTAACAGATCAACCTGTACCCCCGCCTGGGATGCTTGGTAGAGCAGGCGGATGGAGCGTTTGTCGACCAGGGCGTTCATCTTGAAGATCAGGTGTCCGCGCTCACCCTGGCTCTGATGCTTGATCTCGCGCTGAATCATCCTCTCCAAATGCTCTCGCAGATCGACAGGCGCGACGAGCAGCTTCTTGTATTCGGCTTTGGCGGAATATCCGGTGAGATAGTTGAACAGGTCGGTGCAGTCCGCGCCAATTTCTTCGTCACAAGTGAACATGCCGAAATCGGTATAAAGCTGGGAGGTCACGCTGTTGTAGTTGCCGGTCGAAAGGTGCACGTAGCGGCGGATGACATTTCCTTCCTGACGCACGACCAGCGCGGCCTTGCAGTGGACCTTCAGGTTCTGTAATCCGTAAACGACATGGACGCCGTCACGCTCCAGCTTTCGCGCCCACTCGATGTTGCTCTCCTCGTCGAAGCGTGCTTTGAGCTCCACCAAGGCTGCGACTTGCTTATCGTTTTCAATCGCTTCGAGCAGAGCCTCGACTACCGGGGCATTCCGGCCGACGCGGTAAAGCGTGGTCTTGATCGCGAGAACAGCGGGATCCTTCGCGGCTTTCTGCAGGAAGGAAACGACCGGCTGGAAGGAATCGAAGGGATGGTGAAGAAGAATGTCTTGCCGGCGAATGGCGGCGAAAATATCCTCTCTGTCGTCTTCGGGCTCCAGCGCGGCGGGGATTGCCGCCACAAACGGTGGATCCTTCAACTCAGGGCGATCAACCGCTGCCAGGTGCTTCAGCCGGCTGAGAGCCAGCGGCCCGCTGATCTGGTAGACATCGTCGCTGTTGACTTCGAGATTCTCCAGCAGGATCTTGAGCACGGGCGGCGGCATGGCTTGGTTTACTTCCAGCCGGATAACGTCGGCAAAACGCCGCTGCCAGACGCCTTCTTCGACCGACTCCAACAAGTCTCCGGCCTCGAGTTCCTGAATCGCAGTGTCTGCGTCTCGGGTGACATGGAAGGGATGCGCTTCCAGGATTCTCATTCCTGGAAATAGCAGTTTGAGGTTGGCCACGACTAACTGTTCCAGCCAGACAAAACATTGCTGGACAGACGGCTTGCCGCCGGCGGCCTTCTCGCGAGGAAGCGGGTGCACCGCAACCAGTTGGGGAATCGAATTGGGTATCTTGACGCGGGCAAAATGTTCCACGCCTTCTTTGTCGCGGAGGAGCACTGCCAGGTTGAGGCTCAGGTTGGATATGTGGGGAAAGGGCGGCCCGGATCAAAGGCCAGGGGAGTCAGGGTGGGGAAAATCGTTTGGTGGAAAAATTTGTTTAAGGCTGATCGCTGCGTGCTACTCAACTCCGGGTAATCAGCGACCTGGATTCCGGCCCGGCCGAGGGACGGCAGGATTTGCCGCTGCCAGCATTCGTGGGCTGCGCGAAACAGGCTGGCGACTCGCTCGCGGACAGCTGCGAGTTGGGCCGCAGGAGTCATGCCATCCGGACCGCACTCGAGAACGCCTTTTTCGACTTGCCTCTTGAGCCCGGCGACTCGCACCATGAAGAATTCTTCCAGATTGGAGCCGACGATGGATAGGAATTTGATCCGTTCTAGCAAGGGGACGGTCTCGTCCTGGGCTTCCTCCAGTACCCGTTTCTGGAATTCCAGGAGGCTGAGCTCACGATTCACGTAGAGGTCGGGGTGGTCGACAGGAAGGATGGCTGGCGCGGCCGTGGTTGCGCTTTTGGCGATTCGACCCCGGCCATTGCGCCGGTCAGATTTCTTCCCGGCGTCCTTCGCTGCAATAACTTCTGCGGTGTGCATGGGAGTCGTCTTCGCCATCGGCGTTTTTGGGTGCACTGGCTGCAGGGCAATTGTAATTTGAAGAGTGTTGTTTCGTCTGTAATCCTGCGGTTGGGAGGCAGTTTTAACCTGGTTGTAACAATTGCCGGGTGTTTCTTTGTGTGCCTTTCCGTGTTTCTCCTGGTTCTGGCTTTTTGAAAGGCGTTAACCACAGAGGACACGAAGGTACACAAAGGAAAGATGTCGTGGAATCGCTTTGGGAATGCCGCGGCTACGTTGATTAGTTAATCATACGGGTTTCTAGTTTGAGTTTCAGGTGGGCGCCGCACGGGCGTGACGCCCGCGCCTACATTGGCTTTACCAGGCGTGTTTCATTGCTTTGCTGAACTTTTGGGCTGGGAGGGTGTTTAGTACGTCTTCTTTGGTCAGCCAGGCGCGGCGGGCTTGCAGGATGCCATAACGAATCTTGTCGAGGTGCGAGGTGTGGTGGGAATCGGTGTTGATTACGATCTTGACCCCGTATTGTTTCGCTAAGCGGAGATGGCGGTCGCACAGGTCGAGACGATCAGGATATGCATTCAGCTCCATGGCGACTTTTCGCTGGGCTGCGGCTTTCAGGACTGCATCTACGTCGAACTGGTAGGCGTCGCGACGGAGCAGCAGGCGTCCGGTGGGATGTCCGAGGAACGAGGTGTTGGGATTTTCCACGGCTTTCAGGAGGCGGTCGGTCATCTCCGAGGGACTTTGGTTGAAGTGGGAATGGACGCTGGCGATGACCAGATCCATTTGTTCGAGGACGGAATCGGACAGGTCGAGTGTGCCGTCGGACAGAATATCTACTTCGATTCCGGCGAAGATTCTGATTCCGTCGATATTTTCATTCGCGGCGCGGATGCGTTTGATGTGCTCCACCGCGCGCTGGTCGTCGAGTCCGTTGGCGAACGCCAAGTTTTTGGAATGGTCAGTGATGGCCATGTATTTGTAGCCGTGGGCGCGGGCGGCCTCGGCCATTTCTTCGATGGTGTTGCGGCCGTCGGTTTCTACAGTGTGCATGTGGACATCGCCCTGCAGGTCGGCTTGCGATATGAGTGCAGGTAGCGTGTGTTTTTCGGCGGCGTCAATTTCGCCCAGGTTCTCCCGCAGCTCTGGGGGGATGTAGTCGAGCTTCAGTTTGGCGTAGATCTCTTCTTCACTTTTTCCGGCGACGGGTTTTTCGTTGTCCAGTTGCGCCAGGCTGTATTCGCTCAGGGTGTAGCCCATCTTTAACGCGCGCTGGCGCAGGGCGACGTTGTGGGCTTTGCTGCCGGTGAAGTACTGCATGGCAGCGCCGAAGGAATCGGGGGAGAGCAGGCGGACATCCACTTGCATGCCGCCGCGCATGCGAAAGCTGACCTTGTTTTCGCCGCGGGCGATGATGTCCATCAATCCCGGCAGCTTGATGATGTGATCGATCAGCTTTTGCCGTTCTTCGTCATCGCAACAGGCTTTGCCGGTTACCAGGATGTCGAGATCGCCTACGGTTTCACGTCCGCGGCGCAGGGAACCGGCGGGCGTGACTTTTTCGATGCCAGAATAGTTGCGCAGGTGCTCGATGATTTTTGCGGCTTGAGCTTCGGCCGCATCAAGAAGAAAGCGTCCGGCGATGCGGCGATAATCCTGAATTGCTTTTAGCAGCTTCTGCTCATGCTTCTCGCCCATGCGAGGCAGAGTGCGAATCTTGCCCTCCTGCGCGAGTTTCTCTACGCCCTCGGGATCGCAGACGTGGTAGGCGCTCCAGATCAGGGCGATGGTCTTGGGGCCCAGCCCTTGAATCTTGAGCAGGTCGAGCATCGAGGGATGGTATTTTTTGAGCAGCTCGGCGTGCAGCGAAAGCCGACCCTCCTTAAACATCTCTTGCAGGTTCACCAGCATCCCCTTGCCGATGCCGGGGATGGCGAGGACCTGCTTGGGCTCGCTGATGAGGTCCGCAATCTGCTGTGGAAGAGCTTCGATGGCCTGAGCGGCGTTGCGGTAGGAGCGGATGCGGAAGGAATCCTGGCCGTCGATTTCGAGCAGGTCGGCGGTTTCGTAGAGAATACCAGCGATGGCTTTGTTGTCCATGCGAAGTTAAGATTCTATCGCGGAAATGTCGAGTGGAGTTTCGGGAAGGCTTGACGGGCCGCCTGGCCGGCACGACTAGCCATTGCCGAGCGAATGGTTGTAACTTGATTTCGGAGCTTAACGTGAGTTCACCAATTACTGAGAAGCTTCGGGACGCGGTTTCGCAGGCTCGCTGGAATGAGGCTGTGGCGCTGCTACAGACTTCCGATGCGGTACAGGCGGCTGCAGCTTTGGGTGATCTCGCTTTCGAACATCAACAATCGCTGTTCCGCCACTTGCCCCTGGATCTTGCTGCAGCCGTTATCGCTCACTTTCCTTATTATCACCAGTACGTTTTGCTGCACTCGCTGCCCGCCGAAGAAATGCGAGCGTTGGTTGACAAAATCAATCCCGACGACCGAATGCGGTTGTTCGACGAGCTCCCGGAAGAGGCTTGGCAGCGGCTGATGGACGAGCTTTCGGGTGCAGTGGCGGTTGCGCCTTCGCGGCAGCCCGAGGCGGGGACAGTGCGTGAACCAGAGCCGCCGCCGCTTCCTGAGCCCGGGGAAACGCTTATCGAGGGACGTCAGCTTGAGAAGCGTTATACGCAACCGGATGGGAGGGAAATTCAGATCATTGCTCCCATGGACCTGTCCGTCGAGTCCGGTATCATCTGCGCGCTGCTGGGGCCTTCTGGATCCGGAAAATCAACTTTGCTGAGAATTCTATCGGGATTGACGGCGCCATCCAGCGGCACGGTTCTGGTGCATGGTCAGCCCCTGCACGGAAGCACTCCAAACATCGGTATGGTCTTCCAGAGTTTTGCTTTATTTCCGTGGTTGACTGTGCTGGAGAACGTTGAGGCTCCGCTGGTGGCACGAGGACTGGAGCATCCCGACCGGCATCGACAGGCGTTGCAGGCGCTTGGCATCGTGGGACTCAAAGGTTTTGAAAACGCTTATCCCAAGGAACTGTCTGGAGGCATGAAGCAGCGAGTCGGATTTGCGCGGGCCCTCGCCATCGAACCCGAAGTGCTATTCATGGACGAACCCTTCTCCGCGTTGGATGTGCTGACGGCTGAGAGCCTCCGCCGCGAATTGATGGAGTTGTGGATGAATGATCAGATCCCCACGAGAAGCATCTTCCTGGTCACGCACAATATTGAAGAAGCGGTTCTACTGGCGGATCGAGTCGTTGTCCTGGGAACGCATCCCGCGAAGATCCGGGCTGATTTTCGCATTTCCCTGCCGCAGCCGCGCGATCGGAAGTCCGCTGAATTTCTGATCTACGTGGATTACATCTACAAGGTGATGACCCAACCTGAACTGGAGTTCGGCCCGGTCACGAGATTGCCCTCGTGCGCAAGGCTTCGTTCCAGGTGTTGCCCCATGCGACCGCTGGCGGCATGGCGGGACTGCTTGAGTTTCTGAACGATCGTGGAGGCAGGGAAGATCTGTACCACCTTGCCGAAGAGTTGCTCATGGAAGTGGACGATCTTTTTCCCATCGTGGACGAGGCGGTTATGCTGGGCTTCGCAGAGTCAACCGAGGGCGACGTGCAGATTACCCCGGCAGGAAAGGAATTTGCAGAAGCCGATATCGCGACACGAAAGAAACTGTTTCGCGAAGCCGTTCTAGATCATGTCAGACTGATTCAACAGATTCGCAATGCTCTGGAGCGGAAGTCCGATCGGGCGGTCCCTTTGGAATTTTTCCGAGACATTCTGGACGAACACCTCTCCCAAGAAGATGTTCAACGCCAGATCGACACCGCCTTGAATTGGGGGCGATACGCTGAGATTTTCACCTACGATTCGCAGTCTGACCGGTTGCTGCTGGACGAAGCCTCGGGTGCGACTAAATCCAGCGAAGCTGCTCCTCTTCATTAATTCGGTTTTTTCTGTCGCTTTGCCTCGGGCTAACTTTCAGAGGTCGCAACCTATTCGCCTTGCTCGATAATCGGCAGGTTCGAAGCGATTTGTAAATCCAGGATCAACTGGAGCTGGTTTTCCACCTGGAAGAATCGAACTGCAAGGACGGTGGGAAGCGCCTTCTTCAGGAGCTCGTAATATTTCTTTTTGAGGGCCAGCCTCTGATCGTCCAACACCATGACTCGCTGGGCGAGTTGATCGGCCTTGGGGTCGCTCATGGTCAGAAAGTTCTGGGCGTAGTCGCGGATGATCGCCAGCTTCTCGTCGCCGAGTTTGGCCTGTTCGCCGTCGTAGTTCCGGTAAATGGGCCAAAAGGCGGCTGCTTGCTGATCATTCAACTGCATTGCTTCCTTGATGATCTGTTCCTTCTTGGCTTTCAGGTCGGTGCGAAGGAGGCGTACGTATGCCTGATCGTTGAGCTCTACGCTTTCCGCTGGATCCTGAACCTTTTTTTCCTGGGCCCCAAGGCTGGTTGCTGCCATTAGAACTACGACTGCGACCAACAATCGACTTCTCATGAATTCCTCCGAGATTTGTTGTGTTTTTTCTTAGAGTCAATGACCTGCTTCTATTGCGCGATGGGGAGCATGACCGGTTGCGTCAGGTGGAACTCCAACTGCGCTTCACTGGGAATCTGCACCTGGTCGCCTTTCTGTACGACGGAGCCTACGCCGCCCGCGACCGCGCCAATCGCCGCGCCCATGCCGGCGTTCCCGGCAATGGCACCGATGGCCGCGCCCAACCCGGCACCGCCCAAAAGCCTGAACGCGGATCGTTTTCCTGAGCTCTTGCCTTTTTGCGAATCAAAAACGTCGGTCATAATCGGGATTGCGTTCCCGCCAATCACGATTTGTGTCAGCTGGAGTTTCAGCTGCGATGCGCCCGTAGCGCGTCCGGCTGAGCTTGCTTGGACCACTTCGCCATAGACTGTGGTACCGGCATTCGCAACCACGTAGCCGTTGGCGGCGAGGTTGGTAGACAATGTGGCCGAGAATAGCTGGCCGGTGTAGGCCGAGCTAGTGTCCAAGCCGTCCACCATGCGGACGAGAAGGACAGTTCCGGCCGGGACCTGGACTTGTCGCGCCGGTGCCGGCGGGGGCTGTGGCGGGGTCGGGACGGGTCCAAAGGACAGAGATTGGACTTGCTCGGAGGGATAGATCTGACTCGTTCCATCGGGCCCAACGAACTGGATGCCCGCCGAGCTTCGACCGAGAAAAACCCCAGTGATGACCTGGCCGTTGGTCAGGACAAGCGTGTCGGCCGCGGCTGTGCAGGCGAGGCCAATGCAGATCGCGCAAAGCATCACGATTCTCAATTTCATGCGTCTCTCTTTCTCCCTTTCTTTCTTGTTCCCATATTCGAGGTCGACGGTTCACGCAGCTTGGGCCGGTGAACTTGTGGTACGGAGACACTGCATCTTACATTTTCTAAGGTCGGGAGAGAATAGGTGCGACTGGCAAAATTTATAGTTCGTGTTCCGCTAGAAAATAATCTTTCCGGCAAGCTGCATGTTGAAGGGCTCGCCCGGGCCGATACCGGGACCGCCGAAGAAATCGCCGATGGTATCGGTCACAAAGCCGCTGGATCCCACGGACCCGCCTCCGGTCGCGAGGTTGATCCGGTTGAAGACGTTGAACATTTCCGCGCGCAGTTGCAGCCTGAAGCGCTCCGTGATCGGGATATTCTTGATCACTGAAACATCCACGTCGGCAAAGCTGGGGCCGTAAAATTTGTTCCGCGAGAGATCGCCGTTAGGATCGTCCGGCAGGCAGGTCGGCGAAGGCACACAGAATGCGGCTGGGTTGGCCCATTGCTCTCCGGTTGCCGAATTGAAAGTGTGCGACACTCCGGCGAACGGATCACCGACCAGATTTAAGCCCGGTCGCTGACTGCCGGAAGCGCCCGTGCCAGGGAAGTTGAAGGGCTGACCCGAATGGAACGACAATAGCCCACTCAACTCCCAGCCGTGAGTGAGGATTTTGGGCCCATGCGACGAGCCGGGTATATCGTAAGTCCAATAACCGGTGAAGTTTTGGCGAGTGTCAAAGTCGCTGTTTCCGTACTCCTGATTCAGGTTGAAGCTTTCGAGCGGGATCACCCCGCGGAACTCGGTTGCCTCGTCCAGGGCATGGGCCCAGGTATAAGCGAACTGGGCGGTGAGTCCGCGCCAGGAGCGTATCTTCAGCACACTCTGCAAGGAGTTGTAGTTTGAGGTAACCGCACTATTGAACTGATTGATGGAGCCGACGTTGGGGTACTGAGTGTTGAATGTACCGTTTTGATTGATGTTCTCCGTTATGGTTAGCTTGCGCCCCTGACTCCCAACATAGCCCACCTGCAACACGGCGACGTTACCAAAACCTTTCTCTACCTGCAGGTCGTAGTTGAAGTAGTAGGGTGTGCGAAAGTTTTGGCCGACGGAGAAAACGTTATAGATATTGGCGCCGGTAGCCGGGCTCGGAATACCACAACCTGGCTCAACGGTGTAGTTCAGGCTCGCGCAAGTCACGACTCCCGGAAAGACGGACTGGCCGCCTTGTTGCACCGCCTGCCAGTTATAGGCATTCCGGCTGTAGTTGTCGACCGCGTCCGGACCAGCCGGATTGTTTTCCAGGCCGTTAGCCGCAGCATTCGGCGGGCGGTTGTCGAGGAACGGGCTGATCGCGGTTTGTTCGTAGAAAACGCCGAATCCGCCCCGCAGCACGACATCACCGCTGCCACCCGGTTGATAGGCGAAGCCAAATCTCGGCCCGAAGTTGTTACCGTCTGGCGGGAAAATGGAACCGATACCAGCTCCCTGGATGACCAGACCCTTCCCCGGTATAAAGACCGGGAGATCGCGATCGCCATTGTGTAGCGGCCCACTATATTCATAGCGCAGGCCCAAATTCAGGGTCAGCTTTGGCGTCGCACGCCAGGCATCCTGCCCGAAGAATGCGAATGAATTCACCAAAACGTGTCGCTCCGCATTTCCCACGGCGATCGAGGATGTGCTCACGTCACCCGCGAGGAAGTCCGCGAGAGCCAGCGTGTTTGAGCATGTGGAGTCGGCTGCCGGGCACGTTCCAGCCCACGGTCCCTGGGTACCGTCAAAGGCGAAACTTCCCAGGGAGCGGCGGAAATAGAATTCGTCCACTCGCCCCTGCCGTATTTCCCCTCCGAAGCGAAGCTCATGCTTGCCAGTCACGTAGGAAACAATGTCGGTCAGGTGGCCCGTTATGTCGTTGCGGCCCTCTGGCGGCGTTATTCCCACCTGATCAAAACCAGAAATAACAATGTTCGGGGCGCCGAGAATGGGCTGTCCGTTAATAAGCGCGTCCGGGCTCAGGTAGAGACCCAGGGCTTTAGTGTTGAAACTGTTGTTGGCGTCGTGAAAGAACTGATTGAAATAGCTCACTCCAAACAGCACCTGATTGCTCAATCTTGGCGTGAACTGTGAGTTCAATGCCGCAGAGTAATTCTCCACGCGGATGGGAGCGGCTTCGAAATAGTAACCAAGGTTAGAGCTGGCCTCGATCAGAACCAAAGCCGCTCCGGGCGGTTGGATCTGATTGCCTTGCCCCATGAACCAGTGCCCTGACAGATGGTGCTTGTCGTTGAAGTTGTAATCGACCTTGGCTAGGCCGTTATAGCTGTATCCGGTTGCTGGGACGTTGCCAAAGAAGTTGCTGATCGTACCCGGAAGCGTGCTGATCGAACTGGGCCAGAGAGTCGAAAACAGCGTGCTGGAAAGAGTACTTTGCGGAACATTGTATTTCGCCAGCAGCGCTTGTGCGCTCTGGATCCACGCTGATGACGGTTCGGTAGCCAGGCCGCTGAGTCCGAAGATGTAGTCTTGCTTTTCGAATCCGAGGAAGAAGAACGCTTTGTTCTTGACGATTGGTCCTCCCAAAGTGAATCCGTAATTTTCATTACGCAATCTGGGCGCTCTTGGGAACTCCGGAGACGGCACGAAGAAAGGCGAGTGGGCCGCATAAAACTCATTCCGATTGTAGTAATAGGCCGAGCCGTGCAGTTGATTGCTGCCGGACTTGAGAATCACGTTGACCGTGCCTCCGGCATCGCGTCCGGTCTCCGCGTTGGATTCGGTCTGAGTAGAGAATTCGTCAATGGCGTCGATGGGCATCACCACTCCTGCGATTCCCGAGACCCCACCCTGGTTGATGGCGGGAATGTCGTACCAGAAATCATTGTTATCGGTGCCATCGAGCTGCCAATTGACTCCATTGTTGCGGGCGCCGTTGATCGTGCCGCCGCCGTTGATCGAGTAACCCCCGTAGCCTGGCGCGATCGCGATCAGTTGCGTGAAGTCGCGCCCGTTCAGCGGCATATTCTGCACGGCTTCTTGCGGGATCGTGTCGCTCTGAGTCGCGGTCGCGGTATCGATGGTGAGCGCAGCGGCTGGCACCTCGAGCGCTCTGGTCTCCCGCGCAAGGGAAAGCTTAACCGCTAAGGTGTAGATGGAGCCCGCCGTTACCGGGACGCTGTCCGCGGTATAGGCCGCAAATCCAGAGGCCACGACCCGGATCTTATACGCGCCGAGGGGAAGGTCCTGGACGGAAAAGTGTCCGTCTGCTGTCGTGACCGTGTTGTAATTTACGCCATTTGCAATCCCGGTAGTTTGTACTTGGGCATTCGGAACAACCGCGCTGGACGGGTCCGTAACTGTGCCGTTGATGGCGCCACGGAATGTTTGCGCGCCCAGAAACACAGCGTCGGATAAGAACAAAAGTAAAAGGGCAAGGACGCGTTTCATAAATTCCTGACTGACTCTTGAAATCGAGATTCAGCGAGCCAGCAGGCAGATGCCGCGACTAACGCACCAGCAAGAACTGCATAGCGCATGCTGACCGGCGCGCGAAACACCAGGTTCACGCCGACAAGTTTATTTGATTCGTGATGCTACGAGCGTTGACTGGAACACGAACGCTTATCTCGGTACCGCCCATCCGCTTTGACATAATCGCGATTGTGCCATTTACCAGCCTGACTCGTTCCTGCATGCTGACCAGACCAAGCCCTCGGCCCTTCATGGCTGCTTCGACGTCAAAGCCCACGCCACTATCGCTAATTGTGAGATGAATTTCGCCTGAGGTTCCCCAAAATTGCACGGCGTAACGTGGTGCCCGGCTGTGCTTCGCCGCATTGTGCAGAGCTTCCTGCAGAACGCGGAACAGGCAGAGGGAAATGTCCGGCGGGACGGGGCTGGGTAAATCGTGGTTTCTGAAGTCAATCTCCACTTTCTGCTTGTCCCCGAATTCCTGGCAAAAGCCTCTCATAGCCGCCACTATGCCTAGATATTCCAGCCTGGGAGAATGCAACTCGTGGGACAAGGCCTGAATATCGCTGGCGATCTCAGCGGTGTGTTTCCGCAGTCCCTCCATACGGCTCAGCATTTCGACGTTCGAATCAGGAACGTCCATCTTAAGACGTTCCAGTTCGATCGCAAGCAATGCCAGACGTTGATTAATGTCATCGTGAAGGTCTCTGGCGATGCGAGTACGTTCCTGCTCTTGCGCCTGAATCAACCGGCTGCTCACGCTCGAAAGCGCGGCTTCCGCAAGCTTGCGTTCAGTAACGTCCATGCACGATCCAATGTAACCAGCAAATGAGCGATCGGGATTGAATCTTGGTACTCCAATGTCGAGAACCCAGCGATATTCGCCGTCGTGCCGAAGGAGCCGGTACTCCATGCGGAAGTCTTGTCGCCGATCAAAAGACTGGGTATAGGTATCCAGGCAGGTTTGCAGGTCCTCGGAGTGAACCCCCTCCGCCCAGCCGTTTCCGAGTTCGGCCGACAAGGGCCGCCCGGTGAAGTCGAGCCAGGGCTTGTTAAAGTAGGTGCACAGTTTGTCGGTACCCGCCATCCAGATCAGTACCGGAGCTGTGTTCGCCACCAGGCGGAAGCGTTCTTCACTCTCTCGCATGGCATCTTCCGCTTGCTTGCGGTCCGTGACGTCCACCCCGATGCCTAACCCGCGCTGGGGATCACCGTTGGTTGCGTAGTAGAAGTTGCCTCGGTCTGTGACCCAGCGTATTGTCCCATCCGGTCGCACTATGCGAAACTCGGCGGTGTACGGCCTGTGGTTTTGCATTGCATCCGCGAGTGCGTTTGCAACTCGCTTCCGGTCGTCCGGGTGCACGCGCTGATAGAATTCCTGATCGCCGGCCAGATAGGTGTCGGCTCCGATCCCGAATGTCGTCTGCAGATCGCCGAACCAAACGTTTTGTCCGCTCATCAGGTTCCAATCCCACCCCACTGATTTGCTGGACTCCATGGCCAGGCGAAGCCGGTCGTGTGCTACGCTGACATCTGAGGTGAACTCGCGGTTGGCAAGATAGTCCTGGACAAAGACGGCCACAGCCAAAAGCACACCGGCGATCATTACCAGAAGGAGGCGAATTTCATGTGTCCCAAGCGGTTCGTCCGTGCGGAACAGTTCCCACACGCCGACAATCGGAATCGCCAGCACCGCGAGCATGGCTAGAACGGAGCTGTATCTTGTGTCCGCAGTGTCCAACTGGACGGTATGCGCCAGTTGCGGCGCCAGTCTACGACCCTGCAGGCCGATCCATACAAACCAAGAGATCGCAGCGGTGAAAACCATTCCGATCAAGCCTCGGGCAGCGGGGAAAGACGTTCCAGTCAAATCGCCCGAAGGGTCTTTCAGGGCCCAGACGATGTTCGCGGCCAATGAGCCGAATGCGTACAGGGCGGACGCGCCGAATAGATGCCAATAGATGGACTTCCAAGGAGGTTGGGAGCGATAAATCAGCATGCCCAGAACTCCAAGAAGCAAGAGATTCTCCGTAAAGTAAAGACTCTCAAAGCGCAAGATCATGGCCGACGCCTGGGATCCATACTCGTATGGAAACAGGAGGTAGGCGTAGGCAAAGACCCAAACGAAAAGTAAGACGAGAAAGTTGAACGTAGTCCGATATGGCCTGTGACCGGGTAATCTCAAGTGGGGACGCGATGCCACCGCCGCGATCATCAAGACGATATGCAGAAATAGTGGAGGATTGTCGAATAGGAAGGCGGGAATTTTGCCGTGCAGGACCACATTGTAGAACCAAGAGCACGGGACCAGCGCCCACAGCCCATATGCCGCTGCGAGGAATAACCAGAATAACCGGATCGTTTGCCTGTTCTGAACTGCATTCACAGCGGCCACGCCACTGGCCATGAGAAGCAAAAGGAGATAGCTGATTTCGCAGTATGCGACCAGGCTGGGGCCTTGCTTCAGAGTGAGCGAGAGAGTTGCCTGCGTTACGAGAAGAGCGATTGCGATAACCGGCCAGGAGTAAAGCCGGGATCTCAGTCCGGGACTCACACTCGGTGGCGGACGTAGTCCTGCCTCAGTAGAGATTTGAGGATTGGCAACGATGATCAACCCCGCCACTCGGCCGACATGGGGGCGCGACCGGAATTCCTACACACTCCGAGCGGCACCCTCTGCGGCCATCACGCAACGGCACGCAACTAGCATTTTTACCAGCCTTAAAGAAATATACCGGTACGTCGCCAGACACAACTAGTAGTTTCACCAGTCACTTGCCCATTGCGATCTTCAGAGCGAGGTATAGACACACGACGCATTTCGGAATAGGGGATGCGGAAGGAAACCCGTCTCCGTGTGTGGAGGAGGGCGGGGTGGCCTGGGTGTCCGTATAAGGAATCAAAATGCTCATCCGGCCCGAAGCAGGGTGGAGATTGTGTGCAGAGGCGGTCGGGTGTATATTACCGCTCTGTCGGAACGGCAAGAATAGAGGATTCCGACGTGTGGTCACCTGCTGCAGGTCAGTTCGCCGCTTCTTGAACGGACTCGATTGCTGCACGCGTTTCGAATTACCCATTAACTTCTCTCGACTCAGTGGTGCTGCGATGACACGCCCGGAACGACGCCAAGCTGCACGGACGACAATGGAGAGGCACGCCTATATCAACATCGAGCCGAATAACGGCGGCATCGTGCTGAATGTCTCGGACGGAGGATTGTGTTTTCACTCCTTTGATCCAGTTCAGCGCAATGGGACGATTCGTTTCTGGTTCTCGGGCCAGAATCAGCGAATCGAAGCCGACGGCACGCTGGCGTGGGCGGATGAGACGCAAAAGGGAGGCTTGCGATTCACCGCGCTGCCTGCAGAAGCTCGCGAGAAAATTCGCGAATGGATGAGTCAGCCCAAAACACCACTCGCCGCTGACCTTGAGTCCGCGGCAGCAGGCTCGCCACTGCGCGCAGTTGGTCCCTTCAACGACTCACCGGACAAGGAGGTCGTGCCTCATGTTTCTGCCCCGCTTGCGATCGCTTTACCGGAGTTAAAAGTACGGATGCAATTGAGCGGGTTCTCGCGGGGTTTGGCTACCGGGCTTGTGATCTCGGCGGTGGTGGCTGGCGCGTTGTTATTGAATGGCTATCGCGGCGAGTTCGGTGAGTGGCTCATCCAGTTGGGAGAACGATTCGCCGCCAAACCCCAATCGCAGATCCTGGCCGTTTCGGCAGCATCCCCAGCGGTTTTGCCAGCGGCACAAACGGTGCCGGCCGCGACTCCGACGGTGTCACCGACACCGCAAATTGTGCCTGCAGCAACCCAGACGGTGCTACCAACGCCAGAGAAAATAACACCGACACCTGCGCCGCGCCCGGTTCCACAGTCCGAGAAGATCCTACCGCAACCCGAAAAACTCGCGCCTCCGCCCTCGGCAAACCAAGCCAAACCGCAGCCTGCGAAACTGGATCTCCCCGGGCCGCTTGTCGCTACCCCGACCACACTTGCAGACGCTGCTCCCAAGCCTCCCGCACCGGTTGTCGCTCCGGCAATTTCGCAGAAACCCCAGGCGCTTCCCGTTCCAACGTCGGGATCAACGCCTGCCATCGCGCTCGGCTCCAATCCTATTCCGAATAAGCCAGTCCCGACTCCGAAGCCCGAAGCAGGGAACCAGCCTGGTGTCCACACCGAAGACTCGAGAACAGCGAATCCTGACTCGACTTCGGAACTGTACTTCGAAGTCGGCAAGTTCAAAAACCCGTTGCAGGCTCACGACGAAACCGAGAAACTGGCGCAACTCGGGTTTCCCGCAACCGCAGTCCAGAAAGGCTTCCTTTGGACGAATTCCTATCACATACTTGTAGGCCCCTACGGCGACGAGGAAGGCGCCAAAGCTACACACGACAACCTGG
Source organism: uncultured Acidobacteriota bacterium (assembly GCA_963820925.1). GTDB lineage: Bacteria > Acidobacteriota > Terriglobia > Terriglobales > Acidobacteriaceae > JABDBE01. Next base: position 35,643 of record CAWGBX010000001.1, read on the forward strand.
TGTCCAACGGATTCAAGCCGCGAACTTTCGAAAGAGGTTCCCGGAACTTCACAATACTTTCTTCCGTGACGACGGATGGGGGGCGCGCACCCGAGGGAGACTACATAATCAGTTGGGAATCCTACGTCGGCAACGCGAGTGTTAAGTTTCTGCGGAACAATTCCCTGGTCGCGAGCGCCGATGGGAAGTGGGTGAAACACGACGCCAAGTACCCCCGTGATGCTTATGTATACCGAAGAAATCCTGACGGATCGCGCACCCTCCTTGAAATCCATTTTGAAGGCATGCGCCAGACCCTTGTCTTTTAGCTGGCCCCTACGAAGTAGCCAGACCCTCCACCGCGCCACGATGAACACAAATCAGACCTTCTGTTTATTTATTGAGTTCGATAGAGAAAATCTGGCCCTCGGCAGACTTGCCCGAGACTTCGAAAAACTCCACGTGCGCCTTCATCCCGTCCAAATCAGAGCAAGGATGCAGTTCGCCTTCTGGAGTGAAGTTGACAGCCGTGAACTGGATTTTGAAGTAGTTGTTGCTGTGCAGGGAAAGTGTTTTTCCATCGCCCTCGACCTTCAGCTCCATGATTGCAGGCAGGGAGCACTGCACATCCTTAATCGTACCCTTCACCCCGTGGCGTGGACCGTGCGGTTCTTCTGATGCAGGTTGTTTGGCAGCACCCGGCGTCGCCTGCGCCAAAGGTTGCCCTTGGGGAACAGACGATTGAACTCCCTGCGCGGCTTCGCGGGACTGCCCCACTTGTTCGCGTGCTGCCTGGTACTGCTGGGCTGCCTCCAGCAGATTCTGAACCGAGCCAACCTCGTCGGGCGTCTTGGCCAAGTTCCTGGCGTTCTGCAAGACGGTGATCGCGTCCGTGGGACGCTGCATTTGCAGCAAGATGTTGGCCGTGGTCAGCCGGTAATGAAGATTTCCAGGATCCAACTCCACAGCGTCGAGCACCAGCATGTGAGCTTCGTCAAGATTCTCGCGGCGCATTCCGTAAAACACCGCTAACTCGTCGTAGGCCGGGGCAAAGGAAGGGTTGAGTTTGATGGCCGTTCGCAGGCTGTTCTCGACCTGCGACTTCTTTTCTGAATCGAGTTGCCCGCCGTTCATCGTAGTGGCGGCGAAATAGTAATAGGCGAGGAAACTCTGCGAATTCAGCTTTACTGCCTGCTCGTACCATTTCTGGGCCTCAGCGAGGTTGCCTTGGCGGAACTCCAGGTATCCCATGGTTTCATGTGCGGAAGTATTGTTGGGATCGTCGCGCAGAACGCGCTCAAGCAGAGGTTTCGCATCCTTTACGCGTTGGTTGTAGACCAGAAAGTCTGCGCGCACGGCATCTGCCTGGGCCGGACTGAGGGCTTGGACCTTGAAGGTTGTGTCGTCAACTTCCGCGGAAATCGGCATCCTGAAGTATCCCAAGCTGCCCTGCACGTATTTGTCGAGTGTTGCCTGCAATTGCTTCAAGTCGCCGAAAGCGCGCGTGGCGGCCGTGACCACATCCACATTTTGGTTTAACAGTTTCATGTAATCGGAAAGGTGATGGGCATTCTCTCGATTACTCATAAAATAATGAACGACAGCCCAGGACTCGGCATAGAAAATGGAGCCTTTATTATGTTCATGATAGTACGGAGAATGTTTGTCCACGGCGAAGAGTGTTGCGAGCGGCAGAAGGCGTTCTTGGCGCAGAAGGAGGATGTTTTCTCGGCTCCCCTCTCCAAACAGCACGTCTTTATCGCGTATTTCTGTATTTTGGTAGAACTCAGCTAAGCCCTCATTGAGCCAGAGCGGTAGCCACGCTTCATCCGCGCTCGAAAGGAGATGGGTGTATTCGTGATAAACCGTCGCGTACGGATGCTCACCCTCTGCGTCGAGCCGCAACAGAATGTAGTTCTTGTCGGGAGCCCTCAAGAAAAGACCAGCGAGCTCCATCTGCCCCTTCGCCAGATAGGCTTCTGGCTCAAGGGCCTGAAAGTCCTTTTTGTTTTTGACAGCCAGCACGACAATGGGGGTTCCGGGATCTGCGATTGCGTGAACAAGCACGGTTTGAAAAACGGCCCGCATCCGCTCGAATTGGTCAGCGACTTGTCGGGCCTGCTTTTCGTTGGCATTACTCAGAACGATAAAATGGGGAGTACGGACCTCCGACCAATTGTCGTCTTTGCCACGGGCAGGGGATGCCAACGCGGCGAACAGAGTCAGCAGCAAAAAGATCCGTTTGGGCATGTGGCGCGCCCATACAGATACACCCAAAAATCAGTCGCGTCAAATTACCTTCGCGCCGACACGGACATCGATCACGGGCGTCGTCTAAAGATCTGTCAACCAAATGAAATGGGTCGAAGGGATGCTGGCGAGAATGATGAGATGGCGACAAAATCAGCTCCGGGACGCGCGGGGCCGGGATCGGCGACGACGTCCGGAGGATTCCGTTAACTTAATGTTTTACTTTAAGCTGCCTTGGTAACATTTGAAGCTTGCGGACCCTTGGGCCCTTGGGTTATCTCAAATTCGACTTGATCCCCCTCCTGTAGGCTCTTGTATCCTTCCGACGTGATGGCGCTGTAGTGCACAAAAACGTCCGCCCCGTCTTCCCGGCCGATAAAACCATACCCCTTGGCATTGTTGAACCACTTCACCGTACCCTTCAATCGTTCCACTTACGCCCCCTGGGGCACAGAACTCTCCTACTTCAATCCGTGCCCTCCGATTTTCTGTCATTTTCCGGCTACGCGGAGGGGCTGTCAAGAGGGACAAATCACGAGAGCGTCGCAAAAGAAGTGGCTCTATTTGTGTTTCTTGCGGCTAGATCGATCTTGAGCGAGCCAGAGCACGCCAGAGATAGTCTTGCCATCGTGAATGCGTCCGGCCATGACCATGCCAACGGCCGTGCTAAGAGGGAAGAATCTGGTTTCAATGACTTCATCCTCCTCCGGCTGTGCGACGCCGGGACGCAAGCCCGTCGCCATGTAGATCGACATGGTTTCAGCAACAAAGCCGGGACTCGCATAGAACTTCAAAATTCGCCTCCAACGGGCGGCAGTGTAGCCAGTTTCCTCGATCAGTTCACGCTTGGCGGCGGCTAATTCGTTTTCTCGTTTGTCAATCCGGCCCGCGCAGAGCTCCCAGAGATACTGCTGAGCAGCGTGGCGATATTGGCGCACGAGGAGGATGTGAGGCTCAGAATAAGCCTCGTCAACCGCGAGAATCACAACCGAGCCGGTGTGGCGCACGATGTCGCGACGACCACGTACGCCAGTGGGCTCCAAGACCTGATCAGTGGTGACCCAAAAGGCGGGGCCGCGGTAGGCCTCGACAGAAGAAAGCACGCGAGCTTTGGTTTTGGAATGGGATGATTTCGGCATGCCAACAATATTAAGCGATGAAGCTGCTGACGAACTCCCAATTTGGTATTGCCCCAAACAACACGTTGTGTTGGACGCCTTGTCCGGGCAGCCGAGCAACCCTCAACCGGCGGAATTGCAACGCGGGCAGCAAAGTGATTTTGCCGACGGCGGAAGCACCCTGATATGCTGCCCGCGATGGTAACGAAGCCAAGGATTGCGATTGTCGGCGCGGGGCGGCTGGGCACGGCGTTGACACTGGAGCTGAAACGTGCGGGGTATGCGATCTCCGAAATCGTTTCCCGCAACACTGCTGCATCAAAACGGAAGGCCCGTCAACTGGGGCGAAAGGTCAAGGCCCACGCCTCTATCTGCGACGGCGCGCTTCTGGATGCCGATCTCGTCTGGTTCTGTGTGCCCGATCGGGAGATTGCCGCGGCGTCGCTAAAACTTGCCTCGGTTGCTGCCTGGAAGAAGAAGATTGCATTCCACTCCAGCGGCGCACTGGCAAGCGACGAACTGAAGGCTTTGCGCCGGGGTGGAGCGGCCTTAGCTTCGGTTCATCCCATGATGACGTTTGTCAGTGGATCGATCCCGTCGCTCAAGGGTGTGCCATTTGCAGTGGAAGGCGATGCGACGGCGGTTCGGGCAGCGCGGCAGATCGTGAGGAGTCTGGGCGGAGAAGCCTTCACCATACGCAAGCAGCACAAGGCCGCTTACCACGCCTGGGGCGCGTTTGCGTCGCCACTTCTGGTAGCGGCGCTCGTGACTGCGGAACACTTGGCGCGCAAGGCCGGGCTATCCGCGATAGCAGCCCGGCCGAAAAATGCTGCCCATTGTGCGCCAGACGATCACGAACTACGAAGCACTTGGCCCGGCCGGAGCCTTCAGCGGACCAATTGTGCGGGGTGATGCGGAAATCGTGCGAAAGCATCTGCAGGTCCTGAGAAATGTTCCGGAGGCAACCGAGGTTTATCTGGCGATGGCGCGGGCGGCGCTGCGATATCTGCCGGTGCGGAATCGTGCGAAGTTACAACAGGCTCTCGAGTCGTAGGCTCCCTCGCGGTATTTCGGCTTCTTACGGTGGATGGCAGGCGATGATAACAAACTAGCCGCGCGAGCCGTTTGCTAACAGCTCGGCACACGAGGCCACGCAGACGTCGGGTTCGTGACTGGCCAGTTCGTCGGCCTTGAAAATCCCAGTGCACACCGCGACGATCTGAGAATTGGCCAAACGAGCGGCCTTGACATCTTCCGGAGTATCACCAATGAAACAAACTTGCGCAGAGTCACCCAGCCGGCGTTGCACTTCGCTCACCCCTGGCGAAAAATATCCGCGCGGTTTTCGTAGAGGTCGCTGAAGCGGCCAAAGCTGAAAAATTCGCGCAGGCCAGCCGCTTCGACCTTGAGCCAGCCGACCGATTCGAGATTTCCGGAGGCCAGGCCCAGCAATTTGCCGGCAGCCTTCAATTCGTGGAGCAGTTCAGGAATTGCTGAACAGAGGGTTGGAGTAATACGGTTGGCATTCGCTGACACCTCGCGGCAGACAACCTCGAGCGCCTGCCGGGAGCTTCGCTTCGAAGCGATGCCAGCGATACCGACGCGCTCCAGGGCCGCGCGCAAGATCCCCAGGTCGGTCTTGCCGTGATAGGCAATCCCGTCGATCGTGGTATCGACGCCGTATGCCTCACGCATCGCCTCGATGCAGTGCGTTGCGATGGACTCCGTCGCGGCTAATGAGCAGTGTGCCGTCGATGTCGAAAAGGTAGGCATCCGCGCTCATCCAGCGGAAGCCATCTGATTTTGTTGCGGTGTCTGAAGCTGGGATTCATTCATGATTTACTTGCAGTTCCTGAAGCCAAATCTGGAGTCCGTTTTTCTATCTCACCATCACTCGCGTGATCTCTCTCGCCCGGCCCGTTCGCTCATCGCAATCCACGACGACCGCACACAGCCGGACATCGCCGGTCGCGGCCTCGAATCGCGTCGGCATATTGTTTAGAAACTTGCCCACGATCAATTCCTTTTTCACTCCGATGACGCTGTCGTAAGGCCCGGTCATGCCGACATCGGTGATGTACGCCGTGCCGTTCGGCAGCACACGCTCATCTGCAGTTGGAACGTGGGTGTGAGTGCCGACGACCACCGTGACTCGTCCATCCAGATACCAGCCCATGGAGATCTTTTCTGAAGTCGCTTCCGCGTGGATGTCGACGAAAATAACCTTGGCTTTGATTTCTTTCAGCAACTGGTCGGCGACGCGGAATGGGTCGTCGTTCGACGCCATGAAAACCCGGCCCTGCAAATTGATCACGGCGTAGGGAACGTCGCCCTTGCGACCTTCGTACAAGCCCCACCCCGGCATTCCAGGCGGGTAGTTCGCGGGACGCAAGACGCGCCGCGCCGGACTGTGCGGATTCCCGTCAGCCGAGCGAAGTAATCGATGATCTCGCGCTTGTCCCAGATGTGGTTGCCGGTGGTGAGGACATCAATCCCCATCTCGAACAGTTCTTCGGCGAGGGGCGGCGTAATGCCGAAACCGGCGGCTGCGTTCTCTCCGTTGGCGAGCACGAGATCGATGGCATGCTCTTTCACCAGAGCTGGGAAGGCGCTCTTTGACGATGGTTCGTCCCGGTCTGCCGAAAATGTCACCAATAAAAAGAATGCGCATGATCTTGTAGCGCTGGCGTTCCCACCGGCTGTCAGAGGGCGCTTAGAGTCGAATCTTCGATGTTACCATGCGAAAGAGACCTGTCTTGCGGCATGGACGGACGAGGACGCCCGTTCTCCACAAGCATACGGAACCAGTTCGGCGGTTTTCAGAAAGTCGTAATTTCCCGGCGGATTCAGACGTCAGATTCCGCACTCGCCGGGTGTGCACCATTACATTGTCGAGGTACCACAGGTTGATGTAAGGCAAGTCTTCAGCCAAGATTCGCTGGATCTCCGCATAGATCTGCTTGCGGGCGTTCTGGTCGAGTTCGCTACGTGCCTGATCGATCAGCGCGTCCACGCGCGGGTTGGAGTAGTAAGTGCGATTGGCGCCATGGGGTGAGAATTTGGCGGAGTGGAAGACGTATTCAAAGATGTCCGGGATCTTCGTTGCCTCCGACCCAGCGCAGGGAGTGCAACTGATAGGCGCCGCGAGTGACATCGGAAAAGAAAGTGGCGAATTCGAAGGTACGAATATCCAGCACGATGCCGACCTCTCGCAATTGCTGCTGCAGAACCGCCGCCATCAGCCGCGTGCTTTCGTCTGTCGAGGTTTTCATGGTGAGATGAAAGCGCACGCCGTTCACGGCCGGATACCCCGCTTGCTCGAGCAATTGCCGCGCCCGATCGGGATTGTGGTCGTAGTGCGGCACGTCAGCCGTTGTACGCCCAACTTTCGGGAGGAAGCAGGCTGTAGGCGGGCCGCGCGAAATCGCGCATCAGATAGTGAATGATCGGCGGTTCGGTCGATGGCATACGCCAACTGCCTGCCGCACCCGCACATCTTTGAGAATCGGATCGCGAGTGTTGAATGCCAAATAAGCCGAGCGACCGTGCCGGGAGCGTGCAGAACCTCCAGATTGGACTCGCGTTCGAGCGCCAGAACCATGTCCCCAGTCAGTGAAGTAACCGCAATGTCGGCGCTGCCTTTGCGCAGTTCAAGCGCGCGGGTTGTGGCATCCGGCACCACCGCAAAGCGCACGCGCTGCAACTGCGCTCTCTGCGCCCCAGTAGTCATCGTTGCGTTCGATCACGACTTCTTTGTCTGGTTCAGCGCTGACGAAACGGAACGGCCCCGAACCGATGGGATGGCGGCTGATTTCATCGCCACTGCCGTAGGGGACAATTCCGATGGCGCCGTCCGAAACATTCCACAACAATGTGGCGAATGGTTCCTTGAGATGAAACACGACGGTGTAATCGTCGGGCGCATCGATGCGATCTACCGAGCCGATAGGCGGCCGCCTTGGTGCTGCGAATCTTTCCCTGGAGCAGGGAATCGAAGGTCCACTTCACATCGCGCGAGGTCAGCGGCCGGCCATCGTGAAAGTTCACCCCCTGGTGCAGGTGAAACACGTAGGTGAGCGGATCAGGAATCTCCCAGCGCTCCGCCAGCCCCGGCTGAACGTTCAAGTGCTCATCACGGGTGCACAGGTCGTCGAAGAGCAGTTCATCAATGCGCTCGGACTGCGCATCCAGACCAACCCGCGGATCCAGATTGGTGGGGCTGCTCTCGATGATCATCACCAGCGTGTTGGGATCGGGCTTAGCGGAGCAGGCGAACAGAGGAGGAGACAGCGAGCACCACGAGAGCCCGAATTGACAAAGGCCACGTGGGCACAGCCGCCCCCGGCTGTGCATTCGCCGCCGGCGGCGAAAGGGTTTCCTCTCACGCATACGAAATCTTTCCCAAAATCGCAGGCCTCGTTTCGCTCCGGTCGCCGAGGGGACATTCGACGGCCTGCCGGTTCCACGTCTGATACGCCAGCAGCGCGAACGCCGCTGCTTCTTTGGCTTCCGAGGGCAATCCGAATTCGTCGGAAGAACGAATCTGCAGGCCCGAGGGGCTGCAATTCGTTCGCCAGCATCGCCATGAGAGTCGGATTGTTCGCTCCGCCACCGGAAACGATGAAGTCCTGGTAGGCACCCGGCCGTCGCAGCACAAATCGACGAAGCGCATCGGCGATGGACCTGGCCGTCAGCGCCGTGGCGGTGGCGACGATATCGCGCTTTTCCACGCGCCCGCAGCGCCGGATGAACGTCCTGCGTAAACTCTCGTCCAAATTCTTCGCGACCTGCTGTCTTCGGCGGCTTGCGTCGAAAAAATGGTGCGCGCAAAATATCACTAATCACACGGATCGAGCACCGTGCCCGAGCCAGCGATTCTCCCATCGCGATCATACGGCTTGCCGAACAACCGCTCAGTCACCGCATCGATCACCATGTTACCCGGGCCGGTGTCGAAAGCCAGTACCTGTTTCGGGCGAAGCACCAGCCGGGATGGCACGTAAAGTTCGCGATCCCGCCGATGTTCTGCACAATTCGGCCCACGCGACGATCGCGATACAAGAGAAAATCGAGGAAGGGAACCAGCGGCGCCCCTTTGCCACCAGCCGCCATGTCTGCCGGACGAAAATCAGAAACCACCGGAACACCTACGCGCGCCGCCACGACCGCGCCCTCGCCGGTTTGCCAGGTAACAGCGAGCTTGCGTCCGAGAAACGAGGCAGCCTCGCCCTGGTGATAGAGCGTCTGTCCGTGGCAGCCCACGAGTTCTGCTTTGAGACGAAAGCGACGCTGGGTCGCAAGCACTGCGTCGGCGTAAAGTTCTGCGAGCAGGAAGTTCAGCCTGGCCAGGTCAGCGCACGCTAGCCTTGGTCGAGTTCATCGTCGCCAACACGGCACGTCGAACCGGCTTTGGATAGGGATACTCCGCGTGCGCAAGAAAACGGAGGTCGGGCTGTCCCCGCCTGGCCCCGCGAAGGAGTCACGCGCACCAGCGCAACATTGATTCCGTCAGCGGATGTTCCGCTCATCACTCCGGCAACGATCATGCCTGATCCTGCCGCTTTATAGTTTCCAGCCGCACCTGTTCGCTGAACTCCCACAACTGGCGCGAAAGCTTCTCGAACTTTTGCGGCAGTTGGAGCAGGCACCGGCCGCTTCAACTCCTTGGATTTCTTCTTGAACGCGAGCACCCGTGCCACCGATTCCTTCACACGCCGCGCAAACTTGGCGTCACGCTCCGCTTCTTTGATCAGCGCTTCGTACGAACGAGTCACGTGTTCCTCGACATGACAGATCAGGCACAGATCGCCACCCGCCCGGATGATGCTCCGACCGCAGCTTGCTCAATGGGAGCAGCCTTCAGCACGCCGCCCATCTCGAGATCGTCCGAAACCACCAGTCCTCGGTAGCCGATCTTCTTGCGCAAGAACGTCCGTAATCCATTTCTTCGACAACGATGCCGGTGTGCGATCGCGAGTCACCGCGGGATACGCGGCATGACCGACCAGAACCATCGGCGATTCGCGACGCAACGCGCGGTAGGGTGCGATGTCCGTGTCCCACAGCTTCTTCCACGGCTTCTCGACGCTGGGCAGTTCGTGATGAGTATCGAGATTCGCCTCGCCGAGTCCCGGGAAAATGCTTGATCGCTCCCAACACGTCCCGCCGACCGCAGTCCGGCAAGAAATTCACGGGCATAGGCGGCGGCTTCCTTGGGATCGGCAGAAACCGCACGCGAGCTCATGACCTTGCGCGAAGCCTCAAACGCCAGATCTACAACCGGCGCAAAGTCTGTGTTGAAACCCAAGGCCCGGCAGGATTCGCCGATGATCCTGCCGTGTTTGCGAAAGGCTTTGCGATCGCCGGTGGCGAAGACATCGGCCGCGGAAGGCGCGGGACCGGTGACATTGCGAAAGCGATCCACTCTGCCGCCTTCCATGTCGACGCAGGTAAACAGACGGAGTGGAAACGCATGCCCGGCATTCTTCGAGCAGTTTGTGAGTTTGTTCCCCGCTGATGATGTTGCGGGCAAAGAGAATCACGCCCGCAGGTTGCAGTCGGGTAAGCAGGGAACGGAGTCGCGACGACATTTCGGTGCCGTCGAAGCCGACAATAAGCAGTTGGCCGATGTGTGCGGAAATTGATGTTGTTCTCTCTCAATCCACCTGCTTTTTCAATTCCGCCAACAAATTCAGCGCCTTCAAGCGGCGTCAGACGATTCAGATCCACTTCGCGCAGCTTCTCCAGAACCGGCTGCGACAGCGGCGTGAAGATGGTCAGCTGCGCCGGCTGACGCGGCTGCAACTCGTCACTCGCCAGTTGTTCGGTCACTCGTTGCTCCGCACTCTCGTGTTCCGCCAGCACTTCCCGCGCTCGCTCAATGACTTCATTCGGCAATCCTGCCAGCTTCGCCACTTCGATTCCGTAGCTGCGGTCCGCGGCCCCCGGTTCCACTTTCCGCAGGAACACGATTCCGCCAGCGGTCTCTTTCACCGAGACGTGATAATTCTTCACTCCCGAGAGCCGCTCGGCCAGTTCCGTCAGCTCAAAATAGTGGGTGGCAAAAAGGGTCTTGGCCCGAGTGCGGGCATGAATGTACTCGACCGCCGCCCAGGCAATGGCCAGTCCATCGTAGGTGGCTGTGCCACGCCCCACTTCGTCAAGCAGGATGAGCGACCGCGGCGTGGCCGTGTGCAGGATCGCCGCCGTCTCCGTCATCTCGACCATGAAGGTGGAACGTCCTCGCGCCAGGTTGTCGCTCGCCCCGATGCGCGTGAACACCCGATCCACCACGCCGAGCCGCGCCGATGCAGCCGGTACGAACGATCCCATCTGCGCCAGAATCACGACCAGCGCCGCCTGGCGAAGATAGGTTGATTTGCCGCCCATGTTCGGACCCGTGAGCACCAGTACGGTGTGGGTGGTTGAATTGAGATAAAGATCGTTGGGCACGAAGCGCTCGTTGCCGCCCGCCATTTCCTGCTGCTCGATCACCGGATGCCGTCCCGGCAACGATTTCAATATCGGCAGAGTCGTCAAATTTCGGCCGACAATAGTTGCGCAGACGCCGCCACATGCGCCAGGGCCGAAAGCACATCCACCTCAGCCAGCGCCAGCGCAGTTTGCCGGATGCGTCGCGCTTCGCCGGCAATCGCTCGAGCGCAATTCCGCAAACAGCCGCCGCTCGATCTCGACAATCTTTTCCTGGGCGTCGAGAATCTTCGATTCATACTCCTTCAGCTCAGGTGTAGTGAAGCGCTCGGCGTTCACCAGGGTCTGCTTGCGTTCGTAGTCGGGCGGAGCCAGATGCAGGTTCGGTTTCGAGATCTCGAGATAGTAGCCAAAAATGGAATTGAACTTGACCTTCAGCGAATTGATTCCGGTGCGCTGCCGCTCCCGCTGTTCGATCTGCGCCAGGAATTGCTTGCTGTTGCGGCTCAGGTCGCGCAGTTCGTCGAGTTCGTTATCCACGCCGAGCTGAATCACTCCGCCGTCGACCAGCGAGATCGGCGGCTCGGGCACGATTGTCTGGTCAATTCGTGTCCCGCAAGTCACCCAGTTCATCGAGCGACCCATGCAGTGTCTTCAGCCGTGTCGGCGCTGAATCGTCGCGAGCGCAACTCGGAGTCGCCGGAATCTTGCTCAGGATGCGGCCAGGGCCAGCACATCGCGGGGATTCGCCGTCTCCAGCGTCACTCGGCTCAGCAAGCGTTCCAAATCCAGGATCCCGTCCAGCGCTCGGCGCAATTCTTCGCGCGCCACTGTCTCCTTGACTTGCGCTTCGACTGCGTCCAGCCGTGCATTGATCTCCGCAGTTTCGATCGACGGTCGCAGCATCCACGAGCGCAGTAGGCGCTTGCCCATCGGCGTGACAGTGGCGTCAATCGAGCGACACAGGGTTACTCCGGCGTCGGTTCCGGCAAACAAGCGGCTCGATCAGTTCCAGGTTTCGCACCGTTACCGCATCCAGCACCAGATAGTTCTGCCGTTCGTAGAACCCGACTCGGTCAACATGATCCAAAGTTCCGCGTTGGGTGGAACGCACGTAGTAAAGAATCGCTCCAGCCGCTGACGCCGCCGCCGGTTTGCCCGCCAGCCCAAAGCCCTCCAGAGACAAAACGCCGAAATGATTCTCCAGCAGCGGGATGGCGTGATCGGGTGCGAAAACCCAGTCATCGAGCGGAGTTTCAGCGAAGCCAGCGCTTCCGCTCGTTGGACGGCCCGACTGCCGAGGGCGCCCGTCAGCACGCGATCCTTGGTCGTCAAACAACGGGGCTGCCGAGCCATACAGAAGTTCCTTCGGTCGGAATTGCTGCAGTTCCTCCTGAATCCGTTTTCCGGCATCTTCGCCACCGAACTCGGTGGCACGAAATTCGCCCGTGGAAAGATCCAGGGCGGCGAATCCCACCCGATCACCGATCTGCGCCACCGCCGCCAGAAAGTTGTTTTCCTCGGAACTCAGCGACGAGTCCGCGGCCGTGCCGGGCGTGACCACGCGCGTGACCTCGCGCCGCACCAACTTCTTCGCGAGACCGGCATTCTCCATCTGCTCGCAGATGGCAACCTTGAATCCCTTGCGGATGAGTTTGGAAATGTATCCTTCCGCCGCGTGATAAGGCACGCCACACATGGGAACGGCCACACCTTTCTCTTTGTTGCGAGAGGTCAGCGTAATTTGCAACTCGCGCGATGCCAGAATGGCATCGTCGAAAAAAAGCTCGTAGAAGTCACCCAGCCGAAAGAACAGCAGGGCGCTGGGATGCTCCTTCTTGATGGCGGCGTACTGCCGCATCAACGGCGTGGACGGCTCGGTCATCTGAGGCGGCTTCGTGCGCGGATTATAACAAACCGCAATCCTTCACTGCCCCTTGTAAGGACACTTGGATGTTCACAGGGTTGACGCAACTCCGACACAGATGTTTTCCTTATGCATGGAACTGCGCAAGGATCCGATCACCCGCTCCTGGGTTATTACGGGCGACGACGTTCCCGACAATGCGCCGCGCACGGAATCATTGTGCCGGTTATGCCCTGACTCCCGGGAGTCGCCGCAGCTCATCTCCAGTATGTCCGGAACGCCCGGCGCTCCGTGGACGGCGCGGGCCGTCGTGCATCCCACCGCGTTGTACCACATCGAGGGCGACGCAACCCGCCGCGGCGACGGCATTTACGACCGCATGCGCCCCATCGGTGCGCACGAAGTCCTGGTGGAAAACTCCTCGCACGACCGGCATCTATGGAAGGCAAGCGACGTCGAGATCGAGCAATTCCTGCTGCTGGCGGCACAGCGTATTCAGGATCTTAAAGGCGACGGGCGGTTCAAATACATTGGCATCTACAAGGATCACGGGAACAGCGCCGGGCAGGAGTTCGAGCATCCCACTTCACAGCTGACCGCGACCACATTCGTTCCCCGGCGCGTGTTCTATGAGCTGCGCGCCGCGCGCGAATATTTCGAGCAAAAGGAACGTTGCGTTTTTTGCGACATCATTTCCCAGGAAATGAGACAGGACCTCCGCGTGATTGAGCTTCGTGGCGATTTCATCGCACTGTGCCCGTATGCGCCACGCGTTCCTTATGAGAGTTGGATCATGCCGCGCACCCACGAGGCTGCTTTCGAACGCTTCGGCCTGAATCGCCCCGGAACGATGCGCGACTTGGGCGCTCTGCTGCGGCGTACCTTGCAGCGCATACGCACCATCACCGAAGAATTTCACCTCGTGCTGCACACCTCGCCCAACAGCTTGCACCGGTCGGGCAACCTGGGTTATTGGAAGACGATTGACGAGGACTATCACTGGCACATCGAAATCATGCCAGTGCTCGCGGCGAAGGCAAAATCGTATACCTTCAAAGAGGTTTACTATTCGTCACTGTCCTCGGAGACGGCCGTCAAGCGCCTGCGCGAGGCGAGGATCGAACCGTAGCAACCGTCCTTGGTCGTTTGTCGTTTGCAACCGATTCGAGGAAGTTTTCCAAGACCAACCGCCAACGGCTAACGAATTACGACTGACTTATGACGATCCGCCGCATGAAAACCTATACCGGTGGACAAGGATACGTCTACCAATATTACTTTGTGGGAAAACGTGCGGCGATGACCAAAACGTCTGAGGCGGCCTCTACCGAGTTTGTTTTCGACGTTACCTCCGATCGCAAGACCACTTTTGCCGTCAGTGTCTTCCTGACGGAGGAAGCGACAAAGGCATGGCAGGCAATTCACAGCCGCGCTCTTACAGAGGCCGAACAATATGGCGCGGTCAAGATGCGGCTGTTCCAGGCGTTCGATGAGATCGAGAACATGAGGGCTGACGGCCGGCATTTGGTCGTCAATGTTGAAGCTCTAGAGCAAGTACTCCGCACTTTGGGTATCGATTGAAGGGAAAGGACATAGTCGTGTGATCTACGTCACAATGACCTGTGATCTCCCCGACTGCCTTCTGCCCCATCCACAGGGCAGACTATAATCAGTCAGGCGGATCGGAAGAGGATGCCGAACCCGCGTGGGGACGTAAATCACGTTATGCCTATACTTTGGCTGCGAGTCGCGCTAGGTTGCTACGCCGTCGGGCTGCTGTACGCGTTGGTTGCGCTTACCCGCGCCAACGACCTGTTGAACAAGATCGCCTTGCACGCGGCCTACCTTGGCATGGTGTTCCATTTCGTTTCGCTCACCGATTCCATGCTCCTCACTGGCCAGATCACTTTAACTTCCGTGCACAATGCCGAATCCGTTTTAGGTTTCCTGATCATGGTGGTCTTCATGGTCGTGTATCTGCTGTATCAGACGACCTCTCCGGGCATCGTCGTTTTCCCCCTGGTCTTTCTGTTGACTTTCGTTGCGGCAACCGGCCAGCAGCCATTCCTGATGACGTCGCCGGGGCTGGCAAGAGGGTGGCTGTTTGCCCACATCGCCCTGATCTTTACGGGTTACGCCGCTCTCATTTTGAGTTTCGGCGCCAGCTTGCTTTATCTGATCCAGGAACGTTCTTTGAAATCGAAGAGGCCCGGCGGACTTCTCTCGCGCCTGCCCGCGCTTGAGGTGATCGACGAAATCGGATTTCGATCTCTGCTGCTCGGTTTTCCCTTCATGACGCTGGGTCTGATGGCAGGTACGGTCGTAGCGCAAGCGACTTACGGACACGTGGATCTTCTCGATCCTAAAATTCTGCTTTCAATCCTGATGTGGGTCGTTTACCTGGTCATGCTTTACACCCGCTGGACTGCAGGATGGCGCGGCCGCCGTGCCGCCTATCTCGCCGCGGGAGCATTTGTTGCCGCGATCGTCGCGTGGGCAGCCAACTACTTCAGCGCGATTCACAGGTTCGCCCAGTCATGAACTTTCAGCTCATCGGCGTGAATCACAAGACGGCGCCGGTCGAAGTGCGCGAACGTCTAGCGATCCCCGAGTCGCAATTGCCCGAAGCCTGAGGTGCTTCACTCAGCATCCAGGCGTTGATGAGGCGACTGATCCTGAGCACCTGCAACCGGGTAGAACTGCTGGCCCAGACCAAGAACGGCAGCGCTGACCTGCGGGGATTTCTCGGCGACTATTTCCACATCGAGCAGCGCTGAGCTCGATCCGCACCTTTACGAATATCGCGAACATGATGCCATTCGCCATTTGTTCCGCGTTACGTCGAGCCTGGACTCGATGGTCGTCGGCGAGGCGCAAATTCTGGGACAGGTAAAGGAAGCCTACGCCACCGCGCGGGCCGTGGGCGCAATCCACTCTCAGTTGGATTTGCTACTTACTCGGGCTTTCGCCGTAGCCAAACGGGTGCGCACGGAAACGGCGGTGGGCTCATCCGCTGTCTCCGTAGCCTCGGTCGCAGTGGAACTCGCCAAGAAGATTTTCGGATCGCTGAATGGCAAGCACGTGTACCTGGTGGGAGCCGGGAAGATGAGCGAGTTGGCGGCCCGTCATTTGCTCGCCCACGGCGCGGCGTCGATCTTCGTGGCCAATCGCACCTATGACCGGGCCATTCGCCTGGCCCAGAAATTCAACGGCCAGGCCATCGAGTTCAGCCGACTCTACGACACCTGCGACAAAGGCGACATCGTCATCACCTCGACCGGAGCTCCGCACGCAATCTTTCGCCGTGAGCACGGCGAGCTGTTTCTGAGCCGCCGCAAGAACCGTCCCATGTTCTTCATCGATATCGCGGTGCCGCGCGACGTCGATCCGGAGATGAACAAGCTGGACGGAATCTTCGTCTACGATATCGACGACCTGCAGCAGGCGGTCTCGTCGCACGTCGCGGATCGCAAGAAAGAGGCCGAGCGCGCCGCCGACAATCATCGAGAGCGAAGTCGAGCGCTTCCAGGCCCGTCTGCAAACGCTGGATGTCGTGCCCACGATCGTTTCTCTGCAAGACCACCTCGAAACCATCCGCCAGGCTGAAATCGACCGCGTTCGGGGACGCCTCGGCGCGCTATCCCCCGAGCAGGAACTCGCAATCGACACGCTCACCCACGGTATCGTGAACAAGATCATGCACACACCCATCAGTACTCTGAAGACGGCGGCCCGCGAGTCCGAAGCGACTACTGTGGTCGATATCGTTCGCCGCCTGTTTAATCTTCAGGAACAAGGAAAGACCGGGACAAAAAGGCAGCCCAGTCCGGCGGCGGACCCAGAGGACGTGCCTGATGGCCCGTCTCCGCATCGGTTCCCGAGGTTCTCAACTCGCGCTGTGGCAGGCCAATCACATCAGCGCGCTGCTCCGCGAACGCGGTCACGAAGTGAACTCGAGATCATCAAGACAACCGGCGACAAGATCACCGACGTTGCGCTCGCCAAGGTTGGCACCAAGGGCATGTTCACCAAGGAGATCGAAGAGGCGCTGGCCGAGGGACGCATCGATCTCGCGGTACATAGTTTGAAAGACCTTCCGACCGAGGTTTCTTCGGGCTTTGAAATCGCCGCCGTTACCACGCGGGAGAATCCACACGATGTATTTTGCTCCCGCAAGTACAAAAGCATCGAAGATCTGCCGCAAGAAGCGCGCGTCGGCACCAGCAGCCTGCGCCGCCAGGCGCAATTGAAGGCTGTGCGTCCTGACCTCGAGATCCAACCGCTTCGTGGAAATGTGGATACTCGCCTGCGCAAGCTGGAAGCCGGCGAATACGACGCCATCATTTTGGCAGCAGCAGGCCTGAACCGGCTGGGCAAGACGGAACTGGTTAGAGCAGAGTGATTCCGGCGCAGGTAATGTGTCCAGCAGCCGGGCAAGGCGCGCTGGGAATCGAGATTCGTGCCGGCGACTCGGCCACGCGACAGCATCTCGCGTTTCTGGATGATGCTGCGGCGCGCGCCACCACGACTTGCGAACGAGCTTTGCTCAACAAACTCGGCGGCGGGTGCCAGGTCCCCATTGGTGCCTTCGCCGAAGTTCGCAATGGGCGATTGCATCTTGAGGCAATCGTCGCCGATCCCGACGGCTCCAAGGTTCTGCGTGAGTCGCGCGACGGCAGCGACCCTAGTCAGTTGGGAGAATCCGTGGGCGAGACCTTGCTCCAACGCGGAGGAGATGCAATTCTTGAAGCAGTCTACGGGCAGGGAATCGCTGTGCCGCAGCAACCCTGAACCTGTGGCGCGGACACTCTTGTCCGCGTGTTCCGGCCACGAATCCTTTCACCTTGGAGACCCGAAACGTGTACATACCCGAATTCAACCGCCAGGAAGATCGCGCCGCGACCCTCGCTTTCATGAAAGCGAATCCATTCGCCATCTGGTCTCCGACGCCGACGGTATTCCGTTTGCAACCCATCTGCCACTCCTCGTGCACGAGACCGGAGAACAGATAGTTGTGGAAGGCCATATGGCGAAGGCAAATCCACACTGGAAGTCGATGAAGGAAGAGGGGAAATCACTGGTCATCTTTCACGGTCCCCACGCTTACGTTTCTCCCAGCCTGTATGAAATTCGAGAGAGCGTTCCGACTTGGAACTATGCCGCGGTTCACGTTTATGGCGAGGCCACGTTGTTCACAGACGAAGACGGGCCTAAAGGCAACGCTGCAGCGGATGATCAACACTTTCGAATCGTCCTACATGACGCAATGGTCCGAGCTGAGTGACCAATATCACAGTCGGATGATGAAGCACATTGTCGGTTTTGAGATAAAGGCGAAGAGCTGGAATCCAAGTTCAAGCTCAGCCAGAATCGCACCACGAGAGAACAAGCGCGAGTCATTCAGGCACTGAATCAGAGCACAGACTCAAACATTTCTGGAGTCGCAGACCTCATGCAGGAAGAAGGCTTGGGACATTGATTTCGATGAGAAGGTCTCCGCGCGCCACCAAGAACGAATTACCGCTCGCTGGACTCCGCATCGTGGTAGGTCGTGCGCGCCACCAGGCCAGCGCGCTTTCTGCGGGCTTGCGAGAACTTGGCGCAACCAAGTCCTTGAGATTCCGTTCATTGAAATCCGCAAGCCGCGCTCCCACCAGCCTCTCGGACTCAGCCCTCAAGAACCTGCACGACTATGACTGGCTGATCCTCACCAGTGTGAACGGAGTCGATGCGCTTTGGGATCGGCTTCACAAACTTGGCCTGACCAACAAGCGCCTGAAACACTTGAAAGTTGCAGCGATCGGACCGGCCACCAAGAAAGCTATCGAAAAACGGGGTATTAGGGTCAACGTGGTTCCGGAAGAGTATGTCGCAGAATCGGTGGTAGAGAGCTTGCGTCATCAAGTGGCAGGGAAGCGCGTGTTATTGGCCCGTGCTCGAGTCGCCCGCGATGTAATCCCACGCGAACTACGCAAGCTCGGCGCCCACGTGGATGTTGTCGGAAGCTTATGAAACTGTAATCCCGCAATCGTCCCGAGTGCGACTACGAGCCGTGTTGAACGACGCGAAGCGTCGCCCCCATGTGATCACATTTACCAGCTCCTCGACGGTGAGAAACTTTGTAGCACTGTTGGGGAACACCGTGTGGCGCGGGCGCCCTCGCTCGCGAAAGGCAAGCCCGCTCGACGGCATTTGCCTAGCCTCGATCGGCCCCATCACCTCGTCGACGCTGCGCGAACTCGGCCTCCCAGTCGACATCGAAGCAAAGGAATACACAATCCCAGGCCTAATCAAGGCCATGGCTGGTGTGGAACCGGTCTCTGACCCCATTGCCGACCGCATGTAGCGCGGCGCTGCATACCTGCTGAGCCGGGAGAAGGTCATCCGCGCCAGATCCTTCGCGGCCTGACGGCCACTCAGGGTGACGTCAAGCGAATAAGCCACTACTCCGTCAACGAGCAATTGCAATCTGCCGGTGGCACGTGCGCTTTCAAGAAGCCGGACACGCGCTGATAAGCGTCGATCTGATTCTCCACGCGTGCAAACCCGTGACCCTCATTCTCGTAGACTTTGTACTCGACCGTTCCGCCACGCTTCTTAACCGCATCCACGACCTGCTGAGCCTCTTCTTTCGGGCAGCGCGGATCGTTCCCACCCGCCAGCAGCAACAACGGCGCTTTGATCTGATCGACAAAGAAAATCGGCGAACGCTCCTCGAACAAAGCTTTGTTCTTGTCGGGATCACCCATGGTCGCGAGATCCGACTGTTGCAACACCGGGTCCTCGTTCTGAATCTCCGTAAACCAGTTGACGAAAGGCACGATAGGCACTCCGGCGGCCCAAGCCTCCGGCGCTTTGGTCACGCCCATCATCGTCAAGTACCCGCCGTAGCTGGCACCCATGAGCACGATCTTCTTGGGATCGAGATAGCCGGTTTGCTTGATGAAATCTGCCGCGGCCAGCACATCCTGCAAATCACCGCCGCCCATGTCAAACAAATTCGCCTGCTGGAATTCTTTTCCATATCCAGTGGAGCCGCGATAATTCGGCGCAATCACCATGTATCCCTGGTTGACCATGTGCTGGATAAACCGATTAAACGAGTTCACCGACTGCGACGTCGGCCCACCATGCACGTAAACAATCGCTGCATTCAATCCATTGCGCACCATGTTATAGGGTACATACACAAGGGCGGAAATAGTCCACTTGCCGTCGCGGCTGGGAAAATGCACGAGAAATGGCTCGACCATATCTTCCGAGTGCACGCCCGCGACCAGCGATTGCGTCACCTGATGAGATTTCCCCATCGCCAGCTGATAGACCCAGAGATCTCCGGGAGCGCTCGCCCCGTTGTGCTTGTAGAGCAAACGTGATCCGTCCTTGCTGAAAGCGGAGTGCTCCCCCGCAAGCTCATTCACACCTTTGGGCAGCGGCAAAGCCGCAGTTTTACCGGTAACGAGGTCGTGTAGATAAATGTCGGTATTGCCCTCAACATTCGCAGTCCAGCTGACATGTTTGCCGTCAGGCGAAAAGTTCCCTCCGCCAATCTCCCACTTGTCCCTGGTGAGCCACGCGATCTTCTTAGAAGCAATATCGAGCAACCCAACATTTTCGTAGCCATTCGCAGCATTCGAAGTGATTACCAACTTCTTGCCATCGGGAGAGAAGTCGCTGGCCCGATAAAGCTGTTCACCCTCGTGCGGAGTTAGCAGGGAGCTCTGACCGGTCTTAACGTCGGCGACGAAAATATTCGAATCCGTTCCCTTCGCCTGCTCCCGGGTATAGGCGATCCACTTGCCATCGTGCGACCAGATCGGATTGTCATTAAATCTATCGGCCGGCGTGCCGGTCGTGATGTGCTTCACGTCGCGCATCACCATGTCGATAAACATCGATCTCGAACACCGACGACGTCTTCGGTTTTACCGTGTAAGCCAGATAACGGCCATCGGTCGACCATCGCGGATACTCTTCCGCGATCTCGCGAGTATGAGTCAGGTTCACAACCTGCCCGGTCTTCGGCGAAACGATGAATATGTCCCACTGCTCGTCGCCGTCATAGTCGGACATGAAAGCGATCCACTTGCCATCGGGCGACCACGCAGGCGCTGTCTGCCGATGATCGCTGACCGTGAGCTGCGTCGGCCAGCCCCCGTCCGCAGGCACCAGCCAAAGATTGTTGCGGCCACTGATGTTGCTTACGAACACAATGCTCTTGCCATCGGGCGACCACGACGAACGCCCCACCTGACGCGTCATGTAGAGCTTCTCGATGGAAAGACTCTGCTGGTTCTGTTCGACCTGCGCGCTGGGCTTGCTGGTGATCTGTCTTGGGATCGGTGATGGCCTGAGGCACGGGCAAAGTCTGGGCCGGGGCAAAAGTGCTCATGAACTATGACAATAGCAAACGGGATAAAAGGGCGCATTCGAATCCTGAAGAGTCGTTAGACAAGGTCAGAATGAAAAGTTTAGCAGAGATAGTGGTTCGCATCCCTAGCACAAGCCTGCCATCCCTCACCCAACACCGTCGTCTTGAGCGTAGTAGCTCCTTCGCGAAAGCGAAGAAGCTACGGAGCCGAAAAATTCCTGCGTGCTCGTGCACGAAATGACGCGGCAAAGGAATTCAGGCGAGGAATATCAATCGGGAGGGTACCTTGAAGCGGCATGGAATCGCGGTGATCTTCGACTCCGCAGCGATGACAAGGCTTTAGGTATAGACATCTTCACAGCTTCGCGTTCTTATGCATCTCGACGGTGCTCCACGTCTTATCTCCGGCGTGGCAGATATTCTCCAGGGCGCAATCCACGCATTTCGGGCTCCGCGCGATGCACAACTTGCGCCCATGCCAGATAAGCTGGTGCGCAAACAGGATCCACTTTTCTCGCGGCATCACTTTCATCAGATCCTGCTCGATCTTCGGCGCATCCGTATTCCTGGTGAGTTCGAGCCGTCGCGCGATGCGGGTAACGTGCGTGTCCACGACGACACCCTCCGCTTTGCGAAACCATGTGCCGAGCACGACATTGGCGGTCTTGCGTGCCACTCCCGGCAAGGTAAGAAGCCTGTCCATATCGTCGGGAACCCGACCTCCGAACTCGCTGACGATTTTCTTCGCGGCGCCCACGACCGACTTCGATTTGTTGCGAAAGAACCCCGTCGAACGGACGTCAGGCTCGAGCTGTTCCGGCGTAAGCGCAGCAAAGTCCGCGACCGTCGGGTATTTACGAAACAATTCCGGCGTCACGCGGTTGACATTGACGTCAGTCGACTGCGCGGACAGGATCGTTGCCACCACCAACTCCCACGCGCTCTTGTGAGTAAGCGCGCAGGTCACATCAGGATAAAGCTGATCGAGCCGCTTCAGGATTTCAGCAACACGCTCGGGCGCTAGCGGATTGTAGCGCTTGCCTGCTGCGATTGACTTGATGGATCGTTTGGACCCGCGTGGGTACGGGTTTTTGACCCGAAGGGTCCGGGCGTAGCCTCCCCATTTGCTTGGATGAGCGCGCGGGCCGCGCTCCTTCGTGACGCCCTGTCTTTGCTGGTTGGCGAGGAACTATGCCGCGTGCCATGAGCCGTCCTTCGGTGTGTGAAATCGATTCTGAATCTTAGCAGAAGCAAATCCACGAGAGTCCCGCAAACTATTTCCAGAGAACCGATCCGGCCCTTTCGTAATTGGCGGGACCCCAGCTGTCCAATTGACGAGGACCGACGCCCTAGGTAGTCTGGAAGTGATCTAGCAAAGTTCCAAGAAGCTCCCGTGGCAGTGAAGTCCATCCAACTCGGGCAAGTCTGGCGCAAGGATGACGACGGGACAGGACTACCTCGTCACCAAGGTTTACAGCGAGGTTTTCTCCCAGTACGCCGTGCTGCGTCCGGCCGAGGTTACCGCCCCAGACGCGCCCACGGTGCGGGTGAAAGTGGCCAAAGGCACACAGGGCGCATCTCTGCCTGGATTCACCTTTACGCAGGAAGGCTCATTCTAACCGCGTGTGCGGACGGGCGACTCGCCCGT
The DNA here is from genome assembly GCA_963820925.1 of uncultured Acidobacteriota bacterium. Classification (GTDB taxonomy): domain Bacteria; phylum Acidobacteriota; class Terriglobia; order Terriglobales; family Acidobacteriaceae; genus JABDBE01. Next base: position 58,307 of record CAWGBX010000001.1, read on the forward strand.
CCGACGACTTGGCTTTGAACTACTATCTCTCCCATGACTGAAAGAATCCTCGCAGTTCTGTTTCTCTTCATCAAATCGGTAATCGCGGCGACCAGCTACGGAGGCCTCACCATCCTGATGGCGATCGAATCCGCTTGCATCCCGTTACCATCCGAGCTGATCATGCCCTTCGCTGGCTACCTGGTGTTCGAAGGCACTATGAACTTGTTCTGGGTAGCCACAGCCGGAGCCATCGGATGCAACCTGGGATCGCTGATCGCGTACGAGATCGGATCCTACGGCGGACGCCCGCTGGTCGAAAAATACGGCCGCTGGATCTTGATGGGCCGCCGGGAACTGGAATGGGCTGATCGCTTTTTCGCCCGCTGGGGATACCTTGCGGTCTTCATCGCAAGACTGCTTCCGGTGGTCCGCACCTTCATTGCGCTGCCCGCCGGAGTTGCCCGCATGCCCCGTGGACGCTTTCATCTCTACACTTTTCTCGGCTCCTGGCCCTGGTGCTTTGCACTGGCTTGGCTGGGCATGAAACTCGGCGAAAACTGGCGTGAGCTGGGCAAATATTTTCACCAGTTCGATGCGGTCATTGGCATCGCACTGGCGGCGGGAATAATCTGGTTTGCGTGGTCGCACTGGCAGAACCGACTCAGCGCTACAGAGTAAGCTTTGCAGCACTGGCGCCCCCGACGGGCCGTTCCGCGGGCGTCTCGCTTGCGAATGTCCTATGTCCTCGGTACAAAGGAGACTAACCATGAAGCCCGTAATCGCCGCGCTGAGCGCGTTGATCCTGAGCGCAAGCTTCGGCTTTTGCCAAACCGCGCCCGGCCAGCCCTTCGTAGTCGAGTACTACTACAAGGCAAAATGGGGGCACGCCGACGAGTTTCTGCGTTTGTTCAAGAAGAATCACTACCCGCTGTTGAAGAAGGAAACAGAGATGGGACGCATGCTCAAGGTCTGGATGGACCAACCCCGTTATCACACAACGGAAGATGGCCGCTGGGATTATCGCGTGACCATCGTTTTCAAGAATGCCACGGTTGCCAACGAACCGTTCGACGAGGATGCGCTCAAGAAGCAATTATTTCCCGACAAGGAAACATATGACCGCGAAGAGCAACGCCGATTCGAAATCCTCGACGCCCACTGGGATCTCCCCGTGAAGACTGTGGATTTGGAAGGAAAGTAAATCGAACTCAAGACCGATGGAGGACGGGTCTCCAGAGAGCAAAGCTCGGCACCGTCCAGAGCAAATCCGCCCCATCGGATGCGAGGATTCCGCCGTTGAACGGTCACTCTCCACGTTCGACCGCACTCGGTTGCAAATCCCCTCCCAGTACGAGAACATACCTGTTTGCCTTACATCCCTGGCTCTCGCTAGCAAGAGCTCTCATAAGGAAGCCTTCAAAAGATGGCGATTCGGCAGAAGTCCGCAAGAACTGAAAGCAAAAAACCCAACGGCAGTGAGATTCAATCTCCCAAAGGCAAGCTCGGGGTAATGATCCCCGGCATGGGCGCGGTCGCGACTACTTTCGTGGCGGGCGTCGAAGCCGTACGCAAGGGAATCGCCAAGCCCATCGGTTCGGTCACCCAGATGGCTACGATTCGGCTGGGCAAGCGCACCGATGCCCGCTCACCCAAGATCAAGGAGTTCGTGCCCTTGGCCGCGCTCGACGATCTGGTCTTTACCGGCTGGGATATTTTTGAAGACGACATGTATACGGCAGCCAGGAAGGCAGGCGTTCTCGATCGCGACTTGCTCGACCAGGTCAAACCCTTCATGAGCTCCATCAAGCCCCGCAAAGCCGTTTTCGATCACAACTACGTCAAGAAAATCGATGGCCCCAACGTGAAGAAGGGCAAGAACAAAATGGATCTGGCGGAACAGGTGCGAGCCGATATTCGCGACTTCAAGAAGACTTCTGGAGCGACGCGGCTGATAACGATCTGGTGCGGTTCCACGGAAAGCTATATCGAGCCGACCGCCGCTCATCAATCGCTGAAAGCGTTTGAGAAAGCCCTGACCCAGAATGATGAGAACATCGCACCGTCAATGATATACGCCTACGCCTCGCTGATGGAGCGCGTGCCCTTTGCCAACGGAGCCCCCAATCTGACCGTAGACATCCCCGTCATGCACGAGTTGTCGCGAAAAAACGAAGCCCCGATCTGCGGCAAAGACTTCAAGACCGGACAAACCCTGATCAAAACGATTCTAGCCCCGGGTTTCAAGGCCCGCATGATCGGGCTAAACGGGTGGTTCTCCACCAACATTCTGGGAAACCGCGACGGAGAAGTGCTCGAAGATCCAGGGTCCTTCAAAACCAAGGAAGAATCCAAACTGTCGGTTCTCGAGCACATCCTGCAACCCGAACTCTACCCCGAGCTCTACGGCAATTTCACCCACAAGGTCCGGATTAACTATTACCCGCCAAGAGGCGACAACAAAGAAGGCTGGGACAACATCGATATCTTTGGGTGGCTTGGTTACCCGATGCAGATTAAGGTGGATTTTCTTTGCCGGGATTCCATTTTGGCCGCGCCTATTGTGCTTGATCTGGTTTTGTTTATGGACTTGGCGCAGCGCAGCGCCGAGCTTCGCGGACTTGGGATTCAGGAATGGCTGAGTTTTTACTTTAAGTCTCCTATGACTGCGCCGGGACTCTATCCTGAACATGATTTGTTCATCCAGCTGATGAAGTTAAAGAATACGCTGCGGCATCTGCGCGGCGAGGAGTTGATCACGCATTTAGGGCTGGAATATTACGATTGATTCGCTGGCCGGAAAATCATTAACCACAAGGGACACGAAGGTCCACAAAGGAAAACAGAAACTTCTAAGAATGCTGTATCGTTTGTGAACCAGCCTTACGCCACACTCTTCTCCTGCTTGTACTGATCGAACTTTTCCAGAAATCGGTCTATATCTTTTTTCTGTAGGTAGTAAGGCGTGGACAACCGCAGCTTGGATGGCTCGCCGCCACGGATGCGGATCTTGTGCGTCTTCCACATCCAGTCTTCCATATCCATGCGCTTAAGCGGAGGAACGTTTACGGTTGCAATTGCACAGCGCAAAGCCGGGTCAGGAGAAGTCCACGACTCAGCCCCGCGTTTGATCATCTGGGCGAGAATGTAGTCGCAGAGCTCGCGATGACGGCGCTCGATCCGGTCCATGCCGATTTGATTCGCGAGGTTAATTGCCGCCACCAACCCCCACAGCGCAGGGACGTTTGACGAACCGATGCGCTGGAATCGCTCGGCTCGCAGATTGGGTTCATCCCAGCCTTCAGTGGCAATGGTGTTCCACATCCGGTCGATGACTTCGTCGCGCACGTACAGGAAGCCTGATCCTTTCGGCGCCTGCAGCCACTTATGAGGGCTGGAGGAATACATATCGCAGCCCAGCTCTTGCAGGTTAAGACGCATCATTCCGGTCAGGTGCGCGCCGTCCACCGCCGACAAGACATTCTTTGAGCGGGCCAGGGCGCAGAGTTCCTTCGCAGGAAGAACAACGCCCGTCGCCGTAGTGATATGGCTGAAAAAGATGACGCGCGTGCGCTCCGTGATGGCATCGTTGAACAGATTCAAAACCTCGCTCGACTGTTTGACGGGCTTGGACAGAGTCACTTTCTTAACCACGATCCCATACCGCTTCGCTTTCAATTGCCAGGGCTGTTCGCCGCCAGGATGCTCCTGGTCGGTCATCAGCACTTCGTCTCCTGGCCTCATATCGATTCCGTTGGCGATATAGCTGTTGGCTTCGGTGGCATTGCGCAGCAGGGCAAGCTCGTCGCGCTTGCAGCCGACGAACTCGGCCAGGGGATCACGAAACTGATTCCACGCGGCATATCCCCAAATGGGGTAATCTTCGGGATCCTGCTGGTCCATCCTTTCGGTTTGGGTATACCCGTCGAAAATGGCGCGCAGTACGGGCGCGGGGCTCGACCCCACGGTGCCGTTGTTCAAATAGATCTCGTCGCGCGGAATCAGAAACTGCTTGCGAAGCTCGGTCCAATAGGCATCCGGATCATTATTAAAAAGCGTGGAATCGGGAAGCGTCGAAGGCGCGTTTTGGAGCTGCGCGAGCAGACGACTGGGCAGAGCGATAGCGGCAGCAAGCCCCGAAGTAGCACTGAGGAAATGTCGACGATCAAGCAAAGAAGCTCCCCAACTGAGACGGCGTCATATTACGACCCAAAGGAAAGCAACGCAAGATGTCAATCCCAGCCTGCCACCCCTCACTCTCCCCTTCGCTCATCCTTGTCTGCTATGCTTCCGCAGGAAAAAGGTTTCATCCGACGAAAGCTAAACCGGAGTTTCTTACGCATCGTGCCAACGCACAGGCGCCTGGAAAGGGGTGGCCTATGACATCCAGAAACGCAAGAATCGCAGCGCTCGCAGCCCTCGCGATAGCTTCACTTGCGGTGAGCCTCGAATGGGAAACGAGATTCGCGCTCGCTACCCCTCCGCCACAGAATCCGCAGCAGAGTCCGTGGAATTCTGCCGGGTTTCAGGGCGCTTGGTGTGCTCAGGGCGACCGCAGTAAACGTTGCTCAATCAGCGTCAACGGGCCGTTCCTGACTTTGACGAACGAGAATGGAAACTCCTCCACGGGTACTTTTGGGAGGATGGGGCAGAACACGGTGACCGCGGACCAGTGGAATTTCGTGCAGGGAACATTGAGCCCTGATGGCAGCCGGATCAACTGGACGAACGGTACATACTGGACGAGGTGCCAAGGTGGCGGTGGTGGCCATCGCCTGCCCAATCTGGACGGAACCTGGTATCGCGATGGAAATCGCTCGCTCGCCTGCTCGATCCGCCAGAATAAAAAGAACATTCGTCTGCGCAATGAAAATGGTCAGACAGCTACTGGCTCGGTTGACGGGCCTCACTATCTGACTACAACCTGGTCCGGTACGCAGATCGCTGGAACGATCAGCGCAGACGGCAACACCATCTATTGGAACAATGGCACGTCTTGGAGCAGATAGCCTGACGAGATAACCCGTGGCATCTCCTTCCGGCACAACCGCCAGTTGCGTCCGCAACGGCGAATGAGATCACTGGCGGGACTTCTCGTGCGCTTCGTTATGTGACAGAGTTCACGCTTTTTCATCTGTTAAGATCTCCCGTCCCCATTTATTCTGTTTGATCGTTTCACCATCGTCTGTTTCTATGTTGGCGTATTGCGCTCATGAGATTTCTGAAACGCTGGAAAACCCAGATCGCGCTGTTTTTCGCCGTAGTCGGTCCGGGTTTTATCACCGCGAACGTCGACAACGATGCCAACGGCATCTACACCTACTCGGCTGCCGGAGCGCAGTTCGGACATCTGCTGCTATGGACGTTAATCCCGATTACGCTGGCCCTCATCGTGGTTCAGGAAATCTCGGCGCGCATGGGCGCAGTTACCGGCAAGGGCCTTAGCGACCTGATTCGGGAGGAGTTCGGCTTTCGCATTACTTTCTTAATGATGATCGGAATCCTGATCATCAACTTCGGCAATGTGGTCGGGGAGTTTGCCGGAATCGCGGGTAGCCTCGAACTCTTCGGTCTGTCTAAATACATTACTGTTCCTGTCAGTGCGGTAGTGGTCTGGCTCATCGTGGTCAAGGGTCAGTACAAGAGCGTGGAAAAGGTTTTTCTGGTCGCCTCCTTCTTTTACGTTACCTACATCTTTGCGGGGTTTTTCGCCAAGCCGGCGTGGATCGATGCTTTGGTAGCCACCGTGAAACCTCCGCCGAAAGCCGCATTCATGCTGCCGGGGTATCTGTTCATGACGATTGGTGTAGTGGGGACCACGATTGCTCCATGGATGCAGTTCTACTTACAGTCCTCGATCGTCGAGAAAGGTGTAACCAAGCGGCAATACAAAGCCTCGCAGATCGACGTTGTCGCTGGCTGTATCTTTACCGACGTGGTGGCGTGGTTCATCATTGTGGCGTGCGCGGCGACTCTATACGCGCACGGCTATCACAATATTTCCGACGCCAAGGACGCCGCCCAAGCCCTGCGCCCGCTGGCCGGAGACTATGCCTATATTCTTTTCGCCATGGGTTTGTTTAATGCCTCGCTGTTCGCGGCCTCGATCCTGCCGCTTTCAACTGCTTATACAGTTTGTGAGGGCTTGGGATTCGAATCCGGAGTAGGGAAGAAGTTCTCCGAGGCGCCGGTGTTCTACTGGCTTTACACCATCCTCATCGTGGCTGGCGCGGGCGTAATCCTGTTCCCTAACCTGCCGTTGGTGAAGATTTCAATTCTTTCCCAGGTGGTCAACGGTGTAGCTGTGCCACCGGTGCTCATTTTCATGCTGCTGCTAGTCAACAAGAAAGAGTTGATGGGCGAGTACGTGAACTCACGCATCTACAACTGGACTGCGTGGGCGACGACCATAATCATGACCGGACTTAGCATTGCCTGGTTCTGGACGCTGAGATATGGGCAGTGAGGTCTGGGGGCGACACCAGTGGGCGCGAGAGACCAACAAGCCTGCAGGACTGGTAATTTTTGGGCTACTTTTCTGCCTTTAAGTATGTAAGAATCCAGTCTGGTGGCAGGGTCATGTGTCGTCCAGTCGTCCCGATTACCGTGGGCTTCCTGCTTCTGCTGGGGGCTTTGGCGGTCGCGCAGGACCGATCTTCTCCGGACTCTAGCGCATCGTCGCCTGCGGATACCGCAACTACGGCTAGCGTGACGGATGCACCAACCACGCCCAGCCCAGCTCCACCTGCCCCAACTGCCGTTACGCCAACTACCGAACCTGTTCCCAAAGCGGCTAAGGCCTATCACGATGGAAGCCTTCGCGACATTGATGCGATCGGCAACCGCAAGGTGGGCTGCGATCGCGGTCTGGGCAACTGGTATAGCCTGGAAAAGCAGATCGAAATGGGCCGCGGATATGCCCAACAAGTAGAGTCGACTACCAAGCTGGTAACTGATCCCGAGATAACGGAGTACATCAACCGCATCGGGCAAAACCTGGTGAGAAATTCCGATGCCCAGGTACCTTTCACGATCAAGGTTGTAGACACCGACGACATCAACGCTTTTGCATTACCCGGAGGTTTTTTCTATGTGGATTCCGGGCTGATCCTGGCGGCTGACAACGAGGCTGAATTAGCGGGCGTGATGGCTCACGAAATCGCACACGTAGCAGCCTGTCACCTGGCTCGCGAAAACACACGAGGGCAACTGATGCAACTGGCTTCGATCCCGCTGATCTTTGTCGGCGGTGGAATCGGCTATGCCGCCCAGAGCCTGGCTAGCATGGCGATCCCCATGGGCTTTCTGAAATTCGCGCGCAGCTTCGAGTCGGAGGCGGACTTCCTCGGTGTTGAGTACCTGTACCGGGCGGGTTACGACCCGCAGGCGCTGACGTCATTTTTCGAAAAGATCAAGGCCATGGAGAAACACAAACCAGGGACCCTTGCGAAGACCTTCGAAACTCATCCCCAGACCCCGGACCGCATTGCGAAAACCCAGCAGGAGATCAACACGCTGCTGCCCCCAGAGCCGATGTACAAGTTGGATACTTCCGAGTTTCAGGATGTGAAGACGAGGCTCGCGCAACTCGAGAACCGGCACAAGATCGACAACGGTCATGACGGTGGTCCCACTTTGCGGCGCGCCACCTCAACGACCACTACTGACACCGGCAGTAGCGCTGACGGCGATGATCACCCGACGCTTAAGCGCAGGGATACTGCCTCGCAGTGAACGCCTCCCAACCCTCCCAGATTTGATGTCTTTCCGCGACGCGAGTAATCTCGGTTTTCGCGGGCACGGCAAAAGCAGATTCCTCGCTTTGCGAGGAATGACAATGATAATGGGATGATTAGAAAAAGACCTTCACTAGACAATCTTGTCATCAGCTAGGTTCCGCACTATTGGGAGGTCGGCTTCGAGGAAATCGAACGATGGCAATTCCGCCCGACGGGCCCATCGCACGTCACGAAAGATTTTGTTCTCAATTTCTCCCCGATATTCGTGCACTACGAAGAAGCGCAACTCGACTGAGCCTCCGCCAGGATACTCGTGGACGAGGCGTGACACCTCTTCGCCAATCTTTGCCTCGATTCCGAGTTCTTCTTCCAACTCGCGCCGCAGCGCATCTCGCGGTTGTTCGCCTTCTTCAATCTTGCCGCCGGGAAATTCCCATTTCAGCGGCATGGTCTGATGTCGGGTGCGCTGGCACACCAAGATCTTTCCGTCCTTGAAGATCAACGCTGCGACCACCCTCTTCATGGGCGGGCCAACGTTCTGACCGCAGAGGCGCTTTCGAGGGGGCGACCTAAAGTGTTCACTCGGATATCAATTTCCTGGAGAGGATATCTTGCTAATGCATCTTAGACCGGAAGGTTGTGGAAAACCTTCGGGATGAATGGCCGCAGCTAACGCCCGCAGACCGCGAACAAGCGTAGGCGCCGGTGTGTTCAGAAATTCGTCTCGAATGCAGTAAACGCGGTTCTCTTTCGCGGCTTGCATCTGTTTCCAGCCACGATCGTGAACGATTTTTTCCAGGGGAACCCGGTCGCCGGCGCCGCACCACGCGGCGACCACGACATCAGGATTCTCCAACAGAACAGCTTCGGCGGAGGTTTGTTTCCCTGGGGTGCCTACGAAATGCCCACCCGCTGCCGTGACCAATTCCGCTACCCACGGCTGCGAGGCGATCAAGGGCTTGCCCCATTCCTCACAGAAGACGCGGGGACGCCACGCCCCATTCGTTTGCCGGCGGATGTCCTCGATCTCTTGCTGCATTTCCTGAATCACTTGCTCCCCCAGCCCGAGCGCACCCATGATTCCGGCGATCGCGGCAATGTCGGTGTAGATGTCGGCGAGCGTCTTCGGTGCCAAACCAAGAAAGCGCGAACCGGACTTCAGGATTTCCGTTACTGCCTTCTCCTGATAAGGGACCGCCGCGATAACCAAGTCTGGCCCGGCAGCAACGATCTGGTCGGTGCTCGCGGTCCAGGAGTCGGCGACGATGGTCGTGCCCCGGTTATTGATCTCCGGGCAAACATCGGCGCAGTATTTCGTGCATGCTACGATGCGATCCAGCTTGCCGATAGCCGCGAGGATTACCGTTGCGCTCGGCTGCAATGAAACGATCCTTTGCGGGCTATGGTCGAAAGACACGATGAACCAATCTTAGCAAGAGCTCGGAATGGTGATTTTGGGAACGCGGACTTCGCAAGCGACGTTCCACCGTACACGTTACAATTCTCTCGATGTATTCTGCTCAGCTTCTCGATTACTTCGAGCATCCGCGCAACCCGGGCGAAGTTCCGAATTCTGACGCCACCGTGCAAGTCGAAAATCCAGCTTGCGGGGACATTTTGAAATTGAGCATGAAGGTTGCTAAGGGTCATATCGTGGAAATGGGCTTTCTTGCCAAAGGATGCGTTCCAGCTATGGCTTGCGGTTCGGCACTCACGGAACTGGTGAAGGGTAAAACCGTGGAAGCAGCCCGCCGATTGCGTCGGGAAGAACTGGTGCAGGCCGTCGGCGGTCTCCCCGAAGCGTCCGCCCACGCGAGCTACCTCGCGATGGATGCACTCACCGCAGCGTTGAGGCAGCTCAAAATCTAGCCACAGATTTTGCGGATGACCACGGATGTTGAATTCCTTTGTGTTCCTTAGTGTCCTTTGTGGTTATCTTGGTTTTCCAAAACCGGCCAATAAATGGTCCATCCGCTTTCGCGCGCCCTCTGCTCCAGATCGGGATTCGGATTCACCGCGAACCCATGCCGGGCGATCGCAAGCATGGCGGCATCCCAGCGGGAGTTACCGAACGCCGCGTCTGGATTCTTGCCGATAACATCCTGTATCGCCCGCGGCTTGCCTTCGCCGGACGGCACTCGAATCAGCTGGTCGGTGATCCGTCCGTTTACAATCTTCACCGCGGTAGCCAGAATCTTCTTATCATCGATCCCAAAGTGCTTCATCGCCCCTCGAATCACCCACTCGTTGGTGGACGACACGGCCCAGACATCGCAACCGGAGCGCTGCAACCGACGAACCAGTTCTCGCAGCTCGGGAAAGATCTGGCTCGCGAAGTTCTCGTCAAAGAATTGTGTTGCGGCCTGTAGCACATCGGACTCAGCGAGCCCGCGGTGGATGGTCACCATTTCGCCGCACATCTGCTCTTCGCTGACTTTGCCAGCTTTGTACTCGTCATAGCGCGTACGCGCCCAGTTCGCGACTTCATCAGAAAGCAGGCCCCGCTTGATCTCCCAGTCGAAAAAGCGCTCTCCGGCATCGCCTGCCCACAGGGTGCCATCGCAATCAAAGACGGCGAGCTGCGGTTGAAGGCGCAGAACTGACTCGAGAAAATCAGCCGATTTGAGCGCCGTAGTTGGAGTCACACGTGTCTTGTCCATCTTTAACGAATCCATGTTTAGCGAAATGCTTGTCTAACGAGCATGCCCTGTGAAATTGAATTTCTTATTCTGGCGAGGCTACTAAGATAATGCCGCATATTCTTGGGGCGTGTCGACATTCAACGTGACCAGCGGATCATCCACGACAACATATGCGACGTGCTGCAGATTCTGGTGTTCGATATCCCGGGCGGTTGCGCTTGGAGGAGCTTTCAGAAAGGCTTCGATCATCTCTCTTGCCACCAAAAAAGGGTGTCCGTGTTTTCCGTTGTAGTCAGGAACGACCGCCCATACGTCGTTTGGAGCCTCGGTGAACGCTGAACTGAGCGTCTTCAAAGTCGCTGCACTTGCCGGCGGCCGATCTACGAGGGTGACCATGGCGGCGTCGCGGCCCTGACTTAGCACCTGCTGCAAGCCGATCTGAAGGGAACTGAACTGGCCTCGATCGGGCTCGGGGTTCGTCACCAGAGACGCGCCGTTGGCGTATGCCACCGGAGCCAGATTGTCCTCGTTCTTGCCCACCACCACAATTACCATCTCGCTAAAAGGATAGAGCGCCTGGATGGCGGCGGAAAGAAAAGTCTGGCCGCTAGGCGGAGAACCGGGCACAGCCGGCGGCCAAGGCAGTAGTGCTTTGTCCGTCCCCATGCGCGTGGATTCACCAGCAGCAAGGATCACGGCGTAGAGGCCAGACGCGCGAGGCATGAGGCGAAGATAGCAGAAAGACAGGGTTCTCGATTGTCAATTTCCGATTGCCGATTGAAAGCGTCCGAACCTTAGCGGAAATTGGAATCAGGGATGACTTTCGTTTTCTTCTCGAGCCTCCGTCTTGGCATCGTCCGTGTCCAACTCGCTCTTGCGGCCCTTAAACCAGCTCATGTGTGGCAACGCCCGCTCGGCGTGGCGGCGGACGGCAATCAGTTCGGCCGTGATGGCTACTGCGATCTCTTCCGGGGTGATTGCTCCGATGTCCAAACCGACGGGTGCGTGAACGCGGTCGAACAGGTGTGGTGGAACGCCTTCTTTCGTGAGTTCGCGGAATATGGTAATCGTTTTGCGTTTGGAACCGATCATCCCAATATAGGACGCCCGCGTCTGTACCGCCCAACGCAGCACCCGCATATCGTCGCGGTGCCCCCGAGTGACAATCACGATATACGACGACTCATTCGGCTCGATCCGGGCCATGGCCTGCTCGAAGTCTCCGGCTATTACTTCCTTGGCATCAGGGAAGCGTTCCCGGCTGGCATAGGATTCCCGGTCGTCGATTACGGTGACATTAAATCCGGCACCTCTTGCAACTTTATAAAGATTTACTGACACGTGGCCTGCACCGAAAATATAAAGTAATGCTGGAGGTAATACCGGCTCTATGAAAATGTCGAGCGTCCCGCCGCAGACCAGGCCGGTATCGTATTTGGGATCCTGATTGAGGTTGAAGGTCAGACTGCGAGGCTTCTCGCTCTCCATAACTTCGCGAGCCGCCTGCCAGACTTCGGCCTCGACACAGCCACCGCCAATCGTGCCGGCGATAGAGCCGTCGTCCCGCACCAGCATCTTCGCCGTCTCGAATGAAGGGATAGAGCCGCGCACGTTGACGATGGTGGCTACCGCGCCTCGACGGCCTTCCTGCCTGAGTTTAACGATCTCCTCGTAGATGTCCATCCAAGGTTGATTATTCGTGCGCAACTGGCACAAGTCAATGGCGGCAGCACTCGGGCCGGGCCCTGCCCAAAACGGGAATCGGATCACAAGTTTGTGATAGTTTTCTAACTTCCTTAGGAGACCGTTTCATGAAAGCCGTTCGCATACACGAATTCGGGGGTCCGGAGGTCCTTCGCTACGAGGACGTCCCCGACCCAAAGCCCCGCAAGGACCAGGTTTTGATTCGGGTCAAAGCTTGCGCCATGAACCATCTCGATATCTGGGTGCGCAGGGGACTGCCCGGCGTAAACCTGCCGCACATTTTGGGCAGCGACATCGCGGGGGAGATCGTTGAAGTCGGGGAATATGTCACCGGCTTCAAACCGGGACAGCGCGTGCTTTTGGCGCCCATGCATTTCTGTAATCGCTGTGCAAAGTGCGTCGCCGGACTTCAGAATCAGTGCCGTGAGTTCACTGTGCTCGGCAACGGAGTCGACGGCGGTAACTGCGAATTGATCGCCGTCCCGCCGGTGAATGTGATTCCGATCCCGGATAGCCTGGATTTCAACCAGGCCGCCAGCGTTCCTCTTGTATTCCTGACTGCCTGGCACATGCTCGTCGGCCGCGCGGACATTCGTCTCGGTCAGACCGTGCTGGTGCTCGGTGCCGGTTCCGGCGTCGGCATCGCCGCCATTCAGATTGCCAAGCTGTTTCATGCTCGCGTGATTACCACCGCCGGAGACGAAAAGAAGCTGGAAAAGGCGCGGGCGCTGGGTGCGGATTACGGCATCAATCATTACCAGCAGAAAATCTCGCAGGAAGTGCGGAAGATCACCGGCAAAGAAGGCGTGGACATCGTGGTCGAGCACGTCGGCGCTGCTACCTGGGATGAAAGCATGAAATCGCTCAAGCCAGGAGGCACGATTGTCACCTGCGGCGCGACCACCGGCCCCAATGCGGCATTTGACCTGCGCTTCGTCTATTCGCGCCAGCTTACATTGCTCGGTTCGTACATGGGAACGATGGGTGAGTTGTATGAAGTACTCGCCCACATATTCGCAGGACGGCTTACGCCCATCGTTGATCGCACCTTTGTGTTGCAAGATAGCCGCGCGGCCCACGAGCATATGGAGAAAAGTCAGATGTTCGGCAAAATCGTGCTGAGCCCGTAAGGCGTTAAACCACAGAGGACACGAAGGTACACAAAGGAAAGAAAAAAACGTTGCGATCCAACGTTCGCACCCGGGATCCTTTGTGTACCTTCGCGTCCTTTGTGGTTAAATAGTTCTTAGTATGTCCAACGATCTCAACTTCGGCCCCTACGTCACGATTGAGAATGGGAAGCGTGTCGTCAAGGATCTTACGTACGGCAACCCCACCCCCGAAGGCGTCGTGCTCACGACCATGGACAACGCTGTTAACTGGATGCGCAAGAACTCCATTTGGCCCATGACCTTCGGCTTGGCGTGCTGCGCGATTGAGATGATGTCGATGGGCGCCTCGCGCTTCGACATTGCTCGCTTCGGCGCTGAAGTGTTTCGTCCGTCTCCGCGGCAATCTGACCTCATCATCATTGCCGGACGTGTCTCCAACAAAATGGCTCCAGTCATCCGCCAGCTCTGGGAGCAGATGCCCGAACCCAAGTGGGTGATCTCGATGGGAGCCTGCGCGACCTCGGGTGGAGTGTTCAACAATTATGCTCTGGTGCAGAGTGTGAACCAGGTCATTCCCGTCGATGTGTACGTTCCCGGCTGCCCGCCGCGGCCGGAACAGTTGATCTATGCCATCACTCTGCTGCAGGAAAAGATTCAGAAAGAACGCGGGACAATCAAGCGCGCCCTGAATATCTCTTAACCCACGAACCCGTGGGGACAGCCGCCCCCGGCTGTCCGGTCGAGCGAAGGTCGACGACTTTGTACTAGCCACCCTTGCTGGAAATAGATTCTCGTGCACCACGCACGGGCGATGACGCCCGCGCCTACACCGCTTTGCAATACAATCCTTGATCATGAAATCCCTGGAGATTTCGCCGGATGAGTTTCGCCGATTGGCGGACAAGGTCACGCAGCTCGCCGCCGACTACCTTCACGAACTCGACTCGCGCCCCGTATCTCCATCGACGACCGGAGAGGAGACAGAACACCTGTTCCGGACTCCTTTTAGCGAGAAGGGTGTGGGCGCAGAGGCGCTGGCCGGGCTGCAGGATGTGATCGAGCATTCTCGCGCGCAGAACGGCCGTTTCTTTGGATACGTGCAGGGGTCAGGCGAACCCGTGGGCGCGGTTGCGGACTTGTTGGCGAGCGTCCTGAATCAGAATGTGACGGCGTGGCGTTCGGGTCCCGCCGCTGTGACGTTAGAGCGTACCGTGGTCAGCTGGCTCGCTCAGGTAATCGGCTGCACGGGATTTCGCGGCAGCCTCACCGGCGGCGGTTCTTCAGCCAACCTGATGGCGCTGGCGATGGCGCGCGAAGCCTGGATGCCTGCGAACGAAGCTGGCGTGCGCGGCGTGCCGCAGGGCGTTGTCTATGCCTCGGCAGAAGTCCATATGTCGATCTCGAAGAGCATTGCGCTGTTGGGAATCGGCAGGAAAAACCTGCGGCTCATTGCAACGGACAACAATTTCCGCTTGGTCCCAGCGGTACTGGAGCAGGCCATCCAACGCGACAAAGCGGAAGGAAAGATACCTATGGCAGTTGTCGCGTCAGCCGGCACAGTCAACACCGGCGCCATTGATCCGCTGCCGGAAATTGCGGCGATCGCCCGCCGTCACTGCCTCTGGATGCATATCGACGGTGCCTATGGTGCTCTGGCTGCGATTGCTGCGCCCGTCAAATTCACGGGCATGGAACTCGCCGATTCGCTGTCCCTTGATCCGCATAAATGGCTTTATCAGCCTCTGGACTGCGGCTGCCTGCTATACCGCGATGCAAACGCCGCGCAGGCGGCGTTTGCATACACGGGGGACTACGCCAAGACGTTGACCGACGATCCTGTCGAGGGGTTCGCCTTCTTTGAGGAATCTGTTGAGCTCTCGCGCCGCTTTCGCGCCCTGAGACTTTGGCTCTCGCTCCGCTACCACGGCTTGCAAGCATTCCGCGCCGCGATCAAAAAGGACTTGGACCTGGCGCAGCGCCTGGCCGCCGCTATCGCCCTGCAGCCTGACCTGGAACTGCTGGCGCCCGTCGAGCTCAGCGCGGTTTGCTTTCGCCACATCGGGAGCAAATCCTCGTCGGAGCACGAACTCAATCGGCATAACGCTGCCATCCTGAAGCGCGTCGTCCAGCGAGGCCGCGTGTATCTGTCCAACGCAACCTTGCGGGGCAAGTTTTGTCTGCGGGCATGCATTGTCAATCACCGCACCACGGAAGCAGATGTTGACAGCGTGATACCAGAAGTTCTGGCGGCAGCAAAGGACCTTTAGCTGCCAGAACGATGGAGGACGCGTCTCGCCCGTCCGGGCCGGGCGAGGATGCCCGGCCTCCAGCCGCAAAGACGCCCTCGCGACAGCCGCAATCAGTCGTGGTACAAACACTGCATGCAAAAACCGCCCGATGTTAGCAACAGCCGAACCATTGTGGCCCAAGCACCCTGCCGCGCCGACTTGGCCGGGGGCACCCTCGACCTGTGGCCGCTCTACCTGTTTCACCCCGGCGCGCTGACCCTGAATTTTGCCCTCAACATCCAGACCACCTGCCGGATCACGCCGCTTAAAGGAAAGCGCATTCATGTGCGCTCGCTCGACACCAGGAAAGAAGAGTTCTTCCCCAGCTTCGATGCTTTGCGCGCGGCGCGCCGCTTTCGCCTCCCCCTGGCCGCGCGCCTGCTGCAGTTCTTCGCTCCTCGCGAAGGATTGTTGATCGAAACCGATTCCGAGTCTCCGGCCGGCGCGGGCATCTCTGGATCTTCCGCGCTAATGATTGCGGCGACCTCGGCACTGGCGCGTTTCACCGAGCGCAATCTAACCCTTGAACAAATGCGGGTAATCGCGCAGAACGTCGAGGCCCAAATCATCGCGGTTCCCACGGGGTGCCAAGACTACTACCCGGCGCTCTACGGCGGAGTTAGTGCAATACATCTTGATGCCGATGGCATTCACCGTGAAGCTGTTCCAGTGATGCCGGAAGAGATCGAGTCCCGTTTCGTGCTTGCCTACACAGGAGCGCCCCGGCAGTCAGGGATTAACAATTGGGAAGTGTTTAAAGCGCATATCAACGGAGATCGGCACGTATTCCGCAACTTCGAACGCATTTCCGAGATCGCCCGCGCCATGCACCACGCCCTGGCTCGCGGTGAATGGGAGGACGTAGCCCGGCTTCTGCGCGAAGAATGGAAGCTGCGCCGCAGCAATGCGCCCGGCATCACCACGCCCTTGATTGACAAATTGGTTGCGGTGGCTGCCAAGCACGGAGGCAAAGCCGCCAAGGCTTGTGGCGCGGGCGGCGGAGGCTGCGCTATTTTTCTAGTAGAAAAAGGTGCCGCCAGCCGCGTCGCAACTGCGATAGGGGACAACGGCGGGCATGTTCTGCCGCTACAGGTGGCAAGGGACGGTGTGCGGCTGTCCGTAGAGGCTTGAGGTTTCCTCTGATTAAGTCGCCGGATGCCCACTCGTGCCGTTTCCGTGACCTTCTTCCTTTGTGTCCTTGGTGGTTGATGAAGTGCAAATGCAACCACAAAGGACAAAGGATGTGATGGAAACTTTATCTCCTCGCCCGTGGCTCAAAACTCATGCTTCCTTAAAGGAGCAACCCTAACGGGCGTAAACCAGCGAACTCTTGGGACACGAAAAGTCTGCATCCGATCCCGCAAAACGGCGCTATAATCAGGCTGTTCGTGCCTTGGGTGTCCTGTGAAGCGAAGTTATGTCTTAGTCCTGTTCGTGCTGCTTTGCACCTGCCTAACTGCGGGTGCTTCCGACCAGAAGTCTACCATTCAGAGCCAGGCTTCGCCGCTCCCTCATCTTTCCAAGCAAACACGTATGGATCTGATTCACGGCCTCACTGATGAGCTGATGTACATTCGTACGCCCTTTCCTATGGGCAAGAGAGGTCTCACTCTGAAGGATGGTGTTGTCTCACCCAGTGGACAGGAACTGCAGCAGTTGATGGCGCTGTGGGGGCCCGCGGTGAAGCCCGGCGATGAGGCGCGGATCACGAGTGTCCTGATCAAGGAGGATCGAATCCGCTTCGAGATCAACGGCGGTCCGGTCAAGAAGCAGAAGTGGTATCAGCATATTCAAATTGGCGCAGGCGGAGGCGCAATGCCAACTGGCGGCTCTGGCGACGATAATGCGAATCCGCGGGGCACCTATGTGGATCTGGTATTCGACCACTACGTTCCCGACCTGACTCCCGAGAAGTTCAAGGACTTGCTTCGTCCGGTTCTTGATTTCGATGCGAAGTCCGCCGAAGAGGCTTATCTCGATACCGTCCCTCCCAAGGTCAAAGAAGCCATCCAGAACCATCAGGTGCTGGTCGGCATGAACCGGGAGATGTTGATTTACGCCAAAGGCCGTCCACCCAAGAAGATTCGCGAGAAGGACGGAGAGGTCGAGTACGAAGAGTGGATCTACGGCGAGCCGCCCCAGGACGTGGATTTCGTTCGTCTGGTGGGCGACGATGTGGTTCGCGTCGAAACCATGAAAGTTGACGGCAGCAAGAGTCTTCGCACCGAAAAAGAAGTCAATCTTGAACCGCAACCCAGTGTGGCCAAGGCAGCAGAGCAAAGGCCAGCGAATGCTCCCAGCCTGCGGCGTCCCGGCGAGGCGCCGCCGGCGCAGCCTACGCCGAGTGGCGGCATCGCACCGGTGCTGCAGCCGCCACCGCCAAGCTCGGATCCCACCCCCACCAACGCCCCTCACTATTCCACATAGCTGTGGTCGCGTTCTACGGCACGAGTCGAGACTTGGCTGCCACGCCGCCTCCCTTTACACTGGAAGGGTGAAGATTGCGCTGGGACAGATCAACCCCACAGTGGGGGATTTCACTGGGAACGCGGCGAAAATCATTGAATGTTCCCATCGAGCCCAAGCCGATGGCGCAGGATTAATCCTCTTTCCGGAACTCTCCGTGTGCGGTTATCCGCCCCGCGACCTGGTGGAGCGCGCGTCCTTTGTTCAGCACAACCGGGAAAGTGTGGAGCGAATTGCGGCGGAAACCCGAGGCATCGCGGTTATTTGTGGCCTCGTGACTCCGGCCCACGCCGAGAGCGGCAAGTCGGTGATGAACTCGGCTGCGCTGCTCAAAGATGGCAAGGTCGCTTTCCTGCAGTCCAAGATGTTGTTGCCCACCTACGACGTTTTCGATGAGATGCGGAACTTCGCTCCGGGAAAGAGCCAACTGCTATTTCCGTTCTGTGGGAAGCAAATGGCCCTGACCATCTGCGAAGATGCCTGGAACGATAAACACTTCTGGAACAAACGTCTTTATACTTTCGATCCGGTCGAGGCACTCGTTCACGCTGGCGGCAACTTCCTCCTGAACATCTCCGCGTCGCCATTCTGGCTCCGTAAACGCGAATTGCGTCGGGACATGCTGGCCACCATCGCGCGCAGCTACAAAGTGCCGGTGGCGATGGTGAACCAGGTCGGGGGCAATGACAGCCTTGTCTTTGATGGCTCCAGCCTGGTGTTGAATCCAGCGGGAGAAGTGATCGCGCAAGGGAAGTCCTTTGAAGAAGACATTGTCTATTTCGACTCCGATCAGCTGAGCGGTGAGGTACACAGCCAAATCGAAGGCGAAGAGGCGAGCGTATATTCTGCACTCGTGCTGGGAACGCGGGATTACGTGCGCAAGTGCGGCTTTCGCCAAGTCATCGTCGGTCTGAGCGGGGGCATCGATTCGGCGCTCACCGCGGCCATTGCGACCGACGCACTTGGAGCTGAAAATGTAATCGGGGTCGGCATGCCCGGACCATATTCATCGACGGGCTCGGTCGATGACGCACGGTCGCTCGCCGAAAACCTGGGCATCCGTTTCGAATTACTGTGCATTGGCGATATTGTCGAGAACTACAAGCAGACTTTGGCCAAGGTCTTCGCGGGCCGCAAAGAGGACGAGACCGAAGAGAACATTCAGTCACGAGCCCGAGGTACGCTACTCATGGCGCTTTCCAACAAGTTTGGCGCCATCGTGCTCAGTACCGGCAACAAGAGCGAACTGGGCGTGGGCTATTGCACCCTCTATGGGGATATGGCCGGCGGGCTGGCGGTGATCTCGGACGTGCCCAAGACTATGGTCTACCGCCTCAGCCGCTATGTGAATTCGCGCCGCCCAGTAATTCCTCAAGCCAGCTTGGATAAGCCGCCATCGGCAGAGCTGCGGCCCGGTCAACAGGACAGCGATACGCTTCCTCCCTACGAAGTGCTGGACGCGATCCTCGAGGATTACGTTGAGGAGTCACACACCGCGGATCAGATCGCTGCGGAACGCGGCTTCGATGTTAGTCTGGTTCGGCGCGTCATCCGCATGGTGGAACGCAGCGAGTACAAACGGCAGCAGGCCGCGCCGGGCCTCAAGATTTCAGAGAAGGCCTTTGGTTATGGCCGCCGTTTCCCAATCGCAGCCAAGTCTGATGTTTAGCGCTTGGCCCACAGAACGCGCGATTCGTCTTAGAGCCTGCCTGCAACGGGAGCAGATTCATTCCGTCGCGCAAGAAAGCATTAATCTTGAGTCAACTGAAAGGAACGCATGCATCGTCGATTGAACTATCTATTTATCCTTCTCATGCCGCTAACGCTGGCTGGCGCGCAACAGCAGCCAGCCGCATCTCATGCCTCGACCAAAGCCGCGGTCAGTACGAATCTTCCTTCCGAAGAAACCGTCAACGCCTTTCTCCACGAGTGGTTCGGATATGACCCTTCGTTGACCTCGAAGATCTCGAGCATCAAACCGTCCGAAATAGAAGGACTGTCGGAAGTGAACGCGGTGCTCAGCAACGCTCAGGGTCAGCAGACACTCAAACTGTACATTACTCCTGACGGCAAGCACGCCCTGATCGGAGATATCATCCCGTTCGGCGCCCACCCCTTTGCGGCCGCGCAAAAGGAGCTGGAACGAGGTGTGACTGGACCTTCGCACGGTCCGGCAGACGCACCGGTTACCGTAGTGGAGTTCAGCGACCTGCAGTGCCCGCACTGCAAGGAAGCCCAGCCCGCCCTGGACAAGGTCATGGCCGAGGACAAGAATGTTCGTGTGGTCTTCCAGGCTTTTCCGCTACCGATGCATGACTGGGCTGCCAAAGCTGCGGCCTACGCCGACTGCGTCAGCCGCAGTTCGAATGATGCTTTCTGGAAGTTCATTCAAAGTGTTTATGCGGCGCAAACTGACATCACTGCCGCCAACGCGGATGAAAAACTAACCGGCTTGGCGGATAGTGCGGGGGTCAAGGGTGCTGATATTGCCGCCTGCGCGGCCAAGCCCGAAACCGCGTCGCGCGTGGAGAAATCGGAAGCTTTGGGTAGAGCCCTGGACGTAAACAGCACACCGACGCTGTTTATCAACGGCCGCAGGGTCCCTGGCGTCCCGTACGAAGTGCTCCAGAAACTCGTCGACTTCTCGGCGAAGGAAAGCACCGCAGCCAAGAAGTAAAACCAGATTGGCTCTTCTATTTGTTATTACGGTTCCGAACAAGCGAAGGATCTGGATTCTTCCTGTAGTCGGCGGGAACTCAGATCTTTCGTCGCTCTCACGATGTCGAGAACAGCCAATCAGCCTTTTCTCTTTACTGACCACTTTTGGGCAGCCACACTTCCACACTCTGGCCCCGACTGGCGTCGACCACATGCGGTGTGATCACAACCAGTAATTCATCAGTTTCATCCATGTTGCTGTTAGTGACCATGACTTTGTTGATCCCCGGAACGGCTCCGAGCCCGGGAATTCCGTTCAGGCTGCGCTGTTCAGTTTGGCTCACCGAGCCAGCCACCACTGCAGGCTCTCCATCCACCAGGGTGATGTTGCCTTTGTATTCACGATTCGCGATCACCGGCACACCGTTCAAACTCTGTCCCGCCAAAGTGCGGAAGTCCATCTCGAAGGCGAGGGCCACGTCCGAGTTCGCATACACCGCTGGTTTCACTTTGAAGGTCAGACCCAGATCCTCATAGCTAAACGAGGGAAAAGGTGCCTGAAAGCTGCCATTCTGCAGCACCTGCGAAATGGCCGGCGTGTTGAAGACAGGTGCGAAGCTCGCGTTGAGAATGGGGTAACGCGAGCCCATACGAAATGTAGCCTCATTCCCCTGGGCAGCGCGCAGAGTCGAATGCTCCAGCGTCTTTACCCAGCTTTCGTTGAGTGAGAGTTGTGCGCTTAGGGTATCCAAACTCAATCCCATGAGGGTCAGACCACCGCCGAAAGTAGCGTATGGCTGGTTGAAAATCGAGCTTTGCTGGCCAGTCAGTTGCGAAAGCAGGCCGGAAATGCCTTGCGAATTGGCCTGGTTGATGCCGCCGCTGGAGATCAATTGATTGATCAAGCTCTGAATGTTTTGTCCGCCCAGCCCGCCAAGCAGTCCTGTCAGCGCAGCTACGGCCCCGGCTGGAATGTTAATGAGGGTGAAATTATTGGGAATATGGATTCCCATGTTCCGCGTTAACTGGTGGTCAATCTCAAATACTTGCACGTCCAACATGACTTGCGGACGAGACAGCCCGAAGCTCTCAAACAACGCGGTAACCGCATCCAGCACAATGGCCGGCGCGCGCACCGCAAGGGTTCCGGTCTGCGCCTGCTGGGCAACGAACCGGATGTCGAAGATCGTCCGCAAGAGCGTGGTCATTTCATTCAAATCTTGCGGCGTGGTAGCGCCAGGCACGTAAAACGTGCGCAATGCCATGTGGTCGAATTGGCGATGGTTCTCAACGGTACTGCGCGCCAGAAAGATCTGTTTTTCCGACAACGCGACCCAGAAAGTCCCAGTCACCTCACAGGCCGCTCTCACGGCCGTATAGAAATCGACGCTTTCGATGTCGAAATGGACGCGCCGCGAGGGAACCGATTCGTCGAATTCAGCGGTCACGCCGTAAGCGGCGGCTACCTGCGTGAGCAGGGCATGAGAGTCTCCCCGAAAGTGGAATTCATGAAGGCCCGGGCCGGGAACAACACGCACCTCCGTTGATTCAGCCACCACTCGCGGCCTGCCCGTTACTTTCGGCGACCATTCCGCCAGCGAGTCACGAAGGCGCTGCTGGGCGAATTCGTTTTGCGGATCAAGGTTGGAAGCACTGCGAAACTCCGCCTGCGCTTCCACCACTTTTCCCTTGGTCAGATCGTCGTTGCCGTGCTGCAGGTGATCGAAGACCAATTGCTGCCGGACCATGGCCAGCGCGGTTACGTATTCAACGTTCTTTGGAACCAGGCGGGCCGCGGCATCAAATTCCTCGTAGGCTTCATCGAAGTGTTCAGCCTTCTGTAGCTGTAACGCTTTGGAAAACGCAGCTTTGGACTTCTTAAGATCCTCTTTCGAGGGATTGCACGCGGGTTCCCTGGCCCCTTGAGGACAGGGCAGCAAGGCGAGATTTTGCGGTTCGTCGGCAGCGAGAGCCGCCGCCGCAAGTACCGCGATGGCCAAAGCCGACCATCCCCAACGCATGCGCATGCTCCGATTGTAACCGGGAATCGAGGGTCCCAATCCATACCCAGCAGGACCCTGTACCTTCGGGTGAACTCTTTTGGAACGGAGAAACAGGCGGCGCTTGCAAGAAAAGCAGCACTTAGCATTCAGCAGTCAGCATTCAGCTACGGCTTTCCGTCGCGACAGCTGAGAATCTGAAGGGAACTAAATGCCGGGTAGTGTCCTAATTAGGACACTACCAAATGCCGCTCCACGGTTGGAAAGTTAACAATTTTGGCGTATAAAAGTGAGTTGAGACGCGCACAAATTTTCCCTTCCGTGCGGCCCAACACATCTCATAGGTCGAGAGAGGAAGTATGTCCAGTGTGACTACCGCGCAGGCTCCCAAAGGTTTGGAGGGAGTAGTCGCCACCACCTCCAGCATCTGTTACATCGATGGAGATCAGGGCGTTCTGGCCTACCGTGGCATCGATGTTCACGAACTAGCCGACAATTCCACTTTCGAAGAAACCTGCTACCTTCTGTGGTCCGGTCGACTACCCACGCGAAATGAACTCAAGGAAATTCGCGACCGCCTTGCCGAGGAACGCAAGCTGGACCCGGCGATTATCAGCCTTCTGAAGTCGGCCCCGAAGCACGTCGTCCCCATGGACGTGTTGCGCACCGCGGTGTCAGCGCTCTCGTTCTACGATGCAGAGGAGAGAAGTAACGAACACGAGGCCAACGTCCATAAGTCGATCCGTCTGACCTCACAGATCGCGATGATCGTGGCCGCCTACGATCGCATCCGGAAAGGGAAGCCAATCGTAGAGCCTGACCGCTCGCTTTCCCACGCGGCGAATTTTCTCTTGATGCTGAACGGCACCCGGCCCACGGCAACCGCCGAGCGCGCCCTCGACATCGCACTCATCCTGCATGCCGACCACGAACTCAATGCTTCTACCTTCGCCGCGCGGGTCACGGCGGCAACTCTTTCCGATATGCATTCGGCCATCGTTTCGGCCATTGGTTGCCTGAAAGGCCCATTGCACGGCGGAGCCAATGAGGCCGTCTTCCACATCCTCGAAGCGATTAACAGTTCAGGCTCCGATCCGGTGGAGTACATCAAAGGAATGTTGGCACAGAAAAAGAAAGTTCCTGGATTTGGCCATCGTGTCTACCACACCGAAGATCCCCGAGCCACGCACCTGCGGAAGATGTCGGAGGATCTCGGGCGCTCCAGCGGCCAAAGCAAATGGTTCGAAATGTCGCACGCCATCGAACTATTCGTGAAGGCCGAGAAGAAGCTCAACGCCAACGTCGACTTCTATTCCGCCTCGACCTACCATACGCTGGGAATCGACGTAGATCTGTTCACGCCGGTGTTCGCGGTATCGCGAATCAGCGGATGGACCGCCCACGTAATCGAACAACTGGACGACAACCGCCTGATCCGCCCCCGCGCCGATTACATCGGCCCACCCTACCCGCAACATTGGGTGCCGTTCGAGAAGCGCTGACGCGGGCGCGCGCATACGTCCACGCTGCGGCTCGCCAATTGGGATGGCCCATTTGCCAAGGTGGGCAAACTGCACAGCATCCTCTTGGAAACACAGCCAAGCCCCGCCGGTTGGCGGGATCGAACCGCCCCAATCGTTTACTGCGCAGCTACGTTAAAGTCCACCGTATTGGAGTTCATACCTCCAGTGCGGACGTAGACAGGGACCATGCCCCAAAACATGAGGTCATCCGCAGTAACGGTGGCCATCACTTGTTGTGAGGTTATGAAGGTCGTGACCTGGGGTGCGTTGTTCCAAAAAACAACGGCGTCGGCGGTGAAATTAGCACCGTTGATGGCCATGGTGAAGGGAACGCTATTGACCGGTACAGTGGCCGGCGTCAAATTCGTTATCGCCGGTGGAGAAAACAGGGCGACCACACTGTGCGGATCATGATTTCCCGAGACATTCGTCGGGCCCGTTCCGCATCCGAGGGTAAGCAGGCTTGCGAGCGCAAAACCGATGTATCTCATAACCACCTCCTGCTGCGTAGGTTTAAAAAGATTCCGATAGGCAGGAGAAAGAAAGCACAGAAGTCTGTCCTTGCGGCAAAGGCTTGTCAAGATGAAAGAGTTTGCAATTGCGGCAACATTTTGCGGTCTCCGCCCCAGCCCCTGGTCCGCAGCGGCCTTTAAGCAGCTCCCCCCACAACCGTGCTCTTGGCACGGCGTAGAATAGGAGCAGGAGTTCCATGCGCCGAGTCTATCTCGACAACAACGCAACTACGCCTGTGCTGCCTGAGGTTTTTGAGGCCATGCGGCCGTACTTCGCGGAACACTTTGGCAACGCGTCTTCCATCCATCATCATGGGCAGGAGACGCGGGCAGCGGTGGAGCGCGCGCGGGAATCGTTGGCGGCGCTGCTTGGGTGCCGGGCTTCTGAAATCGTTTTCACCAGCGGCGGGACCGAGGGCGACAATCTGGCGATTTCTGGATTGACGCGATCCGCGGACCACGTAATCAGTTCAACCATCGAACATCATGCGGTGCTGAACTCGTGCAAGCACCTGGAAGCGATGGGATGTGAAGTCACCTATGTTCCCGTGGATGGTCGTGGGCTGGTCGATCCCGGTGATGTCCGTCGCGCTTTACGTCCGCATACCAAGCTGATCACGATCATGATGGCGAACAACGAGACCGGCGTCTTGCAGCCCGTCGAGGAGATCGGCAAGATCGCCGCCGAAGCGGATGTGTATTTCCACACTGACGCAGTGCAAGCGGCGGGCAAGGTGCCGATTGAAGTAAAGCGTTTAGGCTGTGATCTGCTTTCGATTTCCGGGCACAAGCTGCATGCGCCGCAGGGAGTCGGCGCGCTTTACGTTCGAAAGGGAACCATTCTTCAGCCAATGTTTTATGGTGGAAGTCACGAGAGGTCGCGGCGCGCAGGCACGGAGAACGTTCCCGGAATCATCGGCCTCGGCAACGCGGCTGAACTGGCCAGGGAAGCATTGGAGCGAGGCGATCTCGCACGCATGTCAGCAATGCGGGATATCCTCGAACAGAAAATTCTTTCTGAAGTAGAAGCCACTGGCGTAAACGGCGAAGGCGCCCCGCGGGTTCCGAACACGACGAACATTCACTTCGACTACATCGAAGGAGAAGCGCTCGTGATCGCGCTCGATTTGAAAGGACTCGCAGTTTCGACCGGTGCGGCATGCTCTTCAGGAGCGATCGAGCCCTCCCACGTGCTAACGGCCATGGGCCTGCCGCCAGAAATAGCACGCGCCAGCCTCCGCTTCAGCCTGGGCAAACAGAACACGCCGGAAGACGTTAACTTTGCCCTCGCTCTAGTGCCGCAAACGGTGGCACGGCTGAGAGAACTGAGCCCTGTTTATAACACTGCCACGTTAAATTAGGATGTTGCGAGTTGAGCAACAAAGATCAGAACCGCGAGTTTCGAGCAGCGGTGCGCGAAAATTGGGCGCCTCCTGGTTCGGCAATTCGGATCGGGAACGCGATCGATTGCATCGAGAAATCACCGGAATGGGATTCGGCTTCGATACAATAGTTCAAGTGGGCTTGGCCATGTTTGGCTGAACAAACAATGAAGGCTGCTGCAACCGATATTCGTCAGTACTTGCGACCTTTGCTCCGTACTCGGCCGTGGAAGGCGAGGCTGGGGGTGGGCAGCTTCCTGACGTTCGAATTCGGGCGTGGGATCAGAAACAACGGCCATGTGCAGGGAGAATGGCATCTCTGGATCTATTTGTCCAACTGGGCGCTGCTCCACGGGGATCGTCAGTTGGCAGACTCTAATTCGGATCGTCGCGTTATTTCGCTTTCGATTCGACGTCTTGAAGAAGCTCCCTTGAGCGACGTGCTTTTTGAACCGCAAGACTTGAAGACAACGTTTGTCTTCGGCGATTTCCGACTAGTAGTTTCGCCTGCTGATCACCTAGACGACACTGACAAGCACGACCACTATTGGTTGTTCTTCATGCCTAACGGGGAGGTTCTGACGGTCGGCCCGGATGGACTCAGTGTGGAACGCTCCGAAACTCCTCATGTGCCGGAACCTGTGCCTGTGACCGGAAGAAAGTTTCGGGACTAACCCCCCCACTATGTTTAATCCCAAGACCATCGCCGTAGCCATGTCGGGCGGAGTCGACTCTTCGACCGTCGCGGCCATGTTGCGCGCGGAGGGACACGACGTCATCGGCCTGACCATGCAGCTCTGGAACCAGCGCCGCCTGGCAGGACACGCCGGCATGCCTGAGGCAGTCCACGGTCGCTGCTGCTCGCTGGATGATGTCTATGACGCCCGCCGCGTGGCTGAGACGCTTGGCATTCCTTACTACGTGGTCAATCACGAGGACCGCTTCGAGCGCGACGTGGTGCAGCCCTTCGTCGAGGAATATCTGTCAGGGCGAACGCCCATCCCTTGCAGCTTGTGCAACAACCATTTGAAGTTTGATCAGCTGTTAATTGTGGCTCAGCAGATTGGCGCGGAAGCGTTGGCGACGGGCCACTATGCTCGGGTCGAATTCGATGAACAGCGCGGCCGCTGGCTGCTCAAGCGTCCGGCGGACTCACCTGCAAGGATCAAACCTATTTTCTGTTTGGACTAAGTCAGGATCAGCTCAGCCGCACCCTGTTTCCGCTCGGAGAGCTGACCAAGCCGCAGGTTCGCGATCTGGCACGCCATCACGGGCTGGCTCTCGCCGCGAAGCCGGATTCCCAGGAGATCTGCTTTGTCCCTGGGGGCGATTATAAGAAGTTTCTCGATGCGTATTTGGCGGAGCAGGGCGAATCTTTGCCTGACACCGCGGGTGAACTCGTGACTACCGACGGACAAGTAATCGGCGAGCATAACGGCATTCACAACTTCACCGTCGGCCAGCGTAAGGGCTTAGGAGTTGCAACGGGCTCGCCGCTGTATGTCATCCAGATCAAGGGTGACCAGCGCCAAGTTGTGGTCGGCAACCAGGAGGATCTATACTCGCGGACTCTGCGTGCGCGGCGGGTGAATCTGGTTGCGGTGGACGATCTGCGCGAGCCGATGCGGGTTCGCGTGAAGATCCGGCATCGTCACGAGGGAGCTACCGCCGTGCTCGACAAGTCAGGCGTGGACGAAGTGCTGGTGACATTCGATGAGCCGCAGCGCGCGATTACGCCGGGCCAAGCCGCGGTATTTTACGACGGCGACGTGGTGGTTGGAGGCGGTTGGATCACGTAGCTCGCTCGCGGATAGTCGTGCCAGGAGACCTGCTGAGATAGGTCAGCGTATGTTTTCCCCGTCGGTTGCACGAGCGAGACGCTCGCGCCTACATTCAGATGAACATTTCGTCTTGGGGGACGGGAACGCCGTTACGCTTGCGTCTTGAGCCGATCAGGAATTCCAGGCCGGAAGTGATTCCCTGGACCAATCCCGATAACTGCCGCACCGGGGAAAGCACAGTCTTATGCACTAAATCCGTCGTATTTTCGACGCGGTCCAAAGTGCGATTCAGCAGCTCATCGGCTCGGATTACCTGCAACCGGGTGCGGTCGATGGCGTCACTCACGGTAGCGTCGAGGCGCTCGATTTGGGCGCGGACCAACGTGCTCGACTCGCTCACGTTCGCGACCAGGGTCTGGAGATGGGGACGGAACTCTGTCAACATGGAGTGCGCGATCTCGGCGGTGGGCAGAACCTTAGTTCTGACATCGGTGGCCAGTGTTTCTAGGCGCGCCGCAGTTTGCCGAACCGCCAAATACATCGCCACCAGGATTCCGGCCTGGATGACCACGGCCGCTGCGGTCACAGCGATGAAAATGGGTAGATAGTCCATAAGCATTCCTCCGCTTCACGGCGTCGAATCAACCGTCCCGGCGGAGATTGGAATCACGGATTCTGCGGGCCGCCGCCCTCGGTAGCGGTTGCTTCCTGGTACGCCTGCCTTCCGGCTTCATAGGCGGACCGGAATTGCTCCTTCTGCTGATTCAAAACTTCGCGTCCGCGATCGGCCCAGGTGGCAGCTTGCTCGCGGGCCTGACGCGCGCGATCACGAACGAACGCTTGACCCTCTTCGGCTCGGGAACGCAGTGCCTGCCTGGTTTCGTCGCCTGAACGTGGAGCATAAAGCACGCCGGCGATGGCACCGATGCCTAGTCCGGCAAGGAACCAAAGAAAACTATTGCTGTCTCTGTCCGACATAAACGAAACCTCCGACTCTCATGTGGCTAATCGGATGTTAGCACCCGCTATAGCGAATTACAATTCGGGCGAGAGGCTAGGACGGCGAACCATATTATCCTGCCGCAACGGATCGCATTCGCGTTTCCGTTCCGCTCCGGTTCGTTGAGATGCGGTTTAGACTGATCGAGACTGGGCCTGGCATAATGTTTTCTTCGCGGCACCCTCGCTACTTTCACCCGCTCGCCGTCAAAAATCGACTGCGGACTTGTGGAGATCCCGGCGAAGCGAGACAATATCGGCTGCACAGGGGGCGGTTCGTGTCCGACCGGAAGTATCGCCAACACGGCTATCAGGATCGCGGCAGGGACGAAGAGCGGCAGAAGCAATCCTCCGACAGGCCGGTCAAGAAAGAGACTTTTGGGCCGCGTGCGCTGCAGATGCCAGGCACTCATACCGTTTCGCGTTGCGCACAATGCGGCACACTGCTGACTTCATTATCCGAACCGATTGGGAAGTGTCCGAAGTGCGGCTTTGAACTTCACTCCTGCAGGCAGTGCACGTATTTTGATACTTCGAGCCGGTTCGAGTGCACCCAGCCCATCCCCGAGCGGATCGCGCGTAAGGACGAACGCAATCAATGTACGCTTTATTCCATGCGGGTTCGGGTGGAAAAGGAAACGTCGACGCCGAGTTCGGCGCGGCCGATGGATGCCCGGGCGGCATTCGAGAATTTATTCAAGAAATAGCCCGTGTGGCGAAATAGTCCGTGTGGCGCGGACACTCTTGTCCGCGTTCTTCTCCTGAACTCAACGCACAGGATGCTGCTGGCGGGATTGTGCAGGGAAAAACCTGACTAACCCAGGATTTCAAACGAGCGCCGCGCGGGCGAAGATGCGCAACGATCTTCCAGGGACTCGCGCGCAGGAGTGTCCGCGCCACACCAGACTTACGGCTTCTGGGTTGGCCGCAGCAGAATTTCACTGACAAACGATTGCGGAGCTTGCGTCACCAGCATCTCCACTACGTGCGCTACATCTTCCGGGCGCAGCATTTTTGCCGGATCCTTTCCGGTGTGCGGACTCAGTTCGGTGTCCACTGAGCCGGGACAGACTACCGAGACTCGAATGTTGTGAATACGCAACTCCTCGGCAGCGGAGTAGCTTAACCCGTTCAGTCCCCATTTCGATGCGGCGTAGGCTGCGCCATTGGGCAGGGCATTTTTTCCGGCAAGCGAGGAAACATTAATGATGTGTCCTGCGCGAGCGCGAATCATCATGGGAGCGAAAGCGCGAATGCAGTAATAGACTCCGCGCAAGTTTGTATTCAACACTTGGTCCCAGGATTCAGGCGGTAGTTGGTGCAGGGGACCTCCGAACCCACCCACCCCGGCATTGTTGACCAGAACGTCGAGTCGACCGAGAGTCTGATCCACGTGCGCTGCCAGAGTTTCAACGGAGCGCAGGTCGGTCACGTCACACTCCAGCGCCTGAGCTCGACCGCCGGCTTTTGAAATCGCGCTCGCGGTGGACTCCAGCGGCCCGATAGTGCGTCCGCAAAGCACCACTGCGGCTCCCAGAGCCGCGATCTTGGCCGCTATGGCGGCACCGATGCCCCGGCCTGCGCCCGTGATCACTGCGACTTGACCGGCCAGACTAGTGCTATTAGTAGTTTCCTCCATGGGGCCTCTGCGTATGATTGTTATGTTTCGACATGCCCCACTGCGCGGGGGTGCCTGGTCGCATCTTACAAGATTGACGGGACGGTCTGCGAAAGTAAGCTTGCCTTAGTCGTGGTACATACTTATAATCCGGCTCACCGGAAATAGTATCTTGGCCTCGTTGGCGTTACCGGGCGGGCGCCGGGTTTTCCGGGCCTGTCGCATGAGCGGATGAAGCTCATGGTCTGAGCAGCCGGGGTTTGAGCTTGGGTATACCCGGGTACGAATGCCGTCCGTTTTTCCCGACAATTCAAGGAGCCATTTCAAAATGAAGACGAGTCTAGTGGCGATTGTGATTACGTTTGCTGCAGCAGCCTCGGGTCAGCAAGCCACAGCGCAACCGCAAACCCAAACCGCCGCACCAGCGCAGGCGCAGCCTGCCGCGTCTCAACCGCAACCGAAGAAAGAGATCAAAGATCCGGCCGAGTACAACGCCTACGTCGGAGCGGTGCAGCAGACGGATCCGACCGCGAAGATCAGCGGACTGGAGGCCTTCATCGCCCAATACCCCAACAGCGTGATGAAGGAAGACGCGCTGGAATTGCTCATGGGGACTTACCAGCAGGCTGGCAAACAAGACAAAGTGATTGACACCGCGAACCGGTTGTTGGCTGCCAACCCGAATAATGTTCGTGCCCTGGCGTTACTGGCATACAGCGAACGGGCCGCGCAAAAATGGGCGGATGCGAAACAGCATGCCGAACGTGGCCTGCAAGCGCTGGCCAGCATGTCCAAACCGGACGGAGTTTCGGATGCGGATTTCCAGAAGCAGAAGACGCAGTTGACAGCTCTTCTTGATAGCGTGGCCGGTTTTGCCGCTCTCCAGTTAAAGGATAACGCCACAGCGGAAAAGGATCTGCGCGCGGCCGTCGAGGCCGACCCGAACAATGTCGAAAACGTTTATCCTTTGGCGCTCGCCTCCCTCACCGCCACTCCTGAGGATGACGTGAACGGATTGTTTTTCATCGCTCGCGCCATCAATCTGGTCAAGGATCCGGCCGGCAAGGCCCAGATCACGAAGTTCGGCCACGCCAAGTATGTGAAGTACCATGGCTCGGAAGAGGGCTGGAACGAACTCCTGGCGCTAACCGCAACCACGCCATTGCCGCCAGCCGGATTCACCATCAAGCAATACGTTCCCCCAACCCCGGCAGAGCAGGCGGCTGACCTGGTCAAGACTAAAACTCCGAAGGATATGAGCTTCGCTGAGTGGGAACTGGTTCTCTCCGCCGGAGCGCCCGCGGACGCGGAGAAGGTTTGGTCGGCGATCAAGGGCGTGCCCTTGCAGATGGAAGGTACGGTCATGAAGGCGGCTCCGACCGAGTTGC
Organism: uncultured Acidobacteriota bacterium; assembly: GCA_963820925.1. Classification (GTDB taxonomy): domain Bacteria; phylum Acidobacteriota; class Terriglobia; order Terriglobales; family Acidobacteriaceae; genus JABDBE01. Next base: position 90,098 of record CAWGBX010000001.1, read on the forward strand.
AGATCGCGGCTAGTCAAGATGACATCGACGCGAAGAGGGCGGACATCGTGGTCACCATGGGTGGAACCATTCCTGCCAAACTGATGCCGCAGGAAGGGTCAACCTTGGATTTCGAAGGTACTCCCGTGTCCTACACCCCGAGCCCGTTTGTGATGACCATGGAAAAGGGCGCGCTGCTGACCAAGGCGGCGCCCGCAGCCAAGAAACCTCCGGTCCATCACCGTCCTACAAACTGAACACGGAGCTATGGAATTCAGGATTCGGCAGGGCAGCGCCAAAACGCTGCCCTCCTTTTTGTTTGTGACTGCTGGAAATCCCAATCATCGTCCCATTGCTCGGAATGACAGTTCGGTTGGCAAGCCCAATGACCCGGGATAACCTTCTGGGTGGATTCTGCGTCGAACCTGTTAGGGGAGACTCCGATCAGTGTGAGTTTTCAGCCCGGCCTGCACGGTCGTGGACGGACGCCGTGCGTAAGTTAGCAAGTTAATCATAGGAGTTTTGCTGAATAGTAAGGAATGGGTATTGTGTCGGGGGGTATAATTAGGCAGGCCCGCCCGGGGCGGAAAACGGAGTTTGGCTATGAAGTTCCGATTATTGCTGCTAACGGCTGCATTGTTCACTTTCAGTAATGTAACCCCTGCAGTATTTGGGCAGACGGGTACCCCCGGCCAGCCAGCTCCTGGCAGTGTTCCCAGCAGTCCGGTCCCCAGCGGTGATCCGGGGGTTTCAGGGACTGCGCCTCAGAGCGGTGCCAGCGGCTCGACTGCCCAGAGCACTCAGAGCGCTCCGGTTCAAGCCGCAGATCCCGCCTCGGTGAAGCATGACGGTGGCAAGAGTGATGTGGATGCCATCGGCAATCGCAAGGTAGGTCAGCGCGGTGTGGGCAACTGGTATTCGATCGAGAGCGATATCAAGATGGGGAAGCAATATTCGCAGATGGTCGACTCCAGTTCGAAGTTCGTCACTGACCCCATGGTCACGGAATACGTGAATCGCCTGGGCCAGAACCTGGTTCGCAACTCGGATGCGCAGGTTCCTTTTTCCTTCAAGATTATTGACTCGGATGTGGTCAATGCTATGTCCCTGCCCGGCGGTTTCGTCTACGTCGACTCGGCAACCATTTTGGCGGCGGACGGAGAGGCTGAACTGGCAGGTGTCATGGCACACGAAATTGCGCACGTGTGCGCCCGCCATGCCACCCGGCAACTGACCCGCTCGCAATACGCCAACTTCGCCACCCTGCCGCTTATTTTCGTGGGGGGCGGTATTGGATACGCTGCGTATGAGGCGATGGGTCTGGCTTTGCCCTTGACCTTCCTGAGCTTCCAGCGCTCGTTTGAGGCGGAAGCGGACTACCTGGGCTTGCAATATATGTACAAGGCGGGATATGACCCGCAATCGTTCGTTTCCTTCTTCGAGAAACTCCAGGCCATGGAGAAACAGAAACCGGGAACGCTGGCCAAGGCCTTTGCCTCGCATCCCCAGACGCCGGACCGGATCGCCAAATCCCAGGAAGAAATTGAGCACATTCTTCCAGCGCGGCCGGAGTACACGGTGACCACATCGGAATTCGACGATGTCAAGTCGCGTTTGGCGTCTTTGGAAAACCGGCGCAAGGTGATCGACAACAAGGACAGCAACAAGCCCAGTCTGCGGCGCACTTCGGCTACTGACACGACCAGCAAGGATGGAACGACGACGAGCGACGATGATCACCCCACCCTGAAGCGGCGGGATGACAGCAACTAGCTGCCCTGCGGCACGGGCGGTTCAAAAACCCGTACCCACAGCCTCCTCATGTTTCCATGTAACTAACTCTGCCGGCGGCTGAGTCCGCCGGTTTTGTTTTGCTCGCGATGCTAGAATCCCCCCGTGAGGATCGACATCCTGCCATTGTGTGACAAGCATTATCGAACCATGGAGTTTCTCCTTGCTCCATTCAGCGTCAACTATTCAGTCGAGTTTTTTCGCTGCACCGATAAGTTTTGTCAGCGTTGCTTCAGCGAGTCTTTGGGTTATGTAACGCCTGTCAGGGATGAGCCACCCATTGTTTCCAATGACCAGCCATGTTGCGACAAGCACGGTAGGCCCATGTTTATCTCCAGCCTGGACCGGCAAAGGAACGTGCTCAGGTATGTATGTCCGGAGCCCGGGTGCCGGGAGACAGCGCTTAAGGGATAGTACAGAGTGCCTCACCACATACACCGTGAACGGACTTTCGCCCCAGAAAAGATGGTACTGTGGTAAATGGAATTTCCGCAATCGCAGTTCATGGCCGAGTTCACGGGCGAGTTCACGGGTTAGATGCGGGCTACCAAAACACGACCTTACCCTAGTATAATCAATAGATTAGATCGCCATTCATGCGAGCATAGACTTTCCCGCGCAACTATTGTCGGAGCCCGGTGTTTTGGAATGTAAAGGCCACAGAGTCGAGAAGAGATCAAAGAACACAATGACGAATTAAACCGCCAAAGATGATAATGATTAAGACCGAAAAAAGGAGAGAGAACCCCCTATGACGAACTTTACCAAAGTGACCTTGTTGAGCGCAGCCTTGGCCGCGTTCTTGTTACCCGCCGCTGCGCAGAACTCGAGCCCTTCTGCTGCCCCCAGCACGCCCGTTACCACCGGTTCGACGCCGCCGACTCAGAACCCGCCCGAGGGTCCGAAGGAGATCAACGAGCGCAAAACAAAACAGGACAACCGTATCTCCAATGGTTTAGGGGATGGTGCGCTCACGACCAAGGAAGCTGACAGCTTGGATAAGAAGGAAGGCCAACTCAACCAGGAAGAGCGCCAGATGAAGGCGGCTGATAACGGTCATCTCACCTCTGCCGACCGCGCCAAGCTGCAGCAACAACAGAATCAATTGTCCCATCAGATTTACCAGGATAAGCACAACGCCGCCGTGCGGAACACCGACCCCAAGAGTGGCATCGGGAAGACCGAGCAGACTCAGCAGGAGCATATCGCTCAGGGTCAAAAGAGCGGTCAGCTAACAGCGGGTGAGGCCACTCATCTTGAGAACCAGGAGGCGGCTATAAATCACGAAAGGCACAACGACCTCGCCGCCAACGGCGACAAGTTGACACCGCAGGAGCGTACGCAGATCAAGCAGCAGCAGAAACAATTGAACAAACAGATTTACAAGGACAAGCACAACAACGCAAAAAAGTAGCTCGCTAATCGGGCAGTCAGGAAAGAGGCGCCCCCGGTAAAACGGGGGCGTTTTGTATTTCTCGGAAGTGGGCGAGCTGCAGCACAACGGCGATTCCGACAGACTGGCGTGATTGTGCGACGCGGCGAGCAAGTCATACCGCGTGAGAGACGATTAGCGTACGGGGGCAGAACCACGCCTGTCGAGCATCTTGATCGCTGCTACAGCTCGGTTCGTGTCGCTGGCCACGCCGGGGAAGCTGACCCGACGAGTGCAACAGTCCCGCAACATGTGCGTCCCCGAAAGCTTCACCATTTCTGCCAGGAGCCACCTCAAAACGAACTCGGATGAAACGCTGAATACGCAAAATGGAGGTTGGTCCTTGTTGCCAGCTCATATCCCACAAACCAGTAGTCTCTACGAACATCCACCGGCCAGAACAGCAGGGCTCGGTCTTTCAATCCGTGCCCGAACGCAGGGCGGTTCATCAGTTCATTAGCCTGCGGAGTTGTTGCTTTTTTTGGGTCATCCGCTGGCCGATGTTGAAGGCGCGACGCCGAATTTCATGCAGGGCTTTGAACGGCTGAGGCTGTTGCCGGCCCATGCAGGTGGGCTCGACAGAGTTTCTCCTCCCACAGGAAATGCCGAAATGTCTGGTCCGCGGCAAGCTTTTTCGCGAATCAATCGTCATCCGGATCGGTGGGCGGCGTCTTGTCGTTCAGGAAATGGGCGGCGTCGAACTGTGCGGAAATAGTTTGAAACGTCAGTGGTGTCTGGGTGAAGTCGAAACAATCGGAAAGGTCGCCCGTATTGGTGAACGAGTCAGCATAGGCAGGGGCGGCTTGGGGCGCCACGTTAGGCAAGCCGAATGTTGCCTCGATAAACTTGAGAATGCTGCCGAAGTCATAAACCGTGTGCGAGATATATCCAGCCTTGGCGTAGGGAGAGATAACGATCAGAGGTACACGAAAGCCGAACTCGTAGGAGTTGAGGATGGCAGGCGGGGGAACATGATCGTACCAGCCTCCCCAGTCATCCCACGTCACAATAATGGCCGTATCGGACCAGTAGGAACTGGCGCCAATGGCATTGACGATAGAGGCAACCCAGGAAGGCCCTGTACCGTCGGTGACCCCTGCATGATCGGATTGCTGCCCATCGGGTATCACCCAACTGACGCTGGCAAGTTGACCACTGCTGATGTCAGTCAATACTTGAGTCTCGGGGATGACAACACCACTCACCCAATCGGAACCGGTGCATTCCGTAGCATTGGGGATCGGCGCGTTGGGGCCGCACATATGTTCAATTGCGTTGGGTGCCGTCCATATCGATCCCGCATTTGCAGTGTAGTAACGCCAGCTGATCTTGCTGGTATTGAGCAAGTCGGTTAGGGTTGGATGCTCGTAGCACGGATACGCCGCGTGCTCGATACCGTTCGGATCAATTTGCTTAACGGTGACGCTCGGGGGAGCGATGCATCCCGCATTAGGGTTGTCGCCAGCACTGGGCGGATACTCCAAGTTTTCCGCCGCAAACCAATTGCTGTTGGGCTGGCCCGGCGCGGTCGGCGCCGATGTTCCTGAAATAATGAATTGATGGGCGGGGAAACTCGGACCCTGGTTGGTTTGGAACATTCGGTCGCCAAAAGTATAGCTTTCGGCCATCTGGAAATAAGGTGCAACGTCCGACGGATTCGCATAGTGAAACCAGGCATTGGGAGGAGGGCAGTCGGTCGTATTTTTGTTGCAATGGATAGGAATCAGATCGGCGCCATCCATCTTTCCGTTGTCATACATCTTGACGAAGGAATCGTGCGAATGGTTCAAATCGTAGTCGGTCCCTAGAGATGTAACGGTGAGCGGAACGGTCTGGCCGAGTGAATTTACGCCGCTGTCGGCAATATCCGCACCTTTGGCGATCAGATTTGGATCGTGAAACAAATTGTCGGGGGTGCGATTTTCCTGGAAGATAATGACCACGTGTTGGATCTTTGGCGGCGGCAGGACGGTTTTTTGGCTGACTCCGCCTCCACAGCCGTTCAGACCGGCCAATACGACGGCAGTTGAGATGAGCAACCCCCAGAACAGGAGTATTCGAACTGAGTACATGCAGTTCTCCGCAGAATGGTGTCGCCGATTTGCTGATGAATCTATCAACCCGACCTGCGAACATTCCACTCTGAAATACTAGATGCCCCTCGTGCGCTGAAATTTGCCTATGGAGCCTGCAGGATCCTAGTGGGGCTTCTCCTGTCGGAGCCTAACCTGAGGCTAAACCCATGAAATCACAACGGCATGTTTGCGATATCAGCAGTGCCCAGAAAGTGATGAAACTGGCGCTGCCAGGCTAGTGGGGTTTTGAGTCTTCGCGGACGCTGTGTTTCTCGCTTGGACCGAAGTATGCTGGGTTGACTTCCGTTGTAATGGGCTCTTGGACGACTCGGATCATTTCTTCCGTACGTTGGCTCTGGAGCGTCTTGTGGATGCTCTCCTTTACCGCGTCCAGAGTTTCTGTTTCTTTGGCATCAAGTCTGTAAACATAGTGGCCCGTGGAATCGCTGATCACGGGGGAGACCTCACCCGGCTTCAGTTCGAATACAGAGATGTGGGCGGGGGGCAAGCCGTCTCGCCGCACCTGGCCAAGACTAGGCGTGGGTGGAACAGAGTCCAACCCGGCGGCCGCATAGGCCTCATTTTGCAACTTGAAAAAGTCTTCCCCCGCGGCGGCTCGAGTACGCAACACCTGAGCCTCATGGCTCATCGCGTCTTCGGCTTCTTTGCGCTGCGTCCTCAAGGCCTCCGGTGTGGTCTCCTTAGGTGCAGGGTCCAGCCGCTTCCGGTTAGGGATGAAGATTCGCTCAAGCGTGGCTTGCCGGAAGGCGGCGGCATGGCTGCGATAGTAGTCTTCGATATCCTTTTCTGAAACTTTTGCCGCGTCCTCTTCAATTTGGCGGACGAGTTCCTGCGAGAGGATCTGCACTCGTGCGAAAGCGAGACGTTGCTCAAAATGAGGATTTTTTTCCAATCCCCGCTCCTCGGCTTCGTGGGCCATGGCGAGCAACTTGGGATAAGAGCTGGCAAGCTGGCGCTTCATCGAGGGACTGATGCGCGGCTGAAGAGCGTCGGCTAACCTCTCGAACTGAGCTCGGGTAATGATGGTTTGGCAGGATGCATTGGATGGGTGTGTAGAGGGCGAGTTCGTCGACTCCGGGCAGAGTCCTTTGATGGTGAGGACGGGGGCGTCAGCGGCAACAGTGGACGCCGATGCGGGCGTTGCTTCGTCTTCTTCATTGTCCCGGACTACAGGCGGGCGATAGTCAGGCTGAAGCGCCGACGGGACGGGCTTTTCCTGTCCCCAGGATACGGCCCCAAACAGCAGGCAGAACAGATACAAATTGCGCAAGTTGGGAATCCTCCACTCGATTTTACCGAATCCTAGCATAGGAGCCCGAGCGGGCCACTACGGCGCATGCAGCGTCTCGTAAGGCCTTGAGGTTCAGCGTGCGAACCGTACGAGAAGGAAGTATATTTCCTGGACCGGTGCAAGATCTTGCATATTGACATGCGCTTGGTTGAGGTTCAAAATTTTTAGTGCTTGGGTTGTTCCTCTTTCGTTCAAGAGTTTCTCTCGGAAAGGTGCATGATTGCGCCGTCAAGTTCGATACGGCCGGCGGGATCTCCCCCAAATCTCGTTGTTGATCGCCGAGCGATAAAGCAGCTTGTGGTTTGCTAATCGGCGAGTAGAGGTCGACTGCAGCTCAGGCTGCGCACATCGGAAGTGAGGTCATGTTTTATGAATCAATACATCTCGTTGCGTTCGGTCGTCCGCCTGGCATCTCTGGTCGTGGTGGTGGTTACGTGCTTTACACAGGCGTGGTCTCAAACATTCAAGGGCGTCTTGACGCAACACAACGATAACGCCCGCACCGGCCAGAACCTGAACGAAACGATTCTCACTCCGCAGAATGTGGATTCCAAGACATTCGGTAAAGTGTTTTCGTATTCGGTGGATGGCCAGATTTACTCCCAGCCACTCTACGTGCCCAGTGTGACTATTCCGGGCAAAGGCAAGCACAACGTAGTTTACGTGGAGACGCAAAACGACAGCGTGTATGGTTTCGACGCGGACGGCCTGAGCAGTACGCCGTTGTTGAGAATCAGTTTTATTAACCGGGCGCAGGGTATCACACCGGTTCCATGCGGAACGGATGGCAACACCGACATCAGTTGCGGGGTTTACCCGATCTACGGTATCAATTCGACGCCGGTCATCGATCCGGGCAGCAAGACCATGTACGTGCTGGTGCGGACGGCGGAGAATGGCAGTTATTTCCAGCGTCTTCACGCCATAGATATCACTACGGGAGCAGAGAAGTTCGGTGGGCCTGTGACGGTGACCGCGACTGTCCACGGGACTGGAGCGGAAAACAACCACGGGATAATTACCTTCAATCCGCTGGCGGACGTGCAACGTGCTGGATTGCTTCTGGTGAACGGCAGGATCTATATCGGATGGGCGGGAGCCGCTCACGGTTGGATTCTGGCGTACAACGCGAAGACGCTGAAGCGCGTGGGTATCTTCAATAGCACGCCGGACGCGCGTGTTGGCGGTGTCTGGGCGAGCGGGAATGGCTTGGCGGCGGATGCATCGGGAAATATTTACGCCGCCATTGGCGACGCACTTTTTGATGCGAGTACGGGCGGACGCGACTACGGCGACAGCTTAATGAAATTCAACGGCAGCCTGTCCGTGCTGGATTATTTCACCCCGATGGACCAAGCCTGTCGCAAAGATAACGATATGGATTTGGGCTCCGGTGGGCCCATCCTTTTGCCTACCCAATCGGGCTCGGTTCCCAATGAATTGGTTATTGCCGGCAAGGGCGGTAATCCCTGTGACAGTTCGGGTGTGAGTAACATTTATCTTCTCAGTCGGGATGATCTGGGAAAATATAACGTGAGTCAGGATAACGCTGTGGAAGAGGTACTGGGAGCACCCTTCGGGTACTGGAGCAGCCCGGCGTATTGGGAAGGCGAGAGTGGGGCCAATCTCTATCTAGGTGGCGTTACCTCAGAGGGTGGCAAGGGCGACAACTTGAAGATGTACAGCGTGACCAACGGGCTCCTCTCGACCGTCCCGGTGGCGCAGAGCGCGCACATTTTCCCGGTGGGAACTACGCCATCCGTTTCAGCCAACGGAACTAACGACGGCATAGTCTGGGCGGTTGAGCGGCAGGACTCCCTGGGTACACAGCCGGGGGACAGGCCTGCCGTTCTATATGCCTACGATGCCACCAACCTTACCGTCTCCCTCTACAACAGCGCCCAGGCGCTATCCCAGGGCGTGCCGCGAGACCGTGGCGGCTGCGGTAACAAGTACGCGGTTCCGACCATCGCTAATGGCAGGGTGTACGTGGGGACGCAGAATGAACTTGATGTTTTCGGACTGCTTGGTTCCTCAAGCGGTCCTAACATCTACCTGTCGAATGATTGCTATAGTTTTCCACCGTCGACGCTGGGCGTGCAGGTTAGGAAGAGCATAGGGCTGACAAATAACGGAACCTCGACGCTAACCGTCAGCAAAATAGCGATGACGGGCACGAATGCCGCTGATTTCAGCCAGACCAACACTTGCGCTTCACTGGCGGTTGGCGCGAAGTGCAATATTACGGTCACATTCACTGCGTCTGTCGCTAAGCCCGAAACTGCTTACGTGACGATTACGGACAATGCTGTGGGCAGCCCGCACAACATCTACATGATCGGGGTAGGGAAGAACTAGCTAGCTCGGAATTTATCGCGACCCGCCTAACCGGAACCGGTCACGGTTTGGTTCTTGCAGCAACCGGCCTTGGTCGCGGCTGTTCGCGGATTTCGCTTGGACGGTGTGAAAAATTACAGGATTGGCTAGAGGCGCAGCAGATTGTCTTGCCTTGCGCTCAGAAATTCGATAGAGCCGCGACAGCTTGCGGTAGCAAGAAGACTTTTCCGAAGACGTTATTGGCGATCGAGCGGCCGAGCCTGAACCCGCCCACAAATTATCTTCAGCTCCAGTCTGCGAGCGCATAGTTCTTGCCTTCGATTTCAGTATCTCGCCGCATCTTCATCCCCGGAACCTGGAGAGCACTCGGGCCTCTTCCGTCTTGACACCGGTCCAGTCCGGATGCAAGATCATGCTTGTCGTCTCTTTGCATGGTTTAAGTGCGGTTCGCATGGGCGCGGCGATTTGCTTTTTCAAACTGCCCTGATGTCCTGTTCGTGAGTTGCCCCCGGAGGTACTCCGATGGAGTCTGTTTGCGACCACATCCGATCCTTCCTTCATTGCTCGACTAAAACAATAAAGAAACAACTTGAGGAGAAGAACATGTTTGCTCAAAGCCGCTCGCATCGCGCACTCACCGTGCTTGCGTCGCTGGTGATCGGATTTGGAATTATTGCACCGCAAGCAGTCGCTCAGTACAAGGCCACGAACCTGGTGTCCAGCCAAGCCGGAAAGGCAAAGTTTCAAGACCCCGACCTTATCAATGCCTGGGGAATCGCGTATGCCCCTAAAGGCCCGATCTGCGTCACTGATACCGGCAGCGGCCTGGCAACGCTCTATGACGCTCAAGGCCTGAAGCAGTCGGTCGTCATTACGGTTCCAGCTATGGCCAAGCGCCACGGGACACCTACCGGAATCGTCTACAACCGCACTTCCGACTTTCATGTTTCCCAGGGCGGGCACTCCGCTCCTGCGAGGTTTATTTTTGATACGATCGACGGCACGATCAGCGGCTGGAACCAGAACGTCAACTCCAACACCGCGATCATTATGGTTAAAAACTCCGTCGCTTCTTACACCGGGCTGGCGATCGGGGTGAACAAAGGCGGCAACTACATCTACGCAGCCGATCACAAGAACAATAAAGTGGACGTCTACGACGGCTCGTTCCACCTGGTAAATTCTTTCACCGATCCGAACCTTCCCGCAGGTTCCGCACCTTTTAATGTTCAGCCTATCGGCGGCAAACTGTTCGTGGCCTTTACCAATCCCAAGGTGGGAGGTGCCATCGATATTTTTGATATGGGGGGCAAACTGATAAAGACCTTCACGTCGGGCAGCGAACTCAAGGGGCCATGGGGGATAGCAGGCGCGCCCGAGAGCTTCGGTCCCGTCAGCAAGACCATCCTGGTGGGGAACTTGAACGATGGCCGCATTAACGCTTTTGACGCCACAAGCGGGCAACTCATCGGGCCTCTCACCAATACGAAGGGACAAATAATTAGTGAAACCGGTCTATGGGCAATTGCTTTCGGAGGAGGGACTGCGCAGAACGGCAAGGTCAACCAGCTTTTCTTTGCTGCGGGCCCCAATAATGAAAAGGCGGGTCTGTTCGGTGTGATTACTTACAAGAAATGAATGTTGGTTGGAAGGGAAGCACAACTCGGGAAAGAAGCCACACTCTCAAGCGGGGCGAAGGGAGCGGTTCTTGATGGCAGACGCCCTCATCCCGAGTGTCAAAGGATTCTCAAGCTGATGACGTGAAAGGATTCGCCGTTCATGTATCCGCTTATCGAAACTCGATGTCCTTCTTGATCCCCCACCGCATCCGGATTCTCGATTGTAATCGCATCTTGACCTCCGTCCTGAACGATTACAGCCTTTCCCTTTCGCGTGAGACACAACGCTATTGAGTCCGCGGGATTTGGTGGGGCGCCCGGGGCCGGAGGAGCAGGGGGAATAGAACAGCCGATCGTTCCGTAAAGGGTGTCTTCTGACTGTTTTGACTTCTTGCGGCGCGCGTCAGCCGTCGCCGTGAGAAGCATCAACAAGGTCAGCAAAACAGCAATAGGAGTCACTTTGCGCATCGTCATATCCTCCCCGGCCAGGGTCCGCACCCTGACAAACTGTTTTTACACATCATAGTCGATCGAGATCAGAGACGATCGCAGCACCAGGGGAGCGGTCGCCCCGCAATTTCTACACCCGCTTGCATGCATCCGCAATCAATCGTCATCAGGATCTGCCGGTGGAGTCGTGTCCATCAAGAAATGGTTCGCATCCACGGACGCCGCGACGGTGTGAAAGGTCAGCGGGCTCTGCGTGTAGTCAAAACAATCCGAGAAGTCGTCGGCGTTCGCATCGGCATATCCCAAGGAGCTCAAGCTGAAATTTTCTTCGATGAATTTCAGGATGCTTCCGAATTGATGTGTCTGATGGGAAATGTAAGCCGCCTTGGCATAAGGGGACACGACAATCAAAGGCACGCGGAAACCGTATTCATACGAGTCGATAACGGTCGGGGCAACGTGATCGTACCATCCTCCCCAGTCGTCCCAGGTGATGAAGATGGCGGTGTCCGACCAGTATTGACTGTTTCCGATGGCATTGACGACTGACGCCACCCAGGATGGTCCCGTACCGTCGGTGATGACTGCATGATCAGATGCCTGGCCACTGGGGATGACCCAACTTACGGTTGCGAGTTTTCCGTTTTGAATGTCCTTGAGAACTTGGGTGTATTGCAAGACCACATTGTTGGTCCAATCAGAGCCGGTACAGGCAGTCGCGTTTGGCGGAGTTACATTAGGCCCACACATGTGCTCGATCGCGTTCGGAGCGTTCCAGATGATGCCAGCGGATGGCGAATAATATCGCCAGCTGATTCCTTGCGCGTTGAGCTCGTCGGTCAAAGTGGGATGTTCGAAGCAGGGATAAATGTTTCTCGGTTCCGCGCCGCTGGGATCAATCAACGCTACGGTTTCGGTAGGCGGAGCGATACAGCCGGTGTTATTGAAGGGGTCTGCACTCCCGACGGGATTCTCCGCGACAAACAAATTGCTGCCTACGCTCGGTGCGGAAGTTCCGGAAATGATGTACTGATGCGCTGGGAAGCTTGGTCCCTGGTTGGTCTGGAACATGCGATCGCCAAAAGTGTAGGTTTCGGCGAGCTGAAAATAGGGCGCCGCCTCGGTGGGGTCAGTGTACTGGAACCATGCATTTGGCGGAGGACAGGTAGGGGGCGCGCCCTTGCGACAAGTCACGGGAATTTTGTCGGCGCCGTCCATCTTGCCATTGTCATACATGGCCACGAACGACGTGTGTGTGTGGCTCAAGTCGTAATCGGTAACGAGAGAGGTGGGTGTCAGGGTAATGACTTGGCCCAATGAATTCTTACCCGTACTGGCAATGTCTGCGCCCCTTTGAATCAGGACCGGATCGTGAAAAAGGTTGTCGGGTGTGCGATTCTCCTGGAAGATCACCACGACGTGCTGAATCTTGCGAGTCGGAGGTGGAGTCGAGCTCCCACCGCTCCCTCCTCCGCACCCATTCAAGCTGACCAGGAAGCCCCCGGTGCAGAGCAACAACCCCCACAGCAACAGTATCTTAGGTCGAGCCATCCATCTCTCCTGACAAGCAGTCTGCGCCACACTCTAAGAATGCACGAACCCCGTCCAGGTTGTTTTCACTCGCTTGCCATGCCAAGAAAACTAACACCGATGTTAACGAATACAGAACGATTCGGCTATGCGCAACCGATAGCAGCTGAGTTTTGAATCGCAGGTTTGCGATTTCCTTCACCCTGGCGGCAACCGACCATCGGCTTCTCGCAACCAAGAGCGGAACAACTTCCTCCCCTCGCCCGGGTTCATGGGTACAGCTCGGAGAGCGGAATCCAGCAACAAGGATAGCCACATGGTAACCAGAGGGGTATGGTGGGAGTTACCTGCAAGGTACGAAAGTGCTATTCCAAAAGTAAGGAGTTCTGGGCTACACTTTGGACCTGAAATTGAGCAGAATCTCCCGTTCTGCCAACCCTAGCCGCTGACCCACCCCTTGAAGTGGACTGCGAAGGATATCCAGAAATAGAGCGCAAAGAAAAAGACCTCGAACGGAGTATCGATCAGCTATGAATAAACGAACCGCTTCTCTTCTCGTTCTGGTGGTAATCGCTTTACTGGCTAGCTTTGTCCCGCTCAGCCAATCCGCGGCCGCACAAGCGACGGGCAGACGCGTTTCTCCTTTGCCGCGGAAGAAGGCGCCCAGCAACCCTCCTCCGACCAGTATTGGATTCCTTAGCGCGACCCAGATTGCGGCGGGTGGCGGCACGTACTCACCGTTCCCCGCAGTCATGGGCGATTTCAATGGCGATGGCAAGCCGGATGTTGCCACCATCGTGAACACGGTTTCCAATGCCAAGCCGAAGCAGGCAATCTCCGTAATCTTGAGCAACGGCGACGGCACGTTTACCAACGTGCTGACGCCAACGACTTACACCAGTGTGGTGTTCAACCCGATTTGGGTCGGCGATCTGGATGGCGTGAAGGGCGATGACATCGTAGTGGGAATTCAGGCCACCACGACGACGCCGGCGTCGATCGATGTTTATTTGAGCAATGGCGATGGAACCTTCGCGGCTCCTGTAAATTACGTTGTTACTGCTGCCAACGATGTCATGGTGTGGGGAACACTGATCAAGCATGGTGGCACTGGCGCATTGGACTTTGTAGCGGCCGACGCCGCTTCTCCCAATGGAAGCATCTGGACGCTGACCGGCAAGAGCGGCGGCACATTTAACACGCCGGCTACTTCGGTCGCGTTCACGGGCGCGCTTCAGCCTGGTGATCCGACGAATGCCAATTCTTTCAGTCCAATAGTGTTCGCGGATTTCGATGGCGCGAACGGGCTTGATTTCGCAGCACCCGCCCTGACCACCAATCAGATAGCGGTCTATCTGAATACTGGCTCCGCATATACCGGCCCGACTTTACTGTCGACCCCTAACCACCTCTACGACTCCTGCTATCTCGGGTCGGGCAGTCTGAGTGGCAATCTTGATCTTGTCGCCGCCAATTGCTACGACAATAGGATAACGGTTTGGGTTAACAATGGCACAGGCACTTTCGGCGCGGGGAAGTACTACCCTGTCAGCACGCTCGCAGGTGTTGTGCCCTCTGCTGTGTCCATTGCTGATATCGATGGCGACGGCAAGAACGATGTAGTCTCTTCCAACTGGCAGGGAGCTGACGTCACGGTCCTTCTGGGTGACGGAACAGGTGCGTTGTCGGATCCCGGGCTAGGGTACGCGATTGGTGGAGGGGCCCACATTAACGCGGCTCTGACTCCAGCGGTGGTTGCCGACTTCAACGGAGACGGCCTCGCAGACATGATCCTCCAGGACTCGGAATTCAGCTTTGTCTATCTGCAGAATTTTGCTAATACGCCCCCTACGCCTCCGAGCTTCCGGTCCACTGTCGACTACTCGGTTCCGGTGCTCGATCTTTCCAATTCCGTCGGGATAGCGAGCGGCGACTTTAACGGCGACGGGATTCCGGATTTTGTGGTGGGCAGCGGAAATGTAACAAATCCGACAACCCTCGGTGTGACCGTTTTCCTCTCGAGCGTCACAGACTCTGGAACTTTGCAACCCGGAGTGTCCTACCTCGGCAGCACTTCTCTGACTAACCCGCAATTCCAGTACGTGGCGGTTGCCGATTTTGATGGCGATGGAAAGCTTGACATTGCCGCGACTGATAGCGTCAGCGGCGTGCTGCAAATCTTTATCGGCGATGGTACAGGCAAATTTACAGCCGATCCGACGACGTTCCCAGTAGGGACCGCCGTCAGCGCGCTAGGCATCGCAGTCGGCGACTTCAATGGCGATAAGAAGCCCGATCTCGCCGTCGTGACCAACACGGGTACAGCGAGCGCGAACGTAGCCATTTTGACAAACAGCAGTACTGGTGCAGGCAATTTTGGTTTTACTCTTGGACCGCTTCAGCCTCTTAGCACCCTGGCTACGGAAATCACGGTTGCCGACTTGAACAAAGACGGCAACCTCGACTTGGTCGTTCCCCTATGGGGCTATGCACCCCCTGGCACCCCTGGCACCGCTGTAGCGGTGATGCTCGGCAACGGCGACGGCACATTTACCGGCAAGCCAGATCTCAGCCTTGGTCTAAATAACCCGTACTACGCGGCGGTCGGCGACTTCGACGGAGACGGAAACGTCGATTTAGCCGTCACCATCGAAGATCAAACTACCGGCCACACCCAGGGGATTGCCGTTGCCACAGGTAAGGGCGATGGCTCTTTCAACCCGCCGACCTTGTTTGCGACCTCGCTACAGAACGTTGCGCTGGACGTACCATTTCCGGGTTACGTGAAGGCGGTGGACCTGAACCGCGATGGCAAACTCGATCTGGTCTACACCAACAAGAAGTACGGTACGGTGGGAATTCTGTATGGTGCGGGCGATAGCACATTGTTCCCGTACACTCCGCTAGAGTTTGCAGCAGGCGCGAAGGCCTACGACATCGCTCTGGCCGACATCAATGGCGGCAGCGCGTTGGATGTGGTTACCTCTTCCAATGCTCGTGACTTCGTTGGCGTGACTGTGCTGCTTAACACCAGCGGCAACATCACGACGCTAACCGCATCTCCCACTAGCTTGACACGTGGCACTTCGGTGACTTTCACCGCAAAGGTTGCGGCCGCTGTGAATGGTGTCACTACCGCCCCTACGGGAACCGTGACCTTCACTGACAACGGCACAATCGTCCTCGGAACGCAACCGCTGGACGGCAGTGGAAACGCCGCTCTCCAAACCGTGAGCCTGGTAACCGGCTCCAACAGCGTTGTCGCCCAGTACAGTGGCGATCCGAACTATGTGCCGAGCGCTTCGATGCCGGCAGTGGTGACGGTGACAGGGCAAACCGCGAGCAAGACAACCGTTACTTCTTCGGTGAATCCCGCTGGTTTAGGGCAATTTATCACTTTCACCGCGACGGTTACTTCCACCGTGTCGGATGACACGGTTATTCCCACTGGCACGGTCACTTTCAACGACGGCACCACCGCCCTGGGTTCTCCAGTAGCGCTGGATGCCAGCGGCGTAGCTAAATTGACCACCAGCACGCTGGCGGCCGGTACGCACAGCATCACCGGGGCATACAACGGAGATCCGAACTTCAGCAAGAGCACAGGGGCGGTGAGTCCCCCGCAAGTTGTGAACTCACAGCCAAGCACCGCGACCAACCTTACTTCTTCGTTGAATCCTGCTCCTGTCGGACAGACTGTCACCTTCACCGCGAGGGTTTCTTCCACTGTAGTGGGGGACAAGCGTATCCCCACGGGCACAGTAACCTTCAGGGACGGCAGCACCCAACTGGGTGTGCCGGTTCAGCTGAACAATGGCGTGGCTGCCGTCGACACGACCTTTGCGACAGTTGGATTGCACGACGTCACCGGGGTATACAGCGGAGATACGACGTTCACTGGAAGCACAGGGACGTTGAGTCCCAGTCAAGATGTGACCCCGGGACCGGATTACACGCTGACCGCCGCCCCAACAAGCGCGACAGTGAGTCCCGGTGGTGCCCCGACCTTCACAATCACAGTCACTCCAATAAATGGTTACAACGGAGTTGTAAGCTTCAGTGCATCGTCCTGTACACCTACGAGCCTGCCACCCCAGTCCACTTGCAGCTTTTCCAAGGCTTCGGTCACGGGAAGCGGAACGACGACGCTCACTATCACCACCACCGGTCCAACCGCTGTGTTGCGGGCCCCCGCGAATGTCAACCGCCGTCAGGGCGGGTTGAATCTGTGGGCCAGCCTGACTGGGGTGGGAGTGCTGGGCATGATCCTTGCGGGTGACGGAAAGAAACAGAAACGCCGCATCGGGATCGTCCTCACGATTCTGGCTATCGTCATGCTGGTCGCCCTCGTGGGCTGCGGTGGCGGCAGCAGCAGCGGTGGCGGCGGCGGTGGTGGAGGTACTCCGGCTGGATCCTACACGATACACTTGAACGTCACTGGAACCGTGAACAAAACACCTCATGATCTGAAAACGCCCATTACCCTGACGGTGAATTAGATTGTTGAGCGTGAAACCAGCAGAAGGGCGACCGGATTTTCATTCCGGTCGCCTTTTTTTGGCCGAGAGAACTGCGCGGAGGAAGAGCGTGCTGGCGCCGACCTTAGACGTACGTTGGTAAGATAAATTTAGCAAGCCGAGTCGACTCCGGCACAAGTAGTACAATATTTCGACGACAATATTTTTCTTGACAAAAACGGAGGCCCGGATCACACTGCGCCTCGAATCTGAAGTTCTCACTCAGGGACGTTTCACAAGTTCCGCGAAACGATGGGGCTCCGTGTGGTGGCTTCAGAAAAGCTCGTCCAGTTGTAAGACCGTATTGCCTTGCTCGTAATAAGTGTTGCGCCATGACCGGAGTTTTTGAAGGAAGGTAGAGTCTTCTGCGTGTGTCGGTTGGTATGCGTGTGTCTGCGGAAGCTGTAGGGATTTTCCGGATGCGCGATCTGACCCTAATAGAACCAATATGCCGACTTTCCTGAATCGATACATCAAGAATCCAACTCTGAAGCGGCGTCTCAGGGCCCTGGCAACTGCGGTTCGTCTGTTGACCGGCAGGCAAACTGCCGGTAGCGATGCCTCCATCTTTCCGGATGACGTTTACCTCGTTTCTTATCCCCGATCAGGAAACACCTGGACCCGCTTTCTGGTGGCGAACCTGCTCGATCCGGAGCACCCCGCCACTTTTGGCAACATCGAGTCTCGTGTTCCTGAGATTTACTTCAACTTTGATCATGCGCTGCGGCGTCTTCCTCGTCCTCGTCTCCTGAAGAGTCATGAAGCGTTTGTTCCACGGTATCCCAGGGTAATTTACATCGTGCGTGATCCGCGCGATGTGGCTGTGTCCTTTTACCATCACAACATCAAATGGCGGAACATCCCCGAGGATTATCCAATCGGTGATTTCATTCCTCGCTTTATCGCGGCGCAGTTCGATCCCTGGTGCGGATCGTGGGGGGACAACGTCAAGAGCTGGATCAGCATGCGACAAGGAAGTGGCAGCTTCTTGCTCCTTCGCTACGAAGATCTAAAACAAAACACGCAGCGGGAACTCCTCCGAGTGGCTGAATTCTTGCGGGACGCCGGATTTGCCCGAGTCGCAACTTCTCCGGAAGAACGCGCC
Source organism: uncultured Acidobacteriota bacterium (assembly GCA_963820925.1). Taxonomy (GTDB): domain Bacteria; phylum Acidobacteriota; class Terriglobia; order Terriglobales; family Acidobacteriaceae; genus JABDBE01. Next base: position 108,245 of record CAWGBX010000001.1, read on the forward strand.
CTGGCGATTGAACGCAGCTCCCCTGAACGCATGCGCGCACTGGAAAAAGAGCAGACCAGGCAACACGTTCAGCTGAAGAAAACCCGGCAAGATAAACCTTTTATCCGCACGGCCACCACCGGTGGCTGGCGTTCCGCCCTTTCCGAAACCTCTGTGGCGCTTATTGAAGATGCCTGGGGCGACCTCATGGAGAACATGGGATATTCGCGGTCGCAGACGCTTCAGGAGGCAAGTATCGACCACTCAGGTCGAGCTTGAGCTGGGCAAAGCGGCGGTGACTTGATCAGGTTTCCCCCGTATCATACGAGTTGTCCTTCTTTACTGCTGCCTGAATTCCCAGGAGTATAAAAGTGGTGATGAGAGTTGTCTCTTCAATTTTCCTGCTTTTGGCGATCGCATCGATCACATCTGTTCCCCGGTCACCTGATGCGACCCTGTCCAATCCAGTGCTGGCGGATTCCGAGCCGCATCCACTCTCCACTCCGGTTCCCGCCACGTTTTTCGGTATGCATCGCCATGTCTGGCCGAACCGGCCTGAAGCATGGCCGGAGATTCCGTTTGGCAGCTTCCGACTATGGGACTCGGCAACAGGCTGGGCTCAGATCAATACCGCAAAGGGCCAGTATGACTGGAGTCAGGTAGACCGATGGTTTGCCGATCTGCAGCAACATGGCGTGGAGGATGTGCTTTACACTTTCGGTAAAGTTCCGCCGTTCGCTTCGAGCAGGCCCACGGCGGACTGCAACTATGGTCCCGGCCAGTGCGCCCCGCCCAGCGACGTGGATCCGAGTGGTAATGGCACGGACCAATATTGGAAGGACTTCGTAACCGCGATAGTGACGCACAGCAAGAACAATCGTGGGATTCACATCAAATACTGGGAATTGTGGAATGAACCGTATTTGCCCAGGATGTGGTCAGGAACCATACCGCAACTTTTGCGCATGGCTCGCGATGCCAAGGAGATCATCCACGGCATTGACCCTGATGCGGTTTTCTTGACTCCTCCCTCCGGCCTTCAGGCGCCCAGGACGCGCGATTTCATGGAAGACTGGCTGGCCGCCGGTGGTGGCCAGTATGCAGACGCAGTCGCTTTCCACGGCTATGTTCACGCTCCAGCAACGGCCACGGATTTCGTCAAGTATTACGCGGAGTTTCGCAAAATCCTTGCCAAACATGGACAAGATTCCAAGCCTACAATCGATACCGAGGCCAGTTGGGGGAACACGTCGGATATTACGGATGAAGACTTGCAGTCTGCTTTCATCACCCAGTTCTATCTGATGCATTGGTCCCAAGGGGTGCAAAGGCTCTACTGGTACGCGTACAACGATGGCGCTACCGGAAAACTCTACAATCGGGAGCAGGGAAGAGCTGGCAAGGCCGCACGAGCGTACCGCGAACTGTATCAGTGGATGGTAGGATCTACCATGACCAAGGCCTGCAATCCGGATGGCTCGATCTGGACCTGCGGGTTCACCACTAAGAACGGGCGCGAGGCGCTGGTGGTCTGGAGCGAACAGGGCGAAAAATCCTACACTCCCAAGCCAACCCTCAAGAACCTCAGAGATGTGGAGGGACACACGAATCCGATTTCGGGTCCTGTGAAGATCGGGCCCAGGCCGGTACTTTTGGAAGCAGCCCAATAACCCGGTTGCAAAGAGCGTTCTTCGCTGCCACCCGGGCGAGTATGAATACCGCCCGGAGTCTCACGGTTGCGGTACAAGCCGCAGGCCTCGACCCTATGACGCTGCGAGCATCCCGCCGGCAAATGTTCTGGGTAATATCGCGCCTTAGCTTTGCGCTATACCGGAGTTTCCCGGTGTTTGGAACGCTCCGTGCCTCGGTAGGGATTATTCAGCAAGGGGAACACTATCTGGTAATCCGTCGCAACGACGGCCGCGGCCTCTCCCTTCCCGGTGGCCTAGCTATACCCTGGGAGTCGGAAGAGAAAACGCTGAAGCGGGAAATCGCCGAGGAGACAGGCATGCAGGTGACCTCCCTCGAACCAGTTTTACAATATTATTCTGCGGCTCCAATTCCATGTCACGTCTCGGTGTTTCAAGTGAGTGCGAGCGGCCAGGTACGAGGTTCATGGGAAGGCGATCCAGAATGGGTCACGATCTCTGAGATGCAATCTCACATTATGGCCAGTCAGCGGCCGGTCATCGAAAGGATTCTGAATTCGGCGGATGACAAAAATGGTCAAGCAGAGGGTCGGGGTGGGAATCGGGCGGCACCGCCAACCCCACGCTGACGGTTGCGTGCACCCTGAAAACGCCCTCCGGAACTGCCTTTGGACGGTTTCGCGCGGTAGATTTTTACCTACCAAAAAGTGATCGAGCCATGCTATTCTCTAAGTCCCTCCCTCGCCAGCTGCCTGGCAAAGGTTTTGTAGGAGACGGCCCAGAATGATCAAATCAAGCGTGCTACTTGTGTTACTGGTTTTGTTTATACCCGGGCTCACGCAAGCCCAGACCGTCACTTCGTTCGAGGGAATCGACGCTTCCCAGGTCCCTCACCCGCAACTTGATATCGATCCCAACGGTGCAGTCGGCACGAAGCAATACATGGAATGGGTGAATACCTATTTCCAGGCGTATGACAAATCGACCTTTGCGCCGGTGTGGTCGGCGCCACAGCCCGCCAATACACCATGGGTGTCCAACAAGATGAAGGACTGCTATGGCTTCGGGGGAGATGGTGTAATTCTCTTTGACCGCCTGGCCTCACGTTGGGTGATCGGGGTACACACCACGGGTAACAACGGAAGCTTCTATTACTGTGTCGCGATTTCCAGCACAGACGATCTCGCGTCCGCGTCGCTCAAGTGGTACACCTACGAATTTTTTCTGAATCCACTCCTCGGAACCAATTCTCAAGGTCATTTGTATTATCCAGACTGGCCTAAACTCGGTACGTGGTGGGACGCTTACTATTTGGGTTTCGACCTTCTGGATAAGGACAATGCATTCACGCCTATCGGGGTGGAAGCGTGCGCCCTGGACCGAACGAACATGCTTCTTGGGGCCTCTGCGAACCCGATTCAATGCTTTAGCGATCCCGACCCGATTCCAGTTCATGGCACGTTCTATCTTAGACACAGTTTGATCCCCGCTGATGTCGAAGGCACGACTGCGCCGCCGTCTGGTCGGCACGCCTATTTTGTCAGCATCCAGAACCCGCCGAACGACAAAAAGAGTACCAAGTCTAGCTCCATCAACCTCTGGGACTTCCATACCGATTGGGTGAACCCGGCGAATTCGACACTCACGAACTCGTCACTCGCGGTCTCGACCTTCACTCCCGGGTGCTACGACGTATCTCTGTTATTAGACACCGTGTGCGTAGCCGAAGCGAGCAGCAAGACTACTCACAATTTCATAGACTCGGTGGGCGATCGACTCATGCCCCGTTTGGCCTACCGGAACTTTGGAACCTATGAGTCTTTCCTGGTGACCCATACCGTTCAAACAGGCACAAACGGAAGCCAGCAGACAGGAATCCGCTGGTACGAGCTTCGCGGCAGTGGAACTCCGTCCCTTCATAAGAGCGGAACCCTGAGCCCTGGCACGAACATGTTTCGCTTTATGCCCAGTATCGCGCAAGACAAGACCGCGAATGCAGCCGCGGGATTCAGCATGTCGGGTACTGGAAGTCATCCCGGCATCAGGGCGGCGTGGTGGAATCTGCAAACCCAGACGGGCGCGAAGAATCTCCTGCTGTGGCAGGGAAAGGGAGACGAGGAAAATTCGGGCCGCTGGGGCGACTACACCTCTATGACGGTGGATCCGGTGGACGATTGCACTTTCTGGTATGTGAACGAGTATTTTGCCGCGAACCAAACGGGAAGTTCGATTAACTGGAATACCAGAATCGCAAATTTCAAAGTGTCAACCTGCCAATAGCTGCTCGTCGTTGCTTCAGAGCCCGGCGCAGACGTCGGCTAAACACTGTTGGGGTATGAGCTTACCCCCTGCTTAAGTTGGGACACCCGTCCCCCAGAATCCTCGCTCACTTCTCATGCACTCCGCAAGGCAGAGAAATCTGTGTCATTGTACTATAAGCGTATTGTTTTCATTAGATTAATTTCCATTCGAGAGATTGCTCCAATTTGCGGCCAGCAAGCCTTCAATAGTCGGTTGTTTTACTCTCGGGAACGTCGTAAAGCCTGAGAGTGCAATAATTTCGACGCTTCTGAGTTGGAGACTTTAGTCACTAAGGCTTTCTACCTCTTGCAGGAACTTGCAGGGTTCGGTACGCTTTCACCACTCTTGATCGTGCTCAGCCGCAAATTGGGCAAGATCACTGGCAACCTTGAGCAAGATCACTGAATCCGTTCCCCCAACGACGACGGTTTTGAACACGTAGCGAATCGCGGTTACTCCAAGAGGTCCGCGGTCCCGTGGGGAACACTATCTTCGGGTCACGAAATGTGACTCAGAGGGCGAAGCTGCGATAAGCAACCAAGCCCCTGTCGGCCACGCGGGAAAATCAACCAACACAGCTTGGTGGGACAATACGGTAATGATCGGTCCCACATGAGCATCCAACAAGAAGACTTGCAGACGATGGATGAACCAAAAGCCAATCCGGAGGGACCGTCGATTCCTGCCGCGTCTACGGATTCATTGTCGCCCGCACCGGGGACCACTTTGCGTAGTCTACGTGCCGCTACCGAGATCGGTGCAATCAAGTGGGCCCTCGAGCAAACCGGGTGGAACCGCAAGCGTGCGGCGGAGTTGCTGAGCATCAGTTATCGTGGGCTGTTGTACAAGATCCGTCAGCACAACATCACCCCGGGTGCGCAATTATCGCCTTTTGCAGAAAGATGAAGGGGAGTAGAATCCGCTTAGCTGGCATAGGGCCTGGGAATGATGTCCCTGCTTTATCTTGAAGCCAGTACGGTGAGGGCCCCATTTGTTTCAGCGTGAGATTTCGTGCCTCGGGTCAGAATTAGGATTGGGGAAAAAGCTATGAAGAAGAATCGGATGTTGCCGGTTTATCTTGTATTCGTTCTTATCGCTGGGCAAGCTGTGTGCGCGGCGCAGGCCGAATCACCTGACGGTTCAGCGGCTGCGGCTCCTGGTTCGAGTGCGAATTCGGCGACTGGGAGTGTCAAGGCTAACGTCGGCGAAGCCGCGACCGCGAATCCTGCCCCGTCCACGTCGGGGACGACGCCTCAGTTCCAGCAACGGGATCCGCGGTACAAGATCGCGGCTAGCGATTCCTTCGATCTCACATTCCCGTTGAGTCCCGAATACAATCAACTCGCCGTAACCGTCCAGCCCGATGGTTTCGTAACGCTGTTTGGGGTTGGTGATGTCAAAGTCGAGGGCCTTACTATTCCCGAGCTTACGGAGACTCTTCATCGGACTTACGGAGGGATCCTGCACGATCCCATCATCTCGATCGTGCTCAAGGATTTCAACAAACCGTACTTCATTGCCGATGGGCAGGTGGGTCACCCGGGAAAGTATGATCTCCGTGCCGAAACCACGCTGACTCAAGCCATCGCGATCGCGGGAGGTTTTACGGACAGTTCTAAACACTCTCAGGTTTTATTGTTCCGGAGAGTATCTGATGCATGGGTTTCAACTCAGGTTTTTGACGTGAAAAAGATGGAGGCAAAAGGGGACCTTCGCGAAGATCCCTATATGCACCCTGGAGACACAATCTTTATACCGAAGAACAAGATCTCCAAGATCATGCCCTTCCTCCCCAGCGCCAATATGGGTGCTTTCGTTCCAATCCACTAAAGAAGAGGTCGACCAATGAACCGTGATTTGATAACAACGAACGAGAAAGCATCTTCAAACTTCTCAGTGCGCGATCTATTGGTCGTCGGCTTCCGCCATAAGCGGACTGCCATGCTCTGCTTCTTCGGGATCCTGCTGGGAACGATATTGTTCGTAATATTCGGGGCAGCCCGGTATACCGCTACCACAAAGTTCCTGGTCGATCGTGAACGCATGGACCCAGTCGTCAGCCCGGAAACGACCAATCCGGTGATGATGCGAACTCCCGTCACGGAAGAAGAACTCAACTCAGAGATCGAATTGCTGCAGAGCCGCGACGTGCTCCGCCAGGTCGTCATCGCTTGCGGATTGAACAACCGCAAATCATTATCGGAATATGTTCTGGGTCCTGCCACCCCGGAAGTGCGCATCGAAAAGGCAACTGACCGGTTGGGAAGCGCGCTGGACATCGCAGCAGGGAAGAAGAGCGACCTGATTGAAGTCAGCTACACGTCTGACAGCGCCCAGTTGTCCGCTCACGTGCTGCAGGCGTTAGGCGATGCTTACATTCAGAAGCACTCGGCCGTACATACTCCGCCGGGACAAGCCCAATTCTTCGATAAAGAGACGGCACGCTACAAGAGCAATTTGGCGGAAGCCGAGGAGCAACTGAAACAATTCTCCAGCGAGCAGAATGGAGTTGCGCCCACTGTGGCTCGCGACCTGTTTCTGCAAAAGTTGACAGAATTCCATTTGAGCTTGCAACAAACGCGTGCCTTGCTGGCCTCCACCGAGGAAAGAATCAAGACCCTGCAGAAGCAAGCCGGAATCACGCCCGAGCGCTTAACCACCGAGATGAAATCGGAGGACGACGCTCAGGTTTTGCAAGGTCTCAAGAACACACTGATGACTCTGGAACTCAAGCGTACCGAGCTGCTCACAAAATATCAGCCGAGCTATCCACTGGTGGTGGAAGCTGACAAAGAGATTACGGATACCAAGGCCTCCATCGCGTCCGAAGAAGCCAAGCCCAATAAGTCGGAGACCACCGACCGGAATCCGACCTATGCCTGGGTAGACGCAGAGTTAGCCAAGGCAAAGGCAGACTATGCCGGTCTGAAGGCGCAGGAAGCGGCGATGCAAGCCATCGTTGAGAAATATGAAACGCAAGCTCGTGACCTGGAGCAGAAGGGTCTCATCGAGCAGGACTTAGTGCGCAACTACAAAGCCGAAGAGGAGAATTACTTGCTGTACCTTCGCAAGCGGGAAGAAGCGCGCATGACCGATGCCCTGGACAGCACCAGAATTGTCAACGTGGCGGTCGCGGAAACGCCCATCGCGCCCAGTTTGCCGGCTCACTCCGTCCCGTTCTTTTTGCTGGTCGGCATTTTGATCGCGGGTACGGTATCTGTCGGTGCTGTATTCATCAAGGAATACCTCGATCCATCCTTCCGCACACCGACAGAAGTATCGGCGGAACTTAACATTCCGGTGCTGGCCGCCGTTCCGAATGAACTCGACGTGATTCAGGGCAACGGAACCAACGGCAACGGCTACGGTCGCAGCCGTGATTACTCCCGCAGTGCTACGCCCACTCCGATTTCCCCAGTCGGTCAAACCGGGAGCGACTAGGCAGGTTCATTGAGATTTGCGGACAAGGCGAGCAACCCCAAGCCTGTTCGTGTCACCGGCGCTCGGCTGAGTCGAGAGTCCTTGTAAATCAAAGAAAGCCCTGGCTATAAAACCCATCCGTCACAGAAGGAAATCTGAGGACCAACCATGAGTAAGAATTTCGAACTCCTGTACCAAACCGGCAAAGCAATGGAAATGTTGCAACCTGAGGTAGAGCCTGAAGCCCAAGCCCTGTCTCTGCCTGAGGTGTCCAATTCGACTCCGGCGGTGGAGGTTGACGGGATAGCACGGGAAGAACTGACCAAGTTGGTCCATCGGTTGTTCCTTTTGCCGGGCAGCGGAGCTCCGCGCCACGTTGTGTTTACTAGTACGGAATTGGGGAATGGCTGTACTTGGATGTGTGCCCGTGCGGCTGAGGTATTGGCCTCGCAAGTGGGGAATTCGGTCTGCGTGGTGGATTGCAATCTGCGCTCTCCTTCGCTGCACCACCAGTTCGGAGTTGAAAATCACTATGGCATGGCCAACGCGCTAGCTGAGGACGGTCCGGTACGCCAATATGCACAGCAACTTTCGCGGTCGAATCTTTGGCTGGTCAGCTGCGGTGCGAGGGATGCCAGTTCCGAGAAACTGCTGACCTCGGGCCGAATGCGCACCCGCGTCGCGGAGTTAAGAGCTGAATTCGACTATGTGCTAATGGATGTCGCGCCAATGAATACGTGCAATCACAGTTTGATTTTCGGTGGCTGGGTGGATGGCGTGGTTTTAGTTCTGAAGGCGAACTCCTCACGTCGCGATTCGACACGCGATGCCATGCAACAGCTGCAAGCTTCCAGTGTGCGTATGCTCGGAGCGGTGCTGAATCAAAGGACGTTCCCGATCCCGCAACGAATTTACAAGCATCTCTAGTCCATGCCGAGCCTACCTCGGACCCCTGGTTTCTCGACCTGCCACTGCACGCTTGGAAGTCATCCGCTCACTCACCGCCTCACCCGCACCTAGCCTGAGAGGAACTTACTCATGATCGCAATGGGACGCCGAATCCTGAATACCGCGACGAAGACGTTCGACCTGGTGCTGATGATCGTCTCCTTCGGGACGGCCACTCTCCCGCATCTCGCGGCGGGGGGACCGGTGTCATTTGCGCAATTCCTCGAGATGCGGATCAAAGTCGAGAACTTTGTCATTTTTTTCGTCCTCTTGTGGTTGTGGCATCTCATTTTCAAGATGGTCGGCCTGTACGGCTCTAAGCGGTTGACCACCCGTACGGCCGAAGTACTGGATGTCCTCAAAGCCACCTCACTCGGCGCGCTGGTCCTCATGCTGGTCTCCTTCCTGCTTCGCTTTCGAATGGTTACGCCTACGTTCGTGGCGATTTTCTGGGCGGTCAGCACCAGTCTGGCAGTCTTGAGCCGGCTGGCGATCCGCACCTACCTGCGACGTCTGCGGGTGCATGGTCGCAACCTCCGCAACCTGTTGATTGTTGGCTGCAACGGCAGAGCCATCGAATTCGCCAAGACCATCCAGTCGAAACCCGAATTGGGCTACCGGGTTCTTGGTTTCGCAGACGATGAGTGGGCAGGAACGGAAGAAATTCGAAAGAGCGAGTGGCCTTTAGTGTGCAGCCTGCAAGAGATCCGCGGGTTCTTGCGCCGCAGCGTGGTTGATGAAGTTGTGCTTGCCGTACCCCTGCGATCATTTCACGATCATGCCTCTGACATCGCCGCCACCTGCGAGCAGCAGGGCATTATCCTGCGCGTCCTCTCGGATCTGTTCAATAGCAAGACTCGCACTCCGATAACGGAACGATTCGAAGACTCAACTCTGATCACCCATTCCAGCGGAGTGGAGGAAGGTTGGCCTACAATCATCAAGCGGGTGCTCGACTTCTCACTCTCACTCCTGCTGCTGATCGCCATTGCGCCCGTGCTGCTGGTGACTGCCGTGCTCATCCAGCTCACTTCACCAGGGCCCGTATTCTTCGTGCAGAAACGGATTGGCTTGAACAAGCGGACCTTTGCCATTTACAAGTTCCGGACCATGGTCGTCGATGCGGAAAAAAGGCTGCAGGAAGTCGAACATCTCAACGAGGCTACTGGGCCTGTCTTCAAGATCAAGAACGATCCCCGGCTTACACCCATCGGTGCATTTCTGCGCAAGACCAGCATTGACGAACTGCCACAGCTTTTCAACGTCTTGAGCGGTGACATGAGTCTGGTCGGTCCACGACCTTTACAGCTTCGTGACTACGAGTTATTCACGGAAGCAGGCGAGGATTGGCAGCGTTGCCGGTTTAGCGTCCGGCCTGGGATCACGTGCCTGTGGCAGGTCAATGGTAGAAGTTCACTACCGTTTCACAAATGGATGGAGTTGGATCTGCAGTATGTGCGGAATTGGTCCCTGTGGCTTGACCTGCAAATTCTGGCGAAAACGGTGCCCGCCGTGCTACGAGGTTCCGGAGCAGCCTGAGACGCAATGTTTCGCTATCCTGTAAACGATTTGGCCCGATGAACAGAACGTCCACAACTAGCACTTCCGCCCAGTCATTAACTGCTCCTCCTTCTTCTCCTTCTGTTCAAGCCACCCATTCAGAGTCGGGTGAGCTCCGGGCATTTCAATGGTGTGTTGCGTATTGGAATCGTCATCTCTTGGATGCGTCGGCATTAAACCTGCCAACTGATAAGGCCAGACCAGCCACCCCAATCCTGCGGTTTGAGCGGAAGTCTTCATCTCTACCCCTGGCTTTGAGAGATTCCCTGCTGCAATTCAGCCTGATCGAGCAAACTCCGCTTCCGGTTGTGCTGTTGGCTGCCTTCTACGGTTTGCTGGTTCGCTACACGTCTCAAGAAGAGGTTGTGATCGGTTGTTCGCTTCCTGGGCCGGTCGAATCCTCGAGCGACGCTTCGGGAAACCCAAACCGCGAATTCTTGCTGCGGGCTGACATCTCCGGCGATCCCTCATTCCGGAATTTGCTGAAGCGGATCAACAATAATGTGCTGGAGTCACTCGCGCATGCGAGCTTTCCGCTTCGACGGTTGGCCGAACAATTGGCGCCGAGCGCCCAGACCCTGATTTCTCAGGTCTCGTTTTCGTATCGAGTATTGGATTCGGAAGGCACGCGAAACCGGCTCGAACCGCTCATTCCTGAAACACAGGTCGACTTGCACTTTGATGTGGAACAGAGCGAGAAAGGTCTACTTTTCTCCGTTCTGTACAGCCCAGAATTGTTAGAGACCACAAGCATCGACCGCACCCTCAGAAATCTGCAGACCTTGCTGCAGGGCATCGCTGAGAATCCCGACCAGCAGTTGTCCAGGTTGCCAATTCTCACCGCGGATGAAGCGCAGCAGGTTCTGGTTCAGTGGAACCAGACCACGTGCGAGTGTCCTCAGAAATGCCTACATGAACTCGTGGAAGCGCAAGCGGAGCGTGTGGCCGAAAATCCTGCGGTTGTTTTCGGGAACCGCCAACTGACTTACCGTGAATTCAACTCCCGGGCTAACCAATTGGCGCACTACCTTCAGAGCCAGAGCATTGGACCCAACGTCCGGGTTGCAATCTGTCTGAATCCCTCGCTGGATTTTGCTGTTGCCGTTTTAGCTGTGCTGAAGTCAGGTGGCGCCTGTGTTCCCCTCGATCCTAACTATCCGGTCGAGCGCCTTAGTTACATGCTGCAAGACGTGCAAGCTCAGGCGCTGATCACGGAGAAGGGAATCTTGTCGGAGGGAATCCCGGTTGGTTGCGAGGTGTTCTTCCTCGCGGACAATCTCGAAACTCTTTCCCGCCAGCCCCGGACAAATCCGACCCCGACCGCCACGCCTGACGATATTGCTTACGTCATTTACACCTCCGGCTCTACCGGGACGCCGCGCGGCGTTCTCCTGGCCCATGCGGGCTTGGTGAATTACAACACCAATATGTCCCGGGTTTATGGCGTGACGCCACACGACCGTGTGCTCCAGTTTTGTTCCATCAGCTTCGACATCGCCGTCGAAGAGCTTTTCGTAGCCTGGTTAAGTGGGGCGACACTTGTGTTTAAGACGGAGGAGACTCCCCTCGCTGTTCCTGACTTCCTCGCTTGGGTCGAAGAACAGCGGGTGACGGTTCTGGATCTCCCTACCGCCTACTGGCATGAATGGGTAAACCGGATTCCCGAACTGGAGAAGCCGGTGCCCGACGGCCTGCGTCTGGTCATAGTGGGCGGCGAGAAAGTCCTGGCAAAGGCTTACGTTGCATGGTCGAGTGCGGTTGGCGCACGCGTTCGTTGGATCAACACCTATGGTCCCACGGAGGGCAGCATCGCCGTGACTGCATTCGAGCCGGATGTCGATGCCGAGCGTCCTGTTCCCGAGAACATTCCCATTGGCCGGGCTGTGGCCAATACTCGTGTCTACCTGCTGGATCGTCACCTGAATCCAGTACCAGTCGGCATTCCCGGCGAACTGCACATCGGCGGTGTAGGGGTAGCCCGAGGCTATCTCAATCGTCCTGAATTGACTGCTCAAAAATTTATTTCCGATCCCTTTTCCTCCGATCCCAATGCACGCCTTTACAAGACGGGCGATCTGGCGCGTTATCTGCCTTCTGGCGAAATTGAGTTCTTGGGCCGGGGAGATGACCAGGTCAAGATTCGCGGTTTCCGGATAGAACTAGGAGAAATTGAATCCGCGCTAGCAAAACACGACAGCGTTCGTGAAGTGGCCGTGATCGCAAGAGCAAGCGAAGATGCTCCTGGCGACAAACAGTTGGTCGCGTACCTCGTACCCGTACAAGGAGCTGAGACCGCCGGTGCGGAACTCCGCAGCTACTTGCAACAACATCTGCCTGACTACATGGTGCCGTCGGCCTTCGTAATATTGCAGAAGATGCCACTGACTCCGAATGGCAAAATCAATCGGCGTGGACTCCCAGTTCCCCCGGCCCGAGCGTCCTTAGAAGAGACCGCGGTTGCTACCGATACGTTTCAGTCAGAGTTGGTGAAGATATGGGAAGATGTGCTCGCCAAGAAGCCTATCGGTATTCACGACAACTTTTTTGAGCTGGGAGGACACTCCCTGCTGGCCGCTCGACTGATGCACCGCACTGGCCAGGCGCTTAAGAAGACGCTACCGTTAGCCATGCTTTTCCAGGCTCCCACCATCGAGCAGCTTGCGCTGGTCCTGCGCCAGGAGGGTTGGTCCCGGCACTGGTCGTCGCTCGTACCCATTCAACCGGCCGGCTCCCAACCGCCCTTCTTCTGCATCCACGGGGTGGGCGGAAACGTAGTTGGTTTCTACGAATTGGGACGTCACATGGGGCCGGATTATCCTTTCTACGGTTTGCAATCCCAAGGCTTGGATGGCCAGCACCCTTGCCATGGGCGAGTGGAAGAGATGGCGGCGCATTACCTCGACGAGATTCGCACCGTCCAGCCGAAGGGCCCGTACTTTTTTGGCGGGTTCTCGTTCGGCGGCCTGGTGGCGTACGAAATGGCGCAGCAACTTCGCGCAGCAAGAGAAGAAGTAGGTCTGGTGGTTTTGTTTGACACCTATCCGGGTAACTTGAGGCCGGTCACCACGTCATTCATCAAATTGTTGCTTCAACCTACCCGCCAGCACTTGTTCCACGATCTGCCAAAGGCCGCGCGGAAGCGAATCCGTCGAACTTTTCTTAGCATGCGGGTTCCTCGATTGCTCAAGCACGTACGTACCTCGAACAAGGCCGCCGCGGACCACTACGTGTTGAAGCCATACCAAGGCAAAGCAACCTTGATGCGCGCTACCGAAATATCTCTAAGGAGCGTCGACGATCCCCATGCTGCCTGGTCCCACCTGGTCGGGAGCTTGGAGGTTCGCGATATCGTGAGTGACCACTATGGCATCCTGGTCGAGCCGCAGGTACGCCAACTGGCCCAAACCTTAAAGGACTGCATCGACCAGGCTCGATGCCAATTCGAGCAACCAAAAACAGCGCTCAAGGTTTCCTAAACTGCGCGGCTGAGCTCGGCGATGATTGTCGATTCGCCGAGGTTACTGAGAACTGATCACGAAAGGTCAATTTTGCAGCCCTCCACTCAAGAGCCCGTAACAGCGATCGACGAGAAATTATCAGAAAGCTCGTCCACTGACTTACGCCAGGGCGGCGGCGCTTTTTCGATAAAGAGACTGATGCCCTGGATACACAAGGGCGGCTTTGCCATCCTTGATCAGGGTTTAATCTCGGGCTCGAATTTCCTGGTCAGCATCCTGCTCGCCCGCTGGCTGGTTCCCGAGCAGTACGGCGCTTACGCTGTAGCTTTCGGCATCTTCGTGTTGCTCTCGCTGGTTTACCAGTCGCTGGTACTTGAGCCCATGGCTGTATTCGGAGGCTCTTCCTACCGCGATTGCTTGCGCGGCTATCTTCGCTCTTTGCTTTGGATTCACGTCGCCATTTCGCTGGCGATCGGGGTCGTGTTTGGCGCGTCCGCTCTGGTCGCGAAGGAATTCACAAACTCCTCGGTCTTGGCCGGCGCACTGGCGGGCGTTACATTCGCTTCTCCGTGCATATTGTTTTTCTGGTTGGCTCGCCGCACCTTCTACTTGGAGCTTTCGGCGTCCAAGGCCGCGGCTGGAGCGTTTGTTTATTCCGCGCTGAGCATGAGCGGACTGTTCGTGGTGTACCACCGCGGCCTGCTTTCGCCGTTCAGCGCCTTTGCCTTGATGGGCGTGGCGGCGCTGGGCACGGGATGCTACAACCTGGTGCGCCTTCGGAAGCAGTTGCGTCCCTCGGCCTACGCTCCCGGAGTTGGTGAAAGCTGGCATAGGCACTGGGGATATGGCCGTTGGGCGCTCGCCAGCTGTGTGGCGAATTGGATCCCTGCTTATATTTACTATCCTTTGCTCAGTTCATTCGCGGGCATGGCCCAGTCTGGCCAACTCAAGGCCCTGATGAACTTCACCCTTCCGGTGGAGCAGACCAAAGCCGCGTTATCTCTTCTCTTTCTTCCTTACGCCGCCAACCTGCTGGCGCGGAAGGGAAAGTCCAGTGCTGGCAGCCTAGGCATGAGAATGACCATGGTGGCTCTCGGAATTTCCGGTTCCTACTGGGTCGCCCTCTTACTCTTTCAACACCCGGTGTTCCATTTCCTTTATTCCGGCAAGTATTCTGACATCGCACATTTCTTGCCGGCAGTCGCCGTCGGGTCGATTTTCTGGAGCGCATGCTTTGGACCCGCGATCGCTTTGCGAGCAATGGAGTCGCCCGCTTCGGTGTTTGTGGCTTTCGCGCTGGCAACTTTCCTGTCGCTGTTGATCGGCGTACCCGCGGCATGGGCTTACGGCCTCAGTGGAGCGATCTGGGGGACCAATCTGGCGGACTTGCTCTCGTTGGTGATCGTGGTCGTGGTTCTACGGCGCAAGATCGCAGGGCAGTCCGGATTTCTGGAAAGGTTTGTTCCCTGGAAGCGGTCCACCGCAACCACACTTGCTGAAGAAATCCCGGCAGAGTAGGGAATTGGCGGATCTGCGAGATCCGGCCAAATACTGATGTCAGACAAACATCCGGTTTTAACGGAGGGCAAAACTCATGACCGAGCAATCAAACAACCCAAGCAATGGATCGAAGCCGCGCAAACCGACGACCGCGATGCGCAAGTTCCGCCGCAAACTGTCAAGGACAGTTCTGAGAGTACCTATCATCTGGTACCGTCATCATGGCTTCCGTCCCGAGGATGTTTTCTTTGATTCCTACCCGAGGTCAGGGACCACCTGGTCACGACACACCTTGTTTGAGATTCTCACCGAGCGTAAGTCCGGATTCCGGGCGGTCGATTCCACGTTGTGTGGAGTTGGCAAACACCATATGGGAGGGCGCGTGTTGCCCGGCGGTGGCAGGCTGATCAGCACTCACGAGCAGTACCGCCCTGAGTATAAGAAAGCGATCTACCTCACACGGGATTGCCGGGATGTTTTGCTCTCCGAGTTTACCTACTTGCGGAACCTGGAATTCTTTCATGGTGATCTGGACGATTTCGTTAAGCATTTCGTCACTACCAGAGTAAGCGGGTTCGGTCCCTGGCAACGACACGTAACCTCCTGGCTGGACTGTCCCCTCATTGGTACTCCGAACATCCTGGTTATGCGTTTTGAAGATTTGCGCCAGGATCCGGTGAAGGGATTCACGCGAATGGCGGAGTTCCTGGGGGTCAACGCGAGTACGGAGGTGATTCAACGTGCTGTGGCCAACAGTTCGCTCGAGAAAATGCAGGAGAAGGAGCGCCGGGAACCAGTGAAGGCCTCTGTGAAAGGCCGTTTTGTAAACACCGGCGCAGTGCAGGGATGGCGCTCCAAGCTGACTCCCGCCCAGGTGCAGTTGATTGAGCAGTATACGGGCAGCGTTTTGAAACGCCTGGGACATCCACTCTCGACCGAGATCGATAATTTGAGCGCGGGCATCAATGCCAGAGTTGAGACCAGCCCGGCTCTCTCCTCGTCTCGCTGATGAGTCGTTAACGTTAGCCAGCCGGGAAAAAGAGTGACAACAACAGGAGCGTAGAGAATGCTGCGCGAAAATACGATTGGCCGTCCAGCCGAAGCTTTGCTCTCCCGGAGCAATGCCTTGCGTTTGGCGGGTATTTCGGTTTTTTTCGCCCTGGCTTGGGTCATGGTGCCATCCAAGTTAGTTTCCGAAGACTCGATCCTCATTTTGATCGTGGCCACCCTCTTTGCTTTACTCCTTCTTTTCGGTTTGGGCTCCACGGTCAAGCGAACTGGGGCCGGAGCCGTGAGTGCTGCGGTTTACAGGCTAGCGCTTCTGATTTGGTGGTTTGTGCTGATTTGCGAAGTGGTTTTTGATCACACCGGATCCGGCGTCGCATCCTCCCAGGGCAATTTCTCGACAGAGGCCTATGGTGAAGCGGTCATGTGGGTGATGGCTTTCGGAGCCCTGGCGATCATTTCTTTGCAGCAGCGTTCATACCTGCGCCAGTTGTTTTCTGGTCCTTACAAGTGGGTTGCGTTACTCGCCATGGTCTGCGCACTCTCCGTCGTGCTCTCGCCGGGCAAGATGTATTCTGCGGGCTGGGCGTTCAAGCTGGTACTGGTGGTGTTGTTGCTTCAGCTGAGCGCCAGCGTCATGCTTGACGTCGAAGATGTTCTCACGTTCCTGAAGGTGACACTTTGGGCATTTCTCATACTGGCGGTAGTCCCGGCGGTGATCGCGTTTTCCGATCCGTCCACCGCATTTGAGGGAGTGGGAGGACGTCTCAATGCAGGTCCAGATGCGATGACCCTGACCGCCGCGTCGCTTATGCTGCTGTCCACGATTCTCTTCTCGATCGAAAAACGGAAAACGTATATCGTGGTGGGCTTTATCGGTACGGTGATCATGATCCTGTCGTTGGGTAAGACGGGCAATATCGCCGGTGTTTTCTCGGCCATGTTGTTCTTGGCGCTGCAAAAGAAGGTTATGCGCAGTCTCGGCCTGCTGTTGGGCCTTGCGGGGGTGGCCTTCATCGTTATTTCGGTTACTCCGGTGGCGGACCACCTGCAGTCATACCAGGGCGCCTCCACGCTGACCGGAAGGACCGCCATTTGGGCCGCTGGAATTGCGGGCTTCAAACAAAGTCCCATTTGGGGGCACGGTTATCTGGCCTCGTATTTCTCCTTTGAGAAGAGCAGCGAACTTCTTAAGGGCGCGGTCAACCTTCACAATGGTTTCCTGGAGGTTGCATATAACAATGGAATTATCGGACTCGGGCTCATGATCATGATTAATGTCCTGATCGTTCGCGGTATCTTCCGCACGCTGCGGACTGCCACGGCGCTGCGGGAGAGAATGCCCGGAGACCGGCGGGCGACGCTGACTCATCTCTTGACGGTGGGTGCGCTCGCGATCTATGCCAACCTTTTCATTAACGGTCTATTCAATACTGCTTTCGGCGGACGCGCCTTGAGTTCGTACATGCTGTTTCTCGCCACATTCTTCATCGTCCAGGTGCTGCAGCGGTGTACTGCGGAGCTCTTGAACTCGGTCCCTTCAAAAAAAGGAGTGTGGCGTGCCGAGTTGCAACCAGTGGCGATCTCATGAAAATCCTACTGGTTTACAACACCTATCAGGAGCCGGGTGGAGAGTTGGTTGTCTTCGGGAAGGAACGCCACCTCCTTGAGGAGGCGGGGCACGAGGTTTTTGAATATCGTCGCCACAACGATGAGATCAAGCAATATTCGACAATCAAGCGCCTGAGTTTGATCGGCCGTACGGTGTGGGCGTCAGACTCGCATCGTGACTTCAGCACCCTGCTGCGTGAGAAGCGGCCGGACATTGTGCATGTGCACAATACCTTTCCATTGATTTCGCCCTCGATTTTCTGGGCTTGCCGGAGCGAGCGGGTTCCGGTTGTGCACACGCTTCATAATTACCGGCTACTTTGTCCCGGGGCGAATTTCTTTCGCGCGGGAAAGCCCTGCGAAGACTGCGGTACCGGGAACTTCTGGCAGGGAGTGCTTCACGGCTGCTATCGCCACTCTCGCGTGGAAACCGCACCCGTGGCGCTGATGTTGACGGTGCACCATGCCGGCAAGACGTGGACTCGCATGGTCGATCGCTACATCGCTCTCACTGAGTTCTCGCGCAGCCGTTTTGTGAAAGCTGGATTTCCCCAGGACCGGATCGTGATCAAGCCCAATTTTGTGGACCCTGACCCGGGAAAGCGGATCGGCGATGGATCCTATGCCCTGTTCATTGGCCGAATATCGCAGGAGAAAGGTGCGGAGACGCTGTTGAAAGCTTGGCGCCAGTTGCCTCGCAGCTACGCCTTGCGCGTCATTGGCGATGGCCCTTCCCGCGCGCAGCTCGAATCGCAAGCTGTCTCCGAGGGTCGTTCCAATATTCGATTCATGGGGCGGATGCCTCATGACCAGGTTATCGAGGCCATCAAGGACGCGCGCTTCGTGATCTTTCCTAGTGAACTGTACGAAACCTTCGGTCTTGGTATTATTGAAGCGTTTGCTTGTGGTGTTCCGGTGCTGGCTTCGAAGCTCGGTTCCATGCAGGAAATCGTCGAAGACGGGTATAGCGGATTGCTCTTCCGGCCTGGCGATGCTGACGATCTGGCCTGCGTTGTGACCGGTGCGTGGGAACAGCCGGAGCAAATGCGGCGTCTCGGTGATCATGCGCGTAAAGAGTACGAGACGAAGTACACAGCGGCTGCGAATTATCGTCAATTGATCGAAATTTACCAGCAAGTCATCGCTGAACGACTTCTCGCTGCCGAGCCGCAGGGTGTGGGTATTCAGGTGCCAGAACAGGTCCCCCCGGCCTGAATACACGCGGTGCAGGATTTAAGCTTGTCCCAAGCTGTTTCAAGAACGTCCAACGATTCGAATGCCAGATCGCTTTGTTACTGTTAGCATCGACGACGGGGCAATGACAGACCTAAGAACGGCGGAACTGCTGAACAAATACGGGCTGCAGGCCACCTTCTATATCCCTGCCAAGAATCCTGAGCGCCCGGTGATGCCCCTGAGCCAGATCCGGGAGTTGTCGAACCACTTCGAGATCGGCGCGCATACCCTAAACCACGTGACCCTTACCTCTCTCCCCGAATCTGAAGCCTGGACAGAAATTTCGGGAAGCAAGCGATGGATCGAGGACGCCATTGGGAAGCCGGTGGTTTCGTTCTGCTATCCGCGTGGGAAGTTCAACAGCTTGACGCATGAACTGGTCAAGAAAGCGGGTTTTGCGGGTGCGCGGACCTGCTTCTTCAACGTACACACTTTTCCTCGCAATCCGTTCCTTTGGGGAGTTAGCACGCACGCGTATTCCCACAGCAAGGCGATTCAACTGCGGCACGCGGCATGGGAACGCAATTTCGCTGGTCTTCTGAATTTCGTGCGCACCTACAATGGCGCCACGGACTGGCAACAGCATTTCTTGTACGGGATGGACCACGTGGAGCAATACGGAGGTATTGCCCATCTGTATCTCCATAGCTGGGAAATCGATGAACTCGGTCAGTGGAACCGGTTGGAAGCAGTGTTCGCGGCGATTGCTCGGCGTGATTGTTTTGATCGATTGACAAACGGAGCGCTGTTTCAACTCTGGAGTGGGAGACATGACAATGGACGGAATTAAGGCTGTCGGTTCGGCCGTGAACGAACCGTCAGGAAATTCCTGGAGTTGTTTCGACAACGTGTTAAAGGTGATCTACGAATCTATTTCCGACCTTAATCTGCAACTACCGCAGGACCGACGAATGGAGCCATCTGTAAGTACCGTCCTCTTCGGTGCTGGTAGCAGACTCGACTCGTTGGGGCTCGGAAACTTCATCGTGATTACGGAGCAGAAACTGGAAGACTATTTCGGCTTCCGATTCGACCTTACCGAAGACGATCCTTTTTCACCCGCCACCGGTCATTTTCGAAGTGTGCAGTCGTTGGCGGCCTATGTTTGCGATCTGGCTGATAAGAAACTGCCGCGAGCTCTTGAACAGCCGCAATGAATCCAGCATCTCAGAGAGAATCGTTTTGAACGTTCACCTCATCTCCGATTTCAATCTCGCAACGCTGGGACAATATCTTAGCAACGATAGTTCGGCGCCGCTGCTTTCGGCGACCTGCGCGCCATTCGGCCAGGTGTTCCCGGCGCTGCTTCAGCCGGAGCGTGCGGGGCTCTCGGATTTTGCCTTTGTGTGGACATCGCCGGAGAAAACTCTTCCCACTTTTGCGGAAGCCCTGTCTTACACCCTCATTTCGGAGGAGCGGCTAGTTTCTGAGATCCGCCAATTTGCCGACTGCCTCAAGCAGGCGCAGAAACATTTCCGTGCGATCCTCGTAGCGTCCTGGACGCTCCCTCCTTACTACCGCGGAAACGGCATCATGAGCCTGAAAGGGCAGGGGGCGCGGAAACTTCTGCTCAAGATGAATCTCGTTTTGGCTGAAGAACTGGAGAACTGCAGCAGTGTTTACTTGCTCGACGGGCAGCGGTGGATGGAATCGGTGGGAAAAAACTCCTACAGTCCCAAGCTGTGGTATCTGACCAAGACACCGTTCCATTCAGAAGTATTCCGCCGGGCCGCGCGCGACGTGAAGGCGGCAGTTTCGGCTGTCCTCGGATCCACCAAGAAACTGGTGATCGTTGACCTCGACAACACCCTCTGGGGCGGTGTGGTTGGCGATCTGGGTTGGCAGAGCCTCCAACTTGGGGGGCACGATTACGCGGGGGAGGCCTTCCTTGATTTTCAGCGGGCTCTGAAAAGCTTACATAACCGTGGAATCCTGCTCGCTATCGTCAGCAAGAACGAGGAAAGCGTGGCTTTGGAGGCCCTGAGCAAGCATCCCGAAATGGTGCTCCACCTCGAGGACTTTGCCGCCTGGCGAATCAATTGGAAGGACAAGGCAGCCAACGTTGCTGAAGTGGCTGCAGAGTTGAACCTGGGACTGCAGTCGACTGTTTTCATCGACGACAACCCGGTTGAGCGTGCGCGCGTGCGGGAAGCTTTGCCGGAGGTCTTCGTACCCGAGTGGCCGGAGGACAAGACACTTTTTACGAGCCATCTCCTGGAACTGGATTGCTTCGACTCTGCATACGTGACGGCCGAGGACGCACTGCGGAACGAAAGCTACTCTTCAGGAAAGCAGCGCGACCTGCTCAAGAAAACAGTCAGCTCGGCTGAGGAATGGTTACTCTGTCTCGATACCGAGGTTGCAATCGAGGAAGTGAGTGATTCCAACCGTGTCCGCGTCGTCCAGCTTCTTAACAAGACCAACCAGATGAACCTCACCACCCGGCGCGTATCTGAACCGGAACTGCAAGTTTGGTTGCAAGAGGGCAAGAGGAAGTTGTGGACATTTAGAGTGAAGGATAAGTTTGGAGACTCCGGAATCACTGGCATCCTGAGTTTGGAAGTTGAGTCCGATGCCGCGCGCATCGTGGATTTCGTCTTGAGTTGCCGCGTAATGGGCCGCAACGTGGAGCGCGCGATGGTTGCCTTCGCAACCCGGCACTGCTCGACCTTGGGGTTGCGGGAGCTGCGCGCGAATTACCTTCCCTCCGCGAAAAATAAACCTTGCCTCAACTTCTGGATGTCGTCAGGCTTCTCGGTTGACGCGGAAGAAAACAGCTTTGTCTGGCAGGTTTGCCAGATTTATCCGTTTCCTGCGGGCATCAAGGTAAGAGGTCTGTGTGAAGGGGAAGCCGATTCCGTCCAGGGACAGAATGCAGTTTTGTCCAGCAGCCGAGGCTCGTCCGTCTCCGCTTTTATGGACTAAATTCTCGTGCAACCGTTTCCCGATCTTACAACTCGTTAAGTCGTTCCGGCATCCACGTGTCGCACCCAGTTGAAGAAGCTCGTAGCAAGCGTTAGAAACTGCGGTGCCAATTCCCTCATAGTCCTTGAATTGGAGATACCTTGAAGTTGGAAAAAACCAATTCCGATGTTATTTCTGAAGGCGTCCCTTCGTTGATGAACTCCCCCCAGCCAAGCGTGAATGCGTACGGCGTTGAAACGCGCCATAGTTATTCGCTCGAAATGCTGGTACCTCATCTAATCGCTGAGCAGGTGCGGAAAACACCAGAGGCACTGGCGCTGGCGTCTGGGAGGCAAAGCCTGACCTACAGCCAGCTTGACGGCTGGACCAATCGCCTTGCCCATCGCCTGACATCTCTAGGGGTAGGCCCGGATGTCCCGGTCGCCATTTGTCTCCAGCGTTCGCCCGAGATGGTAGTCGCGGCGCTGGCGGTGATGAAAGCCAGCGGAGCTTATGTCCCAATGGATCCCGATTTTCCAGTTGATCGGCTGCAATTCATGCTGGCCGACACGCAGGCAAAGGTTCTCATCACCCAGGAGCAGAACCCTGGGCGCTTACCCTCCGGGAATTGGCAGGTGGTTGTGGTCGACCGGGAGCGGCCGAGTTCATCGCAGCGAGTGCCTGAGCTGCAACCTGTTTCCATCGGAGCCGAGGATCTTGCTTACGTTGTCTATACCTCGGGCTCAACTGGTCGGCCGAAGGGTGTAAAGATCACCCACGGGGGTCTGCTAAATCTGATCCGTTGGCATTGTCGGGCCTTCTCGATCACTTCTGCGGACCGCGCCAGCCAGGTGGCGAATGTTGGTTTCGATGCCGCGGTCTGGGAGATTTGGCCATACCTGACAGCGGGAGCGAGTGTTCACTTTCCCGATGATGAGACGCGAGGTGGTGCCAGGGCTTTACACGACTGGCTGCTCGAGCGCGAGATCACGGTAAGTTTTGTCCCCACATCGCTCGCAGAACGCCTAATGTCTGAGGAGTGGCCGACACAAACGTCTTTGCGGTTGTTGTTGACCGGGGCCGATACGCTTCGCCACTTTCCTCCTGCCAATCTTCCATTCCGCTTGATTAACAATTACGGCCCGACGGAATGCACGGTAGTGGCAACCTCTGGTGTGGTGCTCCCGGATGATCGCTCCGATGCCCAACCCACGATCGGAAGCGCCATTGATAATGTACAGACCTACATTCTCGATGAGCAAAGGCGGCCAGTCCCTGTCGGCACGGTTGGCGAGTTGTATATCGGAGGCGCGGGCGTAGCCCGAGGATATCTGAATCGCCCTGACCAGGATGCGGAGTACTTCGTTCCCAATCCTTTCAGTGGCCGGCCAAATGATCGCCTGTACCGAACAGGCGATCTGGCGCGTTACCAACCGGACGGGCAGATCGGCTTCGTTGGCCGGATTGACGATCAGATCAAGATCCGCGGTTATCGCATCGAGCCGAATGAGATCATGACCGTGTTGAATCAGTATCCTGAAGTGCAGGCCAGCATGGTTGTGGCGCGCGCCGACACCAACGGCGATAAGCGGCTAGTGGCTTACCTTGTCAATTCCGACTCGCAGTTGGTGCGCAACGATCTCCAGGATTATTTGCGCACGTATCTGCCCGATTACATGGTGCCCGCCGTGTTCGTTCGCCTTAATTCTTTCCCCTTGAACAACAGTGGCAAAATCGACCGCTCCGCGCTTCCGGCGCCTACTGCCCTCAACACCATTGGGGACCAGGTGTACATCGCCCCTCGCACCGCGGTTGAAAAACAGATGGTTTCGATTTTGGCTGAACTGCTGGGCATGGAAAGAGTCGGAGTGAATGACAACTTCTTCTTTCTGGGTGGACACTCCCTGTTGGGCACACAACTGATCGCTCGCGCCCGGGACTCTTTTGGTATCGAGCTTCCTTTACGCACGGTATTCGATTGGCCGACTGCCGCGGAGCTTTCTGTGGAGATTGAGCGGATGATTCGTGGAGACCGGATGAGCGCGGACTAGTTTATGGCCACGAATCCACTTACCGGCGAAAAACTGCCTCAAAGCAACCCTCGGGGGGAACCCGTGTCGTCAAAGGCACACGCGGTTCTGAGTCTTTACCACCTTCTTGATCCCGAGGTTCTCGCCAATCCGTACCCCTTGTACCGCCGGCTTCGGATCGAGGATCCGGTGCACTGGGACCCGTTTCTGCATGCCTGGGTCGTGACCCGCTACGATGATGTGGTTCGAGTGCTGCTGGATTTTTCTGCTCTCCGAACTCCCACCCCCGAGCAACTCACCACGATGGGCTTGTCAGACCTGAGCCCAATCGCGGAGGTCATGGTGAAGCAAATGCTGTTTATGGATCCTCCCGCACACACCCGTCTTCGCGGATTGTGTTCACAGGCATTCACGCCGCGCCGGGTTGAGGCTCTTCGGGAACACATTCAGGACATCGCCAATCGGTTGCTAGACACAATGCTGCCCCGCGGAGAAATGGATCTGGTCGCTGATTTCGCCGCTCCGTTGCCGGCAATCGTCACCGCGGAAATGTTGGGTGTCCCGATCTCCGATCATCCCCAACTCAAGCGCTGGTCGGCCGACTTCGCCGAAATGCTGGGGAATTTTCAACACAATCCGAATCGCGCGAGCCGGGTGCTGAACAGCCTGAATGAAATGACTGACTATTTCCGGGAGACCATACGGGAGCAGCGCGTGCGCCCGAAAGACGGTCTTGTTCGTTCCTTGCTGGCGGCCGAGATGGATGGGGACCGCCTCAATGAGGAAGAGCTCGTAGCCAACCTTATCGTGACCATGGTGGGAGGTCAGGAGACAACCACGAATCTCATCGGGAACGGGATTCTCACGCTGTTGCGCAATCCCGACGTGGCTGAAGATCTCCGTAGTGATCTCTCACTGATCCCATCCGCGGTAGAGGAACTGCTGCGCTATGAGAGTCCAAGCCAGCATACCGCCCGCTTGGCGCCGGACGATCTCCAGATCGGAGGCCGGCAAATCCGCAAGCGGCAAGCGGTCATTGCGGTCATGGGCGCGGCCAATCGAGATCCCGAGCGCTTTTCCGATCCCGACCGACTGGACATCCGCCGCAAGGACAATCGTCACGTGGCGTTTGGATTCGGCGCGCATTTTTGCTTTGGCGCACCCCTGGCTCGCATTGAGGGTCAAATCGCTTTCACCACCATCCTGCAGCGGTTGAAACAGCTACAACTAAAATCCGCGCCAATCACATGGCGTGAAAACCTGGGGTTGCGCGGTCTTACGGCATTGCTCGTGTCGTTCGCTCCCGTTCCCGCGTGATGAGAACTATTGCCCTAGCCGTGAAACCGATCAGAAGTACTGTATTGGAGAGCCGTTGCGAACGTCTATCGTCCCCATCGCGATGACCGATACCGCCGCTACCGAAGCCTTGAGATTCCGTCCGGCCACCTTTCAAGACCACGGGCAGATCAAGGAACTGGAGTCTCGCTACGCTCTGGAGACTGAAACCTACGAGCAGTTTGTTCACTTGTGGGCGAATAATCCGGTGTACCAGGAACACCCTAATTGGCCGATTGGCTGGGTGCTTGAAAACGAAGATGATCAGGTGGTCGGTTATATCGGTAATGTTCCCCTCCTGTATGAATTCGGTGATCAGCGGTTGGTGGTCAGCTCAAGTCGAGCTCTGGTTGTGGACACCCGTTATCGCAGCTACTCGCTACCGCTGCTAAGCCACTTCTTCAAACAGAAAGGCGTGGATCTGTTTCTGGACACTACGGTAAATGCGGAGGCCGGGAAAGCACACGAGATCTTCCGTGCCCTGCGGGTTCCAAGCGGAAGCTGGGATCAGTCGGTGTTTTGGATTACGGACTATCAGGGCTTCAGTGCCAGCTTGCTGGTGAGAAAAGAAGTTCGCGGCGCGAGAAGCCTCAGCTTCCCGGTTTCCGCGGGCCTGTTTCTCCGCGATGCCCTGGCAGGCCGGGTGCTGAAAACGCGGCGCAACGGATTCGAACCGAGCTTTTGCGCGAAGTTCGATGAGCGCTTCGAGGACTTCTGGCAAAAGTTGCGCCAGAGCGCGCCCCGCCGTCTGCTGGCGAACCGGTCCCGCGAGATGCTGGACTGGCACTTCAAGTATCCTTTGGCAAAAGGCCGGGCGTGGGTGCTGACCATCTGCAAGGGTTCGACATTGGCGGCGTACGCCATCTTCTTTCGGCAGGATAACCCGCTGTACGCTCTTAAGCGAATGTGCCTGGTTGATTTTCAGGCACTCGACGGACACAACCACCTGCTGCATCCTCTGCTGTGTAATGCGCTGGCGCGCTGCCGCGACGAAGGCATCCATATGCTGGAAGCCATCGGTTTTCCTCCCGAGAAGCAGCGCGTCATCGACAGCCTGTCTCCGGACCGCCGAAGCCTCTCCTCATGGCGGTATTTCTACAAAGCTACCAACCGGAAGCTGGCAGAAAGCCTGAAGGATCCCTTGGCGTGGGATCCCTCATGTTTCGACGGCGACGCGAGTCTCTAGGCTCGGTCCTGGGTTAGTAAGAATATTCAAAGACTTAGACGAACGTGGCAAACGCAATACAACTCAATGAAGTACGTGGGGCGTCGGTAATGGCGCCGGGAAGCTCCCGCAGCATTCCGCGTCTGTCTGGCAATACGGCGCCGTTGTCCTTTGCGCAGCAGCAGATCTGGCTTCATACGCAACTGGTTCCCGAGATTCCCATCTACAACGAGCCAGTCACCATCCGCCGGGACGGACCATTGGACGTAGCAGTTTTGGAACGAGCTCTCACGGAGATCGTCCGGCGCCATCAGGCCTGGCGGACCACGTTTACTCTGGTCAATGGCGAGCCAGCGCAAGTCATCCTGCCGGCCACACCCGTGCACCTACGTCTGGTCGATTTGACCGGGTTACCGTCGTCGACAAGGGAATTGGAAGCCGAGAAGTTGGGAGTGGCAGAAGCTGTGTTGCCATTCGACTTGTCGCAGGGACCACTTTTCCGTGCCTTGCTGGTGCGCTTCCGCGATACTGAACATCGGCTGTTTCTTACACTCCATCACATCATCTTCGACGGATACTCCATTTACCGGGTTCTTCTGGCCGAGTTGGCTACTCTCTACCGAGTTTTCTCCGAGGGTGGGGAGTCGCCTTTGCCTGAGCCCACTATCCAGTACTCCGATTTCTCTTTGTGGGAGCGAGATTGGTTTTCCCGCAACGGCCACCTGTCATCGCAGCTAGCATATTGGCGAAAGCAACTCGGAGGAGACTTGCCGGTCGTGCAATTGCCCGCCGACCATCCTCGCCCCGCAGTCCAGACCTTTCGCGGTGCCATTCATCCCGTGGTTTTGTCCAGGGAACTGGCGGACGCTTTGAAGCTGCTGAGCCGACGAGAGCGTGCGACCCTGTTCATGACCCTGATGGCTAGCTTTGCCGTATTGCTGCATCGCTACTCAGGCTTGGAAGATGTAGCGATCGGGACCGTGAGCTCGGGGCGCAAGCGCTCCGAACTGGAAGGGCTGCTGGGATACTTTCTCAATCCGCTGGTTCTGCGGAACGACTTGTCTGGCGATCCCACATTTCGCGAACTATTACAGCGTACTCGGAACCTTACGCTGGATGCGCTCTCAAACGATGATGCGCCTTTCACCGAGGTGGTCAACGAACTGCACCCCAATCGCAGCTTGAGCTTCAATCCCTTGTTTCAGGTATTGCTCACTTTGGAACCGCCGATGTCGGAAACCCAGGAAGGGTGGACTGTAGCCCTGACCCAGTCGGAAATCGACACCGGAATATCCAAATTCGACTTGTGCCTCGAACTAGACGACCGCCCGTCTGGGCTGGTTGGGCGATTTAAGTACAGCAGCGACTTGTTCGAATCCGAAACCGTCGCCCGTATGGCGGGCCACCTTACGACACTGCTGCAGAGTATTGCTACAGATCCTGACCAACGTATTTCGCAACTTCCCGTGCTGACGCTGCCCGAGCGGCAACAGATATGCGTGGAGTGGAACAACACTGCCGCCGCATATCCTTCCGACCTTTGTCTCCATGAAATGTTCGCTCGCCAAGCCGAGCGCACGCCGGAAGCCGTGGCTCTAGTGGATGGCGACAGGCAAATAACTTTCCGCGAGCTTGACCACAGAAGCAACCAACTGGCTGCCTATCTCCAGAAGTGCGGGGTGGGTGCCGAGATTCCTGTCGGACTTTATCTTGAGCCCTCGCCGGAAATGATTTTGGGCATTATGGCGGTGTTGAAGGCTGGAGGCGCATGCGTTCCCTTGGACCCAAGCTATCCTGCGGAACGATTGGCCCACGTCTCTGAGGACACTCAGTTCCAAGTGTTGCTGACGCAAAGCCATTTGCGGAGTCAGTTGCCGCCGGAGATTACCCAAGTAGTTAGTCTCGACTCCGAGTGGGCCCAGCTTGAGCATGAAAATGCAGACCCTGTGCCGAGCCAATGCGGGCCTGAGAACCTGGCCTACGTGATCTATACCTCCGGTTCGACCGGGAAGCCCAAGGGAGTGCAGATCACGCACCGCAATCTGGTTCATTCCACCCATGCGCGTTCGCTCTACTACGGCACCGATGCAGGGCGGTTTCTTCTGCTCTCGTCGTATGCCTTTGACAGCTCCCTGGTGGGCATCTTTGGCACACTGTGTCGGGGTGGGACTTTGGTGCTCACGCCGGGGCCGCTGCAGTCGAATCTGATCCGGCTTGCAGATTTTGTCGAGCAGCATCGAGTTTCTCACTTGTTATGTGTCCCGTCGCTTTACAGTCTGCTACTGGATCAAGCCAAACCCGCTCAGTTAGGGTCATTGCGCGTGGCCATCGTCGCCGGCGAATCTTGTACACCAGAACTCGCAAAACGTCATTACTCACAGTTACCCCAGACCATGTTATTCAACGAGTACGGTCCTACAGAGGCCGCCGTTTGGAGCACGGTGTACAAGTGCCAGCCCGAGCAATCGGGGAAACTCGTCCCTATCGGTCGCCCGATTCCCAATGCCCAAATTTATGTTTTGGATGCGCACTTGAACCCCATGCCGGTCGGGGCTCCAGGTGAGCTTTACGTCGGCGGTCCCGGGGTTGCGCGCGGATACCTGAACCGACCCGCGGAGACGGCCGAACGATTTGTCCAGGATCCTTTCAGCGGAAACCCTGCAGATCGGTTGTATAAAACCGGAGACGTGGTTCGCTATTTGTCCAGCGGAGATCTTGAGCTCCTGGGACGTCAGGATCATCAGGTTAAGATCCGCGGATTTCGTATTGAGCTGGAAGAGATCGAGGCTGTCATTGCTCAATGCGAAGAAGTGCAGCAGGTCGCGGTCGCCATTCGCCTGGACGAGTCGAGTCAACCCAGGCTGATCGCCTATGTGGTGCCAAGCGATCGCGCTTCTCTTGAGACCCCGAAGATCAAGGGCTTTCTCAGCAAGAAGCTGCCAGAAGCAATGATTCCATCCGACTTTGTGGTGCTGGAAAGCTTGCCTTTGATGCCCAATGGCAAGATTGACCGGCACGCTCTGGTGCTTCCTGTGCAAGGCGCGGTCGTTTCCGCCCACTTCGAACCGTCCTCCAATCCGCTCGAAGCCAAACTGGTGAAGATTTGGGAATCGGTTCTCAACAAACAGCGAATCGGTGTGACCGATAATTTCTTCGATCTCGGCGGCCACTCGTTGCTGGTCGCCAAGCTCTTGCTGCGCATTGAGCAGCGTTTTGGAAAGAGACTCTCGCTGGCGAACGTTTTCCAGGCTCCCACCGTCCGGCAACTGGCGGCGATGCTGGATGGCCAAACCGACTCACTGCACCATCCAGCCGTAGTTCCGATTCAGCCGCTGGGTTCCAGGCCGCCGTTGTACTGGGTGCGCGGCGGATCCCTTTTCTGCCTCTGGCTAAACGCCTGGGGACTGATCAACCTTTGCTGGCGCTGCATCTTCCGGTTTCCGACGCCAGCCGCCTGCCGGTTCCGTATAAGTTCGAGGACATCGCCCGGGCCCTTGTCGCCCGGCTCCGTGAAGTGCAACCGGAAGGCCCCTATTATCTCGCGGGCCTCTGTGTAAACGGCGTCATTGCCTATGAGATGGCCAGGCAACTCGTAGCGCAGGGACAGCAAGTGCCGTTCCTTGCTCTGTTCGATGCTCAGAATCCGGCCTATTACGAGGACTACACGCATGAGAGCCATCGTCAGCTGGCACAGAGGAAGCTGGAATACCAGCTGCGGAATCTTCGCCGAGGTGGACTCTCGGGCGTTCCCGGATTCATTCATGGCCGGCTTGCCGGAGCTCGCCTCAGGGCTCGGGTGAGGTATTGGAGAATCTATTGTGGCTTGCATTTGCGGGTGAGTGAAAAACGACTGCAGGATCTGGAGACGATTATCCACCCCACTTCGTTTGCCTACCGGCCCCAGTCTTACCCCGGTCGGATCGTCTTTTTCCAGTCCACCGACTGGCCAGGTGGCCGTTACTGGGATTTCTATGCAAGCTGGAATGATATGTGCCACACGCTTGAGGTTCACAAGATTCCTCAGGGCCATGAAACCATGTTTCATGAGGCGAACGTTGACCTGGTGGCGAACTTGTTGCAGAACTGTTTGTCCAAAGCCGAGACCAATGGGTTGGAAAAAGTAGAGCAGATTTCCTGAATGGAGACGGTAATTTCCAAGTCCGCCCCGCCTCGGTTTCGTGAGGCCACTTTTGAGGATCATGCACAGGTTTCCGCTCTAGAGTCCCGTTACGGACTGCAAACCAAGAACGATGAAGAATGGAGGCACTTGTGGCTTCACAATCCCGTGTACCAGCAATTGCCCGAGTGGCCGATCGGCTGGGTTTGCGAAAACGAGCACGATGAGATTGTCGGATGCATTGCCAATATTCCGCTTGGCTACGAGTTCGGCTCTAGAACTTTGGTTGCCGCAACCAGCCGATCCTTCGTTGTGGATTCGCGCTATCGTGGTTACGCGTTCATGCTGCTAAGCCATTTCTTCTCCCAGAAAAATGTTGACTTGTTCGTAAATACCACCGTGAATGCCAAGGCATCTCTTCTGCAGGGGTTGTTCCGAGCAACACGGGTGCCGTCGGGAACCTGGAACCGTTCGGCGTTTTGGATTACCGACTACCGTGCTTTTGCGAGCAGTCTTCTGTCGAGGAAAGAGATGCCCTCGGGTAAGACGGTCAGCTATCCTTTGTCGGCGGGATTATTTCTCCGCGACATGCTTGCGAGCCGGATGCTGCGAAGCCGGAGCAACGGCATTGAGGTCGAATTCTGCACCCAATTCGATGACAGGTTTGAAGACTTCTGGCAACGCATTCGTAGAGACTCAACCGGCCGTTTGCTAGCCACTCGCTCGCAAGAGGTTCTGGATTGGCATTTCAAACATGCGTTGGCGAAAGACAAAGCTTGGGTGACAACGGTAAGCGCCGGTGGGGTACTCGCGGGTTACGCTGTTTTTTGCCGGCAGGATAACCCGTCCTACCAACTCAAGCGGATGCGGCTGGTTGATTTCCAGACTTCTCCGGGCCAAACCGAGTTGTTGCAGCCCATGCTGTTGAGCGCGGTCGAGCGATGCCAACGCGAGGGCATACACATGCTCGAAGCCATTGGTTTCGACTCGGATAAGAAACGCATGATCGATAGTCTGGGTCCGCATTGTCGTGAACTGGGTTCATGGCGATATTTCTATAAGACCAATGATCACGAGTTAGCAGCCAGCCTGCAGAATCCCCAGGTCTGGGACGCGACCTGCTTCGACGGAGATGCCAGTCTTTAGTGAACGCTCCACCAGCAGTGCTGATCCTGCTGAGCCAAATTCAAGAGCAAGAAGAAGAGCACAAGCGATGCACGAAGTGATGCTTCAGCCCGTCGAAACTGCTGACCAGAATGGGCAGCGTTCGGAGCCATGTGACGGACCTCTGTTTGTGGTGGGAATGTTTCGCTCAGGGACCTCCTTGCTCTATGCGCTTTTAAACCAGCACCCTCAGATCGCCCTGATGTACGAGGGCGATCTCGCACACCTCCCGTCGCTTTTTTGGTTTCCCACCAATACTCGCCGATGGCTGGCACGATGGGAATTTTGGAATGGATCCCTCAGCCGGCACAAGGTTGATTTGAGTGAGATCCCGGATGGGATTTCCGATCTCAAGACTGCATTCCGGGAGGTATACATTCAGTACGCTCAACAGAAAAAGGGAGCCGCCATCTGGGGATGCAAGTCGCCGACTTATTCGGACGAGGTTTCCCGTTTGTCTCGAACCTTCCCAAATGCCCGTTTTGTGATCATCTGGCGGGATTTGAGGAGCATCTGCCGTAGCATCCGGAAAGCCGCAGAAAAGCCCAGCTTCTTCCGCAGGACCGGCGTCATGCTGCGGTCCCTGATCGGATACCGCGAATTGAAAACGCAGTGCGACGACCTGCTGGCGCGGGGCGTGCCGGTTCATCAGATTTATTATGAGGATCTGGTAAGCGATGCAAGCGGCACCATGCAGCGAATCTGTGAATTCCTGCAAATTCCGTTTGACCCACGAATGACCTCCTTGGAGGGGTCGGACCGCAGCGCCATCGAAAATGCCGCTCACCATACCCTGGTGAAGGCAGAGAAAATCATTCCCTTGAAAAAGAATTCAGCCGACCTTCCGCCGGCTCTCAAGGGAAAGATCGACCGTTATCTGTATATGTGGCACAAGCAATACGGCGGCACTTGGCCGGTCCATCCTTGCTCCCTGGAAGGCGCGATACCCCCATCGTTTGGAGAGCAATTGTGGGACAGGATGCGTTATCAGTGCTTGCAGGTCTGGTATCACAGCACGCCAGTCATGTTCTCGTTTATACCTCTGCGTCTTTGGAAGGTTTACCGCAAGCTGAGAGGGCGTCCGTACGCCAAAGAGCTGAACTATCAGCTGGGCGGTGAAACCACGCGCCCTTCAGCGAATTCGTAGCAGGTTCGCCAAAGTCTTCAATATGCAAGATAGAGTTCCGGATCGTAGTCAGGATCTCAAGGTGTTCTCTACCTCTCCGCAGTCGAGCGCGGTGCCCCGTGAATCATATGTGCAGAACATTATTGATGTGGCTCGCTGGAGCGAGGAAGCGGGCTGCGAAGGAATTCTGGTCTACACCGACAATTCGTTAGTCGATCCTTGGCAGGTGGCGCAGATCATTATTCAGAATACCCGGAAGTTATGTCCTCTGGTTGCCGTCCAGCCTTCGTACATGCACCCGTATGCAGTCGCAAAGATGGTGAGTTCTCTGGGGTACCTTTACGGGCGTCGGGTCTACCTGAACATGGTGGCAGGGGGCTTCAAGAATGATTTGGCTGCTCTGAACGATACCACCCCTCACGACAAACGGTATGCCCGCCTGGTGGAATACACCACGATCATTCAGGAGCTATTGAAGAGTTCAGCCCCGGTGAGCTATCACGGCGAGTTCTACATCATTGACAAATTGCGAATGACCCCGCCCCTGGCGCCAGAGTTGATCCCCGGAGTTTTGGTATCCGGATCTTCCGAAGCCGGCCTGACCTCAGCTCAGGTTTTGGGTGCGACGGCCGTAAAGTACCCTCAGCCAGCGGAATCCGAACCGCACTGTGATCCGTCGGCTGCGGGGTTTGGGATTCGAGTGGGAATCATCGCCCGCGAAGAGAGCGAAGAAGCCTGGCAAGTCGCGCACGCGCGCTTCCCGGAGGATCGCAAAGGCCAACTTACTCACAACTTGGCCATGAAAACCTCGGACTCCGCATGGCATCAGCAGCTTTCGCGGATGGCCACCGAAACCAGGAACGGTGGCACGCCATATTGGCTGTATCCTTTTGAAAACTACAAGACCTTCTGTCCCTACCTTGTTGGAAGCTACGAGCGCGTTGCGACCGAGATTGCCAAGTACACTGAATGTGGATACTCGACATTCATCCTTGACATTCCTCCCACTCGAGAAGAGTTGGTACACATCAATATGGTTTTCGCTCAGGCCCGACATCTGGTGGCGAAGTGAAACAGCTCCTGCAAAATTGGATTTCGGCGCAGGCAGAGCGCCGACCTGAGGCAGTCGCTATTGCCATGGGAGGGCGAGTTCTCACTTACGGTCAACTGGAAGAGTCCACCAACCGTTTTGCGCGTTTGCTTAAGGCCGCCGGTTGCCGAAAAGGAGACCGGGTATGCTTTGCAATTCCGAAATCTCCAGCCGCCATCGTCGCGATTGCAGGCATACTAAAAGCAGACTGTATCCACGTCCCGATTGATACAGCCAGTCCAGCTCCCCGCGTTTCGAAACTCTTGCGGTCGAGCGATCCTCGATACATTCTGGCGGTCGGGGCTTCCGCCGAGTTGCTGGAAGGTCTGTTCGTGCAAGATGACTTGCGCAACTCGATTCGCGTCGGTTGGATGGAAGACTCAGCGCCGGATTCTCGAACCTTCAGCCCGTCGTTTACCTGGAGCGATGCCGAGACTTATTCAGGGGAACCCTTCGAATGCGAGACGACTTCGCAGGATCCAGCGCACATTCTTTTCACTTCCGGATCTACCGGCGAGCCCAAGGGAGTTGTGATCACCCATGCCAACGTGATTCACTTTGTGGAATGGGCTGTCCGCCATTTCGGAATAGAGAGTTCGGACCGTATTTCCTGTCACCCGCCCCTGCACTTTGACTTGGCGACATTTGACATCTTCGGAGCCTTCGCTGCCGGTGCCCAGCTCCATCTGGTTCCGTCAGAATTGAGCCTGCTGCCTAACAAACTCGCGGAATTCATCCGCGATGCTGAGCTTACCCAGTGGTTCTCGGTTCCGTCGGTACTCAACTACATGGCTAAGTTTAACGTGTTGAGGCCTAACGACTTTCCAAAGCTGAAACGCCTGCTCTGGTGTGGCGAGGTATTTCCGACTCCGGCCTTGGTGTACTGGATGAAGCGGCTGCCGCGAGTGGTCTTCACAAACCTGTACGGTCCAACCGAATCTACTATAGCGAGCAGCTACTATGCGGTTCCGGAGTGCCCGGCCGACGATGCTCAAGCCATTCCTATCGGGACCGCTTGTGCGGGAGAGGAACTACTCGTGTTGGATCACGATCTTCGTCCCGTGCCCGGCGGCGAAGTAGGAGAGCTGTACATCCGGGGAGTTGGGTTAAGTCCAGGTTATTGGCGGGATCCAGCCAAAACCAGTTCAGCCTTCGTTCCCTACGGAGACCAGGACCGTATCTACCGCACCGGCGACCTGGCACGTGTAGGTGAAGATGGCTTGGTTTATTTTGTGGGCCGGGTCGACACTCAGATAAAGAGCCGCGGCTATCGCATTGAACTGGGTGAGATAGAGGTGGCTCTGAACGCGTTCAAGGAGCTCAAGGAGTGCGCGGTCGTGGCGATTCCTACTGATGGGTTTGAAACCAATGTGATTTGCTGTGCCTACGTTCCTCAGGAGAATATGCATGTCACGACTCCCGAGATTCGGCTGAAGCTGGGCGCCTTGTTGCCGCCCTATATGCTCCCGGCGCGCTGGAGCACTTTCCTGCAGCTGCCAAAAAATGCCAACGGCAAAATCGACCGGCGAAAGATTCAGGATTTGTTCGCTTCAGAAATTAGCAGCTTGCTTGCGACCAAGGGGAATCCTTCCGAATCCGCTTCTTCGAGTAGGGGCCACAGAATTCCGGAATCGCGAGAGGCTGCGAGCGCTTCGAACGAGAACTCGCTGTTTGATCTTTCGCGCCCAAGAGTGAGATGAATGTCGTATTGGCTGCCGAGGAATCCGCCGGTCTGCAGATGTTGCGTGCCCTGGCGCGCAGCAACCATCGCCTGGTGGCCGTCCTCGCTCACCCCAAGCCCGGCTTTGCCGGCGCTGGCGTGTGGAAAGTAGCGAAGGACCTGGGCCTTGAGACTTGGCCGGCAGAGTTGGTGAAGGATCCCAGTCTGGGAGAGCGACTGCGGGCCCAGCGTGTAGATATTTTGCTCAATGTTCATTCACTCTACATCATCCACGAAGAAGTCCTGGCAGCCCCGCTCCTGGGTGCCTACAATCTGCATCCCGGCCCCCTGCCTCGTTACGCTGGTCTTAATCCGGTCAGTTGGGCGATTTTCCGAGGTGAGCAGACTCACGGCGTGACTGTTCACAAAATGAATCCGCAAATCGACACCGGGCCGATCGTCTACCAGTCGACCTTTCCCATCGAGGAGGACGATACTGCGCTCTCGCTGAGTTTCAAGTGCGTTCGCCAAGGCGTCGCGCTGATGTTGCGTCTGCTGGAGGTGGCCGCGTCGGAACCGGAGAAGATTCCCCTTTGCCAGCAGGACCTTACGGTTCGAGAGTACTTCGGGCGGGGAACTCCCGAACACGGCGAGGTTTCGTGGTTATGGCCCGCCAAGAGAGTCGTCAATTTTGTTCGCGCCTGCGACTACTTCCCCTTTTCTTCGCCATGGGGGCATCCCAAAAGCCGCTTAGGTGTGCAAGAGTTTGCACTGGTAAAGGCCCGCCGTACCGGCACTCCGGCCGCGGCCATGCCCGGAATGATCGGCAAATCTGTTGGTTCTGAGGTACACGTGGCTTCTGGAGATGAGTGGGTTGTGGTGAGCAAATTGCAGCTTGGCGATAAGTGCTTGGCGGCCAGTGAGATTCTGAAGTCTGGCGATCGTCTGTGTGAAGCATAGCTGGGGTTGGATTTTTCACTGTGCGTGCGATATGAAAGACTACGGGATCAGCAATTCGGTCCAAAAGTGGATGGATCGGTAACTAAGTATGGATTTTGATATGACGACATCCGATTACCAAACCATACAAACCAGACTCTCGGCGCTGTTTGCAGAAGTGATGCATGTCGAGGTTCCATCGGTCGATACCGATCTGTTTGATACCGGCATTCTCGACTCCCAGAGATTTGTCGAATTGCTGCTTCACATCGAACAGAACTTCAACACTCGAATTGACATCGAAGATTTTGAGATCGAGAATTTCCGCTGCATTGAAAAAATAGCCACCCTCATCCTGCAGCGCAAGAACGGAGGCAGCCACGCCCAGCTTTCCAATGCAAGCACATCCTCTGTCTGAAACAACGCGTCGTGGATGGACACCGCCAGCAACAGTTCCCCCCAGTTAAGCCTCTAGCTAGCCTCAGAAGGTTCTGTAACCACTCGGAGAACAAATGTATTTCAATCGGTTTTTGGTAATCGCACGTCCGCTGGACCCTAGCATTGCCCTTTCCCAGGGAAGATTCAGGCAAGTTCGGAAGCAGGAGAAGCTGCGTCCTTTCTGCGCGTTTCTGGCGCTATTGGCAGTTTTCGGTTTAGCTCTCGGGTTCTCAATCCAGTCAAGAGCACAAGACATCAATACCGTTGCCGGAGGAGGAATTCCTGGCAGTGCCGCTACTACCGTTGATATTCCAGCGCCCACTTCAGTTGTACGAGACGCGAGCGAAAACATGTACATCGCAGCGCCCGACAGTTACTACATCTTCAAGGTAGACACTACCGGCACCCTCAGCATTTTCGCCGGGACTGGTATCCAGGGATACCAAGGCGATGGCGGCCCGGCCGCGAGCGCCACTTTGAGCGGGCCGACTTCGCTCGCCTTTGACGCGACAGGAAATCTATACTTTATCGATCTCAACAAAGTCCGCAAGATCGGCACGACTGGAACCATCAGCACGGTCGCGGGGAACGGACAGATTTGCCCCTCCCGTCTCCAACCCTGCGGCGACGGCGGGCCTGCCACCCAAGCGCAACTGGCGCTGCCTCAGCAAGTCGCATTAGACAGCGCAGGCAATGTCTACATCGCCGATACTTCGGACATGCGCATTCGGAGGGTCGACACCTCCGGGAACATGAGTACTTTTGCCGGCACCGGGATCATCTGCAACGGTCCGCTGTTCGTCTGCGGCGATGGTGGGCCTGCCACCAGCGCCAACCTGGATATGCCGTCGGGTGTCATCGCGGACACGTTAGGGAATTTATATATCGCCGATACCAGGGACCAGCGTGTTCGGGTCGTGACCAATGGGATTATCAACAATTTCGCTGGGACCGGAAAGCATTGCCCCCAGCCGACGAATAACTGTGGAGATGGAGGGCCCGCGCTCCAATCGAATTTGTTCAACCCCTGGGGACTCGCTCTGGATAAGGCCCAGAATCTCTACATTGCTGATGAGTTGGACAACCGTGTCCGCAAGGTCATCGTGGCAACGAAACAGATCAATAGTGTGATCGGCAGCGGCGTCCAGGGCTTCTCGGGAGACGGCGGCGCTCCACGCACGGCGGCTCTCGACCAACCGAAAGGCGTCTTCGCGGACAACGATGGATACCTGGTCGCCGATACCGGCAACCACCGCGTTCGCCAGGCCAGCCAGGGAACGCTCGACACCCTAGCAGGTGGCGGCACGGGCGGAGACGGAGATCCGGCAACCGCTGCCACGCTGGCTGCTCCCAATACTGTGGCGTGGGATAACGCTGGAAACTACTACATCGCCGATACCGCCAACAACCGCATTCGCAAAGTGGACCCCTCAGGAAATATCAGCACCGTCGTGGGAACCGGTAGTTTGGGGTGGACTGGCGATGGTGGACCAGCGGCAAGCGCGACTCTCAACGCTCCCACAGGAGTGGTTGTGGATGCGTCGAACAATATCTACATTGGTGACAATGGCAACCTCGTGGTTCGCAAGGTAAACGCCTCGGGCACCATCACTACCTTTGCCGGCACCGGCAACCCTTGTGTACTGCCGACGAATCCCTGTGGTGATGGCGGTCCAGCCAAGCTGGCGAATATCACCAGCGTTACTTCCGTGGCCGTCGACGGGGACGGAAATCTGTATATCGCCGATTACTTCGATCACCGTATCCGCAAGGTAGACACGTCCGGTACGATCACAACGGTTGCAGGAACGGGTGGAAAGGGCTTCACCGGGGATGGCGGCCTGGCGGTCAACGCGCGCCTGAATCGTCCATACGGTGTGGCTGTCAATTCAGCCGGGGACATCTTCATCGCGGATTCCCAGAACAACCGCATACGATGCGTGGTTGCTGTTCACAAAGGTTGCAACGGCACGGTGCTGAAGGTTGGTTCGATTCTAACCTATGCCTTCAACGGCAAGAAGACTTTCGCCGGCGATGGCGGTCTGGCCAAGGCGGCCTCCCAGCAGGATCCGTTGGAAGTGGCTATCGATCCCTCTGGCAACCTCTTTGTCAGCGGCGGCGCGGATGAGATGGTCCGCAGAATCGATGCTACGACCAAGATTGTGACCACGGTGGCTGGCGACGCTACCCATCCCCTCAGGGCCGGATTCGCCGGCGACGGCGGTCCGGCTACGCAAGCCACCCTGGACAACATCGGGCTGGCGGTCAATGCATCCGAAAGCCTGTTGATAGCAGACACCGGTAACAACCGTGTCCGCCAAGTCGATTTGAGTACGAAGTAATCGGGAACCAGCGGTGGCGAGCTGATGAACTGGCTCGCCTCCGCTCTCCTGCCCCGTCTGAGCCGATCTCAAGAACGCGTCTGCGATCAAGGCTCGTCCCAACTTTGCCCCATAAGAGTAGGTTCGAAGGCCGAGTGATTCCAGGCCGAACTGGCGCCGAGCCCTGGTTCGGTAAAGCAGACTGTCCGCATATGATTCAATGCCTTCGCACATCCTTTATCCGGGTTAGCACGACGTTCGCCGACTGCACTGACAGGAAACTGCGGCGCATTTGTATCGTGCTCTTATTCATTGGGCTGACTGGCGATCTGATCAGAGCGGCTGACGTTCCTCCGGCGGCTACTTTTTACGTCGCACCGAATGGTAAAGACTTGTGGAGCGGGAAGCTGGCCGCTCCTAACGCGAGCAATACAGATGGACCATTCGCTTCCTTGGCCAGAGCGCAGGCTGCAGTCCAGAACCTGATCAAGTCCCATCCCAACCGCCCTACAATTGTCATGCTTCGCGGGGGGGCCTATTACTTGCCGCTGAGCCCGACTAGTCCGGGAACGTTGAACTTTACATCCCGGGATTCCGGAATGTCTCAAGCACCGATTGTCTGGGAAAATTATCCCGGAGAAACTCCGATCGTAAGCGGCGGGGAAGCGATTGGAAGTGGCGGACTCAATCTCACCTGGGCTCACGCGTCGGGCAATCTATGGACGGTTCAATTACCGGCGAACACCCAACCTTTCGAGTATCTGTTCTATAACGGCCAGCGCAGATTGCGGGCTCGCATCCAATCCTCGTCTCCAAAGAGCGTCGGTTACTACCTCAAGGATGGAAGTTGCTACTCCACCAGTTCGCCTGGACCGAGCCAGAAGGTGAACTCTTCCTTGTGCAACCTTGGCACTTATCTGAGGATCGCTGACGAGGTCTCGCCGGGCAGCCCTCAAGGTGCCGGGTGTCCAAGCGTCACTAACAAGAGTGGCTCCGACTCCAAGTGTCTTGATCGTATTGCGTACGACCCGAGCGACACGGCGATCACCAACTGGGGCAATCTCAATCCCGGCGGCAGTCGTTGTGGCGGCTCCTCCAACAACTATCCGGTCGGCGACGTGGAACTCATTCTTTTCGATGCGTGGACCGTCGATGTGATGAGAATCAGTTGTGTGGACACCAGGAACCACGTCATCTATCTGACCGGCGCGACTAAAGGCAATGGCGACGTATTTCCATTCTTTGGACCCGGACGGAATCACCGTTACATGATTGAGAACGTCAAAGACGCCTTCCTCGCCGCGAAGACCGCAGGACAAGGAGGTCTATGGTTTCTCGATCGCTCGACCTCTCCTCCGACGTTGAACTACCTCGCAAGTAGTGGCGAGAACCCGAATACCGACACCGTGGTCATTGCCCAGATTTCGCCGGCGAACCCGATCGCGGGCAGTCTCCTTTCGGCTACCGACCTGGACAATGTGACCTTCCAGGGGATCACTTTTGAAGTCGATAATTTTATGCCCCCGCCCGAAGGTTTTAACGACGACGAAAATTCAGACGACAGCTTGCCTGAAGCAATCGATTGTGAGAGCTGTCAGAATGTGATCTTTGACGGAGTGACGGTGAGGCATACGTCGTCATCGGGGATTCTAATCGCTTCCACCTCCGGCAATTCGGGAACACCCGGCGCCAACGATGTCATACGCAACTCAGCTTTTTATGATATCGGCGACAGCGGCGTGCGGATCGGTCACAAGCCAAAGGGCATGGATCGGGCGGAATCCCAAGTGCAGCGCATCACCGTCGAGAACAACCTGATCCAGGGCTATTCGCGCGTCTTTGCGGACGGCGAAGGAATCGCGCAGGCGGGCGGCCACGATCTGGTGTATTCGCACAACGATATCAATGACGGATATCACGCCGGCATCTCAGCGTGCTTACTGGGGTGCGGGTCGGTTGGTTACACCGCGAATGGGACCAACATCCTCAGCAGCTATAACCACATCTGGAACATCATGCAAGGCGTCACTTCCGACGGCGGGACTCTCTATTACAACGTAGGCAGTCCGAACGGAAGTGGATTGGGAAACAAGATCTACAACAACCTGGTGCACGACACCACGGACTCGTCGATCATCGATTCCGGGATTCCTGGATCGGGCTACGGCGGCGCCGGCATCTATCTCGATATCGGATCAGCCGGGATTGATGTCCAGAACAACGTTGTCTATCGTGTGGCCACTGATGCGGTCTACATGCCCGTTGGCCCGAAAAATGGCATGCCTCCCAACACATTCAATAACAATATCTTCGCCTACGCCCGTTCGTCGATGTTCCGCGAGGGTAAACCGTGGCCCCGGGGCTGTGATGGCGCCTCGATGCGTGCCGCTCTTACTAACAACATCTTTTACTTCGACCGGGACGATTCGGATGGATTCTACGTCATCCACGGTTGCGCCTTCTCCTGCGGACTGCCCCACAATCAGTTCCAGAAATTTGACGGTAACCTCTACTGGAGGAAGGATGGAAAATTTGCCAGCGACCCCAAAGCCTTCCATACCCATGGTAAACCGCCGAAAGACGCCAGCAAGTGCTTCGCGCCGCAGAACCCCGATATGGCGTGGACTTTCATGAATTACTCCCAATGGAAAGACAATCGTCCCCAAGGTACATCTCCAGCCATGGGTGAGGACAATTCCGGGACCGTAACGATAAACCCGAATTTCGGAAGCAGCGGGCAGCCGAGTGACTTCCGGCTATCCAAGAATCCGATGCCGGGATTCGATTTCACCAAGACCAACGACACC
The DNA here is from genome assembly GCA_963820925.1 of uncultured Acidobacteriota bacterium. Taxonomy (GTDB): domain Bacteria; phylum Acidobacteriota; class Terriglobia; order Terriglobales; family Acidobacteriaceae; genus JABDBE01. The sequence continues at coordinate 150,008 of CAWGBX010000001.1, forward strand.
ATCGATCACGCGGGGCGGACTCATTCCACGATAACCGTCCCGGCACAACCCGCGACCTTTCCGACGTATACATTTAGCAGCTTCTAGGCCCCACAGTGTCCAACTAGCTCTGCGGCCAAACAGGAGACTTTAGTCCCAGAGCTTTCTAACTCTTGCGGGAGCATGCCAGGTTCGATAGGCTTTGATTACGTTTGGTCATCTCGGGCATGGCGTAATCGCCTGAGGCCCCAGTTACTTAGTTGAAACTCTGTGAAAGTAGAACGTCAATTTCAAGTGCGATTCTCAGAGTTGCTTCAATCGACCGATCCCTCAGACAGTTCCAAATAAGATTCCCAGATTTTTGGAGGCGCTATGTTCACCACAATGTTAACTCTCACCGTCAACTCGAGCGTGGTAGGCACCAGTCGGTCTACCCTCCGCAAAGCGTTCAAAGCGCCTCGTCGTCCGAACGGTCAACGCTTTTTTCCCGCGGTGATAGCGGTCTTGGCATTCAGCTGCTTCGCGCTGTTGCCTGCATCGCCGATGCAGGCGCAGAACATTATCCAGACCGTCGCAGGCGGAGGATTGCCGGTTAGCCAGGCAACCGAGGCCGACGTTCCCGGTCCGAGCACCGCAGTCGAGGATGCTCAAGGGAATGTGTATATCAGCACCTCGTACAGCCACTACATTTTCAAAGTGACTCCCGCCGGCGCTCTCAGTGTGTACGCCGGAATCGGTATTGCGGGTGGCAGCGGCGATAACAAACCCGCGATCCACGCAACCCTCGGCATAATCGATGCTTTGACTATTAACAAAAAGGGGGACCTCTACCTGGCGGATAGAAGTGCCAACCGAATCCGCTGCATCCTTGCTGTCAGCAATGGCTGCGGCGGTTCGACTGCGGCGGTCGGCGACATCGTTACCGTGGTCGATGCAAGCGGAAAAAATTGCTTTCCGACGACTGCGGCCTGCGGCGATGGCGGGCCCGCTCTGGACGCTCATCTTAGCTATGCCGCGGCCTTGTTCGTCGACAGCTCCAATAATCTTTGGATCTCTGACACTTATGACTATCGGATCCGTTGCGTGATCGGCACGAGCGGGGGTTGCTTCGGTTCAGCCTTACCGGTAGGCGATATTGTCAACGTTGCGGGCACGGGCGTGGTTTGCGATGGCCCGGAACTGGATTGCGGCAACACTGGCCCGGCTCTCGATGCCAAGTTTGATCTGGCCGGCGGCATAGCCGTCGACGCTGCGGGCAATCTCTACATCTCCGACACCAGAGACTTTGCGGTTCGCAAGGTTGACGCGAGCACCCAAATCATCGATCTATTTGCCGGCAATGGGAACTATTGCACAGACCCGCTTAAGTCTTGCGGCGATGGGGGCCTCGCCATCAATGCGCATGTGTGGAATGCAGCCAACATCGCGTTTGACAGTGCTGGCGATCTCTACATCGCAGATAGTTCGGATAATCGAATCCGCTGCGTGGTTGAGGTCAGCGGGGGTTGCGGCGGATCAAAATTGGGGAAGGGCTACATAACCACCGTGGCTGGAGATGGCGTCCAGGGTTTCTCGGGTGACGCAGGTCAAGCCAAGAAGGCCGAGTTGAACTTGCCCAATGGCGTGTTCGTTGATTCCGCGGGGAACATCTTGATCGCCGACACTGGCAATCAGCGGATTCGCAAAGTGGCGAAGGGCATCATCAACACGATTGCTGGAGGCGGTCCAGATGGTGATGGAGGCGCGGCGACCAAGGCTACCCTTGCCGATCCCAACACTGTGGCATGGGACAGCGCCGGGAATTTCTACATCGCCGATGCTGCTCACAATGAGGTTCGTCAGGTTACGCCCGGGGGAGCCATTTCCACCGTCGCGGGTACGGGCATCGCCGGTCCTCCGAACACCAGTACAGTTTTGGCCGTCGACGCCACGTTGAACAGTCCAAGCGGTCTGGCCATCGATGCCAGCAACAACATCTACATTGCCGACACCGGTAACCAGGTAGTCCGGGAAGTCGTGGCGAGCACTGGCAACATTGTCACCGTTGCCGGAAACGGACGCTCTTGCACACCCAGCAGCGGAAAATGCGGTGATGGCCTGCCGGCAACCAGCGGGGAACTGACGTTCCCGACTTCTGTCGCCCTCGACAGCAACGGCAATCTCTTCATCGCGGACTACTACGCTCACAAGACCCGGAAGGTCAATACCTCGGGCATCATCAGCACGGTAGCCGGCACTGGTGTTCGTGGCTTCACCGGCAACGACGGTCCGGCGACTAAGGCAAAGATGGGGAAAGCCTATGGCGTCGCGGTCGACAGCTCCGGAAATGTATACATCGCGGATTCTGAAAATAGCCAGATTCGGTGCGTGATTGAGGCCGCAGGCGGTTGCGGCGGTTCGCAAGAACCCATCGGGAACATTATCGCGTTTGCCTTCGACGGGAGAAAAGGGTTTGGCGGCGATGGTGGTTTGGCAACGAAGGCCAGCATGAACAAACCGTTTGAAGTCGCCGTCGATTCCTCCGATAACGTGTTTGTGGGCGGTGGCGCGGACAATCTGGTAAGGAGGATCGACGCGCACAGCTTGACGATAGAAACCGTGGCCGGCAATCCTTTACATCCGCAACAATCTGGATTCAGCGGCGACGGGGGGCCCGCCACCCAGGCCACGCTCGACAACATCGGTCTCGGCGTGGACAGTAACGGAAACCTGTTGATCGCCGATGCGGGCAACAACCGGGTGCGCGAAGTAACTCTGGCTCCCGTGATTACTTTATCGAAAAAGATGCTCACGTTCCCCAACGAGACCGTCGGGGAGGCCAGTTCGCCGATGCCAGTCAAGGTAACCAACTCGGGTTTCAATGACCTTCCGATCAGCGGGGAGCAGATCACAGGTTTTGACGCTCAGGATTTTTCAATCTCGAGCAATACCTGCGGCGCCCATCTTGCACCGGCTGCGAGCTGCACTATTAACCTCGTATTCAAGCCCTCCAAGACCGGCAAACGAACTGCGAAGCTTGTGATTACGGATAGCCTTGGACAGCAAACGGTCTCGCTGGTTGGGACCGGTCAATAGGTCGTGTAGAATCTGGCGCGAAGCATCTTTCGATTCTCTGCTGGATCCAGAGAGCGGGGATTCTTCGCGCTAATGCGGGCCGTCGCGAGGGCGTATCCCATCTGGTATCTTCTTTTCTTGACAGGAATGAGGGAACATGGAACTACGGATTGAGTCGAAGCAGTTGGGGGATATTTGTGTTCTGGCTCCGCAGGTCTTCCAGGACGAGCGCGGGTTCTTTACCGAGGTTTTCCGTGCGGACCAGTTTAAGGCGTTGGGGCTGCCAACGGAGTTCGTCCAGGACAACCATTCGGGCTCGGTCCGTGGAGTTCTTCGCGGACTGCACTTTCAGTGGGAACCGCCGATGGGAAAACTAATGCGGGTAACGCGTGGCACGGCCTTCCTGGTCGCGGTGGACATACGCAAGGGTTCGCCCACACTGGGGAAGTGGTTTGGTGCGGAAGTTTCAGCGGAAGGCCGAAAACAGATCTGGGCGCCCGCCGGTTTTGCACGCGGATTTTGCGTACTCTCCGACTATGCTGAAATTCAGTACAAATGCACCGGAATCTACAGCAACAAGGGCGAGTCGGGAATTCGCTGGGACGATCCTGAGATCGGCATTCAATGGCCGATCCGTGACGTCCAGCTTTCCGACAAAGATCGCAAAGCGCAGACTTTGAAAGAGTGGCTATCGCGGCCGGACTCGGAAAATTTCAGATATTCGGAAACTGAAACCATGGTGGGGAGATAAAGGCTCATGAAGATATTAGTTGCGGGCGGTGCGGGTTACGTGGGGTCGGTTCTGGTGCCGAAGCTGCTTGATCGCGGCTATGAGGTCGATGTGCTGGACCTTTTCTGGTTCGGGAACCATCTACCGTCCGAAACCGGAATCATTCACAAAGACATCTTCGACATCACTGTGCCGGATCTCGAGCAGTACCAGCAGGTCGTGTTCCTCGCAGGATTATCGAACGATCCTATGGCCGAGTACTCGCCCAGCGAGAATTTCATTTTCAATGCGGCCGCACCGGCCTACCTGGCGTACGTCGCGAAAAAAGCCAAGGTGAAACGCTACGTGTACGCCTGTTCTTGCTCGGTGTACGGCTACACCGTCAATGAACTGTTCGACGAAACCCGGCCGGTTTCGTCGTTTTATCCCTACGGAATCTCCAAGCTGCAGGGCGAACAGGCCGCAATGAACCTGGTGGACGAGAATTTTTCCGTCATTTCACTCCGCAAAGGAACCATTTCTGGCTATAGCCCGCGCATGCGACTGGACTTAATCGTCAACACCATGTTCAAGAATGGGGTACGCAACCGTGAAATTACGGTGAATAACCCCTCGATCTGGCGTCCCATAATGAGCATCGAAGACGCCACCAATGCCTACGTCCGCGCCATTGAAGCCAGCCAGAAGATCTCGGGCATCTTCAATATCGCTTCAGGAAATTACACGGTTGGCGAAGTAGGCGACCTGGTGAAGATGGCGATCGAGGAACAGCTCGGCATTCGGGTTCATCTGACCATCCACCACAAAACCGATTTCCGCAATTACAAAGTCAGTATCGAGAAGGCGGAGAACGTTCTCAGTTTCCACCCCAATCACAATGTCAAAGCCATCGTGAAAAACCTGATTGAGCACATGGACGAATTCAAGGACTGGGACAATCCGCAGTACTACAACATCGATACCTTGAAGTTGCTCTCTGCAAACAATGGTTTGCGCGCACTGGCTGAGGTGACCCGATGAAGGTGCTTCTCATCGGCGCCAACGGGCAACTGGGCACCGATCTTTTGAAGGTATTTCAGGCTGCGGGCGATACGGTTGTTCCGTTCACCCATGCTCGGCTCGATGTATGTTCCGAAGCGCAAATTTCCGACGCCATGGCACAAGCCAAGCCCGACGTGGTGCTGAACACGGCGGCCTACCACAAAGTGGACGAGTGTGAGCACAATTCCGCGCTCGCATTTCAGGTCAACGGCACGGCTGTGATGCAGCTAGCCCGGGCCTCCAAAGCGGCCGGCGCAACCCTGGTGCACTACAGCACCGACTACGTTTTCGGAGGAGATGAAAAGGGCTCCCCGTATGAAGAGACCGACTTACCGGCTCCGGTGAATGTTTACGGCACTTCCAAGGTTGTGGGCGAACACCTGATCGCGGCCTATGCCGACCGTTATTTCGCAATCCGGACTTGCGGCCTGTATGGAGTGGCTGGAAGCAGTGGGAAGGGCGGCAACTTTGTCGAGACGATGCTGAAGAAAGCCACGGCCGGAGATGCCATTCGTGTGGTCGATGACCAGATTCTCACACCCACGTATACGGCTGATCTCGCGAAGGCCACGCGCGACTTGGTCCTGACCGGGCGCTACGGGCTGTATCACGTCAGTTCCGAAGGCCAATGCTCCTGGTACGAATTTACCCGATACATTTTCGAGCGCGCCGCAGTTGATGCAAAACTGTCGCCCGTCAAATCCTCTGAATTCTCGAGTCCGGTCAAGCGACCGGCGAATTCCGTGCTCTCGAAAGCCAAGCTGCGAAACGTGGGTGTGTCCATTCCATCTTGGAAGGATGCTCTCCCTCGATACCTCGAGGAAAGATCCAGAAAGAATTCGCCCGTGTCCACAACCCCGGTTAGTGTTTCCTGATCCCGGACCGCGCGCGGTGGATGGTTGGGGGCAGGGAAGAGCACTGGACGCTACTTTCCCGCGTGCCGCGTCCATCTCCACGAAGCCGCGACGCTGTCCCGCGGTGAGGGCGTAGTCTTCCATCGCACCAACTGCCGTGCGGGTTACCCGCTTACCACGGGCAGGTCGTCCAGTTTTCAGGGCACGCTTTTCCTCGAAACCTTCCTTCCTGTCATTTCTTCCAGCGCCTCCGTTACCTCTCCGTAAGAGACCCTCCAGTAACTGACTTCCACCTTAAAGAAGAATCTTCCCTACATGTGTTGCACGGCCTTGACGTGTGCTTTGGCCCGCTGATCGTCGTGTGACCACGTTCCTGTTCTCCCAAGCTGAAAAAGGAGCGACCGTCCAGTACTCGTCCCCCATCTCGGACGGTGTGACGACTTCGCGGTTCACTCTTTCCGGATCGGCTCCCCCTCCACCCCCACGCGATTGGGAGCACCGTCCATCGCCTTTTCACATTCTGGCGACTTGCCGTTCTCGCGGCCTTCTTGCTTGGTCCGAATCTCGCCGGAGATGCGCACCCCGGGTTGCCTCCAAAAAAAACTCCAAGAGCGTGAGGGAATTCGGCCCGAAAGGTCGCCTTCATAAGTGAGGGGAAAACGAACCACTCCGATGGCTGGGTCGAAGGTCGCGGAGTACACGGATTTCCCCAACATAGTCCAAGCAAGAGCCAAAATTTCATCACAGCAGAGGAGAAAAACATGAAACTGAAATCAGTAGCCCTTTTCCTTAGTTTGGTAGTCCTTGGGTCCCTGCCTATGTCGGCGCAGACCACCTACAGCTTCCAAACTGTCACTTACTTTAAAGATACGTTCACACAGTTGCTGGGTATCAACAACGCCAGCAAAATCGCCGGTTACCACGGGCAGGCGGTCAACCGTGGTTTTACACTTACTTTGCCCAAGCACTTCGTAAATGAAAACTATCCTCAGTCGACGATGACCCAAGTGGTCGGCATCAACAACAAGGACAGGTCGGCAGGATTCTATGTCGACAAGGCCAACGTCACCCATGGCTTTACCTTTGGCCCCCCGGTCAACTACATCACGGTCGACTTTCCGGGTTCGGCCTTCAACCAGCTTCTTGGTCTCAACGATCTGGGTCAGGCAGCGGGCTACTATGCTTTGTCGGCAGATAACAGCACACCCGATCATCCCTACGTCTACGCTGAGTTCGGTGGCGTGTTCGAGGAGTTGACGATCCCCGGTGCCGTTGGAGGGGCTCAGGCGACGGGCATCAACAACTTGCAACAGGTCTGCGGGTTTTACATCGACTCTGCTAACGTCAACCACGGTTTCGAACTGAATGGTGGACACTTCTTAACACTCGACGCCCCCAACTCCACCTTTACCCAGGCGCTGGGGCTAAACAACAAGGGCCAGATAGTTGGGGTTTACAACGACGCTTCCGGCAACTCGCACGGATTCGTCTACAGCAAAGGAACCTTCCAGACCGTCGACGAGCCCAAGGGCAATGGAACCATGACCGTTGTCAACGGAATCAACGACAATGGCCGGTTAGTCGGTTTCTATCTGGACGCGAATAACAATACCGATGGATTCGTAGCCACACCGAAGTCTGGACCGGAGGGGGAAGAAACCGCTCAGTAGCCGTGAGTGGTCCCTCTCAAACCTTGAAATGAAGACGCGCCTTGTGGCTCTCAGATGGGGGCTGCAAGGCGACGATTCTCCTGTGCCGGTCTCTCCTGCTCTGGCTTTCAGCTCGTGTCGCCCGATCGGCCAGTATGAGCATATCCGCTTGAAATATCTGTCAGAAGACACCCGGAACGTTCGACTCCTCTGGCTTTTCTCCCGCGATCCTGATTTTCCTCTGGCCACACATCCAAGGTTACCAAGGTGCCGCTCTGGGTGTGCGTTTGGGAGCGATCCTATGCTACGACTGCGCTCTAGTGAGCTCAATCCGGATTCCACACACTGGAGGTCAAGAGAATACGTGTCGCAGGCGCTCACGCGGAGAATCCGCGCAGGAAGTGAGACGTTGCACACGCACTCACATTCCGCGAGGTCCTCCATTGATAACGCGACGCTTACCGGCAGGGTTATTGGTCTGTCTCGTAGGGATAGGCTGTATGGCAATGGTAAGCTGCAGCGGCATCAGCAGCGGTTCGGCCCAGAACACAGCTCCGCCACCCCCACCTCCCACCGGTGCGGTAATCCCTAGCTCCTTTTTTGGCATGATTGTGAACAAATTGTCCAGCTATCTGCTCCAGCTCCCCTATGGTCAATGGCGGGGCTGGGATTCGGGAGAAGCGCAATGGCCCCAGACCGAAAGATGCGAGGCCCAGAGCGGCCAGCCTAGCGACCCCTGCTTTACTTGGACAAATCTCGATACGGAGTTGGCGAACATCCATGCCAGTGGCATGAAGGATGTGCTTCTTACGGTGTCGCGGTCGCCGCAATGGGCAGTGAATCTAGCCAGTGATCCCACGGGGCAGAATGGCACGGACTGCAACTTCTACCAGCCTAATCCAAGCTCTCCCGAGGAGGCGCCGGACAGTGTCTGGCTCCGATCGATCTCAATGCGGACGGAAGCGGAACCAACCAGATCTGGAAGAACTGGATTACCGCTCTTGCCACCCACGTCAACGACAAGATGCCCAGTACGGCCAAAACTGCTCGCAAATGGCAACCCCCCTCATTTGCGGGGCCACCGAATACAGCGTGCCCACGCAGTTCAACAAGGACTGGGTGGATCTGTCCGGAGCGGTGCATCCAGCCTCGGCCAATGTGATGATTGGCGCCAATCCCATTTTGCTTGAAGGGCAATGATCCGACCGACTGACGGCTTGTTATCCCGGCAAAGTTCAACGAATTTAGCCATGAAGGCATTAAGAAAACCCTGGTCAGCTTCAAGATTCTCGTTTCTCCTTGATCCCGTCCGTCACACTGCAAATTCTTTCACACTATCCATTTAGCAATACGGTGACCGGGAGACTTTCGCCTCTATTGCAGAGGATTCTGGCCATGTTATATTTAGCCACTTTGCCTCGCCCCCCTGAGGTTCGTCAACGGCCAGCCTGAGGAGATTTTCCACGGCGATGAACTCGAGAATACCGGCACTGCTAGTTCTGTTGCTGGCCTCCTGTTTGCTGCCAGCCCAAGTGGTGACATCGTTTGAGGGCATTGACGCGTCGCAATTGAAACACCCGCTACTTGACTTCGACCCGAACGGGGCTGTTGGCACGAAGCAATACATGGAGTGGGTCAACGTCGCGTACCAGGCCTACGACAAGACGACTTTTGCTCCGGTTTGGGCGACTCCCAGAATCGGCAACTCGCCGTGGCAGTTGAGCAAGATGCAGAACTGCTACGACCTGAGCGGAGATGGTCTGGTCATGTTTGACCGGCTAGCGTCGCGTTGGATCGTTGCCGCGCACGGCTTGCCTGGCGGGAACCAATACTATTACTGCGTGGCCGTCTCCAATACTGACGATCTGACCTCAAAAACGCTCACGTGGTTTACCTATGCATTTCCCCTGAACCCGGTCCTCGGAACAAACTCCCGAGGCCATGCTTACTTTCCGGACTGGCCGAAATTCGGGACCTGGACGGATGCTTACTATGTGGGCTTCGATCTCCTGGATATCGATAACAATTATCTGCCCATTGGCGTGGTGGCATGCGCTATGGATCGGACGAACATGCTGACGGGATCGACGGCTAACCCAATGCAGTGTTTTGCTGATCCGAGTCCCATTCCGAAGAACGGCAGCTTGTATCTGAAGCACAGCTTGATTCCGGCGGATGTAGAAGGCACGACTCCGCCTCCGATTGGCCGGGACGAGTTTATGGTCAGCATCCAGAATCCTCCCAACGACGGAGAGAGCACCACGTCGAGCGCAATCAACTTGTGGGACTTTCATGTGGATTGGGGAAACCCGGCCAACTCGACGTTCACGCGTTCGTCGCTCCCGGTTGCGTCCTACACTCCGGGATGCTACGACGCCAGTTTCCCTCTTCGGACGGTTTGTGTTCCAGAACCTTCCACGAATCCTGCGAATGGTTTTCATTACGAAGTCGACTCGGTGGGAGACCGGCTGATGCCTCGTCTCTCGTACCGTAATTTCGGTACCTACGAGTCGTTCCTGGTGAGCCAGACGGTTCAGCCTGGGAAAACCAGGCAAACCGGAATCCGCTGGTATGAGCTGCGCAATAGTGGCAGCGGGAGCCCGACGGTTTTTCAGAGTGGCACGTTCAGCCCCGACAAGGCTAACTATCGTTTCATGCCTAGTATTGCTCAGGATAAAGTCGGCAATGCCGCGGTCGGTTACAGTATTTCCAGTCCGACCGATCATCCCGGGGTGAAAGCCTCCTGGTGGAATCTGCCCAAGCCCACCAACTCAGCCGGGGTTGTAGTGATGAACGGATCGGGGGATGAAGAAGATTCGGTTCACTGGGGCGACTACACCAGCATGACCGTAGATCCGGTGGATGGGTGCACGTTCTGGTATGTGGATGAGTACTTCACTGCGAATCAGAACACCACCGTTGATTGGCAGACGCGGATTGGCAAGTTCAAGGCCGGGAGCTGCGGAACAAAAAAATAGGCGGCATTAAGAATTGACCATACCGGGGAATCATAGACAATGATGGAAAAGGTGGGGAGCGGGAGCAGCATGCTCGTGGACACGATGCCTCGATTGACTAACAGCCGTGACAGGGTGGACATACTGGGTGTCCGGGTTCGTCCGCTGAGTTTGACGCAGACTGTGGACGCCGTCGAAGAATCAATAAGACGGAATGAACGAACCTACGGCGTATTCATTAATGTCTACAACGTGATTGAAGCTCGTCGAGATGCGGCGTACCGCCAGACTCTCAACGAAGCAGACTTTCCCATGCCAGATGGGATCCCCTTGGTATGGGCCAGCCGTGCGTTGGGCGATCCCTTGCCGGGTCGCGTTTGTGGGCCCGATTTCCTGGTGGAAATGAACAAACGGGCCGCAGAGAAGGGATACACCGTCTACATCGTGTGCGGAGGAGACCGGAAGGCCGAGCGGACCGCAGCCGCTTTTCAGGCCCTGCACCCTGACATTAAAATCGTGGGAGCCTGGACGCCTCCCTGGGGTCCGATTGAAGGCAAGAATAACGAATACATTCTGGGCGAGCTGGCTCGCACTCAGCCCGACATTCTCTGGGTGGGCCTGGGAGCGCCACTTCAGGAGCGCTGGGTGTGGACGAACCGCGAGCGCATCGAGGCCCGGTTCACGGGTGCAGTGGGCGGTGCGTTCGACTATCACATCGGGATGCGTAAACGGGCTCCGCGGTGGATGCAGCATCGCGGCCTGGAATTCTGGTATCGCATCAGCCAGGATCCCAGCCTGTTCTGGAAGAAACGGCACTACGCTGATTTCCATATGTTCGTCTTGCCCGTGCTGCAGCAGGCTGCCAGGCAACGGTTGGGCTTTAAGTCGGCGAGATAAGAAGACCCTGACTGTGGTCTGCGTTAACTCTGTGAAGGTCCTCAGTGATGAGGACTTTTTTTGGACTGCGAAAACCCCGCCTGAATCTCCGGGGAACGAGATGGCTTTGGTAAGGCTAAGAACATCATCCGTGAAATCATTCGGCGTCGAGCGCTGACTCCTTCCGTCGCCAGATGGACAGCCCGGGAAATCCCATCGCCAACAATCCCAGCGTGGCAGGCTTCCGCGGTATTCTCAGAGCTGAAGGTGATTGCTCGACCTCCCCATCATCGTGAGTCCTCCCCGCGATAATGGGCTTGTTGGGGATAGTCTCGTAGGCGTAGCCGGTCAGGGTCACGGTAAAGCCATTAACCAATCTGACGGTCAGGCGAGCCCAGCCATAATGCGTTTGTCCCTCGATGTGGAACCTCAGTCCAAGAAAACGGTTCGTGACGTTGTACCAGTTGCCGGCCGTAGTCTGGCCCGCTCCGGCCATTTTTACGCCGAAAAAGGGATGCTTACGACCGACTCGTGCCCCCGCCCTGAGGGCGTAAGCGTGGGGTGGAGTGAACCTGGTCCCTTGTGTGCCCTCGACCGCATTGGCACCGTATCGAATCGCGGACACAAAGGAGGTACAGGTGTTATCGCTATCGCAATTCTGCAAGTTTCGGATGTTAAAGTCAGCTTTCCCATCATGGTTAAGGTCAATGGCGTAGCTGTGATTCGGAGCTATGACCCTGTGAATTGGGGTGTAAACAATCTTCGCTTCAGAGGGCTGCGCCAGCGCCAACATGCCCACACCGGCTGCGCTCGCCGCCAGTGCATACATGCTGAGTTGATGATGGACTGAATCGGAAAGGCGGAAAGCCGTCTTGCGGGGCGCGGGCCGTTTCATAAGGCATCCTCTGAGAACGGGCCCATTATGTGTCCGAATCGGCTCGGGAGTCAACTTGCACAACGCCCGCACAGTTGGTTGGCAAGCGCCGTCCCCTGCTCCAAATGTTGGAGGATACCTCGGCCGCGATTCCTTCTAGAAGGTCGTGTAATGATACGTGGGAAAAGTTGGTAACACCTGCGGCGGCTTAATCACGATACTGGTTCGTCCTGCAGTCTTGATAGTTTTGTTCGTTTGAAAATAATCGAAGCCGGAGATCGGCGATTTCGAGAGCAGGAAATCAGTTGGTTGGCCGGTGTTGCCGAAGCCGGGATCCACGGTGACGGTTCCTTCCTGGTCTTCATTCATCGGCAATGGCTTGCCGTGAACGCGGGGGTGCCCGTTCTGCCAGGTCGAGAAATCGAAGAAAGTCCAGACAGCGCTGGGGTGGTCGGGATCAGTGCAGCTTTTCGCGTCGTCCGGCGGAGGCGGATCGGTCAAGACGTGGAACGCCTTCTGATAGTGGGCAAACTGGCCGTCAGTTCTCCAGTAGAGGTTCCGCTCAAAATTCTGGTATTGATTGTATGCCATGCCGCAGGAGTCGGCACATCCGTGAATGGCATAAAAGTCGGTTGTGTCATTCTGGTCGAAATACATGATGTTGTCGATCAGGTTAACCCTGGTTGTGCTGGTACAGTTCTGCGGCCAGGAGGTTCCTTCTGCGAACATTCCCTTGCGAGCGTAGGCAAGAATGTTGTTCTGGACCGTATTCGCTGGCTGCCCATCCGCGGGCCCTTGGTTGAACATGACGGTCTTGGAGGCAATGCGATAGACCACGTTGTTCTCGATATTCACGCCGGCCGACTGCATGTCCAAATATATGCCCTGGCCACCATAACCGGTTCCGGGAAAGTTTTGATCGATGATTGACGCGTCGCTCACATCGTGAATGAGATTGTTGAGAATTTTGTTGCCTTTTCCACTGCCCTGAGGGTTGCTCACCTCGTAGTAAAGCGCTCCGCCGTCGGAGGTAACGCCTTGCATGATGTTCCAGATGTGGTTGTACTGGCTGACCATGCCGTTGCCGTTGGCGCCCCAACACCCCATTTCGCAAACTGAAATGCCGGCGTGATATCCATCATTGATGTCGTTGTGCTGGTAGAGGATGTTGTTGCCGTTGCCCTGTGCAATGCCTTCGCCATCGGCGAAGACGCGTGAATATCCCTGAACAATGTTATTTTGCACGGTGACGGAGTGAACTACGCTGGCCACCACGTCACTCCCGTGCGGCGAGTGGCCAATGCGGATTCCGCTGTCCCCAAGGTCGTAGAACGCTGAGTTCTGGATCACATCGTTGGCCGCGGGCGGTCCGGAGTGCGCGTTCACAGAGGCGATCTGGATGCCGGAGGCAGAAGTGTGCCTCACGCTTATGCCATCGAAAGTGACGTTTTGACAGCTCTCGCAATCGACGGCTGCGGGTAATGTGATCTCCCCATTCTCGTCGTTGTTAAAGCCGGAAGGAGGCGGGATAAAGTTATCCATCTCGAAGATGATGCCCTGGAACGTGACATAGTTAATTTGAGTGGCTAAGAGTATGCTCCCGCTGGTCGGACTGGGTGGTTGAAGCTGGGGCATGACAACGGTGTCGACGTTGGGATTTTCTCCATTATTGGCTATATAGGACAGTGTCCAGGGAACGCTCGATCGATCCAGGAACCAAATTCCCGTTTGCCCTGCTTGCTGTTCTTGGCCGAAGGCATCTTTGGTGTTTTCAACGATATAGCGGTGGCCGACCGCGGGACCGAAATAATCATACTCGCCGGGACTCCCCTGGGTCGGACCGGTGAGGTAAATAATGTGATTGGCGGTGTCGACGCAGTTGATGCGCATGACGTCAACGGTCCAGGCATCGATGAGGTTGAGTTCAATGTCGCCGACCGGATAGGGATTGGAGTTATCTGTCCGACAGGGGTTCGAGGGATCTCCGGTATAAACCCCGTTCAAGTTCGCCCACTTCGCAATCGGATCACCAGGGTTGTATTGAAAGCGATCCAGGCACTTGGCCCGATTTCCCGCTCGTACACTGGGGCAACCCGTATTGCCGGGAGGAACCACGGCCGCGATTCGGAGAAAGGTAGCGAGGTTGCAATTGGAAATGTCGACCGCCTGTCCGGTGACGGTGGAGTAGCAGGAACCGGCGTTCATGTAGTATCCGGTACCCAACGAGGACTGCAAGCGGGAGCGCAGGCGTCGCTGCGCGCCCTTTCGATTGTAGAACAAATATTCGAAAGGTTGGGTGTCGGTGGGCAGCTGAACTTGCCACAGATTGCCGGAAACCTGCGTCCAGCTGAGCCCCAGCCCCCCGGTGCCGATTGCTTCTCCTCCACTCACGATAGGACTCTCTCCGGGATAATTCTCCCAGGTAATGGACATTTGGGAAGTTCCCGAGTCAGCGGCGGTGAAATTCAAAGTTCCCGGATTCGTGGGACTCAAAGGGAGGAAATAGCTTCCGTGCCGGATCATAACGATGATGGGCCGGTTAGGATGGTTTTGTATAAGCTTCTGCACAGCGATCTGAGCCCTGGCGATCGATGCGAAAGGCCCGTCAGTATGCGAGGAGTTAGGATTGGGGAGGGTACCGCTCCAGGAGTCTTTGCCGTCGGATGCCACAAAAACGTCCGCGCTGGGGGCTGGCGCGCGGCGCTTGTGCATGCGGGAGGCGACTCCCGCGCCGGCGTTGCCCGTCTGGGCCAAGCCTTGGATCGCAAGAAAACCAATAAGGACAATGCACTCCAGGAAGAGCGGCCAGAACTTTCGGTTCGACGCAAGACAACGGGGGAGGGACATCGCGTTTCCTCGAAACCTGGATTGGACTTCACGAGCCAAGGTTTCGGGTTGGACTTTAACCTTCTCTTGCCGGGGCAAAAAGATCACACTAGTACATTACGAAAGTAACGCAGCGCAGACACCGCAATAGTTTGCGGTAAACCGGACGCGCCGGGTGCTCACTGAGCCGAGTCCTAATTGCTGACAGGCCTGTAAATCTCAAGTTGCGATTTTCTTGCCTTGAGGCGAATGACTCGTAGAAAAGCGACACAAAACGCTACTACTCACGACCCTGGCAACTGGAATCAGGCGGCGTCCTGATTTTGGGGGTGCAGGTAGTCGATGTTTGGGGCGCGAAGATCGATATGCTATTTCCCCCTGTGCTGCATCCATTTCCATGCCGTCGCAACGCTATCCCGCAGTGAGCGTTTAGTCTTCCATTGCAAGAGCTGTTGCGCCCGAGTTGGATCCGCTACCAGAGCGGGCGGATCGCCCGGACGCCGCGGCACAATGTTCCTCGGAACTTTCCTTCCTGTCACTCCTTCCACCGCTGCGATTACTTCCTGGACCGAGGAGCCTTCTCCCGTCCCCAGATTTACGGTAAAAGAAGCATTCCCCGCCTGCAGCCGCTGCAACGCCTTCACGTGTGCTTCGGCCAGGTCAACCACGTTTGTGTAATCACGGATGCAAGTGCCGTCGGGTGTTGGATAATCGGTGCCGTAGACCTGCAGTTCGGGCCCGAAGCCGGCCGCTGCTCGCAAGGTCAGGGGAATGAGATGCGGCTCCGGTTCATGGCATTCGCCGATCTCTCCGCTCACATCGGCTCCCGCTGCGTTGAAGTAGCGCAAGCTCGCGTAGCGGATTCCGTAGGCCACGTCATATGAGTGCAGCGCTTGTTCGAAAAACACCTTGGAGACCCCGTAAGGGTTGACCGGGGTTAGGGGATCGTCTTCGGTAATGGGCATTTTGGTGGGAGCACCGTAGACTGAGCAGGTGGATGAGAAAATGACCAGGAAGTTTTTCTTTCCGCTGTCCACAATCGCGTTCAACAGAGAGAGGCCGCCTTCCACGTTATTGCGGTAGTACTTTCGGGGATTGACCATCGACTCTCCGACGTAGTGGTTGGCCGCGAAATGCATCACTGCATCCGACCGCTTGACCGCCTCCAGGAGCTTCTTGCTGTCGTGGACGTCCCCGACCACCATTTCGAAACCCTTGGCCAGAAAATCAAAACCGGTGGACAAATTGTCGTAGATGAGGACCTCAAGGCCAGCCGCTCTCAACACCCGCGCCGTGTGACTTCCGATATATCCAGCTCCGCCCACTACTAAAATCTTCACCTAAGCGCTCCTTGTCATCCTCACTATTTGGGTTGGTTGTTCTTCGTAGGACTATTTTCATTTCACGGAAAACAAAGGCTCAGAATCTGTTCGGGTTAGATCAGCACCGCCGCTGACCAAGTCATCCTTCTCGGAATCACCAAGAATAAGGCACAGGCAACAGCCCGTCAATGAGCACGGGCGGCATAGCACTATAGAAATGTTTCCGGTTTGTCCCACAATGGAACGCAGGCACGCTCGGAGTAATGTCGACTCCGTCATTTGCAGACAACAAGTTAGCCGACAGGTACGAAAGTACCGTTTGCTCCGCCGTCCGGGGGGACTAGAGTTCGAAGAGATACCGCCAGGCACGTCGCAAGTTCCTGGCACCGGAACACTCAGCGCAGAACGCCAATGGCAGAAACGAGTTTCCCTACCGATTCACCACCGATTCGAGTCCTTGTGGCCGACAAGACTCGCATGAATACTCAGTTGCTTGCACACTCGCTGGCACGCGACGACCGATTCCTGGTCATTGAAGCCGAACCTACCGCGGATACGATTTTGGCTGTTACTGGCAGCGAAAAGCCAGATGTAGTGTTACTTGCCCAAAGCTTAGGGGAAACTCCCGCCGAAGGGTTTCGAGTTGCGCGCCAACTACGTGCGCTTCATCCTGACACGCGCATTATCATGTTGCTCGACACTTCCGAGCGCAGCTCGGTCGTGGAGGCTTTCCGCGCTGGAGTCCGGGGTGTATTCTGTCGCACGGAAACTCTACAAACTCTGGCCAAATGCATTGACTGCGCTCACAGCGGCCAAGTCTGGGCAAACAGTCGGGAACTGGAGTATCTCCTCGAAGCCGTTTCCGATGGCATGTCGGCGCGGCCGCCGGACGACAGCAGCCTGTCCTCGCTTTCCAAGCGCGAGCGGGACGTCGTGTTCTGCGTTGCGGACGGACTCTCCAACCGGGAGATCGCTCACCGTTTGCATCTCACGGAACACACCGTAAAGAACTACCTGTTCCGCGTTTTCGACAAGCTCGGAGTCTCCAGCCGCGTGGAGGTGGTGCTGTATGTTTTCAAACTCGTGCAGTCGGCGGGCTCATCACACCGTGAGCCGCGAGCCTCTCACCCCCAAGCGAATAGAACCACTGCACCTAAGCCGGGTCGCAACCGCCGTAAGAAAACATAGGGTCTACGGCGGCTGTTCCCAGCGAAAAATTCCGCCACTCACGGCTCCAAAAACTCAGCGCCGGGTTCCGGTTAACGCAAGCCGGGTTGCGGCGTCGGCCAGGGCGTTACCCAGTTCGCGAAGATGGCGTTCTTCGGTGAGGTAGCTGATTACCATCATTCGCAGCACGCTTTGTCCATTCACCTTGGTTTCCGAGATCCACCGGCGGCCGTCGCGGGTTACTTCGTCAACGATGCTCGCATGTACCTCGGCAAGTTGGCACGGGCTGGGGGCGGCGGCCTTGAACCGGAACACGACAATGGGCAGAACTTGAGGCGCGGCCAACTCGAAGTGTTCCGAGGCCTTCACCCATTCAGCGAACGTTCGCGCCAGATTGAGTTGGCGATCGATGTGTTCCTCGTAAGCCTTCCTCCCGTGGACTCGTAGTGTAAGCCAGAGTTTGAGCGAGTTCATACGCCGCGTCCACTGAGTGCTGATGCGAGAATTGTCGAGCCCTTTGGACTCGGCCGCTTTCGGCATGTACGGAGCTGAGACGGCGAACGCCCGCTCCAGCATCTCGGGATGGCGAGTCAGGATTACGCCGGCCGCGAGCGGCATCGCCATCCATTTGTGAGGATCGATGGTGATTGAATCGGCTTGCTCGATACCGCGCAGGAGGTTCCGGTGCTGATCGGAAAAGATCGCCGATCCTCCGTAGGCGCCGTCGACATGCAGCCACAACTCGTGGCGGCGGCAGATTTCGGCGATGGCCACAAGATCGTCGACCGTCCCCGTATTCGTGGTTCCAGTTGTCGCGACCACGCAGAAAGGCTTTTTTCCCGATGCCAGATCTGTCTCTATCGTCTGCTCCAGGATTCTTGGATCCAGCTGTACGCTTTCATTCACGGCGACGCGCCGCAGTGCCCGGCGCCCCACTCCCAGCAGGCCGGCAGATTTATCGAGTGAGTGATGGGCCTCGTCAGAGGCGTAGAACACTGGCTGGGCACCGATCGAAGCGATGCCGTCCTCGATCGCATTCGGAAACTTCGACGCTAAAGCGAGCGCCAGCCCGGTAAAGTTCGCTTCGTTGCCACCGGAAGTAAACGTTCCATTGAACTCGCCGGGCCAGCCCACGCGTTCTCCGATCCAGCGGACAGTTTCGTGTTCAATCTTCGACGCCAGCTGCGAACGTTTGACCGTCGCAAGCTGCGGATTGAGCGCGGCGACCAAGGTCTCAGCCATAACGCCGATGTAGGTGGGCGTGGGGTTCATCAGTCCGAAGTAGTTGCCGCTGGGAACGTGAAAGCCCTTGTCGACCATCTCGCGGAAGACTTCGTCCAGCACTTGGTCGGCATCTTCGCCGGTCTCGGGGAACGAATTATTCAGGGCCGCGAACGTTCTCTGCTCGGCCGGAAGCTGCACCGGGCGGTCGGGCAGGGAAGCGAAGAAACTGTCAATCTGATCGATGAGGTGATAGCCCAGACGGCGGCGAGTAGCTGAATCCAGGTCGAAGCGCATGACAATTTGATTCTAGTAGTTGGGGAAAGGAAGCGGTCTATCCGAAGCTTGCGTTTAAATCGTGGCGATGGCAACAAACGTCAGGTGCCATTGTGAGCGAAGCGAAGAATCTATGCATTTTGCTGGCACAACAACAGCTTGGATCCTTTGCGAGAAAGTCTATTCTTTTGTGTCCTCCGGGCTCGATGCTTTCTCTGGCCTAAGCAGCGGGAACAGGATGACATCGCGGATGGTATGAGAATCCGTCAACAGCATCGCGAGTCGGTCCACACCCACGCCCACCCCTCCGGCCGGTGGCATTCCATATGAGAGCGCGCGGATGTAGTCTTCGTCCATCTGGTGAGCCTCTTCGTCGCCGCGCTCGCGTTCCTTAAGCTGCTGCTCGAAACGGCGGCGCTGGTCCTCGGGATCGTTGAGTTCGCTGAAGCCGTTGGCAATTTCCATTTGTCCCGCAAAGATCTCCCAGCGCTCGGTCCAGTCGGGCTCGTCCGCTTTTTGCTTGGAGAGCGGCGAGACAGCGGTGGGAAACTCGTAAATGATCGTGGGCTGGATCAGATATTCCTCGGCCGCAGCATCAAACAGATTTGCGATGGTTTTTCCGACCGGTTCATTGGGGTCATAGCCGATATGCGCGTGTGCTATGTTGAAGCGCTCCACCAGTGCCTTCACCGAATCATGAGAACTGAAATCTGCCATGCCTGGCTTGGCTCCCGCCGGTTCCGGCCAGTATTGAATGATGGCTTCGCGCATGGTCAGGCGCCGCCAGTTCGCTCCCGCCCAATCGATTTCGTGCTCGCCCCATTTGGTTTTGGTGCCGCCGGTGACGTCAACGGCAGCCTGCTCGATCAACTGCTGGGTGAGATCCATGACTCCGCGATAATCGGTATAAGCCTGGTAGAACTCGAGCATCGTGAACTCGGGGTTCCAGCGCCAGCCCAGACCCTCGTTGCGGAAGTTACGGTTGATTTCGTAGACGCGATCAAACCCGCCGACAGTCAACCGCTTGAGATAGAGCTCGGGAGCGATGCGCAGATACAAATCCATATCCAGCGTGTTGTGATGGGTCACAAACGGCTTGGCGACTGCGCCGCCGGCGATCTGCTGCATCATGGGGGTCTCGACCTCGATGAAGCCATGCGAGTCGAGGAAGCGCCTCATGGATTGCACCAGTTTGCTGCGCTTTAGAAATACCGCGCGCACCTCCGGATTCATGACCAGATCGACGTACCGTTGCCGGTATCGCAACTCAACATCGGTCAGCCCGTGCCACTTCTCCGGTAGTGGCAGCAGGTCTTTGGAGAGAAAGGTAATCTCCTCGACGTGAATGCTGAGTTCGCCGGTGCGGGTGCGAAACAAGTATCCGCTGACCCCGATGTGATCCCCGAGGTCGAGTAACTTGTAAAGTTCGAACCCTTTTTCGCCAACCGCATCTTTTTTCACATAGATTTGCAACTTCTGCCCGGCCTGCTGCAGATGGGCAAAACCGGCTTTGCCCATCAGGCGGATGGCCATAATACGTCCTGCGACCTTCACGGTGATTCTCGGATTCTCTAGCTCTTCAGCCGACTTTTCCGAGTAGCCTGCCAGAATCGCGGGGATGGTGTGAGTGAACGCATACTTGGTCGGATAGGCCCGCTGCCCAAGCGCTTCAATCTGCTTCAGCTTTTCCCGCCGCAGTTCGTAGATTTTCTCGTCGAGTGCCAATGGGTTCCTTTGATTCGCGAAGATGGAGAATCGATTATAAACAAGCTCCCAATGGGCGAGGTCTCAGTCTGCTCGCTGCCGGGTTTCTCCGCGCACTCTGCGGCTGTTCTCGGCGGTCTCCGCGTTTTAAGGTTTTGATGGGCTCAGGCAAAGTCCTAAATCGCGGAGGTCGCAGAGAACGGGCGTAGAGAGCACGGAGATTCAAAGGTTTGTGGGTTGGGTCACTGGAAATGAGAGCTGTGGTGATGAGAGTCCTTGAAGGCAGCGCCTCTCGGCTGTACTATAAACTGCTCTGACGTTTTCAATTGAACAGGGAAGTTGAGCCCGATGCCACAAAACTACGTTCCGCTCTTCATCTTTATCGCGGTGGTGGGGGTATTGATCCCGATCACGCTACTGGCAGCCAAACTGGTTCGGCCGGAGAACCCGAACCGGGCGAAATTGATGCCCTACGAATGCGGCATCGATCCCATCGACAGTGCGCGAGGACGTTACACCGTCCGCTATTACATTATCGCCATCCTATTCGTGGTCTTCGACGTGGAGACCATTTTCTTGTTCCCGTGGGCGGTGAAGTTCAAGGCGCTGGGCACATTTGGGTTGATCGAGATGCTCATCTTTCTGGGCATCCTGATCGTCGGCTACATCTGGATCTGGGGAAAAGGAGCACTGGAGTGGGTTTAGAAGACCAGCACTCAGCACTTAGCATTCAGCCAGGGCAGTGTGCAGCCGGGCCATAAATCGTCCGCGAATTACCCGTACTTATGACTAACGCGATTCCCGACGGAGAAACCTTCATTGCCAGCCGCTGGACGAAAGGAAACTTGCTTTTTCCGATTCGCATCGTGGTCAACTCGTTGCATGTGAGCAAGGTGAAGCCGCGTTTTTTCGGGAGCAATGAGGAAAGCATCGCCATCACCCAGGTCGCTTCGGTTCGGATTTCGACTGGAGTGCTGTGGTCTGAGATATGCATCGAGTCGAGCGGTGGCACGGATCCGATCACCAGCCGTGGGCATCGCAAGGCCGACGCGCAGCGGATTCGCGACCTGATCGAGGCGCATCAGGCGGCGGTTCGTCGGACTTGAGCTTTAACCCGGACGGATTTGATGCCGGTCGTTGACACAGTATTGGCAAGCTGTTAGAAGTTAACGTTCTTCAAACCTGTTCCCGTGCCGGAGGTCTGTGCCTTCGTAGCTATGCCCGAAGAAACCAAATCGCCCACTCCGCCGCCGACCGGCGAGCAGAAAGCGGCAGCCGCACCGGCTAAGCCTGCTGGTCCAGTGCCCATTCCGTGGGATTCGCCAATGGTCGCCAAGCTCAAGGGCCAATACGGTTCCGGCATTCGCGAAGCAAATACCTACCTCGGCCAGAACTATATGATCGTGGACCCTTCGATTGCTTCCGAGTTGCTGCAGATTCTGCGCGAGCGCGAGCAATTCGACTACTGCGTGGATATCACCGCAGTGCACTATCCTGAGCGCGAAAAGCAGTTCGATCTTGTTTGGATTCTCTACTCCTTCTCGAGGAACGAACGCATTCGCTTGAAAACGATGATTCCGGACGGAGGGAGCGCGCCCAGTGTGACATCGATCTGGGCGACCGCCAATTGGCTGGAGCGTGAAGTCTACGACATGTTTGGGATTCGTTTCGACGGGCATCCGGATTTGAAGCGCATCCTCCTTCCCGATGGCTGGAAGGGTTATCCGCTGCGGAAAGACTACGGGATCATTCAACAGGATCAGGAATGGGTGCAAGCCAACCTGGGGATCGAGAGCGGCCAATAATCATGACCGACCCGACCATGATTGACCCGAAGACGATTGACCCGAAGACAATTGACCCGAAGGCGACTGAGCCGACAACTGGCCCGAAGAGAACCGATGCTACCCGGTTCCTGTCTCACCTGGAGCTCGATCAGCCCGACAAAACCTTCCTCGACAGCAACGAACTCATCATCAACATGGGACCGCAGCATCCGGCGACCCATGGAGTGCTCCGCGTAATCCTCAAGCTGGATGGCGAGAAAGTTCTGGGAACAGAATGTGTGATCGGCTACCTCCATCGCGGGGTAGAGAAGATTGCCGAGAACCGCACTTACACCATGTTCAATCCGTATGTCGACCGCATGGACTACGTGGCCGCGGTGTCGAACGGGTTGGGCTACTGCGAAGCGGTTGAAAAACTTCTCAACATTGAGGCGCCGCCGCGGGCCAAGTACATCCGGGTGATCCTCACCGAATTGAACCGGTTAGCGAGCCATCAGCTCTGGCTGGGGACCCACGCTCTCGATATCGGCGCCATGACGCCGCTTTTCTACACCTTCCGCGATCGGGAGGAAATTCTAAAGATTTTTGAAAAGTATTGTGGCGCCCGACTGACCACGCATGCCTTCCGTATCGGCGGTTGCCAATACGAGACTTATGAGGGCTTTGAACGCGACGTAACCAAGTTCCTCGACTTCGTTCCTCCGAAAATCGACGAGTATGAAGAACTCCTCACCACGAACCGCATCTGGCTGGAGCGAACGAAAAACGTGGGTGTGATATCGCGCGCGGACGCGATCGCGCTGGGCGTCACCGGCCCGGTACTGCGAGCCAGCGGGGTGAAATGGGATCTGCGAAAAGCGCAGCCCTATGCCGCCTACTCCGACTTCGATTTCGAAATTCCTATCGGCGCGAACGGCGACACGTATGACCGGTACACGGTGCGCATGGAGGAGATGCGGCAGTCTCTGCGCATCATCCGGCAAGCGGTCGCGAGAATTCCCGAAGGTCCTATCATGGCGAAAGTTCCCAAGGTGATGAAGCCGCCGGTCGGCGAAATCTATCACTCGATTGAGGCGCCTAAGGGCGAGCTGGGATACTTCATTGTGAGCGACGGATCGACGCAACCCTACCGGGTGCGGGTAAGGCCACCGTCGTTCGTGAATTTGCAAGCGCTGGACGTTATGGTGAGAGGGGCCCTGGTCGCCGATGTAATCGCTGTGATCGGCACGCTGGACATCGTGCTGGGCGAGGTCGATCGCTGATGCTCGACTACATCACCTCCTATCTCAGCAGCAACACGACTCCGGGGCAGGCGGGCAATGTGTTTTGGGCCCTCGTCTATATCCTGGTGGTTTTTGGCGGAATCTCGGTTGCGGTCATGGCGATGAACTGGCTGGAGCGCAAGGCTCTGGCACATTTCCAGATCCGCCTTGGCCCCATGCGCGTGGGCCCGCACGGTCTATTGCAACCGATCGCCGACGCCATCAAATTAATGACCAAGGAAGACATCATCCCGGCGGAAGCCGACAAATTTGTCTTCTGGATCGCACCCTTGATCATTCTGTGCGCGTCGTTCGCCGTGTATATTGTTGTCCCCTTCGGTCCCACTCACGCGATTACGGATTTGAACATCGGGATCCTTTTCATGCTCGGCGTTTCTTCGCTGAGCGTGTTGGGAATCGTGATGGCAGGGTGGGCGTCGAACTCTCATTACCCGCTGATTGGTGCACTCCGCAGCAGCGCGCAGATGGTTTCCTACGAAGTAGCCATGGGGATGGCCGTGGTCTCCGCTGTGTTGATGACTAGCCTGCACGGGCTCGGGCCTTATGGAGTTGGCGTCGGCACGTCGGGAACGGGGACGTTGAGCATGATTGGCATCGTCCAGGCTCAACAGGAGCAGCATGTTTGGTTCCTGTTCAAGTTTTTCCCGCTGGGCTTCATTGCATTCGGCATCTTTGCCATCGCCATGGTTGCGGAAACGAACCGTGCGCCGTTTGATTTGCCGGAAGCGGAATCGGAACTAACCGCCGGCTTCCACACGGAATACAGCGGCTTGCGCTGGTCGCTCTTCATGCTGGGCGAATATGCGGCCATGATCGCAGTCTCGTCAATTGCGGTGACTCTGTGGCTTGGCGGATGGTTCCGGCCTTTCCCCAACACCTTGACGGGTGAGACCTGGGATCTGGTGTTCTCGCTGTTTCCCGGATTGACTTTCTTGGCACTTGCGGCCATCGCCTTCGTGGGTGTCCGGCGCATGCCAAAGCACCCCTACTTCCGAATACAGACGATTGGTTTGGCCGGATTCGGCGCCGTGCTGGGCTTGATTGGCTTGATATTGTTTGTGCCTCCGGTGCGCGACCGCATTCAGGACATCTTCTGGTTCGTGGCCAAGGTCGCGGGCTTCATGTACCTATATATCTGGTACCGCGCCACGTTTCCGCGGTATCGCTTCGATCAGCTGATGAAAGTAGGATGGAAAGTGTTGTTACCCATCGGAATTGGCGTACTCATCCTGACGGCTATTTTGGGAGTCGTGCTCTAATATGCAGCAAGTTGTCCAGCCCGGTATGCAGCCCGTTGCCACGACGTTCTTTTTCTATTTCTTGTCGGGGCTTACCTTGCTGAGCGGCGTTTTCGTTATCACACGCAAGAACCCGGTGCATTCGGCGCTAGCACTGATTTTTGGCCTGCTTGCGCAAGCGGGGTTGTATCTGATGCTCTATGCGCCGTTCGTCGCCGGCGTTCAGATCATTCTTTACGCAGGCGGCATCATGGTCCTCTTCCTGTTTGTGATCATGCTGGTGAACATCGAACGTTCGCAAAAAGAAGAGCAGTTCAATAAACAATGGCTGGTTGGACTACTCGCCGCCGTCGCACTGGGCGCGTTGTTCGTAGTGGTGTACGTGAAGGGCAACAGTTTGTTTTCCTACCATATTGCACAGCCGATTGAGAACAGCAACACCCAGCAGATCGGCGTAATGCTTTATGGGCAATACATGTTCGCGTTTGAAATCGCGTCGCTGCTGCTGTTGGTGGCAATTATCGGCGCGGTCGTGATGGCGAAGAAAAGAATTTGAGAGGCAGCTTCTGGCTTCTGGCTTCTAGCTTCTGGCTAGAAGCCGGCGGCTAGGAGCTAGAAGATTTTTATGGCTCCAATCGGCACTCTACATTATCTCGTGACCGCTGCGGCCCTGTTCATCCTGGGTGTCATCGGCGTGCTGACCCGCCGGAACGTGGTCATCGTTCTGATGTCGATCGAACTGATTTTGAACGCGGTGAACCTCAACCTCGTGGCGTTCTCACGGTTGTGGGGGCTAAACGGGCAGGTATTTGCGATTTTCGTCATCACTGACGCGGCGGCCGAAGCAGCCGTAGGCCTCGGTATTCTGATCGCCTTCTTCCGGAACAAGGAAACGGTGAATGTGGACGAAGTGGATTTGCTGAAATGGTAGAGGAACAGCACTTAGCAATTAGCACTTGGCATTTGGTCCCTCAAGTTTCGCGACAGCGCTACTGGGGCAAATGCTATGTCCTCGATACTAATTAACTCATGTTCTTTCTTGATCACATCTGGCTGATTCCTCTTTTACCCGCCTTCGGCGCGGCAATCATGTTCTTTTTTGGCCGCAAGCTTCAAAAAGCGACTGTCAACGCCGTTTGCGTCGGGGTCGTCGTCTTGGCGTTCCTGTTCGCTTGCTGTGCGGTCTGGCAATACACAGATTACGCTCACGACAATCCTGGAAAGCCCTACCAAACTATCGTCTACACCTGGCTGGGAACCGACACCGGCCAGATGAACTACGTGATGCGCGACGGGAAGCCGGCTCCATTCCAAGCCGACGTGGGTTTCCTGCTTGATCCGCTGTCCAGTATTTGGCTGCTGTTTGTAACTGGCGTCGGAGCCCTGATTCACATTTACTCGACCGGCTACATGGCGCATGAACACGGGTATTACCGTTTCTTCGGATACTTGAACCTCTTCATGTTCTCCATGCTCATGCTGATTCTGGGGAATAATTACGCGCTGATGTTCGTGGGCTGGGAGGGCGTGGGCCTGTGCTCGTATCTGCTGATCGGATTCTATTTTCATCGCCATTCCGCCAGCACGGCTGCGAATAAAGCTTTCATCGTGAACCGCATTGGGGACGCTGGGTTTCTGCTCGGCATGTTCACCATTGCCTGGTATTTCGGATCGCTGCGATTCACCGAAGTCACGCACCTGGCGCGGAGCGGGCATTTTGCCATCGGCGATCCTGTAATTACCGCTGCGACTCTACTTTTATTCATCGGCGCCTGCGGAAAGTCAGCCCAGATTCCACTCTACGTTTGGCTACCCGATGCCATGGAGGGTCCAACCCCAGTTTCCGCGCTAATCCACGCTGCAACCATGGTCACAGCGGGCGTATACATGGTGGCGCGCTCGAACGCGCTGTTTGTGCTGGCGCCAGCGTCGATGAAGACGGTCGCGATCATCGGCGCCCTGACCGCCATCTTCGCCGCATCGATTGGGCTGGTGCAGAACGACATCAAGCGCGTCTTGGCATATTCGACCGTCTCGCAATTGGGATACATGTTCCTTGCTCTCGGCGTGGGCGCATTTTCCGCGGGTGTGTTCCACGTCTTTACTCACGCTTTTTTCAAAGCGCTGCTATTCCTCGGATCAGGATCGGTGATCCACGCCATGAGCGGCGAGCAGGACATGCGCAACATGGGCGATCTTCACAAGCGCATCCCAATTACTCATTGGACCATGTTCATTGCCACATTCGCGATTGCCGGCATCCCGCCGTTCGCCGGGTTTTTCTCCAAAGACGAGATTCTCTGGCAGGCATGGACTTCTGAGGGCGGTGCCTATCGATGGCTGTGGCTCATTGGATTTATCACGGCATTGATGACCGCCTTCTATATGTTCCGGTTAATGTTCCTGACTTTCCATGGCCGGCCGCGGATGAGTCACGAAGTGGAGCACCACATCCATGAATCTCCGAAGTCGATGACGATACCCTTAATCATTCTGGCAGTCTGTGCCGTCGGCGCCGGCTGGCTCGGGTGGCCACACAGTATCGGCGGGTCCGATCATTTCGCGAAGTTCTTGGACCCGGTATTTGCCCGCGAAGCCAAAGTTTTCCAAGAAGAAGGGAAGATCGCGCAGCTCGCCGCTGGGGAGAAGGAAGAAGAACACACGAGTCCAATTGAATATGGACTGATGTTCCTCTCAGTGGGTGCGGCGGTGATTGGTTGGGGCATGGCTTGGCGAGCCTATCGTCACGCCGACAAGGGTTATGTCGAGCCTCTTGCGGCTGCGGCTCCGCCACTGTACGAAGTGCTCTACAACAAGTATTACGTCGACGAAGGCTACGACTACGCCTTCACCGGCCGTCGCAAGGTAGGAGACGTTCGCTTAGGCGTGATGGGACTCGGCGAAGCCTCCTCGTGGTTCGACTCGCACGTGATTGATGGATTGGTTAACGGCGCCGGATGGATGACTCGCCTCTCGGGTACGCTGACGAGTTGGTGGGACAAGTGGATCATTGATGGTGTGTTAGTCAACGGTCCGGCGATACTGTCACGGATGGTGTCATATCCCATGCGCCTGCTGCAGTGGGGGTTGGTGCAGTGGTATGCGTTAGTGATGGTGATGGGGTTGGTTGGATTTGTCGCCTACTATGCCTGGCGATGACTGATTGCGTGGCGCGGGCGCCATCGCCCGCGTAATGGACAAAAATGCAAAGCCATATTCTCTCGATCATCTTGTTCACGCCGCTCGCCGGCGCTCTCCTGCTCATCTTTGTTCCCAAGGAGCAGAAGGACGCCATTCGCTGGATCGCGAATATCTTCGCGCTGGCCGGCCTTTTAGTCTCGATCCCACTAGTGCCGTGGTTCTGGGCACAGCGCTTCGAACCTGGATTCAAGTTCATGGAGGGCGTGCCTAACAACTGGATTCCCTCCATCGGCGCTGGCTACGTACTGGGGATCGACGGTATTTCCTTCTTGCTGATCATGCTGACGACGCTCCTCGGGTGGATCTCCATTCTCTCGTCGTGGAGCGCAATCGAGAACCGGGTCAAGGAATACTACATTTGGTTTCTCGTGCTGCAGGCTGGAATGCTGGGCGTCTTCATGGCGCTCGACTTCTTCCTTTTCTTCGTGTTCTGGGAAGCCATGCTGGTGCCGATGTACCTGCTGATCGGCATCTGGGGCGGTCCGCGCAAGCTCTATGCCGCCATCAAGTTCTTTCTGTACACACTGTTTGGTTCAGTGCTAATGCTGCTGTCCGTTCTGTTCCTGTATTTCTACAACTTCCGCCAGACCGGCCAGTACACATTCAGCATTCAGGCGCTTTATAAGACGGCGCCGCATATCTTCCATGATCCGTCATACGGTTCAACGTTTGCCATCCTGCTGTTTTTGGCGTTTTTCATAGCCTTCGCTATCAAAGTACCAATGTTTCCGTTCCATACCTGGCTGCCGGATGCCCACGTAGAGGCGCCCACCGCAGGCTCGGTCATCCTGGCCGGCGTGCTTTTGAAAATGGGAACTTACGGCTTTATCCGTTTTGCCTTGCCCTTCTTTCCCGACGTAGTGATGCATCCCAAGGTGCGATTCTGGATGATTTTCCTCTCCATTATTGGAATCATCTATGGCGCGCTGGTTTCGCTGATGCAGAAGGACATGAAGAAGCTCGTGGCCTACTCGTCGGTTAGCCACTTGGGATTTTGCACGCTAGGTATCTTCGCTCTGAACCCGGCGGGGCTGAGCGGTTCGGTTCTGCAACAGATCAACCATGGCATCTCGACTGGGGCGCTGTTCTTGATCGTCGGCATCCTGTACGAACGGCGACACACCCGCGAGATCTCCGAGTACGGAGGCATTTCGAATGTGATGCCACTGTACGCCACGATCACGATGATCATGTTCCTGTCCTCCATGGGACTGCCGCTGCTGAACGGTTTCGTCGGTGAGTTCACCATCCTGCAGGGTACGTTCATGGAGAACTGGAAGTGGGCGGCGTGGGCTGTGCCCGGTGTGATTCTCGCTGCCGCTTACCTACTGTGGCTGTACCAGCGGGTCTTCTTCGGAACCGTGACCAATCCGA
This sequence comes from uncultured Acidobacteriota bacterium, assembly GCA_963820925.1. Taxonomy (GTDB): domain Bacteria; phylum Acidobacteriota; class Terriglobia; order Terriglobales; family Acidobacteriaceae; genus JABDBE01. Next base: position 179,421 of record CAWGBX010000001.1, read on the forward strand.
AGAATGAGAAATTGCATGACCTGACGCCACGCGAGGTGCTGACGTTCGCGCCGTTGCTGATTATGGCATTCTGGATCGGGCTGTATCCCAAGCCGTTCTTTCAGATCCTGCAGCAACCTGTGAATCAGCTTGTGTTAACGGTTCGGCCCGATTATCCCGGGATCGGCGGGGCAGTAAATGCCTCCGCGGAGCCACAGATATCGGTCGTACCGGCCACTGCGGCCGTCGCAGTTCCAGTTGCTTCCGACATCGCAAAGGGGACGAAATAAGTGCCTGGCATGCCCCAATACTTCACCGGCACGGACTATCTCCTGTCCCTTCCCATCGTCATGCTCACCGTGTTCGCGCTGGGCATTCTGCTGATCGACTTGATGATCCCGCCGGAGTGGAAGTGGACGAACGCAGTGACCGCGTTTATGGGCGTACTGTTTTCCGCGGCGGGAGTGCTGAAGATCCAGTACGCCCAATTCGAAGCGGCCAAGGCAGCCCGCTCGCTCGAATTTGCTTTCGCGCAGTCCATGGTGCTGGATCACTTTTCGATTTATTTCTACTACTTGTTTCTCGCGGGAGCAGGCCTCTCAATCTTGATGTCAGTCCGCTATCTCGAGATCGAACACGAGAACCACGGCGAATTCTATTCATTGATCCTGTTTTCGGTGATAGGCATGATGTGCATGGCCTCGAGCTTTAACATTGTGCTCACCTTCATCGGCCTTGAGTTGATGGCGATCTCGACCTACGTGCTAGTTGGATTCCTGCGTACTGATCGCCGCTCCAATGAGGCGGCGTTGAAATATTTGCTGCTGGGAGCGTTTTCGTCAGGAATTTTTGCTTACGGTTTGTCTCTTCTGTACGGCCTCACCGGATCTACGGACCTGGGAGGGATCAGGCAGGCGCTGACAGTGCAGATGGCTCAGAACGCCAACCGCCCCAGTCCGGTGGCGGTCGTCGCCCTGTTGACTACCGCGACCGGTTTGTTCTTCAAGATTGCCGCCATTCCGTTTCATCAGTGGCTGCCTGACGCCTACGAGGGCGCACCGACCAGCGTTACCGGATTCATGTCAGTCGCCGTAAAAGCGGCCGCTTGGGCGATGTTGTTGCGGATCTTCCTGTGGGGCTTGTATCCATTGCGAACGGTTTACGTACCCCTGCTGATTTTTGTTTCGATCATCACTATGACCGGCGCCAATCTGGCGGCGCTCACCCAGAATAACCTCAAGCGGTTACTGGCCTACTCTTCAATCGCGCACGTCGGTTACATGTTGCTGGGACTAGTTGCACTGGCCTCGGTAAATTATCCTGCGCCGGCTTTCTCCGACGGGTTCAAGGGCATTTTACTGTACCTGCTGGTTTACACCTTCATGAACCTGGGCGCTTTCGCGGTGGTGACCTCGCTGCGGCAGCGGAATGTGATCGGTGATGAGATCGATGACATTGCCGGACTTTTCACCCGGGCTCCAACCGAAGCCGTCCTGATGCTGATTTTTCTTCTGTCACTTGCAGGAATTCCGCCACTGGCAGGCTTCTACGGGAAGTATTTCATTTTCCTGAGCCTGATGGAGAGTGGCCATTACATTTTGGCGTCCCTGGCCGTGCTCTATGCGGTTTTCGGGCTCTACTACTATATGCGAATCGCAAATGCCATGTTCATGAGCGAGGCTCTGGATAAAACCCAGCTGCCCATCAGCATTGCGATGCGGGTAGCGCTGGGCGTGACCGCGTTCGCTACGGTCATCATTGGCATCTTCCCTGAGCGATTCATACGAGTCGTAACCTGGTCAATGGGCCTCGGTTGAGTTCTGTCGCCTATGTCTCCCCTCGACAGTGACCCGCCTGAAAAGAAGAGCATGCTGGTGCAACTGGTGAACTATAGCCAGTTGGCATTCATTTTTCCGGCTGCAACCGTCGCTGGATGGCTGGTTGGGCTGGCGCTGGATCACTGGCTGCATACAACGTGGCTGTACCTGGCCGGGTTGATTCTGGGCATCATTGCCGGCTTCGTGGAACTGATCCGAACCGTCACTTCTTCCGACTCAAAGAATTCATGATGAGCGAAGATGGTGAAAGCCAAGCCGAGTCGTTCTACTCCGGAGCTCTGACGCGTATCCCCCAGTTCATGATTGCGCTGGCCCTGGTTCTCATCGGAGCGGGATGGCTACGTTTCGGCTGGCGCATTGCTCTTGGGTTCGCCTGCTGGGTGCGCCATCGCCTACCTCAATTTTCACTGGCTGGAGCGGGTCGTAACTGCCCTCGCGGATCGCGCCACCCATTCCGCCTACAAACAATCGAGTGGCGGAATCGTGTTTCGATTCCTGGTGCGCTACTTTTTGATGGCCGGGGCCGCCTATGCTATATTCAGTGTTTCTCCCGCGAGTCTCTATGGGCTCTTTGCGGGCCTGTTTCTGCCCGTAGGGGGCATCGCGTGCGAAGCGGCTTACGAGTTGTATATGGCTTTGGCGCGCGGATTCTGAGGACCCCAGCACAGAGTTTGGTAATAAAGCCAAGAGCTTAGGAGCTAATTGCTAGAAGCTGGATCATGCACGAACAACTCTGGTTTACCGAATTCCTGAATCGACTTTTTGCCGGCCCAGTTACTGGCCTGCTGCGGATGCTTCACGTTGAGCCGAAGTACCCGGATGCCCCGATCGCCAATTCGGTGACGATGGAGCTTCTGGTATTCATGTTTCTCGTAGTCGTGTTTGCTCTGGTGCGGTCGCGGCTTTCGGTCGACAAGCCGGGCGCATTGCAGCACATCTTCGAAGGCGCTCACGGATTCGTTCAAGGGCAAAGCCACGAAATCATCGGTCATCACAGCGAGGGCTTTACCCCCTTTCTGATGGCGCTCGGCTTTTTCATACTGATTTGCAACCTGATTGGCGTGATCCCTGGCTTTGAATCTCCAACCGCCGTCCCGGTAGTTCCGCTGGGATGCGCGATTTGTGCCTTTGTCTACTATCAGGCTCAGGGATTCAAACATGCTGGAATCGCCTACCTGAAGCACTTTGCCGGGCCTATGCCCGCGCTTGCGCCCCTGATGGTTCCCATTGAACTCATCAGCCATATGGCCCGCGTGCTTTCGCTGACCATCCGTCTTTACGCCAACATGTTCGCTGGCGACATGGTTACCCTGGTCTTCTTTTCTCTGGTTCCCATCGGCGTGCCGATCGTGTTTCTTGGATTGCACATCGGCGTCTCGTTACTGCAGACTTACATCTTTGTTCTGCTGACGACCGTATATCTGGCAGGAGCTGTGGCGGAAGAGCACTAGGAAGTCTGGTTTCAAAGTCTTGATGTTTAGCGGTTCCACCGTTCAGCGTGAGGGCGTCTGCAAGGTACGGCGTCAACCACCCACTGGCGGTAATTCATAGTCACGAGGAGAAAGACGATGCGTAAACTAAGCAATTTGTTCATGGTGCTGTCATTGTTGTGCTTTGCCGCTCCTGCATTCGCGCAGGGCGGGGAAGCCGCTGGCGGGGTCAACTGGGTCGCGATTGCCGCTGGATTTTCCATGGCGTTCGCTTCCGGCATTTGCGCTCTGGCTCAGGGCAAGGCTACTGCGGCGGCAGCGGAAGGCTTGGCTCGCAATCCTGCAGCTCGGCCCGGTATTCAGCTGGCGCTGATTCTTGGCCTGGCTCTGATCGAGTCCCTGGCGCTGTACACGCTGGTCATCATCTTCGCCAAGGTAAAGTAGAATAGTCCGAGGAAATGCAAACGCTCCGGCTTGATTCGAGCCGGAGCTTTTTATTTAGGTTGTGTTTCCAAAGAAACTGAGCTCAGCTCTTGCGCTCGCCCTGCCACTCGCTGCCTCTTATTTCCGGCGCGCGCTCCACTGCCTCCATCAGAATGCCGCGCAAGCGAAGGCGACTTTCCATGTCAGTATTCACAATTTCAAATCCCACTTCGTTGACCCGGGCGCGACGCAGCAGCACCTGCCCGCGAATGTGGCGCACTCCGGTCGAAATGTCGATGTTCGCTTCCGAGCCCACGCGCAGGTTGTCTTCCTTCGTGCCCATCCCGCCGCCCAAGCTCAGCTCGCGAAGGGAGATGCTGGACTTTCCCCACGAACTGCTGATGATGGCCGAGAGCGTTTTTCGCAAAACGATTCGTTCATAACGCCGTTGCCGCACCCAAGGGCACGCCGGAGCCGCGTCCAACGGGGCAATCGCAAGTTCGCCCGGCGTTAGGCCACTATCCGACATGACCTGGCCGGCGTAGCGCGGATCAATCTTGGCCAAGGCTTGCGCCGCCGCGATTCGTAGCTCACGATGATGCGCCCACTTCCACATCTTCTTGGTTTCGAGCAAACTGCGCAGCACGGGAATGGATTCGGGTTCGCGCAGTCTGCCCAATGACTCCACCGCTTTGATCTGAATGAAGGCCGAACGACCTTGAGCTTCGCCGGCTTCTGCCATGACCATCAGGGGTGGCACGGTTGTCCGGTCACCGCTCATTCCGATCTCATCGATGGCCTGGGGCAGAACCATGTTGTCCAGATGCTCCAGAATTTCCAGCAGAGTACGGCCGCGATCGGGAGCCGCGCCGTAGGCGATTTGGCGAACGACGATATCGTGGTAGAACCGGTTCCATTCCGGCAGGCGGATGGGCAATAACTCGAGCAACGTTGGTACGTCCAGACGACTCAAGAGCCCGACCACTGCCGCGGCCTGTCGCACTCCCCCCGTCCGCAGCATCTCTCGCGCTTGTTGCAATGCGTTGGTGCCGAGTTCCTTTACGATCTCCACCATTCGGTCGCATTCTTCGCGCCGCATGCAACGAAAGAATCGGTCAGCGAGATGTTCTATGGCGGCTTGCGAAGTGCGCCGCAGCACCAGAATGAGATCCGGCGGGACTTGCGGCAGCCGCAGCGCCTCTTCGATGAACTCGGGCAGGCGATTCTCCACACCAATGCGCGGGCGCAACTCGTTCGCCAAGGCAGGGCGTTGTTTGGCTACGCCTTCAATCGCGACGCAAACCTCGCCTAAGGCGCCGTACTGTTTGCGGTTCCCGGCTTCCGAACTTAGACGCACAAAGGCAGCGCTCAGCAGACTTTGCACTTCCGGATCTGTGTCTCTGACCAGAGCCTCACCAATTTTGTGAACGATGGGGCCGATCAAATCAATACCGGGGGCGGCAAACAGATCCGCCAGTTGGCTGAGTCCAATGGCCGCCTTGCGGCGCGGCTCCGCCTCCTTGGCGGTAAGGCAATTCGAGTAATTCTGCAGGATGGCGGTGGCGCCCTCTTGGTCTCCGCGCTCCAGCAAAACCTCGAGGAACTGACGGATATTGCGGGGGGGCACGCAGGGCGCTTCACTGGAGAGCAGCACGCTTTTCTTTCCGGCCTCCGGCACTTCCGCCCAGAACATCCGGTCCAGAATGTCAGCATGGGACTCTACCAGAATCCCCGCCTTACTCATTTTGTCTTCGTGCACTTTCAGGATCTGCCGCAAAGTGTCCATTTGCCGGCTCATATGCTCCAGCATCTGGTGCACGGCGTTAACCTTGATGTCTCCCTTTTGGAAGCGCTCCATGGCGAAGCGGATCGCCATGTGCTCGGCCGCCTTCATCAGGAGAGGCGTATCGTTCTTTTCCGTGGGATTCTTCGCAGCCAGACTTTCCAGCAGTTGTTGCAGGTTGAGCTTGGTATTTGGATCTGTCTGCGTCAGTTCGCTCTGGAGCAATTCCGTCTTGGCGCCGGGGTCAGCACCGACTTCCCCGAATTTAGTAAGCAGACGGATCGCCTGAATGACTTCCTCTTCCTGAAGGGGCACAACCCCACCCGCCCAGGTTCCTCCGCCTGCACCGCTGCTTGGTTCGCCGCCGCCCGGTTCACTGCTGCCTACATTCGGGACGCTGCCAATAGGTACGTTCCCCACTGCACCACCGGAGCGCGAACCTTCGGCCGCGGCGATGAGTTGCAGCAACTTCTGCGGATCATTCAGCCATTCTTTGAATTCAGGGCCCAGAGTCTGGGCAGCAATCTGCGCCGCAATCGTAACGTCGGCTGAGCCCGGGTCAGCAGCCACAAACTTGACTTCATTAATCCGAATCGTGGATGTCTTGTTGTCTCCGAATATATCCTTGATCTGCTGGACCACGTCCTGGGCTTTGGATCCGCCCACGGCAAAGGCCTTGATCAGCCGGGCAAAATCGTCAACCGTGACTCCCTTTGAAAAGTGAATGCTGGCTAAGCCAGCCGCCGTCAACAGTTGGGCAAAGCTGCGCTCGGCCTGTCCCGATTCCAGCGCTACGCCGTCCAGCAGTAGCCTGTTCTCAGAAACGCCCAGGAGGAAACCACCCTCGGGTAAGCCATGTTGCAGCTCATTCCAGGTGACCTCAAATTGTCCCTCCGTGCGCTTGTGCTGAGAACCATAAAGCCGCACGTATTTCACCAGAATGTTCAGGCTATGGATAAAAGCGCGAGCGGACGCGTTCCTGTCTTCTCTCTTAGTTGTGGCGGCGGTAGAAATACGTGGCTCCTGAAACTCCGGTATAAGGTTAATGCACAAGGTAAGTGGATGCATGTTACGGAGGTAATTGGCCTCAAGTGGGATATCAGGGCCGCGGAGCGTGCCCCCCCCGCGCGACCAGTGTAGGTTGGTCAGTATTTTCCCAAGGTATTGCTGAAACCATCCGAATAACCCTTCCGCACTGGAATTAATTCGCTCCAACAGCGAGAATGATTGGTGATCCTGCAACCTCAGAAAATCTCGATGCCTCTCCCCCTATCTCTCGCCACAGCACGAAACTTGCGCAAGAAAGCCGGCCTCGCCCTGTGGATGGAACGCGTGCTCGAAGAGTGCGACCGCACCAGCGTGGAGTTCGGCGCCGATCCCGTCCACGATCTGCGAGTCGCTCTGCGCCGTTGCCGGTCCATGGCCGATGGCCTTCGCGTCATGGATCCCAACCCCGCCTGGAAAGACATGAAGAAGGCCGGGAAGCAGCTCTTCCGCGAATTGGGAGAACTGCGAGATGCACAAGTGATTGAGGAGTGGGTGGGCCGTCTGGGCAAGCCCGATGACCCGGTGTCCATCGCGCTGCTGCAGTTCCTCGCCGGTCGCGAAGCGCAACTCAAACAGCAAGCTTCCGTGGCCTTGCAGGAGTTCGATCGCAAGCAATGGCGACGATGGATTACATCCCTGCCTCGCCGTGCGGCCAGAGTGCGGACGGGAAGCGCACTGTTCAAGCACCTGGCACTCGAGCGTTGGACGGAAGCCTACCAACTACATCACCGCGCACTGCGCAATCGCTCCCACATCGCGTTTCACCGCCTGCGTATCGGATTGAAACGCTTCCGCTACATCGTGGAAAACTTTTTGCCCGAGCAGCATGCCGCATGGAGCGACGACCTTAAGGAATTACAAGACTTGCTCGGCGAGGTTCATGACCTCGATGTGCTCTCGGCAACCGCACTCCAGGTCAAAGCTTTTCCGGATGCTGAGTCTCGTTCAAAGTGGCATTCCCGGATCATCGAAGAGCGTACTCGCAGGATCGAGAAATACCGTGGCAAGATGCTGGGCAAGGCCTCGCTATGGCAAGTCTGGCGGGCCGAGTTGCCGGTCGGAAAAGAGATCGAATCCGCCGCGCTGGGCCGCCTCAAACTGTGGGCTTCGTTTCTCGATCCTGACTTCAAGCACTCCCTTCACGTCGCTCGCCTGGCGCTTCAGTTGTATGACGGATTGCCCCTCAAGCAGCCACCAGCCAATTCCGGCCCTGCCGATCAACGAACAATCTTGCAGGTGGCGGCTTTGCTGCACGACGTCGGTCGCTCCGGGGATGAAAAAGGCCATCACAAGGCCACGTACAACCTGATCCGCCGGCTGACACCTCCGTTGAGCTGGAGTGCAGAGAAGATGCGCTTGGCTGGTATTGTTGCCCGCTACCATCGTGGCGCGCTGCCTGGAGTCCGGCAACGAACGCTGGTCGGGTTACGCCCAGGCCAACTCCAAAGCGTACTGCGTTTGGCAGGAATTCTACGTCTGGCCAACGCTTTTGACTCGCAGCGCGACGGCCGTATTCAGCGCTTGGAAGTCCACACGCAAAACGGCTTCCTTGAGATCGCTGCCCAAGGCTACTCTTCCCGCGATCGCACGGCCGAACGCGTTGCTGCCGCACGCCACCTGCTCGAAACCGTCTATCGCCGCCCGGTTATGGTCAAACGGCTGAGCGCTTCGAAACCAACGCAAAACTGAAAACTGGCCACTGTGAACTGCTCACTAGAAACCAGGCAGTTACTTCTTCGAACGCGCCGCTTGAAGTACAAGTTAAGAAATCTTATGACCCACGCCCAATTGGTCGCTAAAGCGGTGGCATGGCTGCGCTCCTATCGTTGCGGAGTGGTTCTTTCTGAGCAAGCCTGCCTCAGCGGCGAAATGCCCGACGCCATCGGATGGAAGCGAGCTTGTCACTCCGTGCTCGTCGAATGCAAAATCTCGCGCGCCGACTTTCTTGTTGATCGCGACAAGCCCTTTCGCCGCAAGCAGGAATTGGCGCTGGGCTGTGAACGCTTCTACCTCACGCCCGCGGCCATGGTTCATCTCGAAGAACTGCCGCCCGGCTGGGGACTGCTCGAATGCCACAACCGAAAAATCAAAATGGTTCGGCCCGCGGCAAAAAACCTTCGCACCACAACCGGCTTTCGCTACGAAATGAACCTTCTGCTCGCCAGCCTTCGCCGGGTAGAAATCCGTATCGAACCCCAGAACCTGACTGAATTTTTGAAGTGGAAGAATCGCTTGGCCGACTACAACCGCGGAGCGTTGCCAGAAGGCGTCGTACCCGCCGAGGAAGAACCAAACTTCTTTCTCGAAACCGAAGTTTCCTCCAACTGAATGCGTCGGCGCTCTCTCATCCGTGCAAATCCGTGGCCTCGTTTTCGTACGTCGGTCCAAAAAGAAAACCGGGCTGGTTGGCCCGGCTTCTTACAGCGTCGAGTTGAGATGCGGTTACATCACAGCGCGGCGCAAGCTGACGCCGAACCTGCGTCCTGTCGATTTGTGACCGGACGAATTGCTTGCACTCCCTCGGGTCAGCCAAAAATTGCTATCCACCATCCGGAGAAGACGAAGGAAACACTTACTTGAGCTAAGTGCAACTCTGAGGCCAAGGTCTGACTTTATCCCTTGCTTCAGAAGATACATGCAAGTGATTGATATATAATGATATATGCTACGGTGTGATAACGTCGGGGAGGCCTTGGAGCCGCCTGTCAGAGTCGAGATGCAAAACTTTGCACATGATGGAACGCCCGGTTGCGCTTAGGAAGCACAAGACCGCACTCGACGCCAGTCACTCATAGCTCGCGGCGGCCCTCCATCGACTTCAGCATCGTGATCTCGTCGGCATACTCAATGTCGCTGCCTACCGGAATGCCCATAGCAATCCGCGTCACCTTGAGGCCCGTGCGTCGCAGTTGCCCCGAAAGATAGGTAGCGGTGGCTTCGCCTTCCACCGTCGGATTAGTGGCGATAATGACCTCGTCCACCTGGCCGTCTTCGACCCGCCGCATCAGGTTCGAAATACGCAACTGTTCTGGACCAACTCCGTGCAGAGGGGAAATCGATCCATGCAGTACGTGATAAACGCCATTGAAGTGTTTGGTCTTCTCGATGGCACCGATATTGGTGGGTTCTTCGACTACGCAAACCATCCGCTGGTTGCGGGTAGCGCTGCTACAGTAAACGCAAGGATCAATATCCGTAATGTTGTTGCAAATGGAACACAGACGCAGCTTGGCTTTCACGTCGCGCACAGCCGCTGCCAGAGCCTCCGCATCCTCATCAGTTGAGCGCAGGATGTGAAACGCGAGCCGCTGTGCGGTCTTGCTGCCAATCCCCGGCAGCTTCTTGAGTTCATCGATCAGCCGCGCCATCGGCTCCGCAAATTTAGACATAGAGTAATTGTGTAATTGTGTGATTTGGTAATTATGCAATTGAAAAACCTGGAATGGACAGAGTAATTACCCAATTACCAAATTACTCAATTACCAATCCTTACAATCCCGGAATCCCCATCCCGCCCAGCATGCCGCCCATGGTGGACTGCATGGCTTCATCGACTTTCCGGCTCGCCCCGTTGATCGCCGCGGTCACCAGATCCTGCAGCATTTCCACATCCCCACCCTTCACCGCCTCGGGATCGATCTTGATGCTCAACACCTGTTTGCGTCCGTCCATCTTCACCACGACGCTACCGCCGCCGGACGAACCCTCGACCACGGTCTCCTCCATCTTCTTCTGCAGCACTTCGTATTGCCGCTTGGCCTGCGACATCAATTCCTGTAAGTTGAATCCGCCCATTTCATCCTTCCCGTGGAAAGTGTGGCGCGGGCGCCCTCGCCCGTGCGACCCCGACAACAATCCCGCCTCACCGTTTGTCCTTGTAATCGATAATCGTACGAATCTCTGCCCCGAACTTCTCCTTCATACGGCGAACGATCGGATCCTGTTCCGCGCGGCTGCGCCCCCCACCGTTCGAGGACGGACGGCTCGTGGCCGTATTCGTGGCTGAGCTGTCAGACAATACCTTCAACTTAAGCGCACGTCCCGCAATCCCGCTCGCGGTCGCGATCGCCAGGCGCCTTGCATCCGCCCCCAACGTCATATCGATCACGGTTGCTGACGACGCTACTTTGATGACCAGCTCGTTCCCTTCGACCCGCCATTCGCCACCCTCCAGCATCGAAACCAACATGTGATGCCCCCCGGCCGCCAACGCGTTCAGCACGGAGTCGCGCAGAGCGTCACGGTCCAGATCGGCTGTTCCCACCGGCCGTGTTTCGGCCAGCTCTGGTCTCGCAGATATTTCCGGCGCAACTTCCGCCACCGCCGCCGAAGCTGCCGCCCCCATCACCACGGTTGCCGTCGCCTTACCGGTCCCAAACACCGGCACGGCTGGAGCAGGATTGTCATCCGCCAGAAGCTGTGGCTTCGAGCCGCTTTTTCGCGCGGAATCAGCTGCGAACGGTGAAACCTGATTGGCTCGCGTTGCCGCGGGCGATTCTGGCTTCCGCGCGTCGGGAACAACTGTAGGCTTGCCGGGAGACCTCGGACCACTGGCACCCGCCGTGCCCACCGCGCTCAACAACTCTTCGATCGGCAACAAGCGTTGTGCATGCGCCATCTTCAGCAGCCCCAATTCCAGATGAAAGCGCTGCTCCTGCCGATATCCCAGTTCCCCATGAGTGCGCAGCATGATCTGCAGATGCCGCGCCAGATCCTCCTCGCTGAAAAGTTCCGCCACGCGAGCCACCCGCGCCGTTCGTCGCCAGAAATCTGCAGCAGGGAAGATTCTCCACCGGCAATCTTCGCCACCACAGTGTTGCGCAGAAACCGAACCATCTGCCGCGCAAAATGCGTCGGACTGTGGCCTTCGCTGATCAGCCGGTCCACCAGCCGCAACACCTCTTCGCTCGAACTCCGCGCCACGGCCTGCATCACGTCTTCCAGCACCCCGGAAGGCGCCGCTCCCACCAGCTGCCGGACTGCATCCGCCGTAAGGCGTCCATCTGCAGGAGGCAATGGCCTGGTCCAGAATGGAGAGCGCATCGCGTATCGATCCGTCCCCGGCTTCCGCCAGCAACGCAAGCGCATCTTCGTCGGCTTCGATTTTCTCCCGGCCCGCCAGGTCTTTCAGTTGTCCTAGAATTTCTTCAAAGCGAACTGCCCGGAAAGCTGAAGTGCTGGCAGCGCGAGCGAATCGTCTGAGGAATATCCTCCGGCTGCGTCGTGGCCAGCATGAAAACCACATGGCTCGGAGGCTCCTCCAGAGTCTTCAGCAGAGCATTAAATGCCGCGTCGGTAATCTGGTGGGCTTCATCGAGGATGTAGATTTTGAATCGATCGCGCGCGGGACGATAACGAGCTGCCTCGCGCAACTCCCGGATCTCGTCAATGCCCCGGTTGGTGGCTGCGTCAATCTCAATCACATCGACCGAATTTCCCGCCCGAATCTCGGTACAGGACTCGCAAACTCCGCAGGGTTCCGTCACCGGCTTGTCCGACGACCGGCAATTGAGCGCCATAGCCAGAATGCGCGCCACCGTCGTCTTGCCAATGCCCCGGTGCCCGCTGAAGATATACCCATGGGCGGTGCGGCCCTGCTCGATGGCATTCTTCAGCGTCCGGGTAACATGCTCCTGCCCTATGACTTCAGAGAAGTTTTGCGGACGGTATTTGCGCGCCAGAACCTGGTAGCTCATGGTATGGAAGCTCGATTATACGTGATGCCGGAAGCCCACGGGACGCCCTCGGACATCATGAGAATCCACTCCTCACGCAGCCCTGGACGTCTCGTCCGTGCTCCGAGCCAAGCTCCGCAGGACTTAATTAGGCCACGAGTTCACCCGTGCCGAAGCATGCCCGGACCTCACTTTCCCTCGCCTCCCACGAAGTCCTTGCGGAAAAGACGCTCCACAGGGTAGGCTTCTGTGTTGGCTTTCTCGCCCTAGGGGGGCTTCCATGCAACTGAAACTGATAGTCCGGACTGTGGATGACATCGTGGTCGTCGATTGCAGTGGCCGCATTGTTTTTGGCGAAGAGTCCGCCGACCTGCGCGACACCGTAAGAATGGTAATCACGCAGAGTAAGCGCGTCGTGCTTAACTTGTCGGGCGTCACCTACATCGATAGCGGCGGCCTGGGGACGCTGGTCGCCCTTTACACCACCGCCCGAAACAACGGTGGCTCGATCAAGCTAGCCAATCTCACACAGCGCGTGGGAGACTTGCTGCAAGTGACCAAGCTGGTCACCATTTTCGATGTCTATGAGAGCGAAGAAAAGGCCCTCGAGTCATTCCGCAAGGGCGCCGCGGCGTGATGCCAGTTTTGTCTCGTGTGGCGCGGACACTCCTGTCCGCGTCTGTCCACACGGGCAAGCCGTCCCTTCTCATCCAACATTTGATCTGCCAGGAAAGATCCATCGCCAGCTACTGACATGACGATGGACAGCCGCATTCGGGCCGCAATCCGCAAAATCCCTCGCGGCAAAGTTTCAACCTACGGCGCCATAGCCCGGGCAGCCGGATATCCCGGAGCGCCCAGACGGGTGGCGTGGGTCCTGCATCGCTCCGTCGACTTGCCGTGGCAAAGAGTACTGGGCGCCGGGGGCGAAATTAAATTGCGCAGAGATTCGGCCTTCGAGCAGCGCTTCCGTCTGGAAGCGGAAGGAGTAACCTTTCGAGGACGCCGCGTGGACATGAAGAAACACGAATTCAAATTCGGTGGACGGAAAACTGCAGGCAAACAAGAGAAGAAGCAAGCTAGCCGGTCAGCGGCAGGCAAACGACGAACGACCAATCACTAACGGCCGCTCTTGAACTGCTCGTCGATTTCGACTTGATAGCCGGCGACCAGACGATTGGTTTCATTCGCCATTCCGACCACCGCCATCAACTCTTTAAACATCTCGTCCGTCATGCCCTTTTTTCTCGCCGAAACGGTGTGAGACGCAATGCAATAGTCGCACTGGTTGCTGACGCTCACCGCGACGTAGACCATCTCCTTAGTCAGCGGATCGAGCGCTCCGGGGCCCATGATCTGCTTGATGTCATCCCAGGTTCGCTTCAGTGTGACCGGATCATTCGCAATGGCCTTCCAGAAATTGTTGATCCAGTCGGTCTTACGCGTAGCCATAATGTCATCGTAAACCGCCCGCACCTCCGGGCTCGCATCCCCGTATTCAATCAGTCCAAGCGTTGCCATTTCATCTCCCGTAAAACACTTCTGGTTTGATACGCGTTTTCCGCAAAGCTGCGCAGGAAGAAAGCTGCGCGGGAAGGGCACGGCTTCAGCCGTGCCGATCGCGCCGCGAGAATGCGGGCTTCAGCCCCTGAGGGAAACCTCTCACCGTTGGTGCCATCGAGGCGATGGAATCCAATTTTTCTCGGATCGTTAACCCTTGGGCACCTGCCCACTAAGCAATCTCCCCAACTCCCCCGAAGAGCAGCGCAACCCCACATAAAATGTCCCGAACAGCGCATACACCGCACTCACTTCATCAAACCGCATCTCGTAAATCAGTTTCTTGAACACCAGGGGATCATCCGCAAACAAATCGACACCCCATTCCCAATCATCAAATCCGATCGATCCGGTGATGATCTGTTTAACCTCGCCCGCATATCGCCGCCCCACCAGGCCATGTTCATTCATCTGCCGCGCCCGCTCTTCGATGGGAACCGTGTACCAGTTCTTGTCTTCGCCGCGCCGCCGATCCATCGGGTAAAAACAAAGATACCGGTGCTTGGGCAGCTCCGGAAACAATCGCGGCCGCATAGCTTCTCTCTGCCGTGACGAGAGTTTCCTTGATCACGCGATTCCATTCCTCGGAGTGCGCTTCGACGCCGCGCTCCGCAAGTTCGCTGTAGACCTTAATCGTAGATTCGTAAAGCCCCAGCTCGATGACCGAAAGATACGACGTCATCGGCTCAAGATAGTCGCTGAGTCGAAGCCGCGCTATTTGCAACTCCGCCTGATTCAATTCCTCAAACGACTGCCGGAAGTGGACAATCATCAGATCGCCCTTGTGTCCCAGCAGGGAATAAAGCCCAGACTGGCCCGACGCATTTTGCTCCATCTTCGCCAGCACACCGCTGGCCTCATGGATGATCTTGGCTTTTTGTGCCGGCCGCAGCGCCCGCCAGGCCGACCACCGAAACCGCATCATTTGATGCAGCACGCTGTAGCCTTCAATCGTCAGTGGGACAGGCGGAATCCCCGTCGAAACGATTGACGCGCGTGCGCTCTCCGGACGAACCGTGCGGGTAACGGACATGGGGTTCCCTCTTCGAAGCTATTGTAAGCCATCGCCCATGTAGGCGCGGGCGTCCGCGCCCGTGCGGCTACGCCAGCAATTTATACGCAATGAGAGTATCCCGTGCCAATGCGCCACGAAGGCACGGTCGGGCCGGAGCCGAGTATCAGGGGGGAGTTACTAGAAGAGGTAGCGGCGAAGCACTGCGAACTCAACCAACTCAATGCACGCGGTTAGACAGTACAGCCTCGACGTAAGTCACCGCATCGCAAACGTCCAGTCCAGAAGCCAGCAAGCCGGTAACATCGTCTTCCGTCAAGCCCGCTTGCAGCGACGCCTCCTGCAGTCTTTCCACTGCCAGGAAGATAGGTACCCGGTACTTATTCTCCATGATTTCAGCCCTCCTTTTGCTGGTTCGTATTCAGTTTAGAAAGGGGCAGCACAGAAACACCGGATCCTCCCCCAAGGATCCCAGTTAATTCACCGAACTGCCCCTTCCTTGCTCTGAATCCAGAGCAAGCCTGAACGCAGTCTGCGGTGAAACTCTAGCAGCGGAGCGAGCGATGGAGGAGTGGTAAGAAACTCGAAGTCGCATGAGCAAACACGAACGAGTGCTCACGGCGGCACAATGCAGATTGAGCAGAGAAATTAAACGGTACTGCGGGGCCCACGCTCAACAAGCCGAGCGCGGAAGTGACCCGGGAATGTACGTCAACCGGTGCCGTCCCGGCGTGAAAGGCCGTGTCCGGCAGGTCTACTTGCGGCAATACCAGAATCAGCACGATCAGGGACAGCAGGTTCACCAGGACGAACAAACGCGACGGTGGTATCGTCCAGCGTCCCATGACACCGAAGGTAACACAAATTTCAGCCGCGTCAAACCCCACGAAAGTGCCACCGTCTACGAGGATGGATAGTAGATGGAAGGACTCACACTGCCCGCAGCACAATCATGCTGGCGTCATCCTGAAAACGCCCGCCGCAGTGCTCCGACGCCGCCTGCGTGAGCAATCTCTCCAGTCTTCCCGCGCTCACGCCGCGATTCTCCACCGCGATCCTGATGACACGTTCCTCACCAAACGGCTCGTCTTCCGGGTTGCACACTTCAACCAATCCGTCGGTGAACATCAGCAATGCGTCGCCGGATCTCAGCTGCACCTCGCTCTGCTCATAAACCCAATCAGGAAACTGTCCGAGGACTGCTCCCGCTGCATTCAACTCGCTCGCGGTCCCGCCGGCCCGAATCAGCAACGGAGGATTGTGTCCGGCATTGCAGTAAGTCACCCGGTTGTCCTTGCTGTCGAGCACGGCATAGAAGAACGACACGAATTTATTCACCGGCGCGATCTCGCAAAGAATACGGTTCAACCGGCGGCACAACTCCCGCGGCGATCGGGTATCCCACATCAACGGCTTCAGTGCCGCCTGCAAGCTGGACATCAACAGCGCCGCCGGCATTCCCTTGCCCGCCACATCCGCAATGCAAAGCACGGTCTGCGTCTCGCTGACCCGAACCACATCAAAATAATCTCCGCCAACGAAGCGCACTGGCTGGGTCATGCCCGCGATTTCGTAGTCTTTTACCTGGGGGATGCTCTTGGGCAGCAGATTGTTCTGGATTGCCCGGGCGTCCTGCAGTTCGTCCGTCCGTTGACGCTGTGCCTGCCTCAGGGAACGGCAGCGTTCCACTTGTGTCTCTAGTTTTTCCAGCAGCTGTCCATTGTGCCAGGGCTTCTGCACGAAATCGGAGGCGCCCCGCCGCATCGCTTCCACCGCCAGGTCGACGCTGCTCCAGGCCGTCATCACCACCAGGGGCAGATTCTCATCTATCAAGCGAATCTGCGAAACCAACTCCAGACCCTCGCCGCCCGCCGTAGTGTCGCGGGTGTAGTTCAGGTCCATGAGCACGACATCGAATTCGCCCGCCCGAAGCGCCTGCAACACCCGCTCCGGATGGGTCACCGCTTCGGTGCGATAGCCACGGCTCTTGAGCAACAACTGCAAAGCGTCCAAAACATGGGGCTGATCGTCCGCCACTAGAACGCGTCCGGCAGGGGAACCCTCGGCCGCGAACCCCGGTCGGTAAGATGGGAAGGTGTGTAGGCTTTCCATGCAGAAGGGAATTGCACCCGGTGGGCCAGCCTGCGAACAGTTGCAAGATGCTGATTTAACAGGGAAGAGCCGGATCGGAAAAGCGCAAAGTCCGGGAATGAGTGTGCGCGGACGGAATGAACTGTCCGGAAATGGACGGTCTCTAGCTCCGACCTTTCTTCGCCAGCAACGCTTTAACCGAGTCTGGCAGCGTAAACACAGAATCGGCCACATCATCAAAGCTTACTGACGTGACCGTTTCTACCTGGGTGCCATCCGCGCGCTTGTGAACGGCTCGTGTGGGCATCAGCCATCCGCTAAAGTCTTTGTAGTCGGAGAACACTTCGAACTCGTCCCCGGGGCCGCCTCTCCAACTGGAATTGAACTTGTATCCCACCAGAAGGCCGGACGTCGCGTCGTAGAAGTGTTCATTCACGATTCCCCACTTATTCGTCCCCTTCAAGTGATAGCAAGTGTGACCTTCGAAATCGGTCACGTCCACGACGTTCATCGAACTGAAATAATCCAGGACGCGCCCGGGATAATTCATGTCCGCATCCCGTTGTTTCGATTTCACCTCGTTGCCCTCCGAGATCGCCGGCGGCTGGCCCGGCTGCAACTGCCACGCCACCGTGCCATCGAACCCCTCCTGATAACGGCTTCCGTTCGGCAAAATGATCTCGTAAAGCATCTTGCCATCTTTGTAATAGGCGTCGTAATAGGCGTCTCGATCCAGGCTGGGGCCTTTCTCTGAAACCACAAACTTTCCCCGGACGGTCATGGATTTGTGCCTGAAAATGGCATCGTGCCCGCCCAGCGCACTCACATAGTGATCCATGACCTGACCCACAGTAGGCATCGGCTTAGGCTGAGACGAATCCTGGCTGCATGCGAAAGATGCGGCCAGAGCCAGAAATGCAACCAGCCTGGCGAAAGAAGTGAAGTTAGGCAGCGCAGAACGGATATTCATAGTTCCTTCTTCGACCGGAGCAAACCAACGGGCACTCCCATAGACGTAACGTATGTGGTATCCGTTCCAGAAACTGCAGAAGAAAATGAGCAGGGCCCGGCGCTCTTTATTTGCCGGGGGCAGGTTTTGTCTGCCTCACTCATTCTCCCCGACCACCAGCTACTAGTGGCCTGTCGCAGAACCATCAATGCTAGAGCGTGCTATCGCTTTATTTGCTTTGCGAAGGGCACGGCTTCAGCCGTGCCGCCCGGAGCTAATGATGACGAGGGCTTTAGCCACTGAGGGATTCCGCGGACGGTGACGAACTCACCGCGACAGGCCATTAGGTTCAAGAATCGGTGCGGAGAGGCCTTACTGCCTCACTGTGCCTCCGACAGCCACCAGGCCACCTGCTAGAACCCGCCCTTCCGCGTAGGAGCATTGGAAAGTGTCACGTATGGTGACTACGGTGTTTACTGTATTGCCCGCAGCCGGTGCGCGCGCTATGTTTGCCTCAAGGTGGAACCTTAAAGGTGGAACCTTAGCGGTCATGGGTTAGCGCCGGTGGCATCGACATTCGACCCTCACGATCGCTCTACAACCCTGACTCAAAACCGCACGTTTCAGGCCGGACCTACGGAGGGTCGGGCCTTTTTCTTTGCCCTGATCTCACACACGGTGAGCGCGTTGGATAGCTAACGCCCCTGGTATTCCTGTGTCGTGACCTAGGCCGGGCCTAAGCTGCTTCCTAGGTCGATCAAGGATGACGCATCGGGGTTTCCCAAGAGCACTTCGTCTAGTTGTCCTTTTTTCTGAATCCACTCTTGATCAAATAGCTGGTCACGGATTGTCACAAGAGCTCCGTATTCACGCAGCGCTTTCCTTTTGAGTTTGCGCAAAACAGGCGCAATCACGAGGAGTGGCGCAATAAAGACGATGATGGCGAGAACGGCACGCAATCATCGGAAGTTTTTGGAGGAGAAGGTTGCTCCTGAATAGGCGATGGTATTTCCTACCTGGAGCAGCGACCACGGCTCCCCCCGCGAAAACGATTGGACTAAATGCCTTTTGACCCCCGGATAGAAAGCCAGGGCCAGCGGCCATGTCAAGCGACGTATTGAGCGGCTTCGTTCATGTGGCGCGTTTCAGACGGCGGGCGAGGAAAAATAAACACTGGCGTCACGAAGGAATGATGTGGCGCTTGATGGCGTACTGCAGCAGTTCCGCATTTGTCTTCAACCCAAGTCGCTCCATGATGCTGTATTTATGAAAGGCCACGGTCCCGGGCTTCAAGTTCAGAATGTGGGCAATCTCTTTCATCGACTTGCCCTCCGCTAGTAACTGCAGGACTTCCCGCTGCCGGGCGGAGATTCGTTTCTCAGCATCATAGATCTGGCCGCTGCGCAGCAGAAAGTTAACCGTATCTGCCGTAATCATGGGAGACAAATAAGACTCGCCCTTCAACACCCGCCGGATGGCCAGCATCAACTCCTCGGCAGCGGAGGTCTTCACCACGTATCCCGAGGCGCCGCGCCGAAAGGCTTCCGCGGCTACGTCGGACTCCAGGCTCATGGTCAGAAATACCAGCTTGACCGAAGGCAGGAAGTGTTTGACCTGCTCGCCCGCGTCCAAGCCATTCAACTGCGGCATGGCAATATCCACGATCACGACATCCGGCTTAAGCTCCGCCGCCACTTGCAGTAAGGCCCGCCCATCCCCCACGATCGCGACTACTTCAAATTCGGGTTCCAGCAGATTCTTACAGGCCTCGGCCAACAAGATGTGATCATCGGCAATCAGCAACCGCGCTCGCTTGTGACGTTCCAGAACCATAATTCTGCCTACCGGGGCAGCCGTCATTGCGCTTCCGTGATCGAGATAATCATAGAGAGCCTTTTCACCACTAAAATGCTATCCGCAATTCTCCCTCGGCATACCTACTACTTCTGCCAGTCTTTTGGCTTATGAACTCTTCCGGCTCGTGCGGTGACGCGCGCCGTTGGACCAGCCGCAGAGGAATAACTCCGACCGACCGCAAGAAAACTCCTCAGCCACGGCGGAACACCGTCCGCGCGTTCGAATACTCAGCGCGGGCACCCAGGACGCAAGGGCTTCGCGGCTGACGGGCTCTATTTCGCTGGGGCAGTCTGTCGACAAGGCCGCGCGCAGGTCGATTATTCCAAGCGTTGGACTCTCGGGCGCACGCGATAACTAGCGTCCATGGCCAAACTGGCAGATTCTCCACTGCAAACTAGCACATTTGCTAGTGTGCGAGAGGGGAATAGCTTTCTAACATTTCCTCATTGCAGCGCACGAAGTAAATCTGTCCAACTGGCCATGCTTTTGTTTGAGAAAGGTAACAGGATCCAGGCGCATTTTCAGTCTCAACAAAAAGTGCGGTTGAGTGGAGAAGAAGGAAACTTACATGAATAAGAAAATTGTGAGCTTCGCGTTTGTATTCCTGTTTGCTATCTGTTCGGTTGCGCAGGATATCCCCAAGGCCGAAGTCTACGGCGGCTACGAGTTCTTACGGTATAACGCGTCAGCGCCTGTAAACGCCTTCACGGCGAACGGAGGGGTTGGCTCGTTCCAATACAACTTCAACAAATGGATCGGAATTGTTGGCGAGCTGGGCGGCGTTCACAACGGCGCGCTGAGCGTCGGGAGCAGCCGCACCCTCACACCCGACCAAACTGCTTTTACTTATTTGTTCGGACCACGTGTCTTCTTCAACAAGGCTGGGGTCGTGTCGCCGTTCCTGGAGTTCTTTGCCGGAGGCATGCACAATTCCAGAAGTTTTAATGTCCCTAATTCGCTTATTCCCCCAGGCGCCACTGTTCCGCCGGGCGTGACAGTTACCCCAGGGAATGGGGTTACCAAGTTTGCAACCACGCAGAACGCCGCCGCTCTGGCCACGGGTGGAGGCATTGACATCCGGCTGAGCCGGCTGATCAGTTTCCGCCCGGTTGAGCTGGATTACGTTCCAACTCATTTCTCTCCGTTCAACATTCCCGGACTCGGAACCGTTAACAGCACCAAGTGGCAGCAGAACCTTCGCTACACGGCTGGACTGAGTTTCCGCTTTGGAGGGGCCACCCCGCCACCGCCGAAGGCCTCGTGTTCCGTTGCGCCTTCGGAAATGTTGCCTTGGGAAGGACCCGTCAAGGCTTCGCTGCAGACCGCGGACTTTAATCCCAAACACACTCTGACGTACGCCTGGAATGGTACGGGTGGAAAGGTTCAGGGGGAGAACACTTCAGCCACGGTAGACACAACCACGTTGGCTCCGGGCAGCTACACCGTCACCGCCAATGTCACCGATCCCAAGGAGAAGAAGATGAACTCTGCCTCCTGCTCGGCGTCATTCACGGTGAAGCAGCCGCATCCACCTGAAGTGGCTTGCTCGGCCAATCCGACCACCATCCATCCTGGAGATCCGGTGACCATCAGCGCGCAGGGCAGCAGTCCGGATGCAAGCCAGATTAAGGATCCGAATTTCACCGCCAGCGCGGGAACCGTGGGCCAGGCCCAGACCACCCCCGGCAGCCAGGCTGGCCAATTCTCAACCACCGCTGCTCTGGATACAAGCAACGTACCTCCAGGACCGGTGAATGTCACCATCGGCGTCACCGATGTCCACGGTCTCAGCGCCACCTGCGTAGCCACCGCCAATGTGGAAGCGCTTCCGGCGCCGGTAACCGTGGTCAGCGAGAGTCTGATCAGCGATTGCGAGTTTAAGAATTCCAAAAAACTCGCGCGCATTGATAACGAGTGCAAAGCCGTTCTTGACGAGGTTGCTTTGCGTCTGCAGCACGAACCCAACGGCAAACTTGTGGTCGTGGGCTTTGCCGAAGAGGAAGAAGAAGTCAAAGTAAACGAGATCGAAGGTCTTCGCGCATACAACGCTAAGTCCTACCTCACCGGAGGCGAGGCCAAACAGCAGATTGACGCCAGTCGTATAGAAGTTCGCCAGAGCCAAGACAGGGCTACAGGCAGCAAAGCCCAATTCTACTTCGTCCCCGAGGGTGGAACTTTCACTGTGAAAGACACCACTGTTGTGGATGAATCTTCTTTGCCAGCGGATAAAACCGGTGCGCCGAAGAAAACAAAAGCTTCGAAACAACAAGCATCAACCCCGCCTGCTGAGTAGTAGCGCGCAACGTAACACCCCGTGAGGCTGTCTGGACCCCAGCCGGCCTCACGGGCCAACCCAAGAAACGAAAGGATGACACTATGATGCAGAATCGCAGAAGAAGCATTGGATACGCCGCGTTGCTGTGCTGCCTGGCGGTCGGGATGGCCTATGGCGCATCAAACGGCGAGAAGACCAAGGTCAGCGGAATCATCACAGGACGAACCGGAGAAACCCTGACCATTAAAAGCATGGACGCGGGCAATGTCACCATTGTCCTCAACGATGACACCAAGGTGCAACAGCCCAAACGCCTCGGCCTCCGCAAGAAGCAGATGTCGGCCACCGTTCTGGTCCCGGGTCTGAAGATTTCGGTGGACGGTGTCGGCGATGCCCAGAGTCGGGTAGTCGCCAAGTCGATCACCTTCAGTGAGGACGATCTGGAAACGGCCGAAGCCATTCAGGCCGGCCTGACCCCGACCAAGCAGGCGGTCGCGACCAACCAGCAAAACATTGCGGCGAACAAACAGGCCACTCAAGCTAACGCCCAGGGAATCGCAGCTAACCAGGTGCAGACCGCGGCCAACAAGCAGCAGATTGCCAACAACCAGGAGCAGATCGACGCCAACCAGCAAGAGATTCAGGCAACCACGAAGCGCTTTGATGAGCTTTCAGAATATGACACAAAGGGCAACGCGGTAGTCAACTTCGCAGTCGGAAGCTCCGTAATCTCAGCTTCTGACAAGGCCGCACTCAAGCAATTGGCCCAAAGTGCCACCGGCCTCACGGGCTATCTGATCTCAGTCAGAGGGTATGCCGACTCTTCAGGAAACGCGGCCATGAACCAGAAGTTGAGCATGGACCGAGCCCAGGAAGTCATCGCATTCCTGCTTCAGGACTGCAACGTGCCCGTACGGCACATTGTTGCGCCCGGAGCCATGGGTACTGCCGATCCGGCAGCGCCCAACGAGACGGCCCAGGGCCGCGCGGAAAATCGCCGGGTCGACGTAAAGGTTCTGGTGAACAAAGGGCTGAACGCTGGGAACTAAATGGCAGTACCTCAATGGCGAACTTCAATAGCGCCAGCTATTGAAGTTCGCTACGACAGCAATTCACGAGATGGAGGAAAGAAATGAAGAGGCGAGACCGATGGATCGTTCTCACCGGCTTGATTTCGCTTCTGTTGGCGATTCCCGCCGTGGGACAGATAACAAACAGTTTGAATTTCGAAACAACATTTCCCTTCTACGCAGGAAGCGCCAAGCTTCCCGCGGGCGCGTACAGAGTAACTCCGGCAACGGAGTCGACCGGGCTTCTGCTCATCGAAAGTACCGACGGAGCCCACTCCGTGTTCGTTGAATATGTCCCGACCAACTCCGAGAAGGCGCACGCTCAGACCGACGTCACGTTCAACAAATATGGTAAGACCGATTTTCTCAATTTACTCTGGGTTCAAGGTCAAGCCTATGGGATGCAGGTGGCTCCGACCAAGCTTGAACAAGCGGCCGCGAAAACAGCAACTCCTGTTCGACACTCGGTAGCCGCCAAGAGTGGGGGCTAGAGAGCCGCTGAGAAACACGGATTTATGGGCGCACGTAGCCCCGGACGCATCATCCGGGCGGCCAAGCAAAGCTGCGTGATTCACTGGGAGGGCTCGGCTTCAGCCCCTTGAGGCATGAGCCCAGTGCGCCCGTATCCTCGCGAGTGCGCGGAGCGAAAGACGTTACGTCACTTTTTGAGGTATGAAATTGGCCATCAGTGCAAACCCTGCGCAACGGACCAGGTGGCGCCAGGATCTTCGGAGCCGCGCGCGAATTCCGCTTGCGATATTCATTCTAACTATCTGCGCAACCACGGCGATTGATTCCGCTGCCGGATCTGCAAAGCAGTTAGGGGTGGTCCTGACGGGGAATTTTGTGGCCCGGGTCGACGGCCCTCCGTTGACCGGGTTTGGCATGAATCGCGAATCCTATGTCTTCGAAATGTACTCTCCTACCGGATCGCAATTCGTGATACTCTCCGACACATTTCTGATATATCAACCCCACCTGCCGGTCTGGGCTCTCGACTATGCCAAGCTCTATAAACTTACGGCAGTAAGAGACCTCACCTGCGACGATACCCTCGAAAACATCTCCCGGCGCGCCGTCTTCACTCCCCATGGTCAGTTTGTGGAAACCAAGTTCGCTCTAACCTACGCCCAGAACTTCCCTTCCAACGCGCTGCCTTGGAAGAACTCTTTGCCATGCTATATCGTTTCTCCTGTGCCACCCCCAGGAAAGATATTGACTGAAACAAGTCCGCCACCGCTTCCCCAATAGGGCTGATCTCCCCACAAATCAAGCTGTCATCCTGAGCAAAGCGAAGGATCTCTGTATTGTGCCCGCAACGCTTCAGGACTTCCCATGCTCCACCATCGTCACCGCTCCCGTACGCAGATCGTACACGCCGCCCACGATCTTTAACTTGCTGTCTTTCACCCGCGGTGCCAGGATCGGCTCAAGTTCCTTAAGCCGCTCCACCCCAATTTGCACATTCTTCCTGATCGCGTTTTCCAGCGCGTCGCCCGGCTCTCCTTTACTCTGTGCGACCGCGGGCTTGATCAGTTCCACCAGGCCGTTAATCGCGCCCGGCAGCGAATCCTTGGCATCAATGTGCTTCATCGCAGCTTTGACCGCGCCGCAACCGCTGTGACCCAACACAACGATAAGCGGCACATTGAGCTCGGCAATCGCATATTCAATGCTGCCCTTGACCGTGACCCCCGCGCCGCTTACCACGTTGCCAGCTACACGAACCACAAAGAGGTCGCCCACACCCACATCAAACAGGATCTCCGGTGCAACCCGAGAATCCGAACAACTGACAATTACCGCCTCCGGATACTGGGCTTCTGCCAGAGCCCGAAAATCCTCAGGACTGCGCCTCGGGCTCGACGGCTGCCCTTTCACGAAACGCTCGTTGCCTTCGATAAGTTGCCGCAAAGCCTCATCCGCACTGATCGGTGGTCGGGCCTTGCCCGCCACTTCCTTCTGATCCAAGCCAAACAACCCTTTAGGAACTGCCAGACTCAGTCCCGCCGCAGCCAATGTCGCAAACTCACGCCGGGAAACCTTCGACAGATTCTTCATGAGCTTCTCCTTATTGAACCAATCATCCCGAATAATGTAGGCGCGGGCGTCCACGCCCGTGCGGTACCCACCTGAAATTGATATTTAATCAGAATTCCCCTGGGGTTTCTCTGATTAAGTCGCCCGGGCATCAACGTATGCAGTTCCGCCACCGTCTTTCTTTGTGTACCTTCGTGTCCTCCGTGGTTGATGAAGTCCAAATGCGGGAACCACAAAAAAACACAAAGGTTCACAAAGGACGCGATGAAAGCGTTCCATCTCTTCGCCCGCCGCTCAGTGCCGGGATATTTCTGCTACGTTTACTCCGCCACCTTGTAATCGAGAGGAACGTCCCACAATAGGCAAAACTGATAGCCAGCGTCAATACCCATTTAAGAATTGTGGGAACCCATCCTACCCGCTATCATGCTTCCGATTCCGGTTTGTGTTTTCCGGTCGCCCTCTGGAGGATCACGGATGGACGTTTCCCAGGGTTTCGAGGTTTTCTTCTACGGGATACTGGCTCTTTTCGCAGTCGGCACTATCCTGAGCGGTTTCTTCCAGGTGAGAACCGCCGAAGCCGTCGTGATCCAGCGCATGGGCAAGTTCCTGCGTGTTGCCAACGCAGGCATCAACTTCAAGCTGCCATGGCTCGATCAGATCGCGGGCCGCATCGATCTGCGAGTCCAGCAGCTCGCTCTTGACGTCGAGACCAAAACCAAAGACAACGTATTCGTGAAGATTCCCGTCTCCGTTCAGTATCACGTCATTCCTGAAAAGGTGTACGAAGCTTTCTATAAGCTGGCTAATCCCAAGCAGCAGATTTCTTCTTATGTCTTCAACGTCATTCTCGGCCACGTCCCCAAGATGATTCTGGACGATGCCTTCTTGCAGCAGTCGGACATTGCGATTGCCATCAAAGAAGGCCTCGACGATGTGATGAAAACCTACGGCTACGCCATCGACCAGGCCCTGGTCACCGACATTGAGCCGGACGAAAAAGTAAAAGCCGCGATGAACGACATTAACGCGGCTCAGCGCGAGCAGGTGGCAGCCACCGCCCGCGGAGAAGCCGAGAAAATTCTGAAAGTGAAGCAGGCGGAAGCCGAAGCTCAGAGCAAAGCTCTACAGGGTCAGGGCATCGCCAACCAGCGCAAGGCGATTATTGAAGGACTGAAAGACTCCGTCGAGGCTTTCTCAAAGGCCGTGGAGGGATCCACCCCGCACGACGTAATGATGCTCGTGCTCGTGACCCAGTACCTTGACACCATGAAGGAAATTGGCGCCAACGACAAGAGCAACACCATATTCGTCTCCCATTCTCCCGCCGCCATCGGCGACCTGTTCCGCCAGATGCAGGAAGCAATCATGATCGGACAAAAGGGGGCGTCCGTCAGCCAGTGAAATGCGCTACAATTTGCAACTGCCGCCGAAAGAGTGGAATAGGATCGCCCGCAACAAAGGCATTCGTGAAATCACCTGAAATTCGCATGCGAGGAGAAACGATATGGCAACTGCTCTGAAGATTGATCCACTAGAAGACAAGATCCACAGCTTTATTTCCCGAACCCACAAGATGCTGATCAACGGCAAGTGGGTGGAAGCCGCGTCCGGCCAAACCTTCGCCACCTATAACCCGGCAACTGGAGAAGTTCTCGCTCATGTGGCCGAGGGTAATCACGAAGACATCGACCGCGCCGTCAAAGCCGCCCGCGCAGCCTTCGAGACCGGCCGCTGGCCGCAGTTAACTCCCTCCGAACGCGGCCGCGCAATCTGGAAGCTCGCCGACCTCCTCGAAGAAAATCTCGAGGAATTCGCCGAACTGGAATCGCTCGACAACGGCAAACCCCTAAAAATAGCCCGCGTAGCCGACGTCCCCCTAGCAGTAGATTTACTAAGGTACATGGCGGGGTGGGCTACGAAGATTGAGGGGAATACTATTCCGATTTCGGTGCCTTATGCGCCGGGGGCGAAGTTTCTTGCTTACACGTTGCGGGAGCCTGTGGGGGTGGTGGGGCAGATTATTCCGTGGAATTTTCCTTTGTTGATGGCGGCTTGGAAGTTGGGGCCGGCGTTGGCTACGGGAAATACGGTTGTGCTTAAACCGGCGGAGCAGACTCCGCTGACTGCGTTGCGTTTGGGTGAGCTGATTCAGGAAGCGGGGATTCCGGATGGCGTGGTCAACATCGTTCCGGGATACGGCGAGACTGCCGGGGCTGCGCTATCCGCTCATCCCGGCGTCGACAAGGTTGCGTTCACCGGTTCCACGGAGGTCGGGAAACTTATTCTGCAGGCCGCTGCGGGGAATTTGAAGAAAGTTTCGCTGGAGCTGGGTGGCAAGTCTCCCAACGTAGTTTTTGCCGATGTTGATCTCGATACCGCGATTGCCGGGGCTGCCAGCGCGATCTTTTTCAATCACGGGCAGTGTTGCTGTGCGGGCTCGCGCCTTTATGTCGAGAACAAAATTTTCGACAAGGTTGTCGAAGGCGTGGCCGAGCACGCGAAGAAGATCAACGTGGGATCGGGGCAAGAGCCGGACACCGACATGGGTCCTCTGATTTCCGCTGAGCAGCTCAATCGAGTCTGCGGATATCTCGAGTCGGGATTCTCCGAAGGCGCGAAGGCGGTTGTCGGGGGTGGCCGGCATGGCGATAAAGGTTACTTCGTCAAACCGACGGTTCTGGTGAATACCAACGAAAAGATGAAAGTTGTGCAGGAAGAAATCTTCGGACCGGTGGTCACGGCGATTCCCTTCCACGATCCCTCAGAACTGATCACCCAGGCCAACGATTCGGTTTACGGGTTAGCCGCGGGAATCTGGACACGCGACATCCAGAAAGCGCATCGCCTGGCTTCGCAACTCCG
The DNA here is from genome assembly GCA_963820925.1 of uncultured Acidobacteriota bacterium. GTDB lineage: Bacteria > Acidobacteriota > Terriglobia > Terriglobales > Acidobacteriaceae > JABDBE01. The sequence goes on from CAWGBX010000001.1 coordinate 207,315, forward strand.
CGCCGGCACGGTGTGGATTAACTGCTACAACATCTTCGACGCTGCCCTGCCCTTCGGTGGGTATAAACAATCCGGCTGGGGGCGCGAAATGGGTCACGAAGTACTGGAGCAGTACACCGAAGTGAAGGCGGTCTGCACCGCGCTGTAGGCACGTGTGCCCGCCGCCTCTGCAGCTCTAAGCTCCCACCCTTCGCAAGGTACGCGAAGGGTGGGGCACCCACAACTATTGCTGTTTCACGTATTGAGGACGGGCGAAGATGCTCGTCCTTGGTCATTTCGAGGGTTTCACTTTTTTGGGCTTTGCGTCGACTTGCCGGCTGATGAAGTGTTTCGGCGGGCGACCCAGGGGATGGACGCGGATTGGCATTGGCAGTTCGGGCTTTAGATCTCCGCCTGGAGCCATTAGATGCCAGGCTTCGCGATAGGGTTCGAAACGGCCACCCATTCGGCATCCCGAGGGATAGAAGTACAGTCCGAGGACCGGCGTCACCAACTCGACTGGGATCACGTACCAAATGCCGAGTGGAACGATGTAGGCGACGAAGAAGTCAATTTCATTGGCGGTGTATGGCAGGTCCTTGCAGCTTCCTCGACTGTGGCAGCTGGCGGTGCGGTAACAGTGGCTGCCCGGGGGATAGTTCGTGGCGAGCGACTTCACCTGGACCCTCCACAGGCGTTCGCCGGAGTCGAGGATGAAGTCGTAACGCTCACTGTCTCCGTAGGGCTTGGCCACGCCAAATCCCAAGTCTGCGGCTTTGTGCAGAAAGGTAATTTCGGCGAGTTCCCCTCTTTGTTTGCAGGTTCGTTCCCCGCGGATAAAGGGCGTAAGCGGCGGTCGCAGCTGGGCTGAATTCTTAGCTAATTTTCTCAATTTGAACTCCAATAGAAAAGGCGCGAGCCGGATTTCCGGTTCGCGCCTGTTGTTTTTGCCTCTATTTTCAGAATAGCAAATTGGAGGGGGTAACTATGACATGAATTTGATATTTATATTTCCAGTCGAATCAGCAGTTTGAGGAAAAACGGGTGGCTCAGGGGGCTTGACAAGATTTCGGCAGTCCGGCGGTTTTTGAGGTTTTGGCATAAAGGGTGACGTCGCGTACCCTACCAGGTATCTTCGTTCAGCGCCCTTCGTTGTACACTGACACTCCCCCCAGACGTTGCGCTCAAGCCGACGCACGCCACGGTAAAGGCGTACTACGAGACGCTTCACCAGTGCGGCCAGCTCCCGACAATTGTCATTGCGAACCGGCTTCAGGCGGTGAGGAATCTGCTGTTCTGTCCGCCGGCAAGAAGCAGATTCCTCGCTTCGGTCGGAATGACAAAGAGAAGAGTAATGCCCGGAATGACAAAGAGAAGAGTAAGCCGTGATTCTTGACGGTTTGCGAAAGCTGGCTTAATCCCAGTCAGAACATGGTGGGCAGGCATTTCTAGCTGAGTTGGAACAGCAGCAGCAACCCCACTCCTCAGGAACCTTGCCCCTCGCGGAGATACTTGGGACCTATAAGAGGGCGTGGAGGCAACAATCTCCCAAACTCGACAGAGCTGATCTGCTTCGCCAACTCGGTAGGTTATTCCGCAAGAAACGCACCGCTACCGATCCGGAATTCTGTGAGGGATTGGAGATTCTTCTTGTATCCTCGGGTGACTGCGTATTCCTTCCCGCCTTTAACGCGAAGACCGTACTTTCCCGTCGAGTACGACTTGATCTCTAACACAAACGCGCTATTCACGAGCGCAGATCGATGGATGCGAATGAATCCGTATGGTTTGAGCTTTTCCGCCACCACCGAGATTGACTCGCGTAGGAGGTAGGAGTCCGATTCCCGCTGCAGCAACACATAATTGCCCTCAGCTTGAATTGCGACCACATCGCCAGGATTGATGAAGAGAATCCTTCTTTTAGCTTTGATTGCGATCCTCGGGCACTGCGGACGGGACAGGTTCTGCAACTGCGGCAAAGCGTCGATCAATTTCGCAGCTTGCTCGCCCTTTGCTCTCCGAGAAGCCCGGTCCAGGGCCTCGCCGATCTGTTCGTTCGAGAAGGGCTTTAACACGTAGTCTACAGTGTGTTTTTCGAAGGCTGCGATCGCGTGTTCAAGGTGTGCCGTTACAAACACGATGGACGGTACCGGAAGGTCTCGCTCCCTAAGCTGATCTACCAGTTCAGCACCCGACAGGTCCAGCGTATTGTCGAGAAGCAAAACATCGTAGGAGTCCGTTTCCAGTTTCTCGAGCGCTTCGGGCGCATCGTTGGCCGAATCGAAATGCTCCACGTCGCTCCTCGCCGACAGGATATTTGCCAAAGCCATTTGGGCCACAGGTTCATCATCCACGATCAGGACGCGCATGGTTTCCCTCATCCATCTCTCCCGTCCGGTGTACACGGCTTGGCTGACCGCTTCTCTCGCATTGCAGTCTGTCCCTACCTGCTCTTGACTGGATCCGCCGTTCCATCTGACCACCAGCCCGCGGGAACCATGAATACGTCGATTGGTTCCGGAGCGCCACTGAACTGTGGATTCAGCATGACAGGAGAGTTGGTCACATCTGCACCCCAAACCGCACCGTCCATGAGTGGAGTGTAAAACATCAGGTGAGCCATCCAGTTGTGGTGGCCGTCATCGCTGAGATACTGATCTCTCGACATCATGTAAGACATGGCTCCCGGCTCCAGAGGTGGCAGGTCTTGCTTTACGAATGTCTTGATGCTGTCGATAATCTGAGCTTTGGATTGACCGGCCAACACCATCTCCGTTCGTTTATACGTCATCGGCAGGATGGTGCGGGCAGCCGGCGGATTGAAGCAAACCGGACCTCGAATCTTAGGGTTCCAAAAATTAGCAGCAAGTTCACCATCGAATGGGCCCATCCACCCTCGCTCCACGAGGCATACGAAACCGTTCTTGCCTTTGACTGCGGTTTCGTACCCGTTTCGTCCGAGGACCAAGACCTCGGCATCGCTTGATATCGCCGCGGGCGCAGCACTCCGCGCCAGAGCGATCTCGGCATTTCGATCTGTGATTAAGTACTGGTCAAGCGAAGCCATGCTCGGATACGGAGCTTTCGCGTTCTGCGCTTGTCCTTGCCGCGCCGCGCTCAACACGACCACCAGCGCGAAGCTTCCTAGTGCGATCGTCCTGACTATCTTTCGCTTCATTGATCTTCCCCTTCGATGCCGACTTAAGTACACCTTCAAATCTATGATGCGGCAATCACCGCTGATCGTTGTCCCGCATAATACATACCAGTAGGTATGTTGGAGAGCAACAAAACATGGACAACAGGGCGAACCCCACCATCTGTCGCTCGCGCAAAGCCAGCGCGATAGTTATCAAGCATGTTGGAACCTTCAAAAAAGCGCGGGCTAGGCCGGGCCTGCCGCTCGCGCTCCGGCCGCGCGCCGGGCGCAGCGCCTCCAAATGGCGGCTCACACTTCTTTGTCCTGATCGCAACATCCGGGGATCCTGCGAATTCTTTCCTAAAACGGCGTACCCCTCCCACGCCGCGAGCAGGAACGTAGCCGTTTCATTCGCGTTTATGTCACTCCGCACCACCCCGCGTTTCTGTCCTTCGCGCAGTGCCTCCGCCATGCCGTCGTGCCAGTCCTTATAAACTCTTGCCGTCCTTCTGCGGAATCCCTCATCAAGACCTGACATCTCTTGAGACAGGTTAAGCAAGTAGCAGCCACGCTGAACGTCCTCTCTTTTCATCGATTCGGACTGAATAATGCGGATCAGAACGTCGATGGGGTTCTTGGCGTTCTGTAAAGGCTGCACCCACTTTTGGTGAACCTTACTTGCGATGACCTCGTCCACTACCGCATAACCGAGTGCTTCCTTGTTATCGAAGTGGTAATACAACGCACCCTTAGTCACGCCCGCTTCGGCCAAAATGGCATCCAGGTCAGCGCTCCGAAATCCCGCACGATGCATCTCCTTGAAGGCAGCCTTCAACAAGCGGCCTCGCGTACGCTCTGGATCGCGCGGTGTGGCCCCTCGGCGACCCGGTCTTGTTCTAGCAATTAACATACCAAGGAGTATGCAAGTTTAGGAGCGCAGTTGTCGAGCGGAAGACGAACAGGGTGAAGAACAGCTTCAATATCGCGAACCCAGTTCCAATTCGGCCTACCGAATCTCACAGCATGTCCCAGCGATCCCTACTGATATCCGTATGAATCGATCAATGAGCTCGTTTTACTTTGTTTCCATAACTGGTCAATTCGTCACTCTTTAGCCCCGGGAACACGCACCTGAGTATTGAAACCTCACGTCTTTCCCTCCAAAGACGGCCTTCGGCTTGCCTTGTTCCAAATCAGAGAAACATGACAGAACGAATAATTGATTTTCATTTCGTTTTGTTCGCGCTGATGGCGATGTCACCGCTATCGGTTCCACGTGCGGGTCTGGTCCACTTCGGCCGGATTGAATCCGCAGGACCAGTTTCTCAATTGGGTAGTTCGCGCCGAACTTTCGTTGTCCAGGAGAATTCAAAATGACTTTCAATTTTCGAAACACGTTGATCACGTTGCTGGTGGTAGCCAGCCTCGTAGCGCCGGCTGCCTTCGCACAGTCGCTCATCTCTGGCGATATCGCCGGAACGGTCACCGACCCTAGCCACGCTGTCATCGCCAATGCGTCCGTCGAGCTAAAAAGCGTGGACGAGGGCACAAGCCAGAGCACAAAAACTAACGGTACCGGCTTCTACCGCTTTTCCCTATTGAAGCCTGGGAAGTATCAAGTCACCGTCAAGGAAACTGGCTTCTCCACCGTCGGGGTTCCGGTCACGGTGGCCGTAGGCCAGACCTCGACTACCGACGTATCGCTGACTATGTCGGCCTCGACGGTGACTGTCGAAGTCACCGGCGCAGCGCCAGTCATAAATACGACCAGCGCCAGCATCTCCACCCCGTATACGCAGCAGGAAGTTGCATTGCTGCCCAATCCCGGTGGCGACCTGACGAACATTGCCCAAACTGCGCCTGGCGCCCAGATGAACAACACCGGCGGCTACGGCAACTTCACCATGAACGGCCTGCCTGCAACCTCGAACTTGTTCACCATCAATGGCGAGAATGACATGGATCCGTACTTCAACATCAACAACGCCGGCGCCACCAACCTGAGCATCGGCTCGAACGAGATTGAAGAAGCCACGGTGATCGCGAACGCCTACTCCGGCGAGTACGGCCAGTTGTCCGGCGCCCAGGTCACCTACGTGACCAAGTCGGGAACCAATAAATTCCACGGCAACGCCCAGTACTGGTGGAATGGGAGCAACATGAACTCCAACAACTGGATGAACAACAACTCGGACCCGATCACGCCGCGTCCTTTTTCGAACGCCAACCAGTGGGCAGGTTCGGTGGGCGGCCCCATTATCAAGAACAAGACCTTCTTTTTCTTCGACACCGAGGGATTGCGATTTGTTCTGCCGAACGTCATCGCGACCAATGTTCCCACTCCGGCCTTCGCAAATGCAGTCCTAAAAAATGTAGCCATTTTGCAGCCGGCCTCCCTACCGCTTTTCCAGCAGATGATGAGTCTGTTTGCTAACGCTCCGGGCGCCGGCAGCGCCACGCCTCTCGCTCCGACGCCGGGAGATGCATGTTCCAGCCTAACTTTTGTGGGTGTTCCCGGGACGTTTAACCAGCCCTGCTTTGCCTCCTTCAATGCAACCCCGTCCGCGCTCGCGAAGGAATGGATTATCGCTTTCAAGATCGACCAGAACATCGGACAAAACGATAAATTATTCGGGCGTTACAAGATAGACCATGGTGTGCAGCCAAGCTACCTGGATCCCATTAACTCCAACTTCGACGCGCTGTCCAATCAGCCATCATGGGACCTTCAGGTGCAGGAGACACATATTTTCTCTCCCACGAAAACCAACGAGTTCACCGCAGCTGGGAGTCACTATGTCACCCTGTTTGCGCAGAATGAAGCCAAAGCCCTGGCCACATTCCCGCAGTCCTTGCAATTCGGGGGCAATACCGTCCTTGGCCCCCAGAGTGGCTTATATGCCGACATCGTTGGTTTCCAATATGATTTTCCCCAGGGCCGCAAAGTCACGCAATATCAATTCATCGACAATTTCACCTGGACGCACGGAAACCATGGCTTAAAGTTCGGTGGCAACTTCCGGCGCTATGACGTCAGCGATCACAACTTCTTCTACAACAATGCCAGGACCTACTTTTCTTTGGGCGCCTCGGACGTAAATGGCAATCCGGTTAGCTCGCTACAGTTGATGGCGGATGGTTTGGCCGGCCAGTACCGGAGGGCCGATAACATGGCCACGAATGTACCCGTTGCTCTGTGGGGTCTTGGGGTTTACGGTATGGACGAATGGAAGGTAAAACCCAACCTGACCTTGACGCTGGCCTTGCGTGTAGAGCGCAACTCCAACCCGGTTTGCCAGATCAACTGCTTTGCCAATTTCAAGAGCGATTGGTTCTCCCTGCCCAGCGTAGAGGCGGGCGCCAACGCCGGCAATGTTCCATACACGTCCGACATCAAATACAACCAGCACCAGGCCTACCCTGGGGTGGACGCACTGAACTGGTCACCACGCTTCGGGTTTAGTTGGTCGCCGCGAGGCAGCGGGAAGCAAGTAGTGAGCGGGGGCTTTGGTCTTTTCTACGACAACCCTCCGGCTGGCATAGTGGATTTTCCCGGCCCTCTTGGCAATCCGCCAGTTTCGGTTCAGATTCGCGTCCGTCCGGCAACGGGCACGCCGGCCTTCGATCCTGGCCCGAACGGCTCGCCCAACACTTGGAGCCAATCTGCCGCGGCCTTTAGCAATGGCTTTGCTAGTGGCGGGACCTATACCCAAATCGCGAATTCCTTGCTGCCCTTTGGAGTGAATTTCGCTCCTCCCACTTTCACGAATATCTCGGGAACGATTCACGCCCCAACTTGGCAGGAGTGGAACCTGCAGTTCCAGCAGCAATTGACTAACTCCACCGTACTGGCTGTGAACTACGTTGGGAATCACGGCATTCGCCTTCTGTATACCAACGGTTTTTACAACGCCTACGATGGGAATCAGATCTGGCCGGCGGGTACCCTCCCAGCGGCGGCTCCGGTGCCGAACTACGGAACTGTTTCGCAGGAGCAGAACGGCGCGGTATCGAACTACAACGGTCTGACCGTCAGCCTCAGGCGTAACTTCGCAAAGTGGTTTTCCGCCCATGCGAACTACACTTGGGCGCACAACCTGGATGAACTCTCCAACGGCGGCCTCTTCACTTATGGAGATTCTCTCCCCCTCAACCAACTTTGCCCCCAGAGCCTCAAGCAGTGCAACTACGGCAGCTCCGATTACGACATTCGCAGCAGCTTCAATGCTGACTTTGTCGTACATCCGTCCTATCACTTCAACAACACCTTCATGAACTACGCGTTCGGTGGATGGGAATGGTCAGGAAAGATGTTCTGGCGTGGTGGGCTGCCTTACTCCGTAATCGACGGTAATTTGAACGGTCAAATCGTCAACGGGACGGCGACCGTCTTGGCTACCCCGATCACTGGCGGAAATGCCCCCGGTCAGGGTCCTTGCGGCGAAGGAGCGGCAAGCATCACAGGCACCGCGGCGCAGCCTTGTTTGAATCCCGGTGCCTTCCTGGATACCGGCGGCAACGGCACAAGCTTCACGGCCCCCGGGTTCTCGTCGCAACGGCGTAACCAGTACACTGGACCGCGCTTCTTCGATATGGACATGGGCCTGTTCAAGACCTTCAAGGTGACCGAAGGCGTCCAGCTCGGAATCGGCGCGCAGGCCTACAACGTGTTCAACCACCCGAACTTCCAGAACCCGGACAGCACTCTGGGCGACTCGACGTTCGGCCAAATCAGTTCCATGCAGCCAATGCCGACCAGCCCGTACGGCGTGTTCCTGGGATTCGATTCCTCGGTTCGCGTCGTCCAGGTGTCTGGCAAGATCATTTTCTAACCAGTTCGTAAATCGCGAACTGCGGAATTAAAAGGGCGATCCCACGAGGATCGCCCTATTTGCTGCGGTGGTTGCGGTCGAACGCTGGGACAGTTCGGATTGCCTTCTTGAATGCTAAACCCCACTTTGTCCGCGACTTTGCAGAAGTAAGCTATTGATGGAAGGGCAACTGGGCTGATTCTGAATTGTGAGATCACTAGTAGGCTTTCTAGGGATGCAGCGCTCAACCTGATGGCGAAAGTACGCTTCAGGCCATGAATCCACTTTTAACATTCGTCAGCGAGAGACGTGTGGAGGTCGTTAACTGTCATGCAGGGCGGCGTGGCAGTCGTTGCAGAGTGTAATGAGGTTCGCGTCTGAATCGTCGTGGTGAACCTCAAGGTTTGACATGGTGCCGCATGACTGACATCTCCAATTGTGTCGGTGTAGCACTTCGTTTCGGAGCGTTACGGACACTCAATGCAAGCTGTTCTTGTCGAGCTTTTACCCACGGAGCGTAGCGCTTCTCAGTGATCTTGACACTCTTATGTTTGAGTAGTATCGACACCTGGTCAATCGGCACGCCAGCTAGCAGTATCTCCACCGCAAAAGTGTCGCGGAACATGTGAGTGAAGCATCGCTTTGTCGATCCATCCGGCTTCTCAAGACCAGCGAGTGTGAAAAGGCGGCGGAAGCTGCGCTGCCAGTCGGCGGCGGCTGATTTTGGTTGTCCATTCCCAGTCCAGAAAAAGTAACGTTGATTTGGCTTGGGGCCATCTGGAATGTTGTGGAGGCCTCAGCCACTAGCGAAGGCAAGGGCACATACACTGGCGTTCCTGTCTTTGCCTGATAGAGCATGAGATTGTCACCGATAAGGCGCGTTCTCTCAAGAGTGATCGCATCCCGGATACGCAAACCACTCCATCGCATCAGGAGCGTGAGCGTCCGAAGGCGAGGCTGTTTGCGGATCCGATCTCCCCGCGATTTTCCGGGTACGCCTAGGTTGCGTCAATGATCTTCTCGAACTCCTTGCGCGCGAAGTAGTCCGCGGGCGTCTGATTCACAGTGATGCGGCCGAATCCGTTCGTAGGGTTCTGGGTAATCCATCCAGCACCTATGCAGAACCAGAAGAAGCCCGTGAGACGTTCTTGCTTCTTTTTCTTAGCGAGAGCCCCATCCTTCCACGTGGCGCGATATGCCTGGACCGCCCGCAGATCGAATTCACGAAGGAGCTTGTAGCCTTCAGCTTTTGACCACGCCAAGAGCTGTTTGCGGAAGATGATGTTGAGCTTGTAGAGGGCCGCCTCTCCCAGTTCGCGGGCCTTGGCATCCGCCAGATATTCGTTAACGGCCCTCTCGATAGTGACAGGGTCGTCCTTTTTTGCCGGCGCTACGGTTGGATCTTCCGTCGCTTCCATCTTGCGCACTTTGGCAACGGCACGTTCCCAGCTACGGGTCTTCAGGCTGTGGCGGATGTATTTGTCGCCGACCATTCCTTCGACGCACGTCGGGCAGGTGCAGCGCTTGTAATAGCGATGTTGTTGCAAAGGTAAGAATTGTGAAGACGGCAGACGGTAAGCATGCCCACATCATCGTACAATTTGCAACCGCATTTTTATATGTTATTGAAAGTAAATATGTTAAGTGTGGTGGAGGCGGCGGGAGTCGAACCCGCGTCCGAAAATGTTACTGGTCAAGAGACTACATGCTTATTCACGTTCATGCCCGGATGGGCATTTCCACCCTACCCAGGACGTTCGCGGCCGACGCTCAGAACGGACAAGAAACGCCAGCCGCTAGCCTGAAGATCTCGCCCTCCCGGCCCAGACGTAGCCGGGAAGACCAGCCCTCTGTGTGACGCTCGCTCACCGCCCAAGGGCGAAGCGGTGGAAAGCGGCTGCCTAATTAATTAGGCTGCGTATGCCATTGGTTGATTGGCAATTATCATTTTGCTCACGATTACGGGTGTGTGCACCCCGGCATGCCTCTTGGCCGCAAGCATCTCCGTCGAAGCCGTGACGCCCCCACTGGTGGGATTGGCCATGCAAAGACCTACTTCCAATCTAGGGGGAAAAGGACTCGAAGTCAAACCCCAGAAGTGTCCCATATTTCTGTCCGATTACCTGTGTTCGGACTCAGGTTGGACGATCGAAATCGATTAAGTTGTCCGGCGTCCACGTGTGCAGTGCCCTGAACTTCTTCCTTTGTTTACCCTGTGTCCATGTGGTTGATGAAGTGCGATGATCGGAACCATAAAGGACACAAATGTACACGCAAGGAGGTGTTGGAGCTTTTGCAAGTCTTTCCCGCGGCGCAGTTGAAACTCTCCCTATTCGGAGTTTCCCTAGATGCCTAACGACTTGCCTTGATAGAGCGGAAGCAATTTGCAACTCCCCCTGATTCGCTGAGCCTGCTCGGCGGTGAGATTGAGGAACTCAAAGCCTGAGACTCTGCCAATGATGCGTCGTACCGATGCCAGTACCTTGCTGCCAGCAATCGGCTCGAGTTCCACCGTATCATTCATTTTCAACGCATCAGCGGTGATGGCCGACATGCCGCTCTCACTAATTTCGATGCCGATGCCCGGCATGGCCGCACCGCCGGCGGGGTGAATCGTGATGGGTGTGCTGAATCGGTACCGCGAATGCCGTCGACGATCGGGAATAGCCTCGCACACCTTCGGGGAATCGACCTTGGCCTGCATGGGCGGTCCTCACTTCTTAATGGGACATCGGCCCCAGGTGGACTTTCTTTAGTGAGGCCACAGCCTGTTTTTGCATCTTCCCGCCGTTGCCCACATCTGATTTAGAACATCGCTTGTAGAATGAGGGCGTTGACCTAACATGGATTTTATCGTCCAAGGCTGTCAGGAGAGCTGCCAGTGAAGTCGGAGTGTTTGCCTTTCAGCCAGATTCCGCATACGACTCGTCTTTTCGTCGATTTCCTTTCCGACCATTCCAAAGTCCAACAGTTTTATCCCCGGTCTGCTTATTTCAGCCAGTGGTTCGAAGACGAGGCCTCGAGTCTGGCTCATGACTCCGACCGCCAACGGCGTGTTTCTGTTATCCTCGAACGCCAAAATCGATCGTGGGACGCATCCCCGAAGACGCTGGAAAATATCGCTCGACTTCGAGCGGGGGCGTCGGCGGTGGTTACCGGGCAACAAGTGGGACTCTTCGGAGGTCCGTTGTTCGCGATTTTCAAGGCTCTGACTGCAGTCAGACTGGCCGATCAGGCGACTCGAGCTGGCATTGATTGCGTTCCTGTGTTCTGGTTGGCTACCGAGGATCATGACCTTGCCGAAGTCAACCAGTTCTCGATTCCCGGGTTCGATGGCTCTCTGCAGAAGCTGACGGTGCCAGCACAAGGCGTGCCGGATGCGCCGGTGGGGACGGTACGGTTCGGTGCAGAGATTCAGGCTGTCGTGGAAGCAGGCAGGGGGTTGCTGGGAGCGTCCGAGGTTTCGGATTTCCTTGGGGAAGCGTACCGCCCGGACGAGACCTTCGGCACTGCCTTTGGCCGCCTGTTCACGCGGCTATTTGCGGACTGGGGCGTGATTCTTCTGGATGCGGCGGATCCGGAATTCCATCAGATTGCGACACCCATTTACCAGGCTGCGATTGAGCGCTCGGCGGAACTGGACCAGGCCCTTTTGGCTCGGGGCAAGGGGTTGGAGGCTGCGGGCTACCATCAACAAGTCAAGGTCACACCGTCGTCCACGCTGTTATTCACGCTGCGAAACGGAGCTCGGGTGCCGGTGCATCGTCGGGTCAACGGAAACGGCAGTGCTGAATTTCTGATCGAAGAGGAGCGAATCTCGCAGGCGGAATTGCTGAGTGGCATCGCGTCGTCACCGCAGGATTTCAGCGCCAATGTTCTACTGCGGCCCGTGATTCAGGATTATCTGCTGCCGACCCTTGCATACACCGGCGGATCCGCTGAAGTTGCTTACTTCGCCCAAGTGGCTGTGGTCTACGAAGCGCTTTTGGGGAAGATCACTCCGATTGTGCCGCGCTTCTCCGCGACCATCGTCGAGGCGAAGCCGAAGGGATTACTTGAGCGCTACGGACTGCGCTTGCCTGATCTCTTCCACGGTCCGGAAACCTTGCGCGAACAAATGGCTTCACGCACCTTGCCCAAGGAGCTGCAGTCGGCGTTTGACCAGGCTGAGGGGTCGCTGGAGCGATCCTTGGCTGCAATTCGCGAAGGTCTGGCCCGGCTGGATTCAACCTTGGTCGACTCTGCCACCAATGCGGCATCCAAGATGCAGCATCAGCTTAGTCAACTACGCGCGAAAGCTGCTCGCGCCGAGCTCCGCCAGACCGAGGTTCTGAGCCGGCACGCCGAGCTACTCAGCAATTCGTTATATCCCGGCAAGGGTCTGCAGGAACGCGAGATCGGGTGCGCCTATTTCGTCGCGCGCTACGGAGCAGAATTCTTGCGGGATGTGTACGACGCAATCCGCCCAGACTGCCTCGATCACCAAGTGATCACTATGTAGGCGCGAGCGCCCACGCTCGTGCGGACCGGGATAGATGACAAACCCGCCAGAATGACGCTTGGCGGCGGTCGCGTTGCGGGAATCTTTAAACCTTCCGCTCCAACTCCTCGAGCGACTCCACCCGCGGCAGGCCGGATTCACGATGCGCCCCGGAAACGTCGAACAAAATGGCCTGCATTCCCGCGTTGGTCGCACCCAGATAGTCGACCGAGTACATATCGCCCACGTAGAGACTTTGTTCCGGGGTTGCATCCATCGTGCGCAGGGCGGCCTCGAAAATGGCTGGGTGCGGCTTCTCATATCCCACCAGGCCCGAATCGGTGATCGACAGGAAACAGTCGACGATCCCGCAGCGTTCCAGCACGTTAGCGATCTTGCCGTCGGCATTGGATATTACCGCGAGGGGGTAGCGTTGTCCGAGCCGCAGCAGGCTCTCACGCGTGCCCGCGCGAATATCGCGCCAGTTCGCGGAAATCCGCGTGTCATTGACCAGAGCATCGCGCAAATCATCGTCATGGACGGAAAGCTCTTCGAGCAAATGTGAATAGAAGAGATACCAGTAGCTGTGATCGGCCTTGCCATCATGCTGCAATATCTCATCGAATTCTTTCTTTGTTTTCCGTTCGATAGCGTGCCACAGTTCCGGACTCGGGCTCAGTTTTCTTTGGTGAAGGGGAGCCAGGATGTGTTCCCGATCAGGGAAGAGAAGAGTGTTCCCGACATCGAAAAAGATTGTTTTCAACGGAACTGGCATGTTCTCTCTATCTTGCCACGCGATGTCGAAGGATAGCTATTCGAAAACTGGACGGAATTTCATCAACATGCAGGCATGTTCATTCATCACAGACAAGATTCGATAAGCCCTATACAGCTACGACGGGAGGGCGCGACTTACAGCCACTCCACGCGACCTTCAACAAGGCCGCCGACTTTAGCCGCTGAGATTGGAAAGATGGCCAAACCACACAAGGATCGCAGATCCTTCGCTTCCGCTTCGTCCACGTACTTTGTGACCGCAAGCACATGGGGACATCGTTCGCTGTTTCAAGCCGAGCGGATGGCACGGCTGTTCCTGGACACGATTACTCATTATCAAAACAATGGAAAATATTCGCTCCACGCGTTCGTTTTGATGCCCGATCACTTTCATATGCTTTTGACTCCCTGGCAGGGTTTTACTCTGGAACGCGTAATGCAATTCATTAAGGATGGCTTCTCGCATCGCGTCGGGAAAGAACTGGGGCTTAAGATGAAGATATGGGAACGAGGTTACAGCGGCCACCGGATCCGGGACATGGCTGATTTCACGAACCATGTCGGGTATATTCGGGAGAAGACCGTGAAGACGGGTCTCGCTGGCGCACCTGCGGACTGTATCTACTGTTCCGCGCACCCAGGATTTGATTTGGACCCTACCCCTCAGGAACCCCAATCTTCTTCAAGTGGCGTCGCGGCACAGCTGAAATTGTGCCCTGCTCTACCGGAAGAGGGGCAAAGGTTTTCTACTCTGACTCTTCATCCCGCTTCTTGCCATAACGGAATGCGAGGCCGGCGCCGATGGTCATGAATGCTACCGGAGGCAACAGAAGTACCAGCACTCCACGGCTGATAGCGCGCTGTCCATCTTTGGTGGTGCCTGCGGCCGTGCTGTAGCACATGGCGCAGCCTTGGCCGAACGCAGGACCCGCCCACAGCACTACCAGCAACGCGAGCATGGCCAGTCGCAGCTTCATCGGACACCCAAGTGCACGATTCGAAAAGCGTCAGGAAAGAAAATACACATCAGGCACAGACACGCCGTCACGGCGGTCATCATGACCCACTTCATGGCTGCGATCTCATACTTCAAGTGCATGAAGTATCCGATAATCAGCGCCGACTTGATGATCGACAGAATCATCAGGGCTTCCAGCATCTGGACGGGCTGAAAAACTTGTCTATAGGCGAGCACTACCTCGACTACCGTGAGCAGCAGCAAAACTCCCCAGACCCAGAAATATTGCCCCTTGTCCTTATCGTGATCGTGCGTTGTGGCAGCAGTGTGCATCGTTAAGGTCTTCTCCGGTTTCCACTCCCAAAATCCTTGTACTGCTCGCCAGATCCTTCGGGGCTCGACGCCCCTCAGGATGACGTCGGACATCTAATTCATACCCGCGTCGACATCAGATACACCAGCGGGAAAATGAACATCCACACCAAATCTACGAAGTGCCAGTACAATCCTGAGATTTCCACGTCATGCGCGTCGTAATCTTTCGGTTTCAGAAACCAAGATCACGGTAGCGACGATAAAACCAGCCAGCAGCACGTGCACCCCGTAGTGGAACACGCTGCTTGCTGGAATCAGCCAGCCAGGCAACCGCCCAGATAGCCAGCAGGATGGGCAGGAATGTTCTTGCGCAGGGAAACTACACCCAGGTAGATCACACCGATAGTCACGTGCAACATGTGCATGCCGGTCAGGGTGAAAAATGTCCCGCCGAACTGGGGCACGTTCGCCGACCAGGGATTCTTAAAGGGGGTCATGCCTTCGTCGATGAGCTTGGTCCACTCCATCCCGTGAAGCACGATAAACGCTGTGCCGAAGAACATGGTGAAGAGAATCCAGTTGCGGGTCCAACTGCGGTCGCCACGCCTGGCTGCGAGGACCGCCAACACCATGGTCAGCGAACTGGAAAGCAGGCAACCCGTCATGATGGTCGCGTTGGTGATGCTTTCCTTACCGAACGGCGTGGGCCAATCGGGATTGGAAATGCGTCCGTAGCTGTAGGCAAAAAGCAGCGCTCCGAACGTCAGAGTGTCGGAGAGCAGGAACAGCCACATCCCGATCTTCTTGGAGTAGGTGCCGAACAGAGACGGCTCGTAAACGTCCGCCATCCCATGTTGCACCGCGACTTCAGACATGTTTTCGGTCTCCTTTAATGTTTGTGGCGTGGACATTCCTGTCCGCGTCTTACCGGATAAACCACAGCAGCCCGAAAATGTAGAGCCACAACAAAAACATGAAATGCCAATACCAGGCCGTAACGTCGACCACAACCCGCCGCGCCTCAACCGGCTTCTGCAACAGGGAAACTGTGGCCGCGTAGAGCAAAACCAAAATACCTCCCGGCAAGGTGGACGGCATGGGTTGCAGTGAGCAGATAGACGAACGAACTGCTGGCACTGGTGGCCAGATAAAAACCGCGGTCCGCGAGCTCGCGCCAAGCCATCCACTGTCCGGTCAAAAATCCGCAGCCCAGCACCAGAGTGGCACCCAGCCAGGGAAAGCTACTTGCCCTCTCCCAGCGAAACACCGGGAATGGAACGAACCGGCGCCAACGCGGCTTGCCGTGTAATCTGCCGCCGAGCCAGTTCCGCGGCAATGCTGCTCAAGAGCAACAGGACAGTGTTTATCAGCAGCAGCGTAATCGGGAGGTCGACCGGAATCCAATCGCGGACATACGTATTGGTGCGTTCATCAAGAGTCGGCAAGCCCCGGCGCACAACGTACGCGCTAGTCAGGGAAACGAAGATCATGGTGACCGAAGTGAGCCCGATCGCCAGTCCCAGCCGGAGTCGGCGCAGGCGCGCTCCATAATCGGGTGAACCATCACCGCGTCCGTCGCCGCCTCCACCGTACGCGGGCGGACGCGTGCCGCCGCCGCCCTGGCCTGTCTTCGGTACGTCAATCGTGACTGGAGAACTCAAAGTCGCCATTTCTATTTCGCAGCGCTGGCGCTAATCCGATCTAATGCGATGCCACTGTTGCCGGATCGGTCTGCATGACATAGTCCCGCGGCGCGCCCGGCACGCTGTACTCATATGGCCCATGATTCACCACCGGAGTATGCCCTCCGAAGTTGTCATGCGGAGGCGGCGTCGCCGTGGTCCACTCCAGTGTGGTTGCCTCCCACGGATTGTCAGTCGCCTTCGGACCTTTGAACATGCTCCAGAACAAATTGAGCACAAAGATGAACTGGGCCGTGACGGTCACGATCGCCGCATAGGTAATGAATGTGTTAAGCGGGATCAACGGGTGCAAATAGGCCAACTCCGTAAACTGTGAGTAGCGTCGTGGTTGACCCGCCATCCCCAGGTAATGCATAGGCATGAAAATCGAATAAGTACCGATCAGGGTAATGACGAAGTGGACCCGGCCCCACGTCTCATTCATCATGCGACCAAACATCTTCGGGAACCAGTAGTAAGTTCCGGCGAACATGCCGAAGATCGCAGCCACACCCATAATCAGATGGAAGTGGCCGACTACGAAAGCCGTATCATGCAAGGGAATATCGAGCACCGGCTGTGCCAGAAATGGCCCGCTCAATCCACCGGAAACGAACAGGGAAACGAAACCAATGGCGAACAGCATCGGCGTCTGGAAGCGGACGCGTCCGCCGTGAATGGTTCCCAGCCAGTTGAAGGTCTTGATTGCCGAAGGAACGCCGATGGCCATGGTCATGATCGAGAAGGCGAATGCCGTATAAGGGCTCATGCCGCTCATGAACATGTGATGGCCCCACACCATGAATCCCAGAAAACCAATGGCCATAATCGCGTAAACCATGGCCCTGTAACCAAAGATCGGTTTGCGCGAGAAGGTCGAAAGCAACTGCGAAGCTACGCCCATCCCAGGCAGAATAGCGATGTAGACCTCGGGGTGTCCGAAGAACCAGAACAGATGCTGCCACAGCAGCGGCGAACCGCCCTTGTGGCCCATGACCTGGCCGTTTACCACCACGAGAGGAACGTAGAAACTGGTTCCCAGGTTGCGATCCAACAGCAGCAGAATGCCGGCGGAGAGCAGCACACCGAAGGCCAGCAGCCCGAGGATCGCGGTTACGAACCATGCCCAGACCGTCAGTGGCATGCGCATCATGGTCATGCCTTTGGCTCGCAGGTCCAAGGTGGTGGTGATAAAGTTCAGCGCCCCCATCAGCGACGCGATGCAGAAAATCGCGATACTGGTGATCCATAAATCCGCGCCCAGTTGTTCACCGGGCCCCGCGCTAGGCAGCGCGCTAAGCGGGGCATAGCCGGTCCAGCCATGCAGTGGCGCTCCTCCAGTCACGAAGAAGGCCGCAAGAATTACCACGAAAGCCACAAACGTAGTCCAGAACGAAAGCATGTTCAGGACAGGAAACGCCATGTCCGGCGCACCAATCTGAATCGGCAAGAAATAATTCCCGAACCCGCCCTGCGGCGCGGTGGTCAACACAAAGAACACCATAATCGTGCCGTGCATAGTGAGCAGGCTCAAGTAAGTTTCAGGCTTGATCTCGCCCACGAGAGGCAGAACAGCGGTTGGCCAGATCATATGAACTCGCATCAGGAGCGACAGGAACATGCCGACAAACACTGCCACCAGCGCGAGAAAGTAATACTGCAGCCCAATCACCTTGTGATCCAGGCTGAAAATATACTTGCGGATAAACCCCTGCGGAGCCGCGTGCGAATGGATTGTAGCCGTGGTCGCCATTGTTATTTCTCTGCCTCCCTTGCCGCCACCCACTTGTCAAAGTCTTCTTGACTCACCACATGCACCATGCCGTGCATCTTGTAATGCCCGAGTCCGCAAAGCTCGGCGCAGGCAATCTCGTAATCGCCAACCTCGGTGGGCGTGAAATGCATATGGATGGCGAGTCCGGGAACCGCGTCCTGTTTGAAGCGCATCTGAGGCACAAAGAAGCTGTGGATCACGTCGACCGCACGCAATGTCAGATTCACCTGTCGGTTCACCGGAATATACATCGTGCCGGCGACGACGTCATCCTTCGCTGCCGGGTCCGTCGTATCCAGCCCGAGTGCGGCCTCATTGCCCGCCGACGGGTCCATAAGCTTGGGATCGGTCCGGCCAAATTTCCCGTCAGCCCCAGGATAGCGGAAGTACCAGGCAAACTGCATGCCGGTGACTTCTACCGGAACCGAGTCAGCGTCCGCTGGATGCGAAGCGCTCCGACGCCCAGATGGGGCTGCCCATGAGGTTCAGCCCAACAAATAGGATGGCGGTCAAAGCCGTCCAAATCACTTCCATCCTGGTATTGCCATGAGAATACGTGACTTTGCTGGCGGTTCCCCGATCGCGATACTGCCACACAAACAGCCCGAGAGCGCCCTGGGCAGCCACGAAAACGATTCCCATGAGCACATAAGTCAACGCGAACTGATGGTCGATCCACGGCGTCGACGTCGACGCGCCGTGTGGTAACCACCAGGTTTGTGCCACGAAAAAGTAAGTGCTAACGAAGGTGATCAGCCAGATAATCGCAAGAAGAGCGAGGCCCATCTACAAGACCTCCAAGGGTCGGGGTTTGTTCTTTGTCATAGCTCGTTCAAAAAAACACGAAGCTGCAGTTGGCCCCGAAGTTTATCACAGCCCTGTGCAATGTGCGCAAGCACTTGTTGTGGAGGGAACCGATTCGAGAACGTGAGGCGACCATGAATAACCACAAAGGACACAAAACTCGCACGGAGGTTCTGATGGAGTTTCCTTTGTGTACCTTTGTGTCCTTCGTGGTTTAATGCTTTTGACCTATGCCAGATAGATCACACGCTCACGGCCACGACACCCGCTACGTCCGCCTGCAGAAGAACTATTGCTTCGCCTGCGGCAAGAATAATCCCGAAGGCATGCGCCTCAAATTTACATACGATGAAGAGCGCGATTGCTTTGTCTGCCGCTTTCGCCTGGGCAAGCGCTACACCGGACCGCCCGGCCACGCCCACGGAGGCATCATTGCTACGATCCTTGACGAGGCTATGGGCAAGGTCAACAAGTTGCGCCATGTGGTCGCCCTGACCTCGGAGATCAAAGTGAACTACCTGAAGCCCGTGCCACTCAACCAACCGCTGCGCGTCGAATCGCGCGAAGTGCGAGTGCGCGGCCGGCAGCACATCAACATGGCGGAGATTCTCGATCCCAAGGGCGAAGTGCTAGCCCGCAGCCGCGGCCTGTTCATCGCCATCGATCCCCACAAGATGTTCGCCAGGTTCGTAGACCGATAAATATTGGGACAACGGACGACGGGGCGTCCCGTCCGTCCTGGGGTAGTCAAGGTCGACACCCCTCCAGCGCCCTCGCCAACTGTTCGACTCCCCTGCGAAGTTCCCGCGCGTCGACCGCCGCGAAGCCAAGCATCAGCCCGTTGCGCTTCGCACGTCCGTAAGCGTAGCGCTCCAACGGAACTACTTCGACGTCGTACTTTGCAGCGGCCCGTGCGGCTCGCTCGGCCGGGATCCCTTTCTGCAGCCAACCCACTGTCCGCAAGCCAGCTTCGACGGCGGGAATCTCCAGCAACCCCGCCAGGCGCTCGCGAGCCGACTCGACCAACACCGACAAGCGTTCGGCGTACAACTCCCGCATCCGTCGCACGTGCCGCGCAAAGTGGCCTTCATTAATGAAATCGCAAAGAATGGCCTGATCGATCAGCGGAGGATGATGCGTGCTCACCGATTCGGCCGCAGCAAAAATGTCCACCATGTCGGAAGGGACGACCAGATAAGCCAGGCGCAAAGCAGGGAAGAGAGCGTCAGTAAAGCTGCCCGCGAAAATCACCATGGCAGCTCGGTCCAGACCCTGCAGCGCGGGGATCGGGCGACCAGAGTACCGGTACTCGCTGTCGTAATCGTCTTCAAAGATGATCGTCCTTGAGCGTCGCGCCCATTCCAGCAGCGACAATCGACGGCGCAGGCTCATGGTTACGCCGAGAGGAAACTGATGCGCCGGAGTCACGTAAACCAGCCGGGGACGCGGCTGCCGTTGCCATCGCCGCCGCCCAATCTCGAGATTCAGGCCTTCCGAATCCACCGGTACGGGACAGATTTTCGCTCCTACAGCACGGAACACTACCGCCGCGCCCGGGTATCCCGGCTCCTCCATCCACACTGGATCGCCCGGGTTCAGCAGAAGATGAGCCGTTCGATCGAGTGCCTGCTGCACTCCGGAGATGACCAGCACCTGGTCGGCTGTGCACTTCACGCCGCGCGACGTGTTCAGATACTCGGCCACGGCTTCGCGAAGCGGGCGGTATCCCAGCGCTTCTCCGCCGGCGAGCAGTTGCGCTGAAACCCGCCGCAGACGCCGTGCCGCAACCTGCGCCCAGAGGCTCATGGGAAAGGCATCGAGCGCCGGTTGGTTCGCTCGAAACGCTCGCACGGGACGCGACTCGGCTCGTGACAAGGGCTGCAGGCGCCCTGCATAGGCGGAGAGAGGAATGCCGCGCCTCCTGGTTCGCGTCTCTGATTTTGTACGGGGCGCCTGCAACAATTCATCGGGCAGAGTCTTGCTGACGTAGGTTCCCGAGCCCACTTTACCTTCCACGTACCCTTCGGACCGCAACTGCTCGAAGGCGGTGACGATGGTCGGGCGCGAGAGTCCGTATTGCGCAGCCAAATCGCGCGTGGCGGGAAGACGGGCTCCGGGCCGCTGATGTCCGGAGAGAATAGCCGAGCGCAGTTCGTCGTACAGCCAGCGGTAGAGCGGCGTCCCTCGGGCTCGTTCCCGCAGGTTCAGAGGCAGCGTGCTTAGCCGTTTGGTCATGCTTTCTCAGCGGTCCTCAAGATCAAGCACAGTACGTCCGCAAGAAGTACCAGAACAGTTTCATAAGTGGTATGTAACCATTATACGATAATGGATATTTGTAGCTGTCCATTGTTGCGATAGCATGATTACGTCTTACAAGAAAAGAGGAATCTATGTCGAGTAACAACGGACACTCCACCAGCCTTCGCCTGAAGACGGGCCTGGCGGAAATGCTGAAGGGCGGCGTCATCATGGACGTCACCAACGCTGAGCAGGCCGTGATTGCCGAAAAGGCCGGCGCCGTGGCGGTGATGGCGTTGGAGCGAGTTCCGGCACAAATCCGTGCGGAAGGCGGCGTGGCGCGCATGGCTTCGCCCAAGAAGATTCGCGAGATCATGGCTGCGGTCTCCATCCCGGTAATGGCCAAGTGCCGCATCGGACATTTTGCCGAAGCGCAAATTTTGCAAGAACTGGGCGTCGACTACATTGACGAGTCTGAAGTGTTGACTCCCGCCGACGAAGCTCACCACGTCGACAAACACGCCTTCAAGGTTCCTTTCGTCTGCGGCGCCCGCAATCTCGGAGAAGCCTTGCGCCGTATCGCCGAAGGTGCAGCCATGATTCGCACCAAGGGCGAAGCCGGCACCGGCGACGTAGTCCATGCCGTGAAACACATGCGCCAAATCGTGCAAGAGATGAAAATCCTGACTGTGCTTGGTGAAGAAGAACTCTATGCCAAAGCCAAAGAACATCAGGCACCCTATGAGTTGGTGCGAATGGTAGCGAAAGAAGGGAAGCTTCCAGTACCCAATTTCTCCGCCGGCGGGATCGCCACCCCCGCCGATGCCTCGCTGGTCATGCAACTGGGCGCCGAATCGGTGTTCGTCGGCTCCGGCATTTTCATGCAGGATTCCACCACCTTCGCCAAGACGGAAGAGGCAGAGAAACGCGCGAAGGCAATCGTGCAAGCCGCCACGCACTACAACGACCCTAAAGTATTACTTGAGGTCAGCGAAGACTTGGTGGGGGCAATGAAAGGCCTGGCAATAGCCGCGCTGGACGAAGCTCACATGCTGCAAACGCGAGGATGGTAGGACGAGTTCGTAAACCACAAAGGACACAAAGGTCGACTAAGGAAGTCGGGAGTTGCTTTCCTTTGTGAACCTTTGTGTCCTTCGTGGTTAAAAGTTGTTATGAATGTCGGAGTTACCGAGAGCGTGGCAGCGGAGCGGATTCGCCCGCAAGATAGTAATCCATCCGGTTGATGGCGGGCGGTTGGTGGCCGAGAGCGCGAATCATGGCGACGATTTGTCCGCGATGAAACGTGGAATGTTCGAGCACGTGACGCAGAATTTGCCAGCGCGGAAGGCTTGGTTCGACGTTGTCAGGAAGCTGGATGGTGAGTTCGACGCCTAAGCTGTTCTCGGACAGGTCTTCGAGCCATCGACGATACCCGTCCCAAAGTTCAGGCCAGTTCTGCCGAAGGGTGCCCAGCGAAAGTTCCGGCGCCGGACCTTGGGGAAGCCGCCAGGTTCCCAGATCCGCGGTCGTGGCCAGACAGTCGAGCCACACTTTTTCGCCATCACATATATGGCGGAGAGTCGCGAGAATGCTGGTGTGCGAAATGTGCAGGTCGCGCTCCAGTTCCTCGCCGGTGAGCGCAGAGCAGGCATCGAGCAAGCGCCGATTGGACCACGCGGAGTAGCTCACATCGGTGAGGAGCAGATCCTTGCCGAGGTACATGGGCAAAAGTATATACGGGAGGCGGTTGATGAAAATCGGTGTCCTCGCCCTTCAGGGCGATTTCGACGCCCACCGCAAGCGGCTCGAAGAGCTGGGCGCTGAAGTTGTCCTGGTCAAAAAGCCAGAGCAACTCGACGAGATCGACGGCCTCGTGATTCCCGGGGGAGAATCAGGCACGTTTCTAAAGCTGCTGGGCGAATCCGGATTCGAAAAGCTGAAGCAGTTCGTTCGCGTGAAGCCAACGTTTGGCACCTGCGCTGGCGCAATCCTGCTGGCCAACGAAGTAGAAAACCCGAAGCAATCCGGGCTGGGCGCCATCGACATCGGCATCCGCCGCAACGCCTACGGCCGCCAGATCGACAGCTCCATCCGCGAAGGCCGCCTCGGCAATGATCCAATCGAAATGGTCTTCATCCGCGCCCCCAAGATAGAACGCGTCGGCCCCGGCGTCGAAGTAATCGCAACCGAAGGCACTGATCCGGTCGCAGTCCGGCAGGGAAGAGTCATGGCCGCAACCTTCCATCCCGAGCTCAGCGAAGACACTCGCATCCATCAATCGTTCCTGGACCTGGTTCGCCAGTGACGTGTGTTGAAAGTTCCTAGGCGCGAGGCTTTCCATCTCCTTCGGGGTGTGTTCCCGCTTTACCCTCCGTGAGCAAAATACAGAAAACCACAAACCCGGCGATGACCAGAGACGAAGTGATCCGGCTGAGATTGAGCCCGCCGTTGGCGAGTGGCTTGGTGAGTATATCTCCGAGGGTTGCGCCCAGTGGTCGGGTTAGGATGAAAGCTGTCCAGAACAATAACGTGCGCGAAGTCGTGGTGAAAAAGTAAGCCGCCGCCACCAGGGTCAGTGCTCCTACGAATACAAGCGCCCCGCGCTCATAGCCCACTCCTTCCGTATCCGCCAGCCAGTCACCAAGCGCCGTGCCCAACGTGTTCGAGAACAGGATGGTCGTCCAGTAAAATATTTCAACCTTGGGCAAGGCGATGTCGCGAAACGAGATCGTCCCCACCGACAGCCACCACAATCCCAGAACTAGCATGAGCCCCGCGAACAGGATCAGCGACCCTCCGGCGTAGCCGACCCCGAGAGACCGGTCTGTAAAATCGGCCATCGTGGTACCAACCGTGGTCGTCGCGACGATGACTGTCCAATATAAGAACCGATGAAACGATTTCGTTCTGATCTGCGCCGTAACCGCAACGATAAAGCAGGCAAGAAAAATGACTGTGCTCAGCGCATAACCCAGGTTCAACGTCATGGAGAGCGCGTCTCCGCCGGTTTCGCCCAGAGTGGTGGCGGCAATCTTAATGATCCAGAATGCGATGGCGATTTGGGGGACCTTGCTGGTTGCCGCGGAACTACGGCTTTCGTCGGCATGACCGCCTTCGTATTGAACCGGATAACTCTGAAAACTGGATGAGAGAGAAGCCGCGTTCATAGGATCATAGATTAAGCCAAATTCCCGCCAACGCATCGCGAAAAAGGGTTTCCTGCCTAGCATGTTAAATGCGCAGCTTGCGGTCACCGCTGAAACGACGCCGGAGGACTGCCTGAAGTAATTCCGAAAAAACTTCTTGACATCCTAATCGCGTAACCGTACAGTTACACATCATGCGTACCCGTTCGGTTACATATTCAGCGCAGGCGGAGGCTACATTCAACGCCCTGGCCGATCCCACACGGCGTGCGGTGCTTGATCTGTTGCGTCGGGGAACTCAGCCGGCTGGGCAAATTGCCCGAGCCTTTCCGATTTCGCGTCCGGCCATCTCGAAACATTTGCGTCTGTTGCGCCGAGCCCATCTGGTGCAGGAGAGACGCGAAGGCCGACATCGGCTATACCAACTGAACCCAGAACCGTTGAGAGCTGTCGATTCGTGGCTCGAACAGTATCGGTCGTTCTGGCAGACCAGCCTGGAAAGCTTGAAGACTTTTGTCGAAACCGAGTACGCGAAAGAAAATGCCCGGCATCGGGCAAAACGCAAAGGAGAAATAAAATGACAGCACTACGGATTGCAGCATATTTATTCTTGTCAGCCTGTGCCGCTTTGGCTCAGACCGAAACACAGAAGTCGTTCGACCAACTGAAGGCGCTTGCCGGCTCCTGGGAAGGGAAGAACTCGATGGGCGAACCGGTTCAGGTCACATATCGCATCACGGGCGAAGATTCAGCACTGATGAGCGAAATTAATGGCCACGGCCACGACATGATTTCGATGTTCACGCTCGACGGCGCCAACCGGCTGATCCTGACCCACTATTGCTCCGTCGGCAACCAGCCGCGAATGCTCGCCAGCGCTTCGCCCGACGGCAAGACCATCACCTTCAACTTTTTCGACGCCACCAATCTCGAAAACCCGCAATCCGGCCACATGGATCACGTGGTAATCACGCTGCTCGACTCCAACCACCATATCGAGGAATGGACGTTCACCGACCACGGCAAGGAGATCAAAGAAGTCTTCGATCTGAAACTCAAGAATTGACGCCCGGTCGGGTGACTTCGAAAACAAAGCGGTCAGACAATTCAACACAGGAGCCAGTTATGGCACAAGCCGTCATCACCCCCGATCAAGACGCAATCATTAGTGAAGTGCATATCAACGCTCCGGCGGAGCGAGTATTTCAAGCGCTCACCGATCCTCAACAACTGATGCGCTGGTGGACTAGCGAGGAATGCCAGACCGAATTCTTTGAAATGGATGCGCGTCCACGAGGCAAATGGCGCTTCGGAACCAAGAAAAGCACTTTGAACGTCAACGGAGTGAGCCAATTCTTTTGCCAGGGCGAAGTGCTGGAGTTCGATCCGCCTCGCCTGCTGGCATACTCCTGGATTGCGAATTGGCACGACGACAAAACCCGCCGTACGGTTGTTCGCTGGCAGTTGACGCCGACCAAAGACGGCACCCACGTCAAGGTCACGCACAGTGGACTCGCTCAAGAAGCCGCGGCCCGTAAGGATTACAGCGGAGGCTGGCCCGGTGTTGTGGAATCGCTCAAGCAGTTTGTCGAGAAATAACCGGAGACTCATGGCAACACCTGCAGCTTACTCCGCAGACACAATCATGTATCAGGAGAGCTTATGACGACAGCAAGTATTCTTCCCGATCAAGATACGGTAGTGGTCGAGATATTCATCGCGGCTCCGCCGGAGCGCGTGTATCAGGCAATCACCGATCCTGCGCAGACGGCGAAGTGGTGGGGGCAGAAGGGAATGTACCGGCTCACCGGAGGACAAGCCGACGTGCGTCCCGGAGGCAAGTGGTTCACCGACGGGATGGGGGCGGACGGCAAGTCGTTCCGAGTCGAGGGCGAATATATTGAGATAGACCCTCCCCGTTTGCTGGTGCACACCTGGAAAGCGGATTACGCCAGTCATCCCAAGGATACGGTCGTCCGTTGGGAACTGCAGCCGCATAGCGTTCATGGCCTGCAGCACGGTGGTCCGCAAAAGGTCGGCACCGGCACCATGGTGAAGATCACCCACAGTGGATTTGCCGGCGACGTGAAGGACGCGACCGATCACGGCGAAGGCTGGAAGCGCGTGCTTGGCTGGATGCAGGCGTTCGTGGAAAAGGGAGAGACCATCGACAGTCGCACGAACTAGCTTGGTAGTTGAGGATTTTAGTTCCGGCTGTCTGAGAAAAAGGCTCGTCCGCCTTTTTTGGGCCGGATCAAGATCCAGGTAAAAGTCCCCACCCTAATGTCGAAAGGCACGACGTGAGGGTGGGGCACCCGTCCGAGTTATTGCACTCTCGTCTGGTCTGTGATCCAGTTGACTTCCCAGGTCTTGCCGCCATCCTCGGTGAATGACTGTTCGAAGTGGGGTACATTCGTGCTGGTG
The DNA here is from genome assembly GCA_963820925.1 of uncultured Acidobacteriota bacterium. Lineage (GTDB taxonomy): Bacteria > Acidobacteriota > Terriglobia > Terriglobales > Acidobacteriaceae > JABDBE01. The sequence goes on from CAWGBX010000001.1 coordinate 233,842, forward strand.
TCTGACCAGATAAATCGAACAAAGATTAGTTTGTCATTCAATGTGTCCTGAGCGTAAAACTCGCCGATCCCATTCTTGAACTGGCCGATCTGGGGCGGGACGAGGATGCCATCCTTGCTGTTCGCCCAATAGAGGCTCCACTGGCTTGTTTTGGGATTGAAGGTACGGAGGGTCAGGCCTTCGATGTGGCCCGCGGCAGCGCTATCGGTTTCGAACTGTTCGATCTGAGCACGGCCACCCCACACCTTGCGGGTAACGGAAGTGCCGTCGAATTCGACCCAGGTCATCGAGCCGGTTAGCGGATGCAGACGGCGCTTCAGGTGAATCTTCCAGCTGCCGAGTTCGAAGTCGAAATCGTGTTGCCCAGCAGTTTCTGCGGACGTGGGTTGAACGCTTTCGTCCGAAGCGTCTTTCACCCTGGTGTCGGTTGCGGTCCAGTTCACTTCCCAGGTCTTGCCTCCGTCGGCGGAGAACGCCTGCTCGAAGTGGCACGAATTCGCAGTGATGTCCGAGATAACAAAGCGAACATAGACGGCTCGCCCATTCACTGTCTCCTGATCGTAAAACTCGCCGCGTCCATCGTTGAATTCGCCGACCGTCGGTTGGCTAAGAACACCGTCGTTACTGTTGGCAAAATTGAGGCTCCACTGGTGGGATTGAGGGCGGTAAAGACGCAGGTTCAAACCTTCAAAGTGCCCCTGTGGGCCGTCGGCCTCGAGTTCTACAATGTTGGCGCGACCATCCCAGACCTTGCGGACGACGGTCGTGCCGTCGTATTCGACCCAGGTCGTCGATCCGGTCAGGGGATGCAAGAGGCGCTTCAGATGAGTTTTCCACGTGCCAATTTCGAAATCAAAGTCGTGTTGCCCATCACGTTCCGAGGGAGTGTGTTGGACGCTGGTCTTCGATGCATCTGAATTCTGCTGCGCGAATCCCCGAAGGGGTTGGAAGACGACAATCAGGCTGCACACCACGAGAGAAACTCGAATGTGTTTGATGTTCATCACAGTCTCCTCCAATTCGTCTATCCTGCGTCGGCGGTCTCCTCAACCGGATGGGGGCCGGCCGGACGCAAACATAGCTCAACCGGCGAGGGGATGTGTTAATCCAGAGTAAAAACAAGTAAACAGTTGTGAACGAGTTGCTGCTTCAGGGACGTCTGAACAGGTTGGGGGAAGCCCAGATTTCGAGCGAGACCTGGGTACGCGCACTACTTCATCGGCGAAAAATCGGTTGGACGCATGTAGGTCACGTCAACTTTTTCGACCGTCTTCTCCGCCTGCTCGGATTTCACGACCTCTTGAAAGCCCGGGTCGGCCGCAAATGCTCGCCAGTTCTTCTTAGCTTCTTCGCGACTGGCATGAGCCAACATAAAGATGAATGTGTTGTCCCAAGCGGGCGCATCCTCGGGCACCCAGTAGCCCACAACCTTGAGATCGTGTGTAGTGAGCAGCTTTGAAGTGGTGTCGCGAAACCGTGACTCGAGCGCCGGCACTTTGCCCGGCAGAGCATGATAAATGCGAAGCTCGAAGACGCGATTGCTATCGGCCCTCACCTGGCTCATTTGCGCCAGGCGGACAGTAACGAGCGATCCAGCGGCAAAGGAAACCAAGGCAATGCCACAAACCGTCCATCCTTTGAATGTCTGGCAGTTGAGTGTCATAGAAAGTCTCCCGTGTGGAGTACGTAGAGCATTGCATTTTGGATGTTCTGCTCCGCGGACAACTGAGTGCTTGTGCGGAACGGACACTGTTGTCCTCGCTTTCGTCCTTTTCTTGAGGCTTGACCGTCCTGCCAAACTAACGTCAACGCCAAGAGCAGCGGACAGGAGTGTCCGCCGCACGTGCCAATGCACCGTAAACAAGCTCTTGAGACAAGCAAAGCAACACTAATCGAGCCAGCTCATTACCGGGTCGAAGTAGAAATAGATGGGTCCCAAGAGGTAGGTTCGCCTAACCTGCCGCGCTCGCCGTCACGCCCATTCCACCGACGAATAATAATGCTTGACATTGTTTTAGTGTTATAGTTAACTATAACAGTAATCTGTTAGGGTCTGCTTTCGAAGTGAGTATAAGAAGCGAGCCTTGGCAGCGCAAAAGGTTTCGGTTGAAACGGAGTGCGCCAAACAGATTTCCGTAGTACGCGAAGAGAGAATAAGGAGAAGAACATGAAATCACGCATCGCAATATCCGTTGTATTCGTTCTGATCGCCGCCACCGCTTTCGCAGCGGACGCCGCAGCAACTCAGTCGGACGCGCAAAAGTCCTCCGTGGCTCCTGCGCCGTCCGAAGTGCAGAAGTCCTTCACAACCATGAAGAGCCTGGCGGGAGAGTGGGAAGGCCCCGTCACCGTCGCGGACGCGCCGGAGATGTCAGGCGCCAAAATGCACCTCTCCCTGCGCGTGACCTCGAGGGGACACGTCCTCGTGCACGAGTTTCAGGAAGCAGGAACGCCGTTGGATGCGACAAAGTACGACCATCCGGTCACGATGCTTTACCTGGACGGAGACCAGCTCACGCTGGTTCACTATTGCGATGCGGGGAACCGGCCGCGCATGACCGGGAAGATGTCGCCCGACGGCAAGACGGTCGAGTTCGAACTCAAGGACATCAGCGGGAGCACGGAGTACCACATGCACCATTCGGTGTTCACCATCATCGACGCCAACCATCACACCGAGGATTGGACGTTCATGATGAAGGACAAGCCGATCCACGCGCACTTCGACTTGCAGCGGAAGAATTGACGCCGCTGCGAAATTGATCCGTGATTAGCGTTAGAGAAATGCGGACAACTACTGACCACGAGGATCCTGCCATGACCATCAACCCGAAAGCTCTTTTTCAACGCAACGAACGGCACGAAGGTGTTCCCAACATCAATATTTACCTGTTGCGGCTGCTTTATATCTTGATGTTCTTCGTGCTGGGCAGGGTCACCTGGACGCACGTCCTTACCCACCAAGGGCCATGGGAGCCGATAAATGCTGTGGCGTGGAGCGTGTGGACGGCGTTCGCGACCTTGGCGGGCATAGGAATCATCCGTCCTGTGAAGATGCTACCGATCGTGCTGCTGGAGATATTTTACAAAGTCCAGTGGCTCATTCTTGTGGCGTACCCGCTCTGGTCAAAGGGCGCGTTGGCGGGTTCAGCTGCGGAAGAGATGACCTCGCAGTTCCTGTGGGTGATATTGCCCATCGTTGCCGTACCGTGGGGATACGTGTTTGCGAATTATTTTTACAAGCCGAGGAAAGTGGAAGCTGTTCTTTCTTAGCTGCATCTGGAAAACACAATGGACCGTGAGTGGAACGACAGTCAGCCGATTTACCGCCAGCTTCGCGACCGCGTCGTCGCCATGATACTCGACGGCGTGCTCAAGGAAGGCGATCCGCTGCCGTCGGTGCGCGTGGTCGCGGCCGAATATCGGGTCAATCCGCTCACGGTACTGAAGGGGTATCAACAACTGGTGGACGAGCAACTGGTCGAGAGCAAGCGAGGTCGCGGCATGTTCATAAACGCAGGCGCGCGCAAGCTGCTTCTGCAGGGGGAACGCCAGAAGTTTCTGGCGGAAGAATGGCCCAGGATTTCCGCAACCATTCAGCGGCTTGGCCTGACCCCGGAAGAACTGCTGGATGCTGCCTCGTCGAAGGCTGCAGAAGAGGAGCCGAAGTCATGACAGTCATCGAAGCACGCGGCCTGCGCAAGGCCTTCGGCGCAACCATCGCGCTGGACAGCGTCAATTTGCGGGTTGAAGAGGGCCGCATCCTCGGACTTATCGGTCCCAACGGCGCAGGCAAGACCACTGCGCTCAACGCGATTCTCGGACTCACCCCATATCAGGGAGAACTGAAGGTGCTCGGACGCGACCCCTGGAGGGAGCGCGATGAACTCATGCGCGATGTCTGCTTCATCGCCGATGTCGCCGTGCTGCCGCGCTGGATGCGGGTTTCGCAGGCGCTCGACTACGTGGCCGGGGTGCATCCGCGATTCGATCGCGCGAAGGCTGAAGGTTTTCTCGCCAAGACCGACATCCGCCACACCAGCAAGGTCCGGGAATTGTCGAAGGGCATGGTGACCCAGTTGCACCTGGCTCTGGTCATGGCCATTGACGCGAAATTGCTGGTGCTGGACGAGCCCACGCTCGGCCTCGACATCCTGTATCGCAAACAGTTCTACGATTCCCTGCTCAACGACTACTTTGATCGCAACCGCACAATCATTGTGACAACCCATCAAGTGGAAGATGTCCAGCATGTCCTGACCGATCTCATGTTCATCAACCGCGGGCGCATCGTGCTCAATTGCAGCATGGAGGAATTCGAGTCGCGCTTTCTGGAAGTAATGGTGAATCCCGAGCAAGTCACCGCAGCCCGGGCGCTCAAGCCAATCCACGAACGTCAGGTGATCGGCCGCAGCATTCTGTTGTTCGATCAAGCCAATCGTCAGCAACTCGGCGCGCTTGGAGACGTGCGCACACCCAGCATCTCCGATTTATTTGTTGCCGTGATGGGGAATCAGACCGCACAAGGAGCAGCCCGATGAACACTCAATCGAACGCCATGCCCGAATCTTTCGACTCACAGAGAATCGCACCCGCCGTCCCGTCGGCAACTCGGCCGATGTACTGGTCAGTGCGACGCGAATTGTGGGAGAACCGTTCGGTTTATGTCGCACCGGTGGCGGCTGCCGTGGTGGTGCTGTTCGGCTTTCTGATCGCCACCATTGGCCGAGCCATGTCGATGCACGATCCGGCGCGGAGAGCGGCCGTGCTCACCGAGCCGAACAGCTTTGCTGAACTTCTCATCATGGGAACCGCTTTTATTGTCGGCGTGTTTTACAGTCTGGACGCGTTGCACGGCGAGCGCCGCGATCGCAGCATTCTGTTCTGGAAGTCGCTGCCGGTTTCCGATCTCACGACTGTGCTCTCGAAGGCGAGCATCCCGCTGGTGGTTCTCCCGCTGCTCTCCTTCGCGCTCATCGTTGCCACGCAGTGGATCATGCTGCTGCTGAGCACCGCAGCGATGCTGGGGAGCGGTCTGAGTGTTGCGCCTCTATGGGCACACATGCCGTTGTTCCCGATGTGGCTGCTGCTGTTCTATCACCTGCTGACAGTGCATGTGCTCTGGTACGCGCCAATCTACGGATGGCTACTGCTGGTTTCAGGCTGGGCGCGGCGGGCAGCGTTTCTGTGGGCCGCCTTACCTTGGGCCGCGATCTGCGCCGTCGAGAAGATTGCCTTCAACACTTCGCATTTCGGCGCCTGGCTGTCTTACCGCATCAGTGGCAGCGCTGCGGGTGGCTCCTTCACCGCGGATAACGTCTCGATGGATCCGCTCATGCATCTCACTCCGGGAAAATTCCTGATCACTCCGGGTCTATGGATCGGGCTGGCATTCTTCGTGGCATGCATCGCCGCGGCAGCCCGGCTGCGTCGCTCTCAAGGACCGATCTGAGTCGCATGAATACCTGGTTCACTCGCTCGCATAGGAGAAAAGAATATGAGCACAGCAGCAATGACGGTCCGGATTGCGGGAACATCGCCGGGTCGCAAGGCCAGAATTACAGGTTTGTTTTATCTCATCACCATACTGACCGGAATATTCGCCCAGGGTTTTGTGAGCGGCGGGCTTGTGGTAGACGGCGACGCCGCGGCTACGGCGACCAACATACTGACGCACAGGAGCTTGTTTCAGTTGGGTTTCGCCGTCTACCTCATCGAAATGGCGTGCCAGATCGCTATGACAGCTTTCTTCTATGACTTGCTTAAGCCGGCGGGCAGGAGCGTCTCTTTGCTGGCCGCGTTCCTAGGCTTCGCCGGTTGCGTCATCAAGGCTTTTAGCCGCGTCTTTTTTATCGCCCCGTTGCTCGTCTTGGGAGGCGCGCACTACTTGAGTGTATTCAGCGCGGAGCAGTTGCAGGCGCTGGCCCTCCTCTTTCTCAAGGTGAATGACCATGGCGCCGCGATGGCCTTGGTATTTTTCGGATTCTATGCACTGCTGACGGGCTACCTCATTGTCAGGTCCACCTTCCTGCCTCGGATCCTGGGCGTGGTGTCGGTAGTTGCAGGGTTGGGATGGCTGAGCTTTCTGTATCCGCCGCTCGGCTACCGTCTCTTTCCGTACATTGCAGCCTTCGGCCTCCTCGGGGCAGCATCGCTGATCTTTTGGCTCCTCGTCTTCAGCGTGAACGAGCAACGATGGAAAGAGCAGGCTGCCGGGGAATGCTAATGAAAGCGGTTCTCGAAATCAGAGACGAATTCGTGAAAAGAAGTGAGGAACAAAAATGGAAAACTACAGCTTTCTTCGCATATTGAAATTCCCATTGCTCGCGCTGCTGTTTGTCGCCGCGCTTGTCGGGAGTGGCTTCGTGGTTATGGGTTTATGGAACTGGCTGATGCCGGCACTTTTTGGCTGGAAATTGATCGGCTACTGGCAAGCCGTAGGACTAATCATCCTGTGCAAGATTCTGTTCGGCGGATTCCGTGGTTCGAGAGGGCGAGGCGGGTACCGGCGTTATCGCATGGGGGAACGCTGGAAACAGAGGACGCCAGAGGAACGGGAAAAATTCCGTCAAGAGCTTCGTGCTTGCTGGAGCCGGGTGGCATCACCGGAGCCGAAGCCAGGTGCCTGATCACAATCAGACTGGCCCGGTTCGTGCAGGACAGCTCCGGAGGAACGACGAATTGAAGGAGTGGAAGTATGCCATCGCCACTATTAGCTCTTCACATTACCGCTGGCACTTTGGGAATGCTGTCTGGATTTGTCGCAGTGTTTCTCCTCAAAGGCTCCCGTCGGCATGGCCTCGCTGGAAAGGTATTTGTCATATCAATGCTGGGCCTGTCCGCAAGCGGAGTGTACCTGGCGATCATGAAATCCCAACCGGGCAATATTTTGGTAGGCACCTTAACGTTCTACCTGGTGGCAACGGCATGGATGACCGCCCGGCGCAGGGACGGGGAACCCGGCATTTTTGATTGGGGCGTGCTTGTGGTTGTCTTGGCGGTCGCAGCCTGCCAGCTGACCTTTGGTTTGGAAGCGGCGCTTAGCCAGACGGGGTCAAAGTACGGATATCCCCCAGGTCCTTACTTTTTCATGGGTTCCGTGGCTGTGCTTGCGGTCACGGGGGACGTTCGGATGCTGGTGCGCGGCGGCACTTCTGGGACACCGCGGATCGCGCGCCATCTTTGGCGCATGTGCTTTGCGTTGTTCATTGCCGCAGCGTCCATATTCCTGGCACGGCAGCAACTATTCCCCGCTTTATTGCGCCAGACAGGCGCACTTGTTTTCCTGAGTATCCTGCCACTGCTATTGATGATTTTCTGGCTGCTCCGGGTTCGATTCGCCCATGCGTTCAAAGAGAGAGCTATCGCTCGGATGGCCGCTTGATCCATTGGCTCGTGAAGGAGAAACGATTATGAGCACCGCCTTAATGAGTAACCGGTTGGAGCTGAGTTCGGTTGCCGACACTGCGTTGAAGGCAGCCGCGCGATTTTGGTTTGCGGTGACCGTCGTCGGCCAATTGATCTTCGCCTTTACGGTAGCGTCGTTCTACGCTCTTACGGCGCTGCGAGGGGACTACCACAAGTGGAACTTCACGAACGGTTACGTCCCCGGCTTTTCCATGGGAAATACCGCCGTGCTCATGCATGTTGTTCAGCTGTGATCATCATGCTGGCCGGGGCGGTTCAGTTGGTTCCGCAAGTCCGCAACCGCTTTCCAGTCTTTCACCGTTGGAATGGGCGTATGTACATGCTGACCGCCGTCACCCTCAGCGTGGCGGGCCTTTACATGACTTGGATTCGGGGAAGCGTTGGCGATCTCTCGGTACACATGGCGTCTACTCTGGGTGCCGTTATGATCTGGCTTTGCGGTGGCATGGCGCTGCGCTATGCGCTGGCTCGCGATTTCCGGATGCATCGCCGCTGGGCTCTTCGCTTCTTCCTGGTGGCAAGTGGATCGTGGTTTTTCCGGATCGGTTTTTTCCTGTGGTTGCTCGTCTTTAGAGGTCCCTTCGGTTTCGACCCGGCGACGTTTCGCGGACCGTTCCTCACTTTCATGTCTTTCGCCCAATACCTGCTTCCCCTGGCTGTTCTCGAAATCTATCTGCGGGCGCAGGATCGGCCAGACGCGCTACGACGCATGGCTACGGCAGGCATGCTTTTTGTACTGACCCTTGTGATGGTCGCGGGACTTTTTGCGGTCGCCATGGCTCAGTGGGTGCCTCAGGTCAAAGCCGCGATTGACTCCCGTGGGTCCATTGCGGAAGCTCTCTCGGCAACCATCGCGTCCCGCGGCATCGACGCGGCCGCCAAGCAATACCATGACCTCAAGGCGGCCGAACCCTCCACCTACAACTTCGCTGAAGACGAACTTAACGCTTTGGGCTACCAACTCATTCGCGCCGGCAAGTTGAAGGAAGCCATCCGCATCCTCCAGCTTAACGTCGAGGCCAATCCGCAATCAGGCAATGTCTACGACAGCCTCGGCGAGGCTTACATGGACGACGGCAACAAACCGCAGGCCATCGCCAACTATCAAAAATCGCTACAGCTAAACCCAAAGAACCGCGGCGCCGTCCAGATGCTTCAGAAACTTAACGCCCCTTGATTTCGCTATGGTGCCATCGTGATTGCGCACCCGTGTGCTGAGGTAATCTGGTCGCCCGCGTCATTCGCAAGATCATCGTGGGACGACGCGGCAAGGGGTACGTTGATTAGGATAGCTATAGAGGACGGAAAATTTCCTACACCCCGTTGTTGCGACCAGACGCCTCACGGACCAGAGTTGTGAGTTTAACAGAGATGTTGTGACGGCGAGACAAGGGACAGTGATTGAACGATTTGCGCCATAGCTTGACAGTCGCTGGTGTGCGATGTAGAAAGGTTGCAATACATTGTTGTCTTTTGGTCTCGGAGGGCTGGGGTAAGTTCCTATTGAACGCTCTCAGATGTTTTTCTTCAATCGCACAGCGTGCTGTGACCTTTGACTCCTGCCCGAGAGAGTTTATTCCTTAACCCTTTCCCAGCGGCCTATTGGCCAAGAGGTTTATCTTCCATGCGATCAACAAACCTGGTTTTACACTGATCGGAATTCTGGCAGTGCTGAGCATAGCCTTAGGTTACCAAGGCGCGGAGCCTCCGGCACAGCTAAGACCCTGTACAGCTTCAAGGATACGCCTGACGGTGCGGCTCCGTTCGCGGCGCGTATTTTTGGACTCGACGGGCAATCTTTATGGCACGACCAGTAAGGGCGGTAGCGCTGGAATGGGCACGGTATTCAAGTTGACCCGGAATTCGGACGGAGCTGGACGGAGAGTGTGCTGTAGAGCTTTACCGGGGGCAGCGACGGAGACAGGCCAAGCGAGCTGGTCTTCGATGGGCCGGCAATCTTTACGGCACCACCGTTGGCGGCGGAGATATCAGTTGCGGATGCGGCACGGTCTTTGAGCTGACGCCGAATTCAGACGACACATGGAAGGAGAGCGTGCTCTATCGCTTTACTGGCGCCGCCGACGGGATGCTGCCCTTTTCAAGCCTCATCTTCGACACGACAGGGAATCTTTACGGTACTGACCTCTTGGAGGTGATCTCTCCTGTGACCAGGTCAACCCGGGCTGTGGAACCGTATTCAAGTTGACCCCGAACGGTCAGGGAAGCTGGACAGAGTAGCGTGATTCATAACTTCGAGAATAGCGACGGATATGGTCCGACTGCACCTGTGATTTTTGATGGGGCGGGGAACCTCTACGGTACGGCCGGCCAGGGCGGTACTAGGAATCAGGGAACGATCTTTAAGCTGACTCCGCATGCAAACGGGACCTGGACGGTAAGCGTGTTGCATAGCTTCACCGGGGGCGCCGACGGACAAAATCCTGCAGGCGGGCTCGTTTTCGACTGGGCCAACCTCTACGGCACGAACCTATCTGGAGGCAACAATGACGGCACTGGAGCGGTGTTCAAGGTGGATACGAAAGGTCATTGAATACGTTTCCGAATCATCCGGGGAATGGCCTGCGTGCCGGCCTGATCGTCGGCCCAGCTCACACCCTTTATGGCAACTCCGTTTCTACCGGACCGCTGGGTGGCGGGGGCGGAGTCATCTTCAAATTGACGCTTCAATCGGGGGTGTCACTTCACTGAGCAATTTCTACGGCTGACCCGAATTTTGGGTCCGCCTAGGCGCTCTACGGACAACCAAAGATTGCGTAAAGGTATCGGCAGGGTTTCGAGGGTGCAACGCATGCCATGTTAGTTGTGGTCAATGTTTTAGGGGTTCGGATGAGAGGACGAAAGGAAGTGCTGGCACTTGCTGATCATTCCCATTATCCCCCGCTTTGACATTGATACCCTCTCCACCCAGACCTAGACTGAAGGGCCTTAGTTCAGTGGCGGTGGAAGCGGAATTCGTCGGGAATCTTCCAAGCGACAACGAAGCAACTTTCGCTCGCCGCAGCGGTTCCAATGAGAGTGCAGGTTTGCGCTTCCCTTATAATCCTGATACACAAATGAGGGTAACCCTTGATCTCCAAACGTCTGCCGGGAAGGTTTCTTGCCCCGGGGCTGTGAGATCTTGAATCGACGACAGGGAGAAAGAATGGGGATGAAGTTCCGTTTCCTGCGGCATGTGCTACTTCCGGTTTTGCTTCTTTGCCTGATGGCTTGCAGTAGCAGTCCCACCGTCGTAAACGGTGGCAGTGGGCTTCTCTTCGTGACCGCGCAGGCCAATACGACGGTTTCGGTTTACGGCGTGAATCTCACCAACGGCGCGCTGAGTACGGTTGGGTCGAGCGCTGGAACCGGTCCCGCTCCTGCAGGCATCGCCACGACGCCGGCGCTGGACGCCCTGTTCGTCGCGAACAGCGGCTCCAATGACATTTCCAGTTTCACCACGAATGCGGACGGGTCGCTTACGGCAGTCGCCGGAACCACGAAGGCCGGAACCACTCCGATGGGACTAGCCATCGATCCCGGCGGCAAGTTTCTGTTTGTGGCGAACCAGGGATCGAGCAACATCTCGGTATTTTCGATTAGTGGCAGCACGCTGAAAGCCGTGCCCGGTTCGCCATTTACCACGATTCCAGTGGGCCTTTCGTATGCCGAACGGCACCTTGCCAGTTGCCGTGGCGGTGAGCTTCTCGGGAAACTTTTTGTACGTTGCGAATCAGTTGGCTAATTTCGTCTCGGTCTTTTCGATTAATTCCACCTCAGGCGCGCTCACTGCGCTCGGAGTACCCTTTTACAACGTGGGTACATCGCCTTCGGGACTCGGCATCAGTCCCAACGGAGGCTTTCTTTACGTTATGAATGCGGGACCCTCGAACAACGTCAACGCTTTTGCCATTTGCGATAACGTGGTGACCAGTTGCAGTACCCCGACGACTCCAGATGGCACGCTGACGACGATAGCCGGTTCGCCGTTCCCGGCCGGCCTCGATCCCGTCGCCATCGCTTTCGATCCGTTCTTTAATTTCGCCTACGTGGTGGATAAGGGATCGAATACGATTTCTCAATTTGCATGGGGCCCCGGGAATGGCGTTTTGACGCCGCTTTCTCCGGCAACCATCTCCACTGGCCTAACTCCAGTGTCGATGGTCGTTCTCCCTGGAACCACGGGAACGAATACCGGGAACAACATAACGAATCCGACCGATTATGCCTACGTGGCTAATAACGGCGCAGGCACGATTTCGACTTACACGCTCACCACCAGCACTGGACTCCTGAACGTCACCGGCACGCCCCTGACCACCTTCGGGCTGCTTTCCGCTATGACCGCAAGGTGATGCCGATTAGGTGGGTACCTTCAGAACGAGATATCCGCCCACCAAGGCGAAGATGAGATCTGGCGACCAGGCCGCCAACACTGGCGGCAGTTGGCTGATGTTGCCCATGGCTTCAAAGAGCCCGGCCACCGTCCAGTAGACGACCGCGATCCCCACGGCGACGGCGACCCCGGTGATGGCACCGCGCCGTCCCGTAGAAAGGGAGAAGGGAATAGCGAGCACTGCCATGACTAGCGTGATAATCGGGAAAGCCAATTTCTTTTGCAGCTGAACCCTTAGCCGTACCACGTCGAAGCCGCTTTGCTGGAGGTCGCGGATGTAACGGCGGAGCTCCTCGTAGTTCATTTCGGAGGACTGTTTGACTTCCTTCTTGAAGTAGGTGGGCGGTTCGCTGACGGCGGGGAATGTGGCCACGTCGAAGGTGCGATAGTTCTCGATCGCGGGGCCGCGCAGATCGCGCTCCCATCCCTGGGTGCAAACCCAGCGCTGCAGACTGTCTTCCCAGTGCGCGCGGTCGGCGTAAATTCGTTTGGTCAGTTGGAAGGTGGCAGGGTCGAACTGGAAAACTGCAAGTCGGCCAAACTGATCGCGATCGGGATCAAAGAGTTCGTAATAGTAGATATCGGAGTGTTGACCGAAAATCCACTTCCGGTCCGGATTCAGGTAGGTTTGGGCGGGTTTGCCTTTGATCATGTTGCGGAGCGCGTCCTGACGTTTGTTGGCGTGCGGTAAATAAAACTGGTCGGCGAAGAAGAGGCCTGTGGCTAGTATGGCGGAGGCGACCAGCAGCGGCGTGATGATGCGGTAAATGCTGATCCCCGTGGTCTTGATGGCGGTGATTTCGTTGGACCGCTGCATCACGCCGAGTGTGATCAGGACAGCCAGCAGGATGCTCAAGGGCGTGATGTTGTATACGAAATAGGGCGAGACGTTCAGCAAATAGGCTCCCACCACCAGCGGCGAGATCTGGTTGCGGAGAATGTCTCCCAGCAACTCGAAGAGCGTGAACACCAGCAGGAGCATGAGAAACGCAGCCACGACCATCGCCAGATTCATGCCGAAATCGCGCAAGACGTAATCGTCCAGGATCATCGGAAACTTGGCGCTGAACACGCGGCGGCGAGTGGCGGCTCTCTGGAAAACATCTTCCGCGCGGTGGTTGCGGAACGGCATTCCGCCCGCTTCCTGCATTCCTGCTCCGAACGGATGCCATAGTCTCCGCAGGGAAGAGATTTCAAACGGCCTGTGCTCTGCGCGCCACAGCAGGAAAGCGCCGCCGAGGAAGAACACGATGTCAGCCAGCCACACCCCGAAGCCCGGCGATAATTTCCCCTGCCGCGCCAGTGACACTCCAACCAGCGACGCGGAGTAGTAAGCAAATACCAGCAGGATAGTGAGCACGAATCCCGTGGACTTGCCGCCTTTCTTGGACGACAGGCCGAGAGGAATACCCACCAGAGCCAACACCAGGCACGATGTGGGCAGCGCGAAGCGGCGATGGAACTCGATCAGGTACCAGCGGGCCAGGGCCGGGCTTTTCTGGTACGTGGCCTGCCGCCAGAGCTCCCAGGTTCCCATCTGCGAAACTGGTACGAGTTCCTGCTCTTTGGTGCTGTCCGCCTGCGGCACGGGGATCGGGATATCTGTCTGCTCGAAAGTAGAAATCTGGTAGTGGCCAGAGTTTCTCGGATCGATCTCGTGGGTCGCGCCATCGGTGAGGTGCAGATGGAGTGTCGCCGGACCCTCGCTAACCAGGATTCCCTGGCGTGCCAGGGTGATTCGCGGAGAAGACGGGATGCTGGTATCGGCGATAAAAACACCTTTCCAGATGGCTGCGCCTTGGGCAGCTTTCACGTTCTGGACGTAGAGGACAAGGCCGGGAAAGCCTTCGTAGAACACGCGTGGCTGCACTTCGAACGACACTTGCGAAGATTTCAGGCGGTCCTGCAAGTGGACCATAGCTGCCTGGGACTGGGGGGCGAGATAGACTCCGTTGGCCAGAGCGAGAAGCCATGCCGTCACGGCAAAAATAGAGACGATGCGGAGAAAGCTCCACACCCCGATGCCACTGGCTCGCATCGCGGTGATCTCACTGTCGGCGGCGAGGCGGCTCAGGCCGATCAGAATTCCTACCAGTACGCCCGCGGGGATGCTGATGGTGAGAGTGACGGGAACGATGAAGAAGAAAACTTCGGCCACGCTGGGCAACGGAGCGCTGTTGCGAACCACCAGTTCGAGGATTTGTCCGAGATCGCGGGTGAACAAAACGAAGGTGAACACGGCCACACCGATCAGGGCATGGGCCGTGACTTCGCGGAGGATGTAGCGGGTGAGGATCCGCATGGTCCGGGGCTAAAGCGAGTCTAGCATGCCTGCCGGAGGCGGGTGGGCGGTCTGCGAATCGAAGCTCCTCTGCTATTGGTACGTCGTTCCCGAAATTACTGCTGCAGCGAACCCGAGACAACCAGGCCCTTGTCGGTATCGATGAACAGGATTTGCTTTCCTCCATTGACGACTACCAGGCTGAGGCCCAGCGGCGATTGTTGGTTGACACTGATGACGGCGCCGCCCCGGCAGTTGGAGCCGACCTTATAGAGGCCGCTCACTTTTTCCCCGCTGAAGGTCTGTCCGTTGATGCTGCCGGACGTAGTTCCGGAAATAACTCCTCGATGAAGCTTCACTTGGCCATTCAGCGCAATTGGTCCCAGGCCAGCCAATGTGCCGTTCGCGTGCAGGCCATAAGTGCCCTGCACGCCGTTGCTCGAGCAGGTGGCCGTGCCCTGAGCCTGCGTGGATCCCGACTCAGTGGTGCCCGAATCCGTTAGAACGAATTCCAGTGCAGTTCCCGCCGAGACCACCACGAAGTCGAAATGGAAAGTCGAGGAACCTTTCAGAGTTGTGGTACCGCTGCCAGTGCAGTTCGCCCGGATTTTGTAAGTTCCCTTGATCGGTATGTCCTGCTCAATCGCGCCGTTGTTGCTCACTGTCTCCACCCCGGTAAATTTTCCTTTTCCGTCGGCGGTGATCTGGCCGGTGGTGACGGTGGGGCCGCTGGGGTTGATGCCAGTGACTACAAATCCGCTGTTGCCACTCAGGGTCGCGTTCGAGCAGGTCGCTGGTGGCTGGGTCGGTTGGGCCCAGGTCGTGGAACCAAGCGCAAGCACAAGCACAAGAATCAACGAAGCTATGCAGACCATTTTGGAAATCATCTGGCGTTCTCCTCCTGGAGTTCTCATCTTTTCGCGCGCGAAAGAAGGAAAACCGCATCGCGCAGCGTAAGCAAGTGGAGGGAGATGGTAGCACAACTAGTTGCCGGAAGTGTCAAGCCTTGAGGTTGGGAAATAGGTAAGCCAAATGAAGACGGCATGGAATACGAGTTGCCTGGGGCACCAGCCTCGGGAGGCCCTAGTCGTGGCACGAAACGTGCTTGTCATTTAAACAATGGCCTCGTCCTAGACCCCTCGTAGGCGAGGAAGAAAGGGCAGTCCTCCCCTATGAAATCTTTTACCGTGATGTGCGTGGATGATGACGCGGGGATCCGGGAGCTCTATGGAGCCTTGCTCGGCCAAAACGGCTATGAGGTAATAGCCGCCAGCAATGGCCGCCACGCACTTCACGTATTTCAGTCGAAGGAAAAGGAAATTGATGCCGTCATCCTGGACTACGAAATGCCCGGAATGAACGGGTTAGAGCTGGCGACGTGGCTTAAACAGCGACATCCGACGTTGCCCGTGATTATGATCTCGGGATCATATCCGGACCTGGAACAAATGACTCCGTTCGTTGATGCCGCCATGGGAAAAGGGGTTCCGTTACGGCACATTTTAGACCGGCTTCAGGTTCTGCTGGCCTCTTGACGAAGCGCTGCACAGCGATCGGTTGGTCATATTTAGTCACACGTCGTTCTTGGAAAGCGCACGCGACGGGTGCCGGCCAGTCGGCAACATTGCCGACTATTCGGCTTTCAGGAAGACCGCTGCTAACGGTGGCAAGGTCAGGTTCAGCGAGTACGGACGTCCGTGAACCGGTTCCTTCTCCGCCTGGACGCCGCCCAAGTTCCCCATGCCGCTGCCGCCATACTCCTTGGCGTCACTGTTCAGAAGTTCGCGCCAGAAGCCTCCCTTAGGAACGCCCAGGCGATAACCGATCCGGGGAACAGGCGTAAAGTTGCACACCACGACAATTTGTTGCCTGGACGATTTTCCCTTGCGCACTAACGAAATCGTGCTGGCAACGCTGTCGTTGCAGTCGATCCATTCGAAACCTTGGGGATCCGTGTCGAGTTCATGCAGGGCAGGCTCGTCGAAATAAAGCCGATTCAATTGTTCCACCCAACTCAGCAATCCTTGGTGAACGGGATACTGCAACACCTGCCATTCCAGACCGCTGTCATGGGCCCACTCGCGCACTTGTCCGAACTCATCGCCCATGAACAGCAGCTTCTTGCCCGGCTGGGCGTACATATAGCCGAAGAGCAATCGCAGGTTGGCAAACTTCTGCCATTCGTCTCCCGGCATTTTCCCGATGAGCGATCCTTTGCCGTGGACGACTTCATCGTGCGAGAGCGGCAGGACGAAATTCTCAGTGAAGCGCATACAGCATGCGAAAGGTGAGCTGGTTGTGATGATACTTGCGGTGGATCGGGTCGTGCGCGAAGTACTTCGAGCGTGTCGTGCATCCAGCCCATGTCCCACTTCAGGCCGAAGCCCAGGCCGCCGAGATAGATCGGGCGCGAAACCATGGGCCATGACGTGGACTCCTCCGCGATGGTCTGAATGTCAGGATATTCCTTGTAAACCTCCTGATTGAGTTGGCGCAGGAAGTCGATCGCTTCCAGATTTTCACGTCCGCCGTACTGGTTGGGAATCCACTCGCCCTGCTTTGCGGGAATAGTCCAGGTAGAGCATCGAAGCCACGGCATCCACGCGCAGTCCGTCGACGTGATACTTGTCCAGCCAGAACATTGCGCTTGAGAGCAGGAAACTTCGGACTTCGTTGCGGCCGTAGTTGAAGATGTGCGTCTTCCAGTCGGGATGAAACCCCTGGCGGGAGTCGGCGTGCTCATACAGGTGGGTGCCGTCGAAATAGGCCAGGCCATGTTCGTCGGAAGGGAAGTGCGAGGGCACCCAGTCGAGAATCACGCCAATGCCATGCTGATGCAGGTAGTCAACCAGATACATGAAATCCTGCGGCGTGCCGTAGCGTGCAGTCGGCGCAAAGTACCCGGTGGTCTGATAGCCCCACGAGCCGTAGAACGGATGCTCCATCACGGGCAGCAGTTCGACGTGCGTGAAGTCCAAGCTGGCGAACGTAGTCGGCCAGCCGCGGCGCTATCTCGCGATAGGTGAGGGGACGGTTATGCTCTTCCGGCACGCGCATCCAGAACCCAGATGGACCTCGTAAATGGAAATCGGTGCCCGCAGGGAATTCTTGGCTTGCCGCTTTTCCATCCAATCGTGATCATTCCACTGGTAGTCGAGATCCCACACTACCGAAGCGGTACGCGGCGGTTTCTCATGCAGCACACCGAAGGGGTCGGCTTTGTCGACCACGTGGCCGTGATGGTGCGAGACGATATGAAATTTGTAGACCGCGCCCTTGCTGACTCCGGGGACGAAGCCTTCCCAGATGCCGGAACTTCCACGAGCGCGCAGCGGATGGGATTGTGCATTCCACCCGTTGAAGCTGCCGATGACCGATACCTCGCGGGCATTCGGAGCCCACACGCTGAAGGATGTGCCCGGCTCGCCGTTCTGAGAGACCAGGTGGGCGCCCAGCTTTTCGTAGGTGCGGTAATTGCGGCCTTCGTTGAAAAGATAAAGATCCTGCTCGGTCAGCAGGCCGGTTTCGGAGCGGGGGCTCGGAGGCGTCGTTGTTGTGGTTTTCGTCATTGAAGAAACTAGGGTACGCCCGCCCCGCTAGTGTACCGGATTTGTTTCCCTCAGCAATGCAAAGCTGCCGTCGGCAAGGACCCCGGGTCGCCGGCGGTGGCTAAGGTTGAAACACTGCGCGCAAGATCCTTCGCCCCGCTGAAGAGCGCGGGACTCACGATGACGGCTCTCAAGCCAGAACCAGACTGATCCACCTGTGGAAGGCTGCGTGCTAGACTTTCAGGCACGGCTCTCGTTCTTGGGTTGGGCCGTCACGTTCCATGCCCGCTCTGCGCGTAATTATTCTTTGGCACCAGCATCAGCCGTTCTACAAAGATCTGGTCACGGGTGAATACCGTCTGCCCTGGGTGCGCCTGCACGCCCTCAAAGACTACTATGGGATGGTCAAACTGCTGGACGAGTTTCCCAACGTTCACCAGACCTTCAACCTCGTCCCCTCGCTGATTACGCAAATTCAGGACTACGTGGCCGGAACGGCGCACGATCCGTTCCTGAAAATTGCGGCCACGCCGGCGAAAGACCTGACCGCCGCCGAACGCCGTTTCGCCCTGCAATATCTGTTTCAGGCCAATCCGGTGAACATGATCGGCCGCTATCCGCGCTACCATGAGCTGTGGGAGCGATTTCGCGGCGCGGGCGATTCCGCCGAAAGGGCCGAAAAATATTTTCATCCGCAGGACTTCACCGATCTGCAGGTGCTCTCGCAGATCGCATGGTTCGACGAGTTCTTCCTGGAAGACCCGGATATCGCCGCACTCATCAAGAAGGGTCACGGCTTCTCGCCCGAGGATCAGGCATTGGTGATCGCCCGCCAGCGAGGCTTACTGGGCCGAGTGCTGCCGGCGCATGCTGCTGCCGCGCAGCAGGGGCGAATCGAAATTTCGACTTCGCCTTTCTATCATCCCATCCTGCCGCTGGTCTGCGACACGAACGCTGGTGCGTATTTCTACGCCTGGGCTGCCCCTGCCGCAGAACCGTTTTCGCCACCCGGAAGACGCCCGTGAACAGTTGCTGCGTGGGTTGGACCTGCATCAGGAAGTGTTCGGCGTTCGTCCCGTCGGAGTGTGGCCTTCCGAGGGCAGCGTGTCAGAAGAGGTTTTTGCCATCGCACAGAGCCTGGGTGTGAAGTGGATGGCCACAGACGAAGGCGTTCTGGGGCGAAGCTTGGGAATCAACTTCTCGCGCGGTGGCGACGGTCGTCTTTCTCCGCAAAACGCCGAAAAGCTTTACAACATCCATCGTTTCGAAAGCGGTTCGACAGAGATGCACCTGATCTTTCGCGACCACACCATCTCCGATCTGATCGGATTCGTTTACTCCGGAATGCCAGCGCCGGAGGCCGCCCGTCATCTCATCCACAACATTAAGCAAGCTGCCCAACCCGTTCTCAATCAAGGACGAGACGCTGTCGTATCAGTCATCCTGGATGGCGAAAATGCCTGGGAATATTACCCCCGGTCCGGCCGCGAATTCCTGCGCCGTTTCTACGACGCCCTGCAGCACGAACCGGGGGTCGAGGCGGTGTCGGTATCCGAGGCGATTGCCCGTCACCGCGATTTCGGCAAGCTCACTTCCCTGGTTCCCGGCTCCTGGATCAATGCCAACTTCAACGTGTGGATCGGCGCTCCCGAGGATAATCGCTCGTGGGACTATCTTTACCACGCTCGCAACTTCTATGCTGCAGGGGCACCTCGCGCAAGCGAAGCGCAACGCCAACTGGCCTTCGAAGAACTGCTCATCGCCGAAGGCAGTGACTGGAATTGGTGGTACGGCCCGGAGCATCATTCGGCCAACGATCGTGAATTCGATGAACTCTACCGCAAGCATCTTTCGAACGTGTATCAGGCGCTGAGCGCAACCCCGCCCGACTATCTTGCCCAGCCGATTAGCGGTGGCGAGACTAGGCCTGAGTTCACTCCTCAGACTCACTACATCCATCCCCGCATCCTTGGCGACATGGTGCGCTACTTCGAGTGGATGGGCGCCGCAATCTACACCGCCGATCACCGCGCCGGCGCCATGCACGGCAAGCAGTTTCTGGTTGACTCCGTATATGCGGGAATCGACGAGGCTAACGTTTATGGACGCCTGGATTTTGTGGGCAAGCCCCCCGAAATGGACTTTGACTTGGTGGTCAACCTTGAATCCTGGGCAGCGGACGCGCAACGGCCCCGACGCGCGTTGCGAGTGGATGTGCGAGTCGAAGCGGGGAAAATCTCATCGTGGCAAGTGAGTTCGCCCGACGAGGACGGACCCCTGGCGAAGTCCGAGCGCACCTCGGAGGAGCTAAAGATAGCCTTGCTGCGAAACTTCGAGTTGAAACTGCCGCTAGCATGGCTGCTGGCTAAGCCCGTGGCTTCCGCCGTCACCGCTAATGGAAAAGGAACCACCCCAGTCGCGGTTCTGCTGCGCCTGCGGTTCAGTCTGTGGCAAAACCGTCTGCCGGTCGACACGCTCCCCCTTGAGGGATGGATTGAGCTACGCCTTCTGAGTGAGGAAGACCTGATGGCGTTAGCGTTGTAGATCCTATCATTTACCATCCCCCTGAAGATTGCCTGCACAATCGGAATCGAGAGCAAAGAGAATAAACATCGAGGCCCCAGTTTATTGTCAATGGGTCTTTTCTTTCCGCTCAACAAGGGGCACCATTGCATTTAGAGGCCTCGTGGTTTGGAAAGGAGAGCCGCCATGACCGAGCAGCCTCAGGACACACCGCAGAAGGAGCGAAGGAAATATCCTCGCACCAAGGCCACTATTGCGTTTGAGTTCAAACCGGAGGGCGCAGCCGTCGCCAGCCATGCTGAGACCGCCGATCTTAGCCTTAGCGGATGCTACGTGGAGATGAGCTTCACGCTGCCAGTGGGGAGCAATTTGGATCTTGTTCTCTGGGTCGAAGAGGCACGTTTGGCGACGAAAGGGGTTGTCGTAACCCACCATCCGCAATTCGGCAATGGTATCAAGTTTCTGGACATGTCTCAGGAAGACCAAGCCAAACTGGCGCATTTTCTGAAGACTTGTGAGACGCCATCAGAAGAAAAGCCGGAAGCAAAAGCTTCCGGCCAACCGGGAACCGAAGACTGACAACCGAGATTTAATTTCCTGCAGTACTGGGCATGGCAGTCATGGCCAGCGGACGGCTCAGTTCCATGGTTAACTCAGTGCCCGCAGGAAGCGTGGCCGAGTTCTTCTTGATCAACCAATGAGTCACGGTCGCGGAAGCACCGACCGCTCCGCCAATCAGAACGCCTTTGCCTCCGCCGATTAGCCCTCCTACGAGCATGCCGCCACCGGTGCCCGCCCCCATCTCGATCAGATCTTTGTTGTCGTACCCTTTGCCCTTGAACTGGCCTTCGTTATTGACGCTCGTACCGTTGTAAAGATCGGTGTTCTGCAAGGTGGCATTGAGCGTGAAGAAGTCACCGTTTGGCATTATCAGAGTGTCAGGGAAGATGGTGATGGTGGGCTTGCCCGAAACCCGACGTGGTTCATTGGCATTGATGACCCGCCCTTGCACGGTGGCGCCGACCGGAACCACTGCTTTTCCGTCAATCATTACAGGGTCCGTGACTCTGCCTGAAAAATTGTCTCCGCTCTTGCTGGAGGTTGTGAGGGTTTGCAGCAGTTTTACCCTCAGCATTGTGCCCGCGGGCAGTGAGATGTTGTTTTGTGCCACTGCAGCCATAGCCAGCAGCACTACGCTAAGCAATGCAAGTTTCTTCATTTCGCCTCCTGAATGGGTCGCAAATTTGTTCGTGCACCCGCCTGTTTGTTTTTTCCGTCTACAAGTCAACCGGAAGCCGCCAATTTCCGGACCGCCTCCATAACTAACTCCATCGGCGCTCGATCGGTCTGGCTCTCGCCCCGATAGATGTACCGCACCGTGCCGCCACCATCGATGACCAGCGTGGCCGGATGCGAGATATTGAATGCGTCTTTTGCCAGTCGGTGATAAAGGCCGTACGCCTTGGTCACCGTGCGGCCTTCATCCAGCAGAAACGGAAACGACACCGGATGCTTCGCCAGAGACTTCGCCGGCTTGAAGATGCCGTCACGTTTCTCTGCAGCGACAAAGACCACTTGCGCCCCAGCCTGTTCGAGTTCACGTTTCATTGGCTCAAACTGGGCCATACGCTTTACGCAGTTCGGTCACCAGGTGCCACGCAGAAATTCCAAAATTACGGGCCCATGTGCCCGCAGAGTCGAAAGCGAAAAAGATTCCTTCCGGTTTGCTGCCGCAAGCGAAAAATCCGGCGCACGCGACCCGATTCCCAACGTTTCCGTGCAATTCTGCATCTTCAATCGACTCTAAGGTACCTGCTGGAGCAGAACAAGAGCGGAAGCGACAAACGAACCACAGGAGGCACTGGGATTTTAGTCAGGTGCGAGCGCGCCTGCACGCGCTCATGCCGAGAGGATCCCCTCATTATGTCAACGCAAGCAAGTGCACAGACCCTAAAGATTGCGTCCTTTGTGCCCCTTCGTGTCCTTCGTGGTTGATGAAGTGAAAAAGCTAAAACCACAAGGGACACAAAGGTACACAAAGGTGTGCCGGCTGGAACTCATTATTAAGCAGAGGTTCCCGGATGGAAGGGGCTTTTGCAAAGTGAGCGCAGACCGGCAGCTGGTTCGCGAGTCACAGAGCCCCACCGCGCCGGTGATTTATAATCGCGTGTCTTATTGAACCAGCAAAGGATGCGATCATGCCCGTAATGAATATTGCCGATATCCATGCCCGTGAAGTGCTCGATTCACGAGGAAATCCAACGGTCGAGGCCGAAGTCACACTGGCCGACGGAACCAAGGGACGGGCGATCGTTCCCAGTGGCGCCTCCACCGGCGAGCACGAAGCCGTCGAATTGCGCGACGGTGACAACCAGCGATTCCTCGGCAAAGGCGTTCTCAAGGCGGTGGAAAATGTGAATAGCGAGATTGCCGACGCGCTCGCCAATTTCGATGCCTCCGACCAGCGCGCGCTCGATCAAAAGATGATTGAGCTCGACGGCACCGAGAATAAAGGGCGCCTCGGTGCGAACGCGATTCTCTGCCGTTTCCATGGCGGCGGCTCGCGCATCGGCAACCGCCTTTGGCTTGCCCTTATATCGATACCTCGGCGGTGCGGGCGCCAATACGCTGCCCGTGCCCATGATGAACATCCTCAACGGCGGCGCGCACGCCGACAACAACGTGGACTTCCAGGAATTCATGGTCATGCCCGTCGGCGCCGAAACGTTTGCCGAAGCGCTGCGCTGGGGCGTCGAAGTCTTTCATACTCTCAAGGGCGTGCTCAAGAAGCGCGGCTACAACACCGCGGTCGGCGACGAAGGCGGATTCGCGCCTTCGGTGAAATCCAACGTCGAAGCCATTGAGGTCGTGCTGGAAGCGATTCAGCAGGCCGGCTACAAGCCCGGCGAAGAGATCGCCATCGCGCTCGATCCGGCCGCCAGCGAGTTTTCCAGAGACGGCAAATACGTTTTCAAGAAGTCGGACAAGTCGGAGCAAGACCTCCGATGACATGGTGCGCTACTGGTCGAAGTGGGTGAAGGACTATCCCATCGTCTCGCTCGAAGACGGCTTGCCGAAGAATGACTGGGACGGTTGGCAGAACCTGACCAAGGAGCTGGGCGGCAAGATCCAGCTCGTCGGCGACGATATTTTTGTCACCAACATCCAGATTCTCGAGCGAAGGCATCGAGAAGGGAATTGCCAATTCGATTCTCATCAAGCTGAACCAGATCGGCACCGTCAGCGAGACGCTGGACGCCATCGATCTGGCGCCGGCGCAACGGCTACACCTCCGTCATCTCGCACCGCTCCGGCGAAACCGAAGACGCGTTCATTGCCGACCTGGCGGTTGCGACCGGCGCGGGCCAGATCAAGACCGGGTCCGCCTGCCGCACCGATCGCATCGCCAAGTACAACCAGCTGCTGCGGATCGAAGAAGAACTGGGCGAGGCCGCGCAGATTTCTGGGCCTGAAAGCGCTGAATTACAAAGGATAGAAGGTCGTCCTGGCGCTCGGACTCAGGTAAAACACCCCTTCGATTGCCCGACTAGGAACACTTCTTTAGGAGCCGGGTGAATCCTACGCGTGACAAGAGGTCCTGGAACTGCGCATTCGATCGCATTCCGTCCCATTTATGATCCAGCAGGAACGGCACGTGCACGTCGCGTTCTTCGAATGCCTGATGGAGCCAACGTAGCGCCATTTCCGTATCGCGGAGCCCAGCGAAAACTAACGCAAGATTGTAGGGATGTACGTAGCGTTCTTCCTTCCGCTGCAGCATCTCTTGAATTTTGACCTCAGCACTTGCCCGGTCCCCCGAAACTGCATGCACGTATCCGGCCAAGGACAGGGCCTCCGAGTTCCCCCGAGAGAACTCCCAGGCGTGGTCGCAGGCCACAAGGGCCTCGGAATACATCCCAAGCTTCTCGTAAGTCTTCGCCAAACAGATTTGTCCAACCCAGAATCGTGACTCCATCTCCAAGGTTGCCTTGAGTTGCTCAACCGATTCCGAATCTCTCCCCGCGTGATATAAAAATTGCCCGCGCATGGCGCCGGCAATCAATGAAAATGGATCGAGCACGAGCGCTTGTTGAATGGCAGACAATGCCTCGTCGTGTCGTCCGACATTCGAAAGCACGTGAGCGAGGTAAAGATGAGCGAGCGAATAGTTTTCGTTCAGCGTGATGGCTCGTCGTGCCGCTGCCTCCGCTCCCTCGAAGTCCCAATCAAACCAGAACTTGGTGGTTGCGTCGGAAGTGTGGGCTTCCGCTGAATCGGGCTCCAATTGAAGCGCCCGAGCGATGGCAGCCTTTGCCGGCGGGAACGCCTCTTGCGGAGAAACGTCGCCGGAGATGGGAAGTATCATGAGCGCATCGGCCAGGCCCGAGTAGGCTAACGCATACGAGGGATCACGTTCCGTTGCCTGCCGAAAATATCCAATGGCTTTTTGCAGATCGTGCAGATTGCTTCTCGCATAGTGATAACGCCCGCGCAGATAGTGATCGTGCGCCTCCGGGTCCCGCTGGCCGCCCCATGCGAGCCTGTGCTCGTCTTCCTCCGAGGTCAGGGTCACCTGCGCCGCAATCGCTGCCCCGATTTCCCCTTGGATGTCCAGAATCCCTGGCAGCCGGCGATCGTAGTTTTCCGCCCATAAGTGGATCTGGTCTTTCACTCGAATGAGCTGCGCTGTGATGCGAACGTGGTCGCCATCACGCCGCACGCTGCCCTCGAGCACGTACTCGACGCCGAGTTCCTGGCCGATTCGCCCCACCGTCTTGTCCGTCCGCTTGTATGCCATGGACGACGTACGTGCGATTACGCCCATGCGCCGCGGAGACAACTGCCCCAAGCGCATGATGGTTTCCTCGGTCAAACCATCGCTGAAGTATTCCTGCGCGGGATCGCCGCTCAGGTTTTCAAAAGGGAGAACGGCGAGCATGATGCGAGACCGTTCCGCCTCTATCGGCGCGGGCTCGACCGTCGCAACTTCTGTCCGGCCCCTGAAGCGATACCCTTTGCCCAAGACGGTCTCGATGTATTGCGGGTTCGCGGGATCTTCTCCGAGCGCGCGGCGAATTTTTCGGATGGCGGTGTTGATGCTGTTATCGGTGTCGAAGAAGAGGTCTTTCCCCCACAGGCGCTCGATGATCTCCTCACGTCCGACCAGCCTTCCATTTTCCCGGACCAGAAGAATCAGCAGATCCATGGGGATGCGTTCCAGATGCACCGGTTTTCCGGCGCGAGTCAGCTCATACCGGCTTATATCCAAAACGAAATGTCCGAACTGAACTCTTTCTGAAACCATCCAGGCCCGCCCCGTTGGCCCATTCTACGGCTTGGCAGGCGATTTCGCTCAACCGTCCTACAGGCAATCTACAGACGCCCTCCATTGTGTCGGCAAAGGTAAGGCTGCAAGATACACGCACACTTGGGGTGAGGCCAACGCGCCTCCCAAGCTGGAGGCACCATGAAAAGACGTATTTCGCCGTTTCTCTTGATTCTAGTTCTGGCTGCGTCGTCAAGTTTGACGGCCCATGCCAGTAGTTGTAGCAACTCCACCATCCGCGGTTCATACGCCTTTACCATCCACGGACAAATTTTCCCGCAGGGCGGCGGAGCTGCTCCGCTATTAATTGATGGTCTTGCCAAGACGACCTTTGATGGCAACGGACACCTCACGCAACTCGACGCGGTTGCCGCAAACGGCAATGTCGCGCCGGGTTGGGCCCGCAATAAGGGCACGTACGCGGTGAACCCGGACTGCACCGGAACCATGACCGTTTCGAACGGTGACAACCCGCTTGTGCATCTGCAGCTAATTGTCTCCAATTCAGGGAACACGATTCGCGACATGGTGATCGATCCGGGGTTCGCAACCACGGCCGAAGCGGAGCGTGTGCGAGCTCCACGAAAGTAGGGACGAGAGTATTCTTGAAAGGGAACTCGTTGTGCAATCCAGCGGGGCGAATCTCGCCCCGCTTCCGGCTCGCGCCTCCTCCTTAACTTAGTACATGACTTAGCTATAATGGCCTCATGGAAGTCAATATCCACGAGGCTAAGACCCACCTGTCGCGCCTGCTCGAACGCATCGCCATGGGCGAGGAGGTCATTATCGCCAAGGCTGGCAAGCCGGTGGCGAAGCTGGTGCCATTAGGCAGAAGACCCAAGAAACGAATCCTCGGCTCAGCCAACGACCTCTGGTTGAGCGCGGCCAGTGTTTGGGAGATATGAATCAAAGCGCATGCGGGCAAACTTCCTTTGCCTCAGCCTTCAGGCCGCTACCTGGTCAAGAAGGCAGCGAGAACCGGATCGAGGTTTTGCCGATCAAGCTGGATCATATCCTGAGGATCGAATCGCTGGGAGTGCACCACCGCGATCCGTTCGACCGGGTACTTATCGCGCACCGCCTCGAGGAGAAACTTCCGCTCATCAGTGCGGACCCAGTATTTGAGCGTTACCCTGTCGAGTTGATCTGGTAGTTTGTTTTGGGAGAAGCCTGATGAAGCATCCTTTTCTTTCCCTCGCAGTTATTCTTTTCGCAGCCTCCGCGGCCTTCGCGCAACAGTCCGCACCTCTCACCGGCGATGCCCCCGCTTCAAAAGAAGACATCCAGCACTTGTTCGAGGTCATGCAGATTCATCAGCAAATGCGTCAGGTGATGGACGCCATGATCAAGCAACAGAGCGCCATGATCCACGAGACTCTGAAAAAGCGCTATCCGCAGACTTCCGCGGAGCGAATTGCACACGCCGACCAACTCATGCAAGAAACCATGAAGGACATGCCCATGGACGTCATTCTCGACGACATGATACCGATCTACCAGAGGCACTTTTCAAAGACTGACATTGATGCCATGAGCACCTTCTACGCATCCCCGACCGGCCAAAAGATGATGCGGGAGATGCCCGCCTTAACCTCCGAGGCGATGCAGGCCTCCTACGCACGAATGCAGAAGCAAATGGACGCCATGATGAAACAGGCCGAGAAGATCGTAAAAGAAGATCAGGAAAAACAGAAAAGCACACCAGCAACCCCGCAGTCCCAGCAAAAGAATTAGTATTGACATGCTCTTCAGTCTGGAAAGGCCCGGTGAGAAACCAGCCGGATCGGTGTTGATCCGTGGCAACCTTTCGCGTTTAGTTAGCTAGAAGCCAGGAGCCAGCAGCTAATGCGTCCCAAACCACTCGTTCTTATCATCCTCGACGGCTGGGGTTACCGAGCCGAGACCAAAGCTAACGCCATTGCCCTCGCCCGCAAGCCAACCTACGACCGCCTTCTCCGCGAGTATCCCAACACCTTGATTCACACCAGCGGCCCCTACGTCGGATTGCCCGACGGTCAAATGGGCAACAGCGAAGTCGGCCACCTCAACATCGGCGCCGGGCGCATTGTGCACATGGACAGCACGCGCATCGAGTTGATGATCCAGAATGACGAGTTCTTCGCCCACCCGGTCCTGCTCGCGGCCATGAAGAACGCCCGCACCGGCGGCCGCCGTCTTCACCTGTTCGGCTTGCTCTCCGACGGCGGTGTGCACTCCTACCAGACTCATCTTTACGCGCTGCTCCGCATGGCCAGACAGAATGGTGTTGATCGCGTCTACGTACACGCGTTCATGGATGGCCGCGACACTCTGCCCACTAACGGAGCCGGCTACCTCGAACATCTTCAGCAGAAGATGCGTGAATACAATACCGGCAAGATCGCGACCGTGAACGGCCGTTACTACGCCATGGATCGCGACCGGCGCTGGGATCGCCTTGCCAAGGCCTTCAATGCCATGGTCTTCGGCAATGGCGAAGCGGCGAAGTATGTGGACCCGGTGCAGGGCGTCAAAGACTCCTACAACAAAGGCGTCACGGACGAGTTCATTGTCCCCTTCGTCTGTGTCGATAAGAAAGGAGAGCCACTCGCAACCATTCGCGACGAGGATTCCTGCATCTGTTTTAATTTTCGTGCCGACCGGGTCCGCCAGATTACTCGCGCGCTCACCCGGAACAGCGGACTCAACGAAAAAGCTGGCCGCGATCTCCCAGGAGCCGACGATCTCGACGCCACCATTCCCCGCGACCGCGTCCCCAAGAATCTGCACTACGTTTGTATGACCCGGTATGACAAACAGTTCAGCCTGCCCGTAGTCATCCCGCCGGAGTCGATGAACAACATCCTCGCCAATGTGATGGGGCAGATGAATCTCCGCAACCTGCGCGTGGCCGAGACCGAAAAATATGCCCACGTGACCTACTTCTTTAATGGAGGCGTGGAACAACCGTTTCCCGGCGAGGACCGCCTGCTGGTGCCCTCGCCTAAGGTCGCCACCTACGATCTGAAGCCAGAGATGAGCGCCGCCGGTATCGCCGATGCCGTGGTGAAGGCGGTGGACGACGGTACCTTTGACGTGATTATCGTGAACTTCGCCAACGCCGATATGGTTGGGCATTCCGGAAAGATCGAACCTACGGTGAAAGCCGTAGAAACCGTGGACGCCTGCCTCGGACGCATCGAGCCTGCCGTCCGCGCGAAGGGCGGCTCAATGCTCATCACCGCGGACCACGGGAACGCCGAAATGCTGATCGACCCCGCAACCGGTGGCCCGCATACCGCGCACACCACGAACCCCGTACCCTTCATCGTAATTTCAGAAAACAGCAAACAGTTCACCCTGAAGCCCGGAGGCTCACTACGCGATATTTCGCCGACGATCTTAGCCATGCTGGAAATCGACCAACCGAAAGAGATGACGGGACTGGATTTGCGGCTACCGCTCCTCAAGAGTTAGCGACTGGAGGACGAAGAGAGCGCCGTGGAGGCAATTTTAGGAGTGCAAAAGCTTTCATCTTGACCGCCACGGTTACGGGGACGATAATTAGCGGCCTCAACCGCTTTGCGACTTTCCGCCACGGTCGCGGGGTAGCAAGGTTCTTCGCGCAAGTTGTAGCGGTGCTCGGACTCAAAATGTTGAGCGGGCTTCTCTACGATTGTAGTGTCATGTGTTTGATGTTCCTGGTAGCACGTATGCAGATCTGGACGCATGCGAAGCTCAATTCCTTGACGTGGAAACATGCCGTTCGCGTTTTCCTGCCTTGGTTTGCTGCTAGACGCAGGGAAGAGTCACAACAACTTTCTCTAGGAGGAGAAAACAGTGAAAAGGTCCATGCTTGGTGTATTGCTAATTCTAACGTTTGTTGCCGTAGGTATCGCAGCCGCACCGCCACTAACCTTCAAGTACAGCGACCCCAAAGCGAATAAAACCGCAATGGAGACGGATACTTACGGCGTGAACAACGCTGGCGCCATCGCCGGAGACTACCTCGACTCTGCTGGCGTTCAGCACGGTATGGTCCTTGCCGGCAAGAAGTTAACCACTATCGACAACAAAAAGTGTAGCAGCGGCATCTCGTTCTATGGCATCAATAAAGCGGGGGTACTCGCCGGTTGGTGCACGAACGCCACTGGCTTCCCCATTGCTTTCACCTGGGCCAAGGGAAAGTTCACCACCATTGCCGCACCGAAGGGAAAACAGGGTACGGAAGCCTCCGGTATTAACGACAAGGGCGTTGTCGTGGGGCTGTACTTTGATTCCGCCGCCGTCCAGCATGGCTTCATAAAGACCGGCACCAAGTATCAAACTATTGACGTGAAAGGTGCGACTTCCACTGCGGCATGGGGAATCAACAATGCGGGCCTGGTCACCATCCAAGCGCTGAACTCAAGCGGAGCGTTTGATGCCTACACCTACAACACGACGACGAAGAAACTCAAGAAGGTCAATGTCAAGAGCGCGACAACGTCCATCATTCACGGCATCAACAATAAGGGTGACCTCGTTTACACCTTTGCCGACTCGGCTGGTGCTCAGCACGGTGCACTGCTTCACGGCGGCAAGTTCTATACGCTTGACCACCCCCACGCCGACGGCGCCAGTGGTACTCGCGCAGACGGCATCAATGATACTCTCGTCATCGTCGGACGCTACTCGCCCGCCGATAATTCGAACCATGGTTTCAAAGCGGTAACCACGCCGTAACGAAGTAGTCTCCGCGCCTCGCCGCCTCAACGCTGGTCACTCGGCCTTGAGGCGGCAAGGGCCGCCAAGGCTCAAATGCCGATGCCTCCCGCTAACTTCATCCTTGCTCTCAGAGCTAACTACTTCTGTGATTCGTATCAAGGTCCTTCGGGCGTACAGGAGATGGACTCGGTTTTATCCACCTCGGTTTTATCCACCGTGGTTCGACTTTACTTCATGACCTGTTCCCCAGTCTTCTTCAGTAACCCGATGCCTTCTGCTTGGCCAGGTAGTCGTTAATCGCCGTGCCCCATTCTTTCCCGTTCTCGCGATCCGAGTTGCCCAAATCCTTCACGTGTTCGTTGGCTTCAGGATTCAAAGCAGTTCGCTCGTACGCAACATTCACCTTCGTGTTTGTCGGATCAAGCTCTGAAAAACGGACATCGATGAGCGTGACCAATGCCTCCGGAATGAAGTAAACGTACTGAAAGTGCCGCGCGTCCATATCAAAGGACGTGTTGACCCAGTAAGCGTGATGGTGGCCGCGGTGGATGGTGAACACAGCGCCTTGGGTATCCAGCGCGGGTTGCGGATACAGAAAGTGCGGATCCCAGTGGTCGTTTGCCCACGCACGTTCCCCCTCTGGCCCAAACAACGGAGCCACCACCGGGTAAGGGGCGTGAACCGTGAACTCAAACTGGTTACGGACATGCACCACCGGGCCGGTGGACGCAGCGCGGGAGTGACGGTGATAAAGGAATGCCAGCACCGCCAGCACTCCCACTGCAAAGACAATCAGCAAGGCTGTCTTCATCGCTTTCTCTCCTTTAGTTGGTGACTATCGGATGCCTTCAAGGTCATGCCGTAAATCTTCTTGAATTGTTCGATCTCCTTGAGAGTCTCTGAAGAAAATGGCGCTTTCCCCTCGAAGGCGTGGAGCACAACTCCCTCCAACAGATCGCCGAGTGACATGTCTTTCAGTTCGGCGACCGCCTTCAACACTTTCAACATCCGCTTTTCGAGCCGTACGCCGGTTTGCACACGCTCGACTTCGACAAATGAGGTTGCCGCGTGATCACGAGTCATGTTTATGATATTACCATGGTACATTGGTACATGCAACTGAGCCTCCGCACAGCTCGTCTCCGCCTGTGCTGACACGCGGGAAGCTCCTCAAAAACCATGTGCGGCCTCTCACATATGCCTGTGCGCGGCATCACATACGGCAAAGCTGAAATCCTCGATCATGACGCTCATTGATTGAGGGGCCTTTGCAGACTGCAACGCGGTCGAATGAAGCGGGCTCCCAGGAGAGATTTCATGCCAAAAACAATGAAAGCAGCATTCGTCGAGAAGTTTGGCGAACCGCTAAAGATTAAGGAAGTGGTCGTTCCGACTCCGGGGCCGGGACAGGTACTGGTCGAAGTCGCCGCCAGCGGCGTCTGTCACACCGACCTGCATGCGGCGGAGGGCGATTGGCCGGTCAAGCCGACCTTGCCTTTCATCCCCGGTCACGAGGGTGCGGGTTTCGTCGCAGCCCTGGGCCCCGGCGTAAAACATTTGAAAGAAGGCGATCGGGTCGGCATCGCATGGCTCCACAGTGCGTGCGGATATTGCGAATTCTGCCTGACCGGTTGGGAGACGTTGTGCCCCGCACAGGAAATGTCAGGCTATTCCGTGAACGGCAGCTTCGCCCAGTACGCTTTGGGCCAGGCGGACTACCTGGGCCGGATTCCCGACAAACTATCCTTTGTCGACGCCGCCCCAATTCTCTGCGCCGGCGTCACCACATACAAAGGCCTGAAGCAAACCCAAGCTCGCCCAGGAGAGTGGGTCGTCATCTCGGGTATCGGCGGACTCGGTCACGTTGCTGTCCAATACGCAAAAGCAATGGGACTGCACGTCGCTGCCATCGACATCGGACCCGAAAAAATGCAGCTGGCCCGCAGCCTCGGCGCTGAAATTACCGTCGATGCAAAGCTCGAAGATCCGGTCCAGGCAATTCAGAAAAAGATCGGAGGGGCGCACGGCGTGCTGGTAACGGCAGTGTCGCTGCCCGCCTTCAAACAAGCAATTGGCATGCTCCGCCGCGGCGGAACCTGTGTTCTGAATGGCTTGCCACCGGGTGAATTTCCCGTCTCCATTTTCGATCTGGTGCTGAACGGCCAGACCGTGCGCGGTTCCATCGTAGGCACCCGCAAAGACCTCGAAGAGGCACTGCAGTTCGCCGCTGACGGTAAAGTGAAGGCGACCATCGAACAGCAGCCACTGGGATCGATCAATGCCATATTCGACCGGCTCAAGCAGGGAAAGGTGAATGGCCGGATCGTTCTCGATATCGCCCGCGAAGCGGGAGCGAACAAATCCACGAGTAAAGCCGCAGCGTAAACCAGCCGGGACCGCGCCACCACTGCGCGCGGTCCCGAACACTGATTTCGCAGCTTGCCTGAGGAATTGCCCCCTCGCTGATCAAACCTGCTCGGAGAATCACCGCTAGCGATGATGCATAAACTGAATACCACTTAGGAGGAGCAAGACCAAGGACGAT
Source organism: uncultured Acidobacteriota bacterium (assembly GCA_963820925.1). GTDB lineage: Bacteria > Acidobacteriota > Terriglobia > Terriglobales > Acidobacteriaceae > JABDBE01. The sequence goes on from CAWGBX010000001.1 coordinate 266,572, forward strand.
ACCAGCGCGATGAAGAGTAAGAGCGCCAGGTCGGCTAACCCCCTTTTTAGCCACGGCGTCTGAATCCTTCTGGATCTGAACAAAACCTCGTGGAAGTAGAGAACCCAGAACGTAACGGCGACGCAGAATAAGACTCCGCGCACAATTGTGTATGCGGGGTACAAAGCCACGTAATGATACACGATGGCGTCAGCTGTCTAGGAATCAATGGGGCGCCGAATCAATGACGCACCCCTGAAGCGAGGCCTCGCGCCTACCCGGTAGTTCGACAATCGAGCTAAGCGACGTGGTTGGGCTTGCGAGATTTCCCCCACCAGACAGCAGTATCGTCCGGGCGGTTGAGCATCTTCGACAATTCCTGCTTGATCTGCACCAGACGGTTTTCACGTGAATCCGAAGCTGTTCGCTCGGTCGGACTGTGCTGGCTCTGTTGCGAATACAAAACATTCATATTACGCAGATCAGTGATTTCGTGACGAAGGCTGGAGAGATGTTCCGCGAGATAAGGCATGATTCCAGCATACGCCTGAAGTCAAAGCTCGTTTGGTTTTCTTCGCGGCATTGCAAATGCACAGGTTATGGACGCTACATTCGGTCATTTCGAAACTGCAGCAATGTAAACCGAAAATGGTTCCAACGACAAATGCGAAAGTGAGCCTGCTTTCGCTCCCGCGCCCATGGTGGTAAACAGAGTACGCGCAGTCTTTACCGGAAAGCCCTGGGGCGCCAGATCGAAGCTGACCTCCTGCGGCTGTGAAGACATGTTCAGCACGACCAGCACAGCCTCACTCTTATAGCGCCTCAGATAGGACAGCACGTTAGCGTCGTTCTCGTTGAGAGCCACGTAGTCGCCGTCCAGCAGAGCTCGATTCTCATGCCGCAGCGCCAGCAGGTTGCGATAGACCTGAAGAACCGAAGAAGGATTTTTGAGTTCGTCAGCGACGTTGACCGTCTTGTAGCTAAGCGGAACCGGCAACCACGGCGTTCCGCGCGTGAAGCCGGCGTTGGGGCTGTTGTCCCACTGCATGGGAGTACGCTCGCCATCGCGTCCTTTCTCCTGCGGCCAGCCCACGCGCCCGATCGGGTCCTTCACGTCCTCCTTCCGCACCGGATCGGTATTTTGCATTCCGATCTCTTCGCCGTAGTACATGATGGCTGTGCCACGCAGAGTCAAGTAAAGCGACGCCATCAACTTGGCGATAGCCTGGTTGTTCTGCCCATCGCCATAACGCACGTAAGAACGCACAATGTCGTGATTGCTGAGCACGAAGACCGGCCAGCCCCCGGCTGAGTCGACCGCGGCAATTTGCCGGCGGAACTCCGGCGGCGACAGTTTGTCGACCTTGGTGAACATGAAGTCCATCGGCATCTGCAGTTCGTCGCTGTGGTCGCCGTAATATTGCTTCAGCTCGCTAACGTCTTTCGTCCAGGTTTCGCCGATGAGTACGGCATTGTTTTCGTCGGCCACTTTTCGCAGATCCTTTAGAACGACGTGCACCTCCGGGAGTTTCGTGTTGTAAAGGTCTTCCTCGCGGAGATCGCCGTATTTGTTCAAGCCCGGGAGGACGGGGTTATCGCGCAGCGCGGGGTCTTCGAACAAGGTATCCACAGCATCAAGCCGGAAGCCGGCCACGCCGCGTTTGTACCACCAGCGGGTCACATCGAACATGGCATCGTGCACCGCGGGATTGCGCCAGTTCAGGTCGGGCTGCTGTGGATAGAAATAGTGGTAGTAATATTGCCCGGTTTTAAAATCCATTGTCCAGGCCGATCCACCGAAGGTTGAGACCCAATTGTTCGGCTCTCCCGATCCTTTGCCGTCATGCCACATGTACCAGTCCCGTTTCGCCGAGGTGCGCGAAGATCGAGAATCGATGAACCACGCGTGCTGATCCGAGGAGTGATTCATCACGAAATCCATGATGACGCGAATACCGCGTTTCTTCGCCCCTTGTTCCATCCGATCAAAGTCCGCGAGCGTCCCATACATGGGATCGATATTCTCGTAGTCCGATACGTCGTACCCGAAATCCACCTGGGGAGAGGGATAGCACGGCGTGATCCAGATAGCATCGACGCCCAGACTCTTCAGGTAATCAAGTTTGGACGCGATGCCATTCAAATCGCCAATGCCGTCGTTATTACTGTCCATGAAACTCCGCGGGTAGATCTCGTAAAACACGGCGTGCTGCCACCACTGATGGCCTTCCGAGTCCACGGGCTGAGTCTGCGAACGAAGTGGAGAAAAGAAACCGGCGACGAATACAATCAGAGCCACGGATTTGCGGAGCATTGGAACTTCCTCCTTCAGAGGATTCTCATGAATCTTCCGTGAAGCGGTGGTAAAAGTCTAGCTCAGCAATCTTTCGGGGTCCACACTTGATACGAACCGTGCACTTGTCATGGAACTCTTGCCGGAATCGATCTTTCCCGGTCCCAACAGCGCGCGCCCAGGGAACACATCCGGCACAATCTTACCTTCGTCAACGACCACGGTTCCTCCTACCAGCAAATAGCGCACCCCGACACTCGGCTCCATGGGTTTTTCGAAGGTGGCGCGGTCGCTGATCGCGCTGGCATTGAACACCACAACGTCGGCGTCGGCTCCCTCCTGCAATCGGCCTTTTTGCCGTGCCGCGGGTGTCGACCGCTCCAGCATTTCAGCCGGCATCAGACTCATCTTTCGCAATGCATCCATCAGCGTGATCGTGCCCTTTTCGCGGACGTACTGGGCCAGCACGCGCGAGTAAGTTCCGGCATTGCGCGGATGGCCTTCGGCGCCATCGCTGGCAATCATCACCAAAGGGTGAGGGATTACTTTGTCCACCACTTCCTGCGTGTTGGCGAAAATCAGCACCCAATGCGTCGTGCTGGAACCATGCAGCTCGTCGAAACGCTCCCTGGTGAGGTGCTCGCCCGTATCCGGTAGCACGAGTTCGCCGTAGCTGATGCCCAGTTTTTCCCGCCAGCCGGGATTGAATATTGCCGAGTTTACCGCGGTCATGCCCGCGATGTAAGGATACGCCTCAGTCGTTACATCGAGGCCGCGCGCCCGCGCTCCTTCGATCATGGCCAGACACTCCATCGAGTCGCGCAGGCAACTGCTGCTGATGTGCACGATGTGCAGCGAAGCTCCAGTGACGGCGGCCGCTCCAATCACTTCGCTAACCGCTTCAATGCTGGACCCCGGCTCGACCCGCCCCGCGCTGCGTACATGCGCGTACACCGGAACCCTCCGCTCGGCGGCCAGACGGAACATGTCAATCACCTCCAGCCGAGTGGCTCCGGGTGTGTATTGAATCCCCATCCCAACCGCCAGGCCACCGGCGTCGAGCTCAGAGCGCAGGCGCTGCAACATGGCTTCGATTTGTTCCGGCGTAGCCGGCTGATCGGTGGCTGGCCCGCTCTTGGGCAGAATCTCGGGGATGCCGGCATGGGTTGCGATAAGGCCAGCCGGCAGCGGCGCCCCAAACGCCTGCGCCCGCGCCGCCACATGGCTGGCCGAGGTGCCGTAGTGAAGCAGCGAGTGGCCTTCTTTGGCTTTCAAGAACGCGGCGACATCGGGCGCACCGATTTCCATTTCAAGCGCCGTCGTCACCCCATCAAGTGCTTTGACGCGTTGACTCTCCAGGTCCTGGCCGTGCTGGTGCAGATCGATGAAGCCGGGAGCAACCACCAGCCCTCCGGCATGAAGCACCCGCCGTCCACTCAACGCCTCTGGCGAGATGCGCACAATCTTTCCGTCCCGCATGCCGACGTTGCGGACGGCGTCCAACCCGGTTTCGGGATCCATGACGCGTCCGCCTTCGATCACAAGATCGTACTGCTGCGCCACCACAGTCGTGGTTGAGAACACGAGAAGACAGAGCGAGAAAATCAGCCCCCGCATAGTTGCTCCGTGAAAGCTAGCCGTGAAAACTAGCGATGATACCAGCCACCACAACTGGCCGCCATGACCGTGTGGCGCGGACACTCCTGTCCGCGTGCCGCCACCCGCCACACTCACATGGGACGAACACACCGGCCGACGATGATTCCACTTTCGTCAGGCTAACCACCTAGACCGGTGCTTCCTCGCCCTTCATCAGCCACCAGGCTTCCCGATACTTCTCATACTGCCCGAGCGAGGCCTCCTCCTCGGGATAGAACCGCAGACACTTCCTGGGCGCAAAAGCCTTCACCGGGATCACGTACCATAAATCCAAAGGCACAATATAAACCGCCAGAAAATCGATCTCGTGTTCCGTATACGCGTCCGTACAACCCCGCGCCGTGATGCTAAACCGCCGCTCCCCCACGTATCGCGTCGACTTCACCTGCACCCGCCACAAACGCCGCCCCGAATCCACGATCAAGTCGTACCGATCGCTGTCACCCCAGGGCGTCGCCACACTCAACCCAAGACTCGTCGCCTTACTCAGAAATGCCGCCTCCGCCTGCTCCCCCAAGCGCTTCTGCGTGCAACCAGAAGCCGCGATTTTCTCCACCCAACCGCCGCCGTCACACACCGCAGATATCGAAATCCCAAACCCTTCTTCAATTGCGAACGTCATTTAAATCTCCTAATCCCCGCGATCCCGCGCTGTCATCCTGAGGATCTGTGCAATTTCCTTCGGATTGTGCCCAACAAAAAAGCGCAGCCCGAAGGCTACGCCGCTGTTCATTAGCACACAGTTATCTGATCTAATATATAGAATATCAGATCAGACAGGGTAACTATGACACGTTTTCCAACTTTATTTTACGATTGCAATCAGCAAGATACAGAGAATCAGACCCCAAAGGGGGCTTGACAAGGTTTTGGCAATGATCGTGTGGCGCGGACACTCCTGTCCGCGTGCCCATGCCCGCGATAATCACGCGGGGATAGCCACCCGGTTGCCCAGCCGAGCTCGGCAGAGCGTCTCAGCGCACTCCCAACAGCACTCCTAGATACGCCCGCACCTTGGCCAACAGCGCAGGATCAGCTTTGGAGTGAAATGCCGCCTTGCGCGCCGCCCAATCCATGCTCTTCAGATGATCCACCAGCACGGCGCCCTCGACCTTATCCACAACAGTGGGCAGAGCAAACGGATAAGGTTTCCGTCGGCTGGTAAGTGGGCACACAATCACCAGTCCGCTGGCGCGGTTGTAACTCTGGTCGGTCACCACTAGCGCTGGACGCCGTTTGGCCTGCTCGCGTCCGGCTTGCGGATCAAAGTCAATCCAGACGATATCCCCAGCTGCCGGAACATAGCGTGTTACCATTCGACCGATTCTTTCCCTCGCGCCGGCCCGCTCGGAATCTCGTCGTAACGGTTCTCCGGATTGATCTGCGCGACCAACTCCTTTAATGTCGGAACGCGCTGCTTGCGCCGAACCCTAATGTGCCCCTCATCGGCCTCAATCACGATCGGATCACCCTCCCGCACCCCCGCAGCTTCAGCCACGGGCTTGGGGATCCGCACCGCCAAACTGTTCCCCCACTTCACGATCTGAGCCTCTGCCATAGACCCGCTCCGTAAGATATACAAAGTATACACCGAAGTATATACATTGTCGACACCTATGGGATTTTGCCAACCACGCTCACGTGGGGACAGCCGCCCCCGGCGGTCCAACCGAGCAAAGCTCGGCACATGTAGGCGCGAGCGTCCTCGCTCGTGCGGCCTCCAGCAGAATCTGTCACCCCGAGCGAAGCCGAGAGACCTTGTGCCTCCCAGAATGCTTGCCGACCCAATCTCATCCTAGCCAAGTAAGCGGGTGCCCCATCTTTCCGCGTTCTTTGCGGAAAGGTGGGAAACAAGAATCTCGACAACCACACAACATCCACTTCTGAAATAGGACGAGGCCAGCGATATCGAAGTGCCTTCCCAAATCTGTCATCCCGAGCGGAGTCGAGGGACCTGGTGTTTCTCTAGCCCGCCAAGGACCCCTTCCGTTTTGCCGACTGTCCAACGCGTCTCGTGTGGCGCGGACACTCCTGTCCGCGTGCCGTCAGCAAGACTCAATGGGGGACAGCCGGCTCCGATCGGTCCAGTCGAGCCAAGCCCGGCAATGTAGGCGCGAGCGTCCCCGCTCGTGCCGCTTTCGGGAAGGGCACGACTTCAGTCGTGGCGGGTGCCCCATCCTTCCGCGTCCTTTGCGGAAAGGTGGGAAACGAGAATCTCGACAACCACACAGCATCCACTTCTGAAATAGGACGAGGCCAGCGCTTCCCGAGATTGAGATGCCCACCTTTGAAAAACCCAAGGGTGGGGCAGCCCAGTTGTTCGCATCTCACGTTCCAGATCGGAAAGCCGAGCCAGCCCCAATGATCGTGTAGCGCGGACACTCCTGTCCGCGTGCTGACGCAATGCTCACGTGGGGACAAAGACGCCCGGCTGTTTAGCCGAGCGAAGCCTGGCACCTTTGCGCGCGTATTTGGGGGAACAAAGTTGCTGAGGGCGGAGCGTCGGAGGGTGGGGCCGCCCTCAGTTGTCTCGCATCTCACGTTCCAGATCGGAAGGCCGAGCCAGCCCCAATGATCGTGTAGCGCGGACACTCCTGTCCGCGTGCTGACGCAATGCTCACGTGGGGACAAAGACGCCCGGCTGTTCAGCCGAGCGAAGCCTGGCACCTTTGCGCGCGTATTTGGGGGAACAAAGTTGCTGAGGGCGGGGCGTCGGACTGGTCAGGCGGCACTGGCTCTGATTTGCTTAAGCTTCACCTGCGCCTCAGCCCCCAGGCGATCGGCATACAGGAGCAACCGCGCGACGCTCAACGTGGAAATCTTACCGCGCATCAATTAGCTAACCCGCGGCTGGGGAGAAGTTGATCACGCTCTCAATTACCCAGAGCAGTCGTCAGTTCTTGCGTGCCGAGAACTACTCCTAGTATTGGCAACGCTTGTTGGCGCCGGGACCCGGCTGGTTGACTCCATCTTCAGAAGCGTAGAAGAAAACCGCGGGCGAGGCCTTTCATCCAGTTGAGCGGTCAGGCTCATTTCGCGTGAACCGACGCCTTGGGCGCGGGCGCGCCGCGCAGCAATCCTTCTGTGCTTAAATCCTCGTCCAAGTCGGGCCAGTGAATTCCGTAGCCGCCGCCAGCGATTTTCCAATTCTTGCGCTGAGCAGGGGTAGCGTTGAGCAGGCGGGGATACCAAACGAGAGGCACAGCGATGACGCGGCCGTCTCGCAGACTCACGCTGAGCGTATCGTCCGTCGATTGCACGTCCAGCACTCGTTCATCTGCCACCGACGCCGAAAAACTCATTCCATGCCTCCGGTAATTCTTCTCTCCGCTCGACCACAATTGATTGTATCGTGCTGCTTGCCACGGACGCCTCTGCCCGTGCGCTGGGTGAATCCTTCCCGAAACAGCACAGTTGTTTGCGCAATTTCGAACGGGAAGGGCACGGCTTCAGCCGTGCCGTAATAGCCTAGAGAGAGCGGCTTTCAGCCGCTGAGGTATGCCGTGAAGCCTACTCGCGCAATGTCCCCACCCGGCACTTATTTCGTCACTTTCTCAACCTGGCAACGCCGGAGACTTTTTGTTGTCGAGTCCTACGCTCGACTCTTCCTGAAAACTCTCTACGGATACAAGAAGCAAGGCCGATTCCAATTGCACGAGTTCGTCGTGATGCCCGAACATGTGCATCTGATGCTGACGCCCGCCGTGGACATCACGCTGGAGCGCGCCATGCAGTTCATCAAGGGAGGTTATTCGCATGCTGCGGGCGTCGAACTCGATCGTAAAGGGAAACTTTGGGAAAGAGGGTTCACCGACCACCGGATTCGTGACCAGGAAGATTTTCAAGGACACCGCGATTATATTCATCAGAACCCGGTGAAGCGCAAACTGGTCGAGATCGCCACTGATTATCGCTACTGTTCGGCGTTCCCAGGATTCAGGTTGGATGCGTGGCCCCCAGCGGCTAAAGCCGCATGAGTTGACTGCGAATCGGCACGACTGAAGTCGTGCCCTTCCCAAAATTCACTGCGCTGTCACAAAAAGAGTGGGAAGGGCACGAGTTTACTCGTGCCGTACTATGCTAAGAAATTGAGCGGCTTCAGCCGCTGAGGTACGCAGATCAACAGGTGAACACGTCACGTCGCCGGGTGCTCCATCTTTCCGCGTTCTTTGCGGAAAGGTGGGAAACGAGTATCTCGACAAGTACGGAATTCGCTTCTGAAATGTGGTAAAAGCGTGCACGCCCGAACAAGCAGAGGCCAGCAAACGCAGGCGCGAGAGTTCTTCGCTCGCGCGACTCTCTATGGCGCAGCTATTTGTAACAGTCGATCGCTTTCAGGACCTCTTCGTGAAGGTGCGGACGACTTTCCTGACCTCTTCGGACAATGTATCCAGCAGTGCGGAGAACTCACTTCGCTCACTTCCGTCTGGCCCAGATGGATCACGCTTGCCGTGCCAAAGGCTTATATTAACTTCGACAGAAATAGGATCATTGAAGTCCATGGCGGGAGCAGAACGATCGCATATCATCGCACAGACCTCTGTGCCGTCATTAAGTTCTCCAGTATTAATATGAGGGGTCCATTTGGCGCCTACGGGGGAAACCCCGCCGAAACCTATCTCCCCTCCGCTGCTTGATCCGTAGGCCAACCGTATCAGTCGGTGCTTATCCGCGTTATCGAAAGATCGCAGGATGGACAACAGGGGCGGAAGCGTTGGGTGAGGCCGGTTGTATGGCTGAAGCAACCTGAAGACTTCCTTAACTGGGTCGCTAATACCTCCCAGCAATCTGCGCTCAACAGCCTTATCAAAATCATCCCCACAATCCGTAATAGGGAAAGCTAAGCACCGATCATAAGGAGGAGGATTGGCGCCTCCGGCCTGATGAACTGCCACGGAGTAAACGAGGTAATCGAGAGTACATCGCAGGTTGTGGATGCAGTCTCCGATTATCAGGGTCCAACGTCGAAGCGGGGGCGGTTCATTCACTCGCAAAAAAAGGCTATACCTGGTGTTGTCCGCGTTTGCTTGCTTAGTAAGGCTGTACGGGTGTCGGTCCATCCATGCCCGTACCTCATTCTTGACGGATTGAGAATGTTCTTGGCTCCGAGTGAGCTTGGCGAGAACATCGGTGAGGTCTAAGTCCACTTTCCTGAATAATAGCAGGGCCTGGGATTTGCGCTCGATGTCATTGTCGTCAAAAAGCCCCGCTCTCGCGAGCGGGGCCTTGATCTAACTGAAAGCTGACGGCTGATAGCTGACAGCTTCTTAGTACATGCCTTCCATCCCGCCGCCATGTCCGCCGCCCATCGGAGCACCCTTCTTCTCCTCTGGGATTTCAGCGATCAGGGCTTCGGTGGTCAGCATCAACGACGCAATCGACCCGGCATTCTGCAGCGCGGTCCGCACAACTTTGGTCGGATCGAGCACGCCCGCCTTGACCAGATCTTCGTACTCGCCGGTCAGGGCGTTGTAGCCGTAGTTGTTGTCTTTCGAGTCGTTGACTTTGCCCAGGACGATGGCGCCTTCTTCGCCGGCGTTCTCGGCGATCTGGCGCAACGGTTCCTGGATGGCGCGGCGCACAATGTTCACGCCGATCTGCTCGTCGCCCTCGAGTTTCAGCTTGTCGAGTGCGGGGACGCAGCGCGGCCAAAGCCACTCCGCCGCCGGGGACAATGCCTTCCTCGACTGCAGCGCGGGTTGCGTGCATGGCATCTTCGACGCGAGCCTTCTTCTCTTTCATTTCGGTCTCGGTCGCAGCGCCAACTTTGATCACAGCCACGCCGCCAACCAGCTTCGCCAACCGCTCTTGCAACTTCTCGCGGTCGTAGTCGCTGGTGGTCTTTTCGATCTGGCCACGAATTTCCTTCACCCGGCCCTGAATGTCTCCGGGCTTGCCTTTGCCTTCGACGATGGTGGTGTTGTCCTTGTCGATGGTGATCTTCTTGGCCTGGCCGAGATCGCTGATCTGCACGTTCTCGAGCTTAATGCCGAGATCCTCAGTGATGGCCTTGCCACCGGTGAGTTTCGCGATGTCATCCAGCATGGCCTTGCGGCGATCGCCGAAGCCGGGCGCCTTGACGGCGGCGACTTGCAGTGTGCCACGCAGCTTGTTCACGACCAGAGTCGCCAGTGCTTCGCCTTCAACATCCTCGGCGATGATCAGCAACGGACGGCTGCTCTTCGCAATCTGCTCGAGCAACGGAAGAAGATCCTTCATCGAGCTGATCTTCTTTTCGTGAATCAGGATGTAAGCATTCTCCAGAGCAGCTTCCATGCGCTCGGGATCGGTCACGAAGTACGGGGAAAGATAGCCGCGGTCGAACTGCATACCTTCGACCACTTCGAGTTGCGTCTCGAGCGTCTTGGCTTCTTCCACGGTGATCACGCCATCTTTGCCAACCTTCTTCATGGCCTCGGCAATGATCTTGCCGATGGTCTCGTCGTTGTTGGCGCTGATGGTGCCGACTTGTCCAATCATGTCCCCGGTCACGGGCTTGGAGAACTTGTCGAGCTCACCCTTGATGCGGTTGCCTTCCTTATCGAGGCTGCCGCAAATAGCGGTAACGGCCTTCTCGATGCCGCGCTTCATCGCCATCGGATTGGCGCCGGCAGCAACCGTCTTGACGCCTTCGCGATAAATGGCCTGGGCCAGAACGGTTGCCGTGGTGGTGCCGTCGCCCGCGATGTCCGAGGTCTTCGACGCCACTTCACGCACCATCTGCGCGCCCATGTTTTCCTGCGCGTCCTTCAGTTCGATTTCCTTGGCAACGGTGACGCCGTCCTTGGTAATGGTCGGCGAACCGAATTTCTTTTCAATCACCACGTTGCGGCCCTTGGGGCCGAGAGTTACTTTCACCGCATCGGCGAGAATATTCACGCCGCGGAGAATCGCCTGCCGCGAATCTTCTCCATGTACGATTTGCTTTGCCATAATTTCTTTTCTCCTGTTGAATTCGAAAGTCTTTTAACCACAAAGGGCACGGAGGTTCACAAAGAAAACCACCGACCCTCAAATGTCTTGTCTCTACCTTTGTGTACCTCCGTGTCCTCTGTGGTTAATGCTTTTTCAGGACAAGCCAAGGCACACAGATCGAAAAACTACTTACGCGACCCAGCCAATTCCTTCTTAGCCGCGCCGGTGACCACGCCGAGAACCTCTTCCTCGCGCATGATGATGAAATCTTCGCCGTCCAGCTTGATTTCCGTGCCGGAGTACTTGCCAAACAGAATGTGATCACCCTCTTTAACCGCCAGAGGGAACACTTTGCCTTCGTCGTTGCTCTTGCCGCGTCCAACCGAGATAACCTCGCCCTCAGACGGTTTGTCCTTAGCGCTGTCCGGTATAATGATGCCGCCTCGGGTGGTGCCTACTTCTTCTACGCGGCGGACCAGGATGCGGTCGTGCAGTGGGGTGAATTTCGTAGCCATGCTTGCAGCTCCTTTCGTTCGTATTCAGTTAAGATTTAGGGTAGATTGCTCAAGAGGTACCAGTCGCCAACGCGTTTGGGTGCTTGTTAGCACTCATGGTTGGCGAGTGCTAAGTATAGGGCAGGGGATCTTGGCTTGTCAAGCGATGGCCTCGCGAATGAGTCTAACTATGGTTGTACCAGTGGCTTGCAGCTATTTGTTGAACCTGGTGGGTGTGCGGAATTGAGGTGTCGGGTATGAGAAAGCTTTCATTGGGGGTGGCAATCACGTTGGCGGTGTGGTTAGCGGGAGGGTCCGCCGTCGCGGCTGGCGCAAGCGATAAGAAATCGCAATACGATGTTCCGGTGGCGGTACTGAGCTTTGTCGTGCTGAAAGGCGATAACGGAAAGCCGATCCGCAACGCGGGTGTAGTGATGCATTCGGTAGGCAAGAATAACAAGCAGGATCGCGGCGGTCTTGAACTCAAGACCGACGCCGAAGGCAAGGCCAGTTTTGAAGGGGTCCCCTATGGCAAGCTGCGAGTGCAGGTGCTGGCTACCGGATTCCAAACGTATGGGGAAGATTACGACGTGAACCAACCGGCCATGGAAATCACGATTAAGCTGAAGCGTCCCGAAGGTCAATATTCGATTTACGAGAATCAAAAGAACGACAAGAAACCGACGGCTCCGCCCGATCCGAATGCCAAACCACAGCCGTAGCCTACGGCGCGCGAACCCGAACTAGTCGCAACCTGCATGCGTTTGCTTCTGACCGCGGGATCCAGTTGGTGAGCGACGAGGTTTACCATCCTGTATTTCACGGGCGAGAAACCCGATCAGCCTCGCGCCTGCCCCATGCGACCGTCATTCACGATTTTTCTAAGGCTTATCCTTTATCCGGCTATCCGGCCTTCGGCTTGGCTGGATGGTCGAACACGATCCCGAGCGTCGCGAACGATATCTGAATGCGCGCGCGTACTTCTCCATCTCCAACAACTCCGGTGGCGAACTGCTGGCCACCATTGCCATGCGCAACCGTGAGATCATTCTGAGCCGAACGCGCGCGGCCGCCAGACGCAATCTGCAATTGCTCGAAGGTTTCATGAGGCAACACAGCGATGTCCTCGGCTGGGTGCGGCCCACCGGCGGACTCACCGCTTTTCCCTGGCTGCTGAGAGGAGAAGATGCGCGCCCCTTCTGCGAGGCTCTGGTCGAACGTGGCGTGCTGCTTGCGCCCGGCGATTGCTTCGACATTCCGGCATACTTCCGCCTCGGTTTCGGCGCCACCGAAGAGCGCTTCCCGCAAGGACTCGAACGATTCGCGGAGTTCCTGAAAATCTGGGTAAGGAAAACGGCCCTCGCGGGATAGTCGGCTATATCGTTTGGCCCACCGTTTGGGGCAAAGCAATCTCGCGGTCGAGTAGCTCTTTGTTGAGAGAGCGTAGAATAGCTGGGCTCACCCGACATTTTCTGCATCGAGGGACAACTCATGGACTATTTATTGAAGACCGAACCGACGGTATATTCCTTTGCCGATTTGCAGCGCGAGCAGAACACGGTCTGGGACGGCGTCACTAACCCCGTCGCGGTGAAACATCTGCGCGAGATGAAGCCCGGCGATCGCCTCGTGATCTATGAAACTGGCGATCACAAGAGCGCCATGGGAACGGCGACCGTGGTTTCGGTCGATGCGGCTGATCCCAAGAATCCGCAAGTGAAGATCAAAGCCGGGACGCCGTTGGCCAAGCCGGTGACGCTGGCCGAAGTCAAAGCCCACAAGCTGTTCGCCGACTCGCCGCTGGTCCGCCAGGGAAGACTCAGCGTGGTGCCGCTCAGCAAAGAGCAGCACAAGTTCCTGACGGGCAACTGAGCTCAACGGCAGCAGGTGCAGGGACGGGATCTCGTCCCGTCCCCCAAACCCGCGAGCGCCCAGCAAAACCCTCAGGCGTGCAGGTCGCGGCGGATGAGCGCAGAATCAACAAAGAATCCCAGGCCGACGCAGAGCGGGATGATGCCAAAAGCAGCCGCGACCCACGCATTCGACTCGACCCGTGCTATGAGCGCGAAGGTAATCATGTAGCCGAGCGCCCCGGTCACCAGCAGAATGCCGGAGCGGCGCGAGCGGGCAGCCTCGGAGAGCTCGGGCTGCATGGGCACGTTTACTCCGCGGGCAAGTGCTGCCAGGCGCTCGTCGGTGCGCAGCTTGCGGACGTGATAAAAGGTGTACATTGCAGCAATCGGAATCCCGAAGATCATAATCACTGCTACCAAACCAACCAGATTGTCGTCCATATTATGCTCCTTGGCGTGTTTGCGTATGCTGACGGCTAACGCCGCCTTCAATATCAGGTACGGAAGGAGCTTCGAAAAAGTTCCGGCGTGCGGGTAAGGAGAAACCATGCGCTACATGTTGGGTGTCGTGTTCGCACTGTTGACGATTGCTTCTGCCGCTCAGAACCGAACCACAACCGGGCAGGTGATGACCGCCATGCACGATCGCTACGCGCGGGGCTGGTACCGCACGCTTACTTTTGAGCAGCAGAGCATCACGCACAAACCCGACGGCACCAGCGCGACCGAAATCTGGCAGGAGGCTCTGTTATTGCCGGGACGCCTGCGAATCGATATGGGCGAGCGCAGTGCCGGCAATGGCGCTCTGTTCGTGAATGGCCGCGAATATCTCTATCGTGCGGGAAAGCTGGTGAGGGACCTTGACCGGTTAAATCCGCTGCTGGTGCTGGGTTTCGATGTCTATCGCCAACCGGTCGACGCTACTATGCGACAGTTGAAAACCTTGCATTTTGATGTGTCGACCATGCACGAAGAACAGTGGAACGGGCGAAGCTATTTTGTTGTCGGGGCGAAAATCGGCGACCTGCGCACCGCCCAGTTCTGGATTGACCAAGAGCGTTTGTATTTCGTTCGCATGCTGCAGCCCGATGAAAAAGATCCAAAGAGCACGGAGGAGTTCCGCTTCGAAGAGTACAAGCAAGTGGACGGTGGAGGGTGGTTGGCCGAACACGTGGTCCTGAATTCGGACGGAAAGCTTGTGTTCGAGGAAAGGTACAGCAAGGTAAGGGTCAATCCAACGCTCAGCGAGAGTCTTTTTGATCCGCAGCACTTCGCCCAGCCTTAGCCAGCATCACGTGGGGCAGCCCCTGGGCATCGCCCTCATAAGCGCTAACTTCAGCGGTGTGGCTTGGCGTGGCCTCTCAACTTCCCACAAGCTCGTTTCTGGATAACTTCCGGATTGCGCACGAGCCGCCCAGGATGAATTGTTTTGAGCCTTACCTATCGCGAGCCCGCACGTATAATGTCCGCGCATGTCTTTTACCTCCGGCGCAAAGCTTGGCCCTTACGAAATTCAATCATTAGTCGGCGCGGGCGGCATGGGAGAAGTCTACCGTGCGCGCGACACGCGATTACAGCGCGTCGTTGCCATTAAGATTCTTCCCCAGTCGCTATCGTCCGATCCGGACCGGCTGGCCCGCTTTCAGCAGGAAGCCCGCATTCTCGGCGCCCTCAACCATCCCAACCTGATGGCGATCCACGACGTTGGCTCGCAGGACGGGGTGCATTTCCTGGTTTCAGAATTTCTCGAAGGCCAGACGCTTCGCGAACGGCTGCAAGATGGGCCTCTTCCGCAGCGACGCGTGAATGAATATAGCTTGCAAATTGCAAAGGGACTGGCGGCCGCTCACGAGAAGGGAATTGTGCATCGTGACCTCAAACCGGAAAATATCTTCATCCTGGCCGATGAACGAGTAAAGGTTCTCGACTTCGGACTGGCGAAGCAGGTGGTGAATAGGACTGCCGGTGCCGATAAAACCCTCACCAACGTGGACCGAACTTCCGTGGGCACCGTGCTGGGCACTGCCGGTTATATGTCTCCTGAGCAGGTGCGCGGTGAACCGATCGACCATCGTTCCGACATCTTCAGTTTCGGAGCTGTTCTCTACGAGATGGTGTCGGGACAGCGCGCGTTCCACGGCGACTCGGGAATTGAGGTCATGAATTCGATCCTCAAAGAGGAACCGGCTGACCTCGCCGAGAGCGGAGTGCACGTGCCGCCCGGGCTGCAAAGGATCGCGCAACGCTGCCTTGAAAAGAAGCCGGAGGCGCGCTTTCAGTCGGCTAGCGATCTGGCCTTTGCGCTGGATTCTTTGAGCAATAGCGCTGGCAGCTCGACTGCGAGTTTGCGCGCTCTGAAAGACACGAGAAAAACACGGTCCCGAATTCTGCTTGCGGGGTCACTGCTGACGGCATTAGCGATCGGCGTGATTGCGACCCTGCTGCTGGACCATCCCCAGGCAAGCCATCCAGCATTTACCCAGATTACTTTTCGTTCGGCGTACCTTCGCCGCGCGCGCTTTGCTCCGGATGGGCGCACCGTGGTTTACGACGGAACCGGCGATGGCAAACCCACGGAACTTTTTTCCACGCGCACAGACACTGCCGAGGCGCAGTCGCTCAACCTTCATGCCAGCATTCTGAGCGTCTCCTCCACTGGAGAATTGGCAGTCCTGCTGAATCCCGACTTTGTGGTGAAGTGGACTCCGGTCGGGAGGCTGGCGCGCGTTCCTCTGGGTGGAGGATCCACGCGCGAGTTACTGGACAACGTGACCGACGCCGACTGGGTGCCCGACGGCTCGGCGCTGGCAGTCAGCCACAGGGTTAAGAATCACTGCCAGCTCGAGTTCCCGCCGGGCAAGGTGCTGTACCAGAACGAGGGCTATATCAGCGACCTGCGTTTTTCACACGCCGGCGACAAGATTGCCTTCATCGACCATTCCACCTATGGCGATGATCGGGGCGTCCTCGATTTCGTAGATCTCCAAGGCAATCGGAAAGCCTTGACCCAGGAGTTCAGCTCCATCCAGGGCCTCGCGTGGGCGCCGGATAGCAGCGAAATCTGGTTTACCGCTGCCGAAGGTAGCGAACCGAGATCTCTTCGCGCTGTCAATCTGAACGGCAAACAGCGAATATTGTTGTCGAGTCCAACCGTCTTGCATTTCCAGGACATATCCAAGGATGGCGACGTCCTGATCAATTCTGATACGCAGCGAGATCAGCAGGTCTTTGCCGATACACGAAGTGGGCAAGTCCGCGATTTCAGCTTCTTTCCCTTCGAGAACCTCGCAGCCATTTCGCGCGATAGCCGGATGTTCCTTCTGAACGCCTACGTGACCGGCCCCAATTCCGATTACAACCTCTACACGCAGGCAACGGATGGCTCATCTCCCACGCTGATCGGCCAGGGGGCAGGGTTGGCGCTCTCCTTCGACGGCAAATGGGCGCTTGCTCTTGACCCCATTCATCTGGATCATCTCAGGATTATTCCCACAGGCGTGGGCGAGAGTAGCACCCTGAGCGCGCCCTCGGGGCTGAATTATAGCATCGGAACTTGGATGCCCGATGGCAAGCAGATTTTGGTGGTCGCGTCGGCTGCGGGACATACTCCCGTTACTTATCTGCAGGACGTCTCTAGCGGTGCGGCACACCAGATTACCCACGAGGGACGTTATGCGGTCTTTTCCCACGACGTCGCGGTGAGCGTCTCACCCGATGGCCAATATTTCTTGACCACCGATGGCGGAGATCACTACTGGACACAACCGATCGGTGGCGGCGAGCCGAGGGAGATCAAAAGTTTGGTCGAGGGCGATTTCCCTTTAGAGTGGCATAACGATGCGCAGAATATCTTCTTTGAGCACCGCGGAAGCTTGGATGCGATCGATATCTATGATCTGAACCTCACCAACGGCCAGCAAAAGCTCTGGACACATTTCTCGCCGACGGACAAAACCGCGATGGTGACCATGCGGCACCCCCTCATCACACCGGACGGCGCCCACTCCCTCTACGCTGTACAGCGAATCTACTCAACCCTGTTCGTCGCTAAGAGTATCCGCTGAACTGAAGATGTGCCTGGAACAAACTTTCAACGACGCGGGCCAGAAGTCGGCTTTTGGGAAGTCAGAAGTTCCAATCTGGGCCCGCCGATTTCTGCCGAGACGGGTTGACCGCCTAGCGCAAACGAATCTTGCCTTAAGTTAGCGCTTATCGGGAAGTGCCCAGGGACAGCCGCCCCGGCTGTTCGGCCGAGCGAAGCTGGGCAACGCTTGGACCCACCTTAATGGAGGACGGGCGTCCCCGCCCGTCCATGCAGAGCGAAACTCCGTAGCGATCGCACTCACTGAGCCGTGAAGATCTTGCGTAACTCTCTTCGCAGGATCTTGCCAGAGGGCGTCCTGGGGAGCGCGTCGACAAAATGGATTTGACGAGGTTGTTTGTAGTGGGTGAGACGCTCGGCAACAAATCCGCAGAGGTCTTCTTCCAACTTCTTTGATGCAACGGAGCCTTCTCGAAGGACCACAAAGGCGACTGGGATCTCGCCAGCGTCCAGGTCCTTGCGTCCGACTACACCACAATCGCGAACCGAGGGATGTTCGAGCAGCAGCGCTTCGACCTCTGCGGGAGCCACCGGAAAGCCTTTGTACTTGATCATCTCCTTAAGGCGATCGACGACGTAATAAAAGTCGTCAGCGTCACGAGTCACAATGTCGCCCGACCAGAACCATCCATCATGAAGCACAGCGGCAGTGGCTTGCGGATTCTTCCAGTAG
Organism: uncultured Acidobacteriota bacterium; assembly: GCA_963820925.1. Taxonomy (GTDB): domain Bacteria; phylum Acidobacteriota; class Terriglobia; order Terriglobales; family Acidobacteriaceae; genus JABDBE01. The sequence continues at coordinate 284,540 of CAWGBX010000001.1, forward strand.
CCCATCATGAACTGCGGACCGCGCATGACCAGTTCGCCGGGCTGCCCGGGAGGGACTTCGTTTTCGCTTCCGGCGATGTCCATAGCATTCACCACGCGGCATTCGGTTTGTGCCAGCGGCTGCCCAATTGAGTCAGGCTTGTAGAGCCCGGGATCGAGGTATCCGACATGCGTGACCGGCGACGCCTCGGTCATACCATAGCCCTGGCACACCAGAACTCCAGTCAGTTCGGTGAAGCGGCGCCCGAGTTCAGGGGCGAGCGGCGCGGCACCGGATTTCACCCAGCGCAGGCGATGGTTTTTGGGAAATTGCCCGGCCTCGGCCGCATGGCACAGCGCGTTCAAAGCCGGCGGCACGGTTGGCATCATGGTCACACCTTCATCCACGATCAGGGATAACAACTGAGGAGCGTTGAAGCGCGGCATCAGGAGCAGCGTTCCTCCCAGCGTGAGCAGCGGGTTCAGGGCCACATTGAGACCGTAGATGTGATAGAGCGGGAGGAAACAGAGAGCTACATCGCTGGTTGAAATCTCGCTGGCATGCGGTCCGATGAATTGAAAAACGTTTGCCACTAGATTGAAGTGCGAGAGCATCACGCCCTTGGGAAGCCCGGTCGTGCCGCTGGAGTAGGGAAGCGCGGCGAGAGTCTGATCGGAGGGCTGATCCGGCACGGGCAGCGTCGCCGTCGTGGGTTGCAGAAGGTGGGCGAATGGTTCTGCTCCGGCTGCCGCTTGTCGTGTGGTATAGACGCGACGCAGATTGGGAAGCCCCGCGAGATTGATTCCTTCGAGCAGGGGGCCATCGGTGATGAGAAGTGCTGCACCTGAATTTTCCAACTGGTAACGCACTTCGCGCTCGCGATAGCTTGGGTTCAGCAAGGTAGGTGCGGCGCCGGCGAGGGTGGCGGCGTGATAGAGGGCGCAGAACTCCCAGCAGTTGGGCAGGTAAATGGCGATGACTTCACCGGGCCTCAGCCCGGCAGCGACAAAGCCTCGGGCGAGGGCCGCGACCAGTTCCGCGTATTCGGAGTACGTGATGCGGCGGTCGCAAGAGCTGTCGATGATGGCAGTCTTGCGCGGGAATCGGGAGCAGGATTCGAAGATGACGTTGTGGACAAAGCGTCCCTGCGGGTCGGCGTAGAGATGGGTGCGGAGCATGCGGAGTGGATTGTAGCGCGAAGTGGGGAAGTGTTCCACGTCGGGCAGTTTGTAGTAGCTATCTAGCATGGGCAGCTACATACATACGCACGTAAGACGCGACAGGCTGGGGTTACTGAAAGGGTGGCGGGGTGCGGGGCTGGAGACTTCGGCGAGTGAGACTCAGCGGTCGCGTGATCTGACTGCGAGAATAGGGAGCCTGGACCGGCCGATTAAGAAGGGGGTCACGCTCCGTCTGGACGCGGATGTGTTGGCCTGGTTCAGGGAGCCAGGGCCGAGGTAGCAGACGCGAATCAATCGGGCGTTGCGGAGCGTGATGATGGAGGAGCCGGGGCGTGGTTACGTGCGTCGCTCGTCCGGAATTGAGAAGGCTACTGGCACCCGCCCCTTCGCGAAAAGCGCCAGGGGGCGGGGCACCCCACGTCCGATTTATGTGCAACTATAAAGCGTGGGCCACCCGCCTGCCAAAAGGTTGAGTCAGCGGGTGAGTCTGCGGAGGAAGTCGGTTTCGTCCATGTGGTACTTGAAGGCTTTGCGGCCGTCGATGAACACTACTGGGACTTCGTCGGTGAACTGGCGGCGGAGTTGTTCGTTGCTGTCGACGTCTATGTCCTGCCAGGTGAAGCCGCCGCGGCGATGCAGTTTTGTGAGGGTCTCTTTGACGATTTCGCAGAGATGACAGCCTTTGCGGGAGTAGACCACGACCTGGCGCAGTTCGGACATCGCCGTGAGTTTAGCAAGTGCGGGTGGGGTTGTTCCAGCAGGATTGGTTAGGACTGCCGAGACGGCGGACCCCGCGTGATGGGCGCGGGGTCCGGTACAATTCCAATCATGCGTAAGACATCCGATAAGCCTTTGAGAGGAAAGACGGTTTTGATTACGGGCGGAGCACGGCGGCTGGGGCGGGCGACCGCTCTGGCGCTGGCTGAGGCGGGTGCGGATGTGGCTATCACCTTTCTGCATTCGGGGCGCGAGGCGCAGCATGCGGTGATTGATCTGAGCAGTTTCGGGGTGCGGGCGGTGGCGCTGCGCTGCGACATCACGGACGAGAAGAGCGTCAAGGCTACTATCAGGGAAATCGGCAGGGAACTAGGCGGGCTCGATATTCTCGTCAACAACGCAGCGAATTACGAGACGGTCGGAGTTCGCGCGGTTGAGCTTGAAGCAGTGGGACGCCATTTTCGCTTCGAATGCACGGGGGCCGTTTCTGGTGTCGCGCGAGGCTTTGAAACCGCTGCGCGAGCGCCAGGGGAAAATCATCAACATGGGATCGCTGGGTGGGTTGCGGCCTTGGGCTGACCATGCGCATTATTGCTCGTCGAAGGCGGCGGTCCATATGTTGACCAAGGTTATGGCGAAGGCGTTGGCCCCGGCGATTGCGGTGAACTGCGTGGCGCCGGGCATGATTGATCTGGGGGAAAAATCGGCGGCTGCGTTCATGAAGCGGATGGCGAAACAGACTCCGATGCAGCGCAACGGCACGGGGGAAGAGATTGCGGCGGCGGTGTTATTCTTTGCTACCGCGCCTCATTTCATCACCGGGCAGATTATGGCTGTGGATGGCGGATTGGGATTATAGGGGCCGGGACGCAGCGTCCGGGGGTAAGTAAGTTTGCTTAGTTTGTCGGGCGGTGAACTTTCCTGTATGTTGCAGAATTCGGTCTTGAGGTTCATGAAACAACTTCTCGTCGCAGTAGCGTTGCTGTGGTTGAGCTCGGTTGCAGCAGCGCAGTCACGCCCGGAGGATGGCGGCCGCGAATTTCAGGTGTGGACGGGCGGCGGATACTCTGTGCCCGGAGGCACATCGGATACCGGCGTGTGGAACGTGGGGGTGCGTTACGGGTGGATTCTGACCCAGCCTCATGGACCCGGATTCCTTAACGGAAGATTCGAATACGCGGTGGACGCTGTGCCGGTTTTCATGATTTTCCAGCGCTACAACACCGCCTACGGTGGGGGAGTGAATCCGCTGGGATTGAAGTGGGACTTCGCGGCCCGCGGACGGTTTGAGCCTTACCTTGAGTTGAATGGCGGGACTCTGTTTACCACCAAGGAAGTTCCGACCGGAACTTCCGATGTGAACTTTACCTCAGCGGCGGCGCTGGGCATGCATATCCTGGGCGACAACCATGCTTTCAGCGTGGAGGTGCGGTATATGCATATTTCGAATGCGGGATTGACGTCGCCGAATCCTGGGATCAATACGGTGCAGGTGCGGTTGGGGATTGGGAAATTCTTTGGGCACTGATGCGCTAGAAAGCAGAAGGCTTTAACCACGAAGGACGCGAAGGTCACTTCATGCTCGGGTGCTTACTCTCGAAGCTCAAACCATCAAGCTAATTTTCAAAAGAGCCCTCCACTCCAGCGCGCGAAAAGTTGCAGGTTGTGACTACCCCGGATATTCTTTTTGCTTATGTCAACTCTAGTGGAATGCGTTCCCAACTTTTCTGAGGGACGGGACAAGGCGAAGGTCGACGCCATCCTCACGGCCATGAAGATGGATGGCGTGTACTTGCTGGATCGCGAAATGGATGCGGATCACAATCGTTGCGTGATCACGTTAGTGGGCGAACGGGAGGCGATTCAGGAGGCCGCGATTCGAGGCGTGGGGAAGGCTGCGGAACTAATCGACCTGAACCACCATCAGGGAGCGCATCCGCGGATGGGGGCGGCGGATGTGGTGCCGTTCATTCCGATTGATGGTGTGACCATTGAGGATTGCGTGGCCATGGCTCGGCATGTCGGAGCCGAGATTTGGAAGCGCTATCAGATTCCGGTTTACCTGTACGAAGCGGCGGCGGCGACCCCGGAGCGGCAGAATCTGGAGAATATCCGGCGCGGGCAATTCGAGGGCATACGGGCAGACATTGCGACGAATCCGTCGCGTAAACCGGATTTTGGCGAGCCGCGGGTGCATCCGACGGCCGGAGCGACGGTGGTAGGGGCGCGCAAGTTCCTGATCGCCTATAACGTTTTCCTCAACACGACGGATGTCGAGATTGCCAAGAAGATTGCCAAGGCGGTGCGCTTCTCGAACGGGGGATTGCGCTTTGTAAAAGGCGCGGGCTTTCTCGTACGTGGGCTGGCGCAGGTGTCGATGAACTTGACCGACTTTGAGCAGACGCCGATTCATCGTGCTTTTGAGTTGGTGAAGCGCGAGGCTGAGCGTTATGGGGTTTCGCCTCTGAGCAGCGAGATCGTGGGATTGATTCCGAAAAAGGCTCTGGAATCGGCGGCAGAATGGTTTTTGCAGGTGGAGAATTTCGATTCGTCTTTGATTCTGGAGAACCGCCTTAGTGCGGTGATGGGCGGCAAGGCTGCGGTCGGGGGATTGAGGGCTGGTGTTGAGCCGTTCGTCGAACAACTCGCGGCGCCCACGGCTACGCCCGGAGGCGGGAGCGCGGCTGCGGCCAGCGCCGCCATGGCGGCAGGACTGGCGTCGATGGTGGCATCCATGTCGCGGGGCAAGAAAGCTTATCTCCAGCACGAGCGACAGTTGAGCGAAGCGATCGCCCGGCTTTCACAACTTCGCGAAGAATTGAAGGCGGCGATCGACGCAGATGCGGAGTCTTACAACGCCGTGATGAAGGCTTACAAGCAGGCGAAGGAGTCGGCAAATGCGGATGGCATGATTGATGCCGCGTTGAAACAGGCGACCAGCGTGCCCTTGGGCGTGGCGGAGCAGGCGAGGGAAGTGGCGGGAATTGCGGAGAAGCTCAAACCCATCACCAATCCGAATATGAAATCCGATCTTACGACGGCCCTGGCGTTGGCGAGGGCTGCGATCGAGGGGGCGCTGGCCAACGTGGAGATTAATCTGGAGTCGCTGAAGGACGCGGCGTTTGCAGCGGAGGTTCGTAAAAAGGCTGCGGCGCTGTTGGCCAGCTAACATTCCATCGTCCGCTTGCTCAGTGGCTGCCCGACCAGGTACAGGTCGTACTTTCGTTCCGTATCTTGTTGGTCTTATTGACATACAATAAGGTTGTGATGCGAGTTTGCGGGTAAGGCCCGCTCTGCATCTAAGTACCATATCCAAGAGGCAATTTACGTATGAAGCGATTGCAGGCTGTTTTGTGGGTTCTGCTATTTTCGACTGCGGCAGCATGGGCGGTCGCAATGGGCAGTTCCGCCAGAGGTGTGATTCCTTCCGAGGTGCAACAGGTGATCACCGTGGACTACCGGTCGCTGAAGAATTCCAGCACCGCAATGGCGCTGAAGGACCAGGTGCTCCCGCCCAGCTTGAAGGAATTCGAAACCTCGCTGAAGGGCGTTGGAATCGATCCGGAGAAGGATGTGGATCAGCTCACCTTCGCTTCTTACCGCCATGGTAAGGAAGGCGTAAAGGTGGTTGGGATCGCACAAGGTTCGTTTTCGAGCAAGGTGTTCCTCAAGAAGGCGAAATTGAACAAGGTGAAACCCATCAAGTATCGGGATACCGATATTTACCCCATGTCCGGGGGTATGCAGATGACTTTCCTGGATGATAACTCGCTTCTGTTTGGCGATGGAATGGCGGTGAAAGGCGCGCTGGACGCGCGCGACGGTTACACGCCGGCACTCGACTCCAACAGTCAGGTTGTGGACATGATCGGCTCCGTTGAATCTGGCACGGTGTGGAGTGTGCTTGATCAGCAGGGAACGCAGAACATGCTGCTCTCGGCTCTGGGCGACGCTGGAAAATTGGCGGATTTCGATACCGTCAAGAAGCACGTGGTGGGCTCGCGCTACGCCATGAACTTCACCAATGGGGTGAACTTCGACCTGGATGTAGTGACTTCCGACTCGGTGACTGCAGCCACGCTTTCGTCGTTGGTGAAGGCGGGCGTGCTCTATCGAAAGATGACGGCGACCCCGATTGAGAAAGTTGCGCTCGAGAGTGTTTCGGTGAACTCGGACAGTTCCAATTTGCAGATGCACTTCAAGGCCGATGACAAGCAGTTTCAGTCGCTGATGCACTCGGATCTGTTTGCGGCAGTGTCGAAGTAGTTGTCGGACTTTGACCGGTGTTCTCAAAAACCTTAAACCACAAAGGACACGAAGTTACACAAAGGAAGGCTCCGAAGATAACCCCTTTGTGTGACTTTGTGTCCTTTGTGGTTAAATTGGCCCTTGCCTGGAACTGCAAAGGACAGTGGTTCATGATTCATGTAAAATTAACAGCGGCGAGTATAGATTCCCAGCCCTAAGACACTACTCCCGAATTCTTACTTAGGATTCTCATTTCGTCCAGGCCGGTGGCCTGTGGGAGAATTTTGCCAGGAGACAAACGATGGCCAAGATTGCAAAGACAGCGGATCGCAAGAAAGTGATGGACACTTCCAAGAGCACGGATTGTCCGAAATGCGGCAAACCAACTCGGATTGTGAAACGGGTGAAGGACCGCGAGCGCGGAGTGCCGGGCGGAGTGTTTATCTCGTGCTCGGCGTGCGAGTTCTTTGAGAAGCTGTGAAAAACATCTTCTAGCTCCTGGCTTCAGGCCTCGAGCTTTCATGATGGCCGCAATGGGTGAGATTTGAGCGCCCGCTGCGGCTTTTCTTTTTGGCTTGATCGGATGTCGAATCTGGGCGGTTCGAGGAATTCCGCGCTGACAGTCTCTTGAGAAATGACCCTCTCCTCAGGTCAGAAGCTGATTTGTCCAAGGATGGCGCGGGCTTCGCTGGCGGGATCGGCGGCGCTGGTAATCGGGCGTCCCACGACGATGTGCGTTGCGCCAGCGGCGATGGCCTCGGCTGGCGTGACCACCCGGGCCTGATCGTCAGGGTCCATCCCAGGCGGACGCACGCCCGGAGTCACGATAGCAAAGTCGCCCTCGAGTTCACTTCGCAACTCGGAGGCTTCCTGGGCGGAGGCGACCACGCCGTGGCATCCGTCCGCGATCGCCAGCGCTGCCAAGCGCAGCACCTGATCCTTTACCCGGCCGTGCACGCCTAATTTGTCGAGGTCGTTGTCATTAAGACTGGTCAGGACCGTAACCGCAAGCACCATGAGGCCGGCGTTCAGGCTACGTGCGGTGTCGGTCGCGGCGCGCATCATTTTGCCTCCGCCCGAGGCGTGCACCGTGAGCATACTCACGCCGAGTGCAGCGGCTTCACGGACGGCAGCGGCGACGGTGTTGGGAATGTCGTGGTATTTCAGATCGAGAAAAACTCTGCGTCCCGAGGCCACCAGATCGCGAACCACTTTGGGGCCTTCCGCCGTGTAGAGCTGCATCCCCACCTTGTAGCAGGACGCGGAGTCGCCCACGGCCGCCACGATCTTCTGGGCGGCGGCCGCGGACGGCACATCCAATGCGACGATCAGACGCTGGCGCGGATCGTACATCCCTTCAGGAGTGTAAAACGAATGTGGCTAATTCGCTACTGACTGGAGCATCGCTAGTTGCTCGGGTTGGGCGTCCCTGGGCGAGACCAAGTCCAGGCGAACGCGCTGGAGGCCTTGATTCTGGAAATGGAGCACCTGGGCGGCGCCGTAGGAGAGGTCGATAATCCGGCCCGGGACAATCGGTCCCCGGTCATTGATCCGGACGTAAACCACTCGTCCATTGTGGAGGTTGGTGACGCGTACCCAGCTGCCGAGAGGCAGGGTCGGATGAGCCGCTGTCAGTTCGTGCATTTTATAGGGCTCGCCGCTGGCAGTAGCCCGGCCTTCAAAGGACTCTCCGTACCACGACGCTGTTCCTAATTGATATGGCTGATGGTGGGTTGCAATGATCCGAGACCCGGATTTGGATCCCGCGACCGTCTTTCTGGGCGATGTAGTTTGGGTGTCTTTGGACCCCGAGCTGATTGGCCCCTGAGCTGCCCCGAGGCTGACGACCAATAAAACGCTCGCCAGTCCATGAGCTATTCGATTCTGCATTCAGTGTCACCTCGTCTCTAAAGTCTTTTCATCCAGAAGTCGTCCTCCAGCGACCCAGTCCGTAATGATCTGATGATGCTATAGGCCGGGTCCCGACAGTGTCAATCCGAAATTGCCTGTATCAATCGAGCCAGATAGTTATGGATATCTAACGTAACTTGCCGGGTAACTTGAGAAAACGGAGCGATATTACTGCAATGGCAGTAACTTACATGTTTAGATTGTAGTAAATAACCGGCCCTGGGACGGGCGAGTAATATTTCCACTGCCTTCATTCTCAAGCACTTAACATCAGATTTCGCTTTCAGCCCATGCTTTCAGCCACTTATGACGTAGTCGAAGAGTATTTGCGACGTCCTCGAACAGGAGCACCTCGAAACAAATTTGCAAAGGATAGGGTTTCCGATACATTTTGACTATGGCTCTAACGCCATCCGTCGTCCTCACTATCGCAGGTTTTGACCCCTGTTCCGGAGCAGGAGTCACAGCCGACATTAAGACTATCGCGGCCCACGGCTGCTACGGAGTGGCTTGCATCACTGCCCTGACCGTGCAGTCGACGGCAGGCGTTCGACGGGTAGAGGCGGTCGATGCTGGACTGGTGGCAGAAACTCTCACAGAGTTGGCATCCGACGTCGAAATTGCAGCGGTCCACATCGGAATGCTGGGCTCGGGAAGGGTAGCCCGGGCGGTTGCGGACTTCCTGGCGGCGAAGAGGATGCCGAACGTCGTGCTGGATCCGATTCTGAAGAGTTCTTCTGGAGCCGACTTGCTGGACGCAGCTGGCGCACGGTTCGTGACCGAGAAGTTGCTTGCTTTGACTACGGTCGTTACGCCGAATATCGACGAAGCGTCCGCCTTGACCGGGTTGGCGGTCACCGATCCCGAGCAGATGCGGGCGGCAGCCAGGAAACTCCATGAGATGGGAGCTTCGGCGGTGGTGGTAACGGGCGGGCATCTTGAAAAAGCGATTGATTTGTTGAGCTTTACCGGAAGCCGAGGCATCGAGCAAGAACTGTTCAAGTCGGTTCGGCTCAGGTCCAACTCGACTCATGGCACGGGCTGCGCCTTCGCCACCTCGGTGGCCTGTCATCTAGCCATGGGACGGGGATTACCCGAGGCAGTGTTGCTGGCCAAAGCCTACGTTTCGGCGGCGATTAGCAATGCTCATCCGCTAGGACATGGCACCGGGCCGGTTCATCATCTTTATCGGATGCAACAGCAACGGCGGGTCATTGCTCCGGACCCGGAGCCGGTAACTTGAGTCTAAGCTTCGGAAGCAGGTTTTGGGCCTTCCTGAGTAGGACTTTGAGAGATTGGAACCTGATAGCCGGAACAAAGCTTTAGCACGAGGGAGGATCTCAAGCCGCTTATTCAGCAGCCAGTCTACTTTTTGGCCGAACCAGCCTGCTTTAACAAGATGCCGGCGACGAAAACTACCAGCGCTGCCAGCAACCACTGTATCCGCCATAACTGAATAGCTTGAAAATCTGCCAGGTTCTGAACCGAGTAAATGACGCCGACCGCGATCGCTGCCAGAAGGCAACCCAAGCCCGCGAAGAAAGCGATGAGCGAGGCCATCGGGAGGCCGAGCCACTGCTTGACGTTATGGAATTCCAAAATGTGAAGAAACTCCAGAACGCGCGTCCAGTTCAGTCCCGTGGACGCGGTTCGAGGTTGACGTTCCGCACCGCAATCATGGCAAAATCTCGCGCCAATCATGAACTCTGTCTCACAGCGATCGCAAACCTCGACCATGGTTTGGACGGCGGTCTCGGGCTGGGCAACCGGAGGATGCCAAAACTCCTGCGGCGCGTTTTCGATAACCTCAGACATTTGAACTCTCCCTGAGCGAGTCAAGGGCAAGCCAGTGACCAAAGCCAGCACCCCGTAAGTGTTTGCAATGCAACAACGTTTGCCGCTCTCGTTTGATCCTCATGCGAGGGCTGGGCAAGAATTACCCCGTTCCCGGCAAAGATGGCCACTTTCGGGAATTATGCAGGCTTCGAGAGACATTCCTAACAGAACAAATGTCTTGGCGAATTGCTGTTCTTGGTTCCATCGCTCGCGCGGGAGCATCAGATAGACTCAACACATAAGACCGAACCAGAGGAAGCCCATTTGTATCCCCACAGCTTGGCCCGTTACGGCGTACTTCTCTCCCTAGCCCTGGTGCTGGCCGGTACCGCGCCGACTCAGGCAAACGGCCAGACAACTCATCCCCAGGAGACTTTGTCTTTCCGTCCCATCGACCCGCTCAATCGCACTGCCTTCGATCATTTTTACAATATGGATTACGACCGCGCCGTTCATGAGTTTGATCTGGTACTCCAGAAGCATCCGGACGACCCGTTCGCCGTAAATCACTACCTCAGCGCAGTTCTGTTTCGCGAGCTTTACCACATGGGAGCCTTGAACACCGGGGAGTACACCAGCGACTCTTTCATTCGGGCCGCGCACCGGCCGGCCGATCCCAAGGTGAAGCAGCAAGTGAAGGACCTGATCCAGCGGGCCTTGCAACTGGAGGAGAAGAGCCTGAGCGCAAATCCCAAGGATGTGGGCGCACTCTATGCTCGAGGGGTGACCCGCGCCCAGTTCGCGACTTATACGGCGATGGTGGAGCATGCCTGGTTTTCCGCTCTGCGCAACGCCGAAGGAGCGCGCCGCGATCACGAACAGGTACTTGAGCTTGCTCCCGAAGACACACCCGCGAAGCTGATCGTGGGAGCACACAATTACGTGGTGGGCAGTCTTCCCTTGGCTCTGCGAGCGGGCGTCACTATGGTTGGAATGGGCGGAAACAAGGAAAAGGGACTCCAGTATCTCGAGGAGTGCGCGCAAGGAACAGGCGAAACCAGCACGGACGCGAAAATTTTGCTTGTTTTGTTTTTACGGCGCGAGCATCGTTACCAGGAAGCCCTGCCCATCGCCCGGGGCCTGATCCAGACCTACCCGCGCGACGTGCTTATGGCGCTGGAGGAAGGAAATCTGTACCGGGCCGAAGGTCATGATCAGGAAGCCGCAGCGGTCTATCGAAGAGTTTGGCAGGCTGGGCACGAGGGGTTCTACAACGGCTTGCACTATGAGATCGCCGCCCTGAGTTTGGGCGACCTGCTTCGCAGCCAGAAGGATTATGCGGGTGCGGTGGCAGCCTATGAGCAAGTGAATGAAGTCCCCCAGCCCGATCCGGAAATATCGCAGAAGGCGAATCTTGCCGCTGGCCAGATGTACGACCTGCTGGAAAAACGCGATCTTGCGATAAAGAAGTACCACGCGGTCGTGGCTACGGATGCCAATACGCGGTTTGCGGATAACGCCAACCAATACCTGAAGGAACCCTACCACGGCGAGTAAGGGGACATTTCGGTGCCCCCGGTCTGAAGGCGTTCATTCAGTCCGCAGCGCCCGCATTGGATCGAGCGTTGCCGCTCGGCGAGCGGGTACGACGGCCGCAACCAGAGCTGCAAAACTCAGCACTGCGGTTGTCAGGAACAAAATACTTGGATCGTAAGGCTTCACGCCAAAGAGTTGGGCCGCCATTGCGCGCCCCCCGAGAATGGTCGCTGGAATGCCAATCGCCAGCCCGATTCCCACCTGCAGAAATGCTCCTCGCAGCACCAGCTTCAAGACATTGAACCGGTCCGCGCCGAGGGCCATGCGAATTCCAATTTCGCTGGTGCGACGCTCGACCGCATAGGAAGTTACGCCGTACAGCCCGACCGACGCCAGTACCAGCGCCAGCAAGCCGAACAGGGAAGTTAGCTTCGCGATCATCTTCTGCTGGCTAAAGTTTCCTTCAACCTGTTCCGCAAAGCTCACAAAGTCGATCACCGCGAGGTCGGGGTTTACCTGTGCCAGAGCGCGACGCACTTGTGGCTCCAGTCCCGGCACATTGCCCATCGTTTCCAGTTCAATCGCATTCAGGTAGTGGTTCCGGTTCTCGAATGTGATGAAGCGCGGATTTTCGTAGCTAACACTTTGCTCAGCCGATAGGAAAAACGTCGGCCGGATCGGGCGGGTTGGCCCCTGATACCGGGTGTCTTCGGTCACGCCGACAATCTCGAAACTACTGGCGTACTTCGGCTCGATGTTGCCGAAGTGTTTTCCAATCGGGTTCTCGCCCTTAAAGAACTTGTTGGCGAATGTTTGGTTTACCACTGCCACCCGTTGGGAGGTAGCTGTGTCTTGGTCGGTAATGGCGCGGCCTTGCACAATTTTCGTGCCGATGGTGTCAAAGTAGCCTTCGCTGACGCGCACCCATGACGCATTGCTCTCATCGCTGTCTGGCGGAGGTGGAGCTTGTCCCTCGATGTAAACCGTCTCACCCCAGTTGTCCCCTTCCATCGGACTGTACAGGGAGAAACTCACACGGCGTACGCCGGGGATCGCGGCCAGGGTGTCGTGAATCTGGCGGTAGAACGCGGGGAGTTGGTCTGGTTTGTACCCGGCCATCTGCGGGTCAATGTGTGAAATGTAGCGGTTGGGGGTCTCGAACCCGAAGTGTTGATGCTGCATGTTTCTCAAACTCTGGGTCAGCAGTCCGGCCGCACATAGCAACACCAGGGACAACGCCGCCTGGGCCACCACCAGCGATCTTTGGGTCCAACCAGCGCTCTGCCCGGTCGCGCGATTGGCTCCACGCAACGCATCGGCCGGATTTGCCGTAGCCGTCATCCACGCCGGAGCAACCCCGAAGAGGATTCCGGTCAGCAGGGCCACGACAAACGTGAAAGCGAGCACTGGCAGCGAAGGCGTGGCTTGGATCGGAACATAATCTTTTTGAAATGCAAGGTGGAGAATGAGCCGCGTTCCGGCAAACGCAAGCCCAACACCAGCGAGCCCGCCGAGCAAGGCGAGCACAGTGCTTTCTGTCAGCGCCTGGCCGATTTGCCGTGAGCGTGGCGCGCCCAGCGCCGCACGGACTGAAGTCTGCTGCTTACGGGTGGTTGCGCGCACCAGGGTAAGGTTGGCCACGTTGGCGCACGCGATCAGCAGAACGAAGGCGGAAATCCCCATCAGCAGGTGCAGCCCGCTCTGGTATTCGTCACGCATCATCTGAACCCCGCCACCGCCGTACGACAAGTGCACAACCTGCTTCGACACCACGGCCTGTGCGCCGGGTTGGAGCTTACTCACCGGGCTCAACAGCCATTGTTGTAACTCCACTTGCATACGAGCCTCAATGCTCTTCACATTGGCGCCCGGCGCAACGCGTCCGATAAGATTGAGCCAGTCTTGCTCCGGAAAATCCAGGATGCTGCTCGATCCGTTAATCAACGGTTCATCCGCCAGTGGAAGCCAGAACGCTGGTGGACTCTCCAATCGGTCACCGAAGAAGCCGGGCGGCGCGATCCCCACGACCGTGAAGGGCTGACCGTTCATAGTGAAGCTCGCCCCAATCACAGATGGATCAAGGCCATACTTCTGCTGCCAGGTGCGATAGCTCATGACCGCGACTGGATCTGCTCCCTTGCGATCATCCTGGGCCGTAATTGCGCGTCCGGCGTAAGCGCTAATACCAAACATGGAGAAATAGTTTCCAGAGATGTACTCGCTGCGTTGTGACTCGGCCGGCTGATTGCTTCCGCTGCGGCGCACACCAATCAGGCTGCGCCCGGCCTGGAAAGCCGCAAGCTCGAGGAAGCCCGGCGTCCCGTCGCGGAAAGTCTTGTATTTGTCGTAGGAAAAGAGCGACCAATCGTCTTGCAGACCGCCGTTTACGCAACAGTTCTCGACGTCGCCAACCCGATAGAGTTCACTTGGCTTACCCACGGGTAGGGACTTTAACAACACTGCGTGGACGAGCGTGAAGATAGCCGTAGTCGCCCCAATTCCCAACGCTAGAGTCAAGACGGCTGTAGCCGTAAATCCGGGGGCGTGGGTGAATTGTCGCAGTGCGTATCGGGTGTCGTCTCTCAGCTGCATATTCCTCCCCTCTTTAAGCGAACAGGTGTCGTTGCTCTGTGTATACGAATAGATTTTGCCCTTTGTTCCGAACTCGCAATGAGAACAAAGAGCGACCCGGCAACATGCGGCGCCAGTGCTTTGGACGCGGTCTCGTTCTGTTCGTAAGCAAGCCCGACGTATGCTCACGGATCAGGGCAAATCCCAATCAGTGAAGGGAACCTATTTCCCGCAAAACGCGTATCCTATGTGCAGTGAGGCAACCATGTATTGCAACTACTGTGGCAAGGTAATTCAGGACGATGCAAATATCTGTGCTTACTGCGGCACACGAGTGGGCGCGGTAACGGCGCGAAAACGGCTTGTGCGCCCCCGGGTGGATCGGAAAATTGCCGGCGTGTGCGCCGGGTTCGCAGAATACTTTGATTTGGACGTTACCCTGGTACGCCTGGCTTGGTTATTTGTCGCATTGATGACCGGCGTTGGCCTGCTGGCGTATCCGATCGCGTGGATTGTCATGCCGGAAGAGCCATTGAGGCTGGCAGCTCCGGCGGGGGCGCAGCAATTGATCAACCCTTGATGATTCTGGAGCAATCAGCGGGGGCAGATTTGGTTTCGAGGGCGGTGTTCGATTCGCATTCAGCTTCCTCGTGCTCTTCTTAGATTCGTTACTCGACCCTTCGCTGTGATTAAATCTGGCGATGCCCCAAATCATCAGCGACGATGCCGAGATATCCTACGAACTCCTGGGCAGCGGCCCACCGGTCGTCCTGCTCCATCCCTTTCCAGCGGATCATGACTTATGGAAACCGGCAGCTCAAGCGTTAGTCACTCGCTACCGGGTCATTCTGCCCGATTTGCGGGGGCACGGGAACTCCGGCATTGGCGAAGGTCCGGCTACGATGGAAAAGCATGCCGCGGACATCGCTCGGGTCCTGGACCGCGAAGAAGTAGGGCGTGCTCTTTTTGTAGGAGTCTCGATTGGCGGCTATGTGTTGTTCGAATTCTGGCGGAAGTTCGCTGCACGCGTGGAAGCCCTGGCGCTGTGCAATACGAAAGCCCAGGCAGATACTCCCGAAGCACGGGCCGCACGGCTGCAGGCCGCGGCCGAAGTGATGGAGCGCGGGACAGAGCCGTTCTTCGAGAGCATGGTTCCCAGGCTGATGGGAAAAACCACCTGTAACACCCGCCCGGACCTGGTCGAGGGGGCGCTGCGGATGATGCGGAAAATGTCCCCGGTTAATGTCGCGATGGTGCAACGAGGCATGGCAGAGCGTCGCGACTCCGTGGAGACGCTGAAGACGATCAACGTGAAGACCATGGTCGTGACTGGCGATGAAGACATTCTCACCGGTGCAGCCGAGGCTGAGTTGATGCGCCAAAACATAGCGGGCAGTCAGATGAAAGTGATCGCAAAAGCAGGACACTATTCTCCCTGGGAGCAGCCCGACGAAATGGGGAAGCTGCTGCGTCAGTTTCTGGATATGGTACGGGGAGGCTAGCAAACACTTCGAAGGCCATTTTGTTACAATGCTCGCGCTATGGTTGATACTTTCCTAGTTCCAGAAAAGACGGTGGTCAACGCTAAGGGCGATGGGCCGGTGGTGGACGTTAGCAGTGCGTCGAACCGTGTTTTCCTTCTGACTCTGAATATCACCGGCATCATCGAGCAGGAATCGTTGGACGTAAGCATTTTCGGATCGGTGGATAGCACAACCTGGGGGCCGAAACCGGTCACGAACTTTCCTCAGAAGTTCTATCAGGCGCAGCACCCTCTTCTGCTGGACTTGACTGGGCATCCGGATCCCAAGTTTCTGCGCGCGCACTGGGAGGTCAGCCGCTGGGGCCGTGGCAGTGAGACGCCGATGTTCGAATTTAATGTGACGATCAAGGAAGTTTCGACGGAAGTTCTGAAAGAAGCTACCGCGGAGGCGAAAGCGATGGTGTAGAGATTGGCGATTGGCAATTCTTTCGCTTTGCCGCTGGCATTCAAGCCCTGATTCTTCCACCTGAGGGTCCAAGCCTTTCCTCTCGTTTCCGTTATATTGAGTTACGGATGTCGAAAGAAATCAAAGATTCCACGGTTGTGGTTCGCCCTGCGCGGAACATCGCGGGAGCGCTGCGTCTGCCCGGGGATAAGTCCATCTCTCACCGCTACGCCATGTTGGCGGCCATTGCCGAAGGAACGACGCGGCTGGAGAATTTTTCTACAGGAGCGGATTGTGCCAGCACCTTGGGTTGTCTCACAGCGCTGGGAGTAGTGGTTGAGCAAAAAGAAAACGCTGTGCTGATTCATGGACACGGGCCCAAGCTGCAACCACCGGAACTACCGCTGGACTGTGGCAACTCGGGATCCACCATGCGCATGCTGAGCGGCATTCTGGCGGGGGAGGAATTCAATAGTGAACTTATGGGCGATGAGTCCCTGTCGCGCCGGCCCATGGCGCGAATCATTGCGCCGCTTGAAGCCATGGGTGCGAAGATTGTGCCCGACGATGGAGGCCGTCCACCGCTGCGCATTACGGGCGCACGTCTAACGGCGATCGATTACAAGATGCCGGTAGCAAGTGGGCAGGTGAAGTCTGCCGTATTGTTCGCAGGGTTGTTGGCTGAGGGCGAGACTCGCGTAGAGGAACCGGTCCGCACTCGAGATCACGGAGAATTGGCGCTGCGCGCATTCGGCGCTGACGTGGCCCAACACGGCAATCAGGCGAGGATTACGGGCGGGCAAAGGCTACATGCCATCGACGCGGAGATTCCGGGCGACCTTTCAAGCGCGGCCTTTTTTCTCTGCGCGGCGGCGTTGTTTCCGGGATCCCGGCTGTTGATCAGCGGTCTGCTGATGAATCCCACGCGAGCCCGATTGCTCGACGTGCTGATATTGATGGGAGTTGGCATCTCGGTAGCGGAATTGGAAGACAAACACGGAGAGCTGGTAGGAACCGTAGAAGTCGACGGGCGGGATTTGCGAGGAGCAACGGTCGAGGCAGCAGATACCGCGGCCCTCATCGATGAAATCCCGGTGCTGGCCGCGATCGCGCCTTACACTGCAACCGGGATTGAAGTCCGAGATGCCAAAGAACTCCGGGTGAAAGAGTCGGACCGGATTGCCGCTATCGTGACCAATCTACGCGCCATGGGAGCGGAGGTCGAGGAGCGTGAGGACGGACTGCGGGTTCCAGGTGGACAGACATTGCACGGAGCGGAAATCGATTCGTTTGGCGATCACCGGATCGCCATGGCATTCGCAGTCGCCGCTTTGCGGGCAGAAGGCGAGACCACCATTCATCGAGCCGACGCGGCGGTGATCTCCTGCCCGGGATTCTACGGAGCGCTTGAAGC
This sequence comes from uncultured Acidobacteriota bacterium, assembly GCA_963820925.1. GTDB lineage: Bacteria > Acidobacteriota > Terriglobia > Terriglobales > Acidobacteriaceae > JABDBE01. Next base: position 301,801 of record CAWGBX010000001.1, read on the forward strand.
CCTATCGAAGAGATGAAATGCCACTGCGAGATTCTCTCGCTCTCGCCGCATTCGATGTTTCGGTTGGGTCCACTGAGGAGACATCTCATTCGCTAACCACAGAGACCCAACCCCCGAGCCGCATCAAAAGAGGCGGCTCTCACATATGTTCGGTCTTTCCGCGGTACTTGACGGTACCGTTCTTCTGGTTGACCTGGTCAACATCCTGGTTGCTGTACGTCCGCGACGCTTTCTTGGCGCCGGCCGCCATCAGGTAAGTTACACTCTGGCTGCTTTGCCATGTGGCGACGCCGACATCAAATGCGTGAGCTCTCTGCCCAGGCCTGCCCACGGATACGGATTCAGCGGGTGTCTCCACTGCCGCGGATGGTCCGTACCAGACCGGCTCGGTATACACGCCGACCGGGGGTTGAGAAAAGATCGAGAGCGTGGCGTTAGAGGCGCCAGCTACATTTCCAAAAGTGGCATTGCTGGCTCCGGTCGCCGATGGTGACACAGTTGCGAGAGTCAAAGACGGGGTCGTAACCAGTGGTACAAAAGGCGCCGCATAAACGCCGTACGCAGGAGCCCAGTTGCTGGCGGTCCCCCCGATCACAGTCGCTTGCGCGGCAGCGAAGCCCGAAAGCAATAGAACCATGCAAAGAGTGTTCAGTGAACGCATAGAATCCTCCACAGACCTTGGGTAATCCGATTCCACCGAGACCCTATCAGGACGCATTCTTCTGGGTGAAAGCGATTTAGGATTGCGATTCTTTCACCGCGAAAATTTTCCTCGTGGGGCACCGCGTCGAAATCAGAACAAGAGCATCATAACCCGAAACCCGGCTCTGGGAGCGGGTTTTATTAGGATCCGACGTAGCGCGCATAGAGACTTTTGGCTACAGTCTTGTCGGTTGTGCCCTTGATTATGGCCCGGCCGTCCGGAAATAGCGTCATTTCATAGGGCTCGTGCCAGAACTTCAGAACGAAGTCGTTGTGGCGCACAGTGCCAAGCGGCCTAAGACGTTCGCTCATCTCCGCCAAATCCACCGGACGGTGGCGTTCATGAATCTGCACGGAGTTGCGTCCGCACAGCGTGATGTGCGGACGGCCTTCTCCGGCAAGGTGAGGGAATTCGTGTTCGCCGCAGGTTCGGCAGCCAGGGCGGGGTTTGTCCGCCGCCACCTCGGCGCGCTCATTCCTCCATACGTCGAAGGAGAGTAGCGAGCGCCGAACCCACTCATCCGCCCCAATCAGCAGTTTCATCGCTTCAGTAGCGGCGATCGAAGCGGCAAGATTTACCGCGGAGTTCAGAATTCCCGCTGTTTCGCAAGTTTCAAATGTGCCTTGTGGAGGATCGGAGAAAATGCACGTGAGACATGCGGTCTTGCCCGGAAGCACATTCAGCGTAACGCCGTAGCTCCCCACGGCTGCGGTGTATATCCAGGGCAGGGAATTCTTCACTGCAAAATCATTGATGAGATAGCGCGTTTCAAAGTTGTCGGTCCCATCGAGAATAAGCTGCGCCTCTTCGAACAGGACTCCGATATTGACCGGCGTTAGATCGGCGACGTGAGGCTCGATCACGATTTCGGAATTGAAAGCTGCGATTTTCCTGGCTGCGGCGATTGCCTTGGGCAGGGACTCGGCGGCGTCGGCTTCGTCAAATAACGATTGCCGCTGCAGATTACTGGGCTCGACGTAATCGCGGTCGATGATGCGGATTGTCCCCACGCCGGCACGGGCAAGCAGGGAAGCGAGCGCCGAGCCGGTAGCGCCACAGCCTACAATAGCAATTCGCGAGGCGGTCAGCTTGCGCTGGCCTTCAACTCCGATTCCGCGGAAAAGTGTCTGCCGCGAATATCTCTCGTCTGGTTCCAAAGCGGTCACCAGTTTCACCTCTACAAACCATTATGATAGGGGCCACGTTGTTTTCAAAACCAAAGCCGAGGCGTCATGCAGGGAGAACTTCCGGATGTTGAGAAAGAGCAGCGCTGGAGTCGAAGCGCGAAATACAACACTGTTCTATATAGGTTCATCGAAGCTCTAGACGGGTTCATCGAACTGATTAACCAGCTATACCTGACAGGGGAGAGTGTTTGCAACTGAGGGGGACTTTGTTGACAACCCTGATTGCGCTGGCGCTCACGGCGATGTGTGCCGTGAAAGCGTCTGCCGACTCCTCACCGGGGGAAGCAACCCAGGAACAGGGTAAATCCGCACAAGCACAATCTCCCTCTATGCCCGTCGAAGACACCTTTGCGCAATACCAGGGCCTTACGGTTGTAGACATCCACTGGCCCAACATCCTCTCTGACGTCGATCAGAAGCGGTGGCGCGAACTTATACCCCAACAAGTAGGCAAGCCGCTTGATCGTGAACTCATCCGCGAAAGCATCCATAAGCTTCATGCGACCGGGCGCTTCGCGGATATCCGCGTAGAGGCCCAACGGACTCCCGACGGCGATGTTTCCTTGTCGTTCTTTACCGTTCCCAATTACTTTGTGGGGAGCGTCAACGTGGAGGGTGTCCCCAATCGGCCTACCGCCGGACAAGTCGCGAACGCGTCAAAGCTTCAACTGGGAGAGCTATTCACTGCTGACCAAATCGAGCACGCTCTGACAAACATCAAGCGGCTCATGCAAGAGAACGGCTACTACCGTTCTTTAGTCATTGAACAAGAGCACAAGGATCCTGCGAGGCAACAGATCGACATCCTTTTTAAAGTCAATCCCGGATCCCAAGCTCGAGTGGGGAACGTCGCCGTCACAGGCAAGCCAGGATACTCGCAGGGGCAGATTCAGGACATTGCGAAATTGCATCCCGGCAACCCGGTTTCGGTGCAGCGCATCACCAATGCGCTTGATCGATTGCGCAAGAAGTATCAGAAGCAGAATCGGCTGTTAGCCCAGGTTTCAATTTCCAAGAAGTCCTATCGTGAGCAGGCGAACGCAGTGGATTATACCCTCGAAATTGTCCCCGGACCCAAAGTGCAGATCGCTGCAGAAGGATTCAAGATCAGACGTGGGGTACTTAAACAGAATGTGCCGGTCTTCGAAGAGAACGCCGTAGATGAGGACTTGCTGAACGAAGGCCGTCGCAATCTGCTCAACTATCTTCAGAGTCGCGGCTACTTCGATGCCAAAGTTGGAATGAAGCAGCGTTCGGACCCAGCTGGGGACGCACTGCAAATCACTTATGTCATCGACCCTGGTGCGCGGCACAAGTTGGTGAGAATTGAGTTTGCGGGGAACAAATACTTCCTGACGGAGCGGTTGCTTTCCCGCATGCAGGTCCGCCCGGCGGCGCGCTTCGAGTCGCGCGGCCATTATAGCCAGGGATTACTCAGCGGCGATATTCGTGGACTCGAGGACCTTTACCGCGCCAACGGCTTTCAACAGATCAAGATCACCAGCAATGTGATCGACGACTACGAAGGGCACGAAAATGACCTTGCGCTCAAGATCTTGGTGGACGAGGGTCCCCAAACGCTGGTTGGAGCGTTCCACCTGGAGGGCAATCAGGCTTTCTCCCAAACTCAGCTTGCGGCCGAGATCAACACGGCAGAGGGGCAGCCCTTCTCAGAGTTCGACGTTGCGCAGGACCGCGACAATCTTCTGAACTACTATTTCAACCACGGATTTCCCCATGCCAGTTTCGAGGCGGCGGCAAAACCGATCCCTGACGAGCCCAATCGCATGGACGTCACTTTCAAGATCCATGAAGGAGAGCAGGTTTTCGTGGGCAATGTATTTGTCTCAGGATTGAACCACACCAGGCCGTTCGTCGTACAACGCGAACTACAAGTTAAATCCGGCGCTCCCCTGAGCCAGATCGACATGTTGCAAACCCAGCAGCGCCTGTACGATCTTGGTATCTTCAGTCAGGTGGGCGCGGCGGTGCAAAATCCAAATGGCAATGAGCCCGACAAGAACGTCCTGGTCGATATTGAGGAAGCCAAGCGCTACACCTTCAATTACGGCGTGGGATTGGAATTCCAGACCGGTCAGCCTTCGTCCGTGGGCACCAACCAGGCGAAGGGCAATACGGGAGTAAGCCCCAGAGTCTCGCTCAGCGTGACCCGTCTCAATTTCCGCGGCCGTGATCATACGATCACGTTCAAGGCCGACGTCGGCAGCCTGCAGCAGCGCGGCCTGGTCAGCTACGCCGCGCCGCGCTGGTTCAACAGCCCGAATTGGAAGTTATCGTTGACAGGGTTTTACGACAATACGCTTGACGTTACCACGTTCACCTCGCAACGTCTGGAAGGCTCGGTACAGGCCGAGGAGATCATCAACAAAGCTACCACGATGGCTTATCGCTTTACCTATCGCCGGGTGAAGGCCAACAACATTGACATTAGCCCGGACCAAATTCCGCTGCTTTCCCTGCCGGTGCGCGTGGGCGAGCCCGGCTTCAGCTATATTCGTAATACGCGTGATAACGATCTGGAAACTAGCAAGGGCAGCTATAACACGATTGACGCGGGAGTTGCGGCCGGCATACTTCGGTTCGGAGGCGGATTTCAGCCGCATTCTCGGCTCAGAATGCCACTTACCACGCGTTCGGCAAGAACCGGCCGAAGGAGAAGAAATTCGTATTTGCGCGCTCGATGCGAATTGGGCTGGAGACTGCTTTCGGCAATACGTGATCCTCCCGCCGGGCCAGGCGTGTCCGAGCCCAACACAAACCAGCTGTCCATCGACGACCGTTATTCCGCTAGCCGAACGTTTTTTTACGGGCGGCGGCAACTCCCATCGCGGGTTCGGGTTAAATCAAGCAGGTCCGCGCGATCCCGTCACCGGGTTTCCGCTGGGCGGGAGTGCGCTGTTCCTGAATAACTTTGAACTGCGTTTTCCGCCGCCGACGCTGCCCTACGTGCAGGACAACCTTAGCTTCGCTGTTTTCGAAGATGCCGGAAACGTCTTCACCGACGGCCAGGACATGTTGAATAATCTGCTGCGCTGGCACCAGAAGAACCCTCAGCTCTGCCTGCAGCCAAGCACGGCCAACCAGTGCGATTACAGTTATATCTCGCATGCGGTCAGGGATTGGGGTACGCTACAAGACACCGATTGGTCCGGTGCGCTTCGATTTCGGGTACAATTTGAATCCACCGGCGTTTCCAAGTTGTCAAGCGCTACCTAGCTTCACTGGCCAGGGGGTTTCTTCCTATTGTGTAAGCAACAGCACAAGTACAACCGGGGGCTCTACGCTGCCGTACTTCGTTCCGCAGCACACTTCTCATTTCAACGTTTACTTTCAGTATTGGACAGAGCTTCTGATGAATCGAAAGTCTTTCATTCTTGGTTACGGCATGCTGTTGCTCACCATCAGTTTGCCGGTCCGAGCGGGCGACGTTTTGGACCGCATCGTGGCTACCGTGAACAATCACATCATTCTGCAAAGTGAATGGCAGGACGGTGTGCGCTATGAAGCGTTCGTCGCCGGCCGCGCGCTGGACGAAGTGCAGCCCGGAGATCGTAAAGCTGCGCTGGACCACCTGATCGACCAGGAGTTGTTGCGTGAGCAAATGCGCACTACGGGGTTTCCGCACGCCGCCGCCGAGGAGGTGGAGAAGAGCATCCAGGAGATTCGCAAACGGTACACAGGCGCAGACAGCGAAACTATCTGGCAAGCAGCTCTGCGGAGCTACGCACTAAGCGAGAGCGAGCTGAAAAAGCGGGTCGCGCTGCAGGTCGACTTAATGGGTCTGGTCGACGCCCGCTTGCGGCCGGACGTCGTCATCGACTCCAAGAGCATTGAGAGTTACTACAATCAGGAGCTCCTGCCTCAACTGCGGCAGTCTGGCGCCGAACAGGTTCCTCTCGCCGAAGTCACCCCGAAGATCAAGGAATTGCTCACGCAGCAGAAGATGAACCAGATGTTGGTGGCCTGGCTGCAGGATCTGCGTTCGGGAAGTCGAATCCAGACGGACACAGGGCCAGCGGATTCGGGAGCTCAGTTGCGATGACCGAACCGCGCGCCAAGTCGCGCTGGCGCAGGTCCCGCAACTACTTACTGCTCGCGGGACTTGTGGGTCTGCTCCTGCTGGGTGCACTGAGCTGGTACGCTACCACTGACTCCTTCCAAGCTCTCGTGCGCCGCCGAGCCGTGGCTGAATTGGAGCGGATTACAGGTGGGCGGGTCGATTTGGGCAGGATTCATACCGTACCTTTCCATTTCCAGGTGGAAATTCGGGACCTCACGATCCATGGTCGCGAAGCCGCGAACGAGGTGCCTTATGCCCACATAGACCGACTAATCGCCCGAGTCAAACTTATCTCGACGTTGGGAGCGGAATTCGGGTTCTCGTCCCTGGTGCTCGACCGTCCGATCGTTCACATCATTTTCTACCCCGACGGCACTACCAATCAACCTGCGCCCAGGTTGAAGGAAACATCAACGCGAACATCGATCGAGCAATTGTTTTCCCTTTCGATCGGCGAGCTAGAAGTACGCCGCGGTGAGTTGCTCTGGAATGACCAGAGAACGCCGTTCGATTTCACCGCTCACGATGTTTCGGCGGACGCCAGTTATTCTCTGTTGCACCGTCGCTACGACGGCAATCTCCTGCTCGGAAAAATCGATACCCAACTTGAACACTATCGTCCTGTGGCTTGGATGGTGGAAGCACACTTCGCGTTGAGCGAGAACAGTATCGAGGTAAAGTCACTGACGGCAACCTCAGGACGTTCACGGCTGCAAGGCAGTGGCCGGCTGCTGAATTTTCGCCATCCGAGTGTGGACGCCAAGTACACCCTCAGCCTTGATCTTGGCGAAGCCAGTGCGGTTGCGCGGCATACAGAAATACGCCAAGGGGTTCTCCAGGCGACTGGTGACGGTTCATGGTCATCGACGGCTTTTTCTTCCTCCGGCAAACTCTCGGTTAAAAACTTCGATTGGCGCGATAAGTCAGTCGGGTTGCGTGGGGCGACAGGGACCAGCGACTACGCCATCAGTTCGCAGCGGCTTGCGTTTTCTCGACTGCAGGCGAAGATACTCGGAGGAGAAGTAACCGGTGATGTCGAAGTCATTAACTGGCTCAATTCGGCGCCCGCCAAAACAATGGCGAAAGGGAACGCCTCCGACCAACAGAAAGGGAGCGTCCGGCTTCAGCTGAAAAGCGTTTCGCCTTCCGAAATAGCGTCCGCCCTTTCTTCTCCCTCCCGGCCGCTCCAGCGCATGAAGTTGGCGGGCGCCGCGAGTGGTAGTATCGCTGCGCAGTGGAAGGGCTCCCTGCACAATGCGGAGACAGAGATTGCGGTGGACGTCGCAGCTCCGGCTCGCGTGAGCGCGGCAGAACTGCCGATTAATGCGCACGTACATGCCAAGTACGGTGCGGGTACCGGTGATTTAGAGATTGTCGAATTCAACGCTTCCACTCGCGCCACTCAAGTTCGCGCTGCTGGCGTCCTCTCTTCCACTGCGGCTGTGAACCTTTCCGTCACGACCTCCGACCTTAGCGAGTGGCAGCCCATTCTCTCGGACGTTGGCTACCAGCAGCGAATTCCAGTGGTTCTGCGAGGACATGCGTCATTTAACGGGACCGCAACCGGAAAACTTTCAGCCGTCGCCTTCGCCGGCAAAGTCCAGTCAGAAGACTTTGATTTATTGATCCCGGCTACAGCTCGTACGCCCGCGAAAAATGTGCACTGCGATTCCCTGGCTGCAAATGTTCAGCTCTCACCTCGCGCCTTTGAGGTCCATCACGGCAGGCTGCATCATGGTGTGACTACGGTCGCCTTCGATCTCAGTGCCGGGCTGCAACAAAGACAATTCATTGATTCGAGCCCTATTGCTGCTCGCGTCGACTTGCGCAATGCCGATGCCGACGAAATTCTCGCTTTAAGCGGATATGGATTCCCGGTTAGCGGTACGGTGAATCTGTCCGTGCAAATACAGGGCACCAAGGCCGAGCCGAGCGGAAGCGGCCGCATTGAGCTTTCCGACGCGGTGATTCACGGTGAACCCGTTCAGCACCTGGACTCCGAGTTGACATTCAACCGCGACCAGGTTTCTCTGGATGACCTTCATCTCGCATACTACGACGCGCGGGTCACAGGGAACGGTACCTATAACCTTTCCACGCTTGCTTTCCGGGTCAACCTGAACGGGGACAACTTTGATCTGGCTCGCATTGCGCAGCTTCAGACCACCCGTGTAAGCGTGGAGGGCCGCATGGATTTCACCGCTCAAGCCTCGGGCACGTTGGAGGCGCCTGCGATCAATGCGAACATCCATCTGCGCGACCTTGCCTTCGACCACGACCGGGCGGGTGACTATACTTTCGACGCGGTGACCCAGGGCACCGAACTGCGCGTGAGCGGACATTCGCAGTTCAAATCTGCGGAGCTGAATATCGATGGCAACGTTCAGTTGCGAGGCGACTGGGCTTCCACGATCATGTTCCACTTCAATCACCTTAATGTAGATTCCGTCTTCAGGAACTATCTGAAGCGGCGCGTGACCGGGAGTTCCTCGGTGGCGGGCGACCTGCAATTAAGAGGCCCGCTGCGTAAGCCTCGCGAACTGGAGGTTGTTGGCAATCTCAATGATTTCTTTGCCGACATAGAGAACATCAAGGTTCGCAACAACGGCCCCATGAGCTTTGCAATTGCCAACCAATTCCTCAAGATTCAACAGTTCCACCTGATCGGGGAAGGCACCGATCTTACGGTTGGCGGCTCGGTACAGCTAAATGGTGAGCGCGAACTCGAATTGCGGGCCCAGGGTCACGCAAGCCTCCAGCTTGTTCAGAACTACAATTCCGACTTTACCAGTTCAGGCGAAGTTGCCGTTGACTTGACCGTTGCAGGTACGGTCAGCAAGCCTACGACCCAGGGCAGGTTGCAGATCACCAACGGTTCCGTCACCTACAGCGATCTACCCAGCTCACTGAGCGCCATTAATGGGTCCGCAGTATTCAACCAGGACCGCTTGCAAATCGAAACTCTTACCGCGCATGTGGGGGGCGGCCTCGTTACTTTTGGCGGTTACGCCACTGCCTACAACCATCAGCTCAATTTCAATCTGACGCTGCAGAGCCAGGACGTGCGTTTGCGCTATCCGCCGGGCGTCAGCTCCATGGCGAATGCTGAACTGCGATGGTCAGGGACCTCCGCGTCTTCGGTTTTGTCTGGAGACGTCACCGTCACCAAGCTGGTGGTGACTCCAGGATTCGACTTCGGAACGAGTCTGGCGCACAGCGCGCAGAGTTCAGCGCTGCCGCAAACCAATCCTCTGCTGAACCGTATCCGGATGGACGTGCACATCGTGACAACGCCTGAGCTGCAAATGCAGACGGCTGTTGTCCGGCTGTCCGGTGATGCTGACTTGCATTTGCGGGGGACGGCGGCCAAGCCTGTTCTGCTGGGGCGCGCCGACGTGACCGAGGGCGAAGTATATCTAAACGGCACGAAGTACCGTATGGAACGCGGCGATGTGCTCTTCGTCAATCCGGTTACTACAACGCCGGTACTCGACCTGCAAGCGTCCACCCGCGTTCGCGACTACGACATCACGGTTAACCTGAACGGCGAGATCGACAAGCTTAATTTGACTTATCATTCCGAGCCACCGTTGCCCGTCGCCGACATTATCAGCTTGCTTGCGCTTGGCCAAACCCAACAGCAATCCGCTCAATTGCAGCAGTCTGGACAGTCGCCATTTGCCCAACAAGCCTCGAGCGCCATTCTGGCTGAAGCTCTGAACTCCGCCATGAGTAACCGCTCGCGGAGTTTGTTTGGGATTAGTCACATCCGGGTCGATCCGCAAGGGATGAACACCGAGACTTCTCCCACCACGACGTCGCCCGCGGTTACGATCGAACAGCAGGTGAAGGACAACCTCACCCTGACCTACACCACCAACGTTTCACAGACCTCGCAACAAATCATTCAGGCGGAATACAATATTACCCGTAACGTCTCCCTCTTCGCGCTGCGCGACTATAACGGTGTGATTAGCTTCGAAGTGCGAATTCGCCAACTCAAGAAGTAACTGGCACGCCTTCCTTGAACCGTTCCGTTCGAATGGCAGATTATTCTGATGGTCGCGGCCATCGCTAACTGAGAACCGGCTTGCCCGGTTTCTGGCGACTTGCACGCCTTGCTTTGACCCACCCTTCTTTCACGATCTGGCGTGCCCGAGCGACCACCAGAGAATCCGGCGGAACATCGTCGGTGATGCAGGACGCCGCGCCCACGTAAGCTCCGCGTCCCACCTTGACCGGAGCAACCAGCGTGGAGTCGCTGCCGACGAATACGCCATCTTCGATCACGGTGGTGTGTTTGTGCTCTCCATCGTAGTTGCAGGTGATAGTGCCGGCTCCGATGTTCACACCCTCACCGATTTCAGAATCTCCAAGATAGGTGAGATGATTGGCCTTGGAGCCTTTGCCCAGACGCGTTTTCTTGGTCTCGACAAAATTTCCTACATGCGCGCCCTCGCCGATCTCGCTCCCGGGACGAAGACGCGAGAAAGGTCCGAGGATCGCACCCTTCATCACCTGTGCCCCGTCGAGCACGCAGGCGGGGAGAATAGACACGCCATCTCCGATGACAGAGTTCTTAACGACGGTGTAGGAGCGGATACGGCAATCACTGCCAATGCGCGTCTTCCCGAGAAGCTGCACGAACGGTTCAATAATGCTGTCTGCGCCGATCTCGACGTCGCAATCGATCACGCAGGTTTGAGGATAGAAAATCGTGACTCCGTCAGCCATGAGCTGCCGGCACTTGGCCATGCGCATGTGCTGATCGATTTCCACAAGCTCTGCCCGTGTGTTACTGCCCAGGATTTCATTAGGATCACTCGCCGCCACTGCCAGCACGGGCTTCTTTGCCTTAACTAAGATCGCGGCCATGTCGGTCAGATAGTATTCGCCGTGGGGATTGTCGTTGCTGAGTTCGTCGATGTGCGCGAAAAGAAGTTTTGCATCGAACCCGTAAAAGCCTGCATTGATCTCGCGAATTCTGCGTTGCGTCGCCGTGGCTGATTTCTCTTCGACGATGGCCCTAACGACCGGGCTCTTTGCGCTTTTGCGGATCACTCTTCCATAACCGGTCGGATCCTGCAGTTGCGCCGTCAGAATCGTCATTGCCGGATGTCTTGTGCTGTGAAAGTCGCGAAGCTTCTGGATGGTCTGCGGACTGATTAGCGGAGCGTCCCCGGAGAGCACGATGATCTCGTCATAGGGCGCCAGGGCTTTACGCGCAACCATCAAAGCGTGACCGGTGCCGCGCTGCTCGGCTTGCAGGACCAAGTTGATCCCGGTGTCGGCAACGGCTTGGCGAACGCGATCCGCTTCGTGGCCGATGACCGCGAATACATCCCGCGCTGGAACAACCTTCATGGCTGCTGCGATGACGTGCGCCAGTAGCGGTTTGCCGCCGACCTCGTGCAAAACTTTGGGGTGCTTGGATTTCAGGCGCGTCCCCTTGCCCGCCGCCATTATGACGACGGCGACGCGCGGGGCGCGATGGGATTGGCTGCTCTTGGCCTTGGGCATTCGATCCAATATACCGCGACCGGATGTAGGCGCGGGCGTCCTCGCCCGTGCGGCCCGGCGAAAATTCATAGGCAGTTTAGCTGCTCGTGGTGTGGTGCTTCGAGGCCGATCGCTCATTAGACCTTGCCCGCGCCGCCAGATCCATCAGGTCGTGTGCAATCCGATCAGTGGCATGACGAGCCACTTCGCCCTCATCAAGATAATCCCCCAATACCGCACTGACTCCCAACTCCTCAATGGCTTCCTGATCGACGACGACCTGAGTCGCGCCTTCGAGCGCATATTTGGCCTTCAACTGCGAGGAGATCGATGTGCGATTAAGCAGGGCGTAGTCAAAGATACGCGTCTGAGCATGTCCGTTGAGCGCTCGGACGTGGTCGGCAGCGGTGCGCCCCAGGCTCTCATTGGCTTGGGTCATCAGGTTACAAATATAAACCTTGGTTGCCGGGGAAGCGGCGATCGCCTTCGCGATGCCATTCACCAACAAGTTCGGAATCAGGCTGGTGAACAGCGAGCCGGGCCCGATCGTGATCAGATCGGCGCGGGCAATCGCTTCCAGAGTTTGTGGAAGAGGCTGAACATCATGCGGAATCAGGGAAAGCTCTTTGATGCGGCCCTTGCTGGCGGTAATCCTGGTTTCCCCACGTACCCGCGTTCCGTCCTCCATGAGAGCCTCCAGTTCGACGTTGGCAGTTGTGGCGGGATAGATGTGCCCACGCGTAACCAGAATTTCAGACGACAACCGGACGGCTTCGCTGAAGTCTTTAGTGATTGAGGTCAGCGCCGCGAGAAATAGATTGCCGAAGCTATGACCCTCCAGTCCTGACCCTTTGACGAATCGATGCTGGAACAGCCGGGAGAGCAAGGCCTCATCTTCGGAAAGAGCCACGATGCAGTTGCGGATGTCGCCCGGCGGCAACATGTTAAGTTCTTTGCGCAGACGGCCGCTGGACCCGCCGTCGTCGCTGACCGTAACCACTGCGCACAGATCGGATATCTCCGGCTCGCCTGACTTTTCTGGGGGACGATCGGCGGATGGGCTGACATACCGCTTCAGCCCCTTCAGTAGGGTGGAAAGGCCGGTACCGCCGCCAATCGCGACCACTCGCAGACCAGTGCTTGCAGGGGCGGAGGGCTGGCGGTGCGAAGGGTCGGGGTGTTCGAAGTAGCCCATCAGGGCTGCCTAGCGATCCTCATCGGCATCGGCCGGGGAAGGCAATCCGCCCCAGGGTCGGGATACAACAGTTCCGTGAAGCGCGGATCTTCGGCCAGATTCTGGAAATCGGAGTCGTTTCGCGCCTGGAAACGACACCCAGGGTTCAGGCGAATCGCCTCGTCGAGGTGGCGCAGGGAGTCCTCGACGTGGCCGGTGAGGCAATCCAGGGCCGCCAATCCGTAGGCGACGTAATCGGCTTTCGGCGCCTGCTTCGACAATTTGTCGAGGTGCTCGCGAGCGCTCACATAGTCGCCGACGTTCATCAGGGAAATGGCGTAGTCGTAGTGTTCTTCTGGACTCTTGAACTGGGTAACGGCCCGCTCCAATTGTTGATTGCAGGCGTTCAGGTGGACCGAGGCCCGATCCGCCAGCTCCTTGCTGGCTCCGGAGACAACCTTTTGCAGGTAGGACTTCGCCTTGTCGAATTTGTGCTCCTGCATGGCGCGTAGACCCGCCTCATAGTTTTGCACAGCCTGTGCAAAACGAGGGTCGTCGCCGACCGACTTCTTGGGTGTGGTCTTTTGTGCCATCTGCAGAACTCTTCCTGTACTCTTCGTAAGTATCCTCTTATCTCAATCTTAGATGGAACTTCTTAACTTCTTCTGATGGTTTTCGTTCGCCCAATTCTACCTTGTGACCGCGGTTCAGAGTGCCGAAATCGGCTGTGGAAAATCCTACCCTCGGGCGTGAGCAGGTTATACGCGTGATTTTAGCGGCTCGTCAATCCGCCCTTTGCACCCCTCGGCGTACGATTCCCCTCGCTAATTGGTGGCAGCCGCGGTTTCCAGGTTTACCTGCCGCCACTCGCCCGCGATGATCCCTTTGCGTATCTGGGATGCGGTCTTGCCCTTCTGGTGCTCGGAATACGAATAGTACAGCTCTTTCAGGCAGATGTCGCAACGCGCGCCGTGAGTGTTTTCAAAGCAGCTGTGCAAACTGTTGTGTCCCATACGATCGCAGTAGCAATAGCAGGGTTGCTGATGCAACACGGCCGGAATTTTCGCAGCCAATTCGTAGGCATGCGTCTGATATGGATACTGCGCATTCTCCGCCCATAACTGATCCTTGCCCAGGATCGGGGGAAGCTTGGTACCTTTCGGCGGCGGACCGGCATTGTACGCCGGCACCACCCCTTCCTGCTGGGAGGTCGCCCAGGGAGCCGACACGGTCAGGGTAATCAGGAAAAGAAAAGCCAGCGTCAATCCGCGCTTCAACATTGTTCGGTTCCCCGTCAGTCCTGTGATATTGTAACCCGAATCCGATAGCCGTAACAGTCGCAGGACTCGGTACAAGTTTGGCGAATCAATCTCTGCACGGGAAGCTCGATCCGTATAAAATTAGAAGATATTATGCCCGGACAGGTGGATGCCACGGATCCCAGCGCAGTCCAACGAGGCACAAGCCAGTCTTCCGCGCCTCACGCGCCACTGGTGCTCTCCGTATGGTTGCGCGACCTGGTCATCTCGCTGGCCATTTCCGGCTTCATCATCATCTTTGTCTACCAACCGGTGAAAGTGGAAGGCACGAGCATGATGCCGTCGCTCGAGGACCAGGAACGCATCTTCGTGAACAAGTTTGTCGTATCGGCTGGAACCGATCCAGCGCGGCGACGTCGTGGTATTCCGTTATCCACGCGATCCTTCGAAGAGCTTCATCAAGCGGGTGATCGGGCTGGCGGGCGACCACATCCAAATCGACGCCGGCCGAGTGTGGGTGAATGGCAGGCGGATGGACGAAGACTACGTGCCGCGCGCCTACGAGGACGAGCGGTCGTATGCTCGAAGTAGTCGTTCCGCCGGGACAGTTATTTTGTATTGGGCGATCACCGCAGCTTGTCCAACGACAGCCGCGATTTTGGCCCGGTGGGTCAGAGCTATATCTACGGTAAGGCAGTGTTTGGGTACTGGCCGATGGACAAGATGGGGCGAGTCCGGTAAGCGCAAGCGTTTGCAGTTTCACTTCGGCGCCACGCAACAGAAGGCAAAGTTGAGGTCAATCCCCAGAGCTGGTTTCGTCTGCAACACGAGGCCAACGATGCGGCCCAGGCGCGCAAACTCTTCGCGCAGCGAGGATGAACTGTTCTTCGATGTGGTTGAGTGCACTTCGGACGCTCTGCGAACGCCGCCGTACTCCGCGCAAGCCCTCGGATGGTTCTGGCGTTCGGCGTAGTCTCCGGCGATGCAGGCTAGAATTGTCAAGCGAGCCTCCGCGGATTTCCACAGGAATTTCGCTTGCGAATCTCCGCATCCCTGCTAGAATCTATAAAATCCACTCCCCGGAGACGAATGCAGGCAATCCTTGCGCTGGAAGACGGCAGAGTCTTCCGAGGCAAAGGCTACGGAGCCAAAGGCGAATGTTACGGGGAAGTAGTTTTTAATACTTCCATCACCGGCTATCAGGAAATTTTCACCGACTCCTTCCTACGCCGGCCAGATTGTCGTTCTCACCAATCCCGAAATCGGCAACTACGGCACCAACCCTGACGACAACGAGGCCACCCGTCCGTACATTGAAGGCCTGATCGTGCGCGAGTTCTCGCGCGTGAGTTCCAACTGGCGTTCGCAGCAGGTCGCGGACGAGTATCTGGAGCTTCAAGATTCCGGTGCTCGCCGACATTGACACTCGCGCCCTGGTGCGCCATTTGCGCGACCACGGCGTGATGCGCGGCGTGATCTCGACGCTTGAAACCGATGCGGAGAAGCTGATCGCGAAGGCGCGCTCGATTCCGAAGATGGATGGGACCGATCTGGCGAAGGTGGTGACGACGAAACACCCCTATGTTTGGGAAATTGGCGAGCGTTCGCATCAGCCGGTCGCGGTGGTCGGAGTCAAAGACGAGCCGGCACGCTTTCATGTGGTCGCCTACGACTACGGCATCAAGCAGAACATCTTGCGCAAGCTGCGCGGCGAAGG
Source organism: uncultured Acidobacteriota bacterium (assembly GCA_963820925.1). Classification (GTDB taxonomy): domain Bacteria; phylum Acidobacteriota; class Terriglobia; order Terriglobales; family Acidobacteriaceae; genus JABDBE01. Next base: position 317,421 of record CAWGBX010000001.1, read on the forward strand.
CTGCAAAGTGACCGTGGTTCCCGCGCAGACCACAGCGGAAGATGTGCTGGCGCTGAAGCCCGACGGCGTGTTTCTCTCGAACGGCCCCGGCGATCCGGAGCCCTGCACGTATGCGGTCGACAACATTCGGCGGCTGATGGGACGACTGCCGATCTTCGGGATCTGCCTGGGACATCAACTCACGGGGATCGCGCTGGGCGGAAAGACCTACAAGCTGAAGTTCGGTCACCACGGCGGCAATCATCCGGTGAAGCAGTTGAAGACTGGGAAGATCGAGATCACCGCCCACAACCATAATTTCGCGGTCGATCCCGATTCGCTGCCGCAGAGCGAAGTCGAACTCACGCACATGGATTTGAACGACAACACGCTGGAAGGCATGCGGCACCAGAATCTGCCGCTGTTCAGCGTGCAATATCACCCCGAGGCCTCGCCGGGCCCGCATGACTCGCATTATCTGTTCAAGGAATTTACGAAGATGATGGAGGAGTGGAAAGGGTGAAGACGGGCAGGCTGATAGCGCGTGAGGGCGTTGCCGGCCGTCACGTGGCACGTTCTGTGGCGGCGAGCGCAATATATGCGACCTCAGCGAGCCGTGGCGCACCAAGACCTACATGGTCACCACGAGCACGTGGGGACGGCGCGCTCTTTTTCAGAAAGAACGCTGGGCTGCATTGCTTATCGACACTCTTTATCACTACCGAGGCGCAGCCTATCTGCTTCATGAATTCGTGGTCATGCCGGACCATATTCGTTCTCTTGACTCCGATGACCTCGAGAAGGCGGCCCAGTTCATCAACGGTGCGCGGTTCTTGACGGGCAAAGAAGGAGCTGGAGCGCGGTCTGAGTCTCAAGGGGTTCCATCCATTCGAGATGCGGCGGATTACGATGCGCACGTGAGCGATATCTGGCAGAACCGGTGAGGAAGCATTTGGTCAGAGCCCGGAGTATCCGTATTCGTCCGCGGTTCGGAATTCGAGCGCGAGGTCCCTCGGGCTAACCCCAGTCATGCGGCTGTCCCTGAAGCCGCGCCCTTTCAAAACGGAGACGGTCGGCGCACTGAACGCGCTGTTGTCAAAACCATCGGCGATCCGCCGACTCAACTGGCTGGACCGGAATCGACAGAGATTTAGACAAAATTGCATAAATGCCCAAACGCACTGACATCTCGAAGATCCTGATTCTCGGCTCTGGCCCCATCATCATTGGCCAGTCGGCGGAGTTCGATTACTCCGGCACGCAGGCTTGCAAGGCGCTCAAGTCGGAGGGCTTTGAAGTGGTGCTCGCCAATTCCAATCCGGCGACCATCATGACCGATCCCGAGTCGGCTGACCGCACTTACATCGAGCCGCTCACGCGGCGAATACGTGGAAGAGATCATTCGCATTGAGCGGCAGATGTCGCCGAGCGCCGGATTCGCGATTCTGCCGACAGTCGGTGGACAGACCGCGCTGAATCTTGCGATTGAACTTTCCGACGGCGGCGTTCTGGACAAGTACAACGTCAAGCTGATCGGCGCGCAAATCGCCGCCATCAAGAAAGCCGAAGACCGGCTGGTCTTCAAAGATGCGATGCAGAGGATCGGCCTCGACGTTCCCAAGTCAGCCTTGGTGAACAACATTAAGGACGGTCTGGAGTTTGCCGGCAAGATTGGTTTCCCGGTGATCATTCGTCCGTCGTTCACCCTCGGCGGCTCCGGCGGCGGCATCGCTTACAACCGCGAAGAATTGATGGAACTGCTGGCGCGCGGCCTCGATTTCTCTCCCGTCCACGAAGCGCTGATTGAAGAATCGGTGCTGGGCTGGAAGGAATTCGAGCTGGAGGTGATGCGCGACACTGCCGACAACGTCATCATCGTCTGCTCGATCGAGAACTTCGATCCCATGGGCGTGCACACCGGCGACTCGATTACCGTCGCCCCGGCGCAGACGCTCACCGATCGTGAATATCAGATCGATGCGCGATGCGGCCATCGCGGTGATTCGCGAGATCGGCGTCGAGACCGGCGGATCGAACATCCAGTTCGGCATCCATCCCCAGACCGGGCGCATGGTCGTGATCGAGATGAACCCGCGCGTGTCGCGCTCGTCGGCGCTGGCCTCGAAGGCCACGGGTTTCCCCATCGCCAAGATTGCCGCCAAGCTGGCCGTCGGATACACGCTGGATGAAATTCGCAACGACATCACGCGCAAGACTCCGGCCTGTTTCGAGCCGACACTCGACTACGTCGTGGTGAAGATCCCCAAGTGGCAGTTCGAGAAGTTTCCTGGCGCCGACGAGAACCTCGGCCCGCAGATGAAGTCGGTGGGCGAAGTCATGGCCATCGGCCGCACCTTCAAAGAAGCGTTGATGAAAGGCATTCGCGCGCTCGATACCGGCAAGCGCATTGGCGGATCGAAGATCGAGCCCAAGATCATGACCCAGCGCCTGGTCACGCCGCATCCCGAGCGGCTGGCCTATGTGCAATACGCGCTGCGCCAGGGCCACACCGTCAAGCAGCTTCACAAGATGACTTCCATCGATCCCTGGTTCCTCTACCAGCTCAAAGAAATTAACGACATGCAGCTGGAGCTGGAAAAGCATCCCATGGAGTCGATTCCGACTGAGGTGCTGCGCGAGGTCAAGCGTTACGGCTTTTCGGATGGACGCCTGGCGGGCGGCGTGGCGGCTGAATGGACAGGAGAAAGTCCGGCATCTGCGCAAGAAGCACGGAATTAAGCCGGTGTACAAGCGCGTGGATACCTGCGCCGCGGAATTTGAGAGCTTCACTCCGTACTTGTATTCCACCTACGAAGACGAAGATGAGGCTGCGCCGACCGACAAGAAGAAAGATCATCATTCTGGGCAGCGGACCGAACCGCATCGGGCAGGGAATTGAGTTCGATTACTGCTGCTGCCACGCTTCGTTTGCACTGCGCGACGATGGCTACGAGACCATCATGATCAACTGCAATCCGGAGACGGTCTCGACCGATTACGACACCAGCGATCGCCTGTACTTCGAGCCGCTGACTCTGGAAGACGTGCTGGCCATCTGCGAGCACGAAGGCTCCACGGGCGCTCCGGTGGGAGTGATTGTGCAGTTCGGCGGGCAGACGCCGCTGAATCTCGCGTTGCCCTTGAAGGCGGCAGGAGTCAACATCATCGGCACTTCGCCCGAGTCGATTGATCTGGCGGAAGACCGCAAGCGTTTCAACAGGCTGCTCGAAGAAGCTTGCAGATTCCGCAGTCTCCGGGCGCGATGGCGGCCTCGCTCGAAGAGGCGGTCGCGGGCGCGAACCAAGGTGGGCTATCCCGTGCTGGTGCGGCCTTCGTATGTGCTCGGCGGGCGCGCCATGGTGATCGCCTACGACGAAGAGAGCGTCGTCCGCTACATGAAGGAGGCGGTCGAGTATTCGCACGACCGCCCGATCCTGATCGATCACTTTCTCGAAGACGCTATCGAAGTGGACGTCGACGCGCTCTCCGACGGCGAAGACGTGGTCATCGGCGGCATCATGCAGCACATCGAAGAGGCCGGCATTCACTCCGGCGATTCTTCCTGCGTGCTGCCCGCGGTGGATATTCCGCCGAAGCTGCTGGACCAGATGCGCGACTACACCTTCAAGCTGGCGCGAGCGTTGAAGGTGGTTGGGCTGATGAACATTCAGTTCGCCATCCCGCGCGGCAATGGCAATAAGCTGGCGGCGGGCGACAAAGTCTACGTGCTGGAAGTGAATCCGCGCGCTTCGCGCACCGTGCCGTATGTTTCGAAGGCCACCGGCGTGCCCATGGCCAAGATCGCCGCGCGCCTGATGACCGGCCGCAAGCTGCGCGAATTTCTGCCGGAGTTCATTGAGCGCCGCGCTGACCTCGATACCGGGCAACTGCTACTACGTGAAGTCTCCGGTATTTCCCTGGAACAAATTTCCGGGAGTGGACACGGTGCTTGGCCCGGAGATGAAGTCCACCGGCGAAGTCATGGGTGTGGCCGACAACTTCGGCGAGGCTTTTGCCAAGGCGCAGATTGCGGCGGGACAAAAGCTGCCCACCAAGGGCACGGTCTTCATCAGCGTCACCGACCACGACAAGCCGCAGGTGGCGGAGGTTGCTCGCAAGTTTGCCGACATGGGCTTCCACCTGGTGGCCACCGCTGGCACGGCCGACGTGCATCGAGCGCGCCGGCATGACGGTGGAGCGCGTCTACAAAGTGAAAGAAGGCCGCCCGAACGTGGTGGACTTGATCAAGGGCGAGCGCATGCAGTTGGTCATCAATACGCCCCACGGACTCGAACCCTGGTTCGACGAACAGGCCATTCGCCGCGCCGCCGTCAATGCGCGGATTCCGACCATCACAACGCTGGCCGCCGCCCGCGCCGCTGCCGAAGGCATTGCGGCTCTGCAACGCGGAGAGGTGAACGTGTTTGCGCTGCAAAAGCTGCACTCGGAGCGGGGGCGAAGGTTCGCAGATAGTCGACTTGTTCGTGTGTTACAATTTTTGTAAATGAGTAACACACTCACAGTCCGCCTTCCGCAGGACCTTCTAGAGTGGCTAAGGACACCTCGAAGCGACCGGGATACCCGTTGGTCAACTGGTGCGGCGGCAATTGGAAACGGCGAAGTTGCTAAATGGGAATCAGCGTTTCATGCGCTTTGCGGGCGTGATCAAGGGCGGCCCGCGGGACGTATCGTCGCGTAAGGGTTTCTCGCGCGAATAATGGAAGCCATCGCTGACACCGGATTTGTGGTTGCGTTTGCCCGGCAAAATGACCGGCACCATCAGTGGGCGGTAAACCTCGCGCGGCAGGTGACGCCCCCGCTTCTGACGTGCGAAGCGGTACTAGCAGAGACCGCATACCACCTAAAATCCAGCAAGGCAGTTCTGGCAACTAGTTGAAGACGAACTTCTACAAGTGGCCTTCGATTGCGCCAGCCACTGGGAGCCGCTGCAGGAGTCTTGCCGCCCGATACGCCGACCGTCATCCAGATCTTGCGGACTTTTGCCTCATTCGCATGAGCGAACTCAATCCCGCGCTATCCGATTATCACGGTTGATGAAGCGGATTTCCGGGTCTACCGTCGAAACAAGCGCGAAGCCATACCGCTCATCTGTCCGCCGAACTGCTAAGCTAGAGGCAGGAGCCGGTACATGCTACTTCACGGCATTTTCCCTCCCATTACCACGCCGTTTTATCCGCACGGCAACGTGTATTTCAAGAAGCTCGAAGCCAACGTCGAGCGCTATTCGAAGACTCCGGTGGCGGGCATTGTCGCACTGGGTTCGACGGGCGAGGCCATCCTGCTTTCGGATATGGAACGGCGCGATGTGTTGCAATCGACTCGCGAGGCTTCTGCTCCGAGCAAAGTGCTAATCGCCGGCACGGGATGGAATCCGCCGACGAGACGCTGCAACTCACCGAGTATGCGGCCAAGGCTGGCTACGACGTTGCTCTGGTGCGCACGCCGCATTTTTATCGCAAACAGATGGCGCCGGCGAACCTGCTGGCGTTTTACCGGTTCGTTGCCGATCGCTCGCCGCTGCCAGTGCTGATCTACAACGTACCGCCGTTCACCGGCTACGACATTCCGGCGGAAATGGTGATTGAGCTTGTCGGGGCATCCGCAACATCATCGGGATCAAGGAATCGGGCGGTGACGTGGAGAAAGTCCGGCGCATGGTGGAGGGAACTCGCGCGGTGAAGCGGGCCGCGACGGTCACAGAAACCTTTGAGGCAGTGACGCCTCGCATGTTGAGTGCGGCCGCCAAGGGGAGCGGGGAACTGGTGTCGATCGCAGGGGGAGGCAGCAGGTTCGCCGAAACCAGTCTTCTTCTCGCAGTCGCGGTGATTGGCGGCCTGAAGACGCGCCAGAAGGAAGTTGGGTTCCAGGTGCTGGTGGGTGCGGCGCAGACACTGGAGCCATCGCTGCAGGTGGGTGCTGTGGGCGCAATTCTAGGTTTCGCTGATCCTGCTCCCACCGCCTGTTACGAAATCTATGCAGCCTGGAAAGAAGGCGACGGCGAGTTGGCTCGTCTCAAACAGCAGCGCATCACAAAGGCCGCGCAGCGAATCGTGGGAGAGTTGGGCATCCCCGCGATCAAGTACGCAATGGATTTCAACGGCTACTACGGCGGCCCGGCACGGCTGCCGCTCTTGCCCATCACTGCGGACGTGAAAGAAGAAGTCGAGCGGTTGCTGTCCGATATTCGTAACTAGAATCGATGAAACGGCCGCGCTTACGAGGCGGACGTTGAGTCTCGGCTGTGGATAGCACCCCTTGTGACACGCATCACACCTGGTGTAGTATTTGAACGAACGTTCGAACTTTATGACTTCCTCTGCCTCGGTCACTTCCCGGTTTCAGCACGCCGCCGCGCCTTGGCTGCGCCGTCGCCTTCGCCGGAGACCCGTTTCGACCGCAGGCTGAGCAAGATTCTGCTTCACGCCACGGAAGTCTTCTACGAAAAAGGTTACGCGGGCGCGTCGATGCGCGATCTTTCGCGCGCCAGTGGCATGTCGCTGTCGGGGCTCTACTACTATTTTGAGTCCAAGGAAAAGCTGCTCTACCTGATTCAGAAGGAGACCTTCACACTATCGTGGAGCGGCTGCGTGAGCGTCTGGACGCTAGTCTCCGATCCCGGAGCAGCGCATTCGCATTTTCATTCTCAATCATCTGGAATATTTTCTCGCCAATCGCAAGGCCATGAAGGTGCTTTCGCACGAGGACTGACGCGCTCACGAACGGTTTCGGCGCGGAGGTCGCCACCATCAAGCGCGAGTACTATCGGATATGTGTGTGGGCTGCTCGACGACTTCAGGCGCGAGCGTAGACTGGAAGGATCGAGCCGCCTGGCGGTCCTGAGTCTGTTTGGCATGATGAACTGGATTTACACCTGGTACAACCCACGGGTGGATGCCGATGCCGAAGAGATCGCCGGCAGAGATGGGCGACATTTTTCTTCGTGGCGTAGCGCTGGAGCCGTTCCGCGCAGGAAGAGTCGCAAAAAGAAATCGGTTAACTGAACTCAGATTCTACTGATTTTCGAAAAGGAGTTTTGACATGGCTACCACACTATCGCCGGCGACCGGCGAAACCACCAAGCCACTGGTCAACTACCGCACTGATCGCGGCGTCGCGGTGATCGAGATGTTCGATCCGCCGGCTAACACCTACACCTACGAAATGAACCGCCAGCTCGACGAGGCCATCCTGAAGGCCCGCATGGACAACGATGTCTATGTCATCGTGCTCACCGGGTCGGGCGACAAGTTTTTCTCCGCCGGCGCCAACATCAAGATGCTGTCGAGCGTCGATCCTACGTTCAAGTATTACTTTTGCCTGCACGCCAACGAGATGCTGCTGCGGCTGGAGCACACGCCCAAGCTGGTGATCGCGGCCATTAACGGTCACTGCGTCGGCGGCGGACTGGAGATCGCGATGGCGGCTGACATTCGCATCGCGCGGCAGGACGCTGGCAAGATCGGCTTGCCGGAAGTGAATCTCGGCGTGCTCCCCGGAACCGGCGGCACGCAGCGGCTGTCGCGCATGGTGGGGAAGAGCAAGGCCATTGAGCTGATGGTCACGGGCAATACGTTCTCGTTCGAAGAGGCGAAGGAGATTCGGCATCGTCAACGACATCTTCGATCGCGACGGCTTCATGGACAACGTCATGGAGTACGCCCGGCAGTTCTGCCCGCCGAACAAGGCGTCGAAAGCGGTCGGACGCATCAAGCGGGCGGTGCAGACCGGCTGGGAGATTCCCATGGAGTCGGCGCTGGCGGTGGAACGCGAGAACCAGCAGTTGCTGTTCCAGAGCGAGGACGCCAAGGAAGGTCTGGCGGCGTACGTGGAGAAGCGGCCGGCAGTGTTCAAGGCGAAGTAGGGCGGTCAAGTATGGAGGACGGGCGTCTCGCCCGTCCAACTGGAGCGAAGCAGTTAGCGGAGGCTATCGTGCGGTGGTACTCGGTGCGTCGTGTTACTACGCTGTACAGGAAAAGGGCAGCCGAGGCGAATTCCTGTTTACGAAGACCGCATTGTGGTGGCAAGTGCAAAGAGCCACGAACTCGCGAAAAGAAAGGCGCGCGAGATCGTCGGCAAGAGAGAAGTGCCCTACAAGAACCCGCTCGGCGACAAGGTTCATTGGCGAGTTGCTGAGGTGTACGAATCGGTCGAGCTCTTTGAGGAAGAATTGAAGGACGGGCGGTTTACAGATGGAGCTCAGATTTATTGGCGATTCATACGCTCGTCGGATCCAGTCAAGAGATTGAAACGCGAAGGAACGATGAATGCGCTGTATTAGGTAAAGTCATGATGATTGCAGCTTCCAAAACCAAACTTTCGCCCGGGCGTCTGCTGATTGATGGCCAGTGGGTTGACACTGCGAAGAAATTCGACACTACCAATCCCGCGACCGGCGAAGTGTTGACCCAGATCGCAGCAGCCTCGGCCGACGACGTTGACCGCGCCGTCACAGCTGCCCGCCGCGCGTTCGACGACCGCTGCGGCCCGTGGCGAAAAATGTCGGCCAGCGAGCGCGGACGCCTGATCTGGCGGCTCGCCGACTTGCTCGAGAAGAACATCGACGAGTTCGCCGAGCTCGAAACGCTCGACAACGGCAAGCCGATTTTCGAGTCGCGCTATGTCGATATGCCGATGGTGATCGACGTTCTGCGCTATTACGCGGGCTGGGCGACGAAGATTCACGGCGAAACCGTCAATACGGTTCGAGACCGCCTTCACCTACACGCTGCGCGAGCCGGTGGGTGTCGTCGGCATCATCGTTCCGTGGAATTTCCCGTTGCTGCTGGCTTCCTGGAAGCTTGGCCCAGCGCTCGCTTGCGGCAACACCGTCGTGTGGAAGCCCGCCAGCCTGACGTCCGCTCACCGCGCTGCGATTCGGCGAATTGGCGGTTGAAGCGGGTGTACCGGCGGGAGTGATCAACATTGTTACCGGCCGGTCAGAAGTTGGAAGGACGATCGTCCGGCATCCCGGAATCGACAAGATCGCGTTCACGGGGTCGACGGATGTCGGCAAGGAAATCATGCGCAGCGCGGCCGACAGCATGAAGCGGCTGACGCTCGAACTCGGCGGGAAGTCCCCCAACATCGTCTTCGCGGATTCCGATATCGATAACGCCGTCAAAGGCGCAATCACGGGGATCTTCTACGGCAAGGGTGAAGTGTGCAATGCCGGCTCGCGCCTGTTTGTCGAGAGCAAAGTGCAGGACGAATTCCTGGAGAAACTGGTAGCCCGCGCCAAGAAGATGCAGCCTGCCGACCCGCTCGATCCCAAAACCCGCATGGGCGCAATCGTCAGCCAGGAGCAGATGCAAACCGTTCTGAGCTACATCGAGGCAGGCAAGAAGGAAGGTGCGAAGCTGATCGCGGGGGGAAACCAGGTTTCCGTAGATGGCGGCAAGGGCTTCTTCATCGAACCGACGATCTTCGGCAGCGTGAAGAACGAAATGAAGATCGCCCAGGAGGAAATCTTTGGTCCGGTGCTGGCGACGTTGAGCTTCGACGATGTGGATGAAGTGATCAAGTTGGCCAACAGCAACCCATACGGTTTGGCGGCGGCGGTCTGGACTCGCGATGTGAAGAAAGCTCATTCGGTTTCGCGGCAACTCAGGGCTGGAACGGTATGGATCAACACCTACGGGTTGATGGACGCGTCCTTGCCCTTCGGTGGCTACAAGAGCTCAGGCTTCGGTCGCGAGTTGGGTGTACACGCCATCGAACACTACACCGAGATGAAAACAGTTTGGCTGAACATTGCATGAAGCGAAATCACAAAGGACACCAAGATGTACAAAGTAAGAACATTTCGCTCGATTCCTTTGTGAACCTTCGTGGCCTTTGTGGTTAAAGCCTTCGATGTTTGGGAGAATCGCAGACTATGCCAGGTAAAGTCGCAAAAATCGGAACCTTCAGTGACTGGGTCGGATTGTTCGATGATTGGCGAAAAGACATCGGCGTCAACCACGACGAGATTGCCAATTTCAAGTTCGATACGCTCTATGGCGCGATTGAAACTGATGAAATTCAGTTCGGTGCTTTCAAGGGCCGCCGCAAGTGGGAAAATCTGCGCCAGGTACCCACCCAACAGATGCGCGATGCCTTGATCAACCTGATCGTCTATCAGGGCGACACCGAGTTTGCCAGCGTCGAACAGCAACGGAATTTGTTTGAGAGTGCGCCCACCGACTGGGATCGCAGGGCAATCACGCGCGTGATGATCGAAGAAATGCGCCACGGCTGGCAAATGTGCGCGCTGCTGGTCGAGCACTTCGGCTACTCGGGCAAAGTCGAAGCGCAAAAGATGCTCGAGCGTCGCGCCTTCGAGAACAAGCGACTTTTGGGCGCATTCAACGTCGATGTGGACAACTGGATGGACTTTTTCACCTACACCGATTTCGTCGATCGCGACGGGAAATTCCAGCTGCAAATGCTGAAGTACTCGGCCTTCGCACCGCTCGGCCGCTCGATGTCTTACATGTTGCGTGAAGAAGCTTTCCACATGGGGACGGGCAACGACGGACTCCGCCGTATCGTGGAGGCGGGTGTGATTCCACCGTGGTTGATCCAGAAATACCTGAACAAGTGGATCTCCAGTTCGTACGATCTGTTTGGCACCGACAACTCCTCGTCAGCGCATTGGGCCTATGTCTGGGGAGTCAAGGGCCGCTATGACGAACCGAAGAATCCGCAAGAAGCAAAGGTCGATGAATTGAACGACTACAACCGGCACCTCTATCGGGACGAAGTAGCCGGACTGATCGAGCGGTTCAACAGTGTGTTGAAGTCGGGAGAGCCCAAGCTGTACGCCCCGAATATCAAGTTCAATCGCAACATCGGCCGCTGGGCAGGACAGAAATTTCATGCTCAAACCGGAGAAGCGTTAGACGATAAGGGTTACGAGCAGCACGTAAGGGATTACATGCCGACCGCCGAGGACAAGAAGCTGCTGCTGGACATCATTGCCAACGAAAAGAAATGGATTGCGCCCAAAGAGGGCGCCCGCGATCCGCTCTCATCGATTGGTGAAGTCCGCAAGTCGGCAATCAACTTGTAAGGCTTGGCTGGCTGATCCATGAACCACGTGGGGACAGCCGCCGTCGGCTGTTCAGCGGAGCGTAGCTCCGCAGGGGTTGTGCCTGTGACGATCTGCGACCGACATTCCGAAGCGGGGCAATGCGACAAGCCGCCCGTACTCTATGGGTGAACTGATGGTCGCCACCGCCGCTCGCGAAATACACGACAGGGAAGTCGTCTTCGTCGGAATGCGGCTACCTTTGATCGCATTTGTGGTGGCGAAGAAAACTCATGCCCCCAACGCGGTAGGGTTGTTTGAAAATGGCGTGATTCGAACAACCCCCGCGCCGGAGTTGATCTACACCATGGCCGATCCCCCCAATATCCTAGGCGCAACACAGTGTCTGGACATGCTCGGGGTAATGAGTTTGCTTCAATCTGGCCGTGTCCATCTGGGATTTCTCGGAGCCGCCGAGGTCGACCGATTCGGCAATTTGAATTCCACCGAGGTTCGCGGACCGAAAGGCTTCACTCGCCTGCCCGGGTCCGGTGGCGCTTGCGACATTGCGTCGCTGGCTCATCGATTCGTAGCTCTTCTGGAGCACAGTAAACAGCGCTTGCCTGAACGCGTCTCGTACAGAACCAGCCCCGGAAACGGAGATGGCCCCGGCTGGCGCAAGCGTGCGGGCCTGCCGCGTGGAGGACCATCCGCTGTTATCACCACGAAAGCCGTACTGCGTTTTCAAGAAGACGGAGAGGCGTATCTCGCTTCTGTCCATCCGGGAGTCGACGTCGACGATGTACTGACTAACACGGGTTGGAAATTGCGCTTGGGCAAAGATGCAGCGGCAACTCCGGAGCCGACAGACGAAGAGTTGAAAGCCATCCGCGAATACGACAAGCAGGGCTTCTGGACGCGATGACTACGCATTCACTCACGAAGTTTTCCCGAATCACTCTCGACTTGCAGCAGCCGGTTGCTCGCATCACATTAAACAATCCTCCGGTCAATGTTATCGACATACCGATGATGGAGGAATTGGCCGCGGCATTGACTGAGATTGACTCGCGCCCTGACGTCGCGATTGTGGTCGTCTCTGGCTCCGGAAAAGGATTCTCCGCGGGCGTGGATGTTGCCGCCCACACGCCGGACAAAGCGCATGAGATGCTCGCCAAGTTTCACGGCGTCATCCACACTCTGATCAACACCGACAAGGTTAGTATCGCCGGCGTCCACGGGAACTGCATGGGAGGAGGCGCGGAATTAGCCGCGGTGTGCGATTTGGTGTACACGTCGGAACCGGCCACCTGGGGCTTCCCCGAGATCAAACTGGGATGTTATCCGCCCGTGGCTGCTACGGTGCTTCCAGTAATCGTTGGACAGAAACATGCCTCTGAACTGATTCTGACTGGCCGCAGTTTCACGGGTCGGGAAGCCGCTGATCTCCGCTTGGCAAATCGTGCTGTGCCTGAACTCGAACTGGAATCGCTACTACAGCAGACGCTCGATCAGTTGGCCAAGCTCTCTCCGGTGTCGCTGTCCCTCGCTAAGAAGGCGATCTACGTTTGGGACTCGATCCACTTCCATAAAGGCCTGGTGCGGTCCGAGAGCATTTATCTGGACGAGTTGATGAAAACCGAGGATGCACGGGAAGGGATCAGCGCGTTCCTGGAGAAGAGGCCACCGGTGTGGACTGGCAAGTAGAGAAAATGTCTAAGCTCCTCACAATGCGTGCAGCAATTGCCGAATTGGTGCCGGATGGCGCGTCGGTCGCGCTTGGCCTCCAACTGGAGCAGATGATCCCATTCGCTGCCGGACACGAGATCATTCGTCAGAAGAAACGTGGCCTAACCCTGATCGGACCAATCTCCGACATTCTCTTTGATCAGATGATCGCCGCGGGTTGCGTCGAGCAAATCATCGCCGCCTGGGTCGGAAACGTGATGATGGGCTCAGCTTACAACTTCCGGCGCGCCGTCGAACAGGACGGAGTAAAGGTCCTCAACCTGACGAACTTCACCGTGGCCCTGGCTCTGCAAGCCGGCGCCATGGGCGTGCCGTTCCTCCCGACTCGAACCGCGCTAGGCAGCGATGTCGCGAAGGGCAACCATTTCTTCTACCAAATATTTTCGCCCTTTGAGCCAAAAGAATCATTGCACGCGGTGCGTGCGCTGAATCCTGATGTCACGATCGTCCACGTGCAGCGGGCCGACCGCGAAGGCAATTCCCATTGCTGGGGCAATTTTGGCGTGATGATCGAAGGAGTTCGAGCCGCCAAGCGCGTGATCGTGGTCGCGGAGGAGATCGTCGAGCCGGAGGTGATTGCCAGCGATCCCAATCGCACTGTAATTCCCGGCTTTCTCGTGAACGCGGTGGTCGAATGTCCTTACGGCGCGCATCCTTCGCCGGTCCAGGGATATTACAAACGCGACGATGCATTTTTTCGCCAATACCATGAGCAGACCAAAACGAAAGCCGAGAGCGACGCATGGTTGGACCGCTGGGTGTACAACACGGCTGATCGACGCGCCTATATGAACCAACTGGGCGCGTGCCGCGTGGAAGAGTTAGGCGCGAAACACCACGCGTATGCTGCGCAGGTGGATTTTGGGTACTGAAAGCTACCAGCCCCTGGCCTCTAACTTGATCCTTCGCTGGAGCTAGCATCCAGAAGTAGAAGCTGTCGCAAAAATGAAGAAAGAACTCATAACGCTCAAAGTCAACGGCCGCTCCTACGAGCTCGCGTTCGAGCCCAGCAAGCTCCTGCTCGATGTGTTGCGCCAGGATCTCGAACTCACAGGATCGAAGCGCGGCTGTGACGATTCCTCCTGCGGTGCCTGCACCGTGCTCGTAGAAGGCACCCCGATGATGTCATGCACCATGCTGGCCGCCAGTTGTGAGGGGCAGGAAGTCACCACGGTCGAGGGCGTAAGTGAGCACGGAAGCCTCGCCGCCATTCAGAAAGCTTATGGCGACTGGGGCGGAGCGCAGTGCGGCTACTGCACCCCGGGGTTCATCATGACCGTCAAGCATCTGCTTGCCGAAAATCCCGATCCGACAGAGCAAGACATTCGCGGCGCACTCAGCGGAAATCTTTGCCGCTGCACGGGCTACAGCCAGATGTATCAGGCCATCAAGGCTGCGATTGATGCCGAGCAGAAGGGAATGGCGGCGGCGAAATGACGGCTCACGCAAATCTTGTCGTTCCGAGCGCATGAGGAATCTGTAGTGGCTAACGACGAACGACCAATGACGAACGACTTTTCTATCATCGGTAAACCTACCGCCATGGTCGACGCCGCCGGCAAGACTACCGGAGCCGGCAAGTACACCGACGACCTCCGTGTGCCCGGCATGCTCGTCGGCAGAATCCTGCATTCGCCGTACCCGCACGCCCGGATCAAACGCATCGACACCCGCCGGGCCGAGACATTGGAAGGCGTCGTCGCGGTCGTCGTTGGTAAAGACGCTCCCAATCCGTACGGCATTCTTCCCGTCGGCCACGATGAGTACGCCCTCGCCCTCGACAAGGTCCGCTACGTTGGCGACAACGTTGCCTGCGTGGCCGCAGTCGACGAGGCCACGGCAGACCAGGCGCTGGAGTTGATCGATGTTGAGTACGACCTCTTGCCCGCCTACTTCGATCCCGAAGAATCGATGAAGGCGGAGACCGATCTCATCCACGACAACAAGCCGCACAATCTTGAAAAGGATTATCACCACGTATTCGGAGATCCGGAGAAAGGCTTTGCCGAAGCCGACCAGATAGCCGAAGCTCGCTTCATCGCCAACGAAGTCACCCATGCGGCCATGGAGCCGCACTCCACGCTGGCTGCGTTTGAAATCGACCCGCACACCGGCAACCGCGGACGCTTGACGGTTCAGTCGTCGACCCAGGTTCCGTACTACCTGCAACACAAACTCTCCTTAGTCCTCGAAATGCCCATGGCGCAAATTCGCGTCATCAAACCGCTGGTGGGCGGCGGCTTCGGTGGCAAGAGTGAAGTCATCCCGCTCGAAATCATAGCGGCGATCGCGGCACGGAAGGCGCTTGCCCCTGTAAAAATCACCTACACTCGTGAAGAAGTCTTCTGGGCGCATCGCGGACGCCCGCGCACGATTATCGATCTCAAGACTGGAATCAACAACGATGGCCGTATCACCGCCGTCAAGGCACGCGTGGTCCAGGACGGCGGAGCCTATTGCTCCTACGGCGTCGTGACTATTCTTTATTCTGGCGCACTCCTGGGTGCACTCTACGACATCCCCAACATTCAATATGACGGCTATCGCGTCCTGACCAACAAGCCGGTTTGCGGAGCCATGCGCGGTCACGGAACAGTGAATGTCCGCTTCGCCTTCGAGTCGCAACTCGATGAACTCGCAGCCAAAATCGGAGTGGATTCCGCCGAGATTCGGCAACGCAATCTTCTCCAGCCACCCTGCATCACGGTAAACGGTCTTCGCGTGCAGAGCTACGGATTGCCAGAGTGTATCGAGAAAACGGTCGAGCGCTCAGGCTGGAAACAACGCAAGGGTAAGCTGCCCAAAGGTCGCGGCCTGGGCATTGCGTGCAGCCACTACGTGAGTGGTGCGGCCAATTCAATCATCCGCTCTGACATGCCCCACTCCACCGTGAACATCAAGATCGATCGCGACGGCGGGGTTGTCGTATATACCGGGGCGTCAGAAATCGGCCAGGGCTCGGATACCATGACGGCTCAGATTGCCGCCGAAGTTTTAGGCTGCTCCCTGGGACGGATCAAGATTGTCGCCGCCGACACCGACCTCACTCCCATCGACATCGGCTCCTACTCCAGTCGCGTAACCTTCATGGCGGGCAATGCCACATTGCGCGCCTCGACAGAAGTAAAGAAGCAGATCGCTTTGGCGGCGGCCCGCAAGATGAGCTGCGCGCCGGAAGATCTGATCTTCCGGGAAGATATCGTTTACAAGCAGGGAAGCGCTCCGCCTGTCGTTTCCAAAACTGCGGATGATGACGTTACTCAATCTGGAGCCTCGGTCAGCGGCCGCGTTGAAGGACAAATCCTGCGCGGATCGCTACAGCAAAAACGCAAAGACGAAGGCCCAAAAGATTGGATGACCTTCGAAGAAGCCGTTGTCGCAGCTATCGATTTCCACGGCGCTCTCACCGGAACGGGCTCCTATGCGCCGCCTCCCGACGCGCGTGGCGGCAAACATAAAGGGGCGGGAGTTGGTCCGTCGCCTGCATATTCCTACTCGGCCCAAGTGGCCGAAGTCACAGTCGACGAAGATACTGGCGAAGTCACTGTACACAAGGTCTGGGCCGCGCACGATTGCGGCCGCGCCCTGAATCCGGTCTCAGTCGAGGGCCAGATCATAGGCTCTGTTTGGATGGGCATGGGCCAGGCGCTCACCGAGGAAATGGTTTGGAAAGACGGCATGCTGATGAATCCGGGCCTGCTCGAATACCGCAGCCCCTCGTCCGTAGAATCGCCGGAGGTTGAACCGATCATCGTCGAGAGCATCGACCCGGAAGGACCGTTCGGAGCGAAAGAGTGCAGCGAAGGCTCCCTGGCGGCAACCATTCCGGCGATTGCGAATGCAATCTACGACGCCGTCGGAGTCCGCCTGCACGAGTCTCCATTCACCCCGGAGCGCGTGCTTTCGGCGCTGCGCGCGAAGAAGAACGCGAAGTACATCAATCTCACCGAAGGAATCGATCCAACCGCGCCCACCGGATTTCGCGAGCATGGTGGATCGCTGTGGTATCGGGGCAAGGGGCCGGAGCGCCATCCGCTGGATCCCTCCCGCCGCGAAACACCCGCCCAGGCGGGAGGTGACGATTGAGTCTCCCGCAATTCAAGCTGCTGCGGCCGCGCACGCTCGAAGAAGCGATCGGCTACCTTGCGAAGCATGTAGGCGCGGGCGTCCCGCCCGTGCAGGCCGCGGCAGGGAACTCAGGGCCGCCCCGAATCCAAGTTCTCGCCGGAGGCACCGACTTCATTCCATCCATGCGGCAGAAGTTATTCGAGCCCGAGTTCGTCCTCGACATTCGCCACATCGCGGACCTAAACGGCATTCGCCAGCAGGGAAGTGATGTCGAGATCGGGGCTCTGACCTCACTGACCACCATTGAGCACTCCGATCTCCTCCGGCGACTTTATCCTGTACTGACTGAAGCCGCCGCGACCGTCGCATCTCCCCTGCTGCGCAACATGGGTACGATTGGCGGAAACATCTGTCTCGACACCCGCTGCCTCTGGTACAACCAGTCGCTCACCTGGCGCAAAGGCTGCGGCTTCTGCATCAAGAAAGACGGAGACCTCTGCCACGTGGCTCCGGGTGGAAGCAAGTGCTGGGCAGCTTTCTCGGGCGACACCCCCCCGGCGCTGCTGTGCTTGAACGCCGAGATCGAAATTGCCAGTGCATCCGGTTTGCGGCGGCTACCGT
Organism: uncultured Acidobacteriota bacterium; assembly: GCA_963820925.1. GTDB lineage: Bacteria > Acidobacteriota > Terriglobia > Terriglobales > Acidobacteriaceae > JABDBE01. Next base: position 334,867 of record CAWGBX010000001.1, read on the forward strand.
TAGGCGAGTTCTACACCGGCGACGGCGTTGCTTATCGCAAGTTGCAGCCCAATGAACTGGTCACGCGAGTGTTCTTGCCAGAATCGTCGGCTGGCTATCGCGGGATTTATCGCAAGCTTCGAGTGCGAGGGTCGATTGATTATCCGCTGGCCGGAGTCGCCGTCGTGATGAAGCGTTCGAACGGCCATGTCGCCGATGCGCGTCTCGCGCTCACGGCCGTTAATCCCGCGCCACGTATGGTCAAGGGTGCAAGCGAGTTGCTGGCCGGAAAGATAATCGATGAAGCGCTCGCCGAAGCAGTAGGGGATTTGGCCGCGAAAACAGCAAAGCCACTGACCACGTCGGCGCTCACTCCAGAATACCGGCGGGAGATGATCCGGGTGTTTACCAAACGAGCGGTACTGGCGGCAGCAAGCAACTAGGACAATCCTGTTTTCGTGTCGAGAAAATTGCCATCCCAACGAGAATATCGTCATCCTGCTGAGAAACTTGTCATCCAACCAAGAATAATATTGTCATCCCGAGCAACGCGAGGGATCTGTAGTCCTTCGCCATGATCAACACATGCTACACGCAGGGCTCCCGAGGACATTGGGTACTTCCACTGTGAACTAGTTCGTCGCCCGGCTACGTCAAGGAGAACCCGACGCGGCGGCTCGCATGGCGGCCTGCCTTTTCTGCGATCTAAGAGCGTCTAACAAAACCTGCACCGAGACGACGCTGCGGGGCCGCGGAATCTTTGTCCTTGGCCGCCAGTCTCGCCGGGAGCACAATTAGGCGCTCGATCACATTCCCCGCATTTGCTCAGCCGAACTGGCCCACCATCGCGTCGGTCCGCCATTTTGACTATTTCGCATCAGCATGACGGTTATTCCCGCGCGTTTACGCAATGCGTAGTAGAGGATAACCACAAGTTGCCAGCCACGGGAAGCTAGGAAAGCCTCAGAGCGTTTGCTGAGACAGGAATGCTAGCTGAGGAATTGCACATCTCGAATCTCAGGAGGTCTCGGATGAAACAGCTAAGGATTCCGGAAACAACGCCGAAGGGGAAGGCGGCCCTTCTTATACTGGCAATACTACTGCTCGTCTCGATCAATGCCAGCGCCCAGAAGACCTACACGGTACTCTACAAGTTCCAAAACAACGGTATAGATCCTGCCAATCCATCTTGGACCGGACTCTTCGCACAAGGTCGCGATGGTAACTTGTACAGCACATCTCAGTCTGGAGGAAACAGTTACGGTACCGTCTTTCAGCTTACCCCCGCAGGAAAGATGACGGTATTGCGTCCCTTCGTTTTCAAAGACGGCGTCCACCCAGAGGGCGGGCTAACGCTAGGCACGGACGGCAGCTTCTACGGTACCACCCATGGCGGAACCGTGTTCAAGATCACCACCAGCCGTGCGTTCAAGGTACTCCACACGTTCAACAGCGGCACCGAAGGCTCCCTACCCAAAGCTCCTCCGATCCAAGGCACAGACGGGAACTTCTACGGCACGACTTGGTATGGCAAGGGAGGCGAGGGTGGCATGGTGTACAAGATGACTCCCAAAGGTAAGCTAACCTCGCTCTACCAGTTCGACTTCACTCACGGTAGCGGTCCAATCGGCTTGATACAGGGAACCGACGGCGACTTCTACGGCACAGCCCAAGTTGGTGGCAAAAGCAGAGTCGGCGTCGTGTTCAAGATCACGAGCAGAGGCCAGCTCACCGTACTCTATAACTTCGACGGCCCCCACGGGGCGCAACCCGTAGGCCCGATCATCCAAGCCAGTGACGGAAACTTCTATGGAACAACCTTTAGAGGTGGTTCGGGCAACCGTGGCGTCGTTTACAAGATGACTCCAGGTGGAACGCTCACTGTAATCCACAACTTCCTGTCAAGTGCGGGGCAGGCTACGTACCCAACCGCTGGACTGGTCCAGGCAACTGACGGCAACCTCTATGGTACCGCCTCATTAGGCAGCGCTTTCGGGGATGGTCAGCTCTTCCAGATTACCCCGGAAGGCAAGTACACCGTCCTTTACAACTTCGGAAAAAACGGCGGTGCAGCAGGTAACATCCCGCAGGTCACCCTGTTCCAGCACACGAATGGATCCTTGTACTCGGACACTTACTACGGCGGCGACCCGGGTTGCGTCCCCGGCGGCTGCGGCGTTCTTTACAGTCTGAACAACAGTCTGGGAAAGTTCGTCAGTTTCGTGGGTCCACTATCCTCGGGCGCAGTCGGGGAAACGATCGAAATCCTCGGACAAGGACTTACCGGGACTACCAAAGTCTCATTCCATGGACTTTCGGCGACATTCACGGCTGTCTCTGATACCTATCTGACCGCAGTGGTTCCAGCCGGAGCGACCAGCGGCTCCGTAACGGTCAAGACACCGAGTAGCACGCTGACCAGCAATAAGGTTTTCCGTGTCACCCCGGCTATCCTGAGCTTTACCCCGACCAGCGGACCAGTGGAAACTCCTGTGACAATCACAGGAACTAGTTTCACTGGTGCTACGAAGGTCACGTTCGGCGGCGTGAAAGCGACGGTGTTCTCGGTCGATTCCGACACCCAGATCACGGCCACAGTTCCTACCGGCGCTAAAACCGGGAAGATCCAAGTGACGACTCCAACGGGCACGGCCACCAGCGCGGGAGTCTTCACGGTCACGCCTTAGCGAGGGACAATGCCGGAGTCCAGGAAGCCGCCTCTCGGGGCGGCTTCTCCGTCACAGCATGTTTTGGTTACAGGCTCGAAGAGGGGTCGAGGAAACTTACCGCGAGGTGAACAAATGCCCCATCTTTTCTTTCTTGGTCTTGAGATAGTCTTCCGCATGGCTGCTGGGCGTCACCTCACAGGGAACTCGTTCGATCACCTCGATCCCTCCGCGTTTCAGCGCCGCAACTTTATCGGGATTGTTTGACAGCAATCGCACCTTGGACACGCCCAGCGCCTTCAGGATTCCCGCCGGCATCGCGAACGCGCGAAGATCAGCTTCGAATCCCAGGCGCTCGTTGGCCTCGACCGTATCGAGGCCGGCATCCTGCAACTCGTAGGCCTGCAACTTGGCCATCAGGCCAATGCCACGCCCCTCCTGCTGTTCGTAGATCAGGACGCCCGCACCTTGCTCAGCAATCATGGCCAGCGCCATCTCCAGTTGCTGACGGCAGTCGCAGCGCAGCGAGCCGAAAACATCTCCAGTGAGGCATTGAGAATGAATGCGGACCAGGGGTGGCACCGAATGCACATCGCCCATCACTAGGGCGACAGCTTCCTCCTTGCGCGAGGCATCCTTCGGCAAGCCCGTGCCGTTACCCGGTTCTCCCTGAAATCCTAATATGCGGAACTTACCCCATCGGGTAGGGAACTCCGCGGACGCAATTTGCTTAACTGAATGATTCACAGCCAGATTATAACGTTATGCAGGCTGCAACCGCTGTCATCAGATTGTAAATCCAATGTAGGCGCGGGCGTCTTCGCCCGTGCAGGCCGGGCGAAGGTGTGAAGACTCCTTGCGCCGGTGTTCCTCACCAAGCCGCATACCGGTATCGTCGCGGCCGTTCTGGCAACACCTTGATCAGTGCCACTCCAGCCGCGAAGCCCCCCACGTGAGCCCAAAACGCGATCCCGCCGCTCTGACTGGTCTCTGCAATCGAGGTCGCCGCTCCACTCATAAATTGCATGAAGAACCAGTATCCCAGCACCAGCCATGCCGGCAGGTGAAAGAGAAAAATCGGCGGAAACCACATCAGTACGCGAGCTCGCGGGTAAAGCACAAAATACGCCCCCATCACGCCGGCAATGGCCCCACTTGCCCCTACGCTGGGGACAATCGACCCAGCGTTCAGAAGAATGTGAGCGACCGCCGCCGCGAAGCCGCTCACCAGATAGAAGAGTAGATAGGTAAAGTGGCCGAGATGATCTTCAATGTTGTCACCGAAGATCCAAAGAAACCACATGTTGCCGATGAGGTGCAACCACGAGGCATGGAGAAACATCGAGGTGAGTAGCGGAAGAAACAGTCCAGCAAGCGAAAAAGCAGGCGAGCCTGCCAACGCTCGTTCAAAGTGGACGGGCACGACTCCGAACTGGTACATCAGGCCGTTCAAAGCCCGATGGCTCTGTGCGCCCACCGACAATTCAAACACGAAGACGACAGCGTTCAGAGCGATAATGAAGTAAGTAACGAATGGCGTGCTGAATCGCGGTGTGTCATCGCTGAGGGGAATCATTTGAGATTAGGAAATCTGGTAATTTGGGAATCGGGTAATTGAATGATGAGACTACCAACAACGCTTGTCATTCCGAGGAGCAAAGCGACGAGGAATCTGCTGTGATTTTCTCGGGATCACGATGAGATAAGTTTTCAGCAGTCTCCGGCCCGCTGCCCTCGTTTACCTTCACTAAGGATAGCAGCGATTGGCTGGGGAAGGTCTAGCCTCTAAATTACTGAATTCCCCGATTTTGCTAAATCAACCATGAACGCTGTCATCATCATCGACAAGCCCTCCGGCCTGACCTCGCACGATGTCGTCAACCGCGTACGCCGCATCCTGCAGGAGCGTTCCGTGGGACATCTGGGCACGCTCGATCCCCTGGCTACGGGAGTGCTGCCATTGGTAATCGGCAATCTGACCCGGCTAGCACAGTTCTATACCTCATCCGAGAAAATCTACGAGGGCACAATCCGCTTCGGGTTTGCCACTGACACCTACGACGCCGAGGGCGAACCTACCAGCCCTGCCCAGCCAGTGAGCTTGACCTTGGACCAGGTGCGACAACTGGCTACCCGATTTCGCGGCCTGATCGAACAAACCCCACCGCCGTTTTCGGCCAAGAAAATTCAAGGCGTACCCGCCTACAAGCTGGCCCGCAAGCACGCCGAAGTGACGCTGACGCCAGTTCAGGTTGAGATTAAAGAATTCGAGATTTCGCGGCTCGAAAATGACCGCGCCAGTTTCCGCGCCCGCGTCGCCTCCGGAACCTACATGCGTTCCGTAGCCCACGATATGGGTCAACAAATAGGCTGTGGCGCCCATTTGAAGTCGTTACGCCGGACGGCAGTCGGCGAATTTGGACTAACAGATGCCCATACGTTGGACGAACTAGCTGCATTGGTTAAGACCGGTCAGACGGACGAACTGTTTATTCACCCCCGCAAGTTGCTGCCGCAATTTCCATCCGTCACCGCCAACGACGAAATGGCCGCCCGCATCCGCACCGGCCGCCCCGTGAATCTACCCGAACTCTCCCAGGCCAGGCTGGTTAAGGTGTTTACCGGGCAAAGGGAACTGATCGCGATCGCAACCCGGGTTGCGGGCACATTGTTCCACGCCAAGATCGTGCTGGCGGCATCGCCCACCGCGCAATTGGCCACCGGGACGAAGATCTGAGGATTCCACTCGGCATTCAACGATCCGTGCCCATGCGCCCAGATATGCAATGTCCGATAATAGGTATTATGTAAAGTAGGAAAGCTGGCAATCCCCGCCGACTCCAGTCACTTCGTCGTCGTGAGTAATTGCCGAAGATCTTCGCGGAACTGCTCGAGCGCATCGAGCCTTTCGGGCGTGGCTTCAATTATTTCTCCCTTTGACTGGAAGACGCGCCGGCCCCCGGTTTCAACCAGAACACCCATGGCCTCCCCCACCAGCCATCCGGGGGTCCCCAGCATTTGCAATCCGTCAGCCGCAGGCACCAGCAGCGCGATGCACTGATCCCGCACCACTCCGACGCATTTGGGAAAGCGTTCGAATACTTTCAGCTCGAATCCGGCCACGTAGATTTGCTGGAGCTGTTCCGCCGGATCAGGCACAGGTTAGTCTTTGCCGCAGGATTTCCTTTGTGAACCTTCGTGTACTTTGTGGTTTAGGAACCACTACATCTTATAGCGCCCTAAATCCTCGTCATTCAGCCCTTCCAACCACTTGCGCAGCTCTTCGCTAGTCACCCGGTCGGAGGCCGTAGTGGCCAACTTGGAATTCTTCAGAACCTCATCTTCCACGAAAATGGGGCAATCCACACGCAAAGCCAGTGCCAACGCATCTGACGGCCGTGAATCAATGCTGACAATCCGCCCCTCGCGCTCCAGCCAGATCACCGCATAAAACGTATCTTCCCGCAGCTCGGTCACCACGACCTTATGGACGTTAGTATCGAGCCCAACCAGCACATTCTTGATCAAGTCGTGGGTCATGGGACGCGGGGTGCTGACCTTTTCGATTTCAAGCGCAATCGCGTTGGCCTCGTAGATTCCAACCCAGATCGGCAACACCGCATCCGTCCCAGCGTCCTTAAGGATCACAATTGGCATATTTGTAACCGGATCCATCAGCAGGCCCCGAATTTTCATCTCGACTTCCATCGTGATCTCCGGAAAAGCTCCTTATACCACCATTTCGCCCAAAAGGCTGTTGGGAAAAGTGCCCGTGGTCACTACGGTCACATATCCGCCAACGCTCGGTTTTGCCTCCCCGGGCGCCGTAAAATTAAGTACTTTGTTTTGAGATGTGCGACCGATCCACTGCCCACGAGTCTCGTTTCTGCCCTCAACCATTACTTCAAGAGTCGTCCCCAGATATCTTTGGTTGCGCCGCTTTTGAATATCCCTTTGCCTGTCATTGACCACCGCCAAGCGACGAGCTTTCTCTTCATCGGGGATGGCGTCTTCGAGGCTCAGCGCGGGAGTGTTGGGTCGGGGCGAGTACTTGAACCCGAAGATCGCGTCGTATCCAACCTGATCGAGCAGCGACAAAGTTTCCTGCAATTCCGCCTCAGTTTCGCCCGGAAAACCAACAATGATATCGCTGGTCACGCTGATCTCGCGTCTGGCCGCCTTGATCCATGAGATGCGTTCCAGGTACTCGTCGCGCGTGTAAAGCCGCTGCATTGCTTCGAGCACACGCGGGGAACCGCTCTGCACCGGGAGATGCACATGATCGCAAAGGGTAGGAACTGCATCGATGGCTTCGATAATGTCGCGCCCAAAATCTCTGGGGTGAGAGGTCGTGAATCGTACTCGCTTGATGCCCCGAGTCTCGCCGACCGCTGCCAACAGTTCCGCGAAGGTCCTCTTCCCTGCCGGGTCTTTGTACGAATTCACGTTCTGCCCCAGCAACTGGATCTCGGTGTAACCCAAGTCTGCCATCTGTCGGGCTTCGGACAATACGGACTCTGATGTCCGGCTACGCTCCTTGCCGCGCGTGAACGGAACCACGCAGTAAGCGCAGAACTTGTCGCAGCCTTCGATGATGGTGATGTAACCTCGATGCGGGTTGCTGCGGGCGGTGAACTCAGTTTCGAAGCACTCATCGGTTTCGCGGTCGTCCAATCCGGTGACGCGCTGCTTCCCTGCCCCGATCTGGATCAGCATCTGCGGAAGATTGCGATACGACGCCGAGCCGCAAACCATCGACACATAGGGCGCCCGTTCGAAAATCTTCTCGCCTTCCTGCTGAGCCACACAGCCGAGCACGCCGAAGCGCTTGCCCTGCTTATAGAATTTTTTGTAGTCGGAGAGCCGGTTGAAGACCTTCTGTTCCGCCTTGTCGCGGATGGAACAGGTATTGTAGAGAACCAGTTCCGCCTCATCGACGGTTTGAACCTGGCGGTAACCCTCCGAAACCAGCGTGCCCACGACCTTCTCGGAGTCGTGCGCATTCATCTGGCAACCGAAGGTTTCGAGGTAGAAAGTCTTTTGGGGCTCACCCGCCATATCTGAACTCAGTATAGCGCAGCGGCCGAGCCGTTTTCGGCCGCAAACGCTCGCTTCACATCCGGCAGCAAGAGATAGACGAGGATGGCCACATCCACCGCCGCGCGCAGCAGGTGAAAAGGCGTGGGAAAATGGACGAGACGAACCATGGCCGACACCAGCCAGATCACGGCAAAGATCCGGGTCAGCTCGCGAGGCCAATTCTTCATCGCCCACAAGCCTCATCCCATGACGATGTAGAGTGCGGCAAACAGGATCACGGCAGCTCCCAGAGTCTTGCCCAGGCCAGAAACCACGCGCTGGAAGAAGGTGTCCCCAGCCACGCTGGAGATCATGTAGGCGCTGAGGTGCGTGATCCCTAGCAGCGCCGATCCGGCGGCCACATAGACCGCGCCGCGCAACCAATGGAGGATAGCGATGAGAGTCACGCTCAGTGGACGCCTTTCGCACCTCCCAAGCAAGAGTCGGGCGGAGCCTAACGGACCCACGGACACGGGTCAAGGGAAGTCCGAAGGACTCAGTGGAAACACGGGATGTTCACGTCTTCTTCTTTGAGTAAACGTCCCGTGTGCCCCCGGTTTATTCCGGTCATTGACGGAACCCGCTTGCAACGGTGAGCACACAATTCTCGGCGTCGCAAGTCCACCCACGCATGTAGGTAAGGGGTATCGTTATTGGGGCGTTGACGATATCTTATCGGCGGGTGACGAGAGGCCAAGGTGTAGCCAAATTACCGGAACCAGGGTTATTGTCGCGCGAGTGAGGGAGCGACATCGTAGGCTCCGCGCCATACCCGGCGAAACTGGCGTGCGTCAGCAAAGCCACATTCATCGGCGATCGCCTCCAGCGTCAGTTCGGGATTGCTCATGAGCGTACGCGCGTGCTCCAGCCGAAGACGCGTGCGGTAATCTTGAATGGAGACGCCAGTGACTTCACGAAACGCTCGGGTGAGATTGCGCGGACTCATATGCGCAATCTTCGCGAGTTCTTTAATGTTTGCCTTTTGGGAAGGATGAGAGATGAGCCAATCCTGCACCGAGTGCACGCCCGGATGCAAGTGGGTGCGATAGTCAAGATAGACGCTGTGTTGCTGGTGATGAGAATCGCGTCGCATGTAGACGACCATTTCGCGCGCCACCTTTGCCGCAATCAGTGGACCGTGATCGCGCTCGATGAGAGCCAAGGCCATGTCGATTCCAGCAGCGATTCCCGCGCTGCTGATGATGCGTCCGTCCTCAACGAAGAGGCGGTCCGCAAGAACCTGTGCGGACAAACAGAATTTCCGCAAATCACCGATGCACTTCCAATGGGTTGTGCAACGACGGCCCTTCAAAAGCCCCGCCTGCGCAAGGGCGAAGGATCCAGTGCAAACCGAGCAGATCTGCGCACCGTTGTCGTAGGACGTTTTGAGCCAACGGATCAAAGATGGGGGAAGATGCACTTTTGCCACGGTGAACCCGGGCACGACAACCAAATCACCGGTAGCGATGGGGGGCAGCGGCTCCAAACCAGTGAGCTTCAGCCCCTGACTGGTTGTTGCTCCGGGAACAACGGCGCAATGCTCGGCGCGATAGTCCGCGCCGAACGCGTTCGCCTCAACGAAGGCCTGTAGAGGACCAGCGAAATCGAGGACTTCACATCCATCGAAGTAGACAAAGATTACGCGACGGCTTGCCAACGAACTCCCTTCAATTCCTCCGTAAGGATGCGAGGCAGGTCACGATACCAGCGGAGCGGCGGCGCACCTAGCCGGTCTCAAATATCTGTCCAGCAACTTGCCTTCCGAAATGGTGTTTTGTTGTCAGTATAACTCAACTACTGTAGAGGACGATTTGCTTTCTCTACCAGAATCAGGAGGAATCGCTCGAAGTTGAATATGAAATCTGATAGAGGTGATTGCGAACGTTTAGCAGGGCCCGCGGAGCGCGGCTTCGGAAAAAATCGGGCGAGGATGGGCTGCGCGAATGGACACGCCGCGGGGAACCCGGTTGTGAGGTCGTGAGAGTACTCGCCGGCCAAGCGATTAGCGTACGGAGCGTTGAACAGCGCTTCGGGCGGTTGCCTAGCTTCGTGCCGACTTCTCAGACCGATTCCACAATGGTCCGGCCAATCTCGCGTTTGCTGTTTCGTGTCACTGCGTATAGGACGAGGACAGCTGTCTCGCCATGCTTAAAAGGCGGCTTCTTTCGAAGCCGCCTTGAAAATACGGTTGCCGCCCGATCGTTAGAACTCGAGCTTGGCGTGCAACTGAACCACCCGGCCCGAAACCGCGGAGCCGACGAACGCTCCGTAGATACTGGTGGGTGGTGTCACGGTTGAGGTGATGGTTCCAAACGGAGCCGCGAAAACGTTGTTCACGTCACCGTTCGGAGGAGCAAAGTTCGGGTGGTTAAACACGTTGTAGAAGTTTGCACCAACCGCGAAGGTCACCCTCTCCGCAACTTTGAAATTCTTCAACACGTCGAAGTCGGAGTTGAAGTAGTTCGGGCCACGGAAGAAGTTCCGGCGGGTGGTAGCGAAACCGGTCTCAGTCCCGTTGAAGTTGTCCGGGAACTGGGTTGCCGCATCCATGCACGGGGCCAGTACGCCGGGTGCGGACTGCGTGGGATGTCCGCAACTCGACGGACCGACGCCATTCCACTGCGCAGGAATCTGGGTTACGTTGGCAGTATTCTGGAAGGCGAGCCCCGGAGCTCCATCCCCGGCCGTGAATGGATAGCCGGTTCGGGCAAAGAAGGTTCCCGAGAGAACCCATCCACCGATGACCTGGTTCAAGATTTTGTTCGAAGACTTGACGGGCAGATCCCAAACGTAACTGGCGCTGAGGTTGTGACGGACGTCGTAGTCCGCGTTGCTGTAGTTGTTGATGTGCAGATTCGCGGGATTAAGCTGTCCGAGGAAGCTGTCGTTGATGCTATAGGGGCTGACTCCACCATTCGAGACGTCGTCCGTGGCGTGGGAATAGGTGTAGTTGATCGAGCCCGTGAAGCCCTTATACGCGTGCAGGGTAAAGGTCCCGGTCAAGCCATTGTAGTAGGAGTTTCCGTTGTTGGTCAGGTCGAGGACGTTGTTGACACGGGTGTCAGGAGCTGTTGCGGGCAGTCCTGAGAAGGATCCGAAGCCGCCTGCAGCGGCGTTTACCCACGGATTGCTGACAAAGATGTTCGATCCGCGATTGCCTACGTAGTTGAGTGATGCCGACATCCTCTGCCCGAAGGAATGCTGGACTTCCACATTCCACTCGGTGTAACGCGGATTGATCACTGTGTCGGGAAGGATCGAGTTGTAGTCTGGCGTGGCGCAACCTGGAGCGGCCGCCTGGTACTGGGCGAGATTCTGTCCACCGAAGAACGCCGCGTTGAAGGCCGTATTGCACGCCGCGACCTGCGCTGTGGCTGGTGGGCCAATGGGGTTGGCGGTGTCCTGGTACGAGAACGGCATCGGCCCAGGCCTATAGACGAAGCGGTTGGAAGTGGGTGACTGTACTGCGTAACTGTCCGCCAGGAGTGCGGGATACAGATCGGTGAACAGTCCGACTCCGCCGCGGATCACTGTGTCGGACTTGCCCCACGGATTCCAGGCGAAGCCAATGCGTGGCTGGAATGCCACTTTCTCGATGTTGGGGAACAGCGAGTGGTAGGTGTTAAACATCTGGTTGAACGGAATCGATGGATCGTGGTTCAGTTGGGTGAATGGCCCACTCATGCGGCCGATGCAATCGGTCTGGCAAACCAGGTTGGAGTTCCGATCTGCGCGCATGGTCAGGGTCAACTTCAGGTTCGACTTTACCCTCCAGGAATCCTGGAAGTAAGCTCCAAGGCTGTAAATTGCCATGGGCTGTTCCAGTGACTGAGGAAAGTACTGGCGAATCCGGCTGGTCTCCCCTTGAACAAAGAGATCCTGGCTGGTGACGTAGACCTGTGGAATGGAGCGACGGCCGAACAATCCGTCGGTGATGTCGTTGCGGCGGAAATTGAACCCTGTTTTGAGGTCGTGACTGCCACGACTCATCGACAGATCATCGACGAACTGGTACTGGGTAACCTTTCTGCCCTGGGGGAATGCGGAACTGGCGCCCAAGCCGCCGAAATTCCACCAGCCAGAACCGCTGATGTCAGCGGTAAAATACGGGTATGCGGCCTTCGCGGCTGAGTAATCGGTGATATTAAAGATAGCGCTGTACCAGATTCCCGAAGCGATGAACGAGTTGATGGTTGTCGGGTTGATGGTGCGCGTGTAGTTAATCTGCCCTTCATACTGGGGCTGGGTGCTTCTTGCGTTGAACAGAGGGCTAACCGGATCGGTAGTGGTTGCCTGCACACCACGGTCCATCCGATAACGAAGGAACAACTTGTCGACGTTCGAGACATTAACGTCGGCGCGACCAGCGAGGATCCATTCTGTCGAGGGTTGGCCCACGTTGGAGCGGAGGCTGACGGCGCAAGGTACGCCGCCACCGCCATTCGAAGAGTTCCCAAACTGGGTAAATCCTGGCTGACCTAGAGTCAAGTCCCCGCAACCCAGGGCCGGATCTAACGCTGCCGAAACAGGTGTCGCTCTGGCGATCCCGGGAGCGTTAGCGTTGAGATCACGAATGACGGTGTACAGCGGCACAGCTGCCGGATCCACCACATTCAGGTTGGCTATAACAGAGTTCAGGTAGTTAGCGCTCGGAAGGATGGCATTCTGGCTGGTGGACAAAATGTAACGCAATCCCTCGTAATCCACAAAGAAGAACGCCTTATCCTTCTTGATGGGTCCGCCGATGCGCGCCGCATACTGGTTGTTGTTCACGAATCCCTTCGGGGTGACGGGTATCGTCTCGTTCTGGAACCAGTCGTTGGCGTTCATAGAGACACCGTTCCACCAGTAGTTGGCGTTGCCGTGAAATTGATTGCTCCCGGAAATGGTCGCGTAATCGACCTGCGCGCCAGCCTGGCGGCCATATTGGCCAGTGTAGCCGTTGCTCACTACGGCCGCTTCCTCAACCTCGTTCTTGCCCAGCAAGAGGTTGCTGGCACCAGAGGCGTTAAGGTTAAGGTAGGGGTCCATCTCGTCGTTACCGTTCACTGTGAACAGGTTTGAGGTTGCGGGCAATCCGAATGCGGTAAAGTTGCCGTAACCACCGCCGCTCGCCGAACTCATTTGCACGCCGGGTGCGACCTGCGCAATGGCAGTCAGGTCATTCCCCGAGTTCGGGAGATTGTCAATCTGGTGCGCACTCATCGTGGTTTGGAGGTTCGCATTTTCCGTCTGGATCAATGGAGCTGCACCACTTACTTCGACGGTCTCGGAGCCTTCACCGACTTGCAGTTGAATGTTCGCGGTCATGACTGCTCCAACAGCAACAGTCACCGACTTCTCGGAGGTTCGAAACCCGGATTGGCTAACGATAAGTTTGTAGTTGGCGGGCTTGAGCAGGGAAAACCGGTACAACCCCGCAGAGGTGGTCTTGGTTGACTGGCTGTAACCAATTTCCGGGCTCGACAGTGTTATGGTCGCGTCAACCACGACGGCGTTGGACTGATCTGTGACCGTACCCGAGATGTCGCCGGTTACGACTGTCTGCGCCATCATTTGGAAGGCAAACAAACCTGCCACCAACAGTGTGGCCAGTTTTAGTAACAAACTAAATCGCATAATCTTCTCCTGACAAAGTGAGCTCGTAGAGCAAAATTCCCCGATTTCAACAGCTGGGTCGACTCAAGCACAGGGCCTAGACATAACAACTGTGACGATACCTAGTGCACGAGCGTCAATCACGAGAAGAGCGGATTGTGCGAGCAGTAATTGGTTGGAATCGAGCATAAGTCCTCATCACTTGCACGAATGCTACACACTTAGGGAGTGCGCTACGAGGTCCGGCGAGGACAAATACCGGACATTTTGAGCCATACTGGAGAGGAACAAATGAGGAGATTCGGGAGAAGCGGTTTATCCGGTATTTCATTAGCGCGCCCGAGTGAGTGCCGAGAAACCTCAAAGGCGGCGGACAAGAGTGTCCGCCCTACAATCGGCGTTCCAGTACCGGAGGGGATGTAAGGCGTTGATTCGAGGACGCCAGCAGCTTCGCCCCCTCCGAAGGCATCTAATCAATAGAGGTGTTTGTATGAAACGATTTTCTCTCCTGGCGATCAGCTTGATTGTGGTGGCGGCGATTTCCGCCATGGCTGCGCCCAACCCGAGTACCGCGAAAGTGCCAGCATTTCCTGGCATTCTGGCGAATGCGCGCTTTGTTTACGTTACTTCCTATGACGGAGATCAGTTCGATCCGAACTTGTTCGCCGAAGATCGGAATGCGATCAACACTGTGCAGAACGCCATTCAGAATTGGGGCAAACTGACGCTCGTGTACCGGCCCTCGGATGCCGACATTATCATCCGTGTGACGAGCCGGCCTTCCGAAGATCTGCTGGCCGTGTACGATGGGCACGAGCATGGCAATTTTCTCTGGCGCGTCATGGGACGCGACGGTCTGCAGTCCGGCGAAACTCCGCTGGTCACCCAATTTGAACAGGGATTCGAGAGCGTGTCGCAGCGCAACGTGCGCTAGGCTCCAAGGCGGTAGCCGAGCCCCGAAAGGTAAACCATCGACTAACCGGGTGCGCCACATCTCGGGGTTTTCGAGATGTGGGTCTCGGAATCTTGGGGATCAAACAGCATTGCCTTGTCGGCATGACCCGAGTCGTGTAGGGCGGACACTCCTGTCCGCAGCTCTTGACGTTGTTTGGCGGGAATGGTCCCAGCTTAGAAAAACAAAGTCAAAGGCGGCGGACAGGAGTGTCCGCCCTACACACGCCCACCGCCGTGGAGCACCTCATGGACTTCACCGCCATGGGACAAAATGTCGGTCGCGTGAGCAGCCTCGACATCTGAAACCCGCATCTCGAAACTGCGAAATGTGAGCACCCGGCATCACGGCGTGATCTCAAAGACGACACCACCACAGCTTGTGAAGCAGGTTTCGGTAGTGCCGTAGAGGTTCCCGGCTTTGTCGAGGACCAGGGGGCCGTCCGGATATGCAGCGGGCTTACCCAGGAAAGTGTGGAGTATGTGCAAAGCCCAGCTTCCGTCCGAGTTTGCCGTTAGCTTGAAGACCGTGCCGCATCCGGGAGTACAATTGCTGGAATCGCCGCCATATGACGTCGTACCGTAAATATTTCCGGACGCGTCGAAGGTCAGACCGGCAACGGGATTGGCTCCTGGGTTGTTTGCGAACCTGTGCAGCACGCTCTCCGTCCAGCTTCCGTCCGGGTTCGGTTTCAGTTTGAAAACCGTGCCGCAGGTGCCGTGGGCGCCGTAAGAACAGGTACCTCTTCCCCCGCCATCTGGCGTCACGCCGTAGAGACTTCCCGCCTCGTCGAAGATCAAGCCGGAACTGGGAAAGCTTCCGTCCGCTCTGCCCTTGAAGGTGTAGGGCACACTCTCCGTCCAGCTTCCGTCCGAATTCGGCTTCAGCTTGAAGATGAGGCCACAGCCGTACGGGGCGTTACACGTAAGATCGCCGCCTTGGGAGGCCGTGCCGTAAAGGTTCCCTGACTTGTCAAACACAAGGACGTCGAAGAAAGGCAAGGCTCCGTCGGCGCACTTCGGGAGGGAGCAGAAGCTATACAGCACGCTCTCCGTCCAGCTTCCGTCCGCGTTTGGCTTCAGCTTGAAAACCACGCCTCTATCAGAAGGACCGCCTTCTAGCGTTGCGCCGTACAAATTCCCGGAGGCATCGAATGTAACGCCGACGACAGGTTGGAATCCGTCCGCGCCCCTGGTGAAGCTATGCAGCACGCTCTCCGTCCAGCTTCCGTCCGGGTTCGGCTTCAGCTTGAAAACCGTGCCGCAGCCATACGGTGGCTGGCAGTTCGAATCCCCTCCGAATTGGGTGGTTCCGTAGAGATTTCCCGCCCCGTCGAAGACGAGCGGGCCGCCGGGAATACTTCCATCAGCGCAGTTCGCCAAGGAACAGAAGGCATAGAGAGTGCTCTCGGTCCAGCCTCCCTGCGAGTTGGGTGTCAGCTTGAAAACTGTGCCTTCCGTGTCGGCGCTGCTTTCTGACAAAGTGCCGTAGAGATTTCCCGCCGCGTCGAGGGTGAGGCCGCTGGGTGAGACTCCACCGTTGCGAAGGGTAAACCTGTACAAGACGTGAAACTTGTTGGCTGCCAGAGCCTCTGGCGGCAGCATGAGAGCCAGTGCCAGTGCTGTGAAAATTCCGCTCATTGCGAACCACAATTTCTTTTGCCGCATGGAATTATCTCCATTTTCACCACGTTGCTGAAACGAAGCCAAGCTACGGGGTGATCTCAAAGACGACGCCGTTACACCCCTCCCCTGAGCCACACTGACTCGCGGTACCGTAGAGATTGCCGGACTTGTCGAGGACAAGGCTGCCCCTCGGATCAAAGGCGGGTTTACCCCGAAAAAAATGGAGCACTCTGTACGCCCAGCTTCCGTCCGGCTGGGGAGTTAGTTTAAAGACTGCGCCGCTATTTGGATATCCGCCGTTCTCGGTTGTGCCGTAGAGATTCCCGGCTGTGTCGAAGACCAGACCCGACGACGGAAACCAGGCCCGCTGGTTCTTGAACGTGTGGAGCATGCTCTCCTTCCAGCTTCCGTCCGCCCGGGGTGTTAGTTTGAAAACCAACCCGAAATTGGTGATGCCACCGGCTACTGTCGTCCCGTAGAGGTTCCCGGCCGGGTCGAAGATTACCTCTGCTGCCGGCAAGCCCCCATCGGCCCCGCCAGTGAAGCTGTACAGCACGCTCTCCACCCAGGTGCCGTCCGATTGGCGCGTTAGTTTGAAAACCACACCGCGTTCAGCAGCGCCACCACTCTCTGTCGTTCCATAGATGTTCCCAGCCGCGTCGAAGACCAAACCAGCCTCGGGAGACGCCCCGTCGGCGCCGGTAAAGCTATGGAGCACGCTCTCTGTCCAGCTCCCGTCCGAGTTCGGCGTCAGCTTAAAGACAACGCCAACGTATCCGACGCCGCCCTGCCCTGTGGTGCTGTAAAGATTTCCACTCCCATCGAAGATCAGTCCGGCCAACGGAAATGCTCCATCCCCAACGCCCCCGAACTCATGCAACACGCGCTCCGTCCAGCTTCCATCCTGGTTCGGTGACAGCTCGAAGGCCGAATCAAACTCGGTCGTGCCGTAAAGGTTCCCGGCAGCATCGAAGATCAGGCGGCTAGCCGAGTGGCCGTCGCCGTCAGAGAGAAGGAACCTATGCAGCACACTCTCCGCCCAGCTCCCATCCGATTTCGGTCGCAGCTCAAAGACAACGCCACAGCCAGGATTGCCACACTGACCACGCCTACTACCCCCCGCTACTGTCGTGCCGTAAAGATTCCCAGCTGCGTCGAAGACTAGGCCAGCCGCCGGAGCCGCTCCGTCGGGGCTGCCCTTGAACCTGTACAACACCTTGTACTTGCTGGCCGCCCCAGCACCTCTCGGCAGCATCAGAGCCATCGCCAGCACCGCCAGAGTTCCAACGATGTTGAACCAAAATTTCTTGTGCCGCATGGAATTACCTCCTTCTTCGCCACGTTGCTGAAACCAGGCCAAGCTACGGGGTGATCTCAAAGACGACGCCGTTACAGCCGGTGCCGAGGGCACAGAGGGCCGCCGTACTATAGAGGTTGCCCGCTTTGTCGAGGGTCAAGCCGACAAGCGGGGCGTAAGCAGGATTGCCGGCAAAGGCGTGTAGCACTCTCTCCTTCCAGCCGGTTGAAGTGGGCATGAGTTCGAACACTACGCCATCGCTGTTAGCGCCGCCGCCGGCCGCAGTGCCGTAAAGGTTCCCCGCCTCGTCAAAGGTCAAGCTGGCCAAGGGATTCGCGCCGTCGCGGCCGGCCTTGAAACGATGCAGCACGCTCTCCGTCCAGGTTCCGTCCCCGTTCGGGGTCAGCTCAAAGACCACGCCACAGCCGTAGCCGCGGAACGTGGGACAATTGTTGTCGCCACCTTGCTGCGCCGTGCCATAGAGATTCCCCGTCCCGTCGAGGATCAAGGCGGAGGAGGGTTTGATTCCCCCGCCGCCACGACGAGCGAAGCGATAGAGCACGCTCTCCGTCCACGTGCCATCCGAGTTCGGCGTCAGCTTGAAGATGGCACCACAACCAACGGGCGCCTCGCAGTCTGGGTTTCCGCTCTGAGGAGTCGCGCCGTAGAGATTCCCGGCTGCGTCGAAGACCAGGCCGGCGATGGGTAATCCTGCGTCGGTGCCATCGGTGAAACGATACAGCACGGTTTCGGCCCAGCTCCCGTCGGACTTCGGCTCCAGCTGGAAGACCGTGCCGCAACCGTCGGTACAATTAAAAACGCCGCCCAGCCGCGTTGTGCCGTAGAGATTTCCGCCCGAGTCGAAGATGAGGCCGCCGTAAGGACTGGCTCCATCGCTGCCGCCTCGGAAGCGATACAGCACGCTCTCTGTCCAGGTTCCGTCCGAGTTAGACTTCAGCTTGAAAACCGTGCCTTGTCCACCAATGCCGCCAAAAAGAGTCGTGCCATAAAGGTTTCCGGCCCCGTCAAGGACTAAGCTGGCCTCGGGCTCCGCTCCGTCGCTGCCGCCCTTGAAGCGATATAGCACGCTCTCCCTCGAGCTGCCATCCGAGTTCGGGATAAGCTCAAAAACCACACCACAGCCGTAGTCGGGACATTTGCCACCTTTGGTGTTGCCACCTTGGTCAGTCGTGCCATAAAGATTCCCGGCCGCGTCCAAGATGAGGCCGGCATCAGGAAATTTCCCGCCAGCGGAACCCTCGAACCTGTGCAACTCCTTGTACTTGCTGGCCGCCGCAGCGCCCGCCGGCAGCATGAGAGCTATCGCCAGCACCGCCAGAATTCCGCTCATCGTGAACCAAAATTTCCTTTGCGGCATGCCATTACCCTCTTCTGCATGAGATTGCTGAAACGAACTTGAAGAATGGACACTCTCGGCGGAGGAAAACAGACGCGCCTTTGTCGATGTGCGACCGAAAGAGTATTCAGAGAGCTCGCGCGGAGATGGCACTTCTGCCCTCCGAGTCGGACAAGTAAGAACCTTGTTTACACGGCCTTCTTATACCAGCCGAGACTGATTGTCAAACAGAGTTCCCGTCAGAGTCGGAGTCTTCCCGTGCAATGGCACGTGTGGGGCGGACACTCCGGTCCGCCGCTTTTGGCGTTGACGTCTCTTTGCAGGGATCGTTCTGCTCGAAGAATCGAGGTCAAAGGCGGCGGACAAGAGTGTCCGCCCTGCACGAGAACCCAGATACTTGCACTTTGATCGAGCCTTCGCTCTTACCCAACCAGTCCAAGCGTCGCGTCAGAGCTCGCGCGAGAGAATAGTGACGGTTTGCTGATTGTCGGTGGCTGTTGCTTCCGCCGAGCACAGGGGCAGGCGAATCTCAACCATCAAGCCACCTTGCGGACGATTCGATACTCTTATCGTTCCTCCGTGCAGGCGCACGGCGCGATCGGTGATCGCCAGGCCCAGACCGACGCCACCGGTCTGGCGGCCTCGGGCGTCGTCGATGCGGTAGAAGGGACGGAACAGTTTGTCCAGCGCGTCCTCGGGTACGCCGGGGCCGGAGTCGGTCACTCGCACCACGGCTTCGGGGCGGCCTGCGCCGTTGTTCGGTAATCCCACGCCCTGCTCCAGCCGCACTTCCACGCTCGTGCCCTCCTGGGTGTAGCGAATGGCGTTGCGCACCACGTTCTCGATGGCACTGTGCAGCAGGCTCGGGCTCCCGACGACCACACAGTTATCCACGACTGTAGCCTCCACCTCGCAACCGCGGCTTTGCGCCTCAAAGGCAGCATCCTTGGAAATTTCATGGATGATCTGTTCGAGGTGGATCGGAATCTTCTCGATGGATTCGTCTCCGGCTTCAAGGCGGGCAATGGTCAGCAATCTTTGGATGAGTTGGTTGAGTCGGTTGGTTTCGCGATCGATGCGGTCCAGGGCGCTGCGTGCCTCGGCCCCGCTGCGCTGGCGGGCCAACTCCAGCGCGACATTGAGGCGAGCCAGCGGCGACCGCAACTCGTGGGAAATGTCAGTCAGCAACCGGCTCTGCGCATTCACCAGGTTTTCCAGGCGCTCCGCCATGCGATCAAAATCCCGCATCAGTTCCGCCATTTCGTCATGCCGCCGGGAGCCCGGCACTCCGGCGCGTGCGCTCAAATCGCCGGAAGCGAGCTTCTGAGTAGCGGCCCGAAGCCGAACGATGGGCGAAGTCAGATAGCGAGCCAGAACGTAGCAGACCAAACCAGATGAAAGTACCGCGATCAGAATTCCGAGCCCAGGAATGCCGTGCGGGCCAAGGACAGTGTGCTGTTCGGGAGGCAGTTCGGTAACCAACGTGTAGCGATGCCCGTCTGACGAGGTCATTGACTCGCGCAAGAACTGCATGGGCTTGAGGCGGCCCCAGAATGTATCCGCGGTGCGAGTCTGGCCGCGCTCTACGCGTTCGATCCATTCCGGCGGCTGCCGTCCGAGCAGTTCCCGCCCGTGCTCATCAAAAAGGTATAGCCGGATATGCTGCGAGTCGCGAACACCCCGGAGATACTTGCGAGCCCCCTCTTCTCCAGCAGCCTGATACGCCTGCACCGACTCGTTGAGAAACCTGGCTTGTTGCGATTGCACGCTCGCAATCTCCCCTGAGGGACGGATTGCCAGGGTCACGATAATAGCCAAGACCAGAAAAAGCGCCGTCGCGATCCAGTAGGAGAGAAAAATCCTGACAAACAGGCTTCTCATGCTTCCTCGCTCGGGGTGGCTTTGCTCGCGGCATGCTCTCGCGGGTGCGCGAAAATATAGCCGACGCCGCGCACGGTCTTGATGTGGTCGCTGCCGTTGTCGGAGTCTCCCAGCTTCTTGCGAACTTTACTGACATGCATATCGATGCTGCGGTCGAAGGGAGAAAACTTGCGGCTGAGGACAGCGTCCACAAGATGCTCGCGAGTCACCACTCGTCCGGCTTCGCGCAGCAGCACATGCAGCAGATTGAATTCGACCGAGGTCAGCTCAACCGGTGTGCCATTCTGGCGGACGGTGCGGGTGGCAGGATCAAGCTCGATATCACCGACTCGCACGATTTCGGGGATTTGATCGTCGCCCGCTCTTTCTCCGTCCCTCTCTCCGACCTGGGTTCGACGCAGGATGGCACGGATGCGGGCAACCAGTTCCCGGGGATTGAACGGCTTGGGAAGGTAATCGTCTGCGCCGATTTCTAGGCCTACGATGCGGTCCACGTCTTCACCGCGGGCGGTGAGCAGCAGGACCGGAATGCGCGACGTGTTCCGTATCCGCCGCAGGACGTCGAAGCCATTCATACCGGGCAGCATTACGTCGAGCACTACCAGCAGGTGTTCTCCGTTCAGGGCGCGATCCAGACCGCGATTGCCGTCGTGGACGGCTTCGATCTGAAAGCCCTCCGGTTCGAGATACTCCCCTACCAGGCTGCATAGCTCCACGTCGTCGTCGATGACCAGAATGCGATCCACTTTCTTCATTTTAGTTTAAGCGACGCGGATAAAAGTGGTAAAGAATTGTCAATCAGCGGTACCCGCTTTACAAAACTTTACTCCGGTTGACCGACTCTTTACCACCAATAGAGCCGGAAAAGTGTTTCTATACTCGTAAGCAATTTGAGGTTTTCGGTCTACGGGGAATGCTCACAGGAGGGGGAGAGGTTATGAACTTTCGCAGCAAGATGTCGATTTTAGCTTTGGCTATCGTGCTGGTGGCGGGAATTGCGATAGCAGAACCGCCACGGCGGGCCGCGCGGCAGTCGTGATTTTTTTGGCGGGCATGATGTTCGACTACCTGGATCTCAGCGATGCGCAACGGGCACAGATGAAACAGATCATGGTCAAAGAGAAACCGACCATGGAACCTCTGTTCAAACAGGAAATGGACAGTCACAAGCAAATGATGCAGCTGATCCAAAGCGGCACCTTTGATGAGGCCAAGGCGCAGGCCATCGCAACTCAGGGAGCGCAGATTCACGCACAACTGGAAGTGCAGCACGCTCGCGTCGACTCCGAGGCGTACCAGGTTGCTCACCGCGGAGCAGAAAACCAAACTGGCGCAGTTCATGGCCAAGCGGGAGCAGCGGTTCGAGCAACACATGCAGGAACGTGAGCAGCAGCACTCCGAAGACGCCCCGAATCAGTAACGGAATGCGAGGGGGAGGGGGAGGGACGGAGGGGGTTTCCCTTCCCCGTGGTGTCGCAGCTTCATCGCGGACTAAGAAAGGCGGGTAAGCCATGGCTACTGCAGTCATTCCAACGAATCTTGTCGATGTGATCGCCAGTGAGATGGCGGCGGGCGTGGATCGGGCGGTTGAATGCTGGATGTCGCAGATCGAGCAGGCGCTGACGGATGTGAATCTGACTTCGCTCGGGCGGCTCAATGCCGTCCGCGGAATTTGGCACGAGTACAAACGCTTGACCGGTAAAGCGCAACTACAGGGTCGAAGATCCGCTGAAAAAGACCTGGTGAGCAAGGTCTGCTAAGTGGATGGTTTCTGTGACAGGTGTGACCTATGGATGCTGATCTTTTGTATTCCTACCTGATCGATTCGACCTGGTTCTTTCTTGGGAGCTGGGTGGTGTTGCTGTTGCGGCCGGCGTAGTCTCATTCGTGGATTGGTCGTGGCCGCGCAAATTCGCCGCTATCGAGGGCTTTGCGGCGAAACTGAAGCTCGGGCTGGTAGAATCGCATCTAACGAGCACATGCTGCCCAAGAGCCTGCGTCCCCTGATTCCCTACTTGAAGAAGTACCGCGGCAGCTACGTGGTGGGGACGATCTGCGTCTTTCTCACCAATGGCATCTGGATTCTGTTCCCGCTGGTGATCCGGCGGGCGGTGGATGACCTTCATCTCGGCATCACCCGCCACAAGCTGGTGACCTATGCTTTGCTGCTGCTGGCAGTGGCCGCGACCAAAGGCATTTTCCAGTTTCTGACCCGTTGGATCGTGATTGGCGTTTCGCGCGAAATCGAGTTCGATCTGCGCAATGATCTTTTCGCCACCTGGAAAGTCTTTCCTACTCTTACTATCAGCGCACCCGCACCGGCGACATTATGGCGCGCGCCACCAATGACCTGAACGCGGTGCGCATGCTGCTGGGCCCGGCGATCATGTATTCGGCGAACACGATTGTGTTCACCGCCGGGGCGCTGGCTTTCATGCTCTCGATCAGCCCCAGGCTGACGTTCTACGCCTTCTTGCCCCTGCCGATGGTCAGCATCGTGGTGCAGTATTTCGGCGGAAGATTCACGAACGTTTCGAGAGAATCCAGGCGATGTTTTCGGAAATCTCGGCGCGCGCACAGGAGAACTTTTCCGGCGCGCGCGTGATTCGCGCCTACGTGCAGGAGGAGGCGGAGATCGCGGCGTTCGAGACCTCGAATCAGGAATACATTGCGCGCAGCCTGAAGCTGGTTCGGCTGATGGGGATGCTGTGGCCGACGCTCGAAACCATGCTGGGCTTCGCCATCGTGCTGGTGCTGTGGCTGGGCGGACGTGAGGTGATTTCCGGGCGAATCACGGTCGGGGATTTCGTGGCCTTCAACACTTACATGGTGCAGCTCACCTGGCCGATCATCGCGCTGGGGTGGGTGATCAACATCTTCCAGCGCGGCACGGCGTCGATGGGACGCATCAACGAAATCCTGGTGGAGAAACCTGAGATCGAGGATAGCGATGCGGTTAAGACCGCGTGCGTGCGGACGGCGCAGCGCCGCGGCGCTACCCTAACAGATCGAGGGCGAGATCGAGTTTCGCAATCTGAATTTCTCCTACAACGGCCAGCCGGTTCTGCACGACGTCAATCTGCGCATTCCTGCCGGGCAGCAGCCTGGCAATTGTCGGCCCTACGGGCTCAGGTAAGACCACGCTGGTCAGTTTGATTCCTCGCATCTACGACGCCGCAGCCGGGAAGCGTGCTGATCGACGGCAGACCGGTCCGCGAATATCCGCTGGAGTCTTGCGACGCAACATCGGATTCGTTCCGCAGGAGACATTTCTGTTCAGCGAGACCGTGCGCGAAAATATCGCCTTCGGCAAAGCGGACGCCACCGACGAAGAGGTACGCTCGGCGGCGCGAGGCGGCCAACATTGCGCGATGAGATCGAGAGTTTTCCGGAGCAATATCAAACGCTGGTGGGAGAGCGCGGCATTACGCTTTCCGGCGGCCAGAAGCAGCGCACCGCGATTGCCCGCGCCATCATTCGTAATCCGCGCATTCTGATGCTGGACGACGCGCTCTCCAGCGTCGACACGCATACCGAAGACAAGATTCTCAATCACCTGCGCGAAATCATGCAGGGCCGGACCACGATTTTCATTTCTCACCGGGTTTCTACGGTGCGCAATGCCGACCGCATTGCCGTGCTGCACGGCGGCCGCATCGTGGAAATCGGCACGCACGACGAATTGATCGCCAAGAACGGCTACTACACCGATCTCTACAACAAGCAATTGCTGGAAGAGGAACTGGCGGAAGTGTAGATGCGATTTTCAATTGCCGATTGAGGATTGGCAATGGAGAACGCGTCTCTTCAATTGTCCCGACTATGAAGCGCGTGGTCATTCCCGAATTACTCGACAGCGATTGCGGCACACCCGCCGAGATCGCCAACGCTCTCACCGACTTGCGGCGAATTAATCGGTGGTTCGGGGGCATTGCGGCTACTCAGTCGATGATTTCGCGGGTGGCACGGAAGGTTCGTGTCAGCTCGCTGTCGCTGTTAGAAGTCGCGGCTGGCGCCGGATATGTGCCGCACGCGGCCGGCGCGCGCGTGCTGAAGTCAGGGATCCGGGTTCAGGTCACGCTGCTCGATCGCGCCCATTCTCATCTGAAAAACGGTTCTGGCAATGGAACTCCGGCAGTGGCCGGCGACGCATTGGCGCTTCCCTTCGCGGATGGGAGTTTCGATCTAGTCAGTTGCAGCCTCTTCGCTCATCATCTGGCGCCGCAAGAGGTCGTGCAGTTCGTCAATGAAGGCCTGCGGGTGGGCCGTACCGCCGTGATGATCAACGATGTGATCCGCGATCCATTTCACCTTGCCCTGGTTTATATAGGCCTGCCACTTTATCGCAGTCGCTTCAACCGCCACGATGCGCCGGCTTCGGTGCGCCGGGCATACACGGTCGCGGAGATGCACCAGATATTGGAGCAAAGCGCGGCCGCCCGGGTGGAGATTGAGCGCCGTCCCCTGTTCCGTATGGCGGCGATCGCGTGGAAGGAATAGGGTGACATACGACTTGATCGTGGTCGGCGGCGGGCCAGCGGGAACTTCCGCGGCGATCACCTGCGCACGCAATGCGGCTCGTGTGCTGTTGCTCGAGCGCGGGCGCTTTCCTCGCCACAAAGTTTGCGGCGAATTTGTCTCCGCCGAGTCCCTTGACCTTCTCGCCGACCTGCTTGCCCCGGGGCATGCGCGGCTGCTTGCTGGTGCGACACGCATTTCGAGTGCTCGCGTCTTTCTCGACGGCCACATGATTCATACGCCGGTCGATCCGCCCGCAACCAGCATCTCCCGCTTGGACTTCGACACTGCCCTGTGGGATTCAGCGGAACAGTGCGGAGTCGACGGGCGCCAGCAAGTTACGGTGCAAGGAATTTCCGGGACCGGTCCGTTTCTGCTTACCACTTCAGTCGGAGAATTCGAAAGTCATGCACTGATCAATGCCTCGGGCCGCTGTTCGAACCTGAACCCCGCCCCTGTAGACTCAGGTGTGAAATGGCTCGGCCTCAAGGGATATTTCACTGAGCCTTCTCCGCTGCCTTCCGTGGATCTGTATTTCTTCGACGGCGGTTACTGCGGCGTACAACCGGTGAAGATCGGAGAAGAGACTGAACCGATCGGCAGGATCAACGCCTGCGCTATGGTGCGTGCCGATGTGGCGTAGCAGATTGCCGGAAGTTTTCGTTCGCCATCCCGCGTTGCAAGAACGTAGTCGCGGATGGGAACCGCTTAGCGATCCGGTGAGCACGTCGCCGCTTATCTTTCGCGAACCACAGCCCGAGCGTGACGGGATTTTGATGACTGGCGATGCCGCAGCCTTTGTGGACCCCTTCGTCGGGGACGGCATTTCTCTTGCTTTACGCAGCGGGAGTCTGGCGGGCGAGTGTCTGATTCCGTTCTTTGCTGGAAGCACCTCTCTTCTGGAAGCCGCGCACAACTATCGTAGAACCTATGTCCGGAGGCTCGCGCCTGTGTTCCGGACTTCTTCGAAGATTCGGCGCATGCTCAACTTGCCGCAGATCATCCGAATGCCGATCCTCTCCCTGCTGGTGAGGACTCCAGCGGTCTGGCGCTATTTGGTGCGTAAGACCAGGTAGGCGGCTGCATGCAGCGCTGGCGGTTTCCCGCTTTTCCCCACGGGTTGCGCCGTTGGCTGGGTTCTTACGCCGCACCGCGGAGCTAAGGGCATTCCGGACCTTCGCCCCGCCCGGACGGGCGAGACGCCCGTCCTCCGCACTGCTAGCGCACGACCAGGACTTCGCGGATGTTGTCGCGGGTCAGAAAAAATTTGATGGAACCGAAGTCGCGGAACAGATTTTCGACGTGACGGTTGTTAAACACCCGCTGCAGGCGGAAACTCTTTTCGATCGTAGTATGAAGCGCTCCCGTGGGACCCTTACGCAAATCCCTCCGTGCCTGGACGTGCTGCATTTCCAATACGTCATTGTCCACGATGTGGTAGCGGTAGCAGGGCGCATCCGGTCCGGCTTCGTGAGTATGAAAGAACGCGAGCAGCATGCCTCCCGGTTTAATCGTCGACCAGAGCCGGGCGACCACCGGTTTGACCAGGCTTTCGTGCATATAATCGGCTAAATTCCAGCACAGAACGATATCGAACTGGGCCGCGGGATAGACGAGGTTGTCGGCAAGAAAGCGCCTGCTGTCGAGGATCATCTTCCCCTGATCGTCCTTGGTGATCAGGGATGGATCGGTCGAGGCCTCGAGCAAGTCTTCGCTGTAGATCTTGTGTCCCCGCGCGGTCAGATAACGGATATTGGCGGCAGAAGTAGAACCGATATCCAGAACACAGATTGGTTCCTCGGATTGCAGGGTGCGTGAAATTTCGCCCAAGCCGCTCGAGCGGCGGGTAAGCCGCTGCGATGTGGACACAGGTCTGACCCCCTGGCCGGGGACGATGGATGAACCGCGAAAGAGTTTCATGAAGCTGTGCGTAACGGATGCCATGGCAAATTCCCGGCGTCCGGCTCAACAGAGTTCCGCAATCTAAATATATCGCGGCCGCGGAGTTGAACCGGCGAAAAATTCTATTGCTTGGTTACTGGAGTACTCCCCGCCGCCGTATTCCTCGCTTCGACCTGAGGCTCGGGCCTGGCTGCAGGCGGCGAGGTGGGCTTGGCGGCTTCCCTCTGGATTTCCACCTTGCCCTTGAAGTAGGCACCCTCTTCCATCGCAATACGCTGCGTGACAATATCACCTACTATGACGGCAGATTTCCGCAACTCGACCCGTTCACTGGCCCGTATGTTGCCTTCCAGTTTGCCCTGGATCACGACGACCTTGGCGTTGACATCGGCATGCACGTGACCGTTCGGCCCAATCGCCAGGTTGTTGCCTTGCAGTTGGATGGTGCCTTCGACGGTGCCGTCGATGTACAAGTCCTCACTGCCAGAGAGTTCTCCCTTAATCACTACAGATTTGCCGATATGTGCAAACTCTCCGGTCTTTGGCATGTCCATACGTACCGTCTCCTTTTGGGCGCACAACCGCGGGGTGCAAGCGGGAATAACGGATTCTAAACTATTTGGGGGATTCGTGGGCGTGAGGGGCAAGATCGAGCGAAAAAATCTGCGCGGGTCTGCATTTCGTTTTCGAAGATGGCCGAGACTCACCTTTCCGATGGCGGCCAGGGCCAGTGTACAATGCCGTTCCGTCTGGAATTCACAAACCGAAGTCGCAGTTTAGCGGTGATTCGGGGATAGGCGTGAGCAGCCGTCCCGCAGCTTCCCCGAATTTGGTCTCGGTCGGAGGCACGTTTTTCAACCGCGATTCAGCCGGGAACTTCGTCAGCGAGACGTACCTCGACGGTGGCGGCGACATTGGCCCGTATGAGCCCATCCCAAGCTACCAGAATATTATCAAGGGCATCGTCGGAAACAGGCGCGGGTATCCCGATGTTGCGTCTGACTTCTGCTGCGCGCCCATCTATATAACCGATGAAGGTGGGTGGATTCCGGTGGCCGGCACCAGTTGGTCCTCGCCAACCTTCGCGGGTATTGTCAACGCCGCTGGCAGCAAAAAGAAGTCGACCCACGACGAACTCATTGCGATCTACCGGGAGTATGCCAACAAGAAGCAATATAGGGCCGATTTCCGCGACATCACGAGCGGCGATTCCCAATGCGCGAAAGGCTGGGACCTTTGTGCCGGAGTCGGCTCTGCAATCACATACCGAGGGAAATAACTCCCATCAAATTTTTGCTTTTATCAAGGCCCTGTCGGCGACAGGGCCTTTTTTATCTCTCCATGGTGAATTCTTTGTCCGCTAACAACCGCGATGAGCCATGGTTTCGTCTAAGCTATGGGAGAGGATCCATGCGACTCGTCTACTTCGGAACGAGACTGGCGGCCACGATCATCGCGACGCTCGCGATCGTGAGCGCACCGGCTGCATACACAGGCCAACCATCCTCTGAACCTCCGGTTGACCTGGTGCGCCGGACGGTCCAGAGCGAGGTCGCCGCCAGCAATGGCACCGCGAAAGCCATGTTCATGGATCGCAAGGAAACCCCGCGTGGCTCGCAGAAAAAGCTGATGGTCGATACCCGCGATGGAATGGCGGGGATGGTGATTGCAATCAACGATCAAGCGCTGACGCCGGAGCAGCGCCAGGCTGAAGAGTCTCGCCTGGCGGGATTGGTGAACAATCCCGACCAACTGAGAAGAAAGCAGAAGGCGGAAAAAGAAGACGCAGAGCGGGTCATGCGAATCATGAAAGCGCTGCCCGATGCTTTCCTGTACGAGTCCGACGGGACTGAAGTTGGAAATCAGGAAGTCGGCAATGCGGGCGCGCAGTTAGTTCGGCTTAAGTTTCGCCCCAATCCGAAATACAGTCCACCCACCCACGTGGAACAGGTGCTTACCGGCATGCAGGGTTATCTCCTGATCGACCCCGATGACCATCGCATCGCCAAGATCGACGGAACTCTGAGCAAGGAAGTGGGCTTCGGATGGGGATTCCTGGGGCACCTGGATCAAGGTGGGCACTTCCTGGTGGAGCAGGCCGAGGTGATCAAAGGGGACTGGGAGATCACGCGCATGAGCCTCAGCTTTACCGGCAAAGTCCTTCTGTTCAAGACCCTCAATATCAAGTCGGAGGAGGTCTTCAGCAATTTTCGCCCTGCGCCTTCGGATCTGAGCTTTGCGCAGGGTGTGGAATTGCTGAAGAAAGAAGAAGCAGAACTGGCGGAAAACGGGCCGCAGGCCGGAGTCGACAAGCCAAAATAGAACGCGGGGGACGTTTGCAAAGCGTGTCGTTAATCTCCAGCGCGGATTGTTTCCTTGCGGACAGTGAGCTTCTCGACCAACTCTTCACGCACTCGATAGCCGGTGCTAGGTTCATCGCGGATCAGGATCGTGCCTTGCGGCGTGACCTCGACTTCAGGTTCGATGATGTCCTCTTTCCAGTAGCGTTTGGAGGCGGAGACATCTCCTGGTAAGCGAAAGTTGTGGAGGGTGGAAAGTGCGATATTGTGCGCGCGCCCCACTCCCGACTCCAGCATTCCTCCGCACCACACCGGAATATTCCGCGACGCGCAGACATCGTGAACCTTCTTAGCCTCAGTGAATCCGCCCACCCGCCCGACCTTGACATTGATGATGCGGCATGCGCTCATATCCAATGCCTTGGCCGCATCACGCGCGTGCCGAATGGATTCGTCCAGACAGATCGCGGTACGCAGTTCCTGTTGCAAGCGAGAGTGGTAATAAATGTCGTCGTGCCACAACGGCTGCTCGATCATCAACAGATTGAACTGGTCGAATTTGCGGAGGTGTTCGAGGTCATCCAGAGTGTAGGCGGAGTTGGCGTCGCAACTGAGCATGATCTCGGGCCAGCGCGAGCGGATGCGCTCCAGCACATTGATGTCCCAGCCCGGCTTCACTTTTACCTTGATGCGACGATATCCGGCGGCCAGCTCGGTCTGAATCTTCTCCAGCAATTGCTCGACCGTGTCCTGGATGCCAATGGAAACGCCGCAAGAAATTTCCCGCAGCGTGCCGCCGAAGAGTTTCCAAAGCGGCATTTGCTTCTCTTGCGCCTCGGCGTCCCAGAGCGCGTTCTCGACTGCGCTCTTGGCCATTTCATGGCCCCGCACTCTGGCCATGAGAGGCACACTCTCCCGTGCGAATGATAGGGTTCGGCCCAACACGGCCGGGGCAAGGTAATGTTTGATCGTGGGCCAGGCGCTTTCCGTCCACTCGCTGTTGTAGAAGGGATCTTCGCCGGCCACGCATTCTCCCCAGCCATCGATACCGTCGCAATGGACGGTCAGCAGAAGGATTCGGCGGCTGAAAGTGCGCTTGAAGCTCGTCTCGAAAAAGTGGACGAGCGGCATCTGAATTTCACGGAGAGTGATGGCTTCAATCTTCATATGGTCGAAAACGATTCACCACGAAGAGCGCCGAGACCAGTCCTCGGAGCTTAAGGTGCGGGATACATCCACTTCTCCTCCCAGCGGCCTAGCAGAAAATTGCCACTTCCCTGCTGGTCGCATTCATAGCCTAGCACCGTCAAACCCTCGGCGAATGCCTTTACAAATTGTTCCCGATTGCGATCCTGCACTTGTTTTGCCTGACTTCGAGTCGTGGGTCCCGCTTTCCAATCGTAAATCTGGGCCGGAACGGAAATTGCTTCCAGGACTTCGACGCGCGGCTTCTTTCCCTCTTGCAACAACATTTCGACCCGCTTCGCCTTCAGCCACCACTCGGCCACCAGCCGGTCGGTGGGCAGACCCCCTTGCAGTGGCGAAGAGGTAATTCCGTACTGGTTGACGTTGTAGCGGCGCGCGATAGCTCCCAGCTTCTCGATATTAAGATACGCGTTCTTGATTTCGAGCGGATCGAAAGTCCACTCGATCAACTCGAAACCACGGGCAAGAGCATCGTCGCGCTGGAAAAGCTTGACTCGGCGGCCAAGGCCGGCATTCTGATGCTGTTTACGCACGGCCAGCATATGCGAATGTAAGTAGGAGTGCCCGCCGCGAGCGCCCGGTATTGAAAGGGAAAATCCCACCATTTCGTTGCTCGCAAACGCACCGATCACCTGCCCCCCGACCTTCTCGGCCACCACGAACATCCGCAACGGCACCAACTCGGCATCGGAAAAATTCCAGACTTCCTTTTGTAAGGCGACGCAGGCTCGCATTTCGTCAAGCTGATGGCATTTGCGAATGACGATCAAATCTGCACTCACCGGGCGTCCTGCTCCTGTTGCTTCGCCCGTTGCCATAAAGTCTCGAGCTCTTCCATGGAGGCCTGCGCGGGAGAACGCCCAGAGGTGCGCAACTGGTCTTCCATCCATTGAAAACGGCGCTTGAACTTGCGGTTGGTTTTCTTTAACGCTGACTCGGGATCAAGCGAAAGATAACGCGCGATATTTACCAGCACGAAGAAAAGATCGCCCACTTCACCTTCCAGGCGCTGGCGCAGATCTTCGCTGATCTCCTGGCGGCCGGCTCCGGCGACGCCGCGTGCTTGCGGCTGAGGGCCGGGAGGGGGAAATTCGCTAAGCTGATCTCGGAGTTCTTCCGTTTCCTCGTGGAGCTTTTCGAAGAGTCCCTGAACGTTCGGCCAATCGAAGCCAACCCGGGCCGCGCGCGAACTGAGCTTTTGAGCCTCGAGCAATGCCGGCATTGCGGCAGAAACTCCGGCGAGGACGGACTCCGCCATGCCGTTACTTTTTGCCGACTTTCCGCCGCCCGCTTCCAGCCGTTTTTTCTTCTCTTCAGCCTTGAGCGCTTCCCAGTTGCGCAACACCTCGGACGAAGTCTCAGCCTTCACGTCTCCAAAAACATGAGGGTGGCGATCGACAAGCTTCGCCGAAAGCCGGTCTATCACTTGGTCAATCGAAAACGTGTTTTGTTCTTTCGCCATCTGGGCATAGAACAGAACCTGAAGCAGCAGGTCGCCCAGCTCACCGGTCAGTTCCTCCCAGTCCCGATTGTCGATGGCCTCGAGAACCTCGTAAGTCTCCTCGAGCGTATAGGGCTTGATGGAGTCGAAAGTCTGCTCGCGGTCCCACGGGCATCCGCCCGGACCCCGCAGGCGGGCCATGATGGAAACCGCGCGTTCGAAGCGTTCTCCAGTTGTGGGCATGGGACAATCACTGTAAATGAGGCGCGTGGGCTGGGGCAATGACCTATATCACAATGCCGATCTCGATTCAGAGGAGAGGGTCATGAATCACCTAACCCCGGACGCCTCGTCCGGGCTACGTGATTCGTAATTGTACTTCCGCGGCAATGGAGCTCTACGATAAACGCCAAGGAGCTAAACGAATTATTCCCACGAACGGAAACTAACGGTATCTTTTTAAGCGGGATATATGGGCAAGACTAGAGACGAGATCCGTCCATTTTCTCTGCCCACGAGCCATGGTTACGCATCCAAACGCGCGTAGGATCGCACGCCCGTCGCTGGAGAACGAGCGTTTCCACGTGATTGTGATTGGCGGCGGAATTAACGGAGTCGCCATCGCTCGCGAATGCGCACGCGCGGGACGCCGCACTCTTTTGCTCGAGCAACACGATTTCGCCGCAGGCACGACCAGCCGCTCGACTCGCATCATTCATGGAGGGTTGCGCTACCTCGAACACGGGGACATAGGGCAAGTGCTCGAGTCGTTGCGGGAGCGGCAATGGCTCCTTCAGCGCTACCCGCATCTGGTCCACCCTCTGCAGTTCCTGCTGGCCCTCGGGGAGAAGAGCCACCGCAGTGCGCTCGCGGTGCGCACCGGTTTATGGCTCTATCAGAAGATGGGGAATGTGCGGCACAGTGTCGATGGAAGCCGCACGGACCAAGACAGATTCGAACGACTGCTGGATGCAGGACAGCACTTTTCGGTGTTCAGCTTTGACGACGCGCAGTGCGAGTTCCCGGAGCGACTGGTCGCGGAATGGCTGGTGGAGGCGATTGAGGCCGGTGTCGTGGCGCGCAATCACACTCATGTTCTCGCGGTGGAGATTCACAATGGACGCGCTACCGGTGTGTCGTTGCGAGATCAGCTTAGCGGGAAAGAAGAGCGCGTCGAGTCTACCTGGATCATTAACGCGACCGGGCCATGGGCAGACAGCATCTGCCAGAACTCCAGCGTTCAGACGGGGAATCCTATGGTTGGCGGTGTACGCGGATCGCACATCGTCTTGTCGAAGTTCGCTGGCGCGCCTCAAGCCGCGGTGTACACAGAGGCGGTCGACGGACGGCCGATCTTTGTAATTCCGTGGAACGAACAACTGCTCGTCGGAACCACCGAAACTCCAGACACGTAGCGATCCAGGACGGGCGCAACCGTCAGCGGATGAGATCGAGTATCTGCTGCGGTCTTTTCTCCAATTGTTTCCACGAGTGGCAGTATCTGGGGACGACATCCATTACGCATTCGCCGGAGTGCGCCCGCTTCCCTTCTCCCCGAAGAAGAATCCGTCGGCGGTGAGCCGGAAACATTACCTCCACGACCACACCGCGGACGGCGCCGCGCATATGATCTCTGTGATTGGAGGAAAGCTGACCACGGCGGGCAGCCTGGCGCGCGAGTGCGCCGCGAAGATTGGGGTAAGACCGACACCGCCTACGCTTGCCGTTGCTTCAGAAGACGGGGTTGATCCCACGCTCGAGCGGTGGGTAGCCTTGGTTGCGGACGCGGGCGGGATCAGCGCCGAAGCGGCGCGCGGCATGGTGGAATCGTACGGAAAGCGCGCGCTGCGCGGTCGCTCGTGGAGCACGCAGCCGTATGGAAATGCGTGCTCCGTTGTGTCCGCACACCAGGCATATCGTCGCGGAGGCGGTCGATGCATTCCACAATGAGTGTGCCTGCACGCTGGCAGACGCGCTGCTGCGGCGCGTGCCGGTGGCCCTCGGCGCATGCTGGTCATCGTCTTGCAGCCGGGAGGCGGCAACCCGCGTCGCCGTAGCCCTGGGATGGAGCGAGCAAGAAGCGGCGGTGGAACTGGAAGCATTCGAAAGTGAAAGAAGTGGATTTCTGCGGAAAACATCCCAGACCGGAGCCGTTCTAGGCGCACAAGTACGTTGATCATCTGGCGTGTGCGCCCCGACTTCCAGGGAAATTTTCTGCCGCTCGTACTATTTACAGTAGTAGGTGGCCTCACAGGCCGAAGGTTTCGCGTCAGACCGACGCCTCTTCGGTTGATTCATCTGAACGTGTCCGCCAACAACTGAGTATTGTCGGAGATGATCCCGTCGACCTTCCAATCGGCGAGGCGTAGCATCGCTTTCGGATCGTTCACCGTCCAAACGAAAAGCGTCCTCCCGGCGCTGTGCACCTCCTCAACCAACTTACGAGTAACCAGCGAGTAGTGAGGAATCACACACTCAACCGTTAATTCGCGCCAGCCCGCAAGCTGTTCTGGCTTGTCGTAGATGATCCCAGCCTGAACTTTCGCGCTGCGGGTCTTCAGTTCCATCACTACCTCGGGCAGAAAGGAAGAAACCACGTAGTCTGCGTCCAGTCGGTATTCGCGGAGGGAGTTAAGCACCTTCGATTCCAGGCCTGGAACCTTGAGTTCGATATCGAGGAACGCCCGCAGACTATAGCGCTGCAGCACATCTTCGAGGAGCGGGAGATCAAGTAATTGATTGGCAGTTGCATGCGAGACGGTGATGCCATCGACCTTGGCGTCATGGCAAACCACGGAGCGCCCGCCGCTGGTTAAGCGTACATCGAACTCAAAACCATCACAACCGTGTTCGAGAGCAAGATCAAAAGAGACAGGGGTATTCTCGAGAACGGAGCGTGACGCACGTGCACCGCGATGACCGAGTAGTAGGGGTAGGTCGGACATCGGGCTGATTTTACCTAAGATTGATGCGGCGTGCGCACACAAAATCCCCGGCGGCCAAAAAATCACAGAACTTTACATGTCGATGAAAAGTCTTAGACGAAGCCCCTGAGGTGGCTCTCCGAAAATCGCTAGTCCAGATCGAAATCGCGAATCGGTTTTCCGGTGTCTGGAGACTCCTTTGGCCTTTTTGACCGCTTCCTGGAATTTCTTCTCCAGAAGATCTCCGGCGTGCTTCTGCGCTTCCACCGATTGACGGAAGATGGATTCGCGGCGGCTGTCCTGCTCTTTCATGGCCTTGGCTGCTGCCTCGAAATCATTGAACATCTTGGGCTTGACGGCGGCGGTATGGGCGATGACACCCTCTAGCGGTCGGATCGACCTTCAGTACCGCGCTACAGCACGGGCAGGTTATATCGAAAGCCGAGGGATTCTCCGCCATAAAGGAAATGATAGCGCAAATGCCGCTCTTTGATCGAGAAACTCAATGGGGATGGATCTTGATGGGAAAGATATGGAGCAGAGAGAGCATTTCCCAACCCAGGAGAACTACCGAAACGACCGTTACCGTGATCGCCAGGATCTCGCCGAAATTAAGGCTGCTGCGGCGAGGTTCGAAGCGCCTCGCCACCAGCCCCAGAATATTCAGGGTGGCGAAGCCAAAAACCAGCACCCAGAGGATGTTGTAGACGTTGTCTTTCTTGCTGGAAGACTGTTCGGAAAACTGGAACGCGAACAGCAACATCGATTGCAGACTAACCAGGCTCGGCCCCAACCAACTGCGTGAGGTGACGCGTGCGAGTGTAGCGGTCAGGGACGATACCATCGGTTTAGTCGGCCTCCAGCGAATCTCCGGTACTAGTGAAAGCCTAAGATATTACTCTGTTTGCCGCGCGAAAGTCAGCGTGAAAGCTAGGTTACTCTCCTGCGTCCCGCTGGGCTCTGCTTTATAATAGAAGATTCTGTATCCCCCCCGGAACAGCCAGAGGAACCCAGTGGCGCGGGAATCAGGCGCAGAAGGGTCGCCGGGGCGGGTGCGTTTTGCAGACATTCATAACTGATGTCCACGGAAACCATTGTTGTTCGCGGGGCCCGGGTTCACAACCTCAAGAACATAGATTTTGAGATTCCGCACAACTCGCTGACGGTGGTCACCGGCGTGTCGGGGTCGGGTAAGTCGTCGCTCGCGTTCGACACCATCTATGCCGAGGGCCAGCGCCGGTACGTGGAGTCGCTGTCTGCCTATGCCCGCCAGTTTCTGGAGCGGATTGAGAAGCCAGATGCGGACGTTATCGACGGGATCGCTCCGGCAGTCGCAATCCGGCAGAAGAACAGCACCCGAAATCCTCGTTCCACGGTTGGCACGGCAACCGAGATCTACGACTATCTACGTCTGCTCTTCGCCCGGGTCGGCCGAACCTACTGCCTGCAGTGCGGGAAGCAGGTTAAGAAAGACACGGTGGACGAAGTTGCCGATGCCGTCCTGAAGATTGGCTGAGGGCACGCGGCTGAATGTGCTGTTCCCGTTGCAGAGTGTGGGGCTGCCGCGGCGAGCGAGCCGGGCGAACCTCCCTCCCGCATTAAGCGCAAGAGTAAGAAAAAAACGAAGGCTGCCGCGAATAAGCTTCCGTCCGATCAACTCAAAAGCCGTCTGCTCGATTTGCGCACCCGCGGGTTCAACCGCCTTTATCAGGGTGGACAGATCTTCGAGTTTTCCACCCCGAGTCGTTGCTGAACATCAATTTCGCGGAACCAGTGTTTTCTGCTGGTGGATCGCCTGGTGGTATCAGCGGAATCCCGCGCGCCGAATCGTGGATGCGGTCGAGATCGGTTATCGCGAGTCAGGCGAAGTTATCTTCGAGACCACGCCGCGCGAAGGACAGGCGCCTGAACAATTGCGTTTCTCCCAGCGTTTCGAATGCAAGAGCTGCAATATTCGCTATGAAGAGCCGGAACCGCGATTGTTCTCGTTCAATAATCCCTACGGCGCCTGCCCGCGTTGCCAGGGATTCGGGAACACCATCGATTTCGACCTCGACCTGGTGATCCCCGACAAATCAAAGACCCTGAATGAAGGTGCGATCGAGCCCTGGACGAAGCCCAAGTACCGTTCGCTCCTTACCGACCTCAAACGCTTCGCCCGCAGACGGGCATCCCCTGGATGTGCCCTGGAACGAACTGGATCACGAGCATCAGCGGGTGGTCATTGAGGGCGAAGGACGCTTCCTGGGAGTGCGCGGTTTCTTCAACTATCTGGAGCGGAAGAAGTACAAGCTTCACGTCCGGGTATTCCTGAGCCGCTACCGGGGATATTCGGTCTGTTCCACCTGCAACGGAGCCCGCCTGCGTATGGAGGCGCGACAGGTCAAGATTAACGGCAAGAATATCTGCGATGTCTGCTGCATGACCGTCGAAGACGCGTCGAAGTTCTTTGAAGCGCTTGAATTGACCGAGCAGGAAGACGGTATCGCCGAGCGGTTGCTGCAGGAGATCC
Source organism: uncultured Acidobacteriota bacterium (assembly GCA_963820925.1). Classification (GTDB taxonomy): domain Bacteria; phylum Acidobacteriota; class Terriglobia; order Terriglobales; family Acidobacteriaceae; genus JABDBE01. The sequence continues at coordinate 372,104 of CAWGBX010000001.1, forward strand.
GCGAGCGCCTGCGATTTCTGAATGAGGTGGGGCTGGAGTACCTGACACTCGACCGGCTCGCGTCCACGCTGTCGGGCGGTGAAGCGCAGCGCATTCAACTGGCCACTTCGCTGGGCTCGCGTCTGGTGGGAACGCTCTATGTGCTCGATGAGCCGTCCATCGGACTGCACAGCCGTGACACCCATCGCCTGATCAAGATTCTGCACAATCTGCGTGACTTGGGAAACACGATTCTGGTGGTCGAACACGATCGCGACGTGATGCAGGCTTCCGACACGATTCTCGATCTCGGGCCTGGCGCGGGAGAAAACGGCGGCAAGGTGATCGCGGCCGGCACCTATGACCAGATTCAGAAAATGCCGGGCTCGCTCACCGGGCGCTATCTCTCGGAAGAACTGCGCATCCAGATACCGGGCGTCCGCCGCCAGCCGGGACCGCAGCAGATCAGGATCTACGGGGCTCGCGCCCACAATTTGAAAAACATCGATCTGGACGTTCCGCTGCGGATGCTGGTGGCGATCACCGGCGTTTCAGGGTCCGGCAAATCCACGCTGCTGCACGACGTGCTCTACCAGGCGCTGGCTGCGGCGAAGAAGCAGCCGAATGCGAGTCCCGTCAGCGCTTCCTGCTGGGATCGGTGGAGGGAGCGGAGTTCATCGACGAGGTCGTGCTGGTGGATCAATCTCCTATCGGACGTACTCCGCGCTCCAATCCGGTCACTTACATCAAGGCATTCGACGGCATCCGCGATTTGTTTGCTTCCCTGCCCGAGTCCAAGAAGCGTGGATTCGCCGCCGGACATTTCTCCTTCAACATTCCCGGTGGCCGCTGCGAAACCTGCCAGGGCGACGGAACCGTCACCGTGGAGATGCAGTTTCTGGCCGACGTGGAACTGATCTGCGAAGAGTGCAAGGGTGCGCGCTACAAACCGCAGGTTTTGGAGGTTCGCTATCGTGGGAAGAATATATCACGAAGCACTGAATCTGACGGTAAAAGAGGCGTTACAATTTTTCGCCGGTGCGCCCAAGATTGTGGACAAACTACGCGTTCTGGAAGAAGTCGGCCTCGGGTATCTGCGCCTGGGACAGTCGGCCACAACGCTGTCAGGCGGTGAAGCGCAGCGCATGAAACTGGCGGCCCACCTGCAGCCAGCTGCGCGCGCAACCGGGCGGCCAGCGAGTGCCGAGGACGGCCCCCGCCGCAAACGTCACATCCTGTATATTTTCGATGAGCCAACCACCGGGCTTGCATTTCGACGATATCAGCAAACTACTGTCCGCTTTTCGCCGTCTAATCGATGCAGGCGGCTCGATCCTGGTGATCGAGCACAACCTCGAAGTGATCAAGACGGCGGATTGGGTAATTGATCTCGGTCCAGAAGGCGGCGCGCGCGGTGGCTACATTGTGGGTGCGGGTCCCCCGGAAGCAATTGCCAAGTTGCCGAAGTCTTACACGGGAAAGTTTCTGGCGGGCATATTGAACGGAAACGGATCGTCACGAAATGGGGGCAGCTAGGCGAATCGGGTTGCGTCGCTTGTTCTGGGTTTCTACCTCAGTGCGACTGTCCTCGCCCAGAGCACCGGCCAAACTGTACGTCATCATAAAGTGGCCGAGCAGGACCCGTCTTTTCCCCCGGAGCTCGCGCAAGCCGAGGCCGCGATCGAGAAGCACGACTACGCAGTCCGCCGAGCCGTTGCTCAAACAGGTCGTCGCTGCCGACCCCGGGAACTATCAAGCCTGGTTTGATTTGGGATTTGTCTACAACGGGATGGGAAACACTCCGGAGTCCATTGCTGCGTATCGCAAGTCGGTCGCCGCCAAGCCGGATGTCTTCGAGTCCAATCTGAATCTGGGACTCATGCTTGCTAAGACCGGCCAGCCCGATGCGGAACAGTTTCTCCGCGCAGCCACTACTTTGACCCCGACGGCAAATGTGGAAGAAGGCCATGAACGAGCCTGGCTATCTCTGGGCGCACGTACTTGAAAACAGCAAGCCCGACGAAGCCATCGCAGGCTTATAAGCAAGCTTCCGCGCTCCGGCCGAACGATCTGGAGCCTCATCTTTCTGCGGGCCTGCTGCTCGAGAAGGAGAGTCGCTTTGCCGACGCTGAGCAGGAATACAAGCAGGCTTGGCGATCGATCCCGAATCCAGTGATGCCCTGAATGGCATGGCGAACGTCTACATGCGTGGACAGCGCTTTGCAGATGCCGAACAGATTTTGAGCAAGATAGTCGCAAAGCACCCCGACGATGTGTCAGGCCGCCTGCAACTTGGCCGCGTTCTGCTCATCCTCGGAAAGAACGATGATGCCATCGCTGACTTGCAGGCCGCGCAGAAGCTTGACCCCGCAGATCGTAATGTTCAGCACGATCTTGGTGACCTTTACCTTCAGAGCCAAGAAATACGATCAGGCGGAGGCACTGTATCGCTCGATGCTGGCCGCCGAACCCGATAACGCTCAGTTGCACCATTACCTGGGCGTAGCGCTTTTGAAGCAACGCAAATTTACCGAGGCAGAGCAGGAGTTCCTGACCGCGGTCAAGCTCAAGCCCGATTTCGGCGAGGCATATGGTGATTTGGCGGTGGCCGCGGACGAAAACAAGAACTATGAATTGGCAATCAGGGCTGCGGACGCGCGCGCGAAGTTTTTACCCGAGATTCCGGTCAGCTATTTTCTTCGGGCCAGCGCCTACGACCACCTGAGAGACTATAAAATGGCTGCGCAGAACTACCATCGGTTCCTGGAAGTTGCGAACGGAGCAGTATCCGGATCAGGAGTGGCAAGCCCGGCATCGGCTGATTGCCATCGAGCCAAAGAAATGAGCACAATGCGTTTCCGGATCACCATGACCGCGATTCTCCTGGCGACCTCATTGCTGGCATTCGCCTCCAAGCCAGAAACCCTGCAGCAACTGATTGCCCGCGCGGAGTCGGCCAAACCTGAAGACCGCCCCGCTTTGTACGTCGAAATCGCTGAACACCAACTCACGGCCGCCGATCGGTTGTATACGGACGGTAAAGTCGACGATGCTCGAACTGCAATAAACGATGTAGTGACCTACTCGGAAAAGGCGCATGACTCAGCTATTCAGTCGGGCAAGAAGCTTAAGAGCACTGAAATCAGTTTGCGAAAAATGGCCGCGAAGTTACGGGACATTCGACCCAGCTTGAACTTCGATGATCAATCCCCGGTAAAAACCGCCGCCGATCGACTGGAGAGCCTGCGCACCGATCTGCTGACGCACATGTTCAGCAAAGGGAAAGAGAAATGATTTCTGCGTCCAGAAAACTCGTGGGCCTGATGTTGGCTTTGTCATTGCTATCGACCGCGCGGGCCCAACGGTCTCGCGACCCGCTCAACCCCAACGAAGCGGACCAGTTGCGCGACGCGGCCCAGGAACCCGCCGCGCGGCTTAAGCTGTACATCCAGTTTGCCCGCACCCGGCTGGCTTCGCTGGAAGAAGTGCGCTCCGATCCGAAAGTCACCGACCGTGGCAAACAAACCCACGATCGGCTGCAGGACTTTCTCGATGTCTACGACGAGATGAACGATAACATCGACACCTTTGTGGAGCGCAAGTCGGACCTGCGCAAACCTCTGAAGGCGGTGGTCGAAGCCGACACTGAATTTCAAGCCAAGCTCCGGGCTCTGAAGAGTTCCCTCGATGCAAAGAAAGAGGACGCCAGTGAATATGACTTTCTGCTGACCAACGTGCTGGAAACCCTGGACAGCAGCGTCCAGGACCACCGGCAGTTGCTGAAGCGAGCAGGAAGAGGCAAGGCGGAGGCAAGAAAAAATGACTGCTCCGATTGTCCGGTTCGACTCCTCCGCGATCTCCGCCTTTTACGATTTCCTTCGTGCTACTCTAACCGCAAGGTGAGAGAAGGGCTGCTCCAGGTTTTCCAGCAAACCTACCGTGAATTGCGTCCGGGCGCGCCTATGCCTGAGCTCGCCGTTGAATTCTTCGCCTACGTCAACATCAACAACACCATCCGCATGCGGCAGGGCAAACTCTTTGTACGCCTTTCCGATCTCCTGGAAGGAGCGCCGCCAGCGGTGCTGCGCGCCATTGCACACATTCTCCTGGCCAAGATGTACCGCCATCCCATTGAGCGAGCCTACGCTACCCGGTATCGCCGCTATATCTCAAGCCAGGAGATCTCCAGTAACGCTCATCTCGTGCGCCAGATGCGCGGCCGCAAGCGAATTGAGAGCTCTCAAGGCCGAACTTATGACCTGGACAAGGTGTTCGACGATCTGAACCAGCGATTCTTCTTTGGGTTGCTGGCCCGGCCGCGAATGAGTTGGAGCCGCGGCCACGCTCGCAACCGGCTCGGCCATTACGATCCGGCTCATAATGCTATCGTGGTCAGCCGTGTGTTCGACCACCCGCGCGTTCCCTGGTACGCGATCGAGTACATCGTTTACCATGAAATGCTGCACCTGAAGCATCCGGTCAAGTTGCACGGCAGCCGCCGCTGCGTACACCCCGCGGAATTCCAGGCGGAAGAAAAGCTCTTCCCGCACCTGGACCAAGCCAAGGCCTTTCTCAGACACCTCTAGTCCAATCGCTGCAGCCGATAATCGCGTGATCTAGATCACAACCGCTGGTGATTCGGCCCGTTGACGCCCGCACGCGCCAGAGACTATCCTAGATAATGAAATTGAAATTCATTTTCAATATCGCGATCCAAAGATAAAGGCTGATTTCTAAATGTTAGAAGCATTCATAGTTACCTTGCGCGAAGGGGTCGAAGCGGCCCTGATTGTTGGCATTACCCTGGCTTACCTTGCCAAAATCAATCGCCCGGAGCTCCGTAAGTCCGTTTACGCGGCCTTGATTTCTGCTTTTGTGGGCAGCCTGGCGGTCGCGGCTCTGCTTGCCCGTACCCACTGGAATCAGGACATCTTTGAGGGTTGGGTCATGCTGGCGGCGGCATTCTTCGTGGTCACCATGATCATTTTCATGATGAAGACGGGCCGCAAGCTCAAGGGTCAGATCGAAGGAAAAGTTGGATTGCTGGCGGGCGAAGATGCCTGGTTCGGACTCTTTCTGTTCGTGTTTCTGATGGTGCTGCGGGAAGGCGTGGAAACCGTTCTGATTCTCTCCGCCGTCTCCCTGAACTCGACCGAACTGCTGAGCTTCCTGGGCACGTTTCTGGGCGTGATTGTCGCCGTCCTGTTCGGAGTGATGTTCGTCAAAGGCAGCGTCCGCATCAACCTGCAAAAGTTCTTCCGCGTCACTACAGTGATTCTGTTCTTCGTGGCAGCGCAACTGGTGATCTCCGGACTGCACGAGCTTTCCGAGAATGGCGTACTTCCCTCTTCAAAGACGGAGATGGCGATCATTGGCCCGATCGTGCGCAACGATCTGTTCTTTTTCATCACGATTTTCGCTTTGGCCGCGCTCATGGTGCTGTTCGAGGTCAAGCGTCGCGAGCCAGGAATGGTGCCGCCTCTCCGCCGCCGAGAGACGAAAAGCAGCTTGGACTGCCCGCCGCGAGCGTTTGTGGATGGCTTCCGTCTATGCCAGTTCGTTCGTGTTTATCGTACTCGTCACCGCCGAGTTCATCTACGCCAAGAGTGTGAGTGCGCTGTCGCCGGCAACGGAAGTCACGTTCGTGAATGGCCAGGTCAGCATTCCGCTGAAAGAGGTTTACGACGGCGATTTGCATCGTTTCTCGGCTCAGGAGAATGGCAGCACGGTGCGGTTTTGGCTGTATCAGAAGCCGGATGGCAAGATTGCCACCGTTCTGGATGCCTGCGAAATCTGTGGCGCCGTGGGGTTTTATAAAGGGCCGACCGGAGTGGTGTGCAAGAACTGCGCCGCGCCCATTAATCCCCAGTCCGTCGGGATGCCGGGCGGATGCAATCCGGTTCCTCTGAAGGCGCAAGTCACGGCAGACGCAGTCATCATTCAGGAGGCGGACATCGCGGCCCGAGCGCCGATGTTCCAGCAATAGTCATGTTCGCTCGCCTTGTCTACGAATCGTTCCGGCGGCAAAAGCGACGCAAGGTCCTGGCCGGTATTGCAATTACCTTGGGCGTGGGAGTCGCAACCGCCATGATCGCCGTCGCCACCGACATTGGCGACAAAATCAGCCGCGAATTGCGCACCTATGGCGCCAACCTGATCGTGACTCCGCAGGAAGATACTCTGGATGTTCAAATCGGCGGCGTAGATTTGAAGCCGCCCAGCGATGGCACTTACCTCAACGAAGCCGATCTGCCCAAGATCAGGGGCACATTCTGGCATCACAACATCGTGGGTTTTGCTCCCATGCTGCCGGTAAACGTCCGCTTAAGCAACGACGCTCGATTCGAAAACATCTCACCCTGCTCGGGACGTACTTCTCGAAGCGGCTCACTTTCGGAAAAGACGACTTTACGACCGGCGTGCGCATCACTCATCCCTGGTGGAAGGTGCAAGGTGCATGGCCCGATGACAACTCGTCCGATGTGCTGCTAGGGAGAAGTCTGGCGGCGAAACCTCGGCCGCAAAGCGGGAGACGAAATCGAAATTGCCGGCCAGGCACATCGCGTCTACCGGCATTCTTTCCACGGGCGGAGCGGAAGACGATCAGATCGTCGCTCCCCTTGCGCTGGCGCAACAGATTCTGGGCAAGCCCGGGGCGGTGCGCCGCCTCTACGTGAGCGCGCTGACCAAGCCAGAAGACGCGCTGGCCCGCCGTGATCCCAGCTCCATGAATCCGGAGATGTTCGACCGCTGGTATTGCTCACCGTACGTCGCCTCGATTGCCTACCAGTTGCAGGAGGCGATTCCGCACTCCCACGCCGAACAGATTCGCCAGATCGCGCAGAACGAAGGCACCGTACTCTCGCGGATCAAAGGCCTCATGCTGTTGGTGACGCTGGCGGCGCTGTTCGCTTCCGCACTCGCGGTTTCGGCTGCCATGGCGACCGCCATTTTTGAGCGGCGCACCGAAGTGGGACTGATGAAAGCGCTGGGCGCGAGGCAGTGTTTCAGTCGCAGCCCTGTTCTTCGCGGAAGCCCTGCTGCTGGCGCTGTTCGGTGGCGATCGTGGGTTTCGCCGGCGGAGCGCTGCTGGCCCGGCAAATAGGCCGATCCATTTTTGATTCCCAGATCACCATTGAGCCTGTTCTCTTCCCCATGATCCTGGCGATCGCCGTGATCGTGACCTTCGCCGGCAGCGCGATGGCGATTCGACGAGCGGTGAAGTTCGATCCCGTGTACGCGCTGCGAGGTGAAGGCGTGAGTGTACACCGAACTCGGACCTGGCTAACCGCCGCGCCGCTAAGCCCCATACTTCGATGTTTCTGCGCATGCTGATGCGTGCCGCCGTGCTTCGCCGTGGACGTGCTGCCTCTGCTCTGCTGGCGATGGTGGTTGCGGCGGCGGTAGCTACGGCCATGCTCAATCTTTACGTAGACGTGCAAGCCAAGTTGCGCAAGGAATTCCGCAACTACGGTGCGAATATCGTGGTCGTCGCGAAGGATGGCCAGGCACTTCCCACTGGCGCTCTCGACAAAGTCGAGTCTGCGCTTGCCGGACACGGTCTCGCCGTGCCGTTCGCCTATGTGGTGGCCCGCACTTCCGACGGCCAATCCGTGGTTGTTTCCGGAACCGATCTCGATCAGGTGCGCAAGCTGGATAGCTGGTGGTCGGTGACTGCGTGGCCCCGCACCTCGCAAGATGCGCTGGTCGGAGCCCGCGCGGCGGCCGTCGTCAGTCCGCAAGGAAAGGCATTTGACCTCAGCTTCCAGGACCGCGTCATTCATCTCAATCCCACGGGAGTCCTGCACACCGGAGCGTCGGAAGACAGCCGAATCTATCTTTCGCTGAAAGATTTCGAAAGCTGGACTGGAGTGCAGCCTTCCACGATCGAGATTGCGGCCTCTGGTTCGTCCGAGGAGATCAACGCTCCTGATTCAAAAGCTGTCGCAGGCCCTGCCCGCGGCTGAGGTTCGTCCCGTCCGCCAGATCATGGAAGGCGAAGCGCGCGTGCTTGGAAAGACGCGCGCCACCCTGGCCGCGGCCGCTGTACTGATCATCGCGACCGCAGCGCTGTGCGTGCTTTCTACGCTGATTGGATGGGTGTTTGACCGCCGTCGCGACTTTGCCATCATGAAGGCTCTGGGCGCTTCCGAGCGGTTGATCGGTGGATTCTTTGCCGCCGAGGCCGCCGCTCTGGGAGTCGTCGGCGCAATTCTCGGATTCGGCGTCGGCGTCGGCGTTGCCGCATGGATCGGCCGGGTGAACTTCCACGCGCCCGTGGTGCCGCGCTTTAGCGTGTTGCCGGTTATTCTGGCGGGCAGCGTGGCTGTGGCCCTGATTTCCGCCGTACTTGCCGATTTCTCTGCTGCGGCGCGTGCAACCCGCTATGATCTTGAGAGGGGAGTGAGATGATCAAGCTGAAAAATATCAGCCGCGTTGTATCCCGCCAAGAGCTGAGGCCAACGGCGCGGCGTCATCCGCGCGCTGGACAATTTCTCCCTGAACGTCGATCCCGGGGAGTGGATCGCGATCATGGGCCCTTCGGGATCGGGCAAATCTACGCTGGTGAACCTGATCGGCTGCCTGGACCGCCCCACTTCCGGAGAGATTTGGCTCGATGGCGAAGATGTGGCGAGAATCTCCCCTAACGAACTGAATCGAGTGCGGGCGGAGAAAATTGGTTTTGTGTTTCAGCAGTTCCACCTGATTCCCTATCTCACGGCGCTCGAAAACGTGATGCTGGCGCAGTACTTCCACAGCATGACCGATGAGCAGGAAGCGCTCGATGCCCTGGAGCGAGTGGGACTGAAGGAGCGCGCCCACCACGTTCCCTCCCAGCTTTCCGGCGGCGAACAGCAGCGCGTCTGCATCGCCCGCGCACTGATCAACGATCCCAAGATCGTGCTGGCCGACGAACCCACGGGAAATCTCGACGCCGTGAACGAAGAGATCGTCCTGCGCTTGCTACGCGAATTGCACCAGCAGGGACGCACCATCGTCATGGTGACCCACGATCCCGTCGTCGCCCGCCTGGCCGACCGCCGCATCGAACTGCATCACGGCAAGATCGCCGCCCAGGAAGTCTTCTCCATGGCCGACGAAGAGCAGTTCGACGAAGTTCTGGAAGAACTCTGGGCGCTGCGCCGAACACGGCGAGATCGCCGAAGTCGGTCGCATGGAAGTGCACGGCGCTCTGCCGGTCAGCATCGCGGTAGAAAAAATGATCGAACTGGGATTGGTCACGGCGACGCCGCATCCGCCGGAACCTCACGACCACAAGCCGTTCGTGAATCCCTGCCACGATGCCCTGAAGCCCGACGGAGTCTCGATCGGCGACGGCAGCATGATCGTGGAATTCACGCCGCGTGGCCGTCAGCGCGCCGCCGACATCATCCGCCGCCATCGTCTGGCGGAGCGCCTGTTCACCGACAGCCTCGCCATGGACAGCGAAACCGAAATCGAACAGCAAGCTTGCAAGTTCGAGCACATCCTCTCGCCCGAGGCGACCGACAAGATCTGCGCATTCCTGGGCCATCCGCGCACCTGCCCTCACGGCGCGCCGATTCCGCCGGGGCCATGCTGCGGAAGAACGCGAGACCTCGCTGGCGTCAGGTGGCAAACTGCCGAGCGGCCTGCCTGACCTTTTCATGATCACCCGCAGAACCTGCATCGGCGTTTTCGACTCCGGCTTTGGCGGCCTGACTGTCCTCAAAGCCCTGACTTCAACTCATTCCCAATGCCGACTACTCTACTTTCGGCGACACCGCCCGGCTGCCCTACGGCTCAAAGTCGGTGGAAACCGTGGCCAGGTATGCCGTCGGCGCTGCGCACTATCTGGAGCAGCAGGGCGCCCAGATGCTGGTGATTGCCTGCAATACGGCCACGGCCCTGGCACTCGACAAGATTATCCGAGGCAGCCAGTGTTCCGGTGGTGGGCGTGATTGAACCTGGCGCCGACCGCGCTGCCGGCGAGAGCCAGAAGAAGAAAGTCGTCGTCATTGGAACCGAAGCTACCGTCAGCAGCCACGCTTACTTGAAGGCTCTGGAAGCTCGCGGTGTGCAGGCAAAGGAAAAGGCTTGCCCTCTACTCGTCCCGCTGGTGGAAGAGGGCTGGATCGATCATCCGGTGACCGAAGAGGTGTCGCGACATTTATCTCAAAGAAGCCTTCGCCGATGGATTCAAATCAGCGGATGTCCTCGTGCTCGGCTGCACCCACTACCCGCTTATCCAACCGGTGTTGCACAAGGTTGCTCCCAAACACGTGAAGATCGTCGACTCTGCCGATGCCACCGCCGACGCCGTGGGCAGGCTGCTGCGCCGCACTCCCTTACCGTCAGCGCCTGAGCACGAGCGCCGCAAGTTACCTCGACTTACAATGTTTCGCGACCGACTCAGCGGAAAAGTTCCGCCGACTCGGGCGCACATTTTCTCGGACATCCAATCGATGACGTACAGCACGTGGATCTGGCTGAGTAACCCGTCCGTCGACCGGGTTGAACCTCAGTACGATCAGCTGTCGGATTGGCAACGCAAGACTCGGGATAGACCGTCCAAGGCTGCATCCCAGCTCGAATTAGAACGGAGCGTGCTCGCAGCGCCATGCACCCACTCGACAATCCGATCTGGCAGGCGCTTGCACGAGTCAAGCCATCTTTGCCCAAGCCTGCAAGTCGGCTCGGAAGTTTCCTCGTGAAGTTAGCGTCCTTGCAGGTTTTCCCGAGCCTACGCCCGAGAACTACAATCTCTCGCGTCGTCTGCTAGACCCAGGAGAGACTGTCGGATTGTTTCTACAAGCCTCACGGGATCCACCCCGGCTTGGACCATCGTGAGCACAGGCCCCTTATTCCAGATGATCTATGACAATCCGCCCTCTCGTGGTTCTCGCGCAAAAGGGCGTTCCTCAGAGGGGATTTCCAGATGGAGTTGGGTCCAGGCAACAGGAATTCATTCGGCTGACCCAGGCGGATGCGCCGGAAATGCTGGCCCTAACCGAACTGACCAAGCCCGGACCGTTTGGCGCGCGAACCCACGAATGGGAGAATACTTCGGCATTCGCAGAGCAGGCGACACTGGTTGCGATGGCGGGTGAGCGGCTCCGGCTTCCGGGTTATACCGAGATTAGCGCCGTGTGTACGCACCCCGATCATCTTGGCCGCGGTTATGCAAGCGCGCTGATGGAGATGCTGGTGGAACGCATTTGCAGTCGCGGCGAACTGCCCTTCCTGCATGTTCGTTCGGAAAACGTGCGTGCCATCCAGGTTTACGAGCATCTCGGGTTCAGGAAACGCGCGTCCTTGCACTACGTAGTATTGCGCCAGATCTGAACCGCAATCATCGTCCGAAAGGAGCGAGAAACTCATATCTTCGCAAAAACAAAAACGGCCGCAATTAGCGGCCGCCTTCATCACAACCGACTCAACTCAGTACAACCGGAAAGTCACTTCCACGTTGATCTGCACTGCCACCGGCTTACCGTCCTTCATGGCAGGCTCAAACTTCCAGGTCTTCACTGCTTCCATCGCTTTCTCATCCAGCCCCAGACCCAGGGTTCGAGCTACTCGAATATCGCGCGCCCGACCATCCGGGCCGACCACTAACCAAAGTACGCATGTCCCTTGATACTTTGCTTTGCGCGCTTCCTCCGAGTACTCCGGATCAGGCGCGTAAATTGCTTAGGCGCGGATACGCCGCCACCCACCTTGAATGCGCCGCCGCCCGTTCCACCGCCGTGGCCCGGACCATACCCCGGTCCTTCACCCGAGCCCACACCGCCGCCATTGCCCGAGCCAATCCCACTGCCCGAACCGGTACCATTCGATGGCGGTCCCGATGGCAGGTGCGACATCGGATCGCCCAGATTGGGCATGTTATTGGAGGCAAGGTGAACTTCTGGCGGAATCACTATGGTAGGTTCGACAGCCAATTTCGGATTAGCGATTGCGCACCACCACCATCGGGGGTGTGATCTGCTGCATCGACTGCTTTGGGAGTCTGCCCTTCGAGGCTTGGAGTATGTCGCGGTCCCCACCACCGCCACCGCCGCCCGCTTGCGTTTTCGAAGGTGGGAGAGGAGGAATATCGTCGGGCGCGATCAGGGTCACGACCTCGGGAGGCTTGGTGATCTGCTGTACCACCCGCCGACCGAGTATGGTTCCACCAATGATCAATATCACCGCTATTACGTGAACAACGGATGAGAACAGCGCGCCGTTTTTCTTATAGTCGTAAAATCCCCAAATATCCTTGACCGGAACCGGCTTCGACGTCAGCACCAGCGGTGCCTGCTTCTTGGGGAAGAAAAGGTCGTTGAGATTCTGCAGCAGGGACTTCCATAGCGGCTCTTCCAGGACACTCTTGGAGAGCAGCAGGTTCAGTTCGGGTTCGCCTCCCCGCATAGGCTGAATGTCGTCAGTTGCCATATTTGACCCGAGCTCCTCGTCTAAAGGCCGAACCGCCAAACATTACCCCTTATAAGCTTGATGAACGCACACCGCGGCAAGTTGCTCGCCCGGCACTAATAACTCATCGATGCCGCACGATCCACCCCGAAGACGGCGAAACCGAACCTCTCACGTTAGATGCCCGAGGGCGGGCAATCGTCTTCTAATAAATTGTACACTTTTTCAGTCTCTTTTCCACGTGCTTTCGAGCGTTCCCTTCACCAAGGTACAGGGGCCCGATGGACGTTCGTCTCGGTGCTGCCTATAATGAAAAAAATCAACCATTTGGGAGTATGACCGAGTGCCCATCCCGCTTGGATCGAGCTTCAATCTGCCCTCAAACCACCCTTCCCCAGAAGGCGCTTTTGCGGGGCTCTCCCGCTGACCTCGCCACGTCCAGCCTGAATCTCGTGATCCCCATGACCGATCACCCGTAATGCGCCGGTTCCACTTCCTGATCGCCGTCTCGGTCGTGTTGCTCGATCGCGCCACCAAGTGGGCGGTCGCGAAGAACATTCCCGCTGCACGATGGCAAACAAGTGATTCCCGGGTTTTTCCGTATCACCCATGTGGAGAATCGCGGAGCCGCCTTCGGCTTGTTCGCCGACTCACCCGCGCAATGGAAGATCGCCATGCTGGTCCTGTTTTCGATCGTGGCCCTGGTCGTCGTCTCCGCCTTGCTGTGGCGGAATAGCCATTCCATGACCACCACCGGAATCGGCCTGGCCCTGATTCTCGGCGGAGCGCTGGGCAACCTCTGGGACCGCTTGCTCAACGGTCGTGTGGTCGACTTCCTGCTCTTCTACATCGACCAATATCAGTGGCCCGCTTTCAACATCGCCGATAGTGCGATCGTCGTCGGAGCCGGCTTGCTGGTCATCGAAATCCTATTCACCAAGTCTCCCGTACACGAAAAATCCGCGTAACCGACGGCATCGACTTCCTTGGTGTGCTTTCTGGCCTTGACCTTACGGCGCGCCGTAAAGCTGCCGGTAAACGTTGGCATTCCGCAAGATGGCCTGTACATATTCACGCGTCTCGGTGAACGGAATCGATTCTACAAACTCCTGCGGATCGCGATACTTCCCCTGACCCAGCCAGTCCTGCACCCGCTCAGCGCCCGCGTTGTAAGCCGCCAGCGCATACTCGAACGCACCAAACTTGTCGACCATGCTGCGGAAGTAACGCGTGCCCAGTTGGAGATTCACGCCCGGTGTGAAAAGCTCATTACTGGAAAAGTGCTTCAGCTTCTCTTGCTTGGCAACGGATTTGCCAACTTTGGGCAGCAGTTGCATCAGCCCAACCGCATTGGCGTGGGACACCGCACCGGGATTGAACTCCGATTCCTGTCGGATCAATGCGGCCACCATGTAAGGATCAAGCGCATTGTCCGAAGAGAATTTTTTCAGATCAATCCAAAACGGTTTGGGGAACAATGCCTCCCAATACGGGCGGGGCAAGCTGGGCAAATCGACGGCAAAGTAACCAGGCACAGCCTTCTTCAACACCTGAATCGCCATATCGTAGCGGCCGGCATCCGTATAAAGGTGCGCCGTCTCTGGCACCAGCCAATTTCCTTTACTTTCATCCGCCGCCGCGCGCAGTTCCTTCACCGCAAGATCCAGCAGTGCCCCATTCGCCAGAAGCTGTGCCTTCTGCACGCGCAAGTTGTCAGTAGGAACCGGATCGGCTGTCACTTTGGTGTTCGCGTCGATCGGGGGAATACGGTCCAGCAGTGCATAGTGCACGGTATCGCCGTCGCTCTTCAGCTTTTTGAGCTGCTGGCGCGCCAATTCGCCATAGTAGTAGTTCCGAAAGCGGTCTGACACTTTCTGGTAATAGGCCCGAGCCTTGGGCGCTTCCCCATCCTCTTCCGCCAGCCGCCCCCGCCAATAAAGTGCCGCCGGAATCTCTCCTGACGACGGATACAGCTCAATCTGCTCCTCGAAACCCTTCTCAGCATCAACTCGTCTGCCCTGCCGCAGGCTGAGCCACGTCGCCTTCCACAGGGCGTACGAGGCCCGGCCGCCGTCTGGAAAACGTTGTTGCAGTTCCCGGAAGGAATCGATAGCCCGGTCATAATCGTGCCTCAGCAGGTAGATGTTCCCCGCCGAGAGCAGCGCCTGCTCCAGCCACGTGCTGGTGGGAGCGGTCTGCCGCAGTTGCTCAAGCGTTCGCAGAAAAGCTTCATTATCATTCGCACTACGCGCGATCTCACCCAGGTTGAATAAGCGCTCCGCGTTGAGCTCCGGAGTCGACTCTGGCATCGACTCCAACGCCTTCTTGGCTTCCTTGTCTCGTCCCGCGTGGCGCAAAGCCTCTGCCATTGCCATGGTTAGCGCAAGGCGATTCTCCGGACCCGCATCATTCAATAGAGCGTGATACTCGTTCGCTGCCTGGTTATATTGTTTGCCCTTGGCCAGGAGATCAGCGCGGGTTTTTCGCTCCGCAAACGTAGGCGGCTGCGTCTCCGGAGTCCCCGCCAACTTCTTCAGATCACCGTCGACCTGGGTCGCCTCCCACGAGAGCGGCATGGTGAAATACAGATTCCGAAAGATGGGCAGCGCCTTTGCTGGCTGGCCCGCCGCTTCGTACGCGCGCCCCAAAGCGAGCTCCAGGTCAGCCCGAATTGGCTGACGATCATTCTCCAGCAACTCCACCGCTTCCGGCGCACGCCCGTCCGCCACCAACGCATTGGCATAGGTCACATGCGCGTCGCGAATCAGTAGCGACTCCGGATAAGCCTTAGCGAATCCGCCCAGGGTAGCCACCGCCTCCGCCAACCGGCCCGTCTGGTAATACGCTGTGCCAAGATAAAAATTGACATAGTCTCCCAAATCGCCTGCCCGTGGCCTCGCCTGATTCAGCGGATCAATCGCCTGCGCGTAACCTCGATCCAGAATGTGTGCATAGCCGATCACCAGCCAAGCCAACGCCCCGGCATCTTCTTTCGTATGACGCCGCGCATACGCGTCCACGCCCGCGTAAGCGGCCGGCGAACGATCCTGAAGCAGTTGCTTCGCCATCGGTTTCAAAGCAGCAGACGAGACAAACGCCTCGTGCATGCGCTGCAAACGTGGAGACGTCGTCTTGCGCCTCGGGTGCGTAACCGTCGTTGCGCTGCTCTTCTTTTTTGTCGTGGTGGCGCTTTTATGGGTCGCGGACGGCGTGGAAGACGGGGTTGAGGGCTGAGCTGAGGATTGCGCAGGGGGGGCAGCAGCCGTTGCAGAAACACCACCGGACAAAACTGCCAGCATCAAGACCAAAACTTTCGAAACGATAACCCACCAGCGATGGAAGGACACTGTTTCCAATTATCTTCTTTTTCGTGCAATCGTCAAAACTCAGCGGCTCGTTGTACCGAGGGGTCGTTCTCCGCGTAAGGAACGCAGCATCACCACCGCGAAAGCGGTCATCCCCACAAAGCTATGGATTGTCCGCGGGCACTCGTGCGCGCGAAACTCACGTCAGTTTATGGTTTCTCAGGAAGCGGCAGGCAAGCTGCGGCTCTTGCCTTGATCGGCGCGGAAGCGCAGCAGCGCTGCAATGTTTCCTGCGCGGTCGAACTCGGGGTCATCTTTCACGTAAAACAGTTCTATGTCGCGACGGATGGCGGCGGGAATAATTACGTCGGTCACGTCTTCAATCTCGCGCGTGTCGTGGCCGCATACCGGGCACTGTCGCACCATATGCGCGTCGAGGTGGCCGCAGCTCGTGCACTCCACCGCCAGGTGTGAGAACTTGTCGCCAATCAACAAAGTCTGCACTTCACCCAGCTCCAACGACTTTAATACTCGACGCAGTCCCGTCACCCCCCGGGCATTGCTCTTGGCTTGACTGATTACCTCCCTGGCCAGTTCCTTGCGGCGCTCCTCCAGCGACTCGCGCAGGATGCGGCCGGACTGTTCCCTGATCTGCTCGTTTGTTATGCGACTGAGATCGGCTGGGAAGTGTCCCAGGAGGCGCTGCTTCACGTAGGGATGCAGTTGGGTTTCCAGTTCGTGCCAGCTGGTCTCGTGGCTCCCAATAATCAGCTTTTCAAACAGGCCCTTCTCGAGCGCTCCGCTCAAGTGCTCCGCCACGCTTTTGAAGTGGTGCAACGCTTCGTCGTTGACGCGACGCTGGGCATGGCCGCCGTCGTATCCGGCGTAGCCGTCGCTGCGGCCTTGACGAGTCGGTGGTGTGCGGAAGCGACCTTCGCGCTCTTTTAGTTCATCCAGGCGGAGATCGAAGAAGCGGGCCCGTTGGCGATCTACAAGCGTTATCCACAGACGAGGCTGGGCACCCAGCATCAGGGCTAGCGGCTTCAAATGGAATTGGCGGTTAACGAAGAGCTGGGTGCCCGGAAGTTGCGGGGGCAGGTCAAATTCTCGCCAGAACTTTTGGCTACCGCAGGCGAAGACTGCGCGGGCTCGGGCTTGATTACCATGCAGGTTCTCCGCCAGTTCGAGAATGCGATTCAAGTCGACCCGCGTGCTGCCATTCTTTCCGTTCTTCTCTGCCTCGCGCAGCGCTTTGCGAACCAGATCTTTGGCGAGAATGGTTTCTTCGCGATGTGATTTGTTCTGTGGAGTGCGAGGCTCAAAATAGAAACTGAGCGCCGAGTCCTGGTCCCCGTTAGTGTGGAATTGAGCCAACTCACGGATGTCTTCGCGGGTAATCATCACGATTTCTCCTGAGTGCTGTCGATGCTTTCAACCTCTTGCGGATGCCGGGAGCAGCTTTGGCTTAAACCGGCTCGCCAGCGGCGCCAAGTGGCGCAAATGTTTGCGTGCCAACTCAATCGAGCCTCGCACATCGTCCGGCTTGCGATCGGTGATGACGCCGATCTCATCCAGCGAAAATCCCTCGATGGCATGCAGGATAAACGCTTCGCGATCAGGACGGCTTGCCCCCTCGAGGGCAAACTGCACCAGTGCGACCATTTCGTCGGAGGAGGCTATGTCTTCTGGCGTAGCTGCGCGGCGGTCTGCGATCACGCTTTCCCCGGTCAATGTCTCATCCGGCTGATGGAATTGGAGTTCAGGCTCATCACTGGCGCGAACGTTCGGACGCCGGGCGGAATCCTCCAGATGAACCGGGAGCAGGCTCTCCGGGCTCCGGGCAGAAAGGTCCTCGATGGAACGGAGCGCCAGCCGGTAAAGCCACGGCTCCAGCGCCAGGCTTTCTGGTTTCTCCCCTCCATTGCCCAGTGCGCGGGCGATGGCTTCGTCGATGACTTCCTCTTTCGTGACTGCGTCGGGAATAATTTCTTCTGCGGTTTCGCGGAAATACAGTTCACGTTCGACGAAACGCTCCAGGCGGCCGAGGCTGGCATTTACATAGCTGCGAATGTCGTCGGAGGAGGCCGTCGGCACCCGCATAGCCGCGACTGTATCTTCAAAAGCAACTTGTTGCTCGGGACGGAAGCCTGCCACGCGGCGACGTTGCCATTTGTGCGAGTTGCGCAAGAGATCTTTATGTTTGCTGATCTGCTGCAGCAGATCGTCAAAGGCTGCCTTCACGGCCGACGCCGCGCTTGAGGCAGATTTCTGCACCGCCATCTGGCCGGAGGGGAGGCGCAAGTTCAGGGACACTGTGGTTCCCTCGCGCGGGGAATTCTGTTCCACAACTCCCTTCAGATGCACCAGTTCAGGGCGGAAAACCTGTAGCCGCTTGCGCAGCTTTTCCACCAGGTGGTTGATATCTTTTTCGATGTCAGGAGTTTTGCGGGCTCTATAGCTGATGTGGACATTCATCTCAGGCCTCGGATCACGGAAGAGATTCCGTGAAGATTTCCGGTTCCTTACAAACCGATTCTACACCCGCCGCAAGGAGGGCGAATGCAAAATAAGGGAAACTCCAAGTTGATCACTGTAGCTTGTGATGGCTGTCCTTGCAAACGAGTAGGGGTTAGTAGGGGTGTTTTCTCGACCTACACCGCGACCGTGACTGACGTCTCCGTCCGCGTCACTGGTCGGTACAACGTGTCGCGCTCGATGGGTTCGCGTCCGGCTTCTCGGATCAGGCGTATCAACTCTTCGCGGCGCATGCCTTGCGGAGTGGTTGCGCCGGCATCGTGGTAGATCTTTTCTTCGATGACCGTTCCATCGATGTCATCCGCGCCGAAGCGTAGCGATATCTGCGCCATCTTGGCCGTCACCATCTGCCAGTAGGATTTAATGTGCGGGAAATTGTCCAGCACCAGCCGACCCACCGCAATTTGCTTGATATCCAACATGCCTGTCGTTTTCGGCAGATGTTGCAGCGGCGTGTTGTCGGGGTGAAATGCCAGCGGAATGAACGTCTGGAAGCCGCCGGTTTCATCCTGGAGATTACGCAGCTTGAGCAAGTGATCGACCCGGTCTTCGTCGTTTTCAACATGGCCGTAGAGCATGGTCGCGTTGGACTTCAGCCCGATCTGGTGGGCGAGCTTCGCGGTTTCGAGCCACTGGTCGCCATCAATTTTGTGATCGCAAATGATGTGGCGGACACGATCGGCGAAAATCTCGGCACCGCCGCCTGGTAGCGAGTCCACACCCGCGGCTTGTAGCTGCTCCAGGGTCTCTCGGATCGAAAGCTTGGCGCGTTTCGCCAGATAGGCGACTTCGACCATGGTGAAAGCTTTCAAATGCACCTGCGGGAAGCGCTGCTTGAGACCGGAAATCAGGTCCAGGAAGTATTGAAACGGCAGATCGGGATGCAGCCCGCCGACGATGTGGAACTCCGTGACCGCTTCGCTGTAGCCCGAGGCAGCCGTCTCGAAGGCTTCTTCGAGGGCCATGGTGTAGGCGCCGGGCGTGTCTTTCTTTCGGCCGAACGCGCAGAGGCGGCAGGCAGCTACGCAAACATTCGTCGGATTGATGTGGCGATTGACGTTGAAGTACGTCTTGTCGCCGTGCATGCGCTCACGCACAGAATTTGCCAGCCAGCCGACCGCGAGGATGTCGCCCGAGCGGTAGAGCGCGAGGGCGTCGTCGCTGCTCAGGCGCTCATGGGCGAGTACTTTGTCTCTGATGGCATAAAGCCGACGGTCCTCGGCCTCAAAGGTATGGCTCTGCGATGCGCGTGTGCTCGGCATTACTTCGATCATACCGCAGGAAAGTGCTGGAAGTCACAGACGTTCATCAGCAGAGTTGCACACTTCACAACCTCCTCAGTTGCGAAATCTACAATTCCCCGCGTCGTTCAAGTTGTTTCTGTGGGCTGATGAATCAGGACACTCCCGGAACGGGGTGCCTGCACCTGTTGCAAGGCACTATCGTGTAACAGCAAATCTCCGGCTAGAAAGAACAAGAACACCACCGAGATCACGCCATTCATGGTGAAGAACGCCGCGTTGAGTTTCGAAAGGTCGTGCGGCGAGACCAGCGAGTGTTCGTAGGCAAGGAGCAGGGCCACGGCGATAACCCCGGCAATTGCCAGCTTTCCCAATCCGAAAACGACGACCAGGCTGACCAGCAACACAATCATCATGAGATGAAAAACATCGCGCGATCCAAAGCGATTTGCCGATTCCCAAATAGCGCGGGATCGAGTGCAATCCGGCGTGCCGTCAAATTCGTAATCCTGGCAGGCGTAAAGCACGTCGAAGCCGCCGCCCCAGAAGGTAACCGCGGCGGTCAGCAGCAGGATTCGCGGGTCAAGCGAGCCGCGCACCGCGATCCAGGCAGCGGAAGGAGCAATCCCCATGGCGAATCCAAGGACGAGATGAGACCAGCGCGTGAACCGCTTGGTGTAGGAGTAAAGCAGAACTACGGCCAGCGCGAACGGCGACAGAATGAACGAAAGCCGATTGAGCTGGGATGCTGCGAAAACAAACAGCGCACAGGAAACCAACACGAATGTCGATCACAAAGCCGGGAGTGAGGGTTCCGGCAGGAAGGGCTCGCGTCTGGGTTCGAGGGTTTGCGGCGTCAATCGAGGCATCCGCCAGACGATTGAAGGCCATCGCCGCCGATCGGGCCGTTACCATGGCGACAATGATCCAGGCCAGCGCGTGTCCGCTAGGCAGGCCGTTGGCCGCCAGCATGGCTCCGCAAAGAGCGAATGGAAGCACGAAGATGGAGTGCTCCCACTTGATCATTTCAAGGGTGACGCGGAGATTATGAAGAACGGGCACCAGTGAATTGTAAGACAGTTCGCGATTCTCAGTGATCATCTCTCGGAAAAGCGGCGTTTCTACCACCCCGAACGGTATCCCTCGCTGCCGATTAACGGGACGAATCTGCATCCTTCCAGGTTGGTGACCACCGGCTGGCCTCCATGTTTACGCACTAACTGCAGTTCCTGCGCATGCGCTGGACCCACCGGAATTACCATGCGTCCGCCTTCGCGCAGTTGTTCAAACAACGGTGAGGGAATCTGCGGCGCAGCCGCGGAGACGACGATAGCGTCGAAGGGCGCCCGTCTCAGGAAGGCCGTGGCTGCCGTCGCCGAGCAACACTTCCACGTTGGTGTAGCCGAGGCGGGCGAGTGTCGGCTTGCGCCGTCCGGGCGAGCGACGCGTGCCGCTCCACCGAATAGACCTCCCGGGTGAGTTCCGAGAGCAACGCGGTTTGGTAACCCGAGCCGCGTCCCCACCTCAAGCACCACGCCCGAGGGTTGGAGTGTCAACGCTTCCAGCATAATGGCGACAATGTAGGGCTGTGAGAGGGTTTGGCCTTCGCCGATCGGAATCGGGTGATCTTCGTACACCTGGTCGCGATAATCTCCAGAAACGAATTCGTGACGGGGAACATGGAGCATGGCAGCGAGTACGCGCTCGTCCCGGATTCCGCGGGCACGCAATTGCGATTCGACCATACTCCGGCGTTGTGCGAGGAATGAATCGATCTGGGTCTCTGCCGCCATGCTGCCTGGCTCCAGAATAACGCGAATCTTCACCATAGCTCGCGAATCATCTTTACATTGCGTTTCTAGTACCATGCGTAGGAACTCTTTGAGGATAGACCAGTGAGTGACTCAGAACGATATGCTCCGGGTTGGCCGGGGATTCCGCCGCGCTGGACTTCGAGCGCAAAGAGTGGCGTCGGGACGGCCCTCAATCAGCATAGTCGGGTGTGGTTCACAACCAGCCACGGCATTCTGAACGAGGTTTATTACCCACGCGTGGATCAGGCCTGCACTCGCGACCTGGGATTGATCGTGACCGACGGCACAAGCTTTTTCTCCGAGGAGAAACGCCACTGCAAGTTCGAGAATATCCCGGTCGCGCCCGGCGTTCCTGCTTATGAACTGATCAACACGGAATTGCAGGGGCGGTACCGGATCGAAAAGGAAGTGCTGACCGATCCGTATCGCAACGTTGTGCTGCAGAGAATTCGCTTCATTCCGTTCCGGGGAACGCTGGCGGATTATCATCTTTACGCTGTGCTTTCGCCGCACCTGGCCAACTGGGGCAATAGCAACACTGGCTGGGTGGGCGACTACAAGGGTGTGCCCATGATGTTCGCGCAGCGCGAAGAATGCGCCCTGGCCTTTGGCTGTTCGACTCCCTGGAAACAAATGTCGGTAGGCTTCGCCGGATACTCCGATGGCTGGCAGGATCTCTCGAAGAATTTCCAGATTACGTGGAATTACACCCGCGCCGAGAATGGCAACATTGCCATGACGGGGGAGATCGACTTACGCGCTTGCGAGGGGGAATTCGTACTCGCGCTGGGCTTCGGCGGCATCTGGTCAGAAGCTGGACAACAGGTGCGATCGAGTTTGCTCGAATCCTACGACGACCTTCGCAAACATTATGTGGCGCAGTGGGAAACCTGGCATGAGGGTCTGATGAAACTGGATCTGCCTCAGCGTGAACGCGACCTCTACCGCGCCAGCGTAGCTGTGTTGCGCACCCATGAATCGAAAAACCTGCTGGGCGGGGTGATCGCCAGTCTTTCCATTCCGTGGGGCTTCAACAAAGGCGACGAGGATCTTGGCGGCTATCACCTGGTCTGGCCGCGTGATCTGGTGGAAACGGCATTCGGATTCCTGGCGGCAGGCGCGCAGACCGACGCGATGCGCGTGCTTCGCTACCTGGAGTCCACGCAGGAAGCCGACGGCCACTGGGCGCAGAACATGTGGCTCGATGGGCGTCCTTACTGGAACGGCCTGCAGATGGATGAGGCAGCATTTCCCATTCTGCTCGTGGATTGCTTGCGCCGGGACTACCCCTTGGTCTTGGGTGAACTCACGCGTTGGTGGACGCTGGTTCGTCGCGCCGCCGGGTTCCTCGTGCGCAATGGCCCGGTCACGCAGCAGGACCGCTGGGAGGAGGACGCTGGCTATTCGCCGTTCACGCTGGCGGTAGAGATCGCCGCGCTCCTGGCTGCGGCCGATATTGCGGACGCAGTCGAAGAGAAGGCCATCGCCGAGTATCTGCGCGAAACTGCCGACAATTGGAACGACAATGTCGAGCGCTGGACCTACGCCACCGATACTGATCTCGGCGCGGCAGATCGGAGTGGACGGTTATTACGTTCGCATCGCGCCTCCGGAGACAGACTGCGCCGCTCGCCCTCCGACGGGTTTGTGCCAATCAAGAACCGGCCACCGGGGCAGAGCTCGGAGCCAGCGACTCAGCTGATCAGCCCGGATGCGCTGGCGCTGGTCCGCTTCGGCCTGCGGGCGCCGGATGATCCGCGGATTCTGAACACGATCAAGGTGATCGACGCGCTGTTGCGGGTGAAGTTGCCGCAAGGTCCCTGCTGGTATCGCTACAACGGCGACGGCTACGGAGAACATGAGGATGGGTCTCCTTTCGACGGCACCGGGATTGGACGCGCTTGGCCGCTGCTGGCCGGCGAACGCGCGCACTACGAACTAGCCGCGGGACGCCCCCAAGTCGCCGAAGAACTTTTGCGCGTGATGGAGTTCTCGACCGAAGGAGGCCGTCTGATTCCCGAGCAGGTCTGGGATGCGCGCCGACATTCCGGAGCGAGAGCTGTTTACCGGAAAACCCACAGGTTCGGCGTGTCCACTGGTTTGGGCGCACTCCGAGTACATCAAGTTGCGGCGGTCGCTGCGCGACGGCAAGAGTTTTCGATCAGCCGCCGCAGACCGTGCAGCGATACCTCGTCGAGAAAGGGAGTATCAGTCTACTTTGCCTGGCGCTTCAACAACAGATGCCGAACCATGCCGCGGGGCAAGAAGTTGCGGTTGGTTCTGCCGCTCCGGCGCTGGTGCACTGGAGCTTCGACAGTTGGCGGACCACGCAGGACATCAAGACCAGCGACACCGCCTTGGGCACCTTTGTGGCCGATCTCCCCACCGACCGATTGCCAGTTGGAGGCGAGATCGTCTTCACCTTCTACTGGCTACAGGAACAACGTTGGGAGGGCACGGACTTTTCTGTGACGGTGGAGCAATAGGCGATCGCGAGCGCAGCATTGCGTTCTGCACAATCGGAGTGCTCCATGCGATTACCCGCCTGTATACACGAGTTCCACGACGGTGCAATCGTCGTTCAGGGGGGTGCCGCCGCAGAAGCTGGCGATTGCGGTGAAGATTTGTTCCAAGTTTCCAGTTTTCGCGGCGAGTTCCAGTCGCGAATCTTCGAAGAAATCTCCGTGCGAATTTTCGGCCTCAGTCACGCCATCCGTCACCAGTACCAGCCGATCCCCCGCCTTCAACTGACAGTGATCGCTTTCGTACTTGGCATCGGGCAACAGTCCCACGGGCAGATTGCCGTGCGCGGGTCTGCGAACCTCTCCATTAGAAACCACCAGCGGCTGAACATGTCCGCAATTCACATACTCCGTGTCACCGTTGTCCCGGACGCGCGCAAGGATCACGGTTGCATATTTCTCGCCGATATTCTTGTCAGTGAAGAATCGGTTGACGGCGGTCACGATCTCGGTCAGCGGCATGCCTGCCGTGAGCTGCGAATAAATCATGCCTTGCAAGGTGGAAGCAAGCAGCGCCGCCGACACTCCTTTGCCGCTCACATCAGCGAGCACAATGGTCAAACCCTCGTCGGTGTTAACCGCGTCGAAGAAGTCTCCGCCAATCTCCTTACAGGAAAGATTCCTTCCCGCCAGCTTGGCGAACGGAACCTCGGGAATCGTAACCGCCATCAGTCCTTGTTGAATGGAGGCCGCGATCGCCAACTCTTGCTGGTATCGTCGACCGGCCTCTTCAGCTTGTACCAGGCGGGCGTTCTCGATAAGCGACGCAGCTTCGGTCGCGATCGCATGCAGAATATCGTTGCTCACGCCCGAGATATCACGCGAGGCAAAGCGCGAATCCACATACAGGGCTCCCATAACTTCTGCCGAAATTGCAACTGCAGGAGCATCGACGTCGCGAGTAGCGTGCACTTGCGGCTTGCGTAGGGGAACGCAGATCACGGTGCGGAGATCATAAGCCACAATGCTCTTCCGTCCCGTCAGGTCAGCCGAGCGACTGGTGTCGGTCAGAACGAACTCGGAGTTCGACTTTAGCGCGTCATCGAGAATCGAGTGGGAGATAGTCTTGTCGTCCAGCAGGGGCTCACCCTTCGAGTTGCGTCCGGCGGCCAGCCGCAGTTCCCCGCGAGCGTTTTTCATGTAGACGTAAGCCCGCTCCGCCCGAGTAAGCTTCAGGGTCACGTCCAGCAGGGTCATCAGGATTTCATCGAGGACACCGATCGTATTCAGCTTGCGGGCGGCTTCGAGAAACAGAACCAGTTTCTCCAAGTCTGTGGTCTCGTCCGAGATATGCATCCCGGAAATCTGGCTCAAGAACTCACGAGCGGAGTTGGTGGTCCCGTGCTGCGGGTTGAAGATTACATAAGCAACTTCTCGAACTCCGAACTCCAGGCGATCGTTGCGCTCGAGAACCTTGCGTTCGACCCGTTCACCGTTGACGAATGTCCCATGCTTGCTCCCCTGGTCGACAACGCTGAACACACCGTTTTCGGAGACGATCTGCGCGTGGTCGCGGGAGACGCGGGGGTCGGCGATGACCAGATCCTTATCCACCTTGCGTCCCACGCCAAAAGGACTGTGGTCGAGGTTGATGACGCGCTGCTCGTTCCCCTGAACAAAGACAAGTGTCGGGAATATCCCCGAACTCGGTTCCCGAAGACGGACCAATAATGGTTTGGAAATCCATGGAGTGCCTGCAAAGCTCCTTAAAAGTCGTTACAGGAATAATGACAGCATCGAAGGCCGGGGGGAAGAGCCTAAGAAGATTTCACCAGCAGACCCTGATTCAATGCAGGCGGCGCCGCATACTGTCCAATTTCAAGCAGCCCCGCGATGGAACGTCGCAATGGCCTCCTGCTCCGTATCGTAAGCCTCGAACACAGTGACCAATTTCGTGATTTGCAAAACATCGCGCAAACGCTGGCCCAGCCCGGTCAACTTGATTTCGGCGCCGGACGCCCGCGCGGAAGAGTAAACACCCACCAGGGTGCCAAGACCGCCGCTGTCAATATAAGTCACGCCTGCAAGGTTGAGCACGACCTGACGTGAGGAAGCCAACACACGCTTGAGATTCTCGCGGAGTTCCGTCGCCTCTTCCCCAAACACGATGCGGCCCTGACACGACACGATCGTGACCCCGTTAACCTGCCGCGTCTCAATCTTCAGAGTCATTCGGATCCTCCGGACACCACCGGTGTTCGAGAAGCCTAACCCGGGCAGCGGGGGAATGCAAGCTCAGGTGATCGCCGACGCAGTTCGGTCGGATGACGAACGGAACTGATTATCAATACCCGCTCGAGTGAACTCACTTAGCACGGACGCTAGTGGCAACAGTATGCCCAGAGGCGCGGCCAAGCTCGTCCATAGCGGCAGGGCCCAAGCGTTTTGCACACGCTCAGCCGACACGAAAAACGAAGCTATGGTCAAGGCCACCGCCGCCAGCCAAGGCCAGAGAACCAGCAAGGCGGAGATCACGCAGGTTGCCCGCATGAGAGGATGTTTTGTCCATAGCGACCTGCGGTAGCGAACCACTAGTAAAACTGCCGGAAGCAAAAGTATCTGATTGTAAAGCGCACTCATAGGAACGGTGACCACCGTAACGGCCAGAACTGCCGAAAACACGAGGCCAAAAACCGGACTACTGGCGGGCACATGGCGCATTCGCCAGCAAACAAGCGTGAGAGCGATCAGGATTAAGGCCGAAAACATCATTCCCCAGACTGGCGTTGTCAATTCAAGCAAAACCGACTCTGGTTTGTTCAGATATTCCCGGTAGGCGATTATTGCTTTCGCAAATTGGCGAATCCATCCCGGCAGCACGTACTCGGCACCCGCAAGAAGTGCTGCCATGGTCAAACCGAAGCCCCAGATAAAGCGCCGTCGGTCGTGATAGTTACTCAACGCCCATAAAAGCAGCCAAGCCACCAAAAGCACGACGATCTGAGGTTTGATGGTCGCCAACGCCAGCAGAATGCCTGCCAGCAAAAGATGGTCGGCAACCAGCAGGACAGCGCATCCTGCGATCATTCCGCTCACCAGCAAAGTCAACTGCTGGAGTTTGATTCCCTGCGCCACCGGGAAATTTCCTAGAACGAGGATCATGAGCGTTGCTGTCGCGACGGGCGACATTCGCCAACGCAACGCACGCAACCAGAGCGGAACCGTAGCAGCGGTCAAAATGATCAGCAACCATCGAAAGCCCGCCTGAACCACTGAAAACGGCAATGAGATCGTGGGTGCAAGCAGAAAAACAACGAATACGGGATAAGCAAAGGCTGCCTGGTCCTTGGGATCGCCGGGCCGATTGGGGTCGAGCGGACGCCCGTAATACCCGATCTGAATTTCACGGGTGAGCTCGCGGTTGTAAGGATCGCGGTGGTGCAAAAGCAACTCGCGTGCACCTAGCCAGCGTGGGTACAGGTCGGAGAAACTTCCGCGCGGCCGATCGTGGGCGGCAGCGTCGGCTAGCTGGTAGCCAATAAAGACGTGCTGAACGTAGAACCACATGCAGCCTGCGAGAAGCGCTGCCACCGCCAAAGCGTACATGGAATGCTTTCGCAATGTGTTGGTAAAACAAAGGCCCATGTTACAACGTATGGGAAAGATTCTCGGCGGTGGTAAATTCGCCACCACGATGATCCGATTCCCGAGTCAGTTTTCGCCAGTTTCCGGTAACTGGGAAGGCAACGAGAAGTCATCCGTACACTGCAACGACACTTGGTATGATGGGCTGCGCTCTGGTTTCGCAGCAGGGCGCAGGTCTGCCGGAGCAAAATTGACTATCCTCCCGGGGGGTCAGAAATATTTAAGGGACTCGCACTATTGGGTCAGCGCTCTCCTGGGCGTCGCACTTGTACCGCTGCTGAAGCGGCTCAATTTGCCGGTCGATTTCGACTGGCCGAAGCTCGGTTCTGCTTACTGGTTGGTCCTCGCCGCTCAATCGATCTTCGTGGCGACGCTCCTTTCTCTTTTTGCCTTTACCCCGGAGCTGCCAGTTCATCCAGTTCGACGCCTTCGACAAGAAGTACCGCGCTTGTTGCTAGTGCTTGTCTACTTCTTGGTCTTGTGCTGGACACTCACCTGGGTGAAAGCCGTTATCGTGACCGTGGACACGGTCGCGATACTGGAATTCTTCCGAAGACTCAAACCGGCGGATCGTCGAAAAGCTGCACGTTCGATCTTCCCGCCCGCTATCTACCTATTTCTTGGTTTTCTGCTCGTGTTCGCTTACAACGACATCATACTTTCGCTACGTTTCTTCGGAGCGACCGACGCGACATTCAACAGGATGGATCAATGGCTCCTCCATGGGCTTTCGGTTTCCAGTCTTTGCCACTGGGCCGTGCACAGTTTTCCTGTTTCCTTCTTTCGCGATCTCGAGTTCATCTACTTCGGGATGTTTTCTCAAATCGGAGCCACTCTGATTCTGACAGGCTTGTACGATAGCAAGCGACGGGCATTCCAGTTTGTAGGCACTATCTTGACGGCATATTACCTTGCGCTCGCCCTGTTCTACTTATGGCCCAGCCAGGGACCGTTCTATCTCTGTCCCGCCCATTTCTCCGTGTTTCCTGACCAGTTGCAGACTTACGCGCTCCAGAAGTGGTCCATTGCGAATTCGCAAGCACTGTGGAGGCACTTGCGGGTCCGTCACATTTCCACCGACTACTACATAGCGTTTCCCTGCATGCACATCGCTCAGCCTTTGGTCGTGGTGTGGTTTCTAAGACGCTGGAAGCGTATCCTGGCGGTTCTAGCCGCTTATGACGTGTTACTGCTGGCGGCGATCGTGCTGCTTGAATGGCACTACGTGGTCGACATTATTGCTGGAGTGTTAGTAGCGGGCTTGGCGATCGCCGTTGTGGACGGTGGCGAACTGTGGTCCTGGATTAGGAGCAGACCGGCAAGTGTGTTGGTGGAGGAAAATGGGTCCTCGCCGGAATGACTACTTTTAGTCACTTCCGGCTGTGGTTGATTCTGTCGGTGCTCTCCGCCTTCAGTATGTGGTACTACGTCGCGGATGTTTGGAGCGTCGGGCAGCCAGCTCAGTTTTCGGATCTCTACGCGCGCTGGTGGGGAGCTCACGAACTATTGCTGCATCACCGCGATCCCTACAGTCCCGCAGTTACCCGTGAAATCCAAATCTTTATCTATGGCGCACCAGTTGCCACGTTGCATCCCGGCGATCGGGCGGAACTGGCAGGAGGTTTTGCATATCCGATTTACGTTGCTTTCCTGATGTGGCCGACACTGCACCTCGCTTTTCCCGCCGCGCAAGTCTTATTTCTTTGCTTGTTCGTGGCCCTGACGTTGGCGAGTCTATGGCTGTGGATTTACGCACTCCGGTGGCGACTGCCGGCAGCTGATCTCGGCATGCTTGCGGTTTTCACCTTCGGCAGTTTTCCGGTCTTGCAGGGATTGAAGCTGCAAAACCTGAGTCTGCTGGCAGCTTTCCTGTTGGCTGCGACTGTCGCCTCATTGACGGCAGGCTACTTCACGGCAGCTGGTCTGTTGCTCGCAGGTGCCACGATCAAACCTCAGTTCGTAATCCTGTTGATTCCCTGGTTGGCCTTGTGGACCATGGGCGATTGGCGGCGGCGACAAGGGATGGCCTGGAGTTTCTCGGCTGCCATGTCGGTGCTTATTCTGGGAGGCGAACGTCTGGCCCCCGGTTGGATCAGCCGTTTCCTGGATGTCGTTCGAGCCTATCGGCGATACACCTACGGGCATTCCCTGCTCGACGTCTGGTTTACTCAACGAATCGGTTCGGGTGTGGCTGTTATGTTAGTGATTGCGGTTCTGGCTCTTTGTTGGCGTTGCCGTTCGGACCCTGCAACATCTTCACGTTTCTTTCTCGCCTCCAGTTTGGTGTTGGCTGCGACACTGGTGGTCATCCCCACGCTGGAACCTCATGCCCAACTTCTGCTACTCCCCGGCATCCTGTTACTGCTTCGGTACGGCGGTCGTATCTGGCGATCGGGTAAGGTTGCACGACTGCTTCTTGCTGGCGCATGGGCTCTTCTGGGGTGGGCCTGGATTGCGGCATTCGGCATGATGCTATCAGCAATGTGGTTCCCTACTGGCACTTTGCTGCGGTTCTGGGCCTTGCCTCTGTACACCAGTCCACTTTTGCCATTTGGAATTCTCGTCATTTTGGGATTTCTGCTTGCAAACGAAACTGAGTTCATCCCTGCTCGCGGTATGATCCTCGAACATTGACCGAGTTGCTTCAAACTCGCCGCCTTTTCGTAGTCATCCTTGCACTGGGTCTCTTCACCATGGCAGCGCGTGGCGTGACCGATCCTGACGTGTGGTGGCATCTGCGCACGGGACAGCTGATTGTCCAAACACGCGCAATCTTTCACACCGATCCTTATTCCTTTACGCGGTTTGGTCAGCCTTGGGTCGATCACGAATGGTTATGCCAGGTTCTGATGTTTAGTCTGTATCGGCTGGCGGGTTGGGGCGGACTGATTATGGGGTTCAGCGCGGTTATCGCGGCCGCGTTTCTAGTGGCTTTTTTCCGTTGTCCGGGGCGTCCTTATATCGCAGGATTGATCACGTTGCTGGGCGCTTTCGCATCGGCTCCCAGTTGGGGTGTTCGTCCACAGATGCTCACCTTGCTGTTGACCAGTGTGCTCCTCTTAATCCTGGAGTGTTCTTATCAGCGCCCCAAGCTTCTGTGGTGGACACCTTTGTTGATGCTGCTTTGGGTGAATCTTCACGCAGGATACGCGCTGGGGATCGCGCTCATGGCCTTGTTCCTGGTGGGCGATGCACTGGATGTTGCTTTTGGCCTCACCCACTTTGATTTCAAAGATGGGCGTCCGCCCGCCACGCGCCTTCGAACCCTCGCCTTGGTCATTCTGGTTTGCATTGCAGTCGTCCCGCTGAATCCGTATGGTGCGGCGATGTATGCCTATCCGCTGGAGACGCTCCGTTCTCGAGCCATGCAGAGCTACATCGGCGAGTGGTTTTCGCCCGACTTTCATCAACCTAGATACCTGCCAACGCTCGCGATGATCCTCGCGACCTTGGTCTTGGCCGCGCTTTCGCCCCGGCGTTTGCGTCCGCGAGACGTTCTGCTGTTATCCGTGACGACCTATGCGGCATTGCGTTCGGTGAGACATATACCGATTTATGCGCTGGTTGCGATTCCCATTCTGAGCACCATGACGCTGGACTGGTTGCAGGAGCACGGCTTGACGAAGCAGTTCGAGGGAAAGCAGGCTCCGATGACTTCGGTCAAGACCTTGGTCAATGCATTGTTGCTGGCAGGTTTTCTGGTGTTCCTGTTTGCCCGCATGCATCATGTGACACGCAGACAGCCCGAGACGGAAGCAAAAGAAGTTCCGGCGGCTGCGGTTTCCTTCATTGCTGCACAGCGGCCCCCACCTCCAATATTGAACCACTACAACTGGGGAGGGTATTTCATTTGGAAACTCTATCCGGAGTATCGGGTCTACATCGATGGCCGGGCAGACCTCTATGGCGATGCTTTCATGGACGATTTAGCCACGACCTATTACCTGCGCGGTGATTCATGGCGAACCCCATTTGAGAAATGGGGAATCCGGACCGTCGTTCTCCCCCCGGACGCTCCTTTGGTAACGGCTCTGCGAGCCTCGCCGGATTGGCAAACAGTCTATGCTGATGGTCAGGCTGTCATTTTGACCAAGAAAGCTCAGTAGGGTCGGCGCTGTTGATATCGCCTCGATTTGCAGAGCCGGGTCCTCCGCGGACGACCGTGGGGGCGTCCGTGCCTCCACCCACGAGGGAAAGATGCGGGCGCCAAGACTTAAAGATGTCAATAGAGCAGGGGGGTTCTAATCTAGGTTCTCCCTGAACCTGACGATGAAACCCCAAGAAAGACGTGGAAGACTCGTGGATTCGCGGTCCATGGCCCAGAAAACCTGTACTTTCGAGGGTTAAGGACGGTCCTGACGTCCTTTCGCCGTGCTCATCCTTGAGAAACTATGGTCACTACCAGAGAGACCAAACGTGCAACAAATTGTCGCTCTGGCGAGAGGCCTCAGGGTATGATGAGGGGGGAACTTGGGAGGAACTTCTTTTCTCCTCGTAAACCTTTGATTCGAAAAAAGCAAGTGATCTTGCGCACCGAGAGGCAGGTGCGCATAGAATTGCACAGCGCCGGGTAGGGGTGTCGACGCGTCAGCTTGGCGCATGGAGGTTAAGAATGAAGAAATTTTTCTGCTCGCTTTGGTCGGGTGATGAGGGGCAAGATATCGCCGAATATGCGGTCATGCTGGCGGTAATCCTGGTCATCGTTGTGGGTACAATCCGTCTCATCGGTGCCAACGCAAACAATGTCTTCTCTTCCGTTGCCAGTTCAATCTCGCAATAGTGCTTGCGAAACGGTTGCGTTGCAGGCGGATGGTTCGTGGGTTCTCGTGGCGGAAAGGACAGCTCGGCTGTCCGGTTGTGCTTTGGCTGTCCGGCCATGCCAAGGGCGGTCAACGCGAGATTTCGATTCTTGAGGAGCAGTGATGAATCGCAACCGGCTCTTGTTGATTGGCTTTATCGCCCTGGCACTGGGCGCGTTTGTCAGCTTTGTCGTCTATCGTAACCTGCAGTCAAGGGCAGGCTCCAAAGCCCCGCCGGGCGAAGACATAGTGGTGGCAGCGGACGATCTGCAGGTGGGGACGAAAATAGAGGACAAGGACATCCGGTTGGTCCACTTCCCCAGTGGCGACCTGCCGGCCGGTTGCTTCCACCAGAAGACGAAGGTAGTTGGTCGGGGCGTGGTGCTGCCAATTGCCAAAGGAGAATTCGTTCTACCGAACAAACTGGCGGGTGAAAATGCCGGCTCTGGTTTGCCCTCATTGATCCCACCGGGCATGCGGGCAGTGTCGGTCCGGGTTAACGACACTACCTCCGTTTCGGGTTTTGTGCAGCCTGGTACGCGTGTGGATGTGTTGCTAACCGGAAATCCGCAAGGATCCAACGAGCAGCAGACCACGACCGTGCTGGAAAACGTCGCCGTCATCGCCACCGGCCAGAGGCTGGAGCGCAACTCCGCCGGCGAAGCGCAGAGCGCTCCGGTAGTCACCCTTCTGGTGTCGCCGGATGATGCTGAGAGACTCACACTAGCCAGTTCTCAGGGCCACATTCAGTTGGCGCTGCGCAATCCGCTTGATACCCAACAGACAGACGTAGCCGCGGTGAAATCCAACTCTCTGTACAAGAATGGCTCCGAGCCGGCGCCGGTAACCGCGCCACGAAGCAGGCCTAAACACGTCGAAGTCCAGGCTCCCTCGATCCCAACCGCCTACACGGTAGAGGTTTACAAGGGAGACAAGAAGGAAGAGACCAAGTTCTAAACACAAGTCAGGGTGGCGAGGTTAGAAAACATGTCGATCTCCTCCCGCAAGTGGGAGAAACGTGAAATGCAGGCGGGCAAGCTGGTGGGAATGATTTTTGGCATCCTGTTGCTGCTTTGCGCCATTGCGGTGACACAATCTCAAGAACAACCGCCGCCACAAGCTGCGTCGCCGCAACCTGCGCAACAACAAGCAGCACCTCAGGACGCCACGCCAGGGCAACCCGCACCTCAGGCTGCGCCGGCGCAAGCTCCACCTCAGGGTCCTGCAGCCACAGCTCAGGCCCCGTCAGAAGCTGAATCCCATGGTGCCGCCCCACTGCGTGTGATGGTGGGCAAGTCGCTGCTCATCAATACAACCGAGCGGTTGAAGCGGGTCTCGGTCACCGATCCGAGCGTGGCGGATGCCATCGTGGTCACGCCCACGCAGATCCTGGTGCACGGACGCTCCGCCGGAGAAGTCTCGCTGCTGATTTGGGATGAACTGGAGCGCTCACGCAGCTTTGATCTGCGCGTGGATGTCGACGTCAGTGCTACTGCGGAGGAAGAAAGGCGGATTTTTCCCGACGAACAGATCACAGTTACGCCTTCCCGTTCCGCCATTGTGCTTTCCGGTCATGTCTCCACCGAGGATATCGCCACCCGCGCGGGTAAGATTGCGGAAGCCTACTCAAAGAGCGTGGTGAACGTGCTC
The DNA here is from genome assembly GCA_963820925.1 of uncultured Acidobacteriota bacterium. Classification (GTDB taxonomy): domain Bacteria; phylum Acidobacteriota; class Terriglobia; order Terriglobales; family Acidobacteriaceae; genus JABDBE01. The sequence goes on from CAWGBX010000001.1 coordinate 405,933, forward strand.
ACTTTCGGGCCGGTAGGAGCACAGGAAGTGCTGTTGGAGGTAAAATTCGCTGAGGTGGACCGCAGCGCGGCGCTACAACTAGGGATCAACTACTTCACCCCGGGTACCGGCCATACGACAGGAACCTTAAGCACGGGGCAATTTGGAGGAAGCACGATCTCAACCAGTACTACCAGCACGACCACCAACGGGACACAGACGACGACTAGCACCTCGGGCACATCTCCCATTGTCAACATCACTAACCCCTTGAACCTTTTTCTCTTTCGTACTGATATCAACTTTGGGATTGTAGTCCAGGCGCTGCAGCAGAAGAACCTGCTGCAGATTCTTGCGGAGCCAAACTTGATAGCAGTGAACGGCAAGGAAGCCAGCTTCCTGGCTGGGGGAGAGTTCCCCTTTCCCATCGTCCAACCGGGACAGGGTTTCACCGCGGTCAGCATCTCGTTCAAGGAATTTGGAGTCAGATTGAGGTTCACTCCGGTGATCATGCCTAACGGAAATATTCACTTGCGAGTGGTGCCCGAGGTGAGTCAGCTGGATTTCGCCAATGGGCTTACGATTTCGGGCTTCAACATTCCGGCCCTCAGCACCCGCCGGGCGGACACTGAATTTGAGCTGCAGGACGGGCAGAGCTTCGTGATCGCCGGCTTGATCGACAACCGTCTAACTACGATCGGCAACAAGATTCCGGGACTCGGGGACATTCCGGTCTTGGGCAATCTGTTCAAGAGCAAGAATGCGCAAAAGAACAAGACAGAACTGATGGTGTTGTGCACGGTCCACCGCATCGCACCGAGCAACCAGGAACCTGCTGGCCCCGGCTATCCGCAGCCGTTCCTCGACGATGGCAAGTTTGATGGAAAGAAGCCATCGCCCGGCAGCAAGTAGAGTCTGCGAATCGCCGAGCGGTGAAGCCGGGCCTTGGCGTGCTGCGGTGTTTGTAGTAAGGAATCTGTAGGAGAATTGGCAGCGTCATGCCCGAACTTTCAGTTGTAATTGTTGCAGCGGACAACGAGCAGCGCGCAGTGTTGCAGGTTTTGGTGGACGGTACCAGCGTGGCTCGGGCAGTGCACGCTCATACCAGTTTTCCGATAGCCGCAACCGACCCTCTGGTTCGCAGGATTCAGACGGCAAAGGCCGACGTTGTTCTGGTAGACATCCCCGCGGACAATGCGATTCTGGCTTTGCGCGCTATAGAGCTGCTCCACCAGGAATTGCCAGCTTTGGCGCTGTTTGCCATCGGCAGTATCTCGCAGCCTCAGGTGATTGTGGGTGCTATGCGGGCTGGGGCGCGCGAGTTCATCGAACGGCCCACGACCACCACCGACCTTTTGGAAGCGTTTGTCCGTCTCACGGCGGCTCAGCGAAAGGTAAACCGGGAAGGAAGCAGCGGCAAGGTTTTTACCGTAGTCAACGCGAAGGGGGGCAGTGGCGCCACCACGGTCGCGGTAAATCTCGCGTTGGCTTTGCAGGCCGCCCATGGCAACACGGCGCTGGTGGACCTGGCTCCGCTGGGACACACCCAGCTGCACATGAACCTGAAGCCGCTGTTCAACGTGACGGACGCGATTCGCAACCTTCATCGCCTCGACAGTTCCCTGCTGGAAAGCTTCATGACCCGGCACAACGACGGATTGCAAGTGCTGGCCGGTCCCAATGTTCCGGTTGCGGTGGAACCCTCGACCGCTGAGTTCGCCAGATTGTTCGATATGTTGATGGGGCAGTTCCGCTACGTGGTGGTGGATGCTTCCACGCGTATAGATACGACTACGCGACTCGTCTGTAACTTGTCCCAGACCGTTTTGATGGTAGTCAACGCCGACGTTGCTTCTTTGTGGAGCGCAGCCCGGGTCCAGCAGTATCTCGCAGAAGGTGGTGGCCGAGAAAAGGTGAATCTTGTGCTCAATCGCTTTCGCAAAATTGCTGGCTTCAGCGAGGCGGATGCGGAAGCCGCGGCCGGAGTAAAGTTGCTGTGGAAGATTCCCAACCAATATTTCGCGGTGTCCACTGCGATTGATCGCGGAGTACCCGTGGTGGCGCAAAACCATACGGAAATCGCGCGCGCCTTCACGGGTCTGGCGGCACGGCTGACGGAAAACGATTTGGAAGTAAAACGCAAAGCTTGGTCTTTATTCAAGACGGTTTAGGATTTAAGACGGTCCAGGCATTAGGAGAGTCAGGCAGACTTCATGGCTAATTTGCAGACCTTTGAAAGAACTGAATACCAGCAGGTCAAAGCGGACCTGCACCGCAAGATTCTCGATCGTCTTGACCTGGAGAAACTAGGTAGAACCCCGAGCGATGCCGCTCGGGACGAAGTCCTTCTTCTGATCCGCAATACGGTGAACAGCGAAGCCGTGCCTCTCAGCTTCGCCGAGCGGGAACGGCTTTCGCGGGAGATTCTGGACGAAATCTTTGGCCTCGGCCCACTGGAACCGCTGCTCAAGGATCCAACCGTCTCCGACATCCTGGTGAACCGTTTCGACCGGGTTTACGTGGAGCGCGCCGGCAAGCTTGAGCCCACCGGCTTGAGCTTCAAGGACGATTCGCACTTGATGCAGATCATCGACCGGATTGTCTCGCGAGTGGGGCGCCGCGTGGATGAGTCTTCGCCGATGGTGGACGCGCGCCTACCGGACGGCTCCCGCGTGAACGCTATCATTCCTCCGCTGGCGATTGACGGCCCCTGCCTTTCTATACGGCGTTTCGGCCGCGACCCGGTCACGGCCCGAAACATGATCGAAAACAAAACTCTGACTGAACCCATGCTGGAGCTGCTCTCCGCCATGGTCAAGGGCCGGCTCAACTTGTTGATTTCCGGTGGAACCGGCGCCGGCAAGACCACCCTGCTCAACGTGCTTTCTGGGTACATTCCAAATTCCGAGCGCGTGGTCACTATCGAGGATGCGGCCGAACTGCAAATGAAGCAGGAGCACGTCGTGCGTCTGGAAACCCGCCCGCCCAACATTGAAGGCAAGGGCGCAGTCCGGCAGAGGCAACTGGTCATTAACAGCCTGCGTATGCGCCCCGACCGCATTGTGGTGGGCGAGGTGCGCGGTGAAGAAGCCTTCGACATGTTGCAGGCCATGAACACCGGCCACGAGGGTTCGCTGACCACGGTCCACGCCAACGCACATCGCGATGCCCTGGCCCGACTGGAAAGCATGGTCTCCATGGCTAATCTCAATCTTCCCGAGCGGGCCATGCGGCAGCAGATCGCATCCGCGATTCATGCCATTGTGCAGATTGCGCGTCTCTCCGACGGAACCCGTAAGGTGATTTCGGTTTCCGAGGTCACCGGCATGGAAGGAGAAATCATTTCCCTGCAGGACATTTTTGTGTTTGACCGGACGGGAATTGATGAAAGTGGCAAGGTCAGGGGTGTCTTCCGCGCCACCGGAATCCGGCCCCGATTTGCCGATCGCCTGGCAACCGGCGGTTGCCGCCTACGGGCGGGGCTATTTGACTCTCGGGTGGAGGTCTAGAGGAGCCTTACGAAACCCGCGAGCGGGAAATCATGCTAGCAATCATCGCCATACTGGTTTTCGTGGTTGTCGCTTTGGGCGTCTTCGCTGTGGCCTCCTTACTGGACCAGCGCAGCGCCCAAGCTCGGCTTCTTCGCGAGCGGTTGGCGACGGTAAAGGAAGCTGCCGCCCGCCAGCCCAGCGAGGAACTTGCCTTACTGCGGGACGAAATGTTGAGCAAGATTCCCGCGCTCGATAACTTGTTGCGCCGCTCCTCCCGAATTTCGAACCTGCAGCCATTCCTCGAACAGGCCAACCTCAAAATACGAGCGGGCAATATACTTGTCCTTTGCGTGGCCAGCGCTTTTGCACTGGCAGGAGTGGGGTTTCTCGCGGCTGGATCGCTGCCGCCCAACCAGGCTTTGCTGTTTGCTGCTGTTGGTCTGGTTCTCGGCGGATTCCTTCCCTATTCTTACGCCTCGTATCGCCGCACCAAGCGTTTTCAGAAATTCGAGGAATTGTTTCCGGAAGCGATCGACACCCTGGCCAGAGCGGTGCGTGCCGGCCACGCCTTCACCACCGCGCTGGAGTTGATTGCCAACGAACTGTCCGAACCGGTAGCGTCCGAGTTCCGCAAGCTCTTTGAGGAACAAAAATTCGGCCTGCCAGTTCGCGACGCTTTGATGAATCTTGCGGAACGCGTACCACTGGTGGATGTGAAATTCTTCGTTACGGCGGTAATGCTGCAGCGCGAAACCGGTGGCAATCTGGCCGAAATCCTCGATAACCTTTCCTATGTGATCCGGGAGAGATTCAAAATCATGCGCCAGGTACGCGTATACACGGCTCAGGGGCGTCTCACCATGATGCTTCTGATGGGGTTGCCGCCCGTCATTGTGATCACTATGTTGATGACGAGCCCGGCATTTATCCGGCCGTTGTTTTCGGACCCCATCGGACACTTTCTGGTTGTTGCCGGGATCGTGTTACAGACGATGGGTTATTTTGTGATCCGCAAGATCATTCAGATTCAGGTTTGATGAATGGCACTGGCCCTCACCATCGTCGTGTTCCTGACCATCGCGCTGGTCGTATTTTCTTTCGGGGCGGCAGCCTATGCACCCTCTTCCCTCCTCGGTTCCCGCTTGCGCGCGCTGGGATGGCAAAGGGCCAAGGCTCCGGAGAAGCCCGCCCTCAAAGAGCGTCTGGAACAAGCCCTCGATCCCTTCAACAAGGCGATGCCTCTATCTCCGAGCGAAGTCTCGCGAGCCCGGCGTTGGCTGATCCAGGCCGGTTATCGGGAATCGCGGCACGTGGCGGTGTACAACGGCAGCCGTCTGGCAGCCGCGATCTTCGGATTCATGCTGGTGTTCGCGAGTAGTGGCTTCGGCTCTCCGATGCTGATGATTAGCGTAGGTGCCTTTGGATTCTTTCTGCCACGGTTTGTGCTTAAGCGGCTGATCAAGGGCCGGCAGCAGCGTATTAAATTGGGGTTGCCGGATGCCCTCGACCTCACCGTGATCTGCGTCGAAGCCGGGTTGGCCCTCGATCAGGCACTGATGCGCGTTGGCCAGGATCTGCATCATGCTCACGGAGAGTTGAGTGACGAGTTTCACCTGGTAAATTTGGAGATGCGGGCGGGCAAGCCCAGAGCAGAAGCTTTGCGCAACCTGGTAGAGCGCACTGGCGTTGACGATCTCCGCTCGTTGGTGGGAACCTTAATACAAACCGATCGCTTCGGTACGAGTATTGCCCAGGCGTTGCGGGTACACTCGGATTCGCTGCGCACGGAGCGCCGGCAACGGGCGGAAGAACAAGCCGCCAAGACAACCATTAAAATGGTAATTCCCCTGGTTTTATTTGTCCTCCCCTCGATCATCTTTGTCACGCTCGGCCCAGCGATCATCGAGTTAATCCGGACACTGGCGCCGGTGACGGGACACTGATAGAGCCGACGATCTGGAATCGACGAATCTAAGAGCAAGGACCGAGTCCAGCAGTTATGATTCAGGAGTTGTGATGTCGTTACCGGCCGCCACAGGATATGCGTTCAACCGGACGCGCAACGCCTACCTGGCGACTCATTTGTCCGTGGCAGAGACCCATTGGTCGCGCCTGCGCGGACTTATGTGCAAAGACCCCAGAAGTTTCACAGCGGGCGATGCCCTGTGGATCGTTCCGTCTCGCGGCGTACATACACTCGCCATGAAGTTCCCGATCGATGTCCTTTATCTGGACACGAACAAACTGGTGGTCCATGTGGAGCAGAATCTGAAGCCGTGGCGCGTAGCACGAGTGAGCCTGCGCACAGTTTCGGTTCTGGAGTTTCCTGGGAACACGCTAGCGTCCAGCGGGACCGCTATTGGCGATGAAATTGAGATCGCACTGGGCCAGGCAGCGGAGGCAAGCACAGCTTGAACGGCGAACTCAAACTCCTGGTCGAGTGGTCGTCGCCATGGCGGGAATTCCTTACTGCCATTCGACCCGCTTTAGCACGTTCTCCCGCACCCCTCGCGGGAGAAGCCAGAACCGGATTGGTTCCCTACCGTGGGATGCTGGCCTCGTGGATAGCGGAAGGCGCGATCCTGGTGGTGGGTATTTTGCTGTCGCAGAAGCTGGCCAGCCTGCAACCGACTGTACTGCCTTCCATGCCCACCTACGACGTGATCTATTTCTCGGGCGAGGAACTACCCCGAACCCAAGACGCTGGCGGAGCCCAAGCCGGCCGTTCCGGACGAGCTGGCGGGCACGAAGGTCATCACCGTACCCAGACCATCCGCGTAGCGCGTGGCGATTCGCTTCGCGAGAAGGTGGTAGATGCTCCCAAGCTGAAGCTGCCGCAGTCAGATTCAGCGGTTGCCAATCTGCTTGCGTTTAAGCCAATTCCAGGACCCGCGCCCGCGGAGGGCCTGAAGTCTTCGCAGCGGACGCCGGTTCTCGACGAAAGCGTGGTAGCTCCCACGCCAGAAGTTCGAAATGACAAAAGTCAGCGCGCGCCGATGTTGAACGCCAATGTCATCCCGCCAACCCCTGAAGCGCAACGTGACAGGATGCGTTCTGTGCCGGCAATGAACGCGGCCATCATTCCTCCCAGTCCCAGTGCTCCTCAACGCGACATTCCTTCCGTCCGCGTACCCGGTTCGCAAGCCGTGTCCGTCGTTCCACCGCCGGTGTCCGCTCCCGAGCAGGCCACCAACGCGCATCCGAGACTCACGCTTCCCCCACCATCGGTGATCGCGCCAGCGCCCACGCAGATTACACGCGACATCAATCCCAGAGGTCCCGGATTTGGCGCAGGCGAGCTGCAAAACCAGGTCGTGCCGCCTCCGGCCTCGATGGGAGATGCTTCCACGACGCATCACACCTTCGGCGGTCTGGGCAACGCAGCCGTAGTTCCGCCGCCGGTTCAATTGAACGGTACAGCAACGGGGACTCGCGCAGTCGGCGGTTTAGGGACTGCGAATGTCGTGCCTCCTCCGGTCCAGGTCGGCGGCGGCTCACTGCAGCACCCGACGATGACGGGATTGGGTGGGGGAACCGCTGTGGTGCCACCTCCTCCCGCTGTTTCCGGTGGAGGTTCACCTTCTGGCCTGGGTCGCGGAAATCGCGGAGCGGGACTGGGTGGTCCCATGGATGCGGGTTCGGTCGCCGCGCCACCGAGCAATAACGGCGGGAGCGGCAGAGGAACCGGCATCGTGGTTTCCAACCAACCCGGATCCAAGATCGGTGTGCCGGGCAATGCTGGTACGGGCTCGCTGGCCATGTCCCCATCGGGAGGAGACAAACCCGGTCTAGGCGGATCAGGCGGCGGGTCGGGTATCGGACGTGGCGCTGGACCGGGCAGCGGACTGTCCGGCGAAGGCTCCGGGGCAGCAAAAGAAGGTACAGGCCACGGATCTGACACGATGGCACGGGGCGGAATCTCTCCGTATCCCGGGGCCGGAGGCGCTGGCAACGGAACCACGGGTAAGCCGGCAATGCCCGGCGTTTCCGTGAACGGCGGCAGCAATATCGTCACACTTCCAAGTTTTGGCGCCGACGGAGCTGGCCCGAATATCATCGCGCGTTCGTCCGCCGGGAAGGATCAGGAAGGGCCCGGCATCACTGTCGTCGGTAGTGCCCGTTCGGGCGGCGCGTTCAACTACTACGGCAAGTTGATCGGTGACAAGAATTACACCATCTACATCGACACCGTACTTGGCACTGCGGTTATGCAGTATGCGGATCCATCGTCTGCCGCGCATCCATACGCCGAGGACTTAGTCGCGCCGCAACCGATGCACTCCGATTTGCCGGCCAACGTGAGGCCCTCGCGCCTGGTGATTGCTTGCATCCTCGACCGCTCTGGCACCCTGCGAAATATGCAGGTGTTGGAATCCGGCGGGGGTGAGATGACGACCAAAGTCCTGGCAGCGCTAACCAGTTGGAAATTTCGACCTGTATTCCGCGGCGATCAACCGGTAGAAGTAAACGCGATCCTCGGCTTCAACATCGACACCCGGTAATTGCGTGGCCCCGGACGCCTCGTCCGCGAAAACCCGGAATCAACCTTCGTTTTCGCCGCTAATCGCGTTTCAAGGCCCCTGCTGCTCCCTTCAAACAAAGATCCCCGACCTGCCAACGTGGTAAGCCAGCAATTTCGGATATACATCCCACTTCTCGATTTTGTCGCAGGGCTTACTAACCGTAATCTCCGGAGATTTGATGAATCTCTCCAGTTCTTTAATGCCACAGGCGGCGGCGAGTACACGCGAATCGAGCTTGGCGAAAGCCTACCCGAGCACCGTATTGTTTTTTTTCTCGCCAGCGAGATTCTTTCCAGCTGACGACTCGCGAGAATTCTTGACTGCGACGACAGCCTCCCCGACTATCCGATCTCCGTACCGAAAGAGCACTAGAGAACCGGGAAGTAGATCAACCACGCACGTGACGATCTGAATTTATATTCGCCGCTTCTAGCCTTAAGCGCAGTTAACAACCATGTTGTTAGCGTATCGCGCGACGGAAACTCGTCTTTGCTAATGTGGGAAAATGCGGATATGTGGCCGTGCCATGGTCTCTCCTCCGTAATTCAAACGCCCGTATTTTATCGGCGGCGCGGACTTTCCCGCCGCCGAAACCGTGGCAAAAAACTCCGTAACAAGCTACGATGAAGCGAGGGTAAGAACATGACAACTCTCGATTGGTCACAATGCCCCGCCGTGGAGAGCATTCCTGGCAAGCGCAGTGGCGCGTGGGTTTTCCGGAACACGCGGACGCCGGTTTCCGTTGTCTTTGACAATCTGGAAGTGGGCGCCTCGATCGGCGAGATTATGGACTGGTTCCATCTGTCGCATGAACAAGTTGTAGCGGTGATCGAATTCGCGGCGCGGAGTCTTGACGCGCCTCCTGTCCCGCAGCCAGCCCAAGTGGCCGATGCTCATACTCTTCGATAACGGTACCCCTGCCCCGCTTCGAGATGCCCTCAAGGGCCACATCGTTGTTGAAGCAGTTGAACGCGGATGGGACCGACTTACTAATGGCGAACTGATAGCGGCTGCCGAGACCGCAGGTTTTGATATTTTGCTCACGACTGACAAAAACATGCGTTACCAGCAAAACCTGCAAGGCCGGAAAATTGCATTTGTCGTAATCGGCAACCAGCAATGGCCCACTTTGCGTCGGTACACTGAACTCGTTGTCATCGCTGTAAACGCGGCCACGCCCGGCAGCTATGCCGAGGTAAACATCCCGTCGCAGTAACGCGCCTCCCCCGTGTATGAAAAAAGAGCGTTCTCACGTCCCCTCGCGGTGAAACAGCACTGCTGTTCCGTCCTCATGGATAAGCTTCCACCCCGGGGTTTGCCCAAGGATCGTCCCGAGTGACGAATTCTTCTGCACCAGCACCCAGTCCACGTGCTTTTCATCCAGCACTTTTTCCCAGTCAGATTGGACGAAGACTACCTTCAAGTAATCCTTGAAGAACTGATCCCCGTACAAATCGTGCCGATCATCCACCAGGGTCTTGGTTTGCGGATAGAGCCGGTAAATCAAATAACCGCCCCATTGGTCCGGGGAGAAAATCGGCCCCCGAATATCGCGCCCGGCAATGACCTCGGCGGCCTCAACCGGAAAGCGCTTGTCATCGAAATACGCATTCAGCAGTTGGGCCGACCCAACCCTGCCTCCGTGCACGCACGCCCACAAACCCAGAAAAAATACGAGCACTATCCAAAGGTGACCTTGAAAACGTAGTTCCAGCTCTTCCATGCGCATGCTGAAGGTGTGCGTGTGTGAAAAGAGGCCCCGCAGCCAGGGCGCAAGTTTGGCATTCTCGCCCGCCTTCGCGACTGTCTCCGAGAGCAGCGGAGCAATAATCAATGTGAGCAGCATGGAAGACACCGGAAGATTGCGCGAAGCGTAGAGACCGCTATAGGCAGCCAAAAGAAGCACGAGCAATCGAGCCGGCTGAGGCTTTGGCCACGCACTCGCCAGCGCCGCGATGCTTACCAGCAAGAGCACCGCGAAACACTGCTGCGCCACGCCATGAAAATCAGGCGACAGAAATTCGCTGACGTGGTTCATCAGAAACCGGTCGGAGAGATACCGGTAAATATGGATATGCAGCATGTAGCCGTACGGATTTACGAAACTCGCCAGCAGCGAGAGCGCGCTGACCAACCCCAGCCGCTTCAGCCATCTCCCGATTGCCTCCCGCTGCTCACGATAGCTGAAGTACTGCATCCCGCCGCCGATGAGGTACGCCCCCAACAAAGCAAAGCCAAGAAGAAATCCGCCGTGCAGATTAACCCACAGCAGCATCAAGACGGGTAGGCAAAAAAGTCTCTGGTCTTTTTCTGAACTCGCGTCAGATCGAGCCTCTCTACGCAGCCGAATCCAGCACCTCGAGATGCCCTCGCCTACTCGAGCAACTGACTCCCGCTGCAAAAAAACCAGCACGTCCTCCGAATCCAGCGGTCCTAATTCGGGGTGGGAAAGAAAACAGATGCCTCTCAGAGTCTACATCGCTCCTGTCGCGAAGGGCGTGTGGCGTTACAAACCTAACTATCCAATTATCCTGAAGAAGGCGTTTCAGGATTCAACTGACGCAACCAACCAGTTCGTTCAGTTTCAATTCGTAAATGCTGAACCATTTGATATTAAGGTTGTATATGTCAATTCAACCCGGCGTAAGAGTGAAGGATTGGCTTGCATTCAGCGCCGTCTAAGTGGACCTATCACAGCTGCCATCATCGAACTCGCATATAGAAAAGATGCCTCCGATGAACTAATCTTGCACGTTGGGCAGCATGAGATTGGGCACGTACTTGGGCTCGACCACACAAATCACAAGGGTGTTATGCGACCCAGTGGAGACCCGTTTGAATTTATCAGCGCTGAGGATTGCAACGATCTTAAACTCGTTTACAAGCTAGATAAAGACTTTCTGCCCCTGTCGCTTAAGTCAGATGATATGGAAAAATACCGCATTTCCCTGGCAGAAGCGCTCAGAAAGGTTTATAGGATGCCGAATTTGACACCCTATTCGAAACCATGCGAGTGCGATTTCACCTTTGAAGTCGATTCCAACGGCCACATATACAATCATCAGGTGGACGGAGAGTCACCATTGCAGGGTGACGTTTTGACGACAATCGCCAGAGCCGAGCCCCTGCCGAGGACACCTAGCTATTTTTGTGATCGCTTGAAAGCGAAGGGAATTGCAACGAGTGCCGGGATTCTTGAGGTGCGAGAACTTCAACTGTGCAAATAACACACATAATTATTCGGCGTTGTTACCTTTAGTCTCGCCTTTCTTGTCCATTTTTTCTAGCGCCGGGTCACCGCTGTGAAACGAAAACATTGGCGTGAAAGTTTTTCCGTCAAGATTGATTTGTGTCTTCACCGTGTAGTCTGTGTGATGTTTCAAGGGGACGGCTGCATCGTAGGTATGGTTCGCCTTAACTTCATGAAATTGCACTTCTTGCTCGCTACCATCATTGGTGAGCAACTTGACCGACACCTTAGCATCGTTGACGAATGCATTCTCTTTTGAATGTTCAATTGCAAAGTCGAGTCGCCCTCATCGCGGCACTTTGGTAACAAAGAAAAATTGTAGGGCTCTTGCGAAACTGAAAGGATTGTTTCTCTCTCTACTTCTTTTCCGTACTTATCGCCTTCGCTGCATGCAGTCGTAATAAAACATACTGCCATTGCCACCGCACACGACACGACGGAATTTGCTTTTCGATTCATATCAGTCACCTTGATTCCTTTGCGCCGGTAGTTATCTTCGCTCAGGGAGTTTTTGCCGGCTGCACTTCTTTTACTTGTGGTGCATCTTGAGCTTGCGGTGCGTCCTTGTTCGGTGCCGCGCTTTTTTCTTGCACTGCCGCTCTCGATTGTGCACCGTATAGTTTTACCAGAATATTGACCGCCTCGGCGCGGGTCATCTGCTGTTGAGGGTGCAGATACTTCTTGTCGACTGTTTCAGACGACGGGTTGACATCGAAGCACTGCTCGAGAACTCCCGCTTGATTGGCAACTGCCACCCATTTCAGTGCCCAGTCATCCACATCTCCTACGTCCTTAAAGGTCACGTTCTCGGACTTGGATGAAGCGGGGTTGTAACGCAGAAATTTTTCAATATCGTCTTTCTTCAATTGTTCAGCCCGACCGCGCTTACCTGAGAATGTTCCATACATAACAGCGAATTCTTGCCGCGTAATGTATTGGTCCGGTTTAAATGACTTCTGCGGCTTTCCTTTGACGTTGTATCCCTGAACCATCATCGCTTTCGACGCGCCTTCTATCTCTTGAAAGTATGGATTGGCAGCATCGACGTCGCTGTACGTGGCAGTCTCCGGTTTTTCCAGGGGTGTTTGTCTGGTTCTTACCATCCAGCGAGTGAAATCCGCTCGAGTAACGGGATCGTTGGGACGAAACTGTTTGTCTTGCGTAAAATCCAAAATGCCGGCATCTGCTGCTTTCTGCAGACTCGGTTGTAAGCGCGCATCGGTTTGAGTCAAATCGGTAAAACTACTGGCGCCCTTCGTCGATGTCGCATCAGTTGCGGTTGCAGTCGCCGCTGCCGTTTCTGTTGCTGCAGTCGTTGCCGTCGTTTGAGTAGAGACTTCGGAAGCCCGAGGTGCTAATGATTGATCCGGTACTTTGACCGTACGCACGTTTAGACCAATTGCATAGCTGATAAAAAATGCGTCGACCACTGCCAGAATGGCG
>CAWGBX010000002.1:0-206759 GCA_963820925.1 uncultured Acidobacteriota bacterium
TCCCTGCACGACGGCTTTCACCTTGCGGCGGCGAAATACATCGCGCAAGCAGTTGATTGCTGCGTCTCCTATGGCGTGCAGGCGACCGTAAGTGTCATTGCCTGACAGCAGGTCCAGGTTCGCGGCGACAACTTTCATGGTGAGCCTGTGTCCGTTAAATGTGCCGTAGTGCAATACCATGTTGCCGCTCCACCGCATGCGGTCGAGCATCGACCGCGGCCCCGCGACGGCGCCGACGGGGAAGCCTGCTCCAAGCGCTTTCCCAAATGTGCTCAGGTCCGGTTGGATTCCGTAATATTCCTGGCATCCGCCGGGAGCGTAGCGAAACCCGGTGACGACTTCGTCGAGAATCAGCAGCACGCCGTGCTCGCGGGTCAATTCGCGCAGCGTCTGCAAATAGCCCTCGCGGGGCGGGATGCAGCCCATGTTCGCCATGATTGGCTCAGTGATGACAGCAGCCAATTCGTGACCATGCTTTTGCATAACCCGTTCAAGAACCGCGATATCGTTCCAGGGCGCGAGCACGACATCGTCAAAGGTCGCGGGCGGAATACCTTCCGAGTCCGGGAAGCGTGAGGGATTGTCCGGTGAGCCTAATTGTTCTGGTGGATGTCCGTGCGCGTTCAACAGAAAAGGATCGTACCAGCCGTGGTAATGGCCTTCGAACTTCAGAAATTTGGTTCGGCGGGTGTGCGCACGTGCCAGGCGTAGCGCCAGCATGGTCGCCTCGCTGCCAGTGTTGGTAAAGCGCACGACTTCCGCTGACCGGACCATACGGCAGAAACGTTCTGCCGCTTCAACTTCCGCGGATGTTGCTGCTGCGAAGTGGGAGCCTTCGGCCATGGCCTCGGAAACGACAGAAATCAGCTGGGGATGAGCGTGGCCGTGAATGAGTGCGCCGAATGACATCATGAAATCCATGTACTCGTTGCCGTCGGCATCCCAGATATGCGACCCACGGCCGCGCTCGAGAAACACAGGGCCAGGTGAGTATGTAGCTTTCCCGCGCGACGGCGAGTTTACACCTTCGATCAGGGATTGTTGGGCGCGCTCAAATAACTGCTGGGAGCGAGTTCGCGTTTTGGTGATTGGTGCCATTCGGTTAGTCTGCGGTGCCGCCGCCGTCTACGACCAGCGCCGCGCCCGTCATGAACGACGAATCGTCGGAGGCGAGAAATAATACGGCTTTGGCGATTTCGTCTGCTGTGCCAATTCTTCCTAACGGGCGGTTGGCGCAGCCCGCGAGGTAGTCTTCCCATTTCAAACCGCGCATGCGTGCATCTTCGGGAAGCATGGGCGTGTCGACGTCGCCGGGGCAGATGCAGTTCACGCGGATGCCTTGCCGTCCATGGTCAATCGCCATGGCTTTGGTTAACAGAACGACGCCGCCTTTAGACGCGCAATATGCAACCGCTTTGTCGCCGCCCACGATGCCCCACCCGGAACTGTTGTTGACGATCACGCCGCTGCCTTGCTGAATCATTGCGGGCAGAGCGAACTTGGACATCAGGAACGTGCCTTTCAGGTTGATATCGATCTGCAGGTCCCACTCTTCTTCGCTGCAATCGAGTGTGGTCTGGGGATAGAAAACCCCGGCATTGTTGAACAGGATATCGAGTTTGCCGAAAACGCCCAGGGTTTCATCCACGGCGCGACGACACTCGGCGGCCTTGCGGACGTCGGTGCGAATGAAAATGGCTTTCCCGCCACTTTGCAGAATCTGAGCGACGACGGCGTGGCCCCGCTTTTCGTTGCGGCCGGTGATGGCAACGCTGGCTCCCTCTTTCGCAAACAGGATCGCGGTGGCCTCGCCGATGCCAGAGGTACCGCCGGTGATGAGAGCGACTTTATTTTGCAAGCGCATAGAGTTGGTTGTGGAGGCGCCTTGAGATCCGGCAAATCTTTACCTCGGGGCTGAAGCCGCCCCCCCGAAAGGCAATTTATGAAACCGACTAGAAAGTCTTTCACGAGCCTGCTAAACCACCGCCGTCTACGACCAGCGCGGTCCCGGTGACGAATGAGGACGCATCGCTTGCCAGATACAGCGCGGCCTGCGCGATTTCTTCCGGCTTGCCGATTCGCCCCAGCGGGCGGCGCGCCGACTCAGCCAGGAAAAGATCTTCCGGCTCGCCCAGTTGCTGGGCTTCATTGCGCAGCATACCGGTATCGGTGTCGCCGGGACAAATACAATTCACACGAATCTCTTGTGGTCCGTGATCCACTGCCATGGCCTTGGTCAGCAAGACCACTGCGCCTTTTGAGGCACAATAGACCGCGGCGCGGGGGCCTCCAGCCAGGCCCCAACCGGAAGCTGTGTTGATGATCGATCCGCCACCGGCCTTTACCATGATCGGGATCACCTGTCGCGACATCAGGAAAATCGACTTTACATTCACCGCCATCACCCGGTCCCAATCCTCCTCGCTGAGTTCAACAACCGAAGCGCGGCGCATGATTCCGGCGTTGTTGAAGAGCACGTGAATCCCGTCGAGTTCTCGTAAAGTTCGCTCCGCGACGCGCTGGCATTCGGCGGCTTGAGTTACATCAGCGGGCTCAAAGATAGCTCGGCCTCCGTTTCGAACAATCTCTTCGGCAACGGCCTGCCCGGCTTCGTTGATGTCCGTGATGGCAACCGCGGCACCCTCGCGGGCAAATAGCAGAGCTGCGGCGCGTCCGATGCCTGAAGCGGCGCCTGTGATGAGTGCGACTTTGCCCGTCAAAGCACGCATCTTTCGAAAACAGCTGTCGAGGCGAAACTCATCGGCTGGCCAGCCCGCCCGCGGTTTCGGCGCCGTCAATCGTGTACACCTGACCGGTCATATAGGCTGCGTCGTCCGACGCGAGGAATGCAAACAAGGCTGCGATCTCTTCTGGCTTCGCGTGCCGCCGCAGAGGAATCTTGCGGTTTACTTCGTCCAGCATCGCATCGGTGTATTCGGCACGCTGCATGGGTGTGAGCACGTAGCCGGGTGCGACGGCGCAAACCCTGACTTTCGGCGCGAGCTCCAACGCCATGGTTCGAGTCAGCTCAATCACACCAGCCTTGGTCGCGTTGTAGTCAGCGTAATAAGGTTGGCCTACGATTCCGTTGGTTGAAGCGGTTTGCAGAATGACCCCGCCGTCGTGCGCCCACATGTACCGGGCAGCCGTCTGGGCCATGTAGAAGACGCCAGTCAGGTTCACCGCGACGACCTTGTCCCACTCTTCCGGGGTGATTTTGAGAAAATCATGGCGAATGCTGATGCCGGCGTTATTGATTAACACATCGACTCCGCCCATGAGGCGAACCGCACTATCAAACGCCAGCTGCACCTGATCGAGATTAGAGACATCCGCCCCGAGGTCTCCAGACAAACCCGGCAACTTCTTTCGGATTTCCCCGCGTGCCTTGGCATCGCGATCGAGCACACACACCGCTGAACCTTCTTCCAGGAAACGCGCTGCCGTGGCCGCGCCGATCCCGCTGGCGCCGCCGGTGATGAGTACACGCTTCCCTTCGAGACCGCGCATGTTCTCCTAAAATAGGCTGAGGAAAAACTCGATTCATTAATCTCAGCGGCCAAAGCCTTTAATCATTTGAGATCATTGACCGCGGCGCTGAAGGTGCTGCGCCACCCAAAAACCTTTTCCGCAGCCTGCTAAATAGGTTTTCCGCGAAAGAAGTAGACCAGTTCAATAATCAGAATGATCACGACCATGAGTTCGAGCACGAAGGCACGGCTCTGATTGAACTGGTCAACCATGAAGCGATAGAGTTCCTCGGCGGTTTGCACCTTTTGCGTCACCAGATCTTTGTAGTCAGGAACGCCGACCTTGGAGGCTGCCAGCTTGTAAAGCCGTGCGGAAAACATGTCGCTGAGAAATTTGATAGCGTTGTCGGCATGCTCGGTGAGTTCGTTCACGTCGAGCAAGACGGTATGCAGTTTGGTAGCAGCGCGCGCCAAACGCCAGCGGGCCAGCATTCCAGTACCCTCGTCAAAGGAGGCATATACGCTCTCCAGTTCGTGGGTGAGGAACTCATCGTAATGACGGAACTCGAGCAGCTGCGAGTTGGCATACTCCAGTAACTGTATGGCGGTCTCGGCACCGGTCGCGCTGTCATACAGAAAGGCTGCGTTCCAGCCGATTACTGCGAGATCATTTGGGTAATACGAGATACGCGACTGCAGGATTTCGTTTTGTTCACCTTCGGAGAGCTGCGCGGTTTCTCCGCGAACAATCTGGGCGATGCGCGCTCCATGAGAAGACACCAGCTCACTGGCCGAAGGAGATCCGCTGATCTCGCGCACGTGAAAAATGAAGTAGTCCTCGCTTAGCCAATCCGGATAGGGTTTCACCAGCGCCGGAGTTGCGCGCTCCAGTTTCTGGTGCGCGATGCGGGAAGCGTGGCCGGCGAAATCCACGTCCCAAACCCAGCGGCTGCCTAGACGAACCAGCGTGTCCCAGTCGCCCGAGAATGGCAGCTCCAGCACCACGCTTACGACGCCGTAGTCGTAAAACTTAATCTGGCCTTCCAGGCGCTCGCCGCTTTCGAGGACCAGCGCATCGATTGGCTCGACTACCGGGGGCCGCTGATAGCGAACGTACCCCGGGGCTGGATGTTTCAGGGTGGGCTGTTCCAAAGTGCGGGCTCCGAAAATCTCACGCAACTGGTCGAGGCGGATCTCTTCGCAGACATCGAATTGAATCAGCACCAGAACGGAGCCATGGATCGAGGCATCGACCGCCGGCGCGGTCTTGGTCTGCCCCGATGTGTCGGCGATGGTGAGTGCGGATTCACTGTCCCGGATCATAGTCGGAGCCTGTGCGCACACATAGAGGGCGGAGGAAACCAAGCCCTCCACAGGATACCGTTATTCTCCCAGAATCAAAGCCGTCTGGCGAGGCGTACGGGCGGGAGAGCTGTTGTATCAATCACTTACAGTTTGGCATATTCGCCCGGACGAGGCGTCCGGGGCTACGTGTGCATGGCATGAGCTCGCGTCGAATCGTCTCGTGCCGCCATCCGAATCACTTCTGCCAAGTGCAAGGCCTGCCGATTGGTACATTGCCTGATCTGTTCGCGGCAACTGAAGCCGTTCGCGATAATCAGACGATCCGGCGAAGCATTCCGAACCGCGGGCAGGAGTTCCAGTTCGCCGATCGCGAGCGAAATTTCGTATTTGTCTCGTTCAAAGCCGAACGAGCCGGCCATGCCGCAGCAACCTGGGGCTGGGGTTTGGAAATCGATTTCCATCTTCCGAAGGACGGATTCTTCATCGGTCATTCTCATTACCGACTTGTGGTGACAGTGGCCGTGGACCAGGGCCTTGCGCGGCAATTTCGGCAATGGGAAATGAGATGCCTTTTTCTCGAGAAACTCGCTCAATAGAAATGTTTGCTGCGACAGCCGGCGGGCTCGCTCGTTTTTGGGAAACAGATTCAGAAGTTCGTCACGAAACACCGCGGCGCAGCTTGGCTCCAAAACAACGATTGGAATGTCCCGCACGATTTCGTCCTTGAGGGCGTCAAGAATGTCGAGCAGAAGACGCTTGGCGCGATCTAACATGCCCCAATCGTAGAGGGGACGCCCGCAACACAAGTTGGCTTGCGGCAATATCACGCGGCAGCCAGCGGACTCCAATACATCCACTGCAGCTTTCGCGGTGTCAGGCAAAAAGTAGTTATTGAATGTGTCGGGCCAGAGCAGTACGGGTGATCCATCCGAGTTCTTAGACTGTCGCCCATTAAACCAATGGCGAAACGTCTGTGGAGCGAAGGCCGGAATGCTGCGTCCGCGCGGAACACCCGCGACGAACTTAGCAATGCCGCGCAGGAAAGGCAGTTGTGTGGT
The DNA here is from genome assembly GCA_963820925.1 of uncultured Acidobacteriota bacterium. GTDB lineage: Bacteria > Acidobacteriota > Terriglobia > Terriglobales > Acidobacteriaceae > JABDBE01. The sequence goes on from CAWGBX010000002.1 coordinate 5,834, forward strand.
CAGATTGATCAGCCCCGGCGCCTTTGAAGCCAGCCTAGCCCAGATGTCGATATTCCCGAAGGCGTATGCACTGCGCGGACGGCTGCGTCCTTCGTAGTAGTGCGCCAGAAACTCCGCTTTGTACGTCGCTACATCGACGCCGACGGGGCAGTCGCTCTTGCAGCCCTTGCAGGCGAGACACAAATCGAGCGAGTCCTTCACGCGCTGGTCGCGCCATCCATCCTGAATTATGTCTCCCTTGGTCATCTCCCAGAGCAGATGGGCCCGGCCTCGGGTTGAGTGTTCCTCCTCGCGAGTGACGCGAAAGCTGGGGCACATGACTCCGCCTTCATCGTGGCGGCATTTCCCCACTCCCACGCAGCGCAGTGTGGCATTCGCCAAGCTGCCGTGATCCTCGGGAAACTGAAAGTGCGTCTTTGGCTCCCATGGTTTGTAATCGGCGCCCAGGCGCAGATTCTCGTCCAACTTGTACGGCTCAACGACCTTGCCGGGATTCATTTTCCAGTCCGGATCCCATAGCGCTTTGAACTCACGGAAAGCCTGCACCAGTTCCGGGCCAAACATTTTCGGCAACAACTCCGCGCGTGCTTGCCCGTCGCCGTGTTCGCCGGAAAGCGATCCTCCATAGCTGATGACCAGGTCGGCAGCCTCTTCTGCGAACTTGCGGTACTTGGCGATGCCTTCTTTGGACTGCAGGTCGAAGTTAATCTTCATGTGTACGCAGGCGTGCCCGAAGTGCCCATAGAGAGCGCTTTTGTAGCCGTAGCCGCTCATCAATTTGCGCAGATTGCGCAAGTAGGTGCCGAGCCTGTCGGGAGTGACGGCCGAATCTTCCCACCCCTCCCATCCCGGGGGTTCGCCTGGCACGTGGGAGACCGCTCCCAAGGCCGACTCTCGCACTTCCCAGACTCGCTTTGCCTGCTGCCTATCGGTGAACAACCGCATCTGAGGTGGATCTGAACTGTGGCTGAGGGCTCGCATGAGCTCCCCGGCCTTAGACCGCGCCTCGGCGGCAGTTGCCGCGCCGAATTCTGCAAACAGCCAGCCACCACCTGGGGGTAAGAGAGCCAGTCCCTCCAGGTTCAAACTCTGACGCCTGCTGAATTCGACCAGCAAGTCGTCGACGCCTTCGAGACCAATTGGTTGGTGAGCCATGATTTCCGGCACGTGATCGGCGCATTGGAAAATATCGGAATAGGCGATGACGAGGAGCACACGTTCGGGCGGGCTTTCCACGAGTCGGCACGAGGCTTCGAGTATTGTGACGCAGGTGCCTTCCGACCCCACCAGGGCACGCGCCACCTGAAATCCTTTTTCAGGAAGCAGGTAATTCAGGTTGAAGCCGGAAACCCGGCGAGGAATATTGGGATAGTGTTCTCGGATGAGATTGGAGTACGTGTCCCGTAGTCTTCTCAGTCCCGAATAAATCTCACCACGACGACCACCTTCGAAGATGATCTTCTCGAGTTCCGAGTCGGTGGTCTGACCTACCTTCATGCGCAGGCCATCGTAAGTGAGAATTTCCAGTTCCTCGATGTTGTCATCTGTCTTACCTGACATGACCGAGTGCACGCCGCAAGAGTTGTTTCCAATCATGCCGCCTAGAGTGCACCGGTCGTGGCTTGCGGGATCTGGGCCAAACGTCAGATGATGTTTTTCGGCAGCGTTACGCAGGCGATCGAGGACGACTCCGGGCTGGACTCGCGCAATGCGCCGCGCCGGATCGATCTCGAGGATGCTGCCCATGTACCTCGTGAAATCGAGCACGAGGGCTACGTTGCAGCACTGCCCGGCGAGCGAAGTCCCGCCGCCCCGGCAAAGGATCGGCGCACCGTATTCACGAGCCAGAGAGATAGTTGCAACGACATCATCGACATCGCGAGGAAGAACCACTCCGATGGGAATCTGGCGATAGTTGGATCCATCGGTGGCGTAGAGAGCGCGGCTCCTGTCGTCGAAGCGTACGTCGCCACGCAGATGGCGGCCCAGGGCGGAGGCTAGTCCGCTTGCATCCACCACGGCAGATCTGGCAGCGCGGGCGACCTCGGCGAAGTTACCTTGCATTTGCGCTGGAGGCACTAATCTGAAGAGCTGCTGCCGGTCACGTTCTTGCCGCTCACATTGGCGATCGTGATCCGGGTCTTGCCGTCTCTCGGTTCGATCGTGATCGTAATCAAGTTTTTCTTATCCGTGGAGACGATAGCGTAGTGATCCTGATCCTTCGTCGTGACGTTGGCATTGGGGAACCTCGCTGCGTAGAATGCCATCACTTTATCGGCAGAATCTTCACTCTCAAATTCTGCCTGAACGGTGTGCATTCCGCCGATGGTCGCGGAATTTCCCTGCAGCACGTGCGCACCCGGATACAAGTCGATGCCGAGATTGCGAGCGGCTTCATCGGGATTGTTTGTGCTCTGGACAGTGCCGAAAGGAGTTTCCACCCGGACATTGCCGTCTTTATTCTCCATATGCCGGTTGTGGGTAATCCGCCGGACTACAAACATCAGCGTCCCTATCCCCAGAATGCCAAGCACGATGATGACGGCAACGACGATCAAGATAATCTTGAGTGCACCGCTTCCCTGAGGGGGCGCGGCGGGGGCAGGGGGAGCCGTCGCCGGAATGGCAGCGGCCAGTGGTATTGCGGCGCCGCACTTAGGACAGAATCGGGCGCCCGCTTCCAAGGTTGTGCCGCAAGAGTTGCAGAAGGCCATAGGTCACCTCGTCCATTCAGTCTTACGTAAAAAGGCTGGCAGAGAGCGGAGTATATCCCAAATCAAGCTGCATTGGGCAGTGCAGCCTCGCCTCAAGTCCAGAGACGGGTGGTGTAGTCGGCCATGCTGAGCGCCAGCAAAAGGAAGAGCCAAAAGATCGCGGAGACAATTACGATCTTGGTTAGTTTTTCACTGGTGTACTTGACGTGCATGAAGAACAAAACGACGAGCAAAGCTTTGACCGTAGCGATGACCAACGCTACGACCACGTTGAGTGGCCCGAGATCGACAAAGGCAACCGCAGCCGTAATCCCGGTCAGACCTAACAAGGCGATCCAGATGGTGTAGTAAAACTTGCTCGACATTATGTGTTCAGACATGGCGGCTCACCCTAGTGATGTCGGTCGATCAGATACAGCAACGGGAAAAGATAAATCCAGACGATATCCACAAAGTGCCAGTACAGGCCTCCCATTTCGATGGGCGTGTAGTACTTCGGCGTGTAACGTCCCTTCCAGGCGTAATAGGTCAGAAAAACGAATATCCCAACTCCGATGATCATGTGCAGCGCGTGCAAGCCGGTCATCGCGAAGTAGAGCGAGAAGTAAATTTGCTCGTGACGTGGGTCAATGTGAATCTGAGGGTAAGCCTTCACAAGATCGTCTACGTTGAACGACGGCCCAGGGATGTGATGCTCTTCGTATTTGTTGTACCACTCGACGCCTTTGATCCCCAGAAAGGCCAGCCCAAACACGATGGTCAGCACCAGTAAAACGACTAGGAGCTTGCGTTTTCCCATCTGCGCTGCGCGCACGCCAAGCGCCACCGTCAAGCTGCTGCAAATGAGGACGGCCGTGTTGATCGTGCCCAGGTAAATATCGAGGCTGCGGCTGCCGGCGGCGAATTCGTTGTAGTACCAAAAGCGATAGATCAGGTAGGCGCAGAACATGCCGCCAAAAAACATGATTTCAGTGGCCAGGAACAGCCACATGCCGAGAGTGGCAGCATCCCGTTGTTGCTCCGCGTCGACGAAGTGGTGCAGCAATTCCGGGCCGTGCTGCTCGACCGCGATCGGGCTATCGCTCAACCTGCACCTCCGCGGGAGCGGGAATCTCTTCGTAGTTATAGGCCTCCCAAGTCACTTCTGGCTCTTCTTCAAAATTAAAAGTGGGCGGAGGCGAAGAGGTCTTCCACTCCAGACCGGCCGCGCCCCACGGGTTATCGTCCGCGATTTTCCCGTAACGCATGGACCATAGGAAATAGACCATGGGCAGAACATATCCGACCGCCAGAATCGTCGAACCTGCAGTCGAAAGCACATTCAACACCTGGAATTCCGGAGGGTATTGCCAGTACCGGCGCGGCATTCCCATGTAGCCGAGAATGAACTGCGGGAAGAATGTCAGGTTGAAGCCGACGAACACGAGCAAGGCCGCCAACCTGCCCCAACCTTCCGGATACATTCGGCCTGAGATCTTCGGCCACCAGAAGTGCAACCCGCCAAGATATCCCATCACGGCGCCGCCGACCATGATGTAGTGGAAATGGGCGATGATGAAATAGGTGTCGTGCACATGCACGTCAATTCCCAGGCAGGCCAGAAACAGGCCGGTCAGTCCGCCCATGGTGAAAAGTCCGATGAAGCCGAACGCGTACAACATCGGAGTGGTGAAAGAAATCGAGCCCTTGTACATGGTCGCGGTCCAGTTGAACACTTTGATCGCCGAAGGGACCGCAACCAGATAGCTGAGAATTGAGAAGATCAACGCCGAATAAAGCGAAATGCCAGCCACAAACATGTGGTGGGCCCAGACCAAAAATCCGAAAACCGCAATCGCAATGCTGGACATGGCTACGAAGTTGTAGCCGAAGATGCGCTTGCGCGTGAAACATGCGACGACTTCGCTCTCCACCGCCATCGCCGGCAGAATCATGATGTAAACCGCGGGGTGAGAATAAAACCAGAATAGATGTTGAAACAATAGCGGATCGCCGCCGCGAGTTGGATCGAAGATGCCCAGATTGAAAGCACGTTCAAACACCACCAGCAGCAGAGTAATCGCCAGCACCGGCGTTCCGAGCAACTGGATGATGCTAGTGGCGTAATGCGCCCAGATGAAAAGCGGCAGGCGCGACCACGTCATGCCTGGTGCGCGCATGCGATGGATCGTGACCACAAAATTGAGGCCGGTGAGGATTGACGAGAATCCTGCGATGAAGATTGCGATTCCCGCCTGGATCACCCTGGTATTGCTGAAGGCGGTGCTGAACGGCGTGTAGAAGGTCCAACCCGTATCGACGCCGCCGGTGACGATGCAATGGAGATAGATGACGCCGGCAATGGCATAGAGATACCAGCTCAGCAGATTGATTCGCGGAAACGCCAGGTCTTTGGCCCCGATCATCAAAGGGACGAGAAAATTCCCCAGCACGGCGGGGATGGAAGGAATCAGAAAGAAAAAGATCATCACCTGGCCGTGCATGGAGAAGAGCTTATTGTAGGTATCTGCTTGTACCAGATCGCCCGCTGGCGTCAGCAATTCCAGTCGGATCAGCAGTGCGAAGAATCCACCAATAAAAAAGAAGAACGTAATCGATATCAAATACAGCAACGCGATGCGCTTGTGGTCCGTGGTCAACAGCCAGGAGCCAATGCCGTATTCCTTATTCAGGTAGTGTTCGCGTTCGGCGCTAATTGCTGCGGTAGCCATTGCTATTCCTTAAGGGTTTTGCGATTTCGTGCCGGCAGGCGCGGGGCTGGGTCCACCTGCTGCCCCCGACGGAACTGGGCTCAACGACTTGACGTATGCCACCAAGGCATTCAACTGTTCTTCGCCTACCATTCCCTGGAAGACCGGCATGATGGGCTTGAATCCGCTCACGATTTTGGCACTAGGACTCAAGATTGATTCACGAATGTAGTTTTCATCGGCGACGACCGTTCGTCCGTCTTCCAGTTGCACGGGCTTGCCGAAGACTCCGACCAAATTGGGTCCGCGGCCTTGAGTATCAGCCCGGTGGCAGGTGGGGCACCCCAATTGCTGAAAAAGACTCTCGCCGCTGGCTGCGAGTGATCCGGTGGTGCCGCCGCCCGAGAGCCATGCCTGGTATTGTGCCGGTTCCATGACCACCACTTGTCCAATCATGCCGGAATGCATCGTACCGCAGTATTGCGAGCAAAACAGGTGATAGACACCTGGCTTTGTCGCTCGAAACCACGCGGTTGTATAGCGTCCCGGCAGCACGTCCTGCTTGATGCGGAAGGCAGGAACGTAAAAACTGTGGATCACGTCCTGCGAGGTCATGATCAGTCTGACATCGCGGCCCACTGGCACATGCAATTCGTTAATCTCGCGCTGACCCTCCTGGTGCTGGAGTTTCCACATCCATTGTTTCGCTACGACATAAACTTCGGAGGCGCCCCGGGGTGGAGTTCGCTCGTGGAAATAAATGACTGCGCCCCAAAGGAAAATGACCATGAAGATTCCCAGCGGAATGATCGACCAGGTTATTTCCAATGCGGATGAGCCTTCGATCTGCTCTGCTTCGACTCCTCGCCGGCGACGATACTGAGTCGCAAAAACGAGGATCATGGTGAATATGGCCAGGCACATGAACGCAGACAGCGCCACCAGGAAAATGTAGAGGGCATCTACATTGCCGGCTCCAGCGGCGGCGCGTACTGGCCAAAGTGGAAAGTTATCGAACATAAATTAGTCGTTGGTCGTCGGTCGCTGTGCTACGGTTGCGGGGCTCATACGGAACATCACCACTAAAAATGTTCCCAGGATCAACACCGTTGCGCCGGCAGCCAGTTGCAGAACTCGACTGATAATTGCCCCGTATTTCCCGGTGTCCGGATCGTAGTGGTAGCAGTACAACAGCACCTGATCCACCACGGTGCCGATCTTGTTCTCTGACGCCTGAATCAATCCCAGACGCAAATCCTTGGGCGCGAACTCGACTCCATAGTAGTATTGGGCGATTTTTCCCTCAGGCGTCAGCACCATGATCGCGGTCGCATGGGCAAACTGGCCGCTCTTGGGATCGTACTGATACTGGAATCCAGCCGCCCTGGTGAGCGCATCGATCGAAGCGGTTGGTCCAGTCAAGAAGTGCCAACCCTGTGCAGCTCCGGGTCGTCCGTAACGCTTCAAGTATTCTGCTTTCTTTGCGGATGCCATTTCTGGCGTTTCTTTGGGATCGAAACTCACTGTGAGAACGTCGAATTCTTTTCCCACGTCCAACTTCAGCACCCGAAGTGCACTCTCCAACCCGCTCAAGACTTCTCCGCACAACATCGGACACTGGTAGTACACCAGATTCAAAATCATCGGCTTCTTGCCGAAGTACTCTCCCAACTGGACCGATTTCCCGGCTTCATCGCGAAATGTGAGAGCGGGCGGAATCTGTTGGTTCAGGCGCTGCTCGATGCCCACATTCTTCAGTCCCGGAGGCCGCACATTCGCGGGGGGCGACAGGATGCCCTGCGTCATTCCCTGGCCCCAGACGCGCGGTGTGAGAACACACGAAGCCAACGCCGTTACTACGATCAGCCTCGAAATGCTCGATCCGATTGCGCTGCTCACTGCTCTGTCCCTTTCCATCACTTCGGCGCTTGCGGCTTAGGTTGAGACGACGTACCGCTGGTGTCCGAACGCTGCGCGGCTTGATTCGCAACACTTACCGCAGACGGCGGAATCGTTCCAGCTTTCGGTGTGGTCGGCAATCCGCGTTGCGCTACCAACTGCATTGCTCGCTCGATCGGGATGCGTACTACTCCGGCCTTTTCGTCGACCCAGCCATAACTGTTTAATGTTTGCTCTTCCGTGAGACGGAAATCGTTAATCTCAACTCGCTCGTTGCGCTCCAAACGCGGTTCGGGAAACTTCTTGATCTCGTCCGGTGAGACGATACGCGTGTTGGTGTCCACCTGCTGGACCAGTGGGCTCTGTTGAGGCTGGCGCGCTCTCTGGCGCGCGTCCATGAATTTGTACAAGCCCAAAACCACGAGATAAACCAGCACTCCTCCCACGATCAAGCTGATCAGGAACGCGTATATTCCCTGAGCGCTTAGGTCTTGCTGCTCGAAGCCCTCTTCCGCGTGTCCGTGTTTGGTCTCTTCACTCATGTGCTGGTTCCAGTACTTCGTTCGCGAAGACGTCATACGCGGGCAGAAGCGGCAGAGAACTCAAATTGCGGAAGAAGTAAGCCAGCCAAAATCCGCCAATGGCAATGGGGACAACGACGTCTGCCAACGTCAGGCTCAATGTTTTTGAGAAATTGGGCTCGATGATCCAGAAGAGATCCAGGTAGCGCATGAGCATGATCCAAGCTGCGAGCCAGACCAACCGGCGTATGTCGCGTTTAAATGGACGCGAAAGCAAGAGCACGAAAGGAACGGCAAACTGGAATACCACGAGAAACAACCCAATGAATCCCCAGCCGCCGTTCAACCGCCTCATGTACCAGGTGATTTCTTCCGGCAAGTTTCCCGCCCAGATAATGAGCCACTGTGAGAAGGCGAAGTAGGCCCACACCATGGTGAAAGTCAACATCCACTTGCCGTGGTCATGGACGAAATCAGGTTTCAACAGTTCCGACATCGGCTTATAGTTCACCAGAATCCGCTCCACGACGACGGCGAAACACATCGCCGAAAGAAGTTCGCCGATGAGGATCAACAATCCATAGATCGTGGAAATCCAACTTGGGTCTATGGACATTACCCAGTCGATGGCGGCAAACGAAATCGTAAATGCGTAAAGAATCAGTCCCGGTCCGCTCACTGCCTTGAAGCGCGGACTGTTGTCTCGCGACGGAGGACTGTCCTGTTCCTTCGACCACTTGGTGAGCAGGAACGAGAGCAGGTTCCAGATCGCCAGGTAAATCACGGCGCGAATGATGAATCCGTGGACATTCAGGTAAGACTTGGTCAGCTCCTGCAAGTGTTCACGAAAATGTTGGTCCGCGATGGAATCCAGAGGCCGCGCCCAAACGTAGAGTTTTGGAAGTCCAAACAGGATCGGAACAAACAGCACTGCCATCAGTGGCAAGCACCGCATTGCTGCGCCCAAAATTCTGCGGATCACCATTCCCCATCCGCCGCCGGTGAGATGCCGGATCATGAGAATCGCCATGGATCCGAGCGCCACGCCGAGCCAGGCCATGTAGCCGAGGAGGTAAGCGCGGAAAAACTCATCGGGACGAAGGAACGCCAGGAGCACGGAGATCACGGCGAAAATCAGACCGATGACGAGGGACCGCCTTTGAATGGTTTTGACCACCGGCGGCGCCATCAGGTCCAGTTTGTTGGCATGCGCCGCGCTCATTTCGGTTCTCCTTCTTTTTCTTCACCCGAACCGGATTGAAGTTCGGGCAAGGTTGCGCCAGAACCCGGATCGCCGCGGAACACGGGTGCCTCCGACGGCACTTTTTGTCCTGATGGAACGTCGTTCATGGTCGCTTCCTGGCTCAACTGCAAGGCTCGGATATAAGCCACGATGCACCAGCGATCCCGAGGCGAAATTTGCGATGCATACTCCGACATCGCGCCAAATCCGTTGGTCATTACGTCAAAGAAGTATCCGAGCGGCGCCTTCCGCAAGCGTTCCGTGTGATAAGACGGCGGCGCCCGGAAACCGCGCTGGACGATCATCCCATTGCCATCGCCCGTGCGGGAGTGGCAGGGAGCACAGTAAATATTGAAGCGCTCACGGCCGCGGGCCAGCACATCGTCGGTCACAGGGAACGGGAGATAGTCGCCGGGATTATTTCCGAATTTGCCAGTGTAGAGATACGAATCTTCATGCAACTGCCCGCGCGCCACCGTGCCTTCGACCGGAGGTCGTGCGGAGCGCAAGTCAGTATAGAAGTCGCTCTCGGCCAGCGGCTTGAAGCGCGGTTGGTCTTGCATATCCTGACGGCATCCTGCGAGCGTCAGCACAGCCAGCAATCCCAACGGTGAAATCTTGCGGAGGCTCAACATGGCTCTAGCTGGGCACCTCCGAAATCGATCGCGGTCCCAGGCTTTCCAGAAAGCGACGGGTTTCGCTCGGGTTGTATTTCGGATCGGAAGAAAACACAATCAGGAAGAATCGATCCTTGGTCGCGAAGGCAAAGCGGGGCACATTGAAGACGGGATGGTACGGCATAGGAAGGCCGTTCAGCGCCAGCATTCCAAACACGGCCGAGATGCCGGCGAATAGAATCGTCATCTCGAAAGTGACCACGATGAATGCCGGCCACGAATGATAAGGCTTGCCCCCTACATTGATCGGATAACTCACTGCCGAAATCCAGTATTGAAGAGCGTATCCAGACAGGCCACCGATCAATCCCCCAAGCAGCACAACCAGCGGGACGCGGTTCTTGTGAAAACCCATTGCCTCTGCCAGGCCTTCGACCGGAAACGGGCTGTAGGCATCAATCTTCATGTAGCCAGCTGCATACGTGTGGTGAGCTGCTTCTACCAGGTTCGTGGCAGAATCAAACTCGGCCATCATTCCGTAAACCGGAGTCTGCTTCATTCCTTCACCTCCGCCTCCGGCAGCAAGGTGCGCATTTCAAAAATCGAGATCATGGGTAGGATGCGTACGAACAGGAACATCGCCGCCAGGAACATGCCGATGGTGCCAATGTAAGTCATCCAGTCCCAGCGCGTTGGGTAATACATGCCCCACGAAGACGTCAGGAAATCACGGTGCAGGCTGACCACGACGATGATGAATCGCTCCAGCCACATGCCGACCAGAATGACGCCCGATACAAGGAACAAGGCAGTTGGACTGGTTCGCAGTTTCCGAATCCACAGCACTTGCGGGACAAAGATGTTGCAGGCCAACAGCGCCAAATACCACGGGGCATAGGGCCCGTGCAGGCGGTTCCACAGAAGAAAAGCATCAAAACGGTTTCCGCTATACCAGCCCATGAACGCCTCAATGGCATAGCCGTAAGCCACAATCAGGCCGGTCGCCAACATGACTTTTGCAGAGTTCTGCAAATGGCGTTCGGTGATGAAATCCTCAAGGCCATAGACCTTGCGGATCGGAATCGCCAGCATCAGTACCATGGCGAAGCCGGAATAAATGGCGCCCGCCACGAAGTAGGGAGGGAAGATCGTAGTGTGCCAGCCTGGGACGATAGCAACGGCGAAGTCGAAACTAACCACGGTGTGAACTGACAACACCAGGGGAGTGGCGAGTCCAGCGAGCAGCAAGTAAGCGGTCTCGTAGCGATGCCAGTGCCGCGCGGAACCGCGCCAGCCCAGCGCCAACATTCCGTAGATAATTTGCGCGGCGCGGTTGGTCGAGCGATCTCGCAGCGTGGCCAGGTCCGGGACCAGGCCAATGAACCAGAACAATAAGGAAATTGTCGCGTAGGTGGAAACAGCAAAGACGTCCCACACTAGCGGGCTGCGGAACTGCGGCCACACCTTCATGGTGTTGGGATAAGGAAAAAGCCAGTACGCAAGCCACGGGCGGCCTACGTGAATCAGCGGAAAAAGGCCAGCAGCGGACACCGCGAATAGCGTCATGGCTTCGGCAAACCGGTTAATGGAATTGCGCCAGGATTGTCGCAGCAACAGCAGGATGGCCGAGATCAGCGTGCCCGCGTGTCCGATTCCAATCCACCACACGAAGTTCACAATGGCGAAGCCCCAGCCGATGGGGATCGTGACGCCCCAAATGCCGACGCCGCGAACGAACAAATATCCCACGGCGAACAACATCATCATCGTAAGCAGAAAAGCGATGCCAAAGCCTAAGAACCAACCGTTGGAAGTAGGACGCGTGAGGACAATCGAGCTGATCTTGTCGGTGACCGAAGCGAAGGTGTATCCAGGTTCAATTACTGGTGCTCCTTCGCCGAGCGTCACTGGTTGTCTCTGATCGTCCATTTAGCTTTCCAACTCAGGATTGGGGTTGCGAATCTCAGCCAGATACGTGGTTCGCGGCCGGGTGTTGAGTTCGGCCAACAAACCATAGTTGCGCGCGTTCGCTTTCAGTTTTGAAACCCGGCTGTTGGGATCGTTGATATTGCCAAAAGTGATTGCATCGGCCGGGCAAGATTGCTGGCAGGCTGTCTGCAACTCGCCGTCATGAATGGCGCGACCCTCGCGCTCGGAATCGATCCGGTGCTGGGTGATGCGCTGGATACAATAGGTGCATTTTTCCATGACGCCGCGGCTGCGCACGGTGACATCCGGATTGCGCATCATCTTGAGCTGCGGCGTCTGCCAATCTTGAAAGAGAAGGAAATTGAAGCGCCGTACTTTGTACGGACAGTTGTTCGAACAGTAGCGCGTGCCCACGCAGCGGTTGTAGACCATGTCATTCAGGCCCTCGGTGCTGTGCACGGTCGCGCCCACGGGGCAGACTACCTCGCAAGGCGCATTTTCACATTGCATGCAAGGGACGGGCTGGAAGTACGCCTTGGGACTGTCGCGGTCGCCCTGGTAATAGGTATCCACGCGAAGCCAATGCATATGGCGGCCGAGCACGACTTGCTCTTTGCCGACTACCGCAATATTGTTCTCCGACTGGCAGGCCACCATGCAGTTGTTGCAACCGACGCAGGCATTCAAATCGATCGCCATGCCCCACGCGTAGAGTTCTTTGTCGTACGGATACGGTTTGTACAAAGTCAGCTCTGCTGGAGGTTGATCTTCCTTGGCGAAGTCTGGTTCCTTGCGGTACTCGTCGAGGCTCGCCGACCGCACCTGCGGCCGCGCGCCTTCCGGCGTGTCCATCGTCTGGTAACCCTGAGTTGTAGCCAGCTTGTAGGTTCCACCAGACTTGGCGATATTTACGCCGGTAGTGAACCATGGCGTCGCGCTGTAACGAAGTTGGTACATGTCGAAGCCTGCGCCTGTTCCAGCACGGCCCGCGCGCCTGCGGCCGTAGCCCAGAAACACGGTGACAGAGTTGTCGGGATGACCAGCCTGAATCCAGATTGGAGCGGTGACCTTCTTGCCATTTAGTTCAAGTTCGACCAGATCTTCGGTCTTCAGCCCGATCCGTGCTGCCATGTCTGGGCCGATCAACACGGGATTGTCCCATGTCATCTTGGACATCGGCTTGGGCAGTTCCTGCAACCAGCCGTTGTTGGCAAAGCAGCCGTCGTAAACGGAAGGATCGCGGCGGAAGTTGATCTCGATGGATTTTTCATCCCTGGCCGGAGAGGCGGGGAACGCCGCGGATTTCAAACTAATGGACTTCGGGGCAAACGCGGTTCCTTCGATCCATCCGTCGTGCAGTGATTTCCGCCAGAAGGTATCGAAGTCCGTGCCGGAGTGTTGTTTTTGCCAGTAGCCCTGAACAACTTCGTGGCCTGTGGCTTCGGATTGACCTGCCAACAGCGCCGTGAGTTCATGAGCGCTCTTGCCACCATAGAGCGGAGCAATCAGGGGCTGCACGATGCTCACAGTGCCGTCGTACGCACGAGTATCGCCCCATGATTCGAGGTAATGCGCCTCGTTCACATGCCATTGGCAGAGTTCCGCGGTTTCGTCCTGATAGAGGCCGAGATGCACGCGCATCGGAATATTCGTGTTTTTGAGCGCATCAGCGAAGTTCAAGTCGGCGGGCGCATCGTAAGCGGGATTTCCGCCCAGGATGAACAGCATGTCCACTCTGCCGGCGCGCATGTCGGCGACGAGATCCTTGATGGATTCGAATTGGTTAACCGGGTTTGCGTCGACGGGATCGGTGTAAATCACGGTCTTGCCAATATTGCCCAGCGACTGGTTCATGGCATGCGCAAGAGCGTGCACAATTGGTGGCTGGTGATCGCCGGTGATGACGACGCCAGAGCCGCGATGGTTCTGCAGGTCCTGAGCGATTGCAGCGACGTATTTCGCCTGCTCTCTATCCAGGATCCCATCGCCGCCGGAATTCATTCCGAGCGCAGACCCGAGCGCCCTCGCGAACACTTCAATGTTGATCGATCGCACCGGGAAGCGATGATCTGCCTTCGCGCCGGTTGAGCTCATCGTGCTCTCGACCACATAAAGCCGGCTCATATTGCCGGTTTCAGGATTGCGCCGCTTGGCGAAGTCATGAATATAGCGCGTACTTCCCGGAAATCCTGGGTACAAGAAATCGGCGTCGAGCGAGACAATCACGTCGGCATTTTCCAGCCGATACTGTGTTTCCACCGGCTGGCCGAAAGCCATCTTCGCGCCCTCGAGCACATTGTCGCGATTCACCGGCTCATAAACATGCCACCTCGCTTGCGGATACAGTTTGAGCACGGACTGCAACTGATCGGCAAGCGCGGGCGAAGAGACCGTCCGCGTCAAGATTCGGATGCCCGCTCCCTGCACAGGCTTCTGCGCGCTGAGCGGTCCACGGATCGCTTCCAGAAATCCTCCCCAGGTTCGTACGTCGCCCAAATACGCAATGGTCTGGGAGCGATCGGGATCATACATTCCGAGGATTGACGCCTGCGCGAACACGTCGGTTCCACCAAGACTGGCGGGATGCTGCTCATTGCCTTCGATTTTAGTCGGACGATAGAGATGGCTTTCGACCAGGATCGGACTGGCGTATCCGCCCAAAGTGAAAGCCGTGGCATAGAACATCGGAAGGCCAGGAATCACCGCTTCCGGCTGCCGCACATAGGGAACGATCGGCTCCAGCGGTTGCTTGGTGCAGGCAGTCATACCTGCCATTGCCAGCGAAGCCCCCATTAGCTTGAGGAACCCACGGCGCGAAACTGCATCCAGCCATTCCGAGGCGCCTTTCGGAAACTCGCGATGCAGCATCTCCTGAAACTCGACGCTGCCCGCGAGTTCTTCCAGGCTGCGCCAATATTCCGGTCCTTTGGTCTCGGCGATTTGGGCGCGAGCCGTTTTGAGGTCAAGCTTGTCCTTCTTGCTAGGACAAATGTCCTCGCGGTGCTGCATGCCGTTCTTTTCGTCCTTCTTCATTCTTGTTCAAAACTTCTGTGTTTCGTTGGAGACCGGGCGTCTTCCATTATTTTTCGAGCCTCACCGGTGACACGTCGAACAACTCGTAATGTCCGTCACCGTCCGCAAATTGTATTTCCTCACCAAATCGGTGCCCAGCGAAAGCTGGTCAGTGTAGACCTTGCCATCCAGCAACACGGGCTTGTCGGTTGAGGGCTGTTCGTAGCGCATATTGAACACCTGGTCGCGAGGCCGCAGATTTTTCTCTGGCGCTCGGTGGCATTCCAGACACCACTCCATTTGCAGCGAAGCGTAGTTGAACATCAACGGCATCCTGTCCACGGGGCCGTGGCAGGTGTTGCAACCCACGCCCTTGTTGATATGAATGCTGTGATCGAAATAAACGAAATCCGGGAGGTCGTTGACCCGAGTCCATATCAGGGACTTGCCGGTGCGAAAGCTCTCGCGTACAGGCTCGAGCAGCGGCGCGCCCGTCCAGATTTGGGAGTGGCAATTCATACAGGTCTTGGTTGGAGGAATCCCGGCGAAGGGAGATTTCTCAACCGAAGTATGGCAATAACGGCAGTCGATGCCTAACCCGCCGACGTGGTGCTGATGGCTAAAGGGAACGGGTTGTGGCCGCACCACCTTGGCGTAGGTGATGTAGGGCGACCTTTGCAGTTCGAGCACCGCCCACAGCAATGCCGCGACCAGGAATACCGCCCCATAAATCGTGGCGCGGGAGATTGTGTTCGTACTGCGATGAAAAATCTGCATCGATCAGAACTTTCAGTGCAGCAGGGAGGTCGACCTCCATCCCCAGTCTAATGCGACCTTTTTTGGAACACGCAGTCACAAGCAGCTGTGACGTCATACATAAAAACTTGCGATTATAGCAGTTCGTGCCGACCAGTGATTGCCCACCACAATTTGATGCCCAACAAAGTGAACGAAAATTATTCGCAGCGGAAAAACGTGCCACGAAATTCTAGCAAAATCGCACAATGCTTGCCGCGTCTGCCGCTCAACTTTGAAGTTTTATCGGACCGATACATCTCGCCACTATGCTGACAACCGAACGGACCTACCGCAGGTTCATCACTAACAACTTTGGTTCAGTCATTTCCTCAATCGCATAGCGTAAGCCTTCGCGCCCTAGTCCCGACTCCTTAATACCTCCGTATGGCATGTGATCAATTCGGAACGTCGGCACATCTCCGGCGATTAGGGCGCCCACTTCGAGTTCTTCGTAGGCACTGAACAGCAGCTTGGCATCCCGCGTGAATATTCCCGCCTGCAACCCATAAGGAGAATTGTTAATTTGTTTCAAGGCATCGGAAAATTCGTTGTATGACTCGATGGTGACAACGGGAGCAAAAATTTCCTGGCAATTTACCTTCATCTCTGGGCGGGTTCCGGTCAGAACGGTTGGCTCGATGACTGACCCCTTGCGTTGTCCACCACAAAGCAATTTAGCGCCGCCACGCACCGCATCCTGTACCCAGTCACTGGCGCGGACGGCATCGCTCTCACGAATTAGCGGACCCACGTCTGTTGACTCCAACAGCGGATCTCCTGTCTGCAGTTTTTTGACCCCCGTGACAAAAAGGTCGGTAAATCTTTCCAAGACCGACCGCTCCACCAGGATGCGCTGCACCGAAATACAAGATTGCCCAGCATAGGCAAAGCCCCCGGTCACGCAACGCTCGGCGGCGTAGGTCAGATCGGCGTCGCTGTGAACGATGACCCCTGCGTTCCCGCCCAGTTCCAGCGCAACCTTCTTTTTGCCAGCTCGACGCTTGATTTCCCAGCCGACCGCCGCGCTGCCCGTGAAGCTGATCAGTTTCAAACGCTCGTCGGTCACCAGCAGTCCTGCGTCCTCATTGGAGAGTGGAAGAACGTTCAGGGCGCCGTCCGGCCAGCCAGCCTGCTGCACCGCCTCAGCCATAAGCAATGCTGTCAGCGGCGTCTCGGGAGCGGGTTTCAATACCATGGTGCAGCCACTCGCGATCGCCGGGGCTACCTTGTGGGCGACCAGATTGAGTGGAAAATTGAATGGCGTGATTCCGGCAATCGGTCCCAGAGGAAAACGGCGGACAATTCCCCAGCGTCCCACAGTAAATTCCTGCCAATCCAAAGGCAGATATTCACCATAGATGCGCGTGCTCTCCTCGGCGGCCACCGAGAATGTGAAAACAGATCGTTCGACTTCACTCCGTGCCGCCTTAATCGGCTTACCTGCTTCCTGCGCCAAAGTGTGAGCAAACTCTTCCTTGCGCTGAGCGATACTCTCCGCCACCCTGCGCAGCACGCGCTGCCGCTCAAACGCCGGCAGGCGTCGCGTGGTACCGAAGGCCTTGACGGCTGCAGCGATGGCCGCCTCCGCATGCTCGCGCCTTCCCTGAAACACACGGCCAACAACGCTAGCATCGTAAGGGGATCGAATCTCGACCGGGTCGCCATCCTCTATCCATTTACCATCGAGAAGGAACGCATGCGTCGAAACGGGAGTTGCAGTCATCTGTGCCATGGCGTAATTCTTGCACCTCCCCCAAAAGCAAAATAAAGATTATAGGCTTTTTTGAACAATGCAAGAACGACATCAGATAATTGGTTCAGGGATGGTAGTTCGCATCAGGAAGAAGAAACGTGCTCACATCCATAGTGGAGATCAGCGAGTTGTTGCGTAAACGGGAGCTGTCGCCCGTGGAGTTGACGAAGAGATGCCTGGCGCAGATCGAAAGGCTCAACCCCGCGCTGAATGCCTTTATCACCGTAACCGGGGAGTTGGCTCTCGTGCAGGCACGCGCTGCCGAGGCTGAAATCTTGCGCGGGAACTGGCGCGGGCCGCTGCATGGGGTTCCCCTGGCGATGAAAGATCTGATCGATACGGCCGGCATACGCACCACCGCCGCCAGTGCTTTGTTCAAGGATCGAGTGCCGTCAGAGGATGCTGAAGTCGTTCGGCGACTGAAACATGCTGGAGCGATCCTGTTGGGGAAACAGAACCTGCATGAATTCGCCTACGGTGGTAGCTCGATGATCAGCTACTACGGGGAAGTTCACAATCCGTGGGATCCTGCGCACATTACTGGGGGTTCGTCAGGAGGCTCAGCCGCGTCTGTGGCTGCGGGACTCTGTTACGGCGCCATCGGGACGGATACTGCCGGCTCCGTTCGCGAACCTGCAGCCTTGTGCGGAATCGTCGGCCTAAAGCCCACGTATGGACGCATCAGCGTTCGTGGTGTGATTCCGCTTTCGTTGTCGCTCGATCATATTGGTCCGATCGCGCGCACGGTTTCAGACGCCGCAGCGATGTTGAAGGCGATCGCAGGCTATGACGCGAAAGACGTGAACAGCGTCGACACGGAGGTCCCTGACTACATGGAAGCTCTCCGCGATGGAGCGAGTCCGATGAGGATTGGCGTTCCGCGGAAATTCTTTTATGAAGATCTCGATCTGGAAGTTGCTTCTGCAGTGGAGCAGGCGCTCGGCCTACTGAGAACTCTTCCCT
This sequence comes from uncultured Acidobacteriota bacterium, assembly GCA_963820925.1. GTDB lineage: Bacteria > Acidobacteriota > Terriglobia > Terriglobales > Acidobacteriaceae > JABDBE01. Next base: position 23,973 of record CAWGBX010000002.1, read on the forward strand.
GCGATCTTCTCGAGATCCAGGTTGACATTCCCACCGACCGAACGCTGCAGACCGCGGAGTCGTACGCTTATCACGCCGACTTTGTCTCCCGATGTCCCGAACTGTACCAGCCGGAAACGCTACGCCGCATCCGCAGGGGCGAGGACATCAGCGGCGCGGAGATTGAGCAGCGGCGTCGCGAGCAGGAACAAATCCGCCGCGAGATACGCAAACTGTTTGAAGACGTAGACGTCCTCGTAACCCCAACCACACCGGTTCCCGCGCCTGCGATTGATGAGCTGAAGCAGAATCCGGATCTCCTCCGCCGGCGCGAGCTGTTGCTGCTCCGCAATACCCGCCCGGTAAATGTATGGGGAATACCAGCGATCTCGGTTCCGTGCGGATTCACCCACGCAGGTCTTCCCATCGGACTTCAGATCATCGGCCCGCACTGGAGAGAAGACAGAGTTCTGCAGCTGGCGCATGCCTATGAACAAGCCACAGACTGGCACAAACGAAGTCCAGAGCTGATCGACGCATAACGACCTAGAATCACTGGCCCCCGCGCTGTCCAGCATGGAACAACGTCCACGGACCCGACTTCATGTCACGAAGCACAGGCGCTTCCCAGGAATAGTCGGGGTGCGCGTTCAAGAAATCCTTGGCTATGAAATCCTGGCCGCAAGGATGTCCCGCCCGCGCCTGAAAACTCATGCGCTCAGCCAGACTGCTGTCCGTCGCCTTCCCTTGGACTGCGCCGCCTGGGTAGTACGATCCCCATTCCCAAATTTTTACACCCCTCGACGACGTGTCGACGTGACCGCACAAGCTGCGCTCGTCAGGCTGCTCCTTCTTTTCGAAGCTATCCAAATGGTCGGCCATAAAGCTCTCCGCCATGCTCACATCAATTTGTCCTTTGGATTGCTTGATGAGTTGCTCCCATCGGACACGGCGAGCATTGGGCGAAGTAGACGCATTTTTCGGATCGAAGCCAGAGGTCTCGTCTCGGATAACTGCGGGATCGCGGGCAAAATTTGAACTCACAAAATATCCATCTTTCGTCCGCCACATTGGTGTGTGTTTCAGGCCCAGCTCAAGATATCCGATCTCGCCCGTCTTGCGGTCTCCGATCAGCCAGTCATTGGCATAACCGCCGTTGTTTCCTTCCCGAATGATGCGGGCGTAGTCGTCAATGGAATTAGCGTACTGCAGGGCCTTGCGCGAGCGCACAAACTCCGGCTTGCCCAGGGGATCCCAGCCGACGAATTGGGTGATCGTGGTTTCCGCCACCATGATTCCGGCGGAGTTCACACCGAAGTCATCGTCGCTGGTAATGACTCCGGGAAATCCATCCATCAAAATGCGGTTTCCGTGTTCAGGAACAATGTCGAAGACGATGACCCAGCGGGACCCCACAAGGTAGCTGGTCCAGTTGTTGTGCGCAATTACGATCTTGTGGTCCCGCGTGTAACTCCCGGTAGCGATGAACGCACTGCAATTGCCCGGACTCGTCAGCCGCGGCGCTCCAGCGACGTGTTCCTGCTGGTTTAACCATGGCACGTAGTAACCGGGAAGTTCTTCGAAGGCGTTGAGCGCAACCAGATCGTCCACATCCATGGGAACGCCTTGGGCTTTGAGTCCTTCGACGATCCCGGTGAGCTCCCGCTGGTATTCCGCATCGATTTTCGGCCACAGCATTTCGCGCGCGGCTTTTCTGAAAAACTCCCAGTCGCGCTTCGTGGTGTGGGTATCGTCCAGTTTGACTGCCTCGAAAGCATCGGCAATCTCGCGCGCTAACAGGTAACCGTGTTGGAAACCGATGTGCTCGGGAGAACCCTCAAGGTGGACATAAGTCCATCCGCCTTCCTGAAACCGGTACGCATGCTGCAAACGCGGGTCCGGCGAAGCCGACGGGACTGCGCTCTGTGGTTGCGGCGAGGCTGTAGTTGGCTCGAGTAACAAGAAGAACGTCCCCACGCAAAAAGCAAGGAGAGCGAAAGCCATTCCGCCCGCGGTTTGCAAAGTGCGACTCATATTCGTCCTCCGGGGTCCTGGACAGTTCGATTTGATTTCATGCGGATTATACGCGCAGAAATGCCTTGCTGGTCGTGCAAGGCATTCCAATGGCATGATCAGGAAAGCGTGGAAAGGTTGGGTACCGCCGCTGCTATGATTGTCGGAACTCCTAGAAAAGCGCGGTTGCACGCCGCTTCCAGGGTTTGCCTTTTTCTGCGGCCGTCTTTTCCACGTCGTTGACATAGGCACCCGCCTGGGTCAGGAGGTGGTGCAGGTCGTTGCCGACGCTGATGAAGGTGAATCCTTTTTCCAGGAATTCGCCCACGCGAGCGGTGCCGAAGAGGAAGAGTCCGAGAATGACTTTGTTCTTGCGGGCTTGCTCGACGAGTTTCTGTGTAGCCGCGCCTAGCTCCGGTGACGTGTACATGTGGGGGAATTCGTATTTCTCGTAGAGACCCATCGACATGCACAGATCGTTCTGGCCGAGGAACAGGATATCCACGCCGGGTACGGCCGCGACCTCGGCCATGTTCTCGATGCAGGAAGCGGTCTCCACCTGAAGAGCAACGATGAGGTTCTTGTTGGCGTTGCCGGCGTAGCCAAGCAGGCCGGCCTTGTTCATGCTGCGCTGGGGAAAGTACACCGAGCGCGTGCCGGTGGTGGGATATTTGTTGCAACTCACGGCTTGCCGCGCTTCTTCAGCAGTGTTGATGTAGGGAATGAGGACGCCGTCGGCGCCCAGATCGAGGGCTTGCTGAATGCCCGGGCGATCATCGTATCCGCCGACCCGAACCATGGACTTGGCTCCGCCGTTGGCGATGGCTGCCAGCATGGCGGAAAGTTTCTCGTGGTCCATGGGGCCGTGTTGGGTGTCGACCAGCAACCAATCGTAGCCGCTGTGGGCCAGTTGCTCGGCGACCGTGGGGCTGTGGGCGTTCAGGAACAGGCCCAGCTTGGGCGTACCCTCGCGTAGTTGTTTCTTGAAATCGGCGCCACTGACGGCGGCTTCGGACATATGAAAAATTCCTCCTGAGGAAAGTTCCTTAGTTTAACCTACTCGGCGATGCACGAGCAGAGGACCTGTTCTTTCTTCTGCACAAGGTTTATGACCGGGGGACAGTGGACCACACAAGCGACTATTCGAACTGCCTTCGGAAGCTGGCCAACTCTACTTTTAGGTTGGCAACTTCTTTCTTAAGATCAGCCACTTCGTTCTCCAAGTGCGACACGCGATCCGTGTCGTGTGAGTTGCCGGGGAGAAACGCGGGCGAGGGCGCCCGCGCCACATCGTTACTATCCTCCACATCACCCGCGAGCAAGTGCTTGTAGCGGGACTCTTTGGTTCCGGGCTGCCTGGGAAGAACTCTGGCCAGGGGAGGGTCGCGCTGCATAAGGTGCTGCATGGTGGATTGCACTTCGGTGAGGTCTTCGAAGCGGTGCATGCGCTCGGTGCGTCCGCGAAGTTCGCCGGGCGTTTGGGGGCCGCGCAACAGTAACACGCAGAGGATGGCGGTCTCGCCGCGAGTGAAGTTGAAAACCTCCTGGAGGCGATGCTCGTACTTGGTGACCCGGCTATCGGCGCTGCTGGTTGGTCCTGCGAGACGTTTTTCCTGGAGAGTGTTCAGGGCTTGCCGCACCGCCTCTTCGTCGAGATTCATCACTGGATCGCGATTGTTTTTCTGATTGCACGCGTTGACCAGCGCGTTCAGCGACAGGGGATAGTAGTCAGGAGTGATGACGTCTTTTTCTACCAGAGAGCCCAACACTCGCGTTTCAACATCACTCAGGATAATGTTTGGCATGTGAGACCTGTCGGCTTGGACCGGCGATGCGCTGTCTGTACACCGTCACTACAGACTAATTGCCGACCACGAACATGTGGCCGTCATTCTCCGTGTAAATCTTGCCATCCGGGCCGAGCGAAAGTGGTGTATAAGCCGCTCCTATCGCCAGGTTCAGGAATATCGACTGCTGCGGTTTGGTGAATATCCCATTATTTCCCTGCGGAATGGTGTAAAGATTCCCGTCCTCGCTGTTGGCGTAAACTGTGCCGTTCATATCGATTGCCGGGGCATTGATACACCACTCAAAGCCATTTGGATGGTCAGAAACACAGTTGAGTGAGCTGCCGGAGTTGCGGCTGCAACTCTCGGTGTTAGTGCTCTGGAATTTCCATTCGGCCTGCAAATCCGCGCTAAGCTGAGTGATGTAATACACAGCCGGCACAGGGGTGCAGACTGGATTGTTTAGATAGTGACAGTAGAGTGGCGTGGGATAGTGATTGTCCTTGAGGACGATGGAGTAAGTGTTGTCGTGAGTATAGACCGCCGGTGTCGAATCCCAGCCAAAGTCGAAAGCGCCAAGGAAATTCCCGGTGGCGTCGAACTTGAAAAGATGTCCGCGGCTGCCGTTGTAATTGCTCAGAGCGGGGAGGAGGATCGAGCCGTCTGGCAATACGCTCGGCGAGGAGGAACCTTGGTCCTCGATCAGCGCCGAGCCTTTCGCATTAGTAGTTGGGTCCACACCTTGCGTAGTGCCGATGCGGCAGGCATTGGGTGTGCTGTTGGTTGGTCCGATGGGAAGCAGGACGCCGCAGCCGTCGTTGAGAAGATTCTGTAGCGATGCGGTCCATTTCAATGTCAGGTCCGGGTTGACCGCAACCAGATAGCCCACCTCGTCATCGAAATGCGCCCGGCTTGCGGTGTAGATCGTACCGTCGGACGCAATCGCGGGAGCCAGGTTTATGCCCGGGCGTTGCGAACCGCAAGCCACAGTCGGAGGGACTGCATTCGCATTGGGAGGCCAGGGCAAGGACGCCCCGTTGTCCGCGAGAAGTGAGAACGTGCCGGGACAATTCTGCGACGATGCCGGAGGCGCATTCGGTACCAAGGTTGCGTATGCCACGGTGCTGGCCGCGTCAGCCGAGGTTACCTTCACCAGCCATGCTCCCACTACGTCATTCGCAAACCACGGGTCCCCGAGGGAGGGATCGGCGAGCTGTACGACGTTGTAAAAGATATTTCCGCTGGTGTCGGCCACAACCGGGCTTGAGACGTATGTGTTCTGCGCGACGATAGAGGTACCGCTAAATGGATTGATGTGCGACGCCACCGATCCGTCCAGCTTGTTTATCTTCCACAGAGTCCCGCCGGCGCCGGGGACATAAAGGTACTGCTTCACGTCGGCGGGATGAAACACCGGTTCCCAGCCAAACAAGCCGAGGCCGCTCGGTTCCGGTTTCCAGTCGCTGTTGTAGGTCCAGATCTGAACCAGCTTACCGCTCTCCCAGGTGGAGCGGGTTTCGCCCCATATCTTCGAGTTCCAGGCGTTCGGTCCGCAGGCGGGAAATGGAGATTGGGCCCACGCGCCGGCGGGAGTGCATGAAGTGTAGGTGCCACTCTCGTTGACCATGTAGACGTCGTTGCCGTCAATCAGGGGTGCTTGGTAGTGTGCCAGCAGTCCAGCCTCGCCGATCACCGGGTCATTCTCGGCCTGCTCCTGCATAGTGAAGGGATCGTAAACAATGTCTGCCAGTTGGTGGCCGAGATTTTGTCCAGCCACCGCAACCATGCCGGAATGCTGGGAATTTGCTCCCCACTGCGCCCAGAACGGACTGTTGGAAGGAGCCGGTGGCGTGTTCCCACCGTTCATCATTTGGTTGTTACTATTGCCGCCACATCCCGCGAGCACTAATCCGAGCAGAACCGCGAATGCGATTTGTGGAAAACGACTCACCGACGATCATGATACCGCGAAGATCGAAGTTAATACATTTCCACAAGAGTCATGGCCAAGGAGACAAATAGATTCCTTTAATTTGTCTCATAAGCTTTTTTGATTGGCAGTGGGTGGTGCTCCGCGATACCCTACCAAGTTCTGATCATCCCCCGAAACGCACTTGAGTTCTGTTGCCGAACTTATTTAAGGAGATCCATGCCGACTGAACTGCGAAATTTCCTGGCGATTCCGTACGACGAACTGGAAGAGATGAATTTGAATGCGAAGGAGCAGCGCAGGAATCGTGTTGCCATCCATAAGATTCAGGAAGAGCGCATTGAATACCTGACCGAGGAAAAACGGATCAAGGCCGTGACCGTGCTGTTCAGCGACCTCGAAGGTCGTCTGCACATGCTGGATTACGACAAGAAGTTTCTCATCAAGAGCTGGGACAATCTCACGTTTGATGGATCTTCGATTCGCGGATTTACCGCGCAGCGGGAGAGCGACCTTCGCCTGGGCATCGACTGGAGCGCCTTTTACTGGGGGCCAGCCGATGTGTTCGGGCCCGGCAAGGTGCTGGTGTTCGGCGATGTAATCGATAAAGGCGGCACGCCTTACAGTGCGGACATTCGCGGAATCCTCAAGACCTATGCCGAGGGACTATACAAGAAACATGGTTACACGCTCAACGCGGCTAACGAAATCGAAGGTTTCCTGTTTCAGGGGCCGGACGCGGAGCGGCGATATCACGAAACTGGGAAGTTCGAGTACGTCAACACTGGTGGTTACTATCATTCGCTGCCCGGCGATGTGCTGCGCACTTTCATCGATACCACGGCGGAAGTCCAGCGCTCGATGGGTTTCCAGAATGAAAAAGATCACCCTGAAGTTGCGCCCTCACAGTTCGAGATCAACTACGGCTACGGGGAAGTGGTGGCTGCGGCCGATCAGATTCAACTTTACAAGCTGATCTGCCGCCAGGTCGCAACCAAGATGGGTTGCACTGCGTCGTTTTTGCCCAAGCCCGTGGTGGGTGTGAACGGCAGCGGCATGCATACCAATGTCTCGATCAGCAAAGGCGGCAAGAATTTGTTTTGGGATGCGAAGGGCGAGGAAAAGCTCAGTAAAATGGGCTGGGAGTTTATCGATCGCATTCTCACCCACGGGAATGATCTTTGCCTGCTGCTAAATCCCAGCGTCAATTCCTACCGCCGCCTGGACCCGCACTTTGAGGCGCCGAACCAGATCAAGGCATCGCCCACCGATCGCGGCTCGATGATTCGCATTCCGATCGGCAACGAAAAGAGCATGCGTGTGGAAGTCCGCTCGGTCGCCCCGGACGCGAATCCTTATTTGGTCATGCATTCGATCTTCAAGACGGGCCTCGATGGCGATACAGCGAAGATCAAGAACCTTCGTCAGGCGCAGCGCTACTTGCCAGATAACATTTATGACGCGCTAGCGAACTTCCGCAATGCGGATTGGACGACGAAACTGCTGGGCGAAGATGTAAAGGCTCGGTACGCGGACTTGAAGCAGGCCTCAGCCGATCGCTGTCCGCGGCTGCTGGGAACATTCGTCAAGGCTCCCGAAGTGCAGTATCACCACGATGTGTATAACCAGTTCTTGTGGAATTTGTTCTAAATCGTCCACGAAAGGCTTGGCTACCACTTTTTCTTGGGCTTCGACCAGACTGCAGATCCCTCGCTCTCCTGGGGATGACTACGAATGAGCGTCGCTTCGCCGGGATGGGCGGTCACCCGTCCCCACGTGGATCTTTCCCACGCCGCTCCTGCTGCACCAAAGTAGAAGCGTCCCAGCACCTCCGTGCCGCGCAATTCATTGAACCCGGGAGTATGCGACTGTCATAATCAACCGTTGATGGAGCGTGCCTTCTGGCCACAAACTCACTGACTGCAACCTTGGAAGATCGCTGGCTGCCCGCGTCCATTCTCAGCCTCCGTGATTACAACCTGAACAATTTCCTCCATGATTTTGTCGCAGGGGTGACGGTCGGATTGGTTGCGCTGCCATTGGCGATGGCGTTTTCGATTGCATCCGGGCTTTCGCCGCAGGCGGGAATTTATTGCGCGGTAGTAACCGGGTTCCTGATTTCTGCCTTAGGGGGATCCAGGACCCAGATTGGCGGACCGACAGGCGCATTTGTGGTAGTGGTAGCAGGAATTGTCGCCGTGCACGGCGTTGACGGGTTGTTCATGTGCACGATGATGGCCGGCGTTCTGCTTATCGTTCTTGGGGTGACGGGCATGGGCACGGCGGTGAAGTTTATTCCCCGGCCCATCGTGATCGGTTTCACCAATGGAATCGCGGTTCTGATTGCCAGCACTCAGATCAAAGATCTCTTTGGATTGAAGATCGAGAAGATTCCGGGAGTGTTCTGGCTGCGCATGGAAACCATCGCAGCCAATTTCCACACTCTGTCGTACGCGGCGACAGCTCTCGGCATCGGGACCCTGGTAGCGCTATTGGCATGCCGCGCAGTTTCGAACCGCATTCCTGGACCGATCGTGGCGATGATCGCTGGCACGGTCGCGGTGGTCGCACTCAAACTGCCGGTCGAAACCATTGGAACTCGCTTCGGCGGAATTCCAAGCGGGCTGCCTCACTTCGCCATTCCGCACTTCCGCACTGATCTGATTCACGGGCTGCTTGGTCCCGCGTTCACGGTCGCGATGCTGGGCGCGATTGAGTCTTTGATGTCAGCCGTGGTGGCGGACCGCATGAGCAATGACCATCACAATCCCAACGTCGAACTGATGGCACAGGGCGTCGCCAACATTGTTTCACCCATGTTTGGCGGGCTGCCCGCCACAGGTGCCATCGCGCGTACTGCGACCAATATCCGCGCTGGCGCTAAGACGCCAGTTGCGGGAATAATTCACGCGCTGACTTTGGTTTGCGTGCTGCTGTTCGCCGCCCCTCTGACCAGCTATATTCCCATGGCGGCGCTGGCGGGAATTCTGATGGTCGTTGCCTACAACATGGGCGAATGGCGGGAGATCCCGCAGCTGCTGAAGTTGACCAAGACCGACATCAGCATCTGGCTGGTTACATTTGCGCTTACCGTATTTGCCGACCTCACGGTCGCGGTCGAGGCCGGAATGATTCTGGCGGCGCTGCTGTTTATTGGCCGGGTGGCAAACACTACGACCGTATCTCGAGTCACCGACGACTACGTCGAAGATGGCCGTGTGCACATCCTGCAGGACAAGGACATTCCGTACTACGCCACCATTTTCCGCATTCACGGGCCGTTCCTGTTCGGGGCGACGGATAAAGTTTCTGTGATCATGGAGAGAATCCATGAATTGCCGCCGGTGGTGATTTTGCGGTTGCGCAACATGACCGCGATCGATGCGACCGGGTTATACGCGCTGGAGGAAGTGGCGCGGGAACTGCACGCCTCTAGTCGGACGTTGATTCTGTGTGGTGCCCGGGAGCAGCCCGCACAACTCATCCGGAAGGCTGAATTCGAAGACGTGATTGGACGCGACAACATTTGCGAGAACGTGCAGGAGGCTCTGCGACGGGCGGAAGATGTCTTTGAGAGGATGGAAACCAAGGCCGCGGCGGGCGCGAAGTGAGATCAGTCCTCCCCCGAGGCCGACCTCATCCGCTTATTCGACGCCCGCCAAGACCAGCGGATCTGGGGCTACTTACCGCTTGTGGCAACCGTTGATGGTGCCTGCGTGATCCCCAAGTAGCTGTTCACAGTTTGAGTGGATAGGGCGGTGTTGACCGCGATTTCTGCGACCGTCTGGCCCAGCGTTTTCAAAAGCCGGACATGTGCCCCATCGGAAAGCTTTACAGTGTCTCCTTCTCCTGCAGGGTCGAGTTTGGCTGGTTGCCTCGCGGCCGCGGCTGGCGCAGTAGTGGCCTGCGGCGACGCAGTAGCTTGCGCCGCAGCGCCGAAGTCGAAAGCGGTTCCCCCAGCAATCGGAGTTGCCATGGTAGTTCCCTCTTTTCACCTACCGTTGTTGAGAACCATCGGCAATTCTGCACGTAACATAAACGCCGCTATCGCGTCCAGATGCAACTGTTTCTAAGGAACTTAGAGCCGCAGCCAGGCATGGGGCAGTCGGTTCAGCCGCTCTGCATCGTGAGTCGAGCGATTTGCTACACCGGACTGGGCGGCCTTATATTCTGTTTGCAGTCCGGAAAGGCGTTTAGCCACAAGCACACGAAGTAACACAAAGGTGGGGAACGCGATGTCCTTAGTGTAGCTTGATGACCTTTCTGGTTACTGCTTTTTGCCCGGAGGATCTTTCCATGCTCCGAATGCTCTTGCACTGGTTCGTCAGCGCGCTGGCGGTCTGGATCACGTCCCGCGTGGTCCCCGGCTTTTATGTGGACGGCGCGGCTGCCGCGCTCATTGCAGCCATCGTGATTGGACTGGTCAATGCAACCCTTGGGTTGTTTCTGAAGATCATCACCTTCCCCCTCACCATCCTCACCTTGGGACTGTTCTGGTTCGTGATCAATGCCATCATGCTCGAACTTGCCTCGACCTTTGTGCCGGGCTTTCACATACGAAGCTTCGGGGCGGCGTTCGTGGGCGGGATCGTGCTCACACTGGTGAATATGCTGCTGAAGTGGCTGGTGATGCCATCGCGGCACGCACAGTGAAGAGCGTCTGAACCCGGCATAGGTCGAATGCGCTGAAGCTCCGGCATTCTCTTTGAGTGCTCACCGGCCAGCTTTCGGCGGTTTGCGCGGCTTCAGTGATTTCCAGTCGTCTTCGGTCAGCAATCTTCCCAATGCGCTGAATTCGCCTGCGCCTTGTAATTGCTCACCGCCGTCCATCACAACTACTTCACCGTTGATGTAACTCGAGCCATCACTCACTAGAAATGCCGCGAGATTGGCCAATTCCTCGATGGTGCCGAAACGGCGCATGGGATTTTGTTCCCGGGCAAACTTTTCGAGCTCCGGTCGTGGAAGCAAGCGGGAGAATGCTCCTTCCGTGGGAATCGGTCCGGGAGCGATCGCGTTCATGCGGATGCCCCGGTCTCCCCATTCCACGGCAAGACTGCGGGTGAGGGCGACGACTCCTGCTTTCGCCATCGCAGAAGGCACGACATAGGCTGAACCGGTCGATGCATAGGTCGCTGCGATGTTCAGGACAACCCCACGATGTGCCGCTTGCAGCCATCTGCGTCCGCAAGCCATGGTGACGTTGATCGTGCCCATGAGTACGATTCCAATAATGGCTTCAAATGCGCCGGGGGACAGCTCCTCGGTTCGCGCCAGAAAGTTTCCAGCGGCATTGTTCACCAGGACATCGAGCGGGCCATCTTTCCAGATCGTGGCGACAATTTCTTCCACGCCCGCCAGATCGCGAATGTCGCAGTGGAGGGACAGAATCTTCCCCGGCGCCACGCGGTTGAGTTCGGCTTCCGCCTCGGATAGCACTTGCTCCCGGCGTCCGCAGATGTAAACCGTCGCGCCCAGCTCCAGGAAACGATGGGCCATGCTTTTGCCTAAACCCGTGCCGCCGCCAGTGATGAGAATGCGCCTCTCGCGTAACAGATCGGGTTGAAACATGCGGACTCCTCCATCTCCAAATCAATGTGACTGCGAGCGATTGTAATCCAGGAAGTTTCGAAGCCAAGGACCGGCCTTGGTCGGAGGGCAACTATTTCTTCTTGCTCAGCTTGTGGCGAATGTCGGGCCAGAATTCTTTAATTACAAGCGTCATGGTGTCATATCCCATTTGTGTTCCCCACACCTTCATGGTGTTCGAAGCAGTACGATCAGCGCTGGGATGGTAGCTATAAGTTGAAATGGAAGCCGCCGCTCCACTGCCCAAAACCTCCGAGAAGTTGAACTCATGGTGCCCGGAATCGCTGCGCGTGACAAAGATGCGGCTGACCGCGTATCCGGTGCGATGCCAAAATCCCCCCGCGCTCTCCTGAAAGAAACGAGGGTCTTGGTGGAGCAGGGACGGGAGAACAGCCTGGACCATGAAGTTTTCGATGATGCCGTCGGCGGCGGCGGATCCAAAACGCTTTGCATAGCCTTCAGCGCCCTGTCCGTAGCCGGGTTCGCTGTTTTGAGCCTGGCTTATACCTGCGAGAGCGGCATACCAGGGGATTTGGACGTAGTCGAAGGCGGATCGGGTCACTACTTTAAATTTTTGACCGGTCGTGAGAGGCGGAACATTGGCGCCATTTTCCACAGTCAGAAAATTCGGCAGGGCAAAGAAAAGCCGGTCCTTCGATGTGCCTGATGTGCCCTCACTTTTTTCCGGGGTCTTGTTGTCTTGGACGTCCTTACTCGGGTCCGCGGGCTGGGTCTGCTGAGGTGTTTGCGCGGGAGGCGGCGGTTGCTGGGCAGCCGAGGTGAGCAACAGCGAGTTCGCAAGAGCAAAACAAACCACCGAGCGAGTAACAAAAGTCTTCAAAATGAATGCGTCTCCCGTAGCTCAGGCTTCGATCATGGCAGAAGCCGGCAATCGATTTCGGTGAACCGGCGACACTAAGCTCTTGCGTTCGCGGATCGGGCAATAACAGGCTCACTCTAGAGTAACAAAAAGGACGAGCAGGAACGGAACCGACCGGCTGTGACGAATGCCCGCAGATCCTGTTCGGATCTTTCACCTTAATATCTATATATCTCTATTATCCATGAAAGGTAAGCCGTCGGGGTGGAAACCGCTCGCCTTTTACATTACTTTACAGAACCAAAGTCTTCTGTTCGAAAGTTGCCGTGCGGTGCGCGACGCCAACATTACGAATTACGCTTCCTCGCGGACAGAAAAAGACCGCACCCGGTGCCGCCGGACCGCCTATATCTTGGTTGGTTTCGCATTCCTTGCACCTGTCGCAAGCGACAGTTGTGCCGCGCACGGAACTGTCAATAATGCTGGTGTGTAAGTTGTAGGTGGGTTCCTGTCGTCAGTGGGGATAAAGCCTATTCGGCCAGAACTCTTTGTCCAAAACTAAGCCGGCAGTTCGCTGACCGTTGGCAGGACGGTTTAGGAACGCCGGGTGGACGTGAGTCCCGCTGAACAGTGACGACAATTTTCAACGCGAAGAGAGGATCTTTTTATGAAAACAAGTCTTGCATTGTGCGCACTGACCATTTGCCTGATTTCAACGATGGCCTCTGGGCAGCAGGTGTCGGTGAACTACAATCACAACCAGAGTTTCGCGAACTATCACACGTATGCCTGGGGCTCCAACAATGCCAACCAGATTCAGAATTCGATACTGGCGCAAGTAGCGCAACAGGATATCAACTCAGCACTCCAGGGCAAGGGGCTGCAAATGGTGCAGGAGAACCAGAATCCCGATCTGATCGTCACTGGTAATGGCGGGCTGAGACAGCAGACATCTTACAGTGCGTGGGGCATGCGCGGGATTGGCGGTGGTATGGGCGGCATTACCCCGGAGCAAAATGTTGAGGGAACCATGGTCGTGGACCTTTACGATGCAAAGACTCAGTCTTTGATCTGGCGTGGGATCGCTCAAAACACGCTCAACAACAACGGCAATAAGAATCAGCAAGTGGTGGGGAAAGCCGTCCAGAAAATGTTCAAGCAGTGGCCGCAGTGAGCCCACGCAACGATCTTTGCTGTGCGGCTTTCAATATGAGAGGAGGAGAAAACAATGACCAAACGTTCTTACGTTTTCGCGTTGGTGATCGGGCTGCTTTACGTGGGTGTCGCTAGCGCGGGGCAATACCCGGTCCTGGACGCCATCGCCAACAAGGTAGCCCAGAAGTACCAGACCGCCAGTTGCGAGGAGTTGTGGCAAACGAAAGCGCAGAAAAAACCGCCCTCACAACAAGAGCAGGAAGCCATGCAGATGCTGCGCAACGATCCGAAGATGCGGGCCGAATTCGTTGGCATAGTGGCGGCTCCTGTCGTCAGCAAGATGATCGAATGCGGCATGATCCCATGAGGATCGGCGCTAATGATCCAGAATTCGTTGCTGAAGGAGGGCTTTTATGACCCGACGCCAGCTATTTGGAGGGGCACTATTAGTGTCCTGGTTGGTTCTTTCTCTTGGTGGTAAGGCCGCATACGCTCAGGGCTCGAAGCCGGTCTTGGAACCGAAGGCGATCGAACTCCTGAAAGCCGCCAGCAGTCGACTGGCAGCAGCACATACGATGTCGTTCACAACCGTGGTCACCTACGAGAGCCCCAGCCGCCTGGGCATACCGCTGGCCTACACGACGAAGTCTGATGTTGTCATGCAGCGGCCTGACAAGCTGCGCGTGATCACCTCGGGCGATGGTCCTGCGTCGGAATTCTATTACGACGGCAAAATCATGATGGCCTACGCGCCGGCCGAGGACTTGGTTGCCGTGGCCGACGCCCCGCCTACGATTGATGAGACCATGGAAGTGGCCTATCACGTCGCTGCCATTTATTTCCCCTTCGACGACGTAATTGTGTCCGACCCCTACAAGGACATCGCCGAGGACTTGCGGCTGGCTTTTTATGTTGGCCAGTCCAATGTGGTCGGTGGAACCACGACGGACATGGTGGCCTACGACACGGGAGGCGTGTTCGTAGAGATATGGATCGGCACTGAGGACAAACTGCCACGCATGCTCCGCGCCGTCTATGAAGATGACCCCTTGCGGTTACGTCATCAACTGGAGCTTTCCAACTGGAAGATCGACCCGACTTTACCCGCGGACGTCTTTGGCTCAGCAAAAGCCACGGCCGCAAAACACATCAAGTTCGCACGCCCCGATGCTCCGCTTCCGCCGCCTGGCAATACGAAGCCAAAGGCGGCCGCGCAGGGTCCGGCCATGTCCGGTAAATCTCAGTAACCAGGAGAAGCGTCATGAAAAAAGTGTTTGTTAGTTTGCTAAGCGTTTTGCTCACAGTGCTTCCCTGTGTAAAGGCCTTGGCTTACGCGCACGCGAACCGCTATGGCGGCGGCTCCACGTACCATGCCTCTGGGTCGGACTCCACCACGCGCACCAATGCTTACGGGGGCACGGCGACCCACACCGAGGGCGAGGGAACCACTGCTTCCAACAAATACGGTGCCTCTGCATCGCATGCCGAAGGGTCTGGAACGACGACTGCCTCCAACGCCTACGGCGGCAGCGCGACCCATTACGCTGGACAAGGCACTACCGCTACAAGCGCCTACGGCGGCACTGCCTACCACCAAGAGGGTTCCGGCACGACCACCGCGACCGGCGCCTATGGCGGCACCGCCACGCACTATGCCGGCGTGGGCACCGTCGGTACGACTGCCTCCGGCCAGACGGCTTATGCCAGCGACCACTACTACGGCGGCGCGTACGGCGCGGCCTATCATCCGCCTGTGACTACAGTTCCTTATTACGGGGCGTACCATCCCCCGGTCGTGGTCAACTCTTATTCAACTGGCTGCTACAACTGCGGCGGTTGGGCTGTAGCGGGAGCCGCGGTCACAGGCGCAGTTGTGGGAGCAGCAGTCGCCTCCGCGAACAGCAGCGCGGCCGCTTCGAATGCCTACACCCAAGGATACGTTGCGGGCAGCACTACCAGCGCCAATGTTGCCGTGACCAACGCGAATGCAGCTGCCGCTAATGCCAATGCAGCTGCGGCCAACGCAAATGCCGCAGCGGCTTCCGCCAACCTCACATATTCGATGGGGGAAATCGTGGCGACCATTCCCGCTGGTTGCGCGACTCCCAATGTGCAGGGCACGACCTACTATCTATGCGGCAATACCTGGTTCAGCCCGTCGTACGGTGCGAACGGCGTTTACTACCGCGTCGTGCCGACTCCCTGAATCAACTGGGCCCATCGGGGAGTGGTCAGGGTTGGAACTGTGGAGGAGCAAGCTGGAGGCGGAAGCTCCGTGTGCGCGACCTCTATTTGAGAAGTGCAAGAGCTGACAAACAATTGTCGTAAACTAAACGCGAATAAAACAGGAGAGTGCCAATGAATCGAACCACCCTCGCCGCCCATACGATGCAGTCCATCAGCACGCCGCGCTTTGACCGTAGAAGCACGCTGTTCATTGCAGCAGTAGTGCTAGCAGCCATGACTCCCGCGCTCGCCCAGATGGGTGGGGGATCAGGGGGAGAGCTGCAGGAGAAGATCGCAGCCGTGAAGCAGGCGGCTGCGGAAAATCAGCAGAAACTGCATCGCTATCAATGGATGGAAACGACCCAGCTCACGCTCAACGGTGAAGCCAAGCCCCCCCAGACCTCCATGTGCCAGTACGGCCCCAGCGGCACGGTACAGAAGACCCCGATGGGGCCGCCGCCGCAACCTCCCAGCGGAGGGAGAATGAAGCAGAGGATCATTGAGAAGAAGAAAGAAGAGATGCAGGACTACATGGGACAGGTCAAGAGCCTTCTCGCCTTGTATGTTCCTCCCGACCCGCAGAAAATGGCGCAAGCCTTCCAGTCTGGCAACGCCTCATTGAATTCGTCTCCGGGATCGCCGGTGGCGCAAATTGTTTTCAAAAATTACGCGCAGCCCGGCGATCAGATGACGCTTTCTTTCGACACGAGCGCAAGAAAGATCACCACGGTCAACGTGAATACTTATATGGGCGAAGCAAAGGATGTGGTCACCTTGGCGGTTCAGATGGCGAGCCTCCCCGACGGAACCAACTATTCGCAGCAAACGGTTCTAAACGCCACCGCCAAGAAGCTCCAAGTCACGACGACCAACTCCAACTATCAATTGCTTGGAGGTCAGTGATAGCGCCGGAATGAGATTCGTTGCGGTGCTCGAGGGCGTGGGAGGCAGTCTGCCTGAGCGGGCACCGCACAGGACAAGCAATTTCAGAAGATTGGTCGGGACGGGCAGATTTGAACTGCCGACCCCTCGCACCCCAAGTTGAGCCGTTTAGCGGGCGTGAGCGAAGCGGGAGCCCGCTGGCGAAATCCTGAACGAAGTGAAGGACCTTGCGGGCAGCATTTCAGAAGATTGGTCGGGACGGGCAGATTTGAACTGCCGACCCCTCGCACCCCAAGCGAGTGCTCTACCAGGCTGAGCCACGTCCCGACGGGCAGGAAACCCGCTGCTTCACGCCACTCGCAGCGGATGGGGTTGACTGAACGATTTTACACCAGCGGACACAATTTCGTTTGCCCGCCAGGTTCATTTCGCATCGAAAAGTTACTCGCTTCCCGCGTACTAACCAAACCTTCGGTTACCTTTGCGCATCCGGGTTCGGATAAACTCACGGTAATCGCAATGAAGCTGCCCTTTCTCACGGTCGTCCCGATCCTGCTCTGTGTCTTCTTTACGACCAGTGCACGCGCGCAAACCCCGGCACTGCCTCAGGACAAGTGCTCCATAGGAGGGACCGTAGTCGATTCCGTGAGTGGAATGCCGGTGAAGGGAGCCGCTGTGAAGCTAAGAGGTATTCAGGACGACTCTGCTGCCGCCACGCATTCCACCTCTGCGAGCACCGACGCCAGCGGGCGGTTTGTGTTCGAGGGTTTGTCGACCGGCCGCTACATTCTCCTTGCATCTCACGACGGCTACGTAAAGAATGATCCCGCATTCGGCAACTTCGGGGAGAAATGGCTGATGCTCGCACCCGGCCAGCATGTCAACGACGTCGTTTTTCGATTAGTACCCTACGGCACCGTCGCCGGCCATATCACCAATGAGGCGGGCAAACCGGTTCGTGGCGTATCTGTGCAAGCTTTGAAGTCTTCCTACCCAAGGGGCCGGCGGAGGCTGCGCGACGTGGCCCACGCCGCAACCAACGACGCGGGTGAATATCGGATCCCGGGCCTGGCTCCCGGAAAATACTACGTTCGTGCCAAACCTCCTGGTTCATTGAAGGCCAAACCGGGGACTGAGAAGTCGTACGTTCCTCTTTATTATCCGGCTGCGAACGACCCAGGGCATACCGTTCCTCTGGTACTTCGCGCGGGAGAGGATCTTGGAGGAATTGACCTAAATCTCGTGCCTGTACGAACGTTCCACATCAGCGGGCGGGTAATGAATGGTCGGACGTTGTCGCCAAGCGGTGAAGCCGAAGTCACCCTGCTCAGCGATCAGGGGGAGACAGTCTTTACGCCGGGTGAAGACTTTTCCGCCCACGGCCAGGCAAATTTCGAGTTCCAAGGCGTGCCTCCCGGTTCCTACGTGGTCGTGGCTCAACAACCGGGTACTCCGAAAGAACCGAAAACCATGTGGGGGCAGACGTTCGTTGAGGTCAAGGATTCAAACCAAGATCACGTCGAGGTCGTGGTCAGCGTGGGAGTAGACGTCAGCGGCCACATTCGTGTGGAGGGTGACAAGACTGTTGACCTCACCAAAGAAGTCCGCCATCACAGGATGGAGGCAATTCTGGACTCGCTAGAGCCCTCAGCCCTGGCCAATCTCACCCCCGATATTGACCGGGCCACGATCAATTCCGACGGAAGCTTTGTTTTCCGGGAGGTTCCCCAAGGCAACTACGCCGTTAGTGTTTTCTCGATTACAGAGGGCTTTTATCTCAAGTCGAGTGGTGCAACCGACGTCCTCGAAACCGGCATAACCGTCAGCCGTGCCCATTCTCCGGCTCCGCTCGAACTGGTCTTAACCCCTGGCGCCGGGCGGATTGAGGGGACGCTGGAGCGCGACCAACGACCCGTTCCTCGCGGCTTGGTGGTGCTGGTGCCGGACGGAAAGGGGCGCAGTCAGCCGAACGACTACCAGACGTGCCTCACATCCTTGTCGGGCGGATTCGGATTATCGAATATTATTCCGGGCGACTACACGCTTTTCGCCTGGGAGCAGGTCGAGAGGGGCGCCTACTTCGACCCCGAATTTCTTGCTCAATACGAAGACCGTGGTAAAGCGGTTCACATCGAAGAAGGCGGCCACGTGACGGTCAAGCTAGACGCGATCCCCGCGACCGAGACAGTTCCTTGACGACCTCCAGAAAGAATGAGGATGGCCAGAACCCGGCAGGAACAATCACGGTTCCAGATTGACCTGGAATCCGAAGGCCTTCAGCAGCTCTGGGGGAACGTACTTGTGGTCCTTGTTTTGCAACACCCACTCTCGGAGTTCGGTCGAGCTTTGGTACTGTTCGGGCGAGAGCTTGAGGGAATCGACCACTCTTTCAAACGAACTCTCTGTGAAAGGGAGTGGGTTCGTCGCTCCGGACCGGTTGGAGTTCGGGGTTTCGCGTTGGGGTGCCATCAAGATCCTCCGTGATTCACGAATTATAGCTGGCCGGTACCCGATCAATTTTGACAGCAGACCATGCTGTTTGTCACCTGTCACCGGGATGCGCTTGGAACGCAGGATCAGTTGACACCGAGCTTTTCTACTCCTTGCGGTTTGCCTGGTTCTCAGGTAACGTGACCTTCTGGACGGAACGATGAAACGGTACCGCGATTCGCGCTTTCGTTTTTGCGAGCTCTTGAAACAGAATTCAGCCTACCCTGGTGAGTGAGTATGAAACGGATTTTGAGCCTGCTGCGGCGGTCTCCGAGTACCCAACTCGGTCCCTTGGAACAGCAACTGCTTACCGCGCTGTGGATGCGGGGAAGCGCGACGGTTCGCGAGATACTGGATGCCGGCGGCATCAGTCTCGCGTACACCACCGTGATGACCACGCTGGACCGGCTTTACAAGAAGCAACTGCTGAACCGCACTGCCGAAGGAAGAGCGTTTCGCTACTCCCCGCGATACACGCAGGAAGAACTGGAGAGAGCGGCAGTCGGCGAGACGGTCCGGCAACTGCTCGGCTCGGGCGAGGCGGCCGCGCTTCCCCTTTCGTACCTGGTGGAAGCAGTCAGCCAACATGACGCCCGGCTGCTCGATGATCTGCAGCGATTGCTGGATGAAAAGCGTAGCGAACTCCACAATAAGGAGAAACATTGATGTTTGCGGCACGCTGCATCGGCGTCTCGCTCGCGGTGTTCGTATTGCTGTACGTGTCCCTCTCTCTGGCAGTTTCCCGAGGATGGAAAATAATGCAGCACGTGCTTCGACCACGCTCTGCGCGCGGCTCGGCTGACTTATTGTTCGTTATGCGCATCCTGCCGCTGGCGTTTTCTTCCGTCGTGACGTTGGCGTTTACTTTGCCCTCTTTCTTGCTGCTGGAACCCCGCTCGACCGATGAAGCGATCGGAACCGCTCCGCTCGCGCTTGGCTTCTGTTGCTTGATCCTGATGGGGTAGGAATCGCGCGGCGGTGATGGCTCAACTGAGAGCCTCGCGGGCACTGGTTAAGTGGCTGGACGGCTCCATGCTTATGGAGTCCCATATCACAGGGTCCGACGACGATGTCCCGATTTTTCGCACTGGCAATGATGCTCCGACCCTGACCGTCGCAGGCGTGTGCGCGCCCAAAGTACTGGTCTCGGAGGCGGCCGTTGCCATGCTCGATCCGCCCGAGCTCCAGACCGCGCTTCGGCACGAAATCGCGCACGCGCTTCGCTATGACAATCTGAAGAAACTGGTCTTCCGGTTTTCGGTGTTTCCGGCGATGGCGGATTTGGAGCACGCCTGGTCGGAGGAAACCGAGATGGCCGCCGACGATGCCGCCGTATCGAGCTTCCTTGATGCGCTCGATCTCGCCGCCGCATTGATCAAGGTCTCGAGATTGGGCGCGACGGAATATTCCCCTGAACTGACCACCACGCTGCTGCACAGCTCGACCGCGCTGAGCGCACGTGTGCATCGGCTGGTCACGTGGAACCAGGACCAGAACCTGCAAACCCCTCGGCGATGGATGTACGCTTTGCCCGCGGCGGCGACGGTCGTTGCCTTGGTCATGACCTACGGCTCGATGCTTACCCGAATGCACGCGCTAACCGAGTGGCTGGTGCGTTGAGCGGGGCCGCAGCATGCCCGATCCATTTCGCGAGAATCCAACCACAGTCGAATCCGTGCGCGCTCCACTTTACTTGCGCAGTCCGTACACGGTCAACCGCCGCACTGCCGGAACGTACACCTTGCCGTTGGCCACGGTGGGGATAGTGAACTTCACCGCGCCGCCCGGATCGTCGCGCTTGCTGTTCTGTGCAGTGTTATAGAGCTCAGTGCCCAGATCGGTGGCGTCGTAGGCGTGCAGAGTCTCGGAGCCGTTTGCATAAGCGTCCGTCTGTAACACCCAGACGATCGCATCGCTGTTCCCATTCGCGGAAATGGACGGGGTGGGCCCCGGAAAACCGAAATAAGTTGGCGATACTGAAACGGCGCTGTTCGAGAGCTGTCCGCTGGTCGGATCGAAAGTGTACTGTCTCAAATGATCCCCACTACCGCCGAAGTAAGCGTTGTTGTTCCACCACGCCGGCGTAGCCCACAACCGCCGATCGCGTTTTCCAGGTCTTGCACAATCCGGTGGTCGGTGGAATTGAAGTGTCCCATTTTGTCGCGATCGATCAGGTAGATGGAGCCCTCCTTGCCCACTTGCACGAGCAAGTGGCTGATGCGGCGCATCCGTGCCCTGGTCCGGCAACAGCAGCACGCCGCCCGAACCCACATCTGCGTCCGCGTTGGAGAGGTCAAGCTGGTTGTAGGGAGTGAACAATCGGTCAGAGGAAAGCGGATGCCGACCGGAGGGCGGGAGCTTCACCACGTGTCGCTGAAATCTTGTCCGCCGAGCTTTGCCATCATAGGTTCCGTTGCCGGTGGCGAAAAAGAGGTTGAAATCATGTCGGCGGCCAAACCGGTGCCGGCTTGCCATACGCCTCCCAGCCCACCATTGGGAGTGGAGTTCCAGACTGCGGTCTGCTTAGCGTGGTTTCGTCATAGTCCATCACCCAGCCGTGATAGGGCGTGATGTCACAGTGCGAGGCCCAGGCGATGTACAGCGCCGCCGTTCGCCAGAAGCAAGCCGGAGCGCTGCGCCTCGCGTTGTGGATCGAAGCTGATGAATCCGCTGATACTTCCCGTCGCCCTTTGTCAACTTGCGCGTGAATGACCACCGGCGAGCCGGATCGTTCCGTTCCGGTAGTGATGTCGAGCGCGTGCAAACGCTGAAAGTACTTGCCGTTGTCCTTCATCTTCGCGACCAGGAAGATCGTGCTCGTGGCAGGGTCGATGACAGGAGTGCTGGTGATGCCGATTTCCGGAACAAGGTCGCCACAACCTACATCGCCGCTCGACACGGAGGTGATGCCGCGGGTCGGATCGATAAAACTGCGGTGCCAAAGAGGAGCACCGTTAAGTCCGGTGTTGTTGTCCGCATCGAAGGCGTAGACGCTATCGTGTTCGGTGGCCACGTACACCACGTTGTGAGCGCCGAGGCCGGGAATGTTACGTTGGGCACATAAAGCGGTTGCGCATATACGTAGCCGTCTACGGCGTGTGCGAAAACAGCTTGCCAAAGCTGGCTATATTGACATTGGCGGGCGTGAGAATCGTCTCACTCAGGTTTTGGCCGTCACGCTGTTGTCATTGCGCGCAGTGGTGACGCTCACTTGCCCCTGAGCCGGAAGAAGGAATGCAACGAAGCAAGACCAGAACTTTCCAGGTGAGTGCCTTCATGAGTCTCCTCGGAATGAGAAACCTGTGCCAGAATGCCGGACGGCTTGCTGTGCCTCTTTCGAGACGACGGGCGGGGGACACAGTTTTCTATCGGGTGCCGGGATGTCAGAGGCGTTTAGTGGGCAGGAGACTTCTTCTCATGGGCTGCCCGCGATGGGTGGGTACACCGCGACGGCACATGACTCGCTCTATCTTCGCGCCGCTGGCACCTTCGCCGGTTCCGGAGCCGGGCTGGGCATGGTGGTCACTCGCGCTCTGCGGCGCGCTACTGGCGGCGGCTGGGACAGCGGCCGGAACCGCTGCCGGAATCAACCCCAACTGCTTTCGCACTTCGGCGTCCAGCTTCACCAGCGTGTCTTTGTTGTCTTTCAGGAACTGGCGGGCATTTTCGCGGCCCTGGCCGATGCGTTCTCCTTTGTAGCTGAACCAGGCGCCGGACTTCTCCACGATGTTCTTGGCCGCGGCCAGGTCGAGCAGGTCGCCTTCGCGCGAAATTCCTTCGCCATACATAATGTCGAATTCGGCTTCGCGGAAGGGCGCCGCGACCTTGTTCTTCACGACTTTGATCTTGGTGCGCGAGCCGGTGACGACGTCGCCTTCCTTGATGGCGGCGATGCGGCGGATATCGATGCGGACTGAGGAATAGAACTTCAGAGGCGCGGCCGCCGGTCGTAGTTTCGGGGTTGCCGAACATCACGCCGATTTTTTCGCGGATCTGGTTGATGAAAATCAGGCAGGTGCGCGATTTCGAAACCGTTCCGGTCAGCTTGCGCAGCGCCTGCGACATCAACCTGGCCTGCAGGCCCATATGGCTGTCGCCCATTTCGCCGTCGAGTTCGGCTTTGGGCACCAGCGCGGCCACGGAGTCGACCACCAGCACGTCGATCGCGCCCGAGCGCACCAGCGCCTCGGTGATTTCGAGCGCCTGCTCGCCGTAGTCCGGCTGCGAGACCAGCAGATTGTCCACATCGACGCCCAAGCTTCTTGGCATAGCCGGGATCGAGCGCGTGCTCCGCATCCACAAACGCGGCCATGCCGCCGGTCTTCTGCGCTTCGGCGATGACTTGCAGAGCGATCGTGGTTTTGCCCGAGGATTCAGGCCCGAAGACCTCGACCACGCGGCCGCGCGGGAAGCCGCCCACGCCCAGCGCCGCGTCGAACGAAATCGCGCCGGTAGGGATCACCGCGATGGGGACGATGGCTTCCTTCGATCCCAGCCGCATGATCGAGCCCTTGCCAAACTGCTTTTCGATTTGCGCAAACGCCAGATCAATTGCTTTCGCTCGTTCGTCGGCCATGTGAGAGCAGCTCCTTTTGAGATTGCAGGATGTGTCTACGGCCAAATTATATACTCGGATCACAGCGAAGAAAAGGCGAATTCTGAGAAAATCGGTGGAAAAGTTCCCGAATTGGACACTCGGTCTGCGGCGCTCGGGTGGATTTTACACCGATTTGACAAAGCCACACGTATTTCCCAACTAGCGAAACCGGTTTTGTAGTAACATTTGCGCCATCAACACCTGCCACTGGGCAGTGTGGGGTGAAAGTGACGCCTCTCCGCGCCACCATTTCCAACCTCGGAGGTTTGCATGGAACATCGGGCCCTTGGTAATTCCTCGACAGATGCACGCGGTTCTCAATCTTCTGCAGCCCACCGTGAAGGCCGCGGCGTCTGGGTTCTTACCGCATACGGCATCTCTGGATTGGCACTGTTTGGAATACTGTTTTATTACGTTTCGACGTACGTGACCCACTAGAGGGTCAAGCGTGCCGCGTAATGGCCGCATCGCGCGCGATGGAATGGGTTGGCACGCCGCGCGGAGAAGTGTATCCGCACTCGTCACGCCGCGTTACTACTGCAGCCCTTTCCGCAGCGTCACTCCCGAACATGCTACAATGAGCCTCGCTTAAACGCTTCCTTCGAGCAGCAAACACCCGGCGTTCCCCGCAATCTTTAAGAGACGGAACTGACACCCGTGGCCCACGATCCCTCGAACAGCCGCCCATCACCTACGCCGACGCCGGCGTCGATATCGACCGCGCCAACCGCACCAAGAAGCGGATCAAGTACCTCGCCCACAAAACCTTCACCCGCGGCGTGCTCAGCGAAATCGGCGGGTTTGGCGGCCTGTTCGCTGTTGACAAGGCGAAGTATCTCGATCCGGTGCTGGTCTCGAGCGTGGACGGCGTTGGCACCAAGCTGAAAGTCGCCTTCGAGATGAAGGTGCATCACACCATCGGCGCGGATCTGGTGAACCACTGCGTCAATGACATCGCCGTGCAGGGCGCAACGCCGCTGTTTTTCATGGATTACCTGGCGACCGGCAAACTCGAACCGGAAGTCGCCGAGAAAGTGATCGAAGGCCTGGCCGAAGCCTGCAAACACAACGGCTGTGCTCTGATCGGCGGCGAAACCGCTGAGATGCCGGGCTTCTATCCCGACGGCGAATACGATCTGGCCGGATTCATTGTCGGCGTGGTCGAGCGCGACGCGCATCATCACCGGGAAGGCGGTCGAGCTCGGCGATGTGATCCTGGGTTTGGCCTCGAACGGCCTGCACACCAACGGCTATTCGCTGGCCCGCAAGCTGTTGTTTGAAATCGCCCACTACACGCCCGACTCTTACGTGAACGAACTCAAGGGCAAAGTCGGTAACGAGCTGATGCACACCCACAGGAGCTACTGGCCGGCGATCAAGCGTCTGCTGGCGGATGGCGATTGCGTCTCCGCGATGGCCCACATCACCGGCGGCGGCATCACGGAGAATCTGCCGCGCGTGCTTCCCCGAGGCGTGGCGGCGGTGATCGAGATCGGATCCTGGCCGGTGCCGCCCATCTTCGAGCACTTGCAGAAACTGGGCAACGTGCCGCGGGACGAGATGCTGCGCACCTTCAACATGGGCTCGGCATGCTGCTGGTGGTTCCGTCGCAAGAAGTTCAAGAAAGCTCAGACTGTGCTGGAGAGGGCGGGGAGAAGGCGTTCACCGTGGGCAGGATTGTGAAGGGTGACCGGAAAGTGATGTACACGTAACAAACCTACACCACAGAGGCACAGGGAAATTCCTTTTCCATGCTTAGTGTAGATCAAGGTCTGTGGGGGGGCTACCTCTTGAGCAAATCCACCGGCTCCCGCACGTCCGTGACTCTCAAATGTTTCGCCAGCGTAGGATACTTCCGCGCAACCGCTTCATACATCGCATACGCCACGTTGCGGTAGGAAAAGTGACCCGCGGGACCTGTCCTCAGCTCGGAGATATAAACCACTTCGGCAAAATCCATCTTGAACAATGTTCGCTTGCGGAACGCCAGGGGAATTGCGTACTGGGCATTCTCTTTTGCTTCCGCGCCTGGGCGTTGGGCTAACTGCTCGACGGCTTCGGCGGTGCGCTTTATGACAGCGTCGTAGTTTGCCCGCACTCCCGCCGCATCCACTTCGTCCGGGGTGTCGTAGCCATGCCTGGTGGTGAACTCCTGTCCAATCTGGATGCAGCGCCGATGCCGGTGCATATCTCGGAAGCCGCCGACATCCATCAGGATGTCGAAGCGAAACTGCTGTCCGGCGCAGAACGGGCGCAGCATTTCGTCGTGCTTGCCGCGATGCCGCAGTCCCAGGTCGATGACCTCGCGGCGAATGCGTTCTCCCGCGCCCTCGATCGCTTGCCGGATCTGCCGATACGGATAGTGGCTGTGTTCATAGATCAGCGTAGTGGCGAGTTCCACTTCCAGCGGTTCTTCGTCGAGCAGATCGACCGTGGGCGCTGGCGCGATCTGTAGATTTCCCAACAACTCCGCCGCGACTTGACGCAGTTCGCGCCGGGTCTCGATCTCGTAGGAGTTCGGATCGGCATACTTCACCAAAGTCGGAGCCACACGAACTTCTCGCAGCAACTCCTGCTCGGCCCGCTCGCCCAGTTCCGCGGAAAGCGCTCGGATCTGATCGACCAGTTCATGCAAGGCCGCGTGGTTGGCGTTGTATGCCGGATCAGATTGCCGCCCTTTTCAGCAGTTCGCCGAGATATCGAACTTCCTTGTGCGTGTGCGAAAGCAGGCGCGAAACCTGGGTTTCCAGCGTGCGGGCGTTGACGATTTCTCCCAGCGACGTGTTCGTCGAAAGCGGCAGCAGGTAGCGTGAGATATCGAATGCGCGAGCCTTCAAAGTTCGCTCGTAACCTTCTTGCTTCATCTCCGCCGGTCTGGGTGTAATGTCGAGTAAATAGCGGAATGTGCGCTCCGAAAGCGATTCGTATTCCGCGAAGAGATTGTCCATCGTTTCTCGATACAACGACAACGCCTGCTGGTCGTCGCCGAAATCAGGCGTGAAGTATCCGCTCTTCTTGAAGTCCTGGTAGCGAGTGGAACGTTCCTGACCATCCCACCGTTGTTCGTCCGCCACGGCAATCGCGGCCAGAATCGAAAGGCGCTCGATGGCCAGCGCCACATGCGCTAAATCCGCAATCGACCGGTGCCCGTACTGGAAGTAGAAGGTGTTGAGAAACTTCTCGGCCTTCTGCTGGCTGATCTCCTTGAGCGACTCCTTCATCGAAAGTGCCGAGCGCGAATACTTCGCCATGGCATAGGCCTGAACTTCAGGCTCTACGCCATACACGGCGTAGACCTCGACCGAAGGCGCATCAGGTGACGCATGGTTTCGGTTCGTCGAGGGCGTGTCGCTGACCTCAGGCATGCTTGTCGCTGACCTCATGTATTGAAGAAACATAAATCTTAACCGATTTCAGGATGCGCCATCACAATGGGGCGTCCTGAAGTTGGCCGACCTGTTACTGGAAAGGTCCGATATCACGAAAACTGCCCGCGAACAAATGTTGAAAGGTATGATGGGTATGTCGAGCGAAACGAATGTAACTTTTCTTTTGGTCAGTGAATCATATATAAAGGTAAATACTCGAACTAATTCATGCAGCGAACTTTTCTTAGGGTTTTGTGTTTGTGTTTCTGGCTAACTGGATTGGCGTCTTCGCAGGCTCCCTTGCTCGTGAAGCCCAGTGCCAATGCCAGTTTGCCGCCGTCGAGCTCGTCTTTTGCGACGCCGGCGATTGAAGGCCCCACCTCGGTCCTGGTTACCCTACCTTCCGAAGACCCCATCTCGGTGCCACTGGCTGAGCCGGCCGTACTGCCTCGCATGGCTCCCGAACTTGCTCTCCAGGTTTGCCGGGGGCGTTCGCAGGTACAAGCCGAGCAACTCGCTTCTTACTCGGCCACAGCCCTTATCCGCGCTCGACTGCCTGACACCTCGCAGTTTGGCGAATACGAAGTTCAACAGCACTACCTGGCTCCCCGCACCCTGGCGTTCAAAGCCTTGCGGTTCACGGGCGACGCTTTTGTAAAGACCAATGTCATCACCCGGCTGCTGCAGTCCGAAGTAGACCATGTGCAAAAGGACGACCCTGCGCTCAACGCGATCAGTCCCGGGAACTACAGGTTCTCTTATAAGGGGACGAGCCAACTGGAAGGGCGCCAGGTGCACGTCTACCAATTAAAGCCACGCCAGAAACGTGCCGGACTGTTCAAAGGTCGAATTTATGTTGACGCCTACACCGGCAGCCTGGTGCGGGTCGAGGGCAGGCCGGTCAAGTCGCCGTCGCTGTTTATCAAGAAGATCGAGTTCGTTCAGGATTACGCGGATATCGGTCCGTTCACTTTTCCGGTACACATCCACTCGGAAGCCACCGCTCGCATTGTCGGTCGCGCCATCGTGGATGTTTATCAGCGTGACTACCAGCCGGTTACCAATGCTGTGGCAAATACTACGGTGACCGCGCAACGGATTCCGGCTCTGTAACAGCGCTCGCGATTTCTCCGTTGTGCCCTTTGTGGTTGATGAAGTGCAAATGCTGAAACCACAAAGGTACACAAAGGATTTCCCTGAGCTTGCACCGTCCAGGCACAATCAGCCTCTGCGACCGCCCGTGTGCGACTATAATTTCCGCTTCAATCGATAAGGAGAAAATCATGAGCCTCTCAGGCCGGGTCGCGCTGGTCACCGGTGCGTCCCAAGGCATTGGCCGGGCCTGTGCCCTCAAGCTGGCGGCGTCAGGCGCAACTGTGGCGGTCGCAGCCCGAAACCAGGAGAAGCTGGCCGAGCTCGTGCAAGAGATCGAGGCAGGTGGCGGAAAGGCTTCTTCGTTTGCGGTGGACGTGGCCGATGAAGAGCAAGTAAAAACGGTGTTCAAGGCCGCTCTCGGACAACTCGGCAAAATCGATATCCTCATCAACAATGCCGGAATCACCCGCGACCAACTCGTCATGCGCATGAAGCGCGCCGATTGGGATTCCGTTCTCAATACCAACCTGACATCTGCCTACCTATGCATTCAGCAGGTGATTGGTTCCATGCTCAAGCAGCGCTGGGGTCGGATCATCAACATAACCTCGATCTTCGGCCAGGTGGGCCAGGCGGGACAGGCCAACTACGCCGCCTCGAAAGCCGGCCTGATCGGATTGACCATGGCCATCGCCCGCGAGGTCGCGTCGCGCAACATAACTTGCAACGCCGTAGCGCCCGGCTTCATCGAAACCGCCATGACCTCGGGCTTCACGGATGACTTCAAACAGAACGCGCTGAAGATGATACCTCTCGGACGAGTGGGAACGCCGGAAGATGTGGCCAGCGCGGTTGCATTCCTCGCCTCTGATGAAGCGTCCTATATCACGGGACACGTGCTAAGTGTGAACGGCGGCATGCTCATGGGGTAGCACATCCGATCTCAGGACTTGCGCTTACCCAAGTGGAGTCTCCCGCGCAGATCGCCCAGGCGCGGGAACTTTTCCTGGAGTACGCGCAATCGCTCGGCGTCAACCTCTGTTTCCAGAATTTTGAGCAAGAACTTGCCGGCCTTCCTGGTCCCTATGCTCCGCCTCCCGGCCGCCTTCTCCTCGCAGAATACGATCGCCAGTTGGCCGGATGCGTAGCCTTGCATCAATGGGAGCCTGGTGTCTGTGAGATGAAGCGGCTCTACTTGCGTCCCTCGTTCCGCGGAAAAGGTTTGGGCCGCGTGATCGCAGAGAAGATCATTGCGGAAGCTCGAAACATTGGGTATGAACGGATGCGGCTCGATACAATCGAGCCGATTATGAGAGACGCGGTGGAGATGTACCGCAAACTAGGTTTCGGGGAGATCGCGCCCTATCGCCCCAATCCGATTGCCGGAGCGATGTACATGGAATTGAAATTGTAGCGCGGGCGCTACGGAGGACTTGCCATGAAATTCTCTTGCTTGGCGTTTATTTTGCTTTTTGCCCTCGGTTGTCTCGCCGCGACTTCCAAGAACGTTTCCTACAAAAGCGGCGACGATACGGTGCAGGCGTTGATTTACACGCCGGAAGGCAAAGGGCCGTTCCCGGGCATTCTGGTCATCCATGAATGGTGGGGGCTTAATGACTGGGTCAAGGAACAGGCTTCGAAGCTGTCCGACCTGGGCTATGTCGCGCTGGCCGTCGATCTGTACCGCGGCAAAGTCGCGACTACGCCCGACGAGGCCCACGAAATCATGCGCGGCGTGCCGGAAGACCGCGCAGCCCGCGACTTGCATGCCGCTTTCGAATTCCTTAAATCGCAATCGAACGTGAAGAAAGACCGAATCGCATCCATTGGCTGGTGCATGGGAGGCGGCTATTCCCTCGATGTGGCGCTGCAAGAACCCACGCTCACCGCGGCTGTGATTAACTACGGCCACTTGGCGAGCGACTCCGAGTCAGTCAAGAAAATCAAGGCCTCGATCCTGGGGCTCTTCGGCGGACAGGACCGCGGCATCCCCGTAGACGATGTAAAGAAATTTGAGCAGGCGTTGAAACAGCAGGGCAATAAGGTCGAGATTGTAATCTACCCGGACGCAGGCCATGCCTTCGAAAATCCCAACAACAAAACTGGATACCGAGCCGATGATGCGGCAGACGCCTGGAAGCGGACGGTTAAGTTCCTTGCTGAAACGTTGGAAAAATAAGCCACTCAGCAGTCAGCATTTGGTCGTCAATGCGATCTGCGCATTGCGGGATCTCGATGAAGGTCCGATGGCTAAGTGCTGAATGCTAATTGCTGAGTGCTGGTTTCCTCTGCACCGCTCATTGTGCAGCAAAATTTCCACTTGCCAGACGGTACTACTCTGGTTACTATTCACCATCTCGGAGAACCCCGTTGGCTGTTTTCTCTATGAACATCGGCGAGACCATCAGAAACTACCGGCTAGGGAAAGGCATGTCCCAGGGTGATATAGAAAAACGCACCGGGCTGCTGCGCTGTTATCTTTCGCGGGTGGAAAACGGCCATACCATTCCGTCTCTCGACACGCTTTCCAAGATCGCGGGCGCGATGGAGCTGCCGCTGTCCCAGTTCTTCGCCGAGTCCGGACACAGCAACGGCGCGAAAGGATTGCCGCAACTTTCCGATGATGAAGTCCGCTTCCTGAGCCAGATCCGCCGCTACTCCGTGAGCCTCAACGACAGTGATCGCAAGCTGGTTCTGGCCATGGTGAAGAAGATGGCCTCGAATGCGAAGTGATTTCAGCTCTTAGCCCTTAGCTCTTCCCTTTAAGCTCAAAACTCCACTTGTCTCCAATCCTGAGGAATTAAGCGAACAGCTAAAAGCCAGGAGGCAAAAGCTGCCTGCTAAGTGACTTTTGTTCCATCCCTCTGGTGACCAACCGGTACCTCGCCCGCCTGTTGCATACGCCCTAAACTGTGAATTGGAGAACTCTCGGTGACTCTCGACGAAGAACTAACTCTTCTTGAAACCCAACTGCGCCGGCTCAAGATCGAGTACGAAGTTTATTTCAGCAACCCGGCCAAGAAGCCGCCCACGGATGTCGAGTGGAAGGTGCTGAGCCTGCTGCGCAAGTTCAGTGACGGTGGGCGGATGAGCTTCCAGCAGCGCTTTCGCTACAACGAAATGGCGCAACGCTACGCCATCTACAGCGACCTGTGGCGCAAGAAGGGCCGCATTCGCGAGGAGGGCTACCGCCGTCCGCAGGACGCGCTGCTCTCCGTGCAAGGCGTGCGTCCCTCGGAGGAGCATGAACCGAAGCACCCTCCGGTGTACGGATTGACACACGCGGCGGCCGCTTCGGCAGTCGCAGCCGCGCCCACCGTCAACGACGGACCGCTCAGCATCCAGTGCTCGGATGCCCGCACTGAACATGATCAGGTGGAGAAACTCTACAAGGCACTCACCGAAGCAAAGAAAAAAGCCGGCGAGTCGGTGACCGGCAACATCGAGAGCTTCTCGTCCTTCGTGCAGAAGAAAACCGATCAGATCCGAAAACAGCACGGCTGCCAATCCGTGGAATACACAGTCGAAACCCAAGACGGCCAAGTCCGGCTGAAAGCAAAAGCCAAAGCCTGACCTGCAATGTTTGCCGACGGGCGACTCGCCCGTCCGAAGCGCGAATCACAATTAGCCCCGGACGCCTCGTCCGGGCCATTGTGCAGAGCTCGGAAGTGGCACCCACAAGCAAGCCTTCTGCTGATAAACTTTCCCACTACGCCATCCTCGAACAGCAGGGGCCCGAATGTCCCATAACCCAGGAAAGATCCAGCGCGCCATTCTCAGTGTTACGGACAAGACCGGACTGGTCGAATTCGCACGCAAACTCTCCGGCCTGGGCGTGGAACTGATCTCGACCGGCGGCACCGCCAAGCTGCTGCGCGACTCCGGCATCCCCGTGAAAGATATTTCCGAACTCACCGGGTTTCCCGAGATGCTCGATGGCCGGGTCAAAACTCTGCATCCTAAGGTGCATGGAGGGATCCTGCACCGTCGCGGGAATCCGGCCCACCGAACGGCGGTGGCTGAACACGGAATCTTGCCCATCGACATGGTGGTCGTGAACCTCTATGCGTTCGAAAAGACAGCAGCCAAACTGAACGTGCACTTCGACGAACTGATCGAGAACATCGATATTGGCGGGCCATCGATGATTCGCTCCGCGGCCAAGAACTTTCAAGACGTGGCCGTCGTAACTTCGCCCGCCGACTACGACCAAATTGCAGAAGAGCTGGCCGGATCTGGCGGCCAGTTGTCCTCGACCACGAGATGGCGTTTAGCCCAGAAGGCCTTCGCGACCACCGCAGCGTACGACTCTGCGATTGCCTCCACCCTTGAACGAGTAAGTGCCAACGGGCATTTCGAGTTTCATGAAGAAGCTGACTTCCCGCAAACGCTGCGCCTGTCGTTCAGCAAGGTGATGGATCTTCGCTACGGAGAGAACCCGCATCAAAAAGCTGCCATGTACTCCGATGGCTCCGGTAAAGGGGTGGCCAACGGACGTCAGATTCAAGGCAAGGAGCTTTCCTACAACAACATCGTGGATCTCGAAGCGGCCTGGGATCTGGCCCAGGAATTCAAAGAGCCAGTATGCGCGATTATCAAACACACGAACCCTGCCGGAGCCGCGACTGGCGAGACCTTGGCCGAAGCCTACAAAAAGGCCCTTGAATGTGACCCAGTCTCTGCTTTCGGGGGAGTCATTGGCGTAAATCGTCCGGTAGACGGCGACACGGCCGAAGAAATGGCCAAGCTGTTCCTCGAAGTAATCGCCGCCCCCGCCTTCGACGAAGCTGCTAAAGCGAAGTTTGCGTCCAAGAAGAATCTGCGGCTGGTCGAAATCAACGATGCTCGCCAGAAATCGGTGCTGAAGAACGTCTCCGGCGGGATTCTGCTGCAAGATGCCGATGTGCGCCCCCTCGCGGAAAGCGACCTGAAAGTCGTCAGCCAGCGCCAACCCAGAGCGGAGGAAAAACGAGCTTTGCTCTTCGCCTGGAAGATTTGCAAACACGTGAAGTCGAACGCGATTGTGTATGCCCGCGACGGTCAGACGGTCGCCGTCGGCGCCGGACAGATGAGCCGGGTAGATTCCTGCAAAATCGGAGCCATGAAGGCAATACTGCCGCTGCGGGGCACGGTCGCGGCGTCTGACGCTTTTTTCCCGTTCCCCGATGGAGTGGAGGAAATCGCCAAGGCCGGAGCCACAGCAATCATCCAGCCCGGCGGATCAGTGCGAGACAATGAAGTAATCGAGACCGCCGACCGGTTGGGTCTTGCTATGATCTTCACCGGGGTGAGGCATTTCAGGCACTGAAGGGAAGCATTTTTCACTTGGCATTCAGCACTTAGCATTTCAGCCAATGCTCTTCTTCCCCGGACCGTGAAACCCCTTGGCTGAATGCTAAGTGCTGAGTGCTAAGGGCTGACTTTGCAAGCAAAATCAACTCTCCATCCGTCCCTGTACCTCCGAATCTCTTGCGACTCGTTTCGTGATGCGCTTTTTCGCTATCCTCGTTGACGAAGGTTTACAATAAGACAGAGCACCCACCTACGGCGGTTCGGCATCTAAACGCAATAGGTCTGGGAAGCCGAAGGTTCTCGATGAAAAGCATGCGCTGGTCTATTTTTGTGTTCTTTTTGGCTGTTACCACCGTGGCGCAGCAAACTCCCGCGCCGTCCACTCCTGCCGCCACGGCTTCAAAGCCGGCCACTGCGCCTGCGCCGCGAAAGCTGGACCGGGCCGCCGCCTACTACCATTACACCGTGGCCCACTTGTACGAGGATCAGTTCGCGGTGTACAACCGCAGCGATCTCGCGACCAAAGCCATCGAGGAGTATCGGCAGGCAATCGATGCGGATCCCACTTCCGAATACCTCACCTCGGGTCTGGCTGAGCTTTATGCCAAGACCGGGCGCATCCGTGACGCCGTCCTCGAAGCCCAGGACATCCTCAAGAAAGATCCCAACAACCTGGAAGCGCACAAGTTGCTCGGCCGTATTTACCTGCGCTCTCTGGGAGATGTGCAGAGCGGCAACGGTTCGGACAGTGTGCTCAAACTTGCCATCGATCAATACCAGGAAATCATAAAGCTCGAGCCCGACAATGTCGACGATCACCTGCTTTTGGGCCGCCTTTATCGGTTAAACAACGATCTGCGGAAAGCGGAAAGCGAATTCAAGATAGCGGTAAAACTGCAACCTGATTCCGAGGAAGCCGTTACCACTCTCGCATATCTCTACAACGAAGAAGGCGATAGCGCCCGTGCAGCCGAGACGTTGAGTTCAGTCCCCGACGTAGCCCGTTCTGCGAAGCTTTATTCCGCGCTTGGCTACACCTACGAGCAGCGCAAGGAATACAAGCAGGCGATTACCGCGTACAGAAAGGCGATTGAACTCGATCGCGATAATCTCGACGCCATCCGCGGCCTGGCTCAAAATCTGCTGAACGACGGTCAAACCGACGCCGCACTCGAACAATACAAGATCATCGCGGAATCTAATCCCGAGGACGCGCAGACCTACCTGCGCATGGCGGAGATCTACCGCAGAAATGGCAAGTTTGACCTGGCTCTGGAAAATTTGAAGAAGGCCGAGTCCATGGTGCAGGACTCAATGGAAGTGCCTTACAACATGGCAGCCGTTTACCAGGCGCAAGGCCGGTACGACGACGCCGCGCAAATTCTGCAAGACCTGGTGAAGAAAACCGACAAAGCGGACAACAGCTACAGCCAGAGCGAGAAGAATAACCGGGCGGTATTTCTCGAGCGGTTGGGTACGGTCTATCGCGACAACAACAACGAACAGCAGGCGATAGAGACATTCCAGAAGATGCTGCCCCTGGGAGACGACAACGCCGAACGCGGTTACCAGCAGATTATTGACACCTATCGTGAAGCCAAGCAATGGCAAAAAGCTACCGACGCGGCCAAGGAAGCCACCCAGAAACTACCCAATGATCGGGGTCTGAAGATGGTGTACGCCGCGCAACTCGCCGATATGGGTCAGGTGGATGCCGGCCTCGAGCAGGTGAAGTCGCTGCTCGACGGAACCGCTCAAGATCGCGACGTTTACATCAACCTGGCTCAGATGTACACCCGGCTGAAGCGCTGGCCCGAGGCTGAAGCCGCTCTGGACAAGGCAGCCCAACTCTCCACCAAGGAGGAGGACAAGGAGTACGTAGAATTCCTGCGCGGATCCACCTACGAGCGCCAGAAAAAATACGATCAGGCGGAAGAGGTGTTTCGCAAAGTCCTGGCCGCCGATCCGCAAAGCGCCGCCGTACTCAACTATCTTGGATACATGCTCGCTGATCGTGGCGTCAAACTGGACGAGGCGCTCATCATGATCAAGAAGGCGGTCGATCTCGATCCCGCCAATGGCGCGTATCTCGATTCGCTGGGCTGGGCCTACTTCCGCCTGGGCAAGTATGAACTGGCGGAAGACAACCTCATGAAGGCCTCCCAGCATATGGGTACAGATCCGACCGTCCAGGATCACCTCGGTGACCTATATCAAAAGACGGGGCGACTAAAGCTGGCCGCTGCGCACTGGGAACGGGCCATCAACGAATGGAACAAAACCGTCGCCGCAGAGGTGGACACCGATAACTTAGCCCAAGTGACGCAGAAGCTCGAGTCCGCCAAGATGAAGCTCGCCAAGGAAGATTCAGGGAACAAATAAGTGCGGCACTTAGCAGTTGGCCACCTCAGCGGTTTCGTAGCACCCCGGAAGCCCTTCGGCGGGCTGAGTGCTGAATGCTAAATGCCGAGTGCCGCTTCTGTTAGACTTTCCAGATGCTCGCCGACTACGCCGTGCGGGTGGAGCAATCCCGCGGACGCCGTTATCCCGAGCCGCCGCATCCCTACCGTAACGACTTTCAACGCGACCGTGATCGTGTCATTCACTCGAGGGCGTTTCGCCGTCTCGAAGCCAAAACCCAGGTATTCACTCGCCGCTACTCCGACCACTTTCGCAATCGCCTGACCCATACCATCGAGGTCGCGCAGATCGCCCGAACCATCGCCGCCCAACTGGGCCTGAACATCGATCTGGTCGAAGCCCTGGCCTTGGTGCATGATGTCGGTCATCCGCCATTCGGTCATGCCGGGGAAAAGGCGCTCGACATCGCCATGCATGAGCACGGCTATTTCTTTGATCACAACCTGCACGCGTTGCGCATCGTGGAGGACTTTGAGCTGCGCTACGCCGCTTTCCGCGGGCTCAACCTGACCTTCGAAGTCCGCGAGGGTATCATTAAGCATTCTCACGATTACTCTGCGGCCCAGTTCCCCGAACTCTCGGAATACTTGCTCGACCTTCGTCCGCCCCTCGAAGCTCAACTCATCGACGTCGCCGATGAAATCGCCTACAGCACCGCCGACCTCGACGATGGCTACGAATCCCGCCTGCTTACACTCGAGCAAATCCGCAACGGCATCCCAATCTTCGAGCGTTTCTACGGCGAAGTGGAATCGATCTATCCGGACGCGATCGATAAGCTGAAATTCAACGAGACCCTCAAGCGCATGCTCAACCGTTGGGTGGGAGATCTAATCGACAACACGAAAGAGCAAATTCGCAAAACCGGCGTCAGGAATCTGGAAGGCGTGCGCGCCTGTCCTCACCGGGTGGTCACGTTCAGTCCGCCGGTCGAGGAGGAACGGCGGGGGGCCAAAGAATTTCTTTACAAAAATCTCTACTTCAGCGCCACGCTGAACCCGGAAAAGAACGACGCTGAACGGGTGACCAGCGAACTGTTCAAGTTCTGGATGGCAAAGCCGGAAAGTCTGCCGTCCAGTTACCAGGAGAAAGCCACGCAAGAACCGCTGCCACGTGTGGTCTGCGACTACATTGCCGGGATGACGGATAACTACATCTACGAGCAGTACGAGAAGTACCGCCGACAATGAGAAAGTCCAACGCTTCGCGGCAAAAAGCTTTCTACTTACTCGCGACTGTGGTCACCACGTCGTACAGCACCCGGAACCCGCGCCGCACTTCCTCCACCCGGATGCGCTCATCATTTCCGTGCTCCGTGCTGTTTTCCTCGTCGGTCGCGGTATATGGGTTGAATCCATATGAGACGACGCCCAGGGGGCGATAGCGCTGGTTCTCCGTGTAGCCGCTATCCAGCCGGGGCACGACTGGCGTTCCCGGAAAATACTGCGCTGAGACTTTCTGGATCGCACTGTACAAGGCCGTATTCGTGGGCGAAGAATTGGCCAGGCGGAAGTCAGAGTCCAGCGGCTCGACGCTCACATCTGGATCATTCACCACGCCCCGGATGGTTTCCAAAAATGCCTTCGGATCATCCCCCGGCAGAAGCCGCACATCCAGGTTGGCCCAAGCCTCCGGCGGAATTACGTTGGTCTGCTCCGAGCCCTTCAGCATACTCAGTGCTATGGTGTCGCGCAGAAGGTAGTTGAGAGATTCGTCCTGTTCAACCTCACGCTGAAAATTCTTGTCCTGCAAGGCCTGGCGGATATTGCGAAACTTCTCGGCGCGCGCAGGTGGCTCGTAGGGCGCCATGGCCCGCAGGAATTCCTCCGCTACCGGCAAAACCTTGAGCGGAGTGCGGTAGGCGATGATCCGGTTCAAAGCCAGCACCAACCGGTTGGGTGCAGAGTCTGGAATTGGCAGTGAGCCATGTCCTGCGCGCCCATGCGCTACCACGTGCAGCCAGAACGCCGCCTTCTCGCCTACACTCACGCCGATATACTTTACGTGGCCATTGTGCTCCAGAATGTTCTCACCACCTTCGTTGATCAGGAACTCGGCATTCCCCAGCAGGTCGCGCCGATGCTCGATGAACCAATCGCTGCCCGTGCTATCGACTTCCTCATCGCTCACGGCCAGGAAAATCACATCGCGATCAAGCTCGACTTTTTCGCGCTTCAACATCACCATGACCATGAATTGCGCCAGGCCTTCGTCCTTCATATCCTGGGCACCGCGGCCGTAGATTGAGCCGTCCACAATGTCCGCGCTGAATGGCGGAACCTTCCAATGGGATGAGTCACTGGTGACCACATCCATGTGGTTCAGCAGGACGATCGGCCGCCGGGGAGACGGTGTGCTATGCGGAATACGTGCCCACAGATCAGCTCGTCCCGTAGCGTAGTTGAACACCTGATTTTCAATACCTTCATGGTCGAGAATCTTCTTGAAAAACTCAGCCGCGCGAGCCTCATTCCCAGGGGGATTCGTGGTGTCAATCCGCAAATATTCGCGTTGCCACTCGACCGCGAGATCCGCGTATCGCTTTAGTTGATCAGGGGGAATGCTGTCCGAGGCCAGCGTGGGCCCTGCGGCCGCAGTTTGGGGCCAGCCGAGCGCTGTAACCACCATAAAGACAAATCCTAAAAACCAGACTTTTCCCTTCCTTTTGGGCATCCAAATCTCCTATGTTCGGTAGCTCTTCCCGCGCAGTTTTTATACCAGCTTTGCCAAAATTACCCTCGGAGCGGACTATTATTCTCCGCTTCCCACGCTGCGAGATTACAATGTTATTGCAGGCTAAGGGGTTAGCTTTGCGGCAGTTTGGCAATCGACCTGTTATAGAGACTAGTAGGCGGCCGAGTCAAACGGCTACCAGTATTTCCGAATCTTTGGCCATACGCCGCGTAATCGAAATCACGCAGCACGCCCGTCAGGCGTGCCGGAGTGGAGCCCCAGGTGCTCCCTCCCTCGGAGGAAGTCGAAAATGAAGAATCGTGTACTTGTAGCGCTGTTCGTCGCAATCGTGCTTGCCCTGCCAGCCTTTGCGCAGACAGGCTCGACCTCACAGGATCAACCAGCCGCCAGCCAACCGACTCAGACGGCGCCTGCGGCTTCGAGCACCGATCAGGCATCTTCCACGTCGTCGACCGTTGGCGCCACCGGCAAGCAGCCTTTGCAGGCTGAGACTCACGAAGGCTTCTGGGGCAAGATGAATCCTTGGGCCCGCAAGAAGTATGTGCAGCGCCAGACCGAACCCATCCGCGACCGCGTGAATGAACTCGATGAGCTCACCGCGAATAATTCGAAACAGATCAAAGACGTGGACGCACGCGCCCAGCAAGGTATCCAACTAGCTTCTGCCAAGGCCAATGAAGCCGACCAGCACGCCATGGACGCTGGCAATAAAGCGCAGGCGGCGCAGCAGACTGCAACCCAGGCCAACACCCGTCTCACCACAGTGGAGCAGGTCGTCGGCAATATCGATCAATACAAGGCCACCACGCAGACCGAGATCCGCTTCCGTCCCGGCCAGAGCGTCCTGAGCCAGAACGCCAAGACCGCCCTCGATGACATGGCGACTCCGCTAAAGAATCAGCGCGGCTACATCATCGAAGTCCAGGGATTCTCCTCGGGCCATGGCCAGGCCGCCATCGCCACCTCGCAGAAGATGGCCGATTCGGTAGTGCGATACCTGGTGCTCAATCATGACGTTCCCGTCTACCGCATCTACGTGGTTGGCATGGGCAATGCCCCGGTTCCGAGCGCCAGCGCCGATGACCAGGCCAAGACCAAGCGAACCAGCGGCGGCCGCGTAGAAATCAGCCTCCTGAAGAACGACCTCGAGCAGTTAAGTTCGAACGCTGCTCCTGCAGCAGGGGATCAGCAGGCACAACCGAAATAGTTTTCAGGACGACGGGTCCAGAACCCGGGCGCCCTCCCCCCGGAAAAGCCTCCTGCGTAAGCAGGAGGCTTTTTTGTTCCTGGGAAGTTTGTGATCGTTCCTACGCCTACGCAGGCCCGGACGCCTCGTCCGGGTCGCCCGGCCAAGCGCGACAGGGATTCCGATGGACAGGACTTTAGACGACGCTGGCGGTTTCCTGCTTCATCTTTTCAGCCTGATAGTGCGCCGTCAGCGCTTCGATCAGCGGTTGCACTTTCCCGTCCATCACTTCCTGAAGCTGATGAATTGTTAAACCGATGCGATGGTCGGTCACGCGGTTCTGAGGAAAGTTGTAAGTCCGTATCTTCTCGCTGCGATCCCCCGAACCCACCATGGCCTTGCGCTCTTTGGCGAGAGCATCCTGTTGCTTCTGCATCTCCATTTCGTAAAGCCGAGAGCGCAGCACCCGCATACCCTTTTCGCGGTTCTTGATCTGCGACTTCTCATCCTGGCAGCTGACCACGGTATTCGTCGGGATATGCGTAATGCGCACCGCCGAATACGTCGTGTTCACCGACTGCCCACCCGGCCCGGACGAGCAAAATGTATCAATGCGAAGGTCCTTAGCCTCGATCTTGACATCCACATCCTCCGCCTCCGGCAGAACCGCAACGGTGACCGCAGAGGTATGAATCCGCCCCTGCTGCTCGGTTGCAGGCACGCGCTGCACCCGGTGTACCCCGCTCTCATATTTCAAGCGCGAAAAAACCCGTTGGCCTTCAATCAGAGCAATCACTTCCTTCAATCCGCCAGCGGAAGATTCGGAAGTCGAGAGCACTTCCACTTTCCATCCCTGGGTTTCTGCGTATCGGGTATACATGCGGAACATTTCTCCCGCAAACAAAGTAGCTTCGTCACCACCAGTGCCTGCGCGGATTTCCAGGATCACATCCTTCTCATCATTGGGATCCTTGGGCAAGAGCAGGACCTTGAGCTCTTCTTCGACCGCACCCACACGCGCCTCCAGTTTGTCTAACTCCTCCTGAGCGTAGGCCCGCATCTCGAGGTCCTTCTCGTCGGCCAGCACAGCGCGGCTCTCCGCAATGCCCCGCTTCAAATCCTTGTATTCGCGGTATCGCTCCACGATGAGACTGATTTCACTATGCGCCTTGGCCGTCTTCTGGTATCTCGCCGAGTCATTCATGATCTCGGGCGAAGCCAGCGTCTGTGTCAGCTCCTCGTATCGTGCCTCGATTTGATCAAGCCGTTCAAACATAATGGGCCTCTGTGGAAGCGTAACTTGCTACGCTTCGGCTAGGCAGAAACGCAGAAAATCTACGTCTCCACCGCTTATTCTAGTTGTAGGAATGAAAATGAGGTAGAAAGAGTTTCGCGGCGGGACCGCCTACGCAATTACCAGTTCGCCGCCGCGCTGCTTCTCTAGCGACATCGCCTGGTCCAGCGCCACGATAGCGCATTCTGCTTGCTCGTCCGACGGAGCCTTGGTAGTGATGCGCTGCATCCACAAACCGGGCGCAGTCATGAGAGCAAACAGCGATCCCCGGTGCTTGGCGGCAAAACGAATGATCTCATAAGACAAGCCGGTGATTACCGGCAGTAGAACAATCCGAACTGCAAACCGTGCCCAGAAAGTGGTGACCGGCACCAGCATGTAAACAAAAATCGAGATAATCATCACGGTCATCAAAAAGCTGGTCCCGCAACGCGGATGATAGGTCGAATACTTCTGCACGGAAGGCGTGTCCAGCGGATCCCCATTCTCGAAAGCAAATACCGTTTTATGTTCGGCCCCGTGATACTCATACACCCGTCGAATATCCTTCCACAGCGAGGTGCCCCAAATAAACAGCAGAAACAGCACCAGCCGAATGATGCCGTCCACCAGGTTGAAAACGACCTGCTCGCCAAAAACCGGGTTCACGCGCTTGAGTTCCGTGGTCGCCACCAGCGGCAGAAACTTGTACATGAAAATGAAGAAGCCGACAGAAAAGACAATGTTGACGGCCGCAATCCATCCGCTGATTTCGAGCTTCTTTTTCTCAGGTTCACCGGGAGCAGGAGCCGGTTGCAACTCGTCGAGCGCAACGTTAGCGGAAAACTTCAGTGCGCGGAATCCCAGCGTCATAGCATGGCCCAAGGTGATGACGCCACGCATAACCGGCCATCCCATCCATTTATGCTTTTCAGAAAGCCGCTCCAACGGCTCGCTGTGGGTAGAAACTTCGCCTGAAGGCTTGCGGCACGCGATGGCCCACGCATGCGGCGATCGCATCATCACGCCCTCGAGTACGGCTTGGCCGCCGACAAGGGTCTCCTCGCCACCCTCCAGCGCAGGCAGAAGCTGGATTGCCACAAAAAACCGCCACAATGTTCGCACAAATCGCATGATTATTGGATGTCTTTCCGGCGACAAAGCACCATCAGTAAGAATATCACAGGCAGAGTTGA
Source organism: uncultured Acidobacteriota bacterium (assembly GCA_963820925.1). Classification (GTDB taxonomy): domain Bacteria; phylum Acidobacteriota; class Terriglobia; order Terriglobales; family Acidobacteriaceae; genus JABDBE01. The sequence continues at coordinate 65,966 of CAWGBX010000002.1, forward strand.
ACGGCTGCCCCGGAGGGTCGGCACGACCTGCAAGTCATCTTCCCGTCGGGACTTACAATTTAAGATATGCGCAAATTCGCCGAAGTCGCCGAACGCATCGCAGGCACTACCAAAAAGTTGGAAAAAATAGCGATCGTCGCTGCCTACCTGGAGTCGAGCCCACCAGAAGAAGCCTCCGTCGCCGCGGTTTTTCTTTCCGGCAGACCTTTTCCAGCCTGGGAGGAGACCACGCTGCAAGTAGGAGGACGGCTACTGTGGCAAGTGGTCGAAAAGCTCTCCGGAAAAAGTGAGGAGGAGCTGAGCTACGCCTACCGCAAACACGGAGACTTGGGAGCGGTGGCCGAGGAAGTTCTACCCCAAGGTCGTGTGGAGACGGGCGCCCTCGCCCGTCCAGACCAGGCAAAGCTCGGCAGCGAGGAAGGCGATGACGATTCGAACCTCGCCGAAGGTTCCAGTCTAAGCGCGCGAGAAGTGCAAACCTCATTTCGAAAGATAGCTGCGGCCAAGGGTTCGTCCGCGAAAGCCATTCTTATCCGCGAGCTGCTCTTGCGGCTGACCCCACTCCAGGCCAAGTACGTCATCAAGATCATCACCGGCGATCTGCGCATCGGGCTGAAAGAAAGTCTGGTAGAAGAAGCCATCGCCAAGGCCTACGGCAGCAAGCTAATTGAAGTACAACGCGCCAACATGTTGCTTGGTGACATCGGCGAAACGCTGCAACTCGCAGCGAAGAGCAGCCCGAGAGAAGCGGGGCTGAGCGCTGTGAAGATGCGGCTATTCCATCCCTTGGGATTCATGCTCGCCAGTCCGGCCCAGTCCGCGGAGGAAGCGCTCAGTTATTTCGAGAACGCGGTGGTCGAAGACAAATACGATGGCATCCGAGCTCAGGCACACTGCTCCGGGGGCGAAGTGCGAATCTTTTCGCGTACCCGCGACGAAATCACGGAATCGTTCCCCGAATTGCCAAACGCGCTGGCCGGGCTTCCTCAAGACGCAATCCTCGACGGGGAAATCGTGGCTTGGAGTTATCTGGCCGCTGAATCCAGCGAAGCCGGCCGTGCGCTGCCGTTCAGCGCATTGCAGCAGCGGCTGGGCCGAAAGAAAGTCAGCGATCAAATGATGCGTCGCGTACCAGTCGCCTACCTCGTCTTCGATGTTCTCTACGCCGGAGAAGAATTGCTGATAGACCGTCCGCTGCGGGAGCGGGCAAGGATGCTTGACGAGTTACTGGGAGCTCCCCGAATTCCGACCCAGGCAAAGTCCGGCGCAGCCCAGGGCCAGTTGATGCTGGAATCGCCCGAACCGGCAATCACAACCCAGGTTTTTCGCGCTCCCGTGTGCCGTGCGTCCTCCCCTGAAGAACTCGATCAACAATTCGAAGCAGCCCAAGCCCGTGGCAACGAAGGATTAATGATCAAAGATCCCGAGTCGGCCTACACCCCGGGACGCCGGGGAAAATCCTGGCTGAAACTGAAACGTGAACTGGCCACGCTCGACGTCATAGTCACCGCGGTCGAATACGGCCATGGCAAGCGCATAGGGGTTCTAAGCGACTACACGTTCGCGGTGCGAGACGGGGAAGGCCTGGTGAATATCGGGAAAGCGTATTCAGGGTTGACCGACGCCGAGATCGCCGAGATGACCAAATGGTTTCTCGATCACACCCTTGAAGACCAGGGCCTCCGCCTGATCGTCGAGCCCAAGATCGTGCTCGAAGTCGCTTTCAACAACATGATGCGCTCCGACCGCCACGAGAGCGGCTACGCTTTGCGCTTCCCCAGAATCGTGCGGATAAGAACCGACAAACCACCAGAAGAAGCGGACACCATCGAGAGGGCGCAAGAAATTTATGAGAAGCAGGCCAACAGCTGACCCCACTTGCTTGGTCACGACAGACGAGTAACGCCAGGAAACCCGTCAAATCCGGAATCAAAACTCAGGATGTGCTCGATTTCGTGATGCTCCATCACAGCAAGCTGTACGGCATCGCGCGCCGACATCCGGCGGTGCCCGAGCACAATTTGCTTTGCACGTTCTGCGACGGAGCGGTCAACCGGTAGCACTTGATCGACAATGCCAAGCAAAGCGTCGAAGGCCGGTTGGATAGCGTCGCGGCGGTTGATCGCGACATAGCGATGCAAGATCTCCTGCAGCACCTCCGCGTCCGTGACCAGTCGCTGGCGATCGCTGACCAGCTTTTCGAGTAAGTGTTGTGCGTCGCTTTTGTGAGGATGAGGCGCGCCCACGAGGTACATCGGAATGTTCGAGTCCACCAGAATCACCGATGCGAACCCATTCCGTATCCCCTCTCGATTTCGGCCAGCATGCCGTCGATATCGCTGACGGGGTAGTCGTGCCCCGCGGCCGCACGGATGACTTCGAGTTTCTTGCCGGCACTGCCCACCGGCTCGCGGCGACGCGCCAACTCCAGTGCTTGCCGGACCCACTCGGCAATTGACAGGTGGCGCGCCCGCGCCATGCGTTGAACCTCCCGGTAATCAGGATCCTTCAAAAGAACTTGTAAGCGCTTAGCCATGACATGAGTTTATATGACTCATACCAATGAGTCAATCGCATCTACCGTGCGTTGCATACCCACGGAGAAATCTGTGTGACCTCATTGGCCTACGTAAGATTGTTCGGGGCGCTGAGCGCGGAATGCTAACTGCTGAATTCAGTGTTCGTGCCCATGTTCTTCACTCACCGGAATCACGCATCCATGCGCCACTTCGCAGATCACATGCTCAAACTGGATCGTAGTGTGATCAATGTGAAACTCTTCGTGCAGCCGTTCCTTTACATCCCGCAGAATCCGCTCACTGACTGACGGCGGAATGTCCTCAATCGAGATATGACACGACAGAGCCCGTGTCTCCGAACCAATATTCCACACATGCAGATCATGGACATCGTTTACGCCCTCGACTGCCCGCATCGCTGCCTCAACACGATCCAGCCGGATGCCGCGTGGCGTGCCTTCCAGCAGGATGTTGAGGGTCTCGCGGCAGATGCCGAACCCGGACCACAGAATCAGCGCACCGATGCCAAACGACAGCGCCGAATCGATCCAATACTGCCCTGTAGCCAGAATCACCCAGCCGCCAACGATGACCGCGGCGGTCGAAACCGTGTCGCCAATCTCATGCAGCAGGGCGCTGCGGATGTTCACATCCCGTCCCGAGCGGAAGAGCAGCAGAGCGATCGCGCCATTCATAACAACGCCCGCCGCCGCCACCCAGATCATCACGTTCGCGTGCACATGCTCGGGGTTTTGCAGCCGCCGGAAGGCCTCGTAGAAGATCAGGAACGAAACCACAACCAGCGAGCCCGCATTTACAAGAGCCGCCAACACTCCCGCCCGATGCCATCCATAAGTCTTGGTGGCGCTAGGCGGCCGCGATTCCAGATACACCGCGACCAGAGAAAGCAGTAAGGCCACAAAATCAGAAAGATTATGTCCAGCCTCCGAAAGCAGCGCCAGAGAATGGGCGCGGACCCCTGCAACCACCAGCAGCACGATGTACGCTAAAGTGACGATGAGAGAAACTCGCAGGACCTTGGAGGTTCGCTCGCCCGCGCCATGGCTATGCATGTGCATCCTAGTTCAGTTTAAGGCGGCGGGAAGAAGGGTTCAAGGCTGCGCTCAGAGTTTACAATCCACTTGCAAACTCTGTTCCGCAATTCAGTTGCGTCGCAACTGATTGCACCGACCATGCTCCAGCCGCAACGCGGCGGCGAGTGAAAGCCCGGCACGGCAGTGCCGGGAAAGCGAAAGCAAAAGAATTTGGAAGCCCCGTCAGGGATGGCACCGCGCTGTGACTCGGCCTACGGCTGCGACTCCATCGCCTTCTGAAACTGACGGAAGCGCTCGGTAGTCTCCGCTCCGTGCGCCGCATACCATTCCCGCCACGGCGCAGGTTCATCGTCCAGTTCCTGGTCGGTAATCTCACGCAAGGCGCGGTAGCCATACTTCACAGTCTCGGCGTCGAGCTTGTTGTCGTCGACCATCTCGATCAGTCCGGGCACGGCCTGCATCCGCTGCGCGCGAGTAAGCATGCCGCAATGGGCAAGGCCGCAGCCGGCAGCGTCAATCCGCACCCGGAATGCGGGATCGTGATGGAACGCCTCGACCAGATCCGGAACCGTATCGTCTGTGCCAATGTCAGCGATGGCAGAAACCGCCCGCAACCGCACCGGCTCGATCTCTGAATGTGTCCAAACCCGCAGCTGGCTGTGGATGCGATCAGTCTCTACTCCGCGATTGGCAAGCCGTCCCAGGTACCAGATGCTGTATTCCGCGCGCTGCGGATCGCTTTCCGCCAACTGCAGCAACTCGTCGGCGGTTTGCGTGTTCTTTGTCAGGTTGGCGACCGCCAGGTCAATTTCGAAACAAGCCGCGCGCACCCGCAAATCGTCGCCATTCATGGCCACGTCCATAAGGGTGACCAGCGAATCAGTCTGCTTGATCTGCCCCCGCCATTGTTTCACCCGTGCTTTGATTTCGTCGGTAGCGCCCCGGTGATGGGAGATCGCATACTGCAGCAACCGCTCCGCCTGCTGCTGCGCATCCATGTGATCCACCATGTCGCGCTCAACTTCAGAAAGCTGGCTGGTGGTGCCGTGAATCGGTCTTCCGGGAACCGGAAGCTTGTTGCCAACAATCTCGCCGGGCATGCCCTGACCAGAGGCCAACGCGGTGATCAGAACTGTGCCCACTAAAACCAATAAGCCAGATGACAGCTTTCCCCTCATACCGCGAAGTTAACATCGTGCAACGGGAGCGGAAAGTTACCAGAGTGTCGGGATAATCATGTGGGCCAAGGCCATTGATGGTCTTATGTTCAAATAGTCTCGTGCTTCTCAAGGACACGCTCAGGTCAGCAGTCGACCGCCTCGCAGCCGCCGGTGTTGGCTCGCCCCGCATGAACGCAGAGTTGCTTCTCATGTTCACTCTTGCCTGCGACCGCGCATATCTCTTCGCGCATCCCGAGCGCGAACTCACAACCGAAGAAGAAGCCCGCTACGAAGAAGCCCTCACCCAGCGAGCCCGTGGAGTCCCAGCGCAATACATCACCGGACACCAGGAATTTTGGGGCATGGACTTCATCGTCACGCCCGCCGTATTAATCCCCCGCCCAGAGACCGAACACGTAATCGAAACCGTCCTACACTTGAGCAACGGAGGCCGTGCGTCCTCGCCCGGCTCTCCCACTCGGATCGTCGATGTAGGCACCGGATCAGGCTGCATCGCCATAGCGCTCGCCAAAGAACTTCCGCAGTCAGAAATCCACGCAACTGACATTTCCCCCGCCGCCATCGAAGTAGCCCAAGCCAATGCCGCCCGCCATCAATTCGAAACCCGAATTCGTTTCCGCCAAACCGATCTACTCCAAGATTTTGACCCCGGCAACTTCGATTTCGTAGTATCCAACCCGCCCTACGTCGGCGAATCCGAAGAAGACCAGGTGCAACTCGAAGTCCGCAAATTCGAACCGCGCAACGCTGTTTTCGCAGGCCCCACGGGACTGGAAGTGATCGAGCGTCTGATCCCGCAAGCGCATGCTGTGCTAAAGGTGGGAGGCTGGCTGATCATCGAGATCAGCGGCACCATCGCCGACCGCGTCAGGCATCTGCTTACTTCATGGAAGCAGGTTCACATCACAAACGATCTGCAAGGCATTCCTCGAGTAGCCGCCGCGCAGAAATCCTGAACATGCTGCGCGGGCACACTCAGGTCCTACGAGCTCTGGTAGTAGCCAACCGCGCACGCTAGTCTCGTGCTACTCGCCTCTACTGCCGGGCGACGACCTTAGAGTTAGGTGCGAACAAGCCACCAAAGCGGCCGAGCCGCCGCCGATTTCTTCCTGGGGAACAACGATCAGATGCAATCCAAAATAAAGAACATAATTCTGCGTAGGAGCACCACATTCCTACTCCTTCTCGTTACGACACTGCTCTCGATCGTCGGCTATGGCCAGAATCCAACTGGAACTTTGCGAGGTGTTGTCCAGGACCAAAAGGCCGGGCGAGTGGCCTCCGCCAACATAGAAGTGCAGGCAGCAGGATCAGCCGTGATGCGCCAGACAAAAAGTAATGACGACGGAGAATTTCGCCTGAGCGAACTGCTCCCAGGCACCTATCACGTGACGGTAGACGCCCCCGGTTTTTCCCAGGCTCAAGCCGACATCGCCGTCATCGTCAGTTCAGTCCGTGACATGACCGTTATCCTGAACCCCGCGCCGGTGAAGGAGACCGTAAACGTACAAGCCCGCCCCTCTTCCATCACCACGCAACCGATTGACCTCGCCAGCGTCGTGCATCAGGCGACAGTTTCGACGCAAGATCTACAAACCTTGCCCCTGGCCGCTCGCAGCTTTGCCAACATCGCCTATCTTGCCCCTGGAACCGAGCCGGTCGAGCCCTCCGACCCAACCAAAGCTCGCATCACCGCGGTTTCCACCGGCGGCAGCTCCGGGCTGAACAACGAGCTCTCCGTGGATGGCGGCGACAATTCCGACGACTACATCGGCGGATTCCTGCAGAATTTCTCGCCTGATGACATCCAGGAATTCGCCATGCGCACCGCCCAGGAGGACGCCGACACCGGACGCACCACCGCCGGCTCGATCGTCATGACCACCAGGCGCGGCACCAACGATTGGCACGGAGGCGGCGCTTTCTACGAACGCGCAGCCGACCTCAACGCTCGTTTCCCCATCGAAAATCCTGCACCCAATCCCAAGCAGCCGTTCTCCCGTCAGAATTACGTGGGCACAATCGGCGGCCCCATAAAGAAAGACAAGCTTTGGTTTTTCTCTTCTTTTGAATACGTTCATGAGAACGCCAGCATCGCCTATAGTCCCGCCAGCCAAACCCAGTTCAACGCCTTAGCTTCTCTGGCGCAGCAAGGATTGATTCCCGGTACCAGCTCAATCCCAGTACCCGACAATGTTCCCGTCCCCTTCCGCGACTATCTGGCGACGACGCGCTTCGACTGGTCGCAGTCGTCAAAGTCGCAGTGGTTCCTGCGCGCCGCCATCGACAACTACATCACGCGCAACGCATTGGTGCAGCAAGCCACGCTGCCGTCGACGGGCGCCGAGCAGCATAACAACTACATGAATATGGTGATCAGCAACACCTACGCGTTTAGTCCAACGTGGCTGGGCAGATTCGTATTCACGGCCAGCGGATTGCATCTGACCGAGGCCCGCAACTCAAACTTGGGTTACGCCCTGGCATTTCCCTTCACCTCGACATCGCAAACCATCTCCGGCTTCGAGACCTACGGCGACAACCAGTTCCTCACCCCCATCACCGCGTTCCCCGTACTGCGGAACCAGGAAAAATACCAATTCCGTTACGATGTAAGCGGCGTCGTGGGTAAGCACGCCCCCAGATTCGGAATCAACTTCATTCACGAGCCCGTCTCTGAGCGGCGCGCTTTCCGGAACTGCCGAAACTCTCCTCGCCTACACCAACAACCCGGATTTCTACGCCGCCAACCCTTCGCAGTTTTATTTCGATCTGAATTGCGCCAACCCGCCAGGTGATGTTTCCTGCACGGCGACGCCTGCCGGCAACGGGAGCTTCTCACAGAACGTCCAGCGGCTTGGCCTTTACGCCGAAGACTCCTGGCGCATAACTTCGCATCTCACCTTCAACTACGGCTTGCGCTACGACACCACGTTCGGCCTGCTGACCGCGTCCGGCCGCACTCAAGCCGACAATCCCGCGTACCTCACGCTCAAGGCTCTGGGCATTCCTCTCGTCAACGGCGTAGCCCAGGACTACCGCAAAGCCTTCGGGCCGCGGCTGGGTATCGCGTATTCTCCAGGCCAATCCGGAACCACGGTGATTCGCGCCGGCTTCGGTCTATACTTTGACGATCTCGCGCAGACTGGATGGGTTACCGCGCTTCAGGCGGTTAATGCGCCGCCCGGGATTTGCATCAATCCCGGGGACCCCGGCTGTATTCCCGGCGCTGCCGACGGCGGCGTGGGAAACATCATCGATCCCAATTACAAGACTCCCTACGCCATTCATGCCAGCGCCGGAATCCAGCACGCCTTCAATGCCAACTGGACGCTGAGCGGAGATTACATCCACGAACAGGGAAATCACGGCTACCGCGCCTATCCCTACACCGCAGGCACTTCGCTGTTTTCTCCTGATCCCGCCAACCAGGACCTCGTGCCCGACGTTAACCTCTTCAAGTCGGACAACCGCTCAAGCTACAACGCGCTGCTGCTCCACCTGCAAGGCAACGTCACCCGCCGCTTCAATCTGGTTGCAAACTACACTCTATCCAGCGCGAAAACCTGGGGCTGTGTGCTTGGCGAACTTTTCGATTACGTCAACGGCGTCTGCGATCCCCTGAATCCCTTCCGCCCGGGCGACTACGGCCCCTCCGGCGAGGATGTCACTTCCCGCTTCGTTTTCGCTGGAACCTTCTACGTGCCGGGTGGTTTTCAGTTGAGCACCCTCATCCAGGCGGAGAACTGCCCGTCCCTTCACCATCACCTTGGCCGACAATAGCGATCGCATCGAAGTCAACGGAGCCAGGACAGCGCTCGACGAATTCCGCGGAACCCCGTACGTTCAGGTCGACCTGCGCGTCACCCGCCCGTTCAACTTCGGCGACCACTGGTCGTGATCCCTTTCATCGAATTCTTCAATCTCTTCAACCGCAACAACCCCGGCGCGAATTATGTGACCAATGTGGCGGCGCTTCCGGTCCCGCTGAGCGAAGCGGTGAGCGGCAACGTTACGCATGTCTGCGCCAATCCTTCGTGTACGACCGTGCAGCCGATCACCAGTTTGAGCCAACTGGGCGTTCCCGCCGGCGGCCTCGGAGATTTCTTCGGCCCCGGCACCACCGTCGGCATCCCCTTCGCCGCCCAACTCGGCGTCCGGGTGACCTTTTAGCGTCCCCGAGTCTCCGCACACACTTGCACAATAGCTGCAAAACTTTGCCCAACCTAAACATTCTTGACAAGTTTCAGATTGACTTCCACGGCAAGCACGACCAAGATTGCCTCGTCCCTGCGATGCCCCCGCACCTAGTCGTTCTGACCCTTGGAAAACGTTGGTTAAGAGTTTATTAGCCGTCCACTGAAACCCTATCACCGCCTTGAGATGCGCCATGTGGAGTTACCGGGATGTTCCGTATCGAAATCCAAGCTGAATCCAGAAAACCCAACAAGGAGATCTTGCAATGAAGCGCACACTCTTATTGCTACTCGTCTGTGCCGTAGTCGCGTTGATTGCGGTTTCACAAAGAATGCTGGGTCAGGACGAAACTATCGGTCGGGAGCTTTACTTCCTGGTAAAGCCGCTTGTCGGTGGCGATGTGAACTTGATCCAGGCGCAATCCGACGCCGGTGCCGGACTCAAAGTTTGGACCTATCAGGCCGTCTCCACCAGAACTGGTTCCAAAGGTCAGAAGTTCACCGGTGTCATGGTCGGTGACAGTCCGCTTACGACCAAAGGCACAACCACAACCACCATGCAGATCGTTCCCGTGATCATCAAGATTGGCAGCGATACTTTCGATCCTACCAAGGCCAGCCCTTGCGCATCGGGCAAGGTTCCACTGACCTTGTTGCAACAGTCGCCCATCGCCTTACCCGCCGATTTCAAGATGAACGGCGTCAGCGTTGGCAAGGAGCAGTACAGCGACGCCTTCCAGCGGGCTAACTTCTGGCAGTCGGTGAGTAAGAACGGCGGAACCTACCACAACAATCTGAAAGTGGTCACTCTCAAACCCATTACAGTGAGCCCAGGGACAGAGCATTCGGCCATCCTTGGCAAGGAACGATGTGGACCCTTTGGAGGCGTGGAGATCAACTGGTGGGACGCCATGCTTACCACCAAAATCATCCCCAGCCTGAAGGCGCAAGGGGTCGGCCCCACCACATTCCCAACCTTCATGTTCTATAACGTCGCATGGTACGTCGGCAACACCTCAAACTGTTGCGTCGGAGGCTACCACGGTGCTTTCGGTAATCCCGTACAGACCTACTCGCCGTTCCTGTTCGACCTCACCGGAGCTCTCGGCGCGGGCACTGAGGATACCGATATTGCCGCTCATGAAGTCGACGAATGGCAGGATGACCCGCTAGGCACCAATAAAACGCCGGCGTGGGGCCACATTGGCCAGGTGAAAAAATGTCAGGCCAATCTCGAAGTAGGAGATCCGTTGACCAACAAGAACTTTCCAAGTGTGAAGATGCCCAACGGCTATACTTATCACCTGCAGGAATTGGCCTTCTACTCTTGGTTTTACGGTCCACCTTCCATCGGAGCGGGGAGCAAATTCTCCAATAACGGCACGTTTACCTCGACCCAAGGCGCCTGCACCGACTAAGCCTGAAACTTGCAAGCAATTCTCACCTTTAATCACCAGAGCTTCCGGGTCCGCTGCGGCTTGGAAGCTCTTTGCTCTTACCATGTGCGACCCGGGCGTTCCACATTTGCAGCGCACCTAGTTGCGCAATAACTACAAGGCTCTGCTTGGACTACCTTCCAGAACGAGTTCATCAGCGCGCCCTGCAGCAGAGGACTGGACTAAGAGCCGCAACATGACTCGTCGGCCAAATGCCCGCTCCCGCTGGAACGGGCATTTTTATTTGGAGCCGTTCTTGCCGATCGTGAAATTTTGCCCGGGTACCCCTGTGCAATAGATGCAAAACTTTGCCTAGACTAAACATTTTGACAAGTTTCCGATTGACTTCTGGGGCGACGACGTCCAAAATTGCGTCTCCCCTGCTGCTCCCGCAGCCGAGTATTCTGGAACTGCCGAGAGGCATAAATTTAGATTTCTTCGCTGTCACTGAAGATAGGAGAGTAAATCGAATATGAATAAACGCTCCGTTGCATTCACGTTGATCACCGCGCTGCTACTGGCCTGCGCCAGCTTGGCCTTCGCCCAGGACGACCCTTCCGCGAAGCCAGTGCCGCGCTTTACCGCCGTACAGCACCCGGAATTGGCTAAGTCGGTCCCTGGCAAACAACTGGTCCAATGGAACGGCAGCTTCACCGACCTGACCCATGTGAAGCGCACGTTCACGATGGCCGGCACCAATCCCTCCAAGACCAACGTCACCACCAACTTCACCGTGTGGGTCATCCCAATCAAGTTCGTTTACGACGCCAGCCATGGGAACAAGACCTTTGATCCCAGCAAACACAAACTGTCGAACGGACGCACGGTGATTCAGAACGTTCTAAAATCGCCCCTCTTCAACGCCGGCATCGACTTTAAGCAAGGCGCAACCGACCTGGGCAACACCCAATACATTGACGCCTTCCAGCGCGGCACTTGGTGGGGAAAGAACGTCAAGACGAACACCAATTACCATGTTCTGCTAACGCCCGTGCTGAAGCCAGAGCAGACCATCAAATGCAACGACTCCAGCTGCCAGGTCGACACCTTTCACTTCGGTACTGACCCGAATATTACTGCAGGCCTCGAGGACATCAACAACTACGATTCCCTGGTGCAGGGCTTCATGACCAAGCTGGGGGCTACTCCGGACATCCTCCCGCTGTTCGTCTTCTACGATGTTTACCTGACGGAGGGAATTGGATTGAACAACTGCTGCATCGGCGGCTACCACGGCAGCAACGGCCCTCCTCCGGCCAACCAAACCTATTCCAATGCAGCCTACGTGGATGTTAAGACATTCTCGCAGGACGTCTCCGCCATGTCTCACGAACTCGGCGAGTGGATGGACAACCCGTTCTTCGGCGCCAACACCGTGGGATGTCAGGACAATAGCCAGCTAGAGGTGGGCGACCCGCTCGAGGGCGGTCCCAACTATGGAGCCTTCCCTTACAAGCTCAATGGTTTCACCTATAACCTCCAGTCGCTGGTATTCATCGGCTACTTCGGCGCGCCTAGATCCGACTCGGCGAACAAGTGGCTGAGTTTCCAGAACGATGAAAAGAACGTTTGCCCAGGCCAGTGAATTCTTCACTGGCTCGAAAACTAAGCCCGCTCCCCTGGAGCGGGTTTTTTTCCGTTCTTGAGTTTGCATATTGCATGCAACACTTTTCTGCGACAGCCACCATTCGTCAACTTTCCGATTGACTTCCATAGCAAAGCCGTTGAAAATCGCTTGGCCTCTGCTCCTCCTCCCGCCATTGATTCTGAACTGCTGGGGAAACTTTGCTGAGGAATTCTTTGTAGTTACTCAAAACAGGAGACTAAATCAGAAATGAACAGTCGCTTCACTACGCTCACCCTGATTGCCATGCTACTGCTGGCTTGCGCCAGCATAGCTTTTGCGCAGTCCGCCCAGGATTTTCAAAAGCCCATACTCACGACCCTGCCACAGCACCCTCAAACTGTAGTGCCAGCTACAAACTTAACCCAATGGAATGGCAGCTTCACTGATCTGACCCATGTGAAGCGCACCTTCACCATGGTCGGCACGGATCCCAGCAAGACCAACGTGACATCCACGATTCCCGTGTTCGTCATTCCCATCAAAATGGTTTTCGACAAGAACCATGGGAACCGCACCTTTGACCCAAACAAGAATAAATTCCAGGGGCAGAGTGTGTCGGTAACCAAGACCATCCTCAACTCGCCAATCTTCAAGTCGAATGTCGATTTCGTCCAGGGTGGAACCGACCTCGGCAAGACGCAGTACATTGATGCCTTTCAGCGCGGCAACTTCTTTGGCAAGAATGTAAAGAAGAACACCAACTACCACGTGCTTCTGGGCAAGCCCACCGTGCTGCCGGAGCAAACCATCCACTGCAACACCAGCGATTGTGCTGTTACCGTCGCGTTCGGCAAAACCGTCGGCTTGATGGATATCAACCACTTTGACGCTATCGTGCAAGGTTACATCAGCAAGTTCACCCAGATTCAGCCCAACACCTTGCCCATCTTCCTTACTTACGACAATTACCTGACGGGGGGAGGTTGCTGCATCGGCGGTTACCACAGTGCCAACGGTGGCCAACCAGGCGGCCAGACTTATTCCGTCAGCACCGTCGTCGACCAGGGTTCTGGCGTATTTTCGCAGGACACAGCCGCCCTGTCGCATGAGATCGGCGAGTGGATGGACGACCCCTTCGTCGATAACCGGGTCGGCTGCCGGGACAACAGCATTTTGGAAGTGGGTGACCCGCTAGTGTTGGATGATCATCCGTACACCGTGAACGGTTTTACTTATCACCTGCAAGACATGGTATTCCTGGGTTACTTTGGCGCACCAAGAAGCACCTCGGTGCACAAGTGGCTTAGTTTCCAGAACGATGAAAAGAGCGTCTGTCCGGGCCAGTAAATTCTTTACTTGCTAAGCCCGCTCCTGTGGAGCGGGCTTTTTTGCGCTCCTTCGGCAAAACTTGTCAAGCCCCCAAAACCACCTACTTCCCCCCAACTCTCTCATTCCGTTCCAAAAATAAACTTTCAAATCATGTCATACTTACCCCCTTGAACCTGTCATACTGGTATTAGATCGTGTAGAGCGGACACTCCTGTCCGCTGCCTGAGAATTAGGGACTCTCGCAGTTAACGGCAACCCCTTTGAGCACAAGAGAAGAGCCAAAGGCCAGCTAAGTCCTTTAGAAGATATATTTTAGCGGGTATCCCGATAGGCCACACCCAGTTCCAACAACTTGCAAGGAAAAAGGCCGCCAGCGGGCGAGTATCCCTTCCATAAGTCCTTTAGAAGGGATATTTTAGCTGGGTATCTCCAAAACAGTTCCTTTGTTTTCATAAATCTAGGAGAAAAGCGCAAATTTTGAGGTATATACCCTATATAGACTGGTAAACATTGAAGCCAGAATGTACCAGATAGTAAACTTCGAGGCTTCTGGCCAAGCGATGCCAAGTCTGGAAGAAGTCGAATGGGATCAAGCCTCCGCGAAGCTCTTATTCAGCTCACTACATAGACTCTGTGACGTGTTTCGAAGCAGCGGGTTGCAGTAGAGTATGAACCCGGGCTTCCATGAACGACCCTCTCAAGCAACCGACGCTGGTGTTCGATGGAGAATGCTCGTTCTGTCGAGTCTGGATCGAGTACTGGCAGCGACTCACCGGCGATCGCGTGCTGCCCACGCCGTATCAGGAGATCGGCACCCGCTTTCCTGATCTTCCCCGGGAAGATTTTGCCTCAGCCGTAACCCTGTTCCTGCCCGGCGGCGAAGTGCGGCGCGGCGCGCACGCGGTGTTCAGCCTGCTCGCCCTTCTGCCCGAAAAGCGCTGGATGCTCTGGTTCTATCTGCATATTCCGGGCTTCGCGCTGCTTGCGAACCTGGCTTACAGAGTGATTGCGCGCCATCGTTCGTTCTGCCTTTGGGCGACCCGGGCGCTGTGGGGAATTCCGATTGAGGTTGAAACCTTTCGCATCGCGACCTGGCTTTTTTTAAGAACGCTGGGTGCCGTGTATCTGATTGCGTTCGCATCGTTCGCAGCGCAGGCGGCCGGACTCATCGGATCCCATGGAATCTCGCCGGTCGCGGAATTTCTACGGTCACTGCGCGAATATTACGGAGCGGTGTATTGGCAGGTGCCAACCATATTTTGGTTGAACCCGGGCGACGGTATGATCAAAGCGGTTGGCCTCGCCGGAATTGGTTTGTCGGCCCTGCTTCTTCTTGGAGTGCGCTGGCGGATCCTCCGCATTGCATTGTTCGTCCTCTATCTTTCGCTGGTGACCGCGGGCCAGGAATTTATGGGATACCAGTGGGACGCTCTCCTCCTCGAGGCTGGCTTTCTGGCGATTCTGCTGGGCTCGTCTCCAATTGTCGTTTGGCTGTATCGCTGGCTGCTGTTCCGCCTGCTGTTTCTCTCGGGCGCCGTGAAGCTGGCCAGCGGAGATCCGTCGTGGCATCATTTCACCGCTCTGCCGGTTCACTACGAAACCCAGCCCCTGCCTACGCCGCTGGCCTGGTACATGTATCAGTTGCCGCCATGGTTTCAACGTGGCTCAGTAGGATTTGTGTTTTTCGTTGAGCTGGTTGTCCCGTTCTTGATCTTCGCGCCGCGCCGCGTCCGGTTCTTCGCCGCACGCGCGATTATGGTTCTACAGGTTCTGATTCTTCTGACTGGAAACTATGCATTCTTTAATCTGCTCACGATCAGTTTCTGCTTGTTCCTGGTAAACGACGCATTCTTCCGCCGAGTATTACCGAAAGCGGTGAGCCGATCAGCAGATTCGGCGGCGACTTACAAAACATCACGACCCTGGTCCAAGGCCATTTGTGGATCGTTCGCCGCTTTGGCGTTGTTTATCGGCAGTTTTGAAGTAGCCCGCACGTTCGGCGTGCATTGGTCGGTGGCGGATGCGGCGATGCGAAGCGTGTCACCATTCCAGATCATAAACAGCTACGGACTGTTCGCGGTCATGACCACAACCCGTCCTGAGATTGTGATCGAGGGATCGAACGATGGCGTGACGTGGCTTGCGTATGAATTTAAGTACAAGCCCGGAGACCTTACTCGCCGACCCGCCTGGGTCGCGCCACACCAGCCTCGCCTCGACTGGCAGATGTGGTTCGCTGCCCTCGGCGACTACCAAAGCGATCCCTGGATCATCCGCTTCATGGCGCGGCTTCTACAAGGTTCTCCCGAAGTCTTGCGGCTGCTGGGCCGCAATCCGTTTCCTGACGGACCACCCCACTACGTCCGCGCTACGCTCTATCAATATCGCTTCAGCACTCCGCCGGAAAAGCGAAGCACCGGAGCGTGGTGGAGTCGGGAGTTGAAGGGGGCCTACGTACCGGCTGTGTCGTTGAAGAATTAGGGTGGGGCAGACGCCAAGGGCCGGAAGTGTCACGATGCACGGGCGACCGCGCCTGCATGTTTCAGGCAATGCGCTTTGGGCTGCGACTGCGGGATTCGCTTGCCGTCTCGACTCGATTGCGGCCAGCCTTCTTGGCTCGGTACAGTGCTTTGTCGGCGGCTTGGATCACCCGTTGCGCTTCCCGCATCTTCGCGCCCGGTTCCGCGACCCCGATGCTGACGGTGACGGAGAGTCCGCTCAGAGAAGCTTCGGCCGGAAGGTTGCGAGGCGGAGTCAGTTTTCGACGAGCAGCGCCTTTCTTGTCTGCAACTCTCCGGCCTGCGCCCCGCGGGGCGCTGCGGCGCTCGGGTGTACTGCGAACTCGAAACCTGGATTCCTCGATGAGAGCTCTCAGGGAATCAAGATGCGGCGCAACTTCCTTGATAGACTTTCCCGGAAACAAGATTGAAAACTCCTCTCCGCCGACACGAAACGCCTGCCCACCCCCGCTCACTCTGGCCAGCCGCGATGCAACCATGCTCAGGACCTGATCTCCCGTATCGTGCCCGTAAGTGTCGTTGAAATTCTTGAAGTGGTCGATGTCGACGATGGCAATTGAATAAGGAGCTTCGAGTCGCAGCAGTGCTTCGTTGAAAGCGCGGCGCGCGGGCAGCGAGGTAAGTTCGTCGTGATAGGCCAGGACGTAGGTGTTCTCGATGATCGATGCGACCAGAAGCAGCGCCGCCGTGGCCCAATAGGCAATAGCCATTCGGTCCACTGCGTTCGCCTGCAAGCCCAGGAAAGTTGCGACCAGCGACCACAGCAGGCCACTCTCAAGAGGTTTGCGATAGACGAAGAGCCGCACGAGCAGGACCACGAAAGCCGCGGCGAAAGCCAGCAAGGCAAGCTGCGGGATTTTCGTCCAATGAAACCAAGATCGATTCAAGAAGGCAACGTGAAGAAATGCGGGACTGGTGGTCTCTCCGGGGCGACAGAGGACGGCGACGAACACGGACTCCAGAAACAACCAGACCAGCCGGGGAGTGATGGCGGGAATTCCCAGGCCGCGCTCGCGAACCAGTGAAAGAACGATGAAGTTGAGCGGCAGGAGAAAGGCGATAGCTTCAAAGGCAATCCGGCCGGGGCCGGTGGAGGCGGCTCGTCCGGCGGAGAAGAACTCGATGGCGCGATGCGCCAGCAGCAGCACGATCACGGCAAAGAGGACGCGGCTCGAGTGGAAGCGCCAAGCCAGCACGATTCCGGCGGTGAAAACCGAGTAATAGTAAAAATCGACTGCAGCCGCCGAAATGGACAGAAATCCGCCAGACAACACTACCGCTGCGGCCAGCAGCAGTATGCCTCCAGGCACAAACAAGGATTTCAGTGTTCCCTTGCTTCCCAGATCCAAGCTGGCATGATCCTTTAGATAGAAAGTTTGTGTTAACGAATTATCGTCGTCGGCGTAAAGGGCGAGTGAGTGGCAGAGCAGGTTCCGGGGAGCAGCATTCCCGTTTGTGGAAGGCAGAGACCTTCGTGCGCATCGCAATCCCCGATTTCCGGCAGGTTCTTGCCTAGAATCGAAGAGTGAAAGGTTAGAGAAACCTTATGCGCATTCTGATCGCTGAAGATGATTCCGCGCTCGCCAGTTTTGTGAAGAAGGGCCTGGACGCCGAGCATTACGCGGTGGACGTCACGAATGACGGAGAGCAGGCTCGCGCCATGGCGGGCGAATTCGACTATGACCTGGTGGTGCTCGACCTCAACCTGCCGCGGCTCGACGGGGTTTCAATTCTGCGTTATCTGCGTACGCGGAAGCCGAGCATGCCGATCATGGTGCTCACCGGGCGTACCCGAGTGGAAGACCGGGTGCAATGTCTGGATCTGGGAGCGGACGACTATCTGGGCAAACCTTTCTCGTTCTCGGAGCTGTCGGCGCGGATTCGGGCGCTGCTGCGGCGTTGCCACATGCCGGCGGAATCGGTGCTGACGGTCGATGATTTGAAGCTCGACCGGGTTGAGCGCAGAGTCGAGCGCGCGGGACGCCGCATCGATCTAACCGGCAAGGAATTTGCTCTGCTGGAATACCTGATGCGCAACGCGGGACGGCGAATCACGCGCGCCATGATCATTGAGCATGTGTGGAATTTGTCCTTTGATACCTGCACCAACGTCGTGGACGTCTACGTGAACTACTCCACCGCACAGGTGGACAAAAAGAAAGTTAACCGTCTTGCTACCGCGATTCAGGTCGCGTTCCAACAACTCGGAGCGTACCCAACGGCTGACTTATCAGGCGAAGTTCCGGCTGACGAATCGGTTGAGGTTCACCAGGTTGTTCCCATCGTCGCAATACCACACAATGACGAGAACCACGACCTTACTGAACTGCGAAAGGAACTGGAGCAAGCTCTGGCGCCGGAAATCTCTCGAGGCGAAGTCGAGGTTCGAAGTGGGCATGACGGGTTGGTGATCAGCTTGCGGGAAGCTGGGTTCTTTGACAGCGGTTCAGCTGGCGTCAAAGTAGGCTCCCAGCAGGCCTTCAGTCGCATGGCTGCTCTGCTGGGAGAGCGGCAATACAACCTCCGCATCGAAGGTCACACCGACAACGTGCGCATCCACAATACGCAATTTACCTCAAACTGGGAACTCTCTACCGCTCGCTCGACCGAGATGATTCGCCTTCTGATCATGAAATACGGCTTTGCCCCGCAGCGGCTGTCCGCCGGCGGTTACGGCGAATATCATCCCATCGCCAGCAATAGCACGGAAGCCGGCCGCGCCCTCAATCGTCGGGTCGACGTGGTGGTCGTCGGGAAACGAGAAGCTCAGCCCGGAGCAAGCGACTTGCCGGTCGTGGGGACCACGCCATAGAAAACTTCTCAACTCCCACCATGCCCCGATCCTGAGGAGAAGGGGCGAAATCTGGGACAGGGCTGCCGTCACAACATTCCAGAACGCGTGCTCTGTCCGCTGACTTCGTAAACAGTGTCACCCTTGTCGATGATCCGTAGCTTGAAAGTGGAATTTAGGAATGGTCTGAGTAAGTCACTGACTGGGAATCGACCATAATTTCGAACCGACGCACATCGGCTGGAAGCTGCATATTCAGCCAGCCCGAACTGTGCAACTGCAAAGCGCATCCTTCCACGGTAGATATTCAAGGAGCTTGACCATAGTTTCTGTAGCTAACCGCGCAAGCAATTTGAATCACACTTTTACCTCACCCCGTCCCTGTTCACCAGAATTTCCACGCCGTTGAAAGCGTCGTTAGACGTTTGTGTTTGCTGTCTCCTGCTGCTCCAGGACCTGCCTCACTTTTCGGGTGAGCGACTGCAGTGAAAATGGCTTCGGCAAATAGAACATCCCATCTTCCTGGATGCCGTGTCGGGTGACTGCGTTTTCGGGATAGCCAGAAATGAAGATAATCCGTAGCTTGGGACAGATGCTCCGCAGATCTTTCGCAAGATCACGGCCGTTCTGCCCGGGCAGAACGACATCGGTCAGCAGCAGTCGCACGATGCTCTTGTATTCACTGAATGCGGATGTCGCTTCGGCTGCGCTTCGCGTTTTCAACACCCGGTAGCCCGCCGACTCCAGAATTTCGCAAGTCACCTCGCGCAGGAAGGTTTCATCTTCCACCAGCAGGATGGTTCCGTGACCCCGGGGTGGATCAGTGTCGGCTACGATCGAAACCGAGTCGGGGATCATCTCCCAGGATGGCTGCGCATGATTCACGTTGTTTGTCCTCCGGGCACGAAAATCAATAAGCAACCACATCTCCATCGCGAGCACAGCCGCGCGAAACCAGAGAGGCCCATACGCCACTGCGAGTTAGAGCGACGGAAATAGTTCGTACTGACTCAATGAACCGAATGGACACTTACATGAATGGTCGTCTTGGGAAAAGTACATGAATTTATCGGGAATGCGTTCTGAAATGATCGAACACCGAGGCAACCTCGGCTTATCGAGATCGAGCCAGCACCGTGAGATCAGGATCGAGTATGACCTTCCGTGCGCCCGCCGATGCGGTCAAATGAAACGTAGTCTCTGGTCCATCGGCAAACACGCGTCCCAACAGCACCATCTTGCCTGCGACAGATGCGTACAAAGGAACCGCAGTCGCCAGATTGTCGGGCGCGTCCTTTTGCACGATAACGCCGCTGATGGTGGTCGAGCCGGGCTTGTCCGAATACTTCACCCCGTGCAATTCAAAGCGCGGAATTGCAGTTCCATTCACCCATCCTTCGTAAAACCAATCCAGTGACTTATGGTTCTCGTACCACAGGGAGGGCGGCAGTTCCTCCTCGAAGGCCTGCAGCAACTCGCGGGTCGTAATAGGTTTTCCCTGGTAGCGATCCCTGATGCGGCGGAGAGCGCGCACGAAAGGCTCGTCCGCTTGCCCAGTTTTACCATTTCCACGCCTAGCGCCACCGCTGGTGCGCTCGGCGTCGCGCATCATGAAACGCAGCATGTGAAACAGCCATGTGCCACGCCCATAGCTGATTGCTTCATACCCATTCGGAAATTGGGAATTGGAAAGCCGGGTGCCCAGAGTTACAGGCCCGTCCTCCATCAACCGCAGTCCGGCTTTGTTTTTCTCCAGCAAGTCGTCCCTAAGTTTCTCCATCACCGCACGAAATTGGGCGGGATTTTCCGACTCGAGGACCATCATCGAACTGTAGTTTGCCAGGGCTTCAACAATCCATTGGTCGCGGTAGCCGCTCCACATCACCAGATCACCCCACCATTGGTGAGCCGTCTCATGGGAAATCACCTGGCTGACGAGCGTCTTATCCACCGCGGACAAGTGGAGCTGCGATTTTTCTTCCGCGGTGAGGAAAGAGGTACTGGAGAGAAAGATCAGTCCGGGCCAGCCTTGACTCAATCCACCAGGCATTTGGGCCACCTTCAGATCGGCAAAGGGGAAGGGACCGTAGCAGCGCGAGAGAAATTCGATGGCATGTGCGGCAGCGGTTGCTACTGTTTGCGCGTTCCGCGCAGGCGAAGGCACGAGCGGCGCGACCGTCAACGGGGATCGGGGGATGCCTCCTGGTGCAATAGGATCCGGAATCACACTTTTCATCCCTGGCGTTGGAAATCCACGTTCCACTCCTGAGGTTGCATAGGTCTCGACGGTCACATCTCCCGCGCGCGCTACCACGCGTTCATATTTCCCCAGATTGAATCCGGCGATGGGGATGGGCCGCTCGGAAACCCAGCGGCTCACCTGTTCGCCTGCCAGTGGAGGTCCTCCGTCGCCCTGATTGTCAGGGTTGGTAGAAGACTTCGTATCCGTCCGTTTTCCGGTAGCTACCAGGATCCAGCCAGCTGGATAGCGAAATTCCAAATCGAAGTTGGACATAACGAGTCCACGATTTGGGTACCACATACCTCGCGCCCCGACGTAAAGCAGCCCCGCCCCAGCCTCCGAGAGCACTTCGCCACCGTAGATAAAGCGCAGTTCCAGTCGTTGCCCAGTCCGCAAGGGTTGAGGGAAGACCACCGCGACCAGGTCATTCGCATGCCGTGCCAGTTGAGTTCCTTCAGTTGCCGGATTGTGAATGAACTCAATCGGATGCCCGTCAGCTTCCACCCGCTTGATCCGAAGGGCTCGGGATAACTCGAACAAAACCGCCCGCTGACCACCCTGCCGCACTTCCATTTGCAGTCGCGCTTCGGCGTCGATTTCAGTCGGCGGTTTTATTTCGGTGCGAATCCTGTGCTGAGTTATCGCGATTGAATCAGGCTTGCCGCCTTCGGCCACGGTCGCGTTGACCGCTTCGGCGTCCGGGTTCGCTTTCGCTGAGGAGAACGAGGTCCAGACATCGTAATAGCTCACATCCTCCACGGTTTTTAGCTGGCCAGCCGAAACCTGCTCGGGTGCGTCCGCGTCGAAATAAACATCGAAGGTTCCCAGCCTCTGCCCTCGCAAGCGGGCGTGGAGAAAGCGGTCATCGTTGTTCTCAGGTCTAGCTGCTGTCGCAGTATCTTCTGAAGTCTGGCTAGCGCTGGGGAGAAACTTGCTGAAAGTCATAAACAGACGCAACGCATCCCCTTCGGCTAAATTGCGGGTAGTCTCGTTCCACTGCGACAGAAAGGCCTGCCCGTAATCGACTGGCACCAGGGCTGGCCGCAACTCGGTGAAGGTATCGTCATTGAAGCGGAAGTATGCGGTTACAAATCGTTCTTCCAGAATGGCTCCGCCGGTGAACAGTGCCATGGAAGCGCGTTCGTACTGGTTAGGAGGAGACAGCAGGATCTCCCCATCCCCTTCAAAGAAGGCTCCCGTGACTCGGCCCACGATATCCTCTGTGAACGCGATTGTGCCATCGTTCAGCGTGATGTGAATTGCCGTGCGATCGATGGAGACATCGCGCAGGCGATAGACCCGCGATTTGTCCAGGCCCACGGTGCGCAGTTGTAAGTAGACGCTCTCAGCGGAATTGCGAGTCGGCGGAGATTGTCCCGGGACTATCGTCGCGGCCTCGCCAGCGGGTTTGGAAGCGTCCTGGGTCCAGGCCAGCGTCCCTGCGGTCGAAACCAGCAACAACCAGACTAGTTGCAGCAATCCTCTCCGCATTTTTGAGATTACCGTGGTCACCTACGCCTGCCACTCCCCATCTTCTAGAATGCGCCTTAGTGCGTACGTCTGTCATCTACTCCTTCATCTCGGCTTTCCTGCTGGCCGCGGCTGTCGTCTGCGCCGCGGAGGTCATTCACCTCAAGAACGGCCGCACCATCTGGGCTGATCACGTTCGGGAAACCAGCACCCATATCGAATACGACCTCGGTGATAACACTTACGCGATTCCCAAATCGCTAGTGGATCGAATCGATGCCGGTGGCTCTCCTCCCGTTTACGCCTCCTCGCAAGGAAGCGCCATGGAAGCCCACGATCTGCCGGAGTTTGCTCCCGCCGACAACTTAAAGAACGATCCTGCCCTCATTGGCAAGATTATCCAGGATGGCCGGGTCGATCCAGATGCGCTGTCTGCTTTGGAACAGGCGGGCAACGGCACCGCGACCGCCGACGGCTATTTCATCGCAGGCAAGCATGAATTCGATCATGGAAATTTCAGCAAGGCACGCACCTATTTCGAAGCTGCGTTACGTTTTGATTCCAAGAATCCCACCATCCTGAACTATTACGCCGCCCTGCTGGTTAGAACCGGGAATGCCGCGGAAGCGTTGCCTTATGCCGAGCGGGCCGTCCGTGCCGCTCCCGATTCACCCGATGCGCTTACGGTTCTGGGATACGTCCAATTCGCCGCCGACCGCACCCCCGACGCGATACGCACCTGGAAACATTCTCTGGTACTCCGTCCGGATGCCATGGTGCAAAAGTACCTGGAGAAAGCTCAGCGCGACTCCACTGCCGAGGCCGACTTCACGCAGCACGAAAGCAGCCACTTCACCCTGAGATATGAAGGCAAGCGGACACCAGATGCCCTCCGCAGCCAGCTAGTCGTAACCCTCGAGTCGGAATACGATGATCTGGTCCGCGAGCTCGGCATAGCTCCTCGCAACAACATTCCGGTCGTGCTCTACACCGAGCAATCCTTCTTCGATGTTACCCAGGCACCCTCCTGGAGCGGGGCGGTTTATGACGGAAAGCTGCGCATCCCGATCAACGGATTGACTTCGGTCACGCCGGAACTGGCGCGCGTGCTGAAGCACGAACTCGCGCACTCCTTTATAAGCCAGCTTTCGGGAGGGCGTTGTCCGCAATGGCTCAATGAGGGCATTGCTCAGGCAGTCGAACCCAAGCGGGTGTCCCATGGGCAGCTTCTAGCTGATCTCTTCCGGACCCAACGTGAGATTCCTCTTAACGCCCTCGAGGGCACTTTCGTGCAGTTTTCTAGCGCCCAGGCCAGCATGGCCTACGAAGAATCCCTGGCCGCAGTGCAATATATCAGCGACACCTACGGCATGAGCGATTTGCAAAGGATCCTCGAAAGACTTGGACAGGGAAGTTCGACCGAAGCCGCCCTTCGCACCACCATCCACTCCGATTACGGCCAACTGGAAGCCGAAGTTGGCAAATACCTGATCGGCAAATACGGGAATTAGGGAACGGGCGCCCGAAAGGTTCGGCCATAGCCCTTTCGAGTTCCTTTTCCACTGGAATCTTATCCGTCCTTGCCGATCCAAATACTTAGTGAGCACGCCGCAGCAGTTTTTTAGCTGGTTTTCGGCCGAATTCTGTGCTAACTTCTCGGCTCGATTTCCGATGCGTGCTCTCTTCCATTTCGAAGAACCTGCTCCCGCCCGCGAGCCGGTCCATTCCGACATCCCCGACGTCCGTGGAGCCGAACTGGCGTCGGTCTACTACGGCCGCCGCATCGCCGGCGATTTTTACGATTTCATCCGTGTCGGCCCCAACCGTGTCCTGTTCGGACTCCTCGACGTGGCAGGTGGCCTGGAGGACACTCGCACCATCGTCTCCGCCGCTCAGCGCACTTTCCGAACCGCCGGGACTGAGCTGTTTGCGCGCAAGGATATCAATGAAGCCGACGCCATGATGGAATTATGTCTGCAATTGAACCAATCCATCTTGAAGGCCGCGGACGGGGTCCGCTCCTGCCCTGCATTCGCGGGCTGCTACGACGAAAGTCTGGGTATCGTTTGCTACTTCAACGCCGGCCATACTCCAGGACTGGCGCGCGATCGCAACGGCATCGCCGAACTTCCCGCGACCGGATTGCCTTTGGGATTGTTCTCCCATATGGTCTCGAATGCTCCCATGGTTGCTCTCGAGCCCGGCGCGGTCCTTCTTCTGGCTTCGCAAGGAATTGTCGAGGGGAAGCGCAAACACGAAGAGTTTGGATTGCAACGAGTGAAAGACGCTCTCCAGCAATCCAACGGGGCCAGCGCGAAAGACATTTGCGTGTCCGTTCTTGATCAGATGCAGCAGTTTATGGGAACCGCTCCAACGCATAATGATGTGACCGCACTCGCCCTTGCTCGAAATTCCTAAACTTGCCAACGCGGACGTCCCCCGCGCGGTTTGCCTAGCCTCCCACTCAATGTCACAATACTTCCATGCAAAAATCTTTAGTGATACGTGTAATCGCGACTGGGATGATATTGCTGGGGAATGTCCTGGCGCAGACTCCCGCCGCACCGACTCAACAATCTCCTGCGGCGGGAAACCAGACCGCTCCCGCTTTCACAACCCAAAAAGACAAAGTCAGCTATGCCATTGGGATGAACATCGGATCGACTCTGCACAGACAGTCCATGGATATTGACCCGAACATCCTGCTGCAGGGCTTGAAAGACGCCATGGCCGGTGGCAAGACGCTGCTTTCGGAAGAAGAAGCGCGCGCCACGCTCACTGAACTACAGAACGATATGCGCAAGAAGCAGCAGGAGAAGATGCAACAAGCCGGGGAAGCAAATAAGAAGGAAGGCGACGCATTCCTGGCTGCCAACAAAGCAAAAGAAGGAGTGGTCACGCTGCCCAGCGGCCTCCAGTACAAGGTCCTAACCTCCGGCAAGGGACCGAAGCCCACGGCCACGGATTCGGTGGTCTGCAACTATAAGGGCACGCTCATCGACGGCAAGGAATTTGACAGCTCCTACAAGCGCGGCCAGCCCGCGACCTTCCCCGTGAGCGGAGTCATCAAGGGTTGGACGGAAGCCCTTCAACTCATGCCCGTCGGATCGAAGTGGCAACTGGTCGTTCCTTCCGATCTGGCTTACGGCGAACGCGGCCAAGGCGGCGATATTGGTCCCAACGCCACCCTCATCTTTGAAGTGGAACTGCTCTCCATCCAACCTAAGGACCAAGACAAAGAAAAGGACCAAGACAAGGACAAGAAATAGCACGTCGCCGGGAACCGCCGCGAGCAAGTGGTCTTACTTCTTCACTACCCGAGGAAGTCTGGCCTCACCTGCTCGCGACGCGCAATGCGCGGTGTAGAGGCAGCGCAAAAAAGACCGCCAGCGCAACATTCAAGAGCAAACTCACCGGCACGTTAACCCATGCCAAGGCAATGCAGACCAGGTAGAGGATCGGGCCGACCGCGTACTTGGCCGAGATTTTGTCGGCGCTGGATGCATCTACGTCCTTACCCAGCAGGTGACGGTTTGCATATCTCCACAAGATGTTGAAGAAGATTGCGATGGTAAAGTAGGTTCCGTGATACAGAATCGCTGCCGCCCGCTGATCGCTTTGGCCGAGGTGTTGCGCCAGCACGGCGGTGGGAAACGGAACCGCGCACACGCCCAGCAGAAGCAGAAGGTTTAAAAACAAGAGCGTATTACTCGACCGCTTGATGTGAGTGAACAATCGATGGTGATTGATCCACATGATCCCGATAAAGGCGAAGCTGAAGACAAACGCAAAGTAAGAAGGCCACTGCCGGAGAAGTTGCGCGGAGAGATTCCCGGTCCCGGCAGCCGGAATCTTTATTTCCAGGATCAGCAGAGTGATGGCAATCGCGAACACGCCATCCGAGAAAGCTTCGATGCGTGCCGTTTCTTTTTCCATGAGAAGGCTGCTCGATCTTAAGTCGACAAGGCACGTGCAAGCGCTAAACTATTTCTTCCGTGTTTTCTTCCGCGCGGCTACTGCGCTCGGCGGGCGCGTCGCGATGGGTGCCAGTTCATCGGCGGTCGCGAAGATTGGCTCGATGTCAGTCGGGATCCCCTGCAGACCATCCAGTGTCTTGCGCAATGCTGGCCGCACGACGCCCAGTTCATCCAGCATCTTTTTCGCGCCAGCATAATTGCCCTCGGCCTCGATGGTCAAAAGATCGTGATCGAGATCAGCGATGGCGGACTTGATCTTCGACATATCGACCGAGAACGTACCGTCGCCGTGCTGCACGAACGCGCCTTTGTCCATCAAGTAATTGAACTGGATCGCCATGCCCTTGCCGTGAGCATCGTTCAACCCGAAGCGAAGACTACGGAAGGCGGAAGCGAGATAAGTGGTGTAAAGCTGCCGCTGCGCCGCCTCATCGGAAGGCAGCGACTTGCTCAGCCCCATCTCCTTGGAGTGGTCCATCATGTAGCGTAGAGCGAAGAGGCCGGTCACGTCGGCCTTTGCCTCCTCAATGGCGCTGTACAACTCCTTCAACTCCTCGCGAGGCGTGGTGTCGCGACCCTGAACTTTGATTTGATGCGGCCCCAGGCCATGCATCAACTCATGCGCCAGGATGTGCGTAAAGAACGGCTCGAAGCTCACATCGACCATCGCCGGCTGCGACAACGTCCGTCGCGCAATGGGCAACAGCACGCTGCGGAATTTCGCCTCCTGCACATTCTTCAGCATCACTCGCTTGCTGCCCTTCTGCTGCACTACCCGGTCGTCGTTGGGCAGATTGTAGGCCGCGGTCTGGACCCCGTGAGCACCGTCTCCGGCGCTGAGGATCTCGTCCACCACCCGAATCGGCGCCGCCGCACCCAGCTTGGGGTTGCGGTACTGCGGATCGATGGGCAAGTTGTTTTCGATCTCCTGCAGATGCTGGGTGAAAACGGTTAGCTTGGTGGTTTCCTCCTCATCGCGCAGGTTTACGTAGGCCTCGTAAGCCGCCTTGTAGCCGAAAAGTTCGTCGTTGTAGGTTTCGTAAGGGCCGATCGTGATGTCGAGCGGCGCATCCAGATCCATCCATGCCATGTCGCTTTCGTAATAGTCGTTGGAGAGGAAAGCTTCTGCCCGCAGGTCAAGAAATTTCTTTAGCGATGCGTTGTCGGTCAACCCCGCCGCTTCGCGAAGCAGGTTTGCCGACCGCGTCAGGTCATCCACATATTGCTGGCTATAGGGAATGGCCAGGAGGTTATTCGGCGGCTTGCTGTTCTCGTTCCAGCGAATCACCGTGAAGAAGCTCTTTGCCTGCTCCTGTTCCTTTGGCGATAACTGCGCAACCCAGCTCTCGAAGGCGTCCTTGGTCATGTTCTCGGGATAGAAGTTCGCTCCCAACGGTTTGCGCGTCGGCACGCCCGGCAAAAACGCCTTGTACTCGTCCAGTTCGGACCACGGTCCCTTGTTAATCCAAAAATAGTGCAGACGCGCCTTGCCCAGCGGCGTAGTGTCCTTCTGCAGGCGCGCGTAGAGCGCAAGATTGCCGTCCCACATCTGCTGCAGAAAGATGTCGTTGAGAATCCGCGCAGCTTCAATCAGCTTCACCAGTGCCTGCCGATCGCCAGAGGAGAGCCTTGACGTGTCCACCCGCAACGGAGTCGGCGCGAAACGGCTTGCCATCCTGTCTAGTTGTGCCAGATCTGCCGCTGCTTCACTCTTCTGTGCTTGCATTGGAAGATTCGGTACTCCCGAAAGTAATACAAGGATAAAACAGGCGGTCAGTTTCACAATTTCCCCCGCATGCCGAGATTCGCCCTCGACAGGGCGAAAACCGATCATGATAACAGGAGACGCGGTAGCCGCGCGCAGACGTCCGGAGTTACAATTTATAGAGGTCGTGAACTCAGGCCTGTCTGAGCACCGGGGCCGTGATTTGGCCTGCAGAATTCTTATGCGAAAACTTCTCCCTTGCTTCCTTCTCATTTCAGTCGCTGCTTTGTCAGTCATTCTCAAGGCGGATGACGAGACGATCGAACAGATTGTCGCCCGCGTCAACAACCAGATCATTACCCGCAGCGAATACCTGCACAGCAAGGAAGAACTGAAGAAGGAAGCCCAGCAGCAAGATCCGGTCAACGCCGATAAGCTCATCGCCGAACGTGATAAAGATGTTCTGCGCGACCTCATCGATCAGCAGTTGCTGCTGCAAAAGGGAAAAGACCTCGGCATCACGGCGGATACCGAAGTCATCAAGAAGCTGGACGAGATGCGCAAGGACATGAAACTGGACAGCATGGAGGAGTTGGAAAAAGCAGCCCAATCCCAGGGAATCTCCTTCGAGGATTTCAAGCAGAACTTGCGCAACCAGATCATTACCCAGCAGGTCATCGGTAAAGAGGTTGGTTCAAGGCTCGTCATCAACAAGGAAGAGGAACAGAAGTTTTACGAAGCGCACAAGAGCGACATGGAGCAACCCGAGACCATCCGATTAAGCGAGATCCTGGTCTCCACAGAAGCCAAGCCGAATGACTCCACCGACGAAGCGCAACGCCTCAAAGCCGCTAAGGCGAAAGCGGACGACCTGCTTGCCCAGATTCGCAACGGCGCCAAGTTCGAAGATGTTGCCAAGAAAAACTCCGATGGGCCCACCGCCGCCCAGGGTGGCGACCTCGGTTACTTCAAGCGCGGCACCCTGGCCAAGGAACTCGAAGACAAGACTTTTGCCATGAAGGCGGGCGAGGTATCGGATGTAATCCGCACCAAGCAAGGTTTCGTCATCCTGAAGGTCGTCGAGCATCACGAACGCCGGAATTCCACCTTTGAGCGAAATCGAGCCGCGAATCCAGGACGCTCTCTACATGCAGAAGTTGCAACCCGCGCTGCGCGAATATCTCACCAAGCTGCGCGAGGATGCATTCATCGACATCAAGCCCGGCTACGTGGACACTGGCGCCAGCCCCAACCAGACCAAACCGGTAGAAACCGCGGCGAAAGATCGCCAACGCCAAGGAACTCAAAAAGAAGAAGAAGTTGGGCATCTTTTAGTTAAGCTTGGCGCATCAGGCAGACCGCATGAAGGAATTCTTCTTATCCGATTGCTGCCAGCACGAAAACAAAGTCATTACCTCCAGTTTCGTGGTCGTCTCCAAGCAGGTCAAGCCGAAGAAGACCGGCGAGCCCTATCTGGCGCTGACCTCGGTGATCGCACCGGCCAGGTCGAAGCCAAGATGTGGGACAACGTCGAGGACGCTCATCGACGCCTTCGAGCAGGACGACTTCGTCAAGGTCAAGGGCCTGCTCAACAAATACAAGAACCGCTTCCAGATCACGATTCACAAGCTCCGCCGCCTGGGCGATTCGGAAATCGACTTCTCCGATTACCTGCCCAAGACCACGAAAGACATCGGCGAGCTGTGGCAAACCTTGGCAGCGTTTGTCGCCTCGTTTCGAGAATCCGCATCTCAAGTCTCTGGTGGAAGCCTTCATGGCCGACCCGGAGATTGCCGAGGCCTACCGCAACGCTCCCGCCGCCAAGACGCTGCATCACGCCTACATCGGCGGATTGCTCGATCACGTGGTTTCGCTCTTGCCGTTCCTGCGACCTGATGTGCCGGAACTATCCCCAGATTAATCGCGACCTGCTGCTCACGGGCGCCTTCCTGCACGACATCGGGAAAATTCACGAACTGACTTACAACCGCTCCTTCTCCTACACCACCCGCGGCCAGTTGCTGGGGCACATGATCATTGAACTGGAAATGCTGCAAGCCAAGATTGGCCCAGTTCCCCGACTTCCCCCCGGAGCTCAAGATCCTGGTCGAGCACCTCATCATCAGCCATCACGGAGAATACGAATTCGGCTCGCCCAAGCTGCCTATGTTTCCTGAGGCGCTGATGCTGCACTATCTCGACGACCTCGACTCCAAGATGGAAAGCATGCGCGCGCACTTCGAACGCGAAGCCGCTTCCGAGGGCGCGTGGACTGGCTACAACGCGTCGCTGGGCCGTCCACTGTTGAACTCGACAAAATTTCTGCAGAAGAAGCCTGTTGTTGCAGCTGCGGATTCGAATGCTGCGGCTAGCTCGGAAGTGCCGGCGACGGATGCAACGACCGAAGTGCAACCGTTGGAAATCAAAGAGCACTAGGTTCTAGCTGAGAACCGAGAACTGAAAACCATGAACTGATTTTCCCGATCTCCCATGCTCGATTTCAACTGCTTCAAACTCCTGACCTTCGATTGCTACGGCACCATGATTGACTGGGAAACCGGCATCTTCTCCGCTCTGCGCCCAATCCTCGCCGCGCACGAAAAAAAGATTACGGACGCCACGCTTCTGGATCTGTACTCCGAGCTGGAAGTCTCGGCCGAGCAAGGAGAATTCCTGCACTATCGCGATGTTCTGCATTCCGTGGTGCGCGGCTTGGGTGAGCGCCTCGGGTTCGTACCCACTGACGCCGAAGTTCGTTCACTACCGGAATCGCTGGCGAACTGGCAGCCATTTCCTGATACGGTCGAAGCCCTGCGCAAACTGAAGACCCGCTATCAACTCGCGGTACTGTCCAACGTGGACGACGACCTGTTCGCCGCGACCGCACCAAAGCTCGGAGTGGCATTCAACCACGTAATCACCGCCCAGCAAGCCCGCTGCTACAAACCCTGTATGAGAATGTTCAAACTAGCCGAAGACCGGAGCGGCGTAAGTCGCGATCAGTGGCTTCACGTCGGACAAAGTATCTACCACGACGTGATCCCCGCGCAGTCATTGGGCATTGCGACCGTCTGGGTGAACCGGCCATCGCCCCGCCCCGGCGCTGGAGCCGCCAAAGCAGCCTCCGGAAAGCCCGACCTGGAAGTCCCCGACCTGGATGTCTTGTCCCGTCTTGCGGTTGCAAGATGAATTAGGCAGGAGAGCCTCGCTCTTTGCGATTTTCAAAGGGTGGAAGGCCGAATGCCCCAGAACCTTAGTAGATGAAGAATTCAGGTTTGGGGTGCCCCGCTCCTTGCGGTTTTTTCGCAAGGGGCGGGTGCTTGCGTCACGCTGGTGGTGCCACGTTTCATCCGCTGGATGCCACCATCGTTCACCCGCGCCTGTCCCGCCGCACCCACAAGGTCCAGTGGGGTCAAGGTTTAAACCTCCTGTGTACTCGGGTCGTGAAAAGCTCTGGGGCACGCGGCGATATCGCGACAACAATCAGAAATGACCTCGCCAAATGTTCGTTCAACATCGCAGGCAGGGAAATTCGGGAGAAGGAGAATTGAGGCACAGGAGGGTCAATCGGATTTGTAGGACTTGGGGGGCAGCAGGAGTTGAATGCCGAAATAACCGACGAAATAGGACTGATTGGGGCTGGTCGGTTCGAGGCTGCGCCCGGCCATCAAAAGTAAGATCACCGGGCGATGGATTTTGTAGCGCGCACCCAATTCTAAAGTCGGCTGATTGCTGGACGGATGAAACGCACCTTGAGAATAAAACTCTACGTCCATCTCTAGTTTTGAAGTGAAGTCGTGGCCTATCACAAGCCCGCCGAGCCAACCGTCCGCGCCTTTATGGACGAACTGATAACCGACTTCCCAATTAACATCGACCGGACCGAATTTCTTGGAAAATTCGACGGGCAAAAGAAAGGATTCGCTCGCTGGAGTGATGCCGCGACGAACCGCGTCGTTGGCATTGTTGAGAAAAAGCTGCGGGAAAGTCGAAATGGCGAGGCCGGACTCCCCGGCATCGTAGAAACGCCACTTCACACCGGGATTCGATTGGCCCAGTCCAAATTTAGTTGTCGACGAAGGATTTCGCACCCGCAGCCAGGCATTTTCGTAAGTCAATTGGATGCGGTCGCCAATGCCAAAATTAATGTCAACATCTGGAGTATGGGAGACTGAGTTATCGCTAAATAAGAACGGCATATAGCCAAGATTAATTTCCCAATTCAGATTACCGGGAGTGCCCGGATCGTTGGTGTAGTAAGGCGGCCCTCCCTGGGCGAACGCGGCGGCGGCAAACCAGGGCACAAGTATGCCCACTAAATTTCGCACCATCGCCGAAAGGGTCATGGATAGAAAGCAGCACGGGTACGACCGGATCAAGCCTGACTCCAACTCGCGTCAAACTTCGAGAGACCAAAGAAATTTATATCACAACGGCTTTTTGGCCTGGGCTGCACCTTCAGTGATCGCCTGGCTCGAGGACTTCGCTTCCGAATTGCGATAAAGTCATAGGCATGAGAATGCGAACCGGCATACGAATTTCTCTTGTCTTTCTACCGGCCATGCTGGCATTGGCGGCGGCGGGCGCGGCGAATTACAAAGTCGTCAAGACATGGAAACTGGGCGGCGATGGCGGATGGGATTACCTGACTGCGGACAGCGAGGGGCATCGCTTGTTCATTGCGCGAGGTACACGGGTGATGGTAGTTGATACCGGGTCGGGGAGGCTGGTGGGCGAAATTCCGGAAACCACAGGCGTGCATGGCGTCGCGCTGGATTACGGCATCGGGCGCGGATTTACGAGCAATGGCCGCGAAGATACGGTAAGCGTGTTTGATCTGAAGTCGCTGGCGGTCGAGAAAAAGATCAAGGTCGGCAGAGGGCCCGACGCGATTCTGTATGATCCATTTTCGGAGCGCGTGTTCACCTTCAACTCAAAAAGCCATGACACGACGGCGGTGGATGCCTCCAAGGGAGTGGTGGTGGGTCAGATCGAGCTAGGCGGAACGCCGGAATTTGCCGCAACTGACGAAAAGGGCACGGTGTTTGTCAATATTGAAGACACGTCCGAGCTGGTGGCGTTCGACTCGCAGAAGCTGGTGGTGAAGTCGCGTTGGAAGCTGCCGGGCTGCGAAGAACCGGCTGGGCTGTCGATCGATCGGAAAAATCGGCGGCTGTTTGTTGGCTGCGGAAACAAGAAGTTGGCTATAGTGGACGCGGACAGCGGGAAAGTGGTTTCGACTGCCACCATCGGCGAGGGATGCGATGCGACGGAGTTCGATGCCGATCTGGGTCTGGCGTTTGCGTCGGCCGGAGACGGCACCATCACGGTAATTAAGGAAGACGATGGCGGCAAGTTCAGCGTGGCGCAGACGGTGACGACCCAGAAGGCGGCACGCACCATGACGCTCGACCCAAAGACACATCAGCTTTTTACGGTAACAGCGAACGTGGGGCCGCGGCCGGAGAGAAAAGTTGAGCCGGATTCGTTCGTGGTTCTGGTGGTGGAGTCGGCACGCTAGGTCCGGTAGATCGGAGTCTGGACCATTCACTTCTTTCGCAAGAGCAGTTAAGAATTTGATTTACAGCGCCATCTGGCCCAACTTCCATGTTGGAGATGCAAGGAGAGGTCGAAAATCAGGTGGCAGCACCGGCTGCAACGAGAACACACCCAACTTCACCGAGCGAAGCAATCGCTCATCGAAGAGTGCGGATGGAAGGGTGGCGACAGCGACTGCGCGAAAGGGCTTTGGGTAACAGTGTCGGTTGACAAGAAACGATTCAGTGCACGACGGCCCACCTTCCTTCCTAGCGGAATGGTGACAGATCGGTCCTCGCCGTCAAGGGTTCGCTACGCCGCGAAGAACGCGCCCTTGAGCGCTCCGGGCCGCTCTGCAAATCCTCCGCCAGAAGGAAGGTGGATTTTAGGAAGGGCAAATCAAAGTCTACTTGACCTAGGCCGGCCTTCTCATGGAAGGCCATTACGCTCAAAACCCCTCATTGTTGACTGCATTTCCGTTCTCCTCCCATGATTCTGTTCTTAGGGCGTCTTCACATCCTTCCTGGCTGAACATGTGACACTGTGCGGTGCGGTGTCACCCGAGCCGGTTGCCGGCTTCTTGTGCTTCTTTGCCAAGGCGCGTCCAAGATCGGGGAGGAATTCCTTTACGATGCCGAAGCCGGCATTGCTGCCCATGGTGATGCCGAAGCTGGCAGCGCCGTCGCCGGCGGAACTCTGACTTGGGGGAAGCCAGACCCGCGCTAGGAATGCCCCTGCCGCCACCCCGCCCACTTGTGAGATGGAAAAGTGCCGGCTGCCATCATCATGGCGCGCCAGAAAGCCGCTGGTAAGCGCATATCCCGTGCGCGGCCAGAAGCCCTTTTTGCCGGAGTTGAAGTAACGGTTGTCCTCGTGCAATGCGCTCCCCAGCCCATACGTTACCGTGCGCTGGATGGAATACTGCCCCAGGATGTTGGCAAACCGCTTGCCATAGCCTGATGCCCCCTGCTCCCACTCCTCGGGTTTGTCATTCGCCTGGTCAATTCCGGCAGAAAACCCGGCCTTGAGGAAACCCAGGGGATTCGTCATGGTCTTGAAGTAGAGGCGGTTGCGTTCGGCCTGGGTCATGGGCACAAATTCGTTCGACTTCTTCGTGCCAGCCATGTTGAGGTAGTTAAGGAGGTAGTCAATGAGGCCGGAGCCCGCCTTCTTGGGGTTGGTGTTCGTCTGCTCCTGCGCTATGAGCAGCGGAGTCCACAAGGTCAGGAAGATCACGAGGAAGCTCGGAAATTTCCCGATTAACTCCTTCGCCCGCTGTGCCGAAGCGGTTGGTTTCGTACCGGCGCGAAGGTCCCGCAAGCGCAGCCCCCGCACTGGCAGCCACTCATGGGAATGGTGCGCGTGTCTTGTCATGCTCTTCATGACCCTATCGGTCCGAATCTCGTTTGACCGTTAACACCGGAAGTTCTTCGACTACGCCGCGGAACCTCTCCAAACGGGCAGCCCTTACAACTGCTCATCAAATGATAGCTGATGTAACCAGGTCGTTTCGCTCATTGGGGGTGAGCGTAACCGAGATTTATCGTCAATCGAGACCATTGCCTACCGGTCGGGCTGCTCGGATAACTTCCCAGTTTGCCGACCATCCGGGAGTTGGCCTTTCACTGACAGGTCAGGTTAAGCATCCTCAGGACGTACATAGTTCCGTTTTCGTCGACGGTCAATCAACAGCGGGCCAAGTTCGTGTTGCTTGCTAGAGGTGCGACCCGATGGTTCGGTTGAGCAACGCGGCGAAGGCATGCCAAACGGGAGTCATTCCGATGGGGACGGCGAGAGCGACGGACGCGAACACAAGCGGCGCGGCCCACATGGTGGAGCGGTGGATGCGGCGAATAGAGACGAGCTCGTAAACAATGAGAATGAGAATCAGCATGCCGAGGCCGGTGACGGCCCCAGCGGCGGGCGCAAGTCCGATGCGAGCCCAGGGAAAGCGGCCGAAGGCGGCAGCGACGAGGGCCATCGTGGCGATCAGGATCAGGCGCTTGTGCGCGTCTGGTCTGCGCCGGGCTCGCCACGAGGCGTAGATGACGATGGTAAAGCCGACGATACCGATCAGTGGGATGGCAGCGGAGACCGCGGGGTCGAGCGGGCCGATCTTTACTCCCCGATGAAGCGCGTCGATGGCAGCGATCACGCCAAGCACAATCATGATGGGCGGAAGGCAAAAGGCGACGGTGCCGAAGGAACGATGCCATTTGACGCGCCGAGCGGAGATGAGGGCGGCCTGCACGATGAATAGCAACATCCAGAGGGTGAAGACCGCGCCATGGATGTGAAGGATGGGACTGGGAAGCGGCGCGCGCATCAGGCCGGCCTGGAAGTAAGTTGGCGAGAAGCCGATGAAGACGCAGACGCAGAGCGCTATTGCCATACCGCTGTAGAAGGCGCGTTCGACAGTTCGGTTGACAGGTCTGTATGTGGGCTGTTGGCCGGATGCACGCGCGAAAATGGCGTCTGTTGCCATTGTTCTTCTCCGCTTTACAGGGTTGGTGATGGACTTTCCGGTAATGCGGAGGTTATCACGAAACGGGGCATTACACGTTTGACAGCTGGTCAGTGAGCGTTATGGCGATTTTTCGCCAATCCATAAGGCAACGGACAGTTGTTCTGTCGGAGGGTCTGCTCATACCTCGTTGGTAGCCCCGCAGAATACCGGCCAATTCCCAGAAATCGGTAAAACGTCTTTCTGAACAGAAACGGCGGTTCATCATACGGACAAACCGCCGGCCGAGTTATAAGAGTTCTGTCACTAGGAGCGGGCTGCAGAGTGTTAATTGCGACCTGTTGCTACGGGTGCCCCACAAAACCGTGCTGACCGCTCGTGTCGGTGTAGTATCCCGTGATCACTCCACCGTTGTTGATGCCCAAGGAGAAGGTGGCTATTGCGCCCGGCAAATCGAACGTAGTTATCCCACCCGCAGCCTTACGAAAGAAACCGTGAACTTGTCTGTTCGCGTCTATATAGTATCCCGTGATCGCTCCGGTCTTGTTGATGCCCGTGGCGGTGGTAACGATCGAGCCCGCCGGGTCGAACTTAGTGATCGTACCCGTAGCGGCGCGTACGAAACCGTGGATTAGAGACTTCGTGTCGCGGGTCCAACCAGTGATTGCTCCAGCCGTGTTGATGCTTAAGGGGTCGGTAAGAATCGAGCCCTTCACCATGAAAGTGGTGAATGCACCATTCGCAAGCACGAAACCTTTCGTACTGCCGTTCAGGGCTATATAGAATCCCGTAATCGCTCCAGCATCGTTGATGCTCACTGCGGTCGTCTTTTGCGAGCCGCGCGGGTCGAACTTAGTGATCTTACCCGTAGCGGCGCGTACGAAACCGTGATATCCCGTGCTCGCGTCGAAGTAAAATCCTGTGATCACTCCGGCCTTGTTGACGCTGAAGGGGAGGGTAGCGCCTGAGTGCGTCGGGTCGAAAGTAGTGATCTTACCTTTAGCGGTGCGTAGGAAACCGTGAATCACAGACTGCGCGTCCGTATACCGTCCGGTGATCACTCCAGCCGAGTTGATGCTCGTGGGGACGGTACCGGTCGAGCCTTTCACGTCGAAAGTGGTGAACGCACCCTTAGCGAACAGGAAACCGTGGGTACCGCTCGAGTCTGTGAACCATCCGGTAACCACTCCAGCCGTGTTGATGCTCGTGGGGTTGGTAGTGATCGAGCCCGTCGGGTCGAAGGTGGTGAAAGACTGGTCAATCGCTGCCATTGACGAGGTTGCGAATGCAACCCCGAGAGTGGAAATAGTTAAACCGCGAAAGAGTTTTCGCAAAGAGGGTCTCCCGAGAGAAGAGAGAAACACAGCAACGGCTGGGATCCAAGATTTCAGCATTTGTTAAAGCTCCATTCAAGAGAATTTGATCGTAGTGGCACGGTCGTAAACATCTTTTTGGAACTAAACGGCGGTTCATCATACTGGCGAACTGTCGCTTGCGTTGTAAACGTTTTGTCTTGTATTGGGTAAGTTTTCTGCAGGAACAGCTTTCTTGACGTAGATTACGACGGCCACCCTCCCGCCGTTCTCGATGCCATCCCTACGCCTGTGAGGGAGGCACAGACGCCAGCACCACTCTTGCAGAAAATGGCAATGCAAGTCTGTGACACGGCTCACTGATCAATGTGATTCAGCACGGCCCGCTCTTAGGACAGTGATTCTCAGTTGTCGAAACCAGGTCATTTCGCCGGTGCCCCGGACCTTAGCAGATGAGAATTCAGGTTTGGGGTGCCCCGCTCCTTGCGGTTTTTTCGCAAGGGGCGGGTGCTTGCGTCACACTGGTGGTCCCACGTTTCATCCGCTGGATGTCACCATCGTTCACCCGCGCCTGTCCCGCCGCAGACCCTGCCCCTTGCCAAAAACCGCAAGGAGCGGGGCACCCACAAGGTCCAGTGGGGTCAAGGTTTAAACCTCCTGTGTACTCGCGTCGTGAAAAGCTCTGGGATACCCGGCTTCGTCGTATGCGCAAGCGGGCCTGCCCTGATGATCGCCTTCTGGCAGCAGGCCGACCTGTTTCCGATGTAACTTGTATTCATGCAGATTTTCCATGATTACCGATCCTGGCCGTGGGAATGACTCCGGCAATGGCGGGTAGCAGTGCAGTTTGAATGTTCGCCTAATCTTCGACGGCCCTGGGTAGTGGTACAGTTTGAACCGACGCGGCAGGATAGTGGTGCCCGCTGCCGTGATCTCTGGAGGCAAGAATGAAAGCATCTATGTTTTATCGAATCGCTGCGGTTCTTCTGCTGCTATTTGCTGCCGGACATACGTTCGGGTTTCGCCAGAATAATCCGGAATGGGGAGCGGACGCGGTTCTTGGGTTAATGCGCTCCGTCCACTTTGACGCGCAAGGGTTTACCCGGACTTATTGGGACTTCTTCAGCGCGTTCGGGCTTTTTTTCTCCGTGTTTCTTTTGTTCGCGGCGGTATTGGCGTGGTTGCTGGGCGGACTTCCGGCAGAGACTTTGGCACGTGTGCGAAGCATTGCGTGGGCGCTCACCATTTGCTTTGTAGCAGTCACAGCTTTGAGCTGGAGATACACCTTCACCACGCCCATCGTTTTTTCAACCCTGACTACAGTGTGTTTGATTGCGGCGGCATGGCTTTCAGCGAAGCAGGTTTCCATGCCTCCATTGCGATAGTAAGGCGAGAGGATTCAAAGTGCACCATTGCCCAATGGACAAGCGGAATTGCAACGACGATTTGGACTATGAGAGATTTACTGCTTGCGTCATGATTTGGCTAATAAGGATCCCGCTCGTGATTCTGATAGGTGTGTTGGGCAATTTGGATCTACTCCACACCTCACTCTGAGGGCACGCTAACCATCATGGCGAGCGTAGGGGGATCCAGTCGCTTAGAGGAGCACGACATGGCAATTCCGTATTACCACGTTGATGCATTCACGGGTGGCCTCGTGCTCGACCACGAACTGAACGCGGTCCCTATTACAATCGAGATCAGGTGAAGACCATGACAACTGCTACCACTCGCGCAAACCCGCTCTCTTATCTCACCGAGCAACTGGACGATCTCAAGGCTAAGGGCACGCACTTCCGCCTGCGTGTGCTCGACGACGAACAGGCCCCGGTATGCACTTTCGACGGCAAGAAGGTTATCAACATCGCTTCAAATAATTATCTCGGCCTGACCACGCATCCCAAACTGCGCGAGGCTGCCCTCGAAGCCACGCGCAAGTACGGCGTGGGTTCAGGCGCGGTGCGAACCATCGCCGGCACCATGAAGATCCACATGGAGCTCGAAGAAAGGATTGCCCGCTTCAAGAACGTCGAGGCGTGCGTGGTCTTCCAGTCAGGATTCGCCGCCAATGCGGGCACGGTTTCGGCCGTGCTAGGCAAGGACGACTTCATCATCTCCGATCAACTGAACCACGCCTCCATCATCGATGGTGCTCGTTTGTCTCGTGCCAAGATCCTGGTCTTCGAGCACAAGAACATGGCGCAGGCAGAAGAAAGATTGGCGAGTGTGAAAGGCGAGCCAGGGAAGAAGTTGCTGATCACCGACGGCGTCTTTTCCATGGACGGCGACATCGGCCCCCTGCCTGCGTTGTGCGAGCTCGCAGAAAAGTACGGCGCCATCATGATGGTCGACGATGCCCACGCCTCCGGCGTCCTGGGCCGCAACGGACGCGGCACCATCGATCATTTCAAAATGCACGGCCGCGTAGATATCCAAGTCGGGACACTCTCCAAAGCGATCGGAGCGTTGGGCGGATACGTCTGCGGCACCCGCGACCTGATCGATTTCCTGTATCATCGCGCCCGCCCATTTCTGTTTTCCACTTCGCACCCGCCCTCCGTCGCAGCCACCTGCATCGCAGCGTTCGACGTTTTGGAAAATGAACCCGAGCGCATCGAGAAGCTGTGGGAGAACACGCGCTTCTGGAAAAAAGAACTAGCCCTGCTCGGCTTCAACATCGGAGGCCAGACGACGCCAGCCAGCGAAACCCCAATCACCCCAATCATCATTGGCGACGGCAAACTCACCATGGACTTCTCCCGCGAACTCTTCAAAGAAGGCGTCATGGGCACCGGCATCGCCTTCCCCACCGTCCCCGAAGGCAAAGCCCGCATCCGCACCATCATGACCGCCACGCACACCAAAGAAGAACTGCAACAAGCCCTGGAAGTGCTGAAGCGAGTGGGAAAGCAGATGGGGATTGTGTAGAAAGGGCTGTACTTAGAAGCAGGATGTTCCACGTGGAACACTTCGGCTTACGAGGCCTAGTCCGCCCGGTACACAATCTTCCCGCTCACGATCGTCGCCACAACTTTGCCGGTGAGTTGCCAGCCATCGAAGGGAGTGTTGCGCGATTTCGAGCGGGACTTGGCAGCTTCGAACGTCCAGCGCTTTTTGGGATCGAAAATTGTTACGTCGGCGTGGCTGCCACGCGCTAGCGTGCCCCGGCCTCGCAAATCAATGACGCGGGCGGGGCCTGCGGTGAAGAGTTCGACGATTCTGGCCAGAGGAATCTTGTGATCCCGATGCAGGCGCGTGATGGCGAGACCGAGCGCGGTTTCGAGTCCCGTGATTCCGAACAGGGCGCGCTCGAATTCGATGATCTTTTCATGCGCCGCGTGGGGAGCGTGATCGGTCGCAATGGCGTCGATTGTGCCGTCTGCGAGAGCCACGAGAATGGCTTCACGGTCGGTGCTCGAGCGCAAGGGGGGATTCATTTTGAAGTTGGAGTTGTAATCGCCGACGTCGGCATCGGTCGAGGCTGTAATGGTGAGGGGTAACTTCACAGGTGACGCGGGCTTTGCCGCGCTTGCCACGGCGGACGGCTTTCAACGCGTCCGCGGTTGAAAGGTGGGCCACGTGCAGGCGCGCTCCGGTGAATTGCTGGGCAAGTTGCACGTCGCGCTCGACGACCGATGCTTCCGCGGCTGTCTTCATGCCGCGGAGGCCCAGCCGGAATGAGGTTGGGCCTTCGTTCATCGAACAGTTTTCGGTCATGCGGGTATCTTCGGCGTGCTGAATTACCGGCAGGTTGAGTCCCGACGCTGCTCGCAACGTGTCGCGCATGATTGCATCGTTAAGGATTGGACGGCCGTCGTCGCTTACCGCGACCGCGCCGGCGCGTTGCAAGGCTCCGAAATCGGTAAGCACGGCGCCCTTGCTGGCGTGGGTGGCGGCGGCGATCGGGAACACGTTGACCACGGCCGCACGCTCGGGTTGCCTGATCCAGGCAACCCATTCGGGCGAATCGACGATAGGAGACGTGTTGGGCATACAGCACACGGACGTGAATCCGCCGGCAGCCGCGGCAGCGGTTCCACTTGCGATGCTCTCCTTGTAACCCTGGCCAGGCTCACGCAGGTGGACGTGCAGATCAATGAAACCAGGGGCAACGACCAGTCCGCGCGCGTCGAAACTTGCATCAGCGTTGCTACGGATCTTGTTTGGGGGAGCGATCTCGGCGACGCGGCCGTCTCGCAGGAATACATCCATGGCTGCATCCATCTTCGCGGCTGGGTCGATGACGTGACCGCCCTTGATCAATAAAGAACCCGGCATGGATTTCTCGTGTGCCATAGGATGTATCGTATTACGATATATTACACAGTTTTGCTTGAAAAACGCACGGCGGAGCTTCGTCCAGCCTAACACAACGTCTACTGGGCAAAAGGGGCTGATATGATCGGTCTCTATGGAGATTCGTCGCCGACATCGGCGAACTTGATCACGTCAAGTTCGTTATGAACGGTGGAGTGATCGTTAAGAACGAGTGTTGCCACCCACTAGACTTTTACGACATGAGCCAACAATCTGGTATTTTTGATGGTCGGAGTGTTATGTCGAAGAGCACAGAAGCCCGGCGCTTTCTGGTTCGCGGCCGCGTCCAGGGAGTAGGTTTTCGCTGGTTCGTCGAACGCGAGGCGCACATTCTGGGCATTGCCGGATGGGTGCGCAATAATCCCGATAGCAGCGTGGAGGTACTAGCGATGGGCACCCGTGATCAACTGGCCGGGCTGCGCTCGCGTTTGCGGGAAGGCCCACGGGCCGCCCGCGTGGATGATGTCGAGGAATCTGAAGCCAAACCGGTTTCTGGCCTGACAAGTTTTCGCATCGAAGGAGCCTGGTAAATGCCGAGTAACGTAGCGCCTAAAGTGAGCGTCAACTGCGAACCGCTGAAGAAACTGATACGCGAAGTCCCCGATTTCCCCAAGAAGGGAATTCTCTTCTACGACATCACCACGGTGTTGAAAGACAAGCTAGGATTCGCCATGCTGATTGACGCTCTCTCCGAGCACTATCTGGAGCAGAAGATCGACCTGGTGCTGGGCATGGAGGCGCGCGGATTCATTTTCGCCCCAGCGCTCGCCTACCGGCTGAATGCCGGCTTTGTTCCGGTGCGCAAGCCCGGCAAACTTCCTGCTGCCACCACCAAATACGACTACGCCTTGGAATACGGAACCAACACACTTGAGATTCACCGAGACGCCATCCGGAAAGGTGAGCGCGTTATCATTGTCGACGACCTGCTAGCCACGGGAGGAACCGCCGAAGCCACGACCAAACTTGCGTCCTCACTAGGAGCGGAAGTCGTAGGCCTGGGGTTCGTGGTGGAACTCGATTTCCTGAAGGGTCGCGACAAGCTGCGGGAGTACGACGTATTTTCCTTGCTGCACTACGACAAATAGAGGGCCCGCCGGAGGGCGCGCACCGCCGGCGATCGACACCTATCGTAGAACGTAGGAGACCGCGATTCCGACCGCAGTCCAGCCAACTACCACCACCACCAAGGCGGTGACTAACCCAAGGACCCGGTTCCAATTGACTACCGGTTTGCGCAGCCTTGTGCCTGTTTCAGGCCGGGCGAGGCATAAGGATATGCCGGGCCCGTACCACCGATTTGTTCGGCGAGCGCTGCGGATGCTTTCCGGTTGCGCGAATTCACGATTCATATCCATGCCCATACTTTTGAGATGTCTGAATTCCGGGACAGCTTCTCGCTGAGTTGTAACGTTTTGGTAAAGAATAGGTGACAATTTCCTGTCTTCGGATTGCTCCCTCCGCATTTCTTGCCTGGCCATACCGATTTTCCCGTGCACCGGAAGCGCCAAAGCGGAGCGTTTGTGAACTATTGGTCGTCGGAATGGCGATTCAGTTCCCGAATTGGAACGGGCGAGGCCGGGAGAAGGCGTGCCAGCGAAGTCACCGATTCACTGAGGCGGAGTTTGCTGAAAGGGGGTCGGTTGCAACCCGTAGCATTGGCTGGAGTAAGTGCGAACACGAATCATTCCTTCTGGATGTCGTGGCTCACGTCAGTGGTGTCGCCGGTTTCGTGCTCAGTAATTTGAAAGCGCAGGAAGTCGTGAACGGCCCTTAGTGCTTGCGGGTTGGTTGTGCTGATTCGGATTCTGGCCCCGGAATCTGTTTCTTGAAATACATAGTGGATCTGGTCACGCAGCTCCTTGATAGTGGGCACCCCCGGCGGAGTTGTGCCGTGAATCAACATGGGGACGTTGAAATTGCCGGCGGCAAACATCTGGGTGATATGCGACAGATGTTGCCGAATCTCGTCCCGGCTGGTCGTGTCCTTGGGGTCATTCGCGTTTACCTCGATGGCGCCGCCGTCCTTGAAGAGTAGAAAGTGATGAGTGGTTTTCTCGTGCGAGAAGCCCATAGCCTGATCTCCCCGCTTCATCATTGCGGAGTGATCGTCAGCGGGCGGTGTGGGTTTTTGTTGAGCGTGCGCAGTTAACGCCATGGCGGTGGCCAGAACCCAGACGGCAGTTGTTCTCATAGTTTGCCTTCTTTCCTGTTTCGTGGAGTGAATCGATGCGGCAGGTCCATCTGCCGCAAACCATTTGGCAGCGCCTCCAGCAATCGAGCCGGTACCCCTTTTCGGGTGCAAGCCAATCGGCGGTCCCAGTCTCTTAGAATGCCCTCGAGGTGTTTTCGCATTGCCATTAGCTGTTTGATCTGCTGTTCGATCTCGTGGAGCTTCACTTGTCCCATGGCTCTTGCTTTTTGACAAGGAACATCTCCCCGGTCACGCATTTTGAGGATGGTCGTGAGGTCTGCCAGCGAAAAGCCTGCGCTCAAAGCACGTCGAATCAGGCGAACCCGTTCCGACGCCTGGGCCGGGTAGTCGCGATAACCGCCGCGAGTGCGTGGTGG
Source organism: uncultured Acidobacteriota bacterium (assembly GCA_963820925.1). Lineage (GTDB taxonomy): Bacteria > Acidobacteriota > Terriglobia > Terriglobales > Acidobacteriaceae > JABDBE01. The sequence goes on from CAWGBX010000002.1 coordinate 110,159, forward strand.
CTTGGGCAGAAGACCCAAACGCTCATAGTGCCTCAGAGCGTCAGTACTTACGCCGGTAAGACGCGCCAATTCTCCTGATTGCACTGGTTCCCACCTGCAAGAAGCGAGGTTACACCCTGGAACCTGTTCCAGGGTCAAGCGAAATTTTCGGGGAGTTGGAGGAAAAGAGCTTGAACCACAAAGGACACGAAGGTTCACAAAGGAAGTCACATCCAAGTCACAAATTCCGCTTCTCCGGGCGTCCGTTTGTGAACCTTCGCGTCCTTTGCGGTTCAAGCCTTTGGGGTTGTCTCGGCTAACACCAATAATCCGTCTTTCGGGATATAGCTCTTTCGCCGGAACCAGTCTTCCATTGCCTCTTTCAATTCGCCGAGTGGAACGTGGGTACCAATTTCCATCAGACCGTCGGCCAAGGGCAGCGTATTGTCAAAGACGGTGGCGTTGGTGAAGTTGCGCATGGAGAAGCTGTCCAGCCACTTCAGCGGGCAGGGAAGACGCCGCCCACTCTGCTCATACTCCACGCGAATCTTGCGGGCAAACATGAATCTGATTTAACCACAGGGGTATGGAGGCACGTCTCAGACGCGAAGCGTACTTTGCCGCAACAACGTCCGAGCACACTAGTGGGTCGGAGACGCTGGCGTTGCTGGAGCCGACGAGGCGGTCTCAGCCACTCCGGTATTGACCAGATCCTTCAGTTCCTTGCTCGGCTTAAAGAATGGAATCTTCTTAGCCGGCACTTCCACGCGATCGCCCGTCTTGGGATTCCGGCCCACTCGCGGCTTGCGTTGCCGGGTGCGGAAGCTGCCGAAGCCGCGAATCTCAATTTTGTCGCCCACGCGCAGCGAACGCACGATGCTGTCAAAAATGGTTTCGACGATAACTTCACTGTCCTTGCGGGTTAACTCCGCCAGTTGGGACACTTCATCGATCAGGTCAGCCTTGGTCATACGCCTCTTCGCTCCGTAAGTGTCGTGATGAAAGTGGCTTGCACCTGGGGTCGGGGCTCCCGAGCCACATCAGGGCCTGCATAACCTTCTCAAATTTCAGGGGTTGTGCGCAAGTGGCATTTTAAAGTCGGGCTTCAGGCCCGGCAGAAGCTTTGGATTTCCGCGAGCGATCGCGATTCGGATGAGGGTTGAAACGCGATCGTCAGAAGCCTGAAGCCTGCCTGTCTCACTTCCACAAATAATAGAATCCCATTTGATTGTCCATCAGCTTCTCCCGGGTCGGCAGCCACTGGGAAATATCCCCAAACAGCAAATCAGCCAGTGTCTTGCGATCTTTGTCCGGGCGCACTAGCACCGGCTCGCCCTTGATTCCAACCGACTTGGCGGTATCGTCCACGGCATTCTGGAAGTCTCCCACCTGATCGATCAGGTGGATGGGGAGCGCTTCCTGCCCAGTCCACACTCTGCCGTCGGCAATTGCCTTAATATCGTCAGCCTTCGCGTGACGCCCCTCGGCTACCGCCTGTACGAACTGGCCGTACATGTTGTCGATCAGCGATTGCATGTAGGCCCGCTCCGCCGGAGTCATTTCCCGGCTGGGGTCGCCCGTATCCTTGAGCGCGCCTACCTTTAACACTTCCGGCTTGAGCTTGGCCCAGCGCATGAGGTCGCCGTAGTTCACCCACTCGGCAATTACGCCTATCGACCCAACCACGCTGCCATTGTCGGCGTAAATCCTGTTCGTCGCGGACGAGATGTAATACGCGCCGCTGGCACCCACAGTGCTGATTGAGGCTACGATGCGCTTTTTCTTGTCGTCGCGCACCCGCTTGACCGCGCGATAAATCTCCTCCGACGCCGCCACCCCTCCGCCGGGCGAATTCACGCGCAGAATAATAGCTTTGATGGAATCGTCGTCCCCGAATTTCTTGAGTTGAGGCACGATAACGCTGGAGTCAAGGATCACGCCTTCCAGATCCACCACGCCAATTTTGTCGCCAAAGCCGTGCAGCGACGATTGCTCCCCACCCGCACGCAGGGTCAAATACACCAGGGTAAACACGGCCAGCACGAAGAGGAAGAAGACTCCTCCACCAATCACGATCCAGAGCAGAGTGCGGGAACGACCAGTATCAGCCATACGGTGAGGGTAGTTTAGCACCGCAAGACGGCTAGGGGGCAATCACCCGCAGCGCCTTCCGGGCGACGCTGACTTCGACTGGCGTGCGGCAAACGTACTCGCCGTCCGCGTAAACGTCGTGGGGCTCTTCTGTTTCCATCCTGACGCACTCAGCCTGGAAATAATCCACTTGCGAAACGCTCAGGTGACGTCCCAAATAAACGGTAGGAAAGAGACAAAACAGCTTGAGCTTGTTCATGCGACGGATGATACAAACGTCAAGCAGGCCGTCGTCGAGTTGAGCGTGGGGCGCGATCTTCATCCCGCCGCCGTACGACGTCGTATTGGCGAACGCAGCGACCATGATTGGTTTCGGACCAACGAAATTATCCTGAAGCTGTGGTGAACGGCCCGAAAGCTCCATCGAGATAGGCACGAAGCGCAGGAGCGCTGGCAGGAGGCTGAGAATGTATCCACCGTGCGCTCTCACCCAGCGCGGAAGCTGATTCGCGCGCTGGGCGACTTCCGCATCCAGACCAACACCACCCACGCAGCAAAAATAGTGTGGCACGGGCGACTCGCCCGTGCACCGATCTGTTTTTATTGCCGCGATTATGCCAAGATCGACCGTCCGCACATCCCCATTACCAGAGGAAAACTTACGCCATGCCGCTAACGAATTCCGAACGCTGCGCAAGCCCAACGCCCGAGCGAAATCGTTTCCGCTACCACAAGGCACGATAAGGACGGGAAGCTGCAGCCTAACCAATTCCGGCAGATAACGGTGCACCGTACCGTCTCCGCCGAAGATGAGAACCGCGTCGGCTTGGTCCGAGTTGGCAGACAGATCGGTAAGCCAAGTGGCTTCCGAATTCGTTTGGAACGGCTCCAGATCGTTGGCGGAACATCCCGGACCGAAGATCGCTGTGGCGCGCACGTCCGCGGCAGATTATCAGAAATCGGAGTTGGTGCGCTGGTCGAGAAAAGGGTAGAGTAATCGGTCACGGGAATGGACTCGACATGGCGAATGATCTGAACCGGAGTGATTTGGAAAAAGCAGCTGCCGCCCGCGCCAGCCTGCGTTTCGTGCGCGATGGCAACATCGTTGGACTGGGTACCGGCTCAACCGCCGCCTACGCCGTGCGGTTCTTGGGTGAGCGAGTGCAGGCCGGGTTGAAGATCCGCGGCATTCCAACTTCGGTGCATAGTAAAGACCTGGCCGCGAGTCTCGGAATTCCGTTGACTACGCTCGACGAATTCCAGGGAATCGATGTCGACATCGACGGGGCGGATGAATTCGATCCACAGCTGCATCTGATCAAGGGCGGCGGCGGCGCGCTCCTGCGCGAGAAGATTATCGCGTCGGCATCGCGGCAAGTTGTCATCATCGCCGATTCCAGCAAGCAGGTCGCCGTGCTCGGCAAGTTTCCCCTTCCCGTCGAAGTGATTCCTTTCGCCCAGCCATTAGTGGCGAAAAGAATTACAGCTCTCGGCGCCGTGGTGAAGCTGCGAAAAGACGCGAAAGGAAATACTTTCATAACCGACGAAGGCCATCACATTTTGGATTGCAGCTTCGGCCAGATCCCCGACCCGCCCGCGCTAGCGCGCGAAGCTGAGCGACATGCCCGGCGTGGTCGAACATGGTTTGTTCATCGACCTCGCCACCGTGGTGCTGTGCGCGAATGGCGAAAGCGTCGCGGAAATCCGCCGCAATTAGACGTTAACCAACAATTTCCCGCAGGGCTGACAGCAAACGGCTCACTTCGTCCGCCGTGTTGTAGTGAGCCAATCCGATGCGCAGGAAGCCGCCATCTTTTTCAACATCGAGCCACTCGGTGAGGTTCAGCGCATAGTAATTTCCATCCCAGGTAAAGAAGCCGCGGTCGCCAAGCTGAGTGGCGAGTTCGAGAGGCGTGTGGCCTTTGATCCGCACAGCGATCGTCGGGCAGCGCTGCGTCGAAGCGCTTCGGATCGCTGATGCCGTAGAGCTTCAGCCCGGAGATCGCCAGCAATCCCTGAATCAGACTCTCCATCAATTCGCGCTCATGTTTGTGGATCGCGTCATATGCCGCGAGCACGGCCGCGCGACGAGTGGATGCTGACGGATTCACGTGCCGTCCAAGGTCAGCCAGATAGTCAACACAGGCCGCGATCCCAGCGATGCATTCATGATTCAGCGTGCCCCACTCCCAGCGATTCGGAATCGCGTTGGTGTTGGCGCGAACCTTGTACGGCTCGAGCCGCTTCAGGTGTTCACGCTTGCCGTAGAGCACGCCCATGTGCGGCCCGAAGAACTTGTAAGTCGAGCACACCAGAAAATCGCAATCGAGCGCGCGAACATCGATCGGACCGTGCGGCGCGTAGTGGACCGCATCAATGTAAGCCATTGCGCCGTGTTCATGAGCGAGGCGAACAATCTTTGCGACATCGTTGATTGTGCCCACCGCATTCGAGGCGTAACCGACGGCAACGAGCTTCGTGCGCTCGGTGATCTTGCGCGCCAAGTCATCCATGTCGAGGGTGCAGTCGTCTTTACGAATCGCCGCCATGCGAATGGTCACGCCGCGCTCTTCGAGCGCGCGCCAGGGAGAAACGTTGGCATCGTGATCGAGCTGTGTGAGCACGATTTCATCCCCCGCACCAAGTTCGCGCCCGATGGAGCGGCTGATGGCGAAGGTCAGTGAAGTCATATTGGGGCCGAAGACGACCTCATCCGGGTCGCAGCCCAGGAAGTCCGCCATAGCAGTACGCCCGCCCGCAATCATCTTGTCAGTGTGGCGACTGGTCGCGTAGGCGCCGCACGTGTTGGCATTGTTGTGCGCCAGATAATCCGAGATTGCGTCGATGACACGCTGCGGCACCTGAGTTCCGCCGGGACCATCGAGAAAAGTGGCGGGATGGCCATTGACGGTTTGAGAGAGCGACGGGAACTGGGAGCGAACCCAGGCAAGATCGAGAGCACTCGTAATTTCGGTTTGTGTCGTAGGCAAGTGTTTATCCGTTTCCTTGAAGACCTGTGTGGCGACGGGTTTTTAACCCGTACGCGCCGAGAGCAGCTCGGCAGCAGAACTCATTGCGTCACCGCGCGAACGAAATCAGACAGCATCCCGTACGCAGTGGCTTCCAGTCCGGGATTGTTTTCCGTAATCGCCAGCCCGGGAAAGATGTCTGTCTCAAAATACACGATGGACGATGTTCCTGCGACCCAGGCAAGAGGATCGCTCAAGGGTACCCGCTCCGGGCAGACGCTCGCCGTCACGCCCTGAGCGGTTCGCTGGGCGCGACACACCAGCTTGTACGGCAGACCTTCTCTGCGGGCAGCCCGGACCACTTCTCCACTCAGTTTGCCAATGCCTTCACGCTGAATTTCTTCCAGCTTTGTCGATGCACCCATCAGTACCCGAATCAAAGCCGCGACCTTTACTGCCGCATCCCAGCCGTCAATGTCATTGCTGGGATCGGTTTCGGCAACCCCGATCTGCTGTGCTTTGGCGAGCGACTCATCAAAGCTGAGGCCTTCTTCCATGCCACTGAGAATGACATTGGTAGTGGAGTTCAGAATGCCGCGAAATCCATGCAGATGAACGACCGGCAAATTATCCCGGAACAAAGCGAAGATGGGAACTCCATCCATCACGGTAGACTCGAACAAGAAACTCTTCGCCCCTTCGCAAGCGCGAGCGAACGTAATTCGTCGGTATGCATGCACGATGGGGCCTTTGTTTGCAGTGATGGCGTGGGCGCCAGCTTCCAACGCGGCACGAATATGCTCAATCGCGGGTTGGCCGTCGAGCGGGCTTAGCGATGTGGCTTCGAACAGAACGTCGGCCTTCGCCAGATGCATCCATTCTCGTACATCGTGTGGCGCGGGCAGTCCCCGCCCGCGTTTTGACCGCAAGTCGGTCACTGAGGAGAACCTGCACGTCCAACCCGTTGGCATTTGCGATCCAGCCCATCCGCCGCGTTGCGACGCCGGTGATCTGCCACGCGATGCCGAGTTCGCGCAGTTCGGGATCTTTTTTCTGCAGCAGACGGACTAGCGTTCGGTTGACGTTGCCAAAACCAAGCAAGCAGAGATTGTAGGTACGAATGGATTATCTCCTCGAACGGTTCCGAGGGCAAAATGCCCCCGGGGCAGCCGGCGCGGATGCCGTGCTACGTTCGTTAGCCCATCACGGTTGTGTGCTCGGGCTGAATCTTGTAGATCACGCGCACTTCCGACGCTTGGCGATAGGGGTACTTGTCCACGCCCAGATACTTCTTGGCCATTTTGTCGATGTGCTCGTCAGCGCCGCTGTTCCGTGATCTCCACCACGCTGGCCACGGACTTCAAGGTGACGGTAGGGGTTGTCGGGATCGATGATCGCGATCGCCACCCGCGGATCGCGACGAACATTGCGGTCCTTTTGGCGGCCCTTGGCGGAGTTGAAAACCACGTAGTCACCTTCCAAATCGCACCACACCGGCGTCACTTGCGGACGGCCATCGGGCATCAGTGTGGCCAGACTCGCAAATGCGCGCTTGCTGAACAGATCGCGATATTTCTCCGGAATTGCTTCAGCCATTCCACTTCCTCCTTGCGGTAGTATTGCCAAGCAGAGTCGTCAGAATTATAGACCGCATGGTGGGTTTCGTGTTGTGGCCTCACCTTCTAATTTGAAGATGCTCCTATTCTGCACCTTGCCACTGTACTACATCAAAGAGCCAGGAGTGGCTCCACAGTTTGCACCGATGTGCGCGGATTTCACGAACTCTAGTAAACTGGTGGACTTTATTCGAGAGTGAACCATGCTGAGAGAAAGTTTCCGTAGGAACAAGGCACCGCGGAAATTTCGTCGCATTCCTTTTGCTGCTTCTGTGCGTGGGCCACCCGGCGTCGCGCGTCGGGCGACTCGCGCTAAACCAAGTCCCACGATCGTCTTCATGACCGACTTCGGTACGGTCGACGATTCGGTCGCCATCTGCCGAGGTGTGATGTATTCCATCGCCCCGGACGTGCGCATTGTGGACCTCACCCACCAGGTCACGCCCTTCTCGATTCTCGACGGAGCGCGCTTCCTGTACGGCGCCAGCCCGTACTATCCAGCGGGGACGGTATTTGTTGTGGTGATCGACCCGGGTGTGGGCAGCACCCGGAAAGCGGTGGTGGTCAAATCGAAACGCGGCCAGTATTTTGTTCTGCCGGACAACGGGTTGATCACACTTGTGCAGGATCGCGACGGACTCGAGGCCGCGCGCGAGATCACCAATCGCGACTGGATGATCGGAGCGGCGTTGTCGTCGACTTTTCATGGGCGCGATATCTTTTCACCCGTTGGAGCCCATCTGGCGCGAGGCGACGATTGGACCGCGGTCGGCCCCGAACTGGATGTGGACAAACTCGTTCGCTTCGACATTTCACCCGCGAAGCTGGATGAGCGTGGGATCACCGCGCAGGTCATCGCGACCGACGGGCCCTTCGGCAACCTGGTCACCAATATCAGCGGCGAAGACTTTCTTAAGCTCGGTTACGCGCGCGGCCAAACCGTGCACGTGACCATCGGCAAGAGCGAAGTGGACATCTCCCTTTGTGCGCACCTTCAGCGACGTCCGCTGACATAAGGCCACTGTTGTATATCGACTCCCGCGGGCCGCTAGGCTTGGCATCAATCAGGGAAGTTTTGCGTGCTATCTACGGCATTAAGCCACCGCAACGCAATCTTCATTCCGCGCGCGGGGAAATAGTCGTCTGCACAGTTTCGAGGAGGAATACATATGAGGAGCCAACCAACCGTCCGCAGGTGAGATGAGCGGCAGGATTCAAGGCCGTGATTCTTGTTCTGTTTTGCTCATGTCCAGTCTTCTTCTCGCCCAAAGCTTCCGTGGCTCCATCCGTGGACAGGTGAGTCGATCCCAATGGCAACGCGATCGTCGGAGCAAAGGATGACCGCCAAGAAGCAGCGGCGACCGGCCAGGTGCGCGACACGGCGACCGGCGACGACGGCGCCTACGTGCTGGCTGAGCTCCCGGTTGGCCTGTACACCGTCACGGCCGAATACGGCCGGACTGTCCCCGTGGGCCAGAATGTCGTCGTCAACGTCGGCCTCGATACGACCGCAAATTTCGACTTGACCAGCGTAGCCAAGCGGGTAGAGCAGTTAACGGTGGCACGCCAGAAGCGCCCGTCATCGAGCACCACTCGGGACGTGCTGGCGACGTGGTCGACCGAAATTGGTCGACCGAACTTCCCCTCAACGGCCGCGATTTTGGCAAGCTGGTGGCACTGTCGCCCGGAGCCACGGTTGATCCTTCCGGAGTGGCCGGCACGCAGGGTGGGTTCGGACAATTCAATATCAACGGTAATCGCGACCGTTCCAACAATTACACTCTCGATGGCACCGACAACAACGATCCCTTCTTCAACAACTCAGCTCTGAATCAAACCGGTATCGGAGGCGCGCCAGCCTCCCTGTTGCCGATCGCTGCCATTCAGGAGTTCAACCTGCAGTCGCAGTTTGGCGCAGAATACGGCCGCAACAGCGGTTCCGTGGTCAATATTGTGACTAAGTCCGGCACCAACAAACTCCACGGCTCCGGCTTCGAATTCTTCCGCAATAGCGCATTGGACGCTCGAAACTTCTTTAATACCCAACCCCACAAGTCTGTTTTCCAGAACAACAACTTTGGAGCGTCTTTAGGTGGCCCGATCGTGAAGGACAAAACCTTCTTCTTCGGAGCGTACGAGGGTCAGCGCGAGCGCGTGGGATCTGACTTTCTGCTCCTGGTTCCAACCCAGGCTCAGATTCAACAGGCCCGCACCATCGCCGGGGCAATCAACGGCACCCCTGGCAATCCCGTGATCAACCCCGGCCTCGACGGCATTCTGGGGTTTTATCCGAAGAGTGATAACAGCCAGATTCCTGGCGTGGTGCGGGATACGAACAACGGGAACAATTTCATCGCAAAGATTGACGAAAACCTCACCAACACAGAGCTCCTGACCGGCCGCTACGCCTTTAGCCAGAGCAACCAGATTTTTCCGTTTGGCTCGCCGGGCGGCTACGGTGCCGGATCACGCCTGCCCCAGTTCGCGCAAACCTCGCCCACCCGGGTGCAGGTTGTTTCGGTCAGCCTGCTTTCTACCTTGAGCCCCTCCAAGATCAACGAAGTGCGCTTCGGTTACAGCCGTTACCGGACGTCGTTCAGTTCACTGAATGCCAACTTCGATCCCAACAGCATTGGGCTGAACTTCGGTACCGGCAAGCTTGGATTGCCCGAGTTTGACTTTACTAACATCGAGAACCTGGGCGCCACCGGGTTCAGTGTTCCGCGCGGGCGCACCAGCCAGACGTTCCAGATTCTCGACAACTTCACCTGGCTCAACGGGCGACATACTTTAAAGTTCGGAGGAGAGTTCCGCCGCGCCGCCATCAGCAATTTCAACGATAACCTTGAGCGAGGCATCTACGAGTTCACGGCGGGAGTCGGCTTGAGTCCCGATCCCGTGGTTGACGCGTTGGCGGACTTCTACACGGGCGGCACGCAAGACACGGGTTATTGCTGCTCGTTCGTCTCCGTCAACGCGGGTAACACGCAGCGCACCACTTACAACAATGGGTTCAGTTTCTTCGCGCAGGACGATTACCGTATGAGCTCCACTCTGACCCTGAACTTCGGCCTGCGCTGGGAATATTTCGGACCGTTGAGCGAGAAGAACAACCTGCTCTCAAACCTCGGCCGCGACGGCAACCTGGCCATGGTGGGCACAGACGGCGTCAACGGCCTGTACAACCGCGATCTGCACGACTTTGCCCCGCGTCTGGGATTCGCCTGGCAGGCCGCGAAGAACACCGTAGTCCGCGCCGGATACGGCATCTACTTTGACTATGTCCCGCAGGACCTGTTCATCGCGAATTTCACTACCTCCGCTGGAGTCGTGACCAATCCCATCGGCCCCCAAGCGGTCTTGCCTTTGAACTTTGACGCAAGCGCTTTTAACGGCACCAATCCGACCCCGAATCCGCCCATCATGAACGGCGTTGCATCGCCCCCATACTCGATCTTCGTAACCCCGCGGAACTTCGGTTCTCCCTACACGCAGAACTGGAATTTCAATGTGCAGCAGAAACTCGCGGAGAATGCCTCGTTCGAAGCCAGGTACGTGGGCAGCAAGGGCACCAGGCTGGTGCGCCTGACCGACCTGAACGAACCCGACGCCAATTCCGTCCGCCCTAATCTCAGCTACGGCGCGATGGACGAGCTTACGCCCTCGAGTTCGTCCAGCTACAATGCGCTGCAGGCAATCGGGCGTATCCAGCAGACTCACGGGTTTTCGGGCTTTGCTGCTTACGTTTGGTCGAAGGCGATCGATGACGCCTCGGATGGAATCGACTTCGTTCCCGGCGCGGCCTTTCCCCAGGACCCCGGCAATCTCCCCGCCGAGCGCGGGCCGTCCCTCTTCGACACGCGGAATCGCTTCACTGCGGCGGTCAATTACGACGTGCCTGCATGGAGAGCGGCTCGGGGTTTTGGCTCGGGATGGCAGTTGAACACAATCATCACCATTCAAAGTGGTCGACCAATCCCAATCGCCAATTCGACCGATACCAGCGGCCGATTCTATTTCAATCAACGGCCTAACGTGGTGCCGGGAGTGAATCCCATCCTGCCCCATTGGAATGCGAGCACGGGCTATCTCAATCCCCTGGCCTTCGTGCAACCCGCTTACGGAACCTTCGGCGACCTGGGTCGCGACTCGATCTTTGGCCCTGGACTTCGCAACGTGGATTTCTCCATCACCAAGAACACACGGCTCACGGAGCGCCTGAACCTGCAATTGCGCGCCGAATTCTTCAATATTTTCAACCACCCGAATTTCGCGCTGCCGGCGCACAACATCACCCCGGGATACGTGGACGTTGGAAGTCCGGGCAGTCCGCAGGTTGCGCCCAATCCCGGAGCCCATGTGAACGGTGACGTTACGCAGCCGCTGCTGCCCATGGGCCTGATCACGCAAACCCCCGACGTAGCGCAGACCAATCCCGGCCTCGGCGGTGGAGGTCCGCGCGTTATTCAGCTAGGAGCAAAGTTCACGTTCTAGATATTTAAGGATGGTGTGGCGCGGGCGCCCCCGCCCGCGTTTTGGTATCGACAATTATGCCTTCGCATCAACAGCGATCTCAGGCAAGACCGCCCGCAGCAACCCCACGAAGTCTCCCTTAACCCGTTCGCCGGTCGCGAGCACGTCTTCATGGCTAAGAACTTCATCAGATATCCCCGCAGCCATGTTGGTCACGCAAGAAATAGCCAGCACTTTCAATCCCATATGGCGCGCTACGATAACTTCCGGAATGGTAGACATGCCTACGAGGTCCGCGCCAATCGTACGCAAATAGCGAATCTCTGCGGGAGTTTCGTAGTTCGGCCCCAGAAGGCCCGCGTAAACCCCTTCATGCACAGTCTTGCCTAGTCGGCGAGCGGATCGGAGCGCGATTTCGCGGTATGGCTTGCAGTAAGCCTGAGTCATGTCCGGGAATCGGGAACCGAAGCGATCGTCGTTCGGACCGACCAACGGATTGTGTCCCTGCAAATTGATGTGGTCGGTGATCACCACCAGCGCACCTTGTTTGTATTCGAGATTGATACCACCGGCGGCATTGGTCAGGATAAGTGCGCGAATACCCATTCTCCCAAACACGCGGGTAGGAAACGCGACCTCGTTCGGAGAATACCCTTCGTACAAGTGCACTCGACCCTGCATGGCCGCCACAGCGACCTCGCCAACCTTCCCGATTACCATGTGCCCGGCGTGTCCGATCGCAGTTGAGAGAGGGAAAAAAGGAATATTTGCATACGGGACGCGGGTTGCTTGGGAGAGTTCGTCGGCAAAACCGCCCAGGCCCGAGCCCAGAACGAGTCCGATTGCTGGACGAAGTGGAGTCTGCGAAAGCAGGAATTGCGCGGCGGATTCGGCGCGGGTGAAATCGTCCATAAGAAGGTCAGCTCCTGAGAACTGAGAACCAACAACTAAGAACTTGTTCTAGAACTTCTTCTCGAAGCCAGCGAATTCTTCTTCCAACCTCCACTGCATCTGTGCACGCTCGTTAGCGTCCAGAAACCTCTGGCACACAGCGGAGACTTTGCCGGTGCCAGCCCGATCATTCGCACACGCCGCCACCGGACGAAAGTCGGATGCCCATAGGCTGGAGCCCGCCAGAAAGCTGTGCTCGAGGCTCATTCGCGCCATGCGCTTCAAATCCTTGTAGTCGAGAAAGTCATAGGTTTCAACCGCCCGCAGATACTCGTGTGTCATGTCGGAACGCGATACACCCTCATCATCGGTGGCCAATGCAACGGGTACGCGATATCGCAAAAAGACCGGTAGAGGATGATCATTTGCTCTTACACCGAGAACCAAATCATTGGAAGTCAGGCAAATTTCGACCAGAACCTTGCGCCGCGACATCTCACGCAAAAGGTCGAGGGGGTGATCCTCGTTCATAATCGACACCCCGTGCCCGATGCGCTCGGCGTGTCCCCGCTCAACCGATTCGCGGATGTGAAAGCGTAACCCCTCCGGCGGCACCAGACCCATGGCCAGTTCCCCGGCATGCAGGCTGATGTGCACCTTGGGATATACGCCATGGAGATAGTCCAGCATCTTCATATGCAATTCGAAATCGTGCATGGGAATGTACCAGTCCTCCGCCATCACGAGATTCAAGCCTACAAAGCGTGAATCCGCCTGTGTCAGTTCGAAGCCGAACAGAATCTGGGCGAAGACCATCTCGCGGGGCAATCCGCGAAGCACCTGATACAAGTAACGAATCTTGACAGTACATCCCGGGTTCGCTTCCGAAGTCCCGCATTTAAGCTCAGACCGCATTTTGCTCTCGTCGTCGTCAATCCGCTTGCTGGTAGCGGTGACGATGTCCTTCAGACCACCGGTCAGCAACTTCTCCCGCAAGCGCGCGAAATCGTCCTCCCATCCCAGCTTCGCGCCGAGCTGCCCGGACTGTAATGAATCCGCTGTATGCATCAGTTCGAGATACTGAAGATGGTCCTCCGCCGCCCGCGATGCCGCCTCAGCAAGAGCGTCTCCGATATGGTTGTGCGTCGCCAGTGAGAACTTGTCAAAGGTCGCGAAAAAATGATCGTGCCCCGATTCCTCTCCCGGTTCCCAGTTTCGCATCGACCATGCGTCCACCATCGAGTTGTAGAGCACATGGTCGCCGTAGGCACAGCGAACCGCCGGTTTGCTTGTGTACTTTTCGCACGAAGCATCGCAGGGAGGAGCGATCAAAATGGAAGTCGTGCGATCCACGCACAGATTGTCGTTCACGGCATAGTCGATCAGGTTCTCCGCGTAGAGAGCACCACTTAAATGGACATGCAGGTCGCCACCCTTAGGCAGATCGCGTAGAAAAGCCAGTCGCAGGGAAGGCTGCCGCCGGATGGAATCAAAATAGCGTGCAGTGCGCTGCTCGGCGGTTACGCCGGACTGTGCCAACGCCGCATTGGCGAATGAGGCGACGACCAAAAGAATGAGCGATCGAGCTATTGGCGCCACAGCATCCCCTTAAGCCTGTTGCTGGAAACGGAATTCTACCTCGGAGCCGAGAAAACATGAAAACAACGCAACCGTGTGGTAAATCCTATCCACATCGCCACGCGAATATGGCACCAACGTAATGTCCCGGGTTGATTACCTGTTTTGCGTCCACAGGCCTTGTGGTACTCTCGAAAGTACCCCATATTCTCTGGAGTTTGGCTAGGTTTCTCTGTGCCCTTGGTGTCTTCAAACAGCAAGCCGGGAATCCACATTGCGTGGAAGACGGTCACCTATCGCAGCGTAGCGCTGTTGGTGCTGGCGGTCATGCTGGTAATTTTCGCCGGCATGCGCTTTGCGTTTCCGCAATTCACCGAGAACACCATCAAAGCAGCCGACGGCCTTGGCACCAAGCTGCTGGAGGTGGTGGCCGGGGCCGCGGGCAATCCTGCCAAGTCGGGGGGTGCCGGGGCGCAGCAGGCGCACTTTACCGCTCTCGACGGCACGGTTCGGGTGAAGAAGGCGAACGGCAACAGCTGGGGAACGGCCGACTATAGCATTCCGCTGGAAAAAGGCGATGTAGTCCAGACCAGTTCGGAAGGCATGGCCAAAATCGTATTTAACGATGGCACCAACTACACTGTGAAACAGGATTCGTTGATTGTGATTGAGGAGAACTCGACCAACGATCAGCAGCAGACCAACGTAGCGGTCGCGGTAAGCACGGGCACGGTGGATCTGGCGACAGCGACGTATGTGCAGGGTTCGAGATCGCAGGTAATTGTGGCGGGCGCCACGGCGTCATTGGCACCCGATAGCGCGGCCATGGTGCGCAACGATCCCAAGGACGATCAGCATGAGATTCTGGTCAAGAAGGGAACTGGCGACATCACGCGCAATGGGGAGACCGTGCGCTTGGCTGACTGGGAGAAGGTGAGCTTTCAGGCCGAGGCGCCGCATATGGATAAACTGAAGGAGATTGGTCCTCCGACGCCGATTTCGCCGGCGAACATGATGCCCATGTTCGTGTCGAGTGATCCCAAACCGATCGAATTCTCCTGGACGCCAATGGTCAACGCCAAGGGCTACCGGCTGCGTATTTCCCGGAACCCGTACTTCTCCTCGACCATCGTGGACCGCAAAGTGAATACCGCCGATGTCCTGGTTTCTGGCCTCGAGCAGGGAGCGTATTACTGGGTCGTGCAATCGCAGGACGCGGTAGGCAAGGAATCGGTCGAAAGCGAAAAGAACCGATTTACGATCATTCCCAAAAGAAATGATACGGCAGCGATCAATCTGGATCTGGATCCTCTGATCCAGCATGGTCACGTGATCGAGCTGACCGGGAAGACCGAAGTGGGTGCCCGGGTGATGGTGAATGGACGTGAGGTGCCGGTGGTCGGCGTGGATGGCTCGTTCCATTACTTCACGCCCCCCCTGGCCACTGGCGAAAGCACGATTACCATCACGGCGCAAAACGCCAAGGGCGGAGTGAATACTCTGCAGAAGAAAGTAGTGATTCAGTGAGGGACAGGGCCCTGAGGCACTGGCTCCTGAGGGTCAGGCACTTTAGTTTGCTGAAACGACTGGCAATACCTCATAGAATCAAGGATAGAGTTTCGATTCCAGAATAACCGGGTAAAAACCGGAAGAAGACCGACTCCATCAGAGAGAAAGTTTCGCATGTCATCGAACAACGGCTTTCATTCGAGCGCATCACGCTGGCACAATCTACGGTCGCTGTTCAGCGTTTTTTCAAGCGACCTCGCTATCGACCTGGGCACGGCCAACACGCTGGTGTATGCGCGAGGCAAAGGCATCGTCGTCAATGAGCCTTCGATCGTGGCCATCAATAAGAACACCGGCGAAGTGGAGGCTGTGGGCAAGGAGGCCAAGGAGATGCTGGGCCGCACGCCTGGCAACATCGTGGCCATCAAGCCCATGAAAGATGGCGTCATCGCCGACTTCAAAGTCACCGAAAAGATGCTCAATTACTTCATTCAGAAAGCGCACAACCGGAAGATGCTGGTGCATCCCCGCATTGTCATTGGCGTTCCGTCGGAGATTACGCAAGTCGAAAAACGCGCGGTCATGGACTCCGCCTATCGGGCCAAGGCCAGTGAAGTGCATCTGGTGGAGCAGGCCATGGTAGCCGCAATCGGCGCCGGGCTTCCTATCACGGAACCCAGCGGCAATATGGTCGTGGATATTGGCGGCGGCACCACCGATATCGCAGTCATTTCTCTCAGCGGCATCGTCTATTCGCGTTCCGTGCGCATGGCCGGCAACCAGATGGACGAAGCCATCATGAATTATCTGAAGCGGAAATATAACCTGCTGATCGGCGAGCGCACCGGTGAGCAGATCAAGATCGAGATTGGTTCCGCATATCCCCTCGACAAGCCGCTTACGATGGAGATCAAGGGCCGCAACCTGATCGAGGGAGTTCCCAAGACCATTACCGTGGATGATAGCGAAGTCCGCGAAGCGTTGAGCGAGTGCGTATCGACCATCATGAATGCCATCCGCGTGGCGCTCGAACGTACGCCTCCCGAGCTCTCCGCGGACATCAGCGACCGCGGTATCGTACTCACCGGCGGAGGCGCTCTACTCAAGAATCTGGACAAACGCATCCGCGAAGAAACCGGGCTGCCGGTCTCAATCGCCGACGACCCGCTGTGCAGCGTGGTGCTGGGCACAGGCAAAATGCTGAGCGACTTCAAACTCTTGCGCAAGATTTCGATCGAGTAGCGCGATCGCCTTGGTGTAACTTCGTGTCCACGTGGTCGAAATCAAAAGCAGAAAACCACGCGGGGCACGAAGTACACTAAGGAAAAGCCCGCCATGGAAAATCTCATCAGCCGCTATCGCAATGTCACCATCCTGGTGGTCGTATTGTTTGCCCAGGTGCTGGGGCTGGCGGTGCAGGTCAGACGCACCACACAGGATGAAACTCGCCTGATTCGGGTCTGGGCAGTGGATGCGGTCACGCCTCTGGAAAAGGGTATCGTCTGGTTTCAGCGCGGCATCAGCAATCTATGGCATAACTACTTTTATCTGCGCGGCGTGCGGCAGGAGAATCGCGAGCTTAAGCAACAGATTGAGCACCTCCGCATCGAGCAGGTTCGCCTCAGCGAGGACGCGGAGCAGGCTCGCCGCTTGCAGGCCCTGCTCGGATTCAAGGAACAATTCATCTCCAAAACGCTGGCCGCACAGGTCATTGGATCGAGTGGCAGCGAGCAGTCGCGGGTGATTTACATCGACAAGGGCACGCGCGATGGGATCAAGCCGGACATGGCGGTAATTACCGCCGAGGGCGTTGTGGGCAAGGTGCTGCGCGTGTCCAACAAGAGCACTTCGCAGGTGCTGCTGATCAACGACCAGACCAGTGGAGTGGGAGCGATTCTGGACAAATCTCGGCTGCAAGGTGTGCTGCGTGGCACGCCGGTCGGCGAGGTTGTGCTGGAAAAAGTAATGTCCGATGAAACCGTCCAGCCCGGGGAAAGAGTGTTGACCAGCGGCGGCGATCAGATCTTCCCCAAAGGCCTGCCTGTGGGCACGGTTACGAAAGTTTCGCCGGGGCCCGAACTCTTTCTTAATATCCGGGTGAAGCCCACCGCCGACTTGAGCCGTCTCGAAGAAGTGCTGGTCATCACCCAGCAGGAAGAAAAGGAACCTGCCCTGGCCGAAGGAGCGCAACCGATACGAGCGGCGGACATTCTCGCGCAACGACTGCCTTCGGTACCCGACCACCCTCCGGATGATCCGAATAAGCCTCCACCTCCCACCAGCGGACTGAAGATTTTGCCGGCGCCGACCACGCCAGGGACGCCCGGTGCGGCAGGCAACCCAAAGCCGAGCGGCTCGAATGTTGCGGGCCAGGGTCATTCAACCCAGAGTCAACCCATCCAGAGTCAATCTATCCAGGATCAAGGCTCAACAACGACTGTGCCCACTGCTCCAAAGCCACGTGCCGACGCTGCCGGAATTGTAGTCAAGTCCGGGAATAGTGCTTCGCCAACCATCCCTCCTGCATCGAAGCCGGCAACGACGCCGAAGCCTGCAGCCCCTGCGTTAAGAATTCCTAACAAGGCCACGAACGCAGCACCGGACAGCCAGTCCCCGCCCGTCTCTGCGAAGCCTGATACACAAACCAGGCAGCCGGCGACTGAACCGGCGCCACCCCAGGAACAGCCTCAATAGCGTGCCCATCACTTACACATCGAATGAGCAGGTTGAAGTTTACCGGTTCAGTCTTCCTGCAGCCATTCTGATTCCACTGGTCGCGTTGTTCCTGCAGGCCTTCGTCCCTTTACGGTTTCATTTCTTTTCGATCTTTGATTTGCCGCTGCTGGTGGTGATTTTCTTTGCCGTGGCACGGCGGAGCCCAGTCGCAGGATTGCTCACCGGCGCTGCCATCGGCCTATTACAAGATTCACTCACAGGCCATCCCCTGGGCTTGTACGGGATCGCCAAGACGGTAGTGGGATACGGGGCGTCGTCACTCGGCGTGAAATTGGACGTGGAGAATGCGGGCTCACGGTTTCTGGTCGTTCTGTTTTTTTACGTAGTGCACGAAATCGTGTACTTCACGGTTGCCCGCGGATTGGTGGGACTCACCCTGCAATGGAGTTGGCCGCGCGAACTGGGCTCCGCGTTGGCCAATGCCTTTGTAGCAGTCGCGCTGTTCGCGCTGCTGGACCGCTTCAAGCAGAGAACATGAAGGCATCAGGTTGCCACGTTGCGGTTCTCCTGGCGTCTATGCCCTTCCGTCACCCAAACTGCAACGCAATCTTGCAGTTGGCGGATTACAATAAACTTATCTTTCCGAAAGGACTAAGTCAGCGTGGGATCCAGTTTGGCAGCGCGCTCCTGAAGCCCGAAGCCTAACGCCCAAGTCTGACACCTGATGTTCGGTCGCGACGAAAAAGTATCGCCCCTCCGCCTCACCGCGGTGCAGTACATCATCCTCGGCATTTTCATGATATTGGCCTACGGATTATGGAGGCTGCAGGTGGTGCAGAGCGACATGTACGCCTCGCTGGCGGAGAAAAATCGCGTTCGCAATGTACCCATTCTGGCGCCGCGCGGCAAGATTCTGGATCGCGAAGGGCGCATCATCGTCGACAACTATCCTTCGTTTACCGCGTTGCTGTTGCGCGACTCGTCGCGTGATCTACTGGCCGACGCTGGTCTCATTTCCCAGGGTCTGCACCTCGATCCTAAAGAGACCAGAGACCGCATCCGCCACTTCGCCTCGATGCCGCAATACCAGCCCATTTTTCTAAAAGACGACATCACTCCCGATGAGTTGGCCTTCGTCGAGTCCCACCGCAACGAGCTACCCGAGCTGGATACCATCGTTGCGCACCGGCGGCTTTATCCCCGCAACGGATTCATGGCCCACCTTATCGGGTATGTGGGCGAAGTCAGCGAGGAGATGCTGAACCAGGCGCGCTGGGAGTTCTACAATCCCGGCGACGTGGTGGGGAAGTCGGGAGTTGAGCTTCAATACAACCAGATTCTGATGGGCAAGAACGGATCGCGGCGCGCAATGGTGAATAGCCGTGGACGAGAAGTTCAGCGTCTGGATGAGACTCCGGCGGAAGCTGGCAAACAACTCAAACTGACCGTGGATCTCGATCTGCAGATTGCAGCGGAACAGGCTTTGGGCGACAAGAACGGCGCGATTGTGGCCATGGACCCGCGAAACGGAGAGATCCTGGCCATGGTGAGCCGTCCAACCTTTGATCCCAACGATTTTGCCGTACGGGTCTCGCGGGATCAATGGAGCAAGCTGGTCAACGATGACGATCATCCCCTGCTGAACAAGGCGATTCAAGCTCAGCTTGCGCCCGGTTCGACTTTCAAGATCATCATGGCGACGGCGGGTCTGCAGGAAGGCATCGCGCAGGACATGCACGTAATCTGTAACGGCGGCGCGACATTCTATGGACGCTACTTCAAATGCTGGGTAGCAACGGAGCATCGCACTCACGGCGTGGTCGAGATCAGCAAGGCAATCTACCAGTCCTGCGACGTTTTCTTCTATACGCTCGCGGAGAAACTAGGCATCGATCGCATTTCGAAGTACGCGACCATGTTTGGTCTGGGACAAAAGACGGGCATCGACCTGCCGCAGGAAGTCAGTGGCGTCATGCCGTCGGAAGAATGGAAAGTGCGCAACTTCAAACAGAAATGGTACGCGGGTGAAACCATCTCCGTGGGTATCGGCCAGGGAGCGGTGGCGGTTACTCCGATCCAGCTGGCGCGCGCCATCGGTGCGATTGCCAGCGGCGGTCTGCTGGTGCGGCCGCATGTGACCAATCCGGCCGAGTTGCCCGCGAATGTCATTCCCGCCACAAATTCCCCGAGCCAGGTGAAAATCCCAATTGACCCTGAAAATTGGGACATCATCACCGATGCCATGTCGAATGTGCCTACACCCTTGGGTACGGCGGGCAGCGCGCATCTGCAGGGGATCGATTTTGCCGGTAAGACCGGAAGCGCGCAGACTGTGAGCAATGCGCTCAAAGCCAAGACTGCCAATGGCAAGTCGAAATACAAGGACAATGCCTGGTTCGTGGGCGTGACTCCACGAAGGAATCCCGAGATCGTGGTGGCGGTATTGTTCGAAGGCGGAGAGCACGGGCAGTTTGCGGCTCGGCTTGCCGCGCAAGTGGTCAAGGCATACGTCGAGAAGCAACGCCGTCAGCCGACCAAAGTCGCGGGAAGCAATAGCAAAGTGGAGATCGGAGCGGTATGGAATTCCACTAGCCCGGATGGCACAGACCAGGACACACTGCACGGCGGCAGGTTTCTGGTTGATGTATCAAGGAAGCGCTTGCCGTTAGCGGTGGCGGCGCCGGGAGTTCAGCAGTCAACGATCCCCGACTAACGATTAACGACCAACGACTGATGTCTCGCTATATTTCATTTCGCGATTTTGACTGGCTGTTGTTCATTTTTGTCCTGCTGATTTGCGGGCTGGGCGTGATGGAGATCCGCAGCGCCACGGCGCATACCAAGTTCGCCGGCGCGCATATCCGGCAGCTGTACTGGATCAGCGGCGGGGTCGCTGGCATGTTTCTGATGAGTTTCATCAACTATCAGAAACTGCTCGATGGGGTTCACTGGATGTACATCGCTTCCATCGCTTCTCTGCTCACCGTGACCATCTTCGGGCAGAAATATCTGGGTGCGCGGCGCTGGATCAAGATGCCCGGTGGAGGACATTTCCAGCCCTCCGAATGGGTCAAACTCATCCTGATCTTGGCCGTGGCAAAATACTTTGCCGACTTGCACCAGAGGGAGCTTTCCTGGCCTGACTTCATCAAGGCGGGCGCAATTGTAGGAGTTCCCATGCTTCTCGTGCTGGCTCAGCCCGACCTTGGCACGGCGCTGACCTACATCCCGATTGCAGTCATGGGGCTCTTCCTGGGTGGAGTTCGCTGGAAGCAAGCTCTGACCGTGGTTGTGCTGGCAGGTCTGATGATGCCGCTGGCATTCCATGTGCTGAAACCATATCAACGCGACCGGCTGACCAGCTTTATGCAACCTGAGGCCGATAGCCAGGGTTCCGGTTATCAGGTGATTCAATCTCTCATTGCGGTAGGTTCAGGTGGACTCTGGGGGAGCAGCGCTGGCTCCCAGACTCACTTGGCGTTTTTGCCTGTCCCACAAACGGACTTTATTTTCGCGGCTTTTGCCGAGGAGCATGGATTTGTGGGCGCACTGACGGTAATGCTGTTATACTTTATCGTGCTGATGCGTTTGACGCAGAACGCGCAAACGGCGCCCGACCGCGCTGGCACGTTCGTGGTGATGGGTGTGGTAGCTGTGCTTAGCTTTCATATCCTGGTCAACGTTGGCATGGTGGTCGGTTTTATGCCGGTCACCGGAATACCCTTGCCCTTAATGAGTTATGGCGGGTCTTCTGTCCTGTTTATGTTTCTGGCGCTGGGCATTGTGATGAACGTCCGGATGCGCCGCTTCGTGAACTGAAGCAGGGGAAGAAGGCAAGGAGAGTTTGCCGCGCTTGCCATTTGCGGCTCAAAACAAGATTACGATCGCTCTCGCGTAAAGAGGGCACTCACCGGCCAGAACAGCAGTGATCGGCCGGGCAGGATTGAAGCTAGGGCGCTGCCAGGCGGGTAACGGCCCCCCCAAGGACCTGAGAAGGTTTTTGTGAGAGCGGTCACAAACCTTGGGCAAGCGCAATGCGATAAGTGCAAAAGATTTCCAAGCTTGTGCCACGAGTCCGGCCTCGGAGAAAACTCCGTAGCCTAAGCCGTCCCTTATGTGGGGCGGATATCGCATCGCTCCATCCTCCCGGCCTTTTCCTGCCTATGTTCCGGTGAATCCTGCAGCCGCTTGACGGCGCAGAACCGGAGTCCGTATGACGAAAGAACTGTTTGTGTCTTCCACCCCTCACGAAACCAAGGTGGGACTCGTGGAAGACGATCTGCTCGCCGAGATTTATCTTGAACGCGAGAATGAATACACTTTAGCTGGTTCCATTTACAAAGGCCGCGTAACCCGCGTTTTGCCAGGCATGCAATCCGCATTCGTGGATATCGGCCTGGAGCGCGACGCGTTCCTCTACGTTTCCGACTTCATGGAGTTGCAAGACGAAGACGAAGTCGAGGAAATCCCCACGAACCTGGCTCCATCCCAACCATACCAGTCGCCAGCGCGGACTGAGGCTCAGCCGTCGGCACCTGAGGGCGCAATCGTCGCGCCTGCCGAAGTAAACGCTGCCACGCAGGAACATAGTGAATCAAACGCGCAGCCGGGGGAGGATCGCGATCGGTCGAACGGCGGCGAGAGCCGTGGCGGCCGAGGAGACTGGAGGAGCCGTCGCCGTCGGGGGCGCCGGGGAGAGCGCATGCCAGAATCCAAGTTCGCCCGTCCAACGTCGGAGGCGCCGCGCACTGATCGCCCGGAAAGAGATCGTCCGGAAAGGTCGGATCGTTCCGATCGAAACGATCGA
Source organism: uncultured Acidobacteriota bacterium (assembly GCA_963820925.1). Taxonomy (GTDB): domain Bacteria; phylum Acidobacteriota; class Terriglobia; order Terriglobales; family Acidobacteriaceae; genus JABDBE01. Next base: position 132,748 of record CAWGBX010000002.1, read on the forward strand.
CCGGAGCGAAGCGAGCGTTCTGAATACGGTCCGCCGCCGGGGTACCAACCGATGGTGCTGCCCGGGGAGTCGATCTCGAAGTATCAGCGTCTGGCGCAGACTCAGTCGCGGGCGGAATCAAGACCTGCTTACCAAAATCCTGACGCACCGGCCCCCATCACCGCCGCATTTCCCGAGGACGAGCCGTTATTCGCTAAGCCGGAAGGCGACCGGCAAGCGGCGATTTCTGAACCTCAAGACAAGGCAAAAGGGGCCGCCGCGAATGCCCAAGTCGGGTCATCCGACTGGGATCGCGAACAAAAGCGTTTGCATGAGATGAATGTCGCGGCGGTGTTCGGAGGAGTAACCGCGGAACAACCTGACGTGCACGACGATAAGCAGGTTACGGTGACCGAAGACTCCGATCAAATACCGTCTTCCCCGGCCGCTGCGGGAACCATGGTGGAAGAAGAAATAGAAGAGGAAGAAGCCGACCTTGCCTCGTACGTCGAAGATCTCGAGGAGGATGGAGTCTTCGAAGAAGAAGAGTTGGAAGAAGAAACTCGATCTGCCGGAGATTATCGCGAGCCTGCGACGCGGGAAATCGCAGCATCGGGCGAGCCGGTACAAACGGCCAGCGAGACTGCGGCTTCCCAGCCGTTTGTCATCGAAGGTGGCATCGACGAACCTGTCGCTGTCGAAGTCGACGAGGCGGTCGCGGAACAAGAAGAAAAGGAAGCCGAGGAAGCGGAACTTGAGGAGGCCCAGGCGCAAGCCGAAGCACTCCTCGATGCTGAGGCCCGGGGCGACGGTACGGTCGACGTCCGGGTTGAAGTCCGCGCTCCAGTGGGGACTGCGGCATATACGCAGCGAACGCCGCGTCCGGCGTTCGACCCTAGGCGTGGTCAACGTGGACGTCGAGGCGGGGGTGGACGGCGCTTTCGTCGTCACGAACCGCAGAACGTGCCGTTGATCACCGAGCTTCTCAAGGAAGGCCAGGAGATTCTGGTTCAGATCGCCAAGGAGCCCATTGGCAAGAAGGGCGCCCGCATTACCAGTCACATCGCCTTGCCCGGACGCTTCCTGGTCTACATGCCGACGGTCAATCACACTGGCGTGTCGCGCAAGATTGCTTCGGAGGAAGAGCGGCAGCGACTGAAGCGCATCATCATCAGCGAGCGCGAGAACGGACACGGCGGTTTCATTGTTCGGACTGCGGCGCAGGGAGCGTCTGAAGAAGAGTTGCGGGCCGACATTCGTTTCCTCAAGAATCTGTGGTCCGAAATCAAGACGCGCGCCGACAACGGCAAAGGCCCGACCCTGATCTATCACGACCTGAACGTAGTCGAGCGCGTGCTCCGCGATCAGGTCACCTCCGACTTCACCGCGATCTGGGTTGACACCGAACAGGAATACGAACGCGTCCTGCGCTTCGCCAACCGCTTTCAGCCTGCGCTGGTGCGGCGGGTCAAGCTGTATAGCAAGGAAATCCCGCTATTCGAGCAGTTCGGCTTGAACGACGAGATCAACAAGGCGCTCAAGTCGAAAGTTTGGCTGAAGAGCGGCGGTTACATCGTGATCAATCAAACCGAAGCGCTGGTCGCGATCGATGTAAACACCGGAAAATATGTGGGCAAGACGGCACGCCTGGAAGACACAATCGTCAAAACCAACGTTGACGCCATCAAGGAAATCGTGCGCCAGATCCGGCTGCGTGATCTGGGTGGCATCATCATCATCGACTTCATCGACATGGACGAACGCCGCAATCGCCAAAAAGTCATGCAAGCACTCGAAGAAGCGCTGCGCAGCGACCGTGCCCCATCCAAAGTTCTGCAGTTTAACGACTTTGGATTGGTCGCTATCACCCGCAAACGGGTGAAGCAATCGCTCGAACGCACCATCGGCTCGCCGTGCCCCTATTGCGAGTCGACTGGCTACGTGAAATCGGTGACCACGGTGTGCAACGACATCTACGTCGAAATGCGCAAGATGGCCAAACACCTCGATCACGCGGACGTGATGCTGCGGGTCAATCCAGAAATCGCCAAGGCGCTCAAGTCGAATAACGGACGCTTCCTCACCGAGATGGAAGAACTGACTAAGCGAACCGTGATCGTGAAGAGCGATCCAGCGCTGCACCAGGAACAGTTCGATATCAACTAGAGTTTTCAGCTGTCAGCTTCAGCATTCAGAAAGACGGGCAACCAGCCCGTCTTTTCTTTATTCAAGGCACCGGGGTCTCGCGCTTTTCGAGACTTGGGCTCCAGCCATCGCCAACTCGGTTGGCGATACTGGCGGACAAGGTCTCCCCGTACTGAGCTCTTTAGCACTCACCGTTGAAACGCTTTCTGGTTCGGCCTCACCATTCCTACGGGCGGCTCGGAGTGAATATCTGTTTGCCTCACACCGGTTGCGGACACAGCTTGACACGAGTGATTTGTTGGACTAGTGTCTGTGACCTACCCTGCTTTCAGGCTTCCCCCGAGGCCCGATCTTCGTTAAGCCGGTAGCCCAACCAGGGGCTTTTCGGCGCAGGCACGCTGTCCAGTGCCCGCTGGCGAAGGATTGGCCATCGGAGGTGCTGTAATGCGGTTTAGCCAACTTCCACTGCTGGGTTTGCTTCTGGCATTATTGGTCGGCGCTCGGGTGGGTACCCCAGGAACACAGCTGGGTTCGAACGCAGACACCGCCAACAAGCCTCAGAAAAAGTCTCCGCAACCGAGAGGCGGGTCGCCTGCTGGCCCAGCCAACGCTCTAGCGACGAACGAGAATTGCGACAGCCTCACGGCGAGCGCCAAGGATAAGTTGCTAAGTTTGTCCCTCTCGCCGCCAGGTTCTCGGCCATGTGTTTCACCGCTGCCCCCCGTATGGAAGGAAATTTGTAAGCTCAATCCGAGTTATCACAGTGACAGCGATTTACCAAGCAAGGACGATCTGGAGGCGTCCAGGGAAGCCTTCTTGGAGCGTTGTTTGGTCAGCAACACTCCGGCAAAGGAGAGGCCAGTCATTACTTCAATAATGGCATCGGTTGCGAACCCCCTGCGTACCCATTTGGGGTTAACGACGGACCGGACGATTGAGGCCATTCAAGTGGCGGCTGCGGAGGCGAATTTCTTGCCTCAGTCGCATTACCTGCCGTGGCCAGCACTGCCTTCGAGTTCTGATTCACAAACTTCGCCTGAGTCGCAAGATCAATCGGATTCCGCTGATCCCGGGGTGCTGATTTTTCGTAACAACGACGCCGCGCGTTCCAGTCCGCAGTACTTGGCGGTGTTTCTGATTCCGGAGTTACCTACAGAAGGATTGGATCGGAAGGTATTTGCCGCTGCCGAATCAATTGTTGAGCAGGTGTCTCCCCGTAGCGCAGTGCTTTTCTTTGCGGGCCCAACGTTTTCAGGTTCGTGGACTTCCTTGGAGGAAATAAACCGTGATCTCGTTCCCAATAAGTGCATCCTTGCAATTAGTGGTTCGGTTACGAACCCGCGTCCAGACACCATTCAGGAACCAGGTTGCTTCTCGGTTGAACCGACGCTCAACCTTACGCAAACCACGGACGACAAAGCTCTCCGTTCTTTTATTAGTGGAGCGAGCACGTTCGGATATCAACCCGATGAGATCGCGATCCTGTCGGAAGAGGGCACGCAATACGGCACTCGGCAGTCCGATCTTTCGACGCGATCGGAGGCGCATCCCCTTTTGTCCTTCTCGGCCACGCAGCATAAGGGCCCTCTGTTGATTCTGCATTTTCCGCGAGAGATTTCCAAGCTGCGCAATGCCTACGGAGCGGAGGCCGGTTCCGCGACGCAAGCGGCTTCGGCGAGTCCGCAAACAGATTTGCAGTTGAGTTGGCAGGACTCGGAGGCGACGCGAGGTGACGACGTACAGACATACGGGCGAGGCCAGACGCCGCTTTCCCAGGAGACCGCGCTCTCCACCCTGTCGATCACTCTCAAGGCGCGGAACATCAAGGCCCTGGGCATTCTGGCGACTGATCCCATGGACGTGGCATTCCTCATTCATTCCATCAAGCAGTCATCCCCGGATGTGCGCCTGTTTCTCCGCAATCCCGACCTGTTGTATCTGCGCACTCCGGATGTGGCTTCGCTGAATGGGACTCTACTGGTGAGCAATACTCCGTTGATCCCTCAAAATCAGTTCTGGAGTTCGCCCCAAGATGCTGACCAGAACCACCTGATCACTTTTCCCAGTGCAATTCAAGAAAGTCAGTACGATGCCTTCGTTTTATTGCTCGAAAAAGCTGGCTTAGCACCGCCAAGCAAGAAGAAGATGAAACTTTTGGAATGGGGCTGGCCCTCAGGAAAGTACGCGGATCCCGAGGCTTCTCTAATGGGTGGGACATCTCGCCCGCTCTGGCTGGCGACGATTGGCACAGCCACGAACTACCCGGTCAAGATTCTGAATTCGGAGGGGGTCGATGAATCCAGACTGGCGCTACATTCTCTCGACCTGGGCAAGCCTCAATTCGCACCCTTGTTCCTGTGGGCTTCAATCGCACTACTGGGCATTCTGCATGCTTTTGGATTGCGTTACAAGGATGCCGTACCGTCGGCCCTTAAACCGGACTTCGATCTCACGGACGAGAACAGCGCCGTGACCCTTGTCAGGAGATCATGCCACCTGGTGGCGATCCTGACCATTACCCTGGCGCAGTTGATCCTGGGATCAAGCTATCTGTTTTTTTGGCGCTCCGGCGATTGGTATGAGCTAGCGGCTTTAGCAGTGGCCCTTGTTACGTTAGGTCTTTTGGGCGTGGTTGGACTCCAAGTTCGGACACTGTGCTTGGTCCAGTTGCAACAAAAACGGCTCGCGGTTCCGTACGAGGGCACCAAGGCCATTGATATCGTCAGTGTTATCCGCGGCACAGTTATCGCGGGGTCGATCACTGTCCTGGCCGGGATGGCTTGGTTACTGATGACGATGCCGTCGCACTTTGAAAATGCTTTTTTCCATTTCCGAAACCTTAACCCAGCGAGCGGAGTCGCCGTCGCTTTGCCAATCGCTTCGGTTTTGTTGGTGATTTATTGCGGACTTTGGGCATATCTAAGGCGCGTTGCTTATTGGGAACGTCAATATGTCGAAATGTTCGACCTTTCGTTGGATCCAGTCATCCGGGGAGACTTGAGCGCAGAGGGTGCTGCAATTGGCAAATGTCTAATAGGCCGGTTCGATGATGAAGGTTGGTGGGTAAGCTTCTGGTTGACGCTCGTGCTCTTTGTCTTGACGTTTCGGCCGTGGAGAACGCTTGATATTATCGAACCTCTTGAGGTGTGGTGCTTCCTTTTCTTCTTTTTTGTACTGGCGCTTGTGATCGTGTGGTTGAACTGCTTTCGATTCCTTAACATTTGGCTTCACTTACGAAATATTCTCGAACACTTGGAGAAGCTCCCGATACGAACTGCATTCTGCCGTTTGCCACGCCAGAAGTCGTCGCCAATTCTGCAGTGGGGTGAGTCACGGAGTGCGTTATTGCCCCTGGTATTGGATCGGCTGCGGGCGCTGAAGAAGGAATATGGAACCCAACAGAATGTGAGATTGCTAGAGGATTTCGAAGCGAAGGTAATCGCGTTGACAAAACATGGAGTCGTGGAAACAGCGATCGTGGAAAGGAAAGTAGTTGGCGGACCACCGAGGCGTATCCTGCGTACGTTCTCGATAAGCCGAAAGGAACTTGTACAAGGAGCGCGGGATGAAATGACCACTGTGATTGATACCCTTAGTGGCTGGCTGCTCAAGGAATACTGGAGCCGTGGGTCTTCGGGTACAAAGGAAGATCAGGAACCGAAGCCGGTGGACCTTAAATTCGTCCTGGCTGAGGATATCGTCGCCTTGCCCTTCTATGCCTACATTCACCGGGTAATCGGCGAGCTTCGGAACATATTGTTTTTTCTCGGCATCGCGGTGTCTCTGTTGTTTGCGGCGTTGCACACTTACGCATTTCGCGCCGATCAAGCCATTGATTGGTGGTTCTTCGGCCTTTTTGCGTTTCTGGGAGGGGGCATTGCATTGATCATCGCCCAAATGGAGCGCAACGCTTTGCTAAGCCGGCTCACAAACACCACTCCGGGAGAATTGGGCACCGGTTTTTACTTGGAACTCTTGAAATACGGCGCAATACCTTTCCTCACCATTGTTGGTTCGCAGGTGCCGTCTGTTTCGAATCTCGTGTTGAAGTGGATCCAACCGGCGCTGCAAGCGCTGCACTAGCGTGCGACCGGGCAACGACAAGGACTTGCTCGGAACATGGGCGTAAATGTCCTGGCAGGATCGATACCTCGTTCGAATCAACTGGCGTTGCTGGCGCCCAGGCTTTTTTCGGGTGGAACTCCGGTGAGCGTCTTATCGACTAATTCGGAACAATCGTGCAGCTTTTGCAGCGGGGCGCGAATCTTGTCTGCTTCAACCTTGGCGCCGCGCTGTTCGGCCAGGGTCATGACGCGTTCAGCGCTCTGGTTTACTGAGTCGCCGACCTCGAGCAGGACGACCAGCGCGTCGGCGTGCAGCTTCCACAGCGATGCCGAGTTCTCGGCGCGCTTTTGTTCTTCCAGTTCAGTGGTCATGCGAGCGACGACAGCGACCAGACGCAAGATCACGCGGGCGACTCCGGCTCGAACACTTTTCTCTTCCAGATAATCGGCACAATAGGCATCGGCTTCGGCGGCCGTGAGCAGGAGATTGAAGAAGCGCATGGGAACGACTTGGCGGAATTTCGGGTCGGCCACGCGGACGAAGATGCGAATCGATTCCTCGATCCTGAGGAGCTTGCTTTCTTCGGTGGAAATCTGTTGCGGAGTCACGGCCGAGCGCATGGCTTGAACATCGAGCGCAGGACGTCGACTAGGGAAGGCAGCTATTTTGGCTGGTTGATTGACCCTGGTCTTCTGGGGCGGACGCACGAGACGCGGGCTGCGGCGGATGGGCGGGCGCTGGTCAAGAGTTTTCTTCAGTTTCGAGATGCGGCGGAACTTGTCGAGAGCGGCGCCGTAGTCGATGCGAAGCAGGTCGCTTTCCTGCAGCGCTGCAACATGTTCCACGGTGACATCCACGCCGTCCACATTGCCTAGAATGCTGCCACCTTGCTCCTCGACCACTTCTGCAAAGTTCTTGATTTCCGTGGTGGACTGATGGAACAGGGCGTCGAACTTCTTGCCAAACGCAGTGTTGTAAGGAGCGATTGTCGCCAGAACACCGGGATGGTAGAAGGACGTATCGAGCGACTGCTTGAGTTCGCGCACGCGCGGAATGATGCCGGACTCGAGGAGCGCATTGAGATCGCGGAAGTTCTCCGCTTCCTGCTGCAGGTGATCGAAGAGGCGCAGGATTTGTACGTGTTCGTCGGTCAGTGATGGAACGTCAGCATCGGCGAGGATCTCGAGCAACGCGATCTCGAACGGAGAAAGCGGGAGGGATCCATCGAGGCCGTAGCCGCGGCGCTCCCACTGGCCGGGTACGCGCGGATGACGATACAGGAAAGTCGTCACCAGATCCGTCTTGTCGCGATGGACTTCACTTGTTTCTTTGTTGCGAGTGAAATAACGGAGCATCGCTTCAGCGATTTCCGGGTCGGTGTCGGGCGTAAAGGCGCGTCGCAGCATGGCTGGGGTGATGGCCAGATCGAGCAACCGCAGCCAGCGGTGCATGCTGGACAAGGTTTCCAACACGTTGTCGTCACTTTGCAGGGAGATTGCCTCAAGCCCGGCCGGGACAGGAACTTCTCCGCGGACAGACTCCTGCAAGAGCTTCTCATAGAAGCCCTGGACAGTCGCCAGAATAGCCAACTCCCACTTCGGATCCTCTACCACAGTCGCTCCGGCACACTAATCCCTTTGGATTTAGGGGAGGGCCAACGCTAGTTAAAACTAAGCCTGGTCTGGGTGCAAGCCTGCCGTAAGGACAGGACACCAACTAGATAAGGGACATGCCCCGAAGTAACCTTGCGCTAAGTCCTTGAGAATGAATGCCATTACCGGCCAAGGATTTTTTTCGCTGAAGGTAGCGCCGAAATTGTATACTACCCGGGCAACTAGTGATGTTCTAAGGGGATTGAGACATGGAATGGACAGCACCGAAGTTTGAAGAAGTAGCTTTGAATTGCGAAATTAACTCTTACGCCTCCGCCGCACTTTAATCTTCGGTAGGGATGCGCATAAAAATCCTGGGCTCGGCCGCAGGAGGTGGCTTTCCGCAGTGGAATTGCAACTGCCGCCACTGCGAGTCGTTGCGTAGTGGGACTTTCAGCGGCAAGAGCCGGACCCAGACCCAGGTAGCGGTGAGCAGCGACGACCGCACCTGGTTTTTGTTGAACGCCTCTCCCGATTTGCGTTTGCAGATCGAAGCTAACCCAGCCCTTCATCCGCGGAATGGGGGACGGGACTCTCCCGTCGGTGGCGTTCTGCTGACCAGCGGCGATATCGATCAAATTGCGGGATTGCTGTCTCTCCGCGAATTGCAACCCTTCCGCATCTATTGCACAGCTTCGATCCGGCGCATTCTGCAGGAGGACAATAGCGTGTTCGCGATGCTGAATCGTGTGCCCGAACAAGTATCGTGGACGGAGATCAGACCCGACGGAAGCTTTCCTTTGGTAACCGCCGCGGGGAATGACTCGGGAATCAGTTGCACGGTATTTTCGCTGGGCAGCCGTTATCCAGCGTATGTCTCGCGGGCTCGAACTGCCTCCCTCAAGCCCGAGGAGGCCCTGCTTGGCTTGATGCTGACGTCGTCGTCCGGCAGACGGCTCGCGTACATGCCTGCCGTTCCGGCGGTAGACGATTCGCTTCTGGGGCGGTTGGAGGAAGCCAATTTGCTTCTGTTCGATGGGACCTTTTGGAGCGACGACGAATTGATTCGGGTGCAGGGAAGCGGTTCGACGGCACGCGAAATGGGACATATTCCCGTGTCGGGAGCGGAAGGAAGCTTGCGCAAGCTGGCCGCGCTGCGACGTCCGCGGAAAGTTTTTGTGCACGTGAACAATACCAATCCTATGCTGGATGAGTCTGGTCCTGAGTATGCGGAAGTACGCGCTGCGGGTTGGGAGGTGGCGGAGGACGGATGGAATTTCGATCTGTGATCCTGAAGCCGGCAGGCGAAATTTCGTGCGAGTCTCGTGTGCTTTCTGCTGAGGAGTTGAAAACTCGCCTGCGCCAGGCAGGGGAGGAGCGCTATCACCATCGGCATCCTTTTCATCTCATGATGCACGAAGGCCAGTTGAGCCGGGGTCAGCTGCAGGCTTGGGCTCTAAATCGCTACTACTACCAGAGCATCATCCCGATCAAAGATTCGATCATTCTTTCCCGAAGCAACGATCCGGATTTTCGGAGGGCGTGGCGGAAGCGGGTGGTCGATCACGACGGTGATGCGACTCAGACAGGCGGCATCGAGCGCTGGATCAAGCTAGCCGAAGCTACCGGACTCGATCGCAAGCACGTGCTCTGCGGCGAAGAGGTGCTTCCGGCGACGCGGTACGCGGTCGATGCTTATCTGAGTCTGGTGAGGAGCCGGAGTTTTTTGGAGGCGGTGGCTTCGTCGCTGACGGAGATGTTTTCCCGAGACTTGATCACGCTGCGCATGGATCGGCTGCGGCAACACTATCCGTGGCTCTCCGGCGGGCTGGACTATTTTACGGCGCGTCTCGACCAGGCTCCGGAGGACGCGCGATTCGCCCTCCAATGGGTGATCAAGAATGCCCGTACACGGCCTGAGCAGGAATTGGCAATCGCGGCGTTACGGGCGAAGTGCGACATTCTGTGGGCGCAGTTGGACGCGCTCTACTTTGCCTACGTGCAGCCGGGATGGCCGCCGCCGGGCGCTTTTCGGATGCAGGAGTCCTGATCGTGGCTCGTCCTGCTGATTCCAGCCAGCCACGCTTCGCTCCCGGTTGTCGATGGGGTAGTCAGGGCGAGGAGCGAGTCGTACTTTTTCCCGAAGGCATGATTCGAGTTCAGGGGACTGGACAGAACATTCTCGACCTTTGCGACGGGCAGCGCACGATTCAGGAGATCGTGGCTGCACTTTCGGCGACGTACAGCGGCGGAGATCCGGTAAAGATTCGGGAAGATGTTGGCGGTTTTCTGGAGGCTCTGCAGCAGAAGCGTATTGTCGATTACTAGGAGTTATCAGACTCCGTTTTGTCATTTGTAGCGCCCGCCGGGACGGCGGCGCTACAAAAAAAATTTATTAGATGACTCCGAACCCACTGGCGTTGATTGCTGAGATCACGCATCGTTGTCCCTTGCATTGCGTTTACTGCTCGAATCCCCTGCAGATGATAGGAGCCAAGGGCGAACTCTCGACCGAGGAGTGGGTTCGCGTATTTCAAGAAGCCCGGCACCTGGGAATCCTCCATCTCCACTTGACTGGCGGGGAGCCGGTGGCGCGAGGTGATGTGAAGGATCTAGTCGAATCCGCGCATGCTGCCGGACTTTATACCAACCTGATCACGTCAGGGATTGGTTTGTCCGAGGCGCGACTGGCCGGGTTGGTGGGCGCGGGGCTCGATCACATTCAACTCAGTTTCCAGGATTCACGGGACGCGCCCGCGAACTGGATCGCGGGCACCAAGGCACATTCGCACAAAGTCGCTCTTTCGGAGGTGATTCGACGTTTCCCAATTGCGTTCACCGTGAACCTGGTCGTGCATCGCCAGAATCTCGATCATCTCGAGGAGATGATTGGATTTGCGGAACAGTTGAAGCCGGATCGCCTGGAAATTGCCCACGCTCAGTATTACGGTTGGGCTCTCAAGAATCGGGACACGTTGATTCCTACCCGTGAGCAGCTTGAAAGTTGCTTGCGGATTGTCGAAGCGGCGCAAGAACGGCTCTCTGGCCGCATGAGAATTGATTGTGTGGTCCCGGATTATTACGCGCGCTATCCCAAGGCGTGCATGGGGGGGTGGGGTCGGCGGCTGGCGTTGATTGATCCTTCGGGACAGGTCCTTCCTTGCCATGCCGCGGGAGTGATTCCGGGCATGACTTTTGACAATGTGCGCGAGCATTCTCTGGAATGGATATGGCGAGAATCCGCAGCCTTTCAGCGCTTTCGCGGAGAGCAATGGATGCCCGAACCTTGTCGAAGCTGCGACCGCCGAGCTGAGGACTTCGGTGGTTGCCGCTGCCAGGCTTTTCTGCTCACTGGCGATGCCAGAGCGACTGATCCAGTCTGTACATTGGCGCCCACCCATCAGCTGATCGAAAGTGCCCGGGTGATGGCAAACGCCGATGGCGAGCAAGTCTCGTGGTCCTACAGAACCAATCCCGAATAGGAGTGTCCATTCGCCCTAAAAGCGCGGGTGAAAACGCTGCAAATGTCTGGAGATTGTAAAAACATTGTCAACAATTCGTCCGCGGTGCTAATTGGCGATGTAGTGGTAGTAAGCTTGTTCAGTATTGACGCGATAAATTGGCAATCCGGAGCAAGCTATGATTCGAGTAGAGACAACCCAAGATGCGACTTTCCAGCGTGCCCCTGGCACCCTGCAGAAAGCATTGCAACACATTAGCCCGGGGGCAAACACGATGGAGCGAATTCTGGTCGTGGAAGACGATCACGCAGTACAGAAAGCTCTGAGGCGTTTGTTTGAGACGGAAGGATTCGAAATTGAAATCAGTGCGGACGGCAAGTCAGCGCTGGAAGCTTTCCGCAGGGCGGCGCCAGCTGCGATTGTGCTCGATCTGCGGTTGCCATTCGTCTCCGGCCGCGATGTTTGCCGGGAGATCAAACAACAAGCGCCTTCGGTTCCTATTATTGTTCTAAGCGCCGCCAGCGACGTTGCCGACAAGGTGTTGCTGTTGGAGCTGGGAGCGGACGATTATGTGACCAAGCCTTTCAGTCCACGAGAACTGCTGGCTCGGGTGCGGGCTGCCTTGCGACGCACGGTGCGGACTGGAACCGGGGATGTGGTCACCTTTGATGGAATCTCGGTGGACTTCATCAAGATGGAAGTGAACCGCAGTGGGGAGGAGGTCGTGCTCACGGCGCAGGAATTCAAGACGTTGAAGTTTCTCGTCCAGAATGCGGAGCGGGTGATCTCGCGCGATGAGTTGCTGAACGAGGTATGGGGATACCAGAATTATCCATCCACCCGCACGGTGGACAATCATATTTTGAAGCTTCGGCAGAAGCTGGAGAAAGATCCGACCAATCCGATCCATTTCCGGACAGTTCATGGCATGGGCTACAAGTTTGTGCGTTAACTCCCAAGGCTGCGCAACGTTTGAGCGCGGGGAGAAGCGAGCATGATGAAACTTCGGATGCGTACCAAGTTTCTGCTCTCCATGTTATTGATCTCGGCCGGTCTCACCTGGACCAGCCTGCTGCTGGTGCGTCGCACGGTTCAGGCGCAGGTGAAGAAGGGCATCTTTGCCGACCTTCATAACTCGGTCAGTACCTACCAGAACTTTCACCGCGAACGCGAGCTTACGCTGACCCACCTGGCTGAGTTACTCGCGGACCTGCCTAACTTGCGGGCGCTCATGACCACTCAGCACGAAGCGACCATCCAGGATGCGTCCACGGGTTTGTGGCGACTGGCGGGGAGCGACTTGTTTGTGCTGGCGGACCGAACCGGCAAAGTGGTTGCGTTGCACACGGCAACTCCGGGTTTTTCGCGGGGGATGGCGCAGCAGTCGCTGAATCGTCCATCTAATCAGGAAGGCTCGAGCCAGTGGTGGTTCGGTGCCCAGCATTTGTATCAGGTTTTTCTTAAGCCAATCTATTCTGGTCCAGCAGTAGAGAACAAACTGCTGGGATTCCTGGTCATCGGTTACGAAATTGACGACACAGTGGCGTCGCAAGTGAGCCGGATTGCTGCCAGCCAGGTGGCTTTTTACTACGGCGACACGATTGTCAGGAGCACCCTGGATCCTACCCACGAAGCCGAGCTTTCGCGGCATCCGATCGTGCATTCGGCTCCGGGCATTCCGGAGCCGGAACAGGTGCAACTGGGCGACGAGCGTTTCCTGGCTACCTCGTTGGAACTCGCGGCCGACAAGGCACCCTCAGTTCGCTTGAGCGTGCTCAAGTCTTACGACCAGGCCACTGCATTCCTCGATAGTCTGAATCGCCTGCTGCTGGCCCTGGGACTGACTGCAGTTCTGGGCGGAAGCGCCCTGGTGTTCTTCATATCGCATACTTTCACCCGGCCCTTGGGGAATCTGGTGGCCGGCGTGCGTGCTTTGGGACGAGGTGACTTCCACTATCAACTGGACGCCCATGGCGGCGACGAAGTTGCCGAGGTGACCCGGGCGTTCAACCGAATGCGGGACAGCTTGTTGAAAACGCAACAGGAGCTGATCGATGCCGAGCGATTGGCGACCATCGGTCGCATGGCTAGTTCAGTCTCGCATGACTTGCGGCATTCGCTGGCGGCCATCGTCGCGAACGCTGAATTCCTGTGCGAGAGCCGCTTGTCGACCGATCAACGAGAAGAGCTTTATCAGGAGATTCGGATCGCGGTAAACCAAATGACCGATCTGATCGATTCTTTACTCGAGTTCTCGCGAACCCGCGAATCCCTGCGGCGGACTTATGGGAGCGTAAAGGAATCGGTCGACCGCGTAGTGCAGGCGGTACGCACCCACCCACGTTTTCACGCGGTGCGGATCACGGTGCGTCAAGAGGGCGACAGCAGCGGTTGGTTCGATACGAAAAAGCTGGAGCGTGCTCTTTACAACCTGTTGTTGAACGCGTGTGAGGCGATCCCAGGACAGGATGGGCGAATCAACATCGATTTACGCGAGATCCCGGGTGGACTGCAGATTCGGTTGTCGGACAATGGCCGTGGCATTCCAGAGTCGATTCGCGGCAAGCTGTTCGAGCCGTTCATCAGCTATGGCAAGGAGAATGGAACGGGGCTGGGGTTAACCGTGGTGCAGAAGATCGTGCAGGACCACGGAGGTGATGTCATTGTGGAGAAAACCTCCGATGAAGGAACGGTTTTCCGCATAACCCTGCCCATCATTTCGTCGTCTGCCAACGATAGTGGAGGGGAAGGGAAGCCGGAGTTCCCGCCACTCGCCCGGGCAAAAAGGGTCGAGTCGGAGTAAGATTTTCCGTTCGGGAAGTGCGCACAACTTAGTCCTAGACCGTCTCGCGGGTTCACTAGATATCGTTCACGCACTTCCGCAGTCTTCCTGGGAGGGCGACTTGTGAAACAAGGGAGTGGTTTGCCTAATTGGATGCGGAAATCGAGTTTGGCCGGAGTAACTCTGCTGCTGGGCAGTGTTTTCGGGTGGGCACAAGCATCAAGTCCGGCCGTGGCGTCTTCCCAGAGCGATTCGACAGCGGCCGCGATTCATGAACTTCAACAACAAGTCAATGAACTGCGTTCGGCCGTGACAGAAATGCGATCAGAAAGTGAGCAGTACCGCGCCGAGAATGCAGAACTGCGACATGAGTTGCAGGCTGCGCGCAGCCCGTCGGCATCGACAGCCGGGCCGCCGGGGAATTCTTACCAATTGACGCAGCCGGCGAACGCTGATCCTCCGCCCGCGCAATCCGCCGCCCCTACCAAAGTAAGTCAGACGGGGTCGCTGGAAGAACGTGTGGCTTCGCTCGAAGAAACATCGCAACTGGTAAACAGCAAGCTTAACGATCAATATCAGACCAAGGTCGAGAGCGCGTCCAAATATCGCGTCCGGCTTTCCGGCATCGTGCTGTTGAATCTTTTTAACAGTCACGGAGACACTGACAACCTGGATTTCCCGAGCTTGGTGCGAGGGCCAGGCACCGGTACAGGGAGCTTTGGCGCAACCATGCGGCAGTCTGAGATTGGCCTGGAGGTGTTCGGGCCCACGTGGGCGGGTGCGAAGATATCTGGAAGCCTGCAGGCTGACTTTTCGGGCGGATTCCCCAGCACCTGGAACGGAGTCAACTCCGGTATCTTCCGGTTGCGCACGGCCAGCATGCGCATGGATTGGAAAGACACCTCGATTGTGGCGGGTCAGGACAGCGCATTCTTTTCGCCGCTATCGCCAACTTCGTTTGCATCTCTCGCAGTCCCGGCGCTTAACTACGCCGGGAATCTGTGGGCATGGACTCCGCAAGTGCGGGTGGAGCATCGATTCGAACTTTCCGGAGATCAGAACATCCTGCTCCAGGGTGGAATTCTCGACAATCTTACCGGCGGATTTCCCCCGAACTCGTATTTTCGCGTGCCTGGACCCGGAGAACTTTCGCGCCAGCCCGCTTACGCGCTCCGGACGGCATGGACGCACACGGCATTTGGTCAGCCTCTGAGTTTCGGTGTGTCCGGCTACTACAGCCGCCAGGACTGGCCTTATGAACACTACGTCGACGGGTGGTCGGGCATGGCAGATTGGCAGATTCCGTTGGGTTCTCGAGTGCTCTTCACAGGTGAGTTCTATCGTGGGGAAGCGATTGGTGGGATTGGCGGCGACATTACCCAGAGTGTGGTATTTGATGGCGATCCCAACAATCCTGCCACCCCGGTGAAGGGACTCAATGCTATCGGCGGGTGGTCGCAGCTAAAATTCAAAGCCACTAACACGCTCGAATTTAACGCCGCTTTCGGACTTGACAACCCGACGACCGCAGAAGTGCGAGGGGCGGTTGCAAGCCAGGCCTACTTGTTTAACCCCTTGATGGTTCAAAATCGCGGGGCGCTGGTGAACTTTGTGTTTCGTCCGCGCTCGAACCTGCTATTTTCAGCGGAATACGGGCACTTGCGAACGGCTCAGCTCAACGATGTCAGCAACACCGCCGACCAGTTCAATCTGATCATGGGAATTTTGTTTTGATGATGAAAATAGCAACCGTCCATTGCCTCTTCCTGATGACGATCTTCAGCGGTTTTGCCTGCGCGCAGGAAGTTACGGTAACCGCAGATGTGGCGTTAATGAATGCTGGGAAGAAGAACGGTGCAC
The DNA here is from genome assembly GCA_963820925.1 of uncultured Acidobacteriota bacterium. Taxonomy (GTDB): domain Bacteria; phylum Acidobacteriota; class Terriglobia; order Terriglobales; family Acidobacteriaceae; genus JABDBE01. The sequence goes on from CAWGBX010000002.1 coordinate 148,632, forward strand.
GTACAGCAGGCAACGTGGTGCTCTGGCTTACTCCGGGCGGGACCGTGCCGCTCTCGAGTTTGCCCTGGCCTCTGGCTTCCAATCGGCCGCGTCTGGTTCAGCGAAACAAGAGTTTCGAGCCCCACGTCCTGGTTGTGCCAGTGGGTTCAGTGGTGGAGTTTCCCAACCGGGATCCGTTTTTTCACAACGTATTTTCCCTTTTCGAAGGCAAGCGATTTGATCTCGGCTTGTACGAGGCCGGGACCACACGCGATGTCGTTTTTGACAAGCCCGGTATTTCTTATATCTTTTGTAACATCCATTCTGAAATGAGCGCGGTCGTAATTGCAGTGAGCAGCCCTTATTACGGGACTTCAGATCCGCACGGCCGGGTAACCATTCCCCACGTGCCCCCGGGCCGCTATACACTCCGGATCTGGTACGAAGAGGCGTTGCCCGAGGAATTGAACAAACTGACTCGGGAGGTCAACATTTCCGAGGAAGCTTCAAGTCTGGGCGCCATGCGTCTACCAGCCACGAGCATGCCACAGAGTCACCAAAATATGTACGGACACGATTACCCGCCACCCCTTCCGGACAGTCCCAGCTACGAACGACGTTGAGCGCAAGGCACGGCTGCTTCTGTCAGCGGCGCAAAAGGAGGGGTCGGGGCGAGTGACCACATCCCACTCCAAGTAACAAGAAAATGACATTTTCGTGATGCTTTCTTGACAATTGCCATTGCGTCCAGCGGTACTATCTGACAAACGCGAACGGGTGATCCGCTGCTGGCCCGTTCCCGGCCGGAGGTCCCGGGACCTCCAAGTAATTCCATCGGTAACTGAGTGATCGAGACCGGTCGAACAGCCGCCTCAGGTCGTTTCGTCCTTTTCGCGCCCCTCCCCTATTTCTTTGCAGAATCCAGTTATTTTTCGTCCTTCTCCGGACCCAAACGTGGCCAAGAAGTGTTGAATGCGTGTCACGACCGCTGGTCATCGATGTTCAACATGAAATAGAGCAAGCAACGTCCGACGCAGGAACAGTCGAGAAGAATACAGTTGAATTTCCAACATTTATTGGGTACATTGCCATGACTTGAGGTCAAACTATGAGTGGGATCAGCAGTAGCCTTATCTCTCCTCCTCGATATCGGAACCTGCCTCCACGGCCGCGCTCCGAAGACAAACGCGCGAAGATTATCGATGCGGCCATGCGTCATTTTGCGGAGCAGGGCTACCACGCGGCACGAGTCGGGGACATCGCTGCGGGCTTGGGCATTGCCAAGGGGTCGATTTTCCAACACTTCGGCAGCAAGGATGGGTTGTTCTTCGAGGCCTACAAGAAAGCGGTCTATTCGTTTGCTCCTTACTTGAAAGTGCCGGCTGAGGTGCGGGAGCTTGGTTTTTTCGGAGTTCTGCACTACTGGCTGGTGCGAACCGAGCACATGGTTCGCGAAGACTGGATTCCCTACCGTGTCTATCTCCTGGGACAGTACGGAACGGACTTGGTCCTAAGACGAGAAATTAACCGCTTCCTGATCGCCGAAGATCCCTACGGACGGGTGGAGTTCGTACGCTTCGGTCTGGAACGCGGCGAGCTCCGCCGAGATCTGGATATTGAGATGGTCGTTTCCATTCTCGATTGGGTGGTGGAACGATTCCAGGATGCTCTGCTGATCGAGGAGCTTGATCCAGGGCTCTTTCGGCGACAGGGCGACCCGGCGGAAAAGAAAGAGGCACGAATCGGGCAGTTCTTGGATGTATTGAAAAGAGCAGTCGGAACCGCACCGAGGGAATGAAAATCAGATCAGCCCGCTGACCCGCGAATGCAGGACGACGGCGCTAGGACACCAAATGATGATGTCAAGTTCAGTGACTGACATTCTGGCGACTTACAACCCGAACGCGCCGCTGGCTGAGGCCTCGACTATCCCCGCGCCCTGGTACGTGGATCCGCGTATCGCAGGACTCGAAGCCCGGGCGGTCTTCAGCGCGACCTGGCAGATGGTTGGACGTGTGGACCAGGTAGAGCAGTCGGGGCAGTTCGTTACGGCTAGTGTGGCCGGAGAGCCGATTGTCGTGGTGCGCGGCAACGATGGCGTGTTGCGAGGGTTCTACAATGTGTGCCGCCACCACGCGGCCGCGGTGGTTACGGAGCCGTGTGGTCAGGCCTCGATCCTGCATTGTCCGTATCACGGCTGGAATTATGGATTGGATGGTTCGCTGAAGGGAATGCCCGAGTTCGACGGGGTAAAGAACTTCGAGCGACAACAGAATGGGCTGCTTCCAGTAAGAGCTGACACCTGGGAAAAGTTCGTGTTCGTGAATCTCGACCCGAAAGCTGCGCCGTTGCGAGATTTTCTCGGTGGGCTAGTGAAACGAATGGCGCCGCTCGGCGTCAGCAAGCTGCATTACTTCGATAGCCGCGTTTATGACATCCATTGCAACTGGAAGGTGTTTGTCGATAATTATCTCGACGGCGGATATCACGTTCCCCATCTGCACAAGGGGTTGAACTCGGTGCTCGATTACAAGGAATACACCATCGAGAACGAAGACCGGTATTGTCTCCAGTCGAGCCCGATGGTGTCTTCGAGTGAGGACGCGGCCACGGGCGCGACCCGCAAGGGCGATCGCGCCTGGTATTTCTGGCAGTACCCAAATCTGATGATCAATTGCTATGAAGGCTATATGGATACGAATCTGGTGCTGCCTGTCGACGTCGATCACTGTCGCGTGATTTTCGATTTCTATTTTGGTGATGTCAGCGAAGGCCGTCGCAGCTACAACGAGCAGAGCGTGGCGGTGGGAGCTGGAGTCCAGGAGGAAGACCTCGGCATCTGCGAGGCAGTGCAGCGCGGATTGAAGTCGCGGGCCTATGGCGCGGGAAGACTTTCAGTGCGGCGCGAGGCCGGTGAGCATCTGTTCCATCGGCTGCTGGCGGCGGATCTGAAGGCTGGGCTGGGAGAGACGGCTGCTGCGGCGGATTAAGTCATTGTAGAGATGTTGCTTGCAACGTCTCTGCGCCGCCATGCTGTTCGACCCAGAGGAGATGCTTGCATGCGAAGCGCTAGTCTCATCGCTTTAGCATTTCTGTCGGCGTTTGCACTGGTTCAGACGGCTCGAACAGACAAGCGTTCGAACCCGGGACCCGATGCGCAACGCCTTCAGGGCGTTTGGCGGGCCCTTTCTGTAACTGACACCCGGCCAGACGTCACTGAGGTCCCCGATTTGTATCTAGGCCCGCATCCGGTTGGGATTCTAATCTATGAGGCCACCGGCTACATGTGTTTTGGAGCCATGAATCCGGATCGGGCCAAGTGGGCTGACGGATCCCGCGGCACACCAGCGGAGATGGCGGCCGCTGCTGAAGGCTACGACACCTACTGCGGAACCTACGAAATAAACGAAGCACGGAAAACAGTGATTCATCATGTTCGGGTTGGTCTGGTTCCGAACGAGGTCGGAACCGACCTGGTCCGGAAATATGAGTTTTCCGGCAATCAATTAAAGCTGAGCGGCACGAACGGATTGAATCCCGGCCTTAAGTCTTGGACGGTCACGTTCGAGCATGCGACACCGACAAGGTGATTCGCCCCTTTGCATAACTCTTCTGCCCCGAGTTTTTCCGCAACCTGCCAGGCGCCTTTGTCAGCCAACCGAGACGTTGCAGGCAACGTCTCTACTGGTGGTCGCGCGGAATTGTTTCTTGCCAGGTTTTCTGCTTCACCATGCGGCCATCTTTCATTAGTTCTCGCGTGTACTTGTAATAGAAGTTCTTTTGATCGGTGGTCAGTGACAGGTGCCCCTGCCAGGTCAGGACTCGACCTTCCAACTCAAAAACGCTTTTCGCCTCACCCTGTACCACACTAGTCTCGGGATGTGCGTCATCGATATCCCAACGCAGGCTCTCGTAATCAGTCTCTTTTCCCCACGGGTAACGGGTTTCTGACTTTCCATGCCAATTAGCCGTGGCCTTGTGATTGGTCTCATCGCGGGTTGTCGCCCATTCGCCGGGGAGAATTTCGCCAACGCTGTGAATATCGTTTCGTTCCTCAGACGGCAGCGGCGACTGGAACGCGGGAGGAGAAGAGCCGTGCGCCGGCACGACAGGAATAACCAATCGCGAGCCGTCGTTCCCGCCAAGCTCCAGCGATGTAGTCATCGGGTACGGAGTCGGCAGAACCATGGGCCACAGCGCGTTCGAAATTGCGACGCGGATGCGATGGCCCTTGGGAAAGACCCACGAGGTCAAGTGCATTTCAATGTCGAGTGGATACACCTTGCCAGGTTCGAGATCGCGCGGTTGGCTCATCGAATCGCGTTGCGCGCCGTTCAATCCTGCGCCTGTAATTTGTGTGACCGTGCTGTCGGGGGCCACATCGGACAGTCTTGCAAACCAATCAGCCAATGGAGCAGTGGCAGAGACCCGCAAGAGTGCATGCGGCCGGCCAAGGATCGCCACCTCTTCTTGCAGGGGCGCGGAATCATAGACGAGGCTGAAGGCATCGATCGGACGAGGATCGACCAGCAATTCACCCCACCAGAAACCCGATTCGACTCCGATGGACGGAACATACTTCAACTCGTGAATACCTTTTGCGGCAACGGAATTCGCGAGCATGTGACCAGCCTGCAGAAATAAAGTTGTTGGCGTTACATCCCTCGGCGGCCAGCCTTCTTCGCGACGCCATTCGCCGGGTACTGCTTCCAGGTTGGGATCAGGCGGATGCCAGTGCTGCATATAGATCGCCAGTCTCGGATCTTTCAACACGCCGGTGTCGCGGCCTTTAAGCCAATAATCCCACCAACGGACGGCGTCACCGCGCCAATCGATGCGGGGGCCGAAGTCCGCGTCGTCGGGAAGGGTGTGGTTCCATGGCCCCACGATCGCTCTAATCGGCGCCTTGGTTTGTTCGAGCATCGCCGGGATGCTGTCGCGATAACCATCCTGCAAACCGCCAATCAGGAAGCTGGGAATCGTGATCTCGCTAAGCGGGCGGACCGGACTGCGCCAGAACGTGCCATCGCGCTGGTGCTTGAGGTAGAGCAGAGACCAGGGCGCGGCCTCGAAGCGTGCTCCCAGAACCCTTTCGTCGAGGGTATAGTCAGGTGCGCCGGTCATGCCCGGCGCCATGTCCATATTCAGTTCGAACTCATCGATGTGAACCATGCCATCGATGTAGTGAATGTCGTCGTGAAACAATTCAGCGGTTGCATCCGCGGCGAGAATTGCTTTTAACTCCGGAGGATGAAGCATGGCCATCTGCAGCGAATTGAACCCGCTCCAGGAAATCCCCATCATTCCGACATTGCCGTTCGACCACGGCTGGCGAGCAAGCCAGGATATGACCTGCAAACCGTCAGCCTGTTCCTGCTTGGAATACTCGCGATCGGCGGGAACTCCCTCGCTGGTGCCGAAACCACGAATATCCACGCGAGCGCAGACGTAGCCGCGGCGGGCGAAGTAGGTATAGATTTCGTAGTCACGCGCGGCCATTGCGTCGTCTTTTCTGTAGGGGTGGTATTCGAGGATGGCGGGGAATTTCTCGCCCGATGTAGCGCCTTCCGGCATGTACAAAGTGACGGAAAGGCGTACGCCATCCTTCATCGGGATCCAGGCGTTTTCCATGCGCGCCCCGTAGGCGGCGGCTGAGGGAGACTCGACGGCGAAGCCGGGCAAACTAACAGATAGCAGAAATGCAAACGCAATCCGTTGGATCATGTTGGCTTTGATCACGCCGTCCCGAAAGGATTCTCCAATGATGAACTCTGCGGGGTGAACAACTCGGCACCGTTCTCGGTGATGTGCATGTCGTCCTCCAGGCGAATGCCGAACTCACCCGGAATGTAGATTCCCGGCTCATCACTAAAAGTCATGTTCACCGCTAGGGGAGTAGTGTTGCCGCGCACGAGGTAAGGCCATTCGTGGCCGTCCATGCCGATGCCGTGCCCCACTCGATGAGTGAAATATTTGTAGTCCGGCCCATATCCCGCTTCGGTAATTACTTTTCGCGCTGCCGCATCAACGGCCTGGCACTCCAGCCCGGGACGGGCCGTCTTCAACGCCGCAGTTTGCGCCCGGTGGACGATATCGAATACTCTTTTCATCTTGTCGGATGGTTTGCCCAAAACGAAGGTCCGCGTGATGTCAGATTGGTAGCCTTCAACCGTGCAACCATCGTCCACCGTCACGATCGTGCCTTCACGAATTATTTGGGGCGCAACGGAGCCATGGGGAAGCGCGGAATACTCGCCCGACTTGCACGCTGGCCTCTCCCGGGAAACCCAGTTGAGTGTATGCCGCGGCAATCAGATCCTCGAATTCACTCTGCGTCATGCCTACTCTTAACGAGCGGTAAGTGGCTTCGTAGGCGGTAAGAGTAACTTTGTTGGCCAGCCGCATCAATTCGATCTCATGATTGCTCTTGACCATACGGCATCCGGCGGTGACCGGAGTGCCGCTGACGATATTCACTTGTGGCGCGGCGGTGGCAATTCCTTTGCTGAAAACGAAACGCGCCGTTTCTTCAATGCCCAGCGTCCCGGAAGATATCCCCCGATCCTTTAAACCTTGCGCTAAGCGCTGATATGGGTTTTCATCTTCCTGCCAGGTACGGACGTCGGGCCGCTCGCCGTCCATAGCTGTCGCGATCTGCTCACGCGCGCGTCCTTCCTCGAAGGCCGGGCACACATAGATCGCCGTGCCTCTGGCGAGCAGCACCATCGCGAACAGCCGCTCCCCACCCCACCAGTGAATCCCGGTGAAATAGTTGAGCGAGGTTCCCTCCATCAGCAGGAGGGCATCCATGCGGTTGGCTTCCATCAGACGACGTGCCTTCTCCTGACGCGCACTTCGTTCCTCCGGCGTGATCGGCTTCGCCTGCTCCTTCATCGACTTCAAGCCAGCGATGGAGGGCGGCAGCGGAGAATTCGATTCTGCAGCACTGGCTCGGGCGAGCGAGCCGGTGCCGAGTGCTCCGCAAGCTGCCGTGCCCAATTGCACAAAACGGCGTCGCGAAATCATCCAGCCTCCGGTGAATGTGGTAAGCCGGACATTATAGTGGTTCGTCTTGCTTCTATGACAAGAGATGCGGAGAACTCCTGCTTCCGTCCTAGAATGGTAGCGTGGAGGCAAGGTTTCAATGCGCGGGCTGCGGTGAATGCAACCAGACATCGGTGGATGAGTCCGCTGGCCGCCGGCAGTCCTATATAGAAGACTGCCAGGTCTGCTGCAAACCGAACCTCCTCCGTGTCGAATACGACCCGGCAGAGCGAAAATTTGTGATTACGGCGGAATTGGAATAGCGTATTGCGGGAAGGCTGAGCTAGGCGCTTCACCTGACTAGGAAGAGAGGCGAACCCAATGGGCATCAGCTATAGTGCACCCGGGCGGATGGTTGCCCACAACATGGTGACTACGCAATTTGAATTGGATGGATTTCGCGTGACTCGCAGTCTGGGTGTCGTGCGCGGCATCGTGGTTCGTTCGCGCTCTATCTTCGGCACGATTGGAGCGGGACTCCAAACCATCCTCGGCGGCAACATCACGTTGTTAACCAATCTGTGCGAAAAGACCCGTGCCGAAGCCTTTGACCTGATGCTGCAACACGCCGCCGAACTGGGCGGAAACGCAGTCGTCGGCGCCCGCTATGACGCCACCGAAATTATGCAAGGTGTCACCGAAGTGCTGGCATATGGGACGGCGGTGTTCGTGGAGCCGATTCGATAGGCGGGCGAGTCGCCCGCCTCCACAGGATGCTAGGCTCAATCTTTGTAGAGCCATCCTGCGACTAGCGCTGCCAGGATTGAGCCCACCCACATTTCCAGCATCCAGCCCAGAGGGAACACGCGATCGACGGGCGACCAGGCGGCTTGCGCGAAGTTCAGCGGGAAGCCCGCGGCAAATCCGACGAGGAATCCAACCTTCAACGCAGTTCCCGGACCTGCGCCGAGCGTTTGGCGCGCCCAGGCGTACAAATGCGCTACGATGACGCCCAGCACGAACAGGATCACAATCCACTGGCCCAAAGAAAGGATAGCGTGGCTCTTTCAAAAACAGGCCGGCATTCTGCGCCGCCACGTAGCGCGCATCGCCAATGATGAAATGCCCAACCAGGAAACTCCAAATCAACCAGACCACGCCTCCAGCTAAGCCTCCCAACCAAACCCGACTGCGGTTCAGATTCATGCGCCACCTCCAATAGTGGATTTTGAAACGGCGATAGGAGACAACGGCGGGAGTGTACCACCTCGGCGTACTTAGCCCAGCAGTTTTTCGAGCATCTTCTGACGGTAGTCGAATGTTTGATTAAGGCTGGGCGCAATGAAGAGCCTCTGAGCTAGATCACCAAGCGCCCCGAAGCCGGGATCATACTCAATAACATCGCGGACCATCGTTCCTCTCGCGCCATTTCGCCTCTCCGCGGAAAACTCGTGGCGATGTTGAAATCGCTTGAATGGTCCTTTTTTCTGTATGTCGGCGAAGTGGTGGTTCCATTCAAACTCGGTAATCAGCGCAATCCATAGCGCGCGGAAGGGAAGAAATGGGACGGGCCGAAAGGAGGTCACGACCTCCGAACCGACGCCCGCTAGCGAGTTACGAATCAGAATGGCTGACTGCTCGTTAGGCCCGCTCGGGGGAGGCACGAGGTTTAGCGCCGCCAGCTCGGTTCCAGTCGCGGGAGGCATGATTCGAGGAAGATTGTTGGGATTGGCAAAGAACAGGAAAACTCGATCAGTGTCGACCGGTACCCACTGCTCGAACTGAATGCGATGGATCATCCTGAAACGCTTGTAATATATTGCGGGAAAATCCGACTCCTTGCGATATATTGTTCCGCGGCTATGTCCAGCAAACTTTTCAGCGTCTTCTCGGTTGCACTCATCCTATTCCCGTTCTGCGGAGCCAGCCAGGGTGCGTCTTTCAAATACATCCGCATAGGGCAAAAGGACGATGTGCTAACCAAGCCAGTGGCCGGGATTGCCATGATGGGCGGGGGCGATGACCTCGACGAAGCTTTTCGCTGGTTGTGTGGCAAGGCTGATGGTGGAGACTTTCTGATTCTTCGCGCCCACGGAGACGATGATTACAATTCGTACGTCAACGGCCTCTGCAAAGCCAATTCCGTGGCCACGCTGATCATCCCTGATCGCGATGCTGCGCAGGACCCCGCCGTTGCCGACATTATCGGTCACGCGGAAGCCGTTTTCATTGCGGGTGGAGATCAGGCGAATTACATTCATTTCTGGCGCGGAACCCCGGTGCAGGATGCAGATCAACCGGCACGTTGCCAGTGGGAAACCAATCGGCGGCACCAGTGCTGGACTAGCGGTACAGGGAGAGTTTGCCTATGGTGCGCTGAACGATCCAGATGACAGTGAGCTTCATTCCAAGGAAGCTTTGTCCAACCCGTACCACATTCAGGTCACGGTCGTGCGGGACTTCCTCAAGATCCCACAACTGCAAAACACGATCACGGATAGCCACTTCGCGAAACGGGACCGCATGGGCCGTACACTTGTCTTCCTTGCGCGCATCGTGCAGGACGGATGGTCGAAGCAGCCACGCGAGATCGCGATTGATGAGAAGTCCGCGGTGCTGGTGGAAGCGGATGGCAAAGCGGCTGTGGTCGGATCAGGCCGCGGCGCTTATTTTCTGCGTCCCACGCAGGCCCCTGAGGTTTGCCAGAAGGGACTGCCACTCACCTTCAAGGACGTTTCCGTATACAGACTTCCGAGCGGGGAGCATTTCGATCTGCCTTCGTGGACGGGATCGGGCGGCGCGTCTTACTCGCTCTCGGTCGAGCAGGGTGTGATTCATTCCACGCAACCCGGTGGAACCGTTTATTAACTTCCCTAATCGGTTTCCCAAGGCGTCTTTTGTGAAGTTCGTGATTGACTTCCGCCAGCATCTTTGACAAACTGCCGCCGTCTGAGCACGTTCGCTTCGAATAGCCGACCATGAATCACTTTTATTCCGCGGCGATGGACGGCAATCTCGAACAGATTGCCTGCTTGGTCAATTCCGGCAAACTCCAGTCCGGGCTATGACCGAGGCCCTCTGAATGTGATCCGACCCTCACTCATTGACAAAGACCCGGTGCGTGTCTGGTTCGCGCCTTAGGAGCGCGAAGCAGAAGCAGGCTAACAATTGTTTTCAGAAATGGGGCCCCATGAAATTCTTTCGCAGCGCATTCGTGGTTGTCGTCGTATTGCTCGGTACCGTCATTGTCATGGTGGCACAAGCGAATCAAGGCCGCGTTCTTGGCACGGTGACAGATGCCTCCGGTGCGGTGGTGGTCGGCGCCAAAGTGGCGGTCACGAATACTGCGACCAACGTCAGCCGGAACCTTGTCAGTAATCGGGCAGGTGACTACGCGGCGCCTGATCTCGAACCGGGCACGTACAAAGTTTCGGTGGAAGCGCCCGGATTCAAGAAGGCAGAGAGCAAGCCATTTGTTCTGGAAGTGTCACGGGATGCGCGGGTGGACTTGCGGCTCCAACCGGGAGCGGTGAGCGAGACGGTGGAAGTGAGCGCCGACGCGACTCTCGTCGATACCACCGACAGCACCTTGAATGGAGTGTTGTCGAACAAAGCGATCAATGAGCTGCCTCTACAAGGCCGCGACTTTCAAAACCTGCTCCCGCTCCATCCGGGAGTGCAGCGTACGCCCGGCGGCGGTTTTCACTCCGTAACCTCCAACGGCAACCGTCCTGACGACAATAATTTCTACATCGATGGCGCCGATGATAACGACATCTACTACGGAGAAACGGTGGTCAACGACGCTGGCATCCAAGGCACGCCTGCAAGCATACTTCCTCTGGACGCGATCCAGGAGTTCAACACGCAAGAGGCGCCAGCCGCCGACTTTGGAGTCAAGCCCGGCGTAGTCGTGAATATCGGTTTGAAGTCGGGCACCGACCAGTTGCACGGCACTGCCTACTACTTCACGCGCAACAGTGCTGTGGATGCCCGCAACTACTTCAATCCGGCACCGACCCCGCTTTCCGCGCTGGTCATGCACCAGTTTGGGGCCTCCCTTGGCGGCCCCATCAAAAAGGACAAGTGGTTTTACTTTGTGAATTACGAGGGCATTCGAGACCACGTTGGAAACCCTGGCGTGGTAGACAGTCCGGTAACGGTGTCGCTCATACCGCAAGCCGGTCGGCTACCGGCGGACACGGTTCCGGCCGACTACAGCGTTGTGGACGCGATCGCGGGATGCCAACCCGCCTGCAATCCAGTCAGCCTCAATATCGCACAACTATTGCTGCCCAATCCCGGCTTCACCGCGTCCCAGACTGATCCTGCGGCCATTGACTTCGACTTCAACAACACCAACCGCAGCGACAATGTGATTGCCAAGACGGACTATAACCTCAACCAGCATCACTTGTTGAGTGCACGATTCATCTACAGCAACTCCAACCAGGTGGAAGAGGATGCATTTCCGCTTCGTCCCGATTGGCTGTCTACTGCGAGCCCCATAACCCAAGTGTTTGGTGTGAGCTGGACCTGGACGCCGAACTCGCGCTGGATCAATCAGGCACGCTTCAGCTACAACAGCTTTAACGAAGCGATTCAGCCCCTTGATCACAACGTTAATCCCATTTCTTATGGGCTGAACACCGGAGTCACTAACCCGGAGCTGTTTGGTTTTCCAAGAATTAATCCGGGTACCAGTAACTTCAACTACATGGGCGGGAACTCGAGTTGGCCGCTGCTTACGACGCCGACTAAGACCCTGAATTTTTCCGATACCGTCTCCTACACTGCCGGGAAGCATGCGATCCGTTTCGGCGGAGAATTCCGTTACGGCACCGTGGACTATTTGCGGGCGGGATACGGCCGCGGCCGCATCGATTTCAGTGATCTGGAGAGTTTCTTTGCCGGCGATGTGCGCCGTTGGCGGCTGTTGTATGGAGACGCCAGCCGCAATGTGAACATGAAGGCATTCGGCTTATTCATTCAGGACGATTACCGGATCGCGCCCGGTGTGACTCTGAATCTTGGGCTGCGCTACGACGTTACATTTCCGCTGCAGGACTCGCGAGATCTCCTCGCTAACTATGTCCCCAGCGCTGGAATCGTGCAGGTGGGAAAGGGAATCGGCTCACCCTATGCCACGAACTACAACAACGTTTCTCCCCGAGTTGGTCTGGCTTGGGACGTGTTTGGAACCGGGAAGACGGTGCTCCGCGCCTCCGGGGGAATCATTTATGAACAGCCTTCCATCCGTACATTCATGTTCAATGGCGGTGGGCTGAACCTCAATCCTACGACGGCGGCACTTGGGGTCACCCCGGGAAATGGCAATATCAGCTCATACCTGAACATTTCAAGCAATACTGACGACATCAACTGGGGAATGGGCCCGAAAACAATTTTCCCAACTGCCGCGGATACTACCTGCGTCATCGACAATCAGTGCACCATATTTGGCGTGAACCAACACATTAAGACTCCTTATGTGGCCAACTGGAACATCAATATCCAGCAAGCCCTGACGCCGACTACCCTGCTCCAGATCGCCTACGTTGCCAATCATGGAATCAAGCTCTACAGCAACACTGACATTAACCAGGTCGACCCCAACTCACCGTTGGAGATTGCCTGCGATAACTGCGAAGAAGCGGGGCGTCCTCTGAACGCTAACTGTCCCGTTTCCCAGGGCGGATTAGGCTTAGCTGGGCCGTGCTATCCATATATCGGATATCTGAATTACCTGAGCAACCAGTCGAACTCAAGCTACAACTCACTCCAGGTCACTCTCACCAAACGCTATTCCCATGGGCTATATTTGGTCGCTGGATACACCTATGCTCACGCCATCGACACGGCCACCAGCAACCTTGCCGGCGTTCCCCCGAACAGCCTGGACTATGCTGCTGAGCGGGGAAATGGCGACTACGATATCCGCAACCGCTTCACTCTCGCCGCGACTTATAACTTCCCGTCGGTGAAGTCAAAGTGGCAAATGCTCGAAGGCTGGCAGATGACCACCGTCGCAATGCTGGAGGGCGGCCTGCCATACACACTGGGAGATTTTAACGATGACATCAGCCTGACCGGCGAATTCAACGATCGCTGGAATATGGTCGGCAGTCCGACCAATATCCACTGGTCAGCCAAGACCCCGCTGCCTTACTATCCGTTTGAGGATGCTGACGGGAACCCGCTTCCCGGCAATTCTGCGTGTCTGCCTTATGCCAGCTTGAGTCAGTTGCAAACCTACGGATGCTTTGTCTCCGGCAGCACAATTATTACGCCGCCGGAGTACGGGCAATTTGGAAATATGGCTCGAAACATCTTCCGGGGACCGTCGTTCAGAAACTGGGACTTCTCACTTTCGAAAATTTGGAGGCTGAACGAGCGCATCAACCTGCAAATTCGAGGTGAATTTTTCAACATCCTGAACCACGCCAACTTCGACACGCCCACGATGAACACCGATTTGTCGTCTCCGAACACCGTGGGAACCGTAGTTTTTACGCCCGACGTGGCGGCGGCAAACCCGGTCATCGGCTCGGGCGGTTCGCGGCACATTCAGTTGGGGGCGAAAATCATCTGGTGAGGTGTGGGACCATTTCTCAATCCTCAAGCGCTGGCGAAAAGCTGGGGCTTTTTCGTTGTCTCAGCGATTTCCACAGGCAACTCCCGAAATACTGAAATGTCAAGGGCGAACAATAAGAGAAGCACGCAAAAGGGAATCTAGACTCTAAACCCCGCCGCTTGTGGTCACCCAATCAGTTAGCCACAATTTATAGCGTTTTCCGATTGTCGCCTGAACGCTAAGTGTCGACCATCAAGTTTCTTATTGACAACAAACAGCTTAGGCGTAAGATGTGGACAAAAGTGGTAAGAAGTGGTCGAAGCAATAGAGGTCGTGGGCAAGACTGGAAAACTGAGAGGCGCCAGTGGAATTTGAAGCTGACACCCCCAAAAACAGCCCTAACGAACCGCAATCGACCAGCATTTTGACTGCTTTTACCTCCCTCGTTCTTGCGGCGATAGCTGCCAAGAGATTTTCCGCCCCGGTAAAGGGTAGAACACATGTTTCGCGGCAATCACCCAACCCGCGTCGACGAAAAGGGACGGCTCAAGGTCCCCTCGGAATTCAAGCGCGTGATCGACGAGAAGTACGGCACGCAATTTTACATCACCAGCCTGGATGGCAAGGTTGCTCAAGTGTATCCCTTCGAGGAATGGGAACGAATCGAGCAGAAATTGGCAGCGCTCTCGACCTTCAATCCTACGAAGAAGAAGTTCTTAAACCGGGTGAACTACTGGGGGCAGGTAGTCGAGATGGACGGCCAGGGCCGGCTGCTGATGCCGCAACTGTTGCGCGACGCAGCGCAGATCAAGGGCGAAGTGGCAGTCACGGGAAATTTGACGTACCTGGTAGTGCGCAATCTCGAAGCGTACCGCAAGGAAATCGAGGAGCAAGAGTTCACGCCTGAGGATGAGAAGACGCTCGACGAATTGGGCATCTAGTGGGCGAGGGTTCAACAGACACCCCTCAGGGGGTTGGGCATGGCAGTGGCAGAGAAGCGGGCCATGTTCCGGTTCTTTTAAAAGAAGCGATCGACTTTTTAGCTATCAAGCGCGGCGGGACGTATATCGACGCCACGGTTGGCCTGGGCGGGCACAGTTACGAAATCGCAAAACGCCTCGGCGCACCGGGTCATTTGATTGGGCTCGATAAAGATCCTGCGGCGCTGGATGCGGCCCGCGCAACGCTGGTCTTCGAAGAGGATGCACCGGAGATCACGCTGCTGCACAGTTCGTTTGCCGAAGTCGGCAAGCGGTTCGGTTCCGCGAAAGTGGACGGATTGCTGGCTGACATAGGGGTGAGTAGCTTGCAGCTGAACGACGCCGCGCGAGGCTTTAGTTTTCAGGCGGAAGGACCGCTCGACATGCGAATGAATCCGCAAGCCGAGCTGACCGCCGAACAAGTGGTAAACCAGGTCGACGAGGTCACACTCGCTGATCTGATTTACGAATTCGGTGAGGAAAGGAGGTCGCGGAGAATCGCCAGAGCCATTGTCCGGTCGCGGCCGATCCGAACAACTGCACAGCTTGCAGATGTCGTATCAGCCGCGGCCCGGCCAATGAATCAGGCAGAACGAAGGATTCATCCGGCGACCAGAACTTTCCAGGCAATCCGAATCTTCGTAAATGATGAGTTGAAAGACCTGCGGGCGCTGCTCGATGCGGCCCCGCGGGTGCTCAAACCGGGCGGACGGCTGGTCATCATCAGCTTCCACTCGCTGGAAGATCGCATTGTGAAAGATGCTCTCCGCGACGGAGTGAAGCAAGGTCACTACGAGTTGCTGACCAAGAAGCCGGTGACCGCTGGAGAAGAAGAGATTGATCGCAATCCGCGGTCGCGCAGTGCGAAATTGCGGGCAGCGAAAAGAGTTTAGTTCTTTAAAGTTTGTCATTCCGAGCGAAGCTAGGAATCTGCTATTGGCTTGCGCGGACAGGTACGCATACCCCTCGTTTCACTCGGGATGACAAGCTGGTTAGAAGAGGTTACGAAAACAGGTTTCCGGGATGGCATCGCCTCTCACATAAAGGGCGAAAACAAATCTCTACCTTCTCTCGATGCCATCCCGGAGAGACTGAGTGGGGAGAGCAAAGTAAGAACGGAGGCTGGCGATGTTTACGGGCACATTGATTGATGAACTGATCTCAACGGTCGAGCGCGCGGAAAAGCACGCTCACAAAATTGCCGATTCTCAGGAAGCGAAACTTCCATACTGGTACACGGCAACGGACCGTGAACGAGCGTTCGACTCGAAGTTACTTGGGGTGGCGTAAATGGCCGCAGGAGCCGTAGCAGTTCAAGGGGCAGTTCTCAGTCGCCGGCGCAAACCGTGCTGGACCGGCACGCCGGAAATCTACTTCTCAAAGCCGATTGATAATTCGCGCCTGGTAAAAATTGAAAACCCTCGGCGCAGCCGTGAGATGAAACAGTTCGGCATTGCGCTGAGCTGCCTCTTCCTGCTGGTGATGACCTACACCTGGCAGCACTTCAAGGCCATCGAGTACGGTTACAAGATCGAATTCATGAAGAATGAGCGCAATGGACTTTCGGAGTTGAATCGCACGCTCCGCCTGGAAGCGGCGTCGCTGCGCTCCCCAGATCGCATCGACCGGCTGGCGCGGCAGTACGGAATGCAGCCGCCCCAGGCCGGCCAGGTAATCCGCATGGATTCCGCCCCGCTGGATACCGGCGCTCCGGTGATGGCTAGCGCTTCTGTATCGGTAGTCTCGGTGCCGTAAGATGTGTGAACAAGAAGTGGCCACGGATGAACACGGATGACTCAATAAATACAAAGTATTAATCCGTGAGTATCTGCATAAATCCGTGGCTCAAGTTTTTGGCGGCTTCCCAAATGTGGCAGGCCGCCATGTTTGTCTAGAGAGAGCGCGATCCGTGGCTGCCAACACACCCCGCAATAGCACCAATGTCCGGCTTTACATGCTGGCGGCAGTTCTCGTCTTGTGGTGCGGTGGCATTTGCCTGCGTCTGATTTACCTGCAAATTTTCCGTTACGGCAGCTTCGAAAGGCGTGCCATCCATGAGCGCGAGCGTACAGAGGAAGTCTCAGCCAGGCGCGGAATCATCTACGACCGGACCGGGCGCGAACTGGCGATGTCGATCTCGGTTGATTCCGCTTTCGCCGTGCCCACGGAGATTCCCGATCTTGCCGGGACCATCTCGCTGATTTCAAAGATCACCAAAAGCGATCCTCGTGAAACCCTGGCCAAATGCAAAGCCGCACGGACTTTTTGCTGGGTGGCGCGCAAGGCCGATGCCGAAACCGCCGATCGCATTCGCGCGCTCAACCTGCGCGGCATTTACTTCCAGAAAGAATCCAAGCGTTTTTATCCCAAGCGCGAGCTGGCGGCCCAGGTCCTAGGCTACGTGGGCATGGATGACGAAGGCTTGAGCGGGATTGAGCGCCAGTACGACGACAAACTACGCGGCAACCCCGGACGCATGCTCATCTCGGTCGACGCTCACCGCAAATGGTTCGGCAGTGTGGAGAAGCAGCCGGAGCCGGGCGAGAACGTGGTACTGACAATCGACGAGCAGATTCAATACATCGCTGAGCGCGAACTCGCAACCGCGATGGAGCAGACCCACGCCGTGACCGGCACGGTGATCGTGCAGAATCCGCGCACCGGAGAAATCCTGGCGCTGGCGAACCAGCCCACATTCAACCCGAACCTGACCAAGGAAATTACGCCGGAACGGCTAAAAAATCACGCTGTCAGTGACGTTTACGAGCCAGGCTCGACCTTCAAAGTAGTTACCATTTCCGCGGCGCTGGAAGAAAAGTTAACTCGCCCTGACGAAGTTTTCGACTGCCAGATGGGATCAATCGTCATTAACGGCATGCGCATTCGCGATAGCAGGCCTCACGGCCTGCTACCGGTCTGGGGAATCCTCGCCGAGTCGAGCGACGTGGGCGCCATCAAGATCGCGCTTCGCCTGGGCGAAGACCGGTTTTACAAATACATTCGAGCATTTGGCTTCGGGCAGCAGACGGGAATTGAGTTGCCCGGCGAGACTCGCGGCCTGACTAAGCCGGTAAGCCGCTGGTCGAAAGTTTCGATTGGCGCTATTTCCATGGGGCAGGAGATCGGAATTTCCCCCCTGCAGTTGGCGTCATTAGTTTCGACGATTGCCAACGACGGCGTCTCGGTCCCGCCCCGTATCGTTGCGGCTATGACCGATCCGCAACCCACTCCGCAGACTGTCGCTTTTCATCCCGCGGATGGGCGGCGCGTTATTGCATCGATGACGGCAGCGGAAATGAAACAGATGATGCAAAAGGTTGTGCTTGAAGGCACAGGCAAGAGAGCGGTCCTCGAAGGATATTCTTCCGCCGGCAAGACGGGCACAGCGCAAAAAGTCGACCCCGCCACCCACGCATATTCGAAAACTAAGTACGTGGCCTCATTTGCCGGATTTGCGCCATTGAACAACCCCGCGATCGTGGTGGCGGTGATCCTCGATTCCGCGGTCGGCCTGCATCAGGGCGGACAAGTTTCAGCGCCCGTGTTCCAGCGAATTGCGCAGCAAGTGCTGGAATACCTGCATACCCCCCACGATGTCGAGTTGCCGCGAAGCCGCCAAATGTTGCTGGCTTCACGTCAAGTCAAAACCCAGGAGCTGGCGGAAGGTTCACCCGACCACTTGGGAGAGGTGCTGGATGTCGCCGAGTCTCCAAACCCGAGTCCGGTCCCGACAACGCCAAACACTCTTGCAACTGCGAAGCCGGAATCAGATGGAAGCGTCGTAGTTGCAGCCGCACTGCGTCACAGTGAAACGATGGCTGCTTCGGCTACAGAATCGACACAATCTCCGGCGGCGGAGGATTCGCAGTCCGCCTTGGCACCCGCTCCCGATCATCTTCCGTCCAGCGGTACCGTTGTGCTGGACGCGGAGCAGGGTGGGATTGTGGTGCCGTCTTTTGCGGGCAAGAGCGTGCGCGGTGCGATCGAACTGGCCGAGGATAGTGGCCTCGATCTGGATGCGGTAGGCAGCGGCCTGGCCCGGGAGCAGTCCCCTGTAGCCGGATCACATGTCGCGACAGGATCACGAGTGACAGTGAAATTCAGCCGCTGAGAACGACGTTGGCCGGACGCCCGTCCGGGCGAGTAGGCTACGGCACGGGCCCCTACACTCAGAATATTGAATTGGAGTAAGCTCACAATAGAGTCCCGATGAATTTCCTTCAGCTTCTGCACGGCGCGGAAGTCCTCGACCAGAGCGGTAATCCGAGCGTAAGTGGATTGGAATACGACTCACGGCGGGTAAAGCCGGGCGACGCATTCATCGCCATGCGAGGCGAGGCCAGCGATGGGAACAAGTTCATCGACAAGGCAATCGCAGCCGGCGCGGTGGCCGTCGTCAGCGACTCCGCGAGCGAGATCCCCCGCGAAGAAGTGGCTTGGGTGCAAGTGCCCCACGGACGCCGCGCTCTGGCTCGGCTAAGCGCCAATTTCTATAAGCGTCCCGCGGAACGACTGGCGGTCACGGGCATCACGGGGACGAACGGAAAAAGCACAACTGCATTCCTGCTCGAAGCGATACTCTTCGCCGCCAATCACAAGAGTGCACTGATCGGGACAATCGAATATCACGTGGCGGGAAAAGTCCTGCCTGCCCCACACACGACACCTGAGGCCCTCGATCTGAACCGCATTCTGGCGGACGCTCTAGGCAACGGCGCGACCGAGGCAGTCATGGAGGTTTCCTCCCACGCGCTGACTCAGCAACGCGTTTACGGGATTCCCTTCGACGTAGCCGTCTTCACCAATCTCACTCGAGACCACCTCGACTATCATCGCACGATGGAAGAGTATTTCGCCGCGAAGCGGATCCTGTTTGAAGGCTGCGGCACGGATCCGCCGCGCATCGCCGTACTCAATGCCGAGGACGAATACGGTCAGAAGCTGACAAAGGTCAGCAAGAAATGTGGCTCTGTAGTTTTGATGTTCGGCCTAACGAGTGGCGACCTGCGCGCGGAAAAAGTCGACATCACACCGCGAGGCAGCCGCTTCGACCTGGTCACTCCGGAAGAGGTCGTTCCCGTCTTCTCTCCGCTGATTGGCAAAGTGAATGTGTACAACATCCTCGCGGCGGCAGGCGCAGCTTACGCGCGCAATTGCAAGCCAGACGAGATCGCCAACGGGATTGCCTCCCTGGCCCGCGTGCCGGGCCGTTTCGAACGCGTAGACTGCAAACAGCCGTTCACCGTAGTCGTGGACTATGCGCACACCGACGATGCGCTGCGCAATTTGACCTCGCTGGCGCGAGAGTTCGTCCAGCAGGCAAGACAGAGGGGGCGCGTGATCACCCTCTTTGGCTGCGGCGGCGATCGTGACCGGGCCAAACGCCCGCTGATGGGAGAAGCCGCCGGTCAAGGCAGCGATTTCGTGGTGCTCACCTCAGACAACCCGCGTAGCGAGGATCCGCTGGCGATAATCAACGACGCCATGGTCGGCTTGCAGCGCTCCGGAACGAAATACAAAATGGAACCGGACCGAAAAAGGGCAATCGCTTTAGCCATCCGTGAGGCCGGACCGGGCGACATCGTTCTAATTGCTGGTAAGGGTCACGAGCAAGTGCAGGTCACGCGCGAAGGAACCCTTCCATTCGACGACGTGGAAGTAGCCCGCCAAGTTTTACGCGACGCCGGATACAATTGTGAAGCTGCAAACGTCGCCGCCGGAAAGAACTCATGAAGCTACCGCTCTTCCGCGTCGCTGAATTTAGTTCTGCTGCGGGTGAGTTTGACCACAACGCGGTAGCGCAAGGGTATTCCATCGACTCCCGCACGATTCAGCCGGGGGACCTTTTCTTTGCGGTCAAGGGCGAACGCGTGGACGGCCACGATTTCGTAGGTCAGGCGCTGGAAAAGGGTGCCGCGGCTGCGGTCATACGTAGAGACCAATTTGCTCGCTACGCTGTTAAGTCTGGGCTGATGACAGTGGACGACACTCTGTCGGCGCTGCAAACCGTTGCCGCCGCAGTTCGGCGCCTGTGGGGAAAGCCGCTGATCGGGGTGACTGGATCGACAGGAAAGACCACCACGAAAGAAGCCATCGCTCACGTTTTATCGTCTCGCTTCCGGGTGCTGAAATCCGAAGGCAACCTCAATAATCATTTTGGCCTTCCTCTGATGCTGCTCAGGATCGAACCTGAGCACGATCTCGCAGTCATCGAGATGGGGATGTCTCATGCGGGCGAGATTGCAGCCCTTGCGAAAATCGCGCAGCCTGAAATTGGAGTCGTAACGAATGTTGCGCCCGTGCACCTGGAGTTTTTTGACTCTGTAGCTGATATCGCACGCGCGAAATACGAATTGGTGGAGGCCCTGCCGGCGGGAGGAACCGCAATCCTCAACGGCGATGACGAATATGTCTTGCAATTTGGCCGCG
Organism: uncultured Acidobacteriota bacterium; assembly: GCA_963820925.1. Lineage (GTDB taxonomy): Bacteria > Acidobacteriota > Terriglobia > Terriglobales > Acidobacteriaceae > JABDBE01. Next base: position 169,578 of record CAWGBX010000002.1, read on the forward strand.
ATTTTCGCGGCAAGGTAGTTCTGTATGGCCTGCGCACGTCGGCGGACGTGCGGGCGGAAAACATTCAGCCGCAGGGATCAGAGGGCTCCGCTTTCGACGTAGTTGTGGGGAGCTGCCGCGAAAAGGCCGTTCTGCAACTGGTGGGCACGCACAACATCTACAACGCGCTGGCAGCGGTCGCGGTCGGACTGGAGCGGGGGCTGACCCCTTCCGAGGCGGTCGCCGCCCTGGCATCGCTTACCCCAGCAGACAAGCGCGGACAGGTCGTCAAGCTTGGTAACATCACGATCATCGACGATTGCTACAATTGCAATCCGAAAGCCCTGGAAGCAATGGTGGACGCCTTGGCCGCAATGCCTGCAAAACGCAGGATCGTTGTTGTGGGCGCGATGCTCGAACTCGGCCCTGCAAGCGAAGAGCTTCACCGGCAGGCCGGCGCGCACATTGCGGCGAAGAGAATTGACTTGTTGCTGGGAGTCCGAGGTCAGGCGGAGCAAATGGTCGAAGCCTCCCGTCAAGCCGGAATGCAGGCAGAATTCGTCGCCACGCCGGAAGAAGCCGGCGAATGGCTGGCCCGTGAAACCCGCGATGGAGACGTAGTGTTGCTGAAGGCATCCCGCGGAGTGAAACTAGAACGCGCTTTGGACGCATGGAAGTTGCTCAAGGGGAATGCGGCAGGTAGTCGAGCGTAAGAACGAAAGCCAGCACGGAGGCTGATTGCTTTATTGGCTGTTGTACGAGAAGCTGTTTCATTATTTTCCGCCATTTCGCATTTTCCGCTATCTGACCTTTCGGACTGCGTTCGCCAGCCTGACCGCGCTGTTCACCGGACTCATCGTCGGCCCCCTTGTGATCAATCGCCTCCGCGAATTTCAGATCGGGCAGTACATCCGCGAGGAGGGACCCAAAGCCCACCAGAAAAAAGCCGGAACTCCCACCATGGGCGGCTTGTTGATTGCCATCTCCATTGTGATTCCGACCTTGTTGTGGGCTGACTTGACCAACCGGTTTGTGTGGATTGCTGTTTTGGCTACATCCGCCTTTGCCGCTATCGGCTTCAGCGACGACTACATCAAGGTCGTGCATCGCAGGAATCTGGGGTTGACCGGGAAAGCTAAAATCGGTTTCCAGATCGCCGCCAGCGTTCTCATCGCGGTCGCGCTGATCGCGATGCAGACGCGAGGCCTTTATTCCACCAAGCTGCTCGTGCCCTTCTTCAAGCAATTTCGGCCGGACCTGGTGATCGGGACTCTGGAACGGTATCCTCATTTGTGGCCTTTGGCGTTTCTGCCGTTTATCGCTTTTGTGGTGCTGGTGATCGTGGGATCGAGCAACGCCGTGAATCTGACCGATGGGTTGGACGGTCTGGCCATCGGTTGCACCGTGATCGCCGCCGGGGCTCTGGCCGTGCTCACTTATGTCAGTGGCCACGCTACATTCGCTTCCTACCTCGAACTGGAGCGCATGCCACAAGTCGGTGAATTGACCATCTTTTGCGGCGCCATGGTGGGCGCGGCAATCGGCTTCCTCTGGTACAACGCACATCCCGCAGAAGTATTTATGGGCGACGTAGGATCACTCGCACTCGGTGGCGCCATCGGCACGGTTGCGGTAATGATCAAGCAGGAACTGCTGCTGCCCTTCATCGGCGGCGTCTTCGTGATTGAGGCGATATCGGTGATTCTTCAGGTAGCGTCCTACAAACTTCGCAAAAAGCGTATCTTCAAGATGGCGCCCATTCATCATCACTTCGAGTTGCTCGGCTGGTCCGAATCGAAAATTATTGTGCGCTTCTGGATCGCTTCACTAGTGTTTGCGTTGTTCGCGCTGACGACGTTGAAGCTAAGATAATCTTCACCACAGAAAAGAGGATAAGAAAGAGCATTTGGTTCTCCCCTATGTCTCTGTGGCGAGTTAGGTTTTATGGATGTAAACAACAAACGCGTGCTGGTGGTCGGCCTCGGTAAATCGGGGGTCGCCTCCGCTCTCTTTCTGAAGGCTAAAGGCGCGCGGGTTACTGTTTCTGACACGAAGCCCCAAGATCAACTGAAAGACGAGATTCCGGTGCTGCTCGACCAGGGCATTGCGGTGGAAACGGGCGGGCATGGCGAGCGCACCTTCCGTGGGCAAGATCTCATCGTAGTAAGCCCCGGAGTCCCCACCGACGCGCCGTCGTTGGTTCAGGCGCGCGCCCTCGACGAAAACGTCATTGGCGAAATTGAGCTGGCCGCCCAATTTTTTCCTGGACGCATTGTCGCCATCACTGGTTCAAACGGGAAGACCACCACCACGACATTGGCGGGCGAGATTGTGACGGCGGGCGGATATCGCACCGCGGTCGGCGGCAATATCGGCACGCCCGCGATTTCATTGGTCGAGGGGGCAACGGCTGACACCATCGCCGTCTTAGAGGTCTCAAGTTTCCAGCTTGAGACCATTCAGACATTCCGTCCCCAGATTGCCGTAGTCCTCAACGTCACGCCCGACCATCTCGACCGGCATCGCACGTTCACCGCATACGCTGACGCCAAGGCGCGCATCTTCGAAAATCAGCGGCCGGAAGACTTTGCTGTGCTCAACGCCGATGACCTGACCTGTGTTGAACTGGCACCCCGCACCCGGGCACAAGTTTTCTGGTTCAGCGGGACTAGGGAAGTAAAGCAGGGCGCTTTTGTCCACGACGGCCGTGTCTTCTTCCGCGATCCCCATGGCCAGAAAGAGATCATGCTGGTTTCCGAAATTCCGCTGAAGGGCGCACACAATGTTGAAAATATCTTGGCCGCGGTCTGCGTCGGAGTTCTCCTGCGGTGTAAGCCGGACCGGATTCGCAATGCGGTTCGCGACTTCAAAGCGGTCGAGCACCGACTGGAGCACGTAGCGACGATTCGCGGCGTGGACTATTACAACGATTCCAAGGCGACCAATGTCGATGCCACCATTAAGGCGCTCGAATCCTTTCCGGCAAACATCCACCTCATTCTCGGGGGCAAGGACAAGGGCAGCGACTACACGGTGCTGAACGACCTGCTCCGGCAGCGGGTGAAGCGTGTTTATACGATCGGTGCAGCGGCCGCTAAGATCGAGCCGCAAATCGAGGGGTCAACGGAAGTTGATCACGCCGAAACCCTGGAAACCGCAATCAAACACGCTGCCGAAGCTGCCAAACCTGGAGATATTGTGCTGCTGGCTCCTGCCTGTGCCAGCTTCGACCAGTTCCGGAGTTACGAGCACCGCGGAAGGGTGTTCAAGGAAGCGGTAAAGCTAAATTGTCCGGCGCAGGCGAACCAAGAAGAGTTCAAATCCCCGGCCGTCAACAACTATCCACGAAAAATCCGTATGTCTCTGTGTCCCCGTGGTGAAATGAAATCCTCCCATGGCAAAGCGCGTGAGTGTCGATGGCTGGCTGTTCGCTGTGACTCTGCTCTTGATCTTCGTAGGGCTGGTGATGGTGTTCAGCGCTTCCGCTGTCATGGCAAAAGAGCGCTACGGTTCCGGTTACGTTTTTCTGCTACAGCAGCTTGGCTGGGCGACCGGAGGAATTCTGGCTATGGTGCTAGCGATGAAGATCGACTACCGCCGCTACAAGCATCCGGCGGTGGTGTTTTCATTGCTCGGCCTCACCACCCTGATGCTGATCTCGGTCTTTTTTCTCGATCGCGCCCACCATACTCATCGCTGGATGCACTGGGGTCCGCTCTCCTTACAGCCGTCCGAAATGGCCAAGCCGGCGCTCATTCTGTTTCTGGCATTTTTCCTGGAGAGCCGTACGAAATCCATCACCGATTGGCGCAACACGGTCCTGCCCGCTGTCGTTCCGACGTTGATCTTTATCGCGCTGATCGTCTTCCAACCCGACCTTGGTACGGCCATTGCCTGCGCCGCGATTACCGGCTGCGTCTTGTTTGTGGCCGGCCTGGACTTGCGTGTCCTCGGGTATGCATTTGTAGCGTCGCTGCTGCCGCTGTATTTCCTGATCTTCCACGTGGCCTATCGCCGCGACCGCATACTCGCTTTCCTTAATCCCTACTCCGACCCGCAAGGCCGCGGCTTTCACATCATTCAATCGCTAATCGCGGTGAGTACCGGCGGCATTACTGGCGTCGGCCTGATGGAAGGCAAGCAGAAGCTTTTCTATCTACCTGAGCCCCACACGGACTTCATCTTCGCCGTCACCGCCGAGGAACTGGGTCTGGTGGGTGCGCTCGTGATCGTCCTGCTGTTTGCCATCTTCCTCTGGCGGGGCATTCGCACCGCCCTGAGAACCGAAGACATGTTTGGGCGCTTCCTCGCCGTCGGGATCACCAGCATGATCGTAGTGCAAGCCTTCATCAATATCAGCGTAGTGCTCGGGCTAATGCCGACCAAAGGCATCCCGCTGCCCCTGGTCTCTTACGGCGGCTCTTCTTTGCTTGTCACCGTGGCCTGCATCGGGGTTTTGCTGAACATTTCAAAGCAAGCCGAATAGCCCGTGTCGAGCGGGCACTCCTGCCCGCTGAATGTTGCCCCAAAAAGAATCACGTGGGGACAGCCGACCCGGTTGTCCGGCAGAGCCGAGGCCGGCTAGAAGTCGGCAGAACACCACGCAGCTAGAGGGTTAACTTCTCGCGCCTCTCAAACGGCTAATCCGGTTTATAGTCACTGGATGCGGGCCATTCTGGCGGGAGGCGGGACGGGCGGACACGTGATCCCCGCACTCGCCATCGCCCAGCAACTCAAGAAAGATTATGCCGCCGAGGTCCTGTTCATCGGTACCGCGCGAGGCATCGAGAACCGATTGGTGCCCGCTGCTGGATTTTCCCTGAGGCTAGTCCAGGTTGGCGCTTTGAATCGAGTGAGTCTCAAGACACGGCTGAAGACAATCTTCGATCTCCCACAGGCCGTGTGGGATTCACGCCGCATTCTTTCCGAGTTCCGGCCCGACGTAGTAATTGGTGTCGGTGGCTACGCCTCCGGACCGGCGATGCTGGCGGCGGTGTTCGGCAGAGTGCCCACGCTCGTATTTGAGCCGAATTTCGTACCCGGATTTGCCAATCGCCTGGTGGCACCGCTGGTTTCGGGGGCTGCAGTGCACTTCGCAGAAACTGGCCGCTACTTCCGCCGGTGCGAAGTAACCGGAGTGCCGGTCCGTGAAGCCTTTTTTCAGATTGCCAACGAAAATCCCGAGAATGCCAACCCGACCCTGCTCGTCTTCGGCGGAAGCCAGGGCGCCCACGCGATCAACCAGGTGGTCGTGGACTCGGTAGCCGAATTGCGCCAGCGTGTTCCCGGAATTCATATCGTCCATCAAACCGGCGAACGTGACTATAATGACGCTCAAGCGGCCTATGCGCATTTGCGTGACTCGGTCGAAGTCTATCGTTTCATCGACGATATGCCGGGTTTATTTGCCCGAACTGGATTGCTCATCTGCCGCTCCGGGGCAAGCACCGTGGCGGAAGTAACGGCGGCAGGCAAACCCGCAGTTTTTGTGCCGTTCCCACGCGCCGCCGACGATCATCAAAAGCGCAACGCCGAAGCTCTAGAGCGAGCAGGCGCGGCGCTAATGCTCGAGGAGTCGAACTTGAACCGCGAAACCCTGGTAGAAGCGGTCAGCAAGTTATTCGCTCAGCCGTCTCGCCTCGCAAGAATGGGCGACGCCGCCCGCAAGTTATCGCATCCAAATGCTGCGCGCGATATAGCGGCCATGGCAGCTCGACTAACAGGAAGAACGATGTAGCACGGATTTATACGGCTCTTCACCGATTAACCTTTACTTCAGATCCGTGTTTATGCGCGCAAATCCGTGACCAGCAATTGACTTGGACTCTCAATAAATGTTCGCCAAAATTCAGCGCATTCATTTTGTCGGGATCGGTGGCATCGGCATGAGCGGTATCGCCGAGGTGTTGCTGAACCTTGCGTACAAGGTTTCCGGCTCCGACCTCAAGAGTTCCACTGTTACGCAACGCCTCACCAGCCTCGGGGCCACGATTTTCGAGGGACACCGCGCCGAAAACATTGCCGGCGCCGAAGTGGTTGTGGCGAGCTCCGCCATTGCGCCAGACAATCCAGAAATTTCCCAGGCTCACGCCCTCCACATTCCGGTCATCCAGCGTGCCGAAATGCTGGCCGAACTGATGCGCTTGAAGTATGGCATCGCCATTGCGGGAATGCACGGCAAGACCACAACCACGTCCATGGTCGCGGCCGTGGTGGCCGGCGGGGGTCTCGATCCCACCGTGGTCGTGGGCGGCCGCGTCGACGCCATGGGATCGAACGCACGTCTGGGAAAATCTCATTACCTGGTGGCCGAGGCTGATGAGAGCGATCGTTCGTTCCTTAAGCTCTCTCCCATTCTCGCGGTCGTCACCAACATCGATCGCGAACACATGGACTGCTATCGCAACATGCGCGACGTCAAACGAGCTTTTCTGGAGTTCATGGATCGAGTGCCTTTCTACGGAATGGTCGTGGCCTGCAGCGATGATCCCATGCTGCGCCGTATGCTTCCGCAAATTCAGCGCCGGACCGTCACCTACGGCACGCGTCGCGGTTCCGACTTTCACATTAAGCCGGGCGAGTCCGTGCTCAACCCCGGCGAATACCGGCCGATCAGCCGCTTCCACGTGACCTTTAAGCAAGAACCCTTGGGCGAGTTTCGCTTGCACGTGCCCGGCGTGCATAACGTGTTGAACGCCACGGCGGCAATTGCCGTCGGCGTCGGCCTCGACATCAACGTGGAGCAGATCCGCGCGGCGCTGGAAAACTTCCGCGGCGTGGATCGCCGTTTCCAGTCGCGAGGTACGGCCGCCGGCGTAAGCGTGATCGACGATTACGGCCACCATCCCACCGAAGTCCGGGCCACCTTGGCCGCCGCCCGTCAGTGCAGATTTCGTAAGATTCACGTCGTATTCCAGCCGCATCGCTATACTCGCACGCAGTTGCTCATAGACGAGTTCGCCCACGCGTTCCACGATGCCGACACTCTGTTCATCCTCGACATTTATGCCGCCAGCGAACCGCCAATCGAGGGAATCACTGGGGAAGCCTTAGCTCGGCACATTCGAGATGCCGGGAAACACGAAGCCCGCTACACGGCCTCTTTCGCCGAAGCCACAGAAGCCGTCGTCGCCGAAGCCCAAGAAGGAGACATGATTCTAACCCTCGGCGCAGGCAGCGTCTCGCAACTCGGACCGATGATTCTGGAAAAGCTTCAAGCCAAGAGTGGGAGCAAAGCAGAGATGACCGCTGGCATGGCTGACCCCTTGGTTACAACCTCCCCGGAGTGAAGGATCTGACAACTCGGCTATCCTTTGAGGAGTGCTTATCTTACGCCAAGCATTTCTGATTTGGGATACGGGAATGCATACGCCCTCTGGCGCTGTTCCAATTTCCGAACAATCCAGCAAAAACTGCCGTTGGTAAGCCGTGGAGTGTAAGAATAATTGTTAGCCTTATGGATCAGCCCTACCAACCCGAACCCACGATGAACGGCCGCCGTTATCAAAGGTACGAACTTGAGACCGAACTGAGAGTTGCCCTCCCCGGGGTGGAACACCGTGAGATGCGCGGGCGCTCTTTGAATATCAACGAGGGAGGCATGGCAGGAATATTCGTTGCTGGATGGGACGTTGGCACTTCCGTCGCCCTGCAATTTTCAGTCCCGGTCGCCAGCACTCCGGTTAAAGTAAAGGGCGTTGTGCGGAACCGCACCGGCTATCGCTATGGATTCGAGTTCGCAAGCTTAACTCCCGAAGAACGCGAGACCATCAACCGAACCTGCCGAACCCTCGATCTGCTGCAATGACTTCAGCAGACCAATGTAGGCGCGGGTGTCCCCGCCCGTGCGGTCACAACGACAAAGCGGCTTGCTTTTAGCTGACAGCCGAGAGCTGAAAGCATCAGTTTTCAGTCAGAACGATCGAACTCTGCTGACCGCTGCAATTCTTTGCCGGATCATAGATCGCTGATCCATCCCGTTTCCCTTGCGATGCGCGGAAAATCAGAGTCCCGCCTTTGACCTTTTCCGGTAGTCCCTTGAATTGTGTCTTGCCATCGACATTGGTGGCCGCTTCAAGATCAAGCCGCTTGACGCCCATGAATCCGTAAGCCATGTGCACTCGGATGCGCGCATCGTAAACTGGTGCGCCTTTGACATCCGTAACCGTGAAGGCGATTGCACAAGGGCCGGCTTCTCCGTCCATCACGGGAACCTGATGGGGATCCGGAGTCTGTTGGGCACGCGCCGGCCTGAGGCCGCCTACTAGAACAAAGATTGCCGCGGTACCCAGAATAAGCTTGCAAGACCGAACTAGTACGCTCATGGAATCCCCCGTCGTCGATTACATCACACACGGCGCAACAGTGCTCGGGCGGGATTGTTGGGGGCGCTTGAGAGATGGAATTTCAGTCGATTCACGGGCCAGGGTGCGATCAAAAACAAAGCCGCCAGCTTGCGCTGACGGCTGATTGCTGAAAGCTGATAGCTAGCTAGCTGTTCTCGTACAACAACACGCCTTCGGTCTCTTTCGAGTCCACCGGACGGTAGAACAGCTTGTTGTCCCCGAGGAAGACCTCGATGAACGCCGGCCGGGTGGCAATCGTACCCTGGATCAAAGCCTCCGAAAGCGGATCTTCGATATATTTCTGCAGCGCTCTGCGCAGCGGACGTGCGCCGTAGCTGCGGTCCACCAGTGTCTGGCTGAGGATCCACTTCTTGGCTTCGTCCGTGACCGTTACGGTGATTGCCTTCTGCGCCAAGTTCTGATTCAGTTGGCTGACCATGAGTTCGAGAATCTGGATCAGATCGGTTTCGCTCAAAGCGCTGAACAGAATGATTTCGTCTAGGCGGTTGAGGAACTCAGGATTGAAGGTGCGCTTAACTTCGTTCTTCACCAAGTCCTCGACCTTTTCCGAGATCATGTCTTCCTTGCTCGATTGGAAGCCGAGACCCTCACGGCGCTGCAAGTGACGCGCCCCGATGTTTGAGGTCATGATAAGGATAGTGTTTTTGAAGTCTACCGTGTTGCCCAAGCCGTCGGTGAGTTGCCCGTCTTCAAACACCTGCAACAGAATGTTGAAAACGTCCGGGTGCGCCTTCTCGATTTCATCCAGCAGGACGACAGAATAAGGCGCCCGTTTCACCCGCTCAGTAAGCTGACCACCCTCCTCGTAACCCACATATCCCGGAGGGGAGCCGATTAGCTTGGAGACAGAATGCTTCTCCATGAATTCTGACATGTCGAAGCGGACGAGGGCTTTTTCAGTGCCGAACATGAACTGCGCTAACGTACGGGCTACCTCGGTTTTTCCTACGCCTGTGGGGCCCAGGAACAGGAACGACCCTATTGGGCGGTTGGGGTTCTTTAGGCCAGCGCGGCTACGACGGATGGCCCGGGCCAGGGCGCTGATGGCTTTGTCCTGGCTGATGATTCGCTTGTGGAGCTCCTCTTCGATACGGAGGAGTTTCTGCGTTTCTTCTTCCTTGATCGAAGTAACCGGGACTCCGGTCCAGCGCGAGACCACGTCTTCGATGTCTTCGCGGCCCACTACGCCGGTGGAAGATTCATCTAAATGATATTTTTCGCGAAGAGCGCGCAGGTTCTCGCGCTCTTTGCGTTCCTCATCACTGTAGAAACGCGCCTTCTCGAACTCATGGTTCGCGATGGCGTTTTCCATCCGGTGAACGATGAACTTGATGCGCTTCTGCACCTCGGTGAGTTCCTCGGGTAGCGAAGTCTGGCGCAGCTTTACGCGGGCGCCGGCTTCGTCGACCAGGTCAATCGCCTTGTCGGGCAGGAAGCGGTCGGGAATGTAACGGTTCGAGTGCGATACCGCGAAGTTGATGGCGTCGTCGGTGTAGGTGACGGCGTGAAACTTCTCGTACCGGTCTTTGATCCCGAACAGAATCTTGGTAGCGTCAGCCTCATTCGGCGGTGGAACCTTTACGGCCTGGAATCGGCGTTCGAGCGAGCGATCTTTTTCGATCGACTTGCGATACTCGCCAGGTGTAGTCGCGCCAATGCACTGGATTTCCCCGCGCGACAGTGCCGGTTTCAGGATGTTGGCTGCATCGAGCGAGCCTTCAGCCGAGCCTGCGCCAACCAAGGTATGCAATTCATCGATGAAGATGATCGAGTTCTGAGACTCCATCAACTCTTTCATGATGGTTTTGAGACGCTCTTCAAACTGGCCGCGATACTTAGTGCCCGCGACAATCAATGAGAGATCGAGAGCCAGGATGCGCTTGTCCGCCAGAAACGACGGGACTTCGCCATCGGCAATGCGTTGTGCCAGACCCTCGACGATGGCGGTTTTGCCCACTCCGGGCTCGCCGATCAGCACTGGATTATTCTTGGTGCGGCGGCAGAGAATCTGAACCACGCGTTCCAACTCGCCGTCGCGACCGACGAGCGGATCGAGCTGAGAATCCATAGCAGCCTGGGTAAGGTCACGTGAGAACTCGCTCAACAGGGAAGATTCACGCTGACGTTGGGGCTGGGCTTTTTCCTGGCTGGTGCGAGCCAATTCCTCTCGAATGGTCGAAAGCCTCAGTCCACGCTCGTGCAGAATCTCGGCGGCAAAGCACTTTTCTTCTCGTAGCAAACCCAACAGCAAATGCTCGGTGCCAATATGTTTGTGGGAAAGACGTTCCGCCTCTTCCGCCGCATAGGCAAGCACCCGCTTGCACTCGTTGCTCAGCGGCAAGTCCACAGAAGTAGAAACCTTCTCGCGGATCGTGGTGTGTCCTTCGATCTGTTTGCGAATCGATTCGACCGAAGCGTGCGAACGCAGAAAGCGATTGGTCAGGGCTTTGTCTTCGCGCAGAAGTCCCAGCAGAAGATGTTCCGTCTCAATATAAGGAGACCCAAACTGGCTGGCTTCATAGCGCGCAAAAAAGATGACGCGCCTCGCCTTCTCCGTATAACGTTCAAACATATGGCCCTTTCCCCCGAGTTCTCGGGGAGCTTCCCGGGTCAATCTGGCGGCCCTGCTCCTCGAATCTCCCTGACCCTAAGTTAATGGTGCAATCAACGTGCCAACCGCTACATTCTTTATATCGCAGGTTTGGCTCGCAGCATTCAGTTACCAAAGACACCTTACTTGTCGTTTCTCCGCAAGTGGTTGCAACTTCCCGCAAGCTGCCGACCGGCGGCGTTTTTCGATTACCATCCTCATCTATCATTCCGACACGTCGCGCGACAAAAGTCAATTGCCGTGACGTGCTATACGGGTAGCGTTTCCGGTGCCACCTCCTCGATCCTCCCTTGCTGTAGCCGCAACACCCGCTGGCAACGACGGGCAAACGCGAAGTTGTGGGTGGCGATCAGGGAAGTCAGCTGATAGTCGCGATGTAGCCTGGCAATCAGCTCGAAAACTGAATCCGCCGTGCGGCTATCGAGATCTCCAGTCGGCTCGTCCGCCAGCAAGAGCTTCGGCTGCGTAATCAGGGCTCGAGCCAAGGCTACTCGCTGTTGTTCACCCCCGGAGAGTTCTCCCGAACGATGATGCGAGCGCTGGTCCAATCCGACCTCACGGAGCCACCGCGAAGCTTCTCCCCTTGCCTCCGGCCTGGGGCGACCCCGCAGCAGGAGCGGCATAGCCACATTTTCCAGCGCCGTAAATTCCGGCAACAGGTAGTGGAATTGCCAAACGAACCCGATCTCGCGGTTACGAAACTCGGCCGCGGCGTTCTCCGAAAGAGAACTCAATTGCAAGTGCGCGAAGTATACGTCACCCGCAGAAGCTCGATCAAGAGCGCCTACGATGTGGAGCAAGGTACTCTTCCCGGCACCCGATTCGCCCACGATGGCAAGCATCTCGCCTTTGGCCACCTGAAACGACAAATTTTCAAAGAGCACTAAATCCGACTTGCCGGACCGGAAAACCTTCTTGAGGCCCTCGATCCTTAATATAGCCTGCTGAATTAGATGCACCCGCAGTGCTCCTCGTCTCAGGAATACAGGGCGTCGAGACCGGCATCTACTCGATTCACCTGAGGATCGTTACCATTCCCATTAAAACACGGGTACGGGGAAACGTTCCTACTCACTTTCGAGAGCATCTGCAACAAACTGTACTTCAGAAGTCATAGTGCTGGATGTGACCTCGGTCACTAGTTCGCGGACCCACAGAGCGGGACCCAAAGTCACGTGCTCGGGACCGCGAAAGGACAGAATGCCACAAAGGGTTACGGCAGATGTCACAAAAGGGTCAAAAGCGCGTTAAGAGGTCGCTATTTGTATCATTCGTATCGTAAAGCCTCTGCGGGCAGAATTCGCGCTGCCGACCACGACGGATACACAGTTGCGATCAGGGAGATACCAATTGCCACGAGCGCCACCAGCGCACCGTCCATTGCCCTCGGCGCAAATGGCACGTAGTCAATGGAATAGACCTCGGGAGCCAGCGAGAGGAGATGGTAGTGTCCGCCGGCCCAGGAAAGTGCGTAGCCGAGGACCAGCCCAATGGCGGTTCCGACCACTCCAATCAGCACACCCTGAGCAATGAAGATGCGGCGCACCTGCGACTTGCGCGTGCCCATCGAAATGAGTACGGCGATGTCGCGAGTCTTTTCCATGACCATCATCGTGAGTGAGATAAGAATGTTGAGCGCGGCCACGAAGACGATCAGGCCGATGGTGATAAATGTGACCAGACGTTCCAGGCGCAGAGCGCGAAACAGCGCCTTGTTCTGCTCCATCCAGTTCGTGGCCATGAAACCCTTGCCCGCCACCTGCTCGAGTTGCCTGGAGATCTGATCGGCTCGGTAGATGTCATCCACTTTGAACTCGATCACAGAAACCAGATCCCCGAGCCCAAACAACTGCTGCGCATCGCTAAGACGAGTGAACGCCCAGGAGCTGTCGTAGTCGTAGAACCCGGAGTTGAAGATTCCCACAACGCGAAAGCGGTTGTATTTGGGCACCATGCCGAAAGGAGTGAGTTCACCTTGCGGGCTGGTGACGAGCACAACCGAGCCGACGGTGGCGCCCAGCTCTTCGGCCATGTCCTTGCCAAGAATGACGGGAGGCATGGCTGCGACGCGGCTCTCCACGCCCCGAAGGTCAGTAGGAGACTCGTCAGTTTGTGTGGCGCGGACACTCTTGTCCGCGTTTGTGGCTGCAGAATCGGGCGTTCCCCCCTGACCGGATCCAGATTCCGAAATATGACCCGGTCCCACGCGGTCTTTGCTTTCCTCCAGCGCATCGGCCGACCCGACCTTTACCGTGCTAAGCAGATCGCTGACCTTACTTTCCTCGCGCGGGATCATTCCCTTCAACACGGCCCCGCGAGCCCGTGGCCCGCGAGAGATCAGAACCTGCTCGTAAATTGCCGGAGCAGTGGCAACAATGTGCGGTTCTTTCGACAGCCGATCCATGAGAGGACGCCAGTCCTTGATTCCGTCGCTCTGAATCCGTAGCAGGTTGATGTGAGAAGTCGAACCAAGAAGACGGTCCTGGAGATCCTGGCGAAATCCATTGTTGATAGCAAGCGCGACGACCAGGGAGGCTACTCCCGCGGCGACTCCAGCGATAGAAATCCCCGTGATGACGCCGATCACCGCCTGGCGCCGTTTGGCGCGAAGGTAACGCGAGGCAACAAAGAGTTCAAAGCGCATGAAAGCAGTTAGCACTCAGCAGTTAGCATTCAGTCAGTTTGGATTATAGCGACCAATCGCGGGGATATCTGAATTCGTGAATATGCTCGGACCTTATTCAGGACAGTCGAGGCAAGATGGCAGGCACGGCCGTTTTGTATCGCCTGTATTCTTCTCCGAATCTTCGCTGAAGTTCTGAGTCTTCCAATCGAATCATCACCGCACCGGTGATCACCGCGAGCCCAGTCAGCGCATAGCAGACTGCCAGCCCGGTGCCCACACTCCACGCCAGCAGTTCGCAGAGGTGCGCGAGATAGACCGGATGCCGGAATCGGCTGCGAATACCGGATGTTATCAACTGCTGTTCGCGGTGGTTGGGCAGAACTTCGGGTAGTCCGCCCAACTGGGCCCGGCTGAAGTGTTTTCCAGATTCTGTGTAGATCCAGAGGCCGATCGAGAATAAAAGGATGGCGAGAATCCATGTCCACCAAGCAGTGTAGAGGGCGGCGTGCCGCCAGGGCGACGTCAGCAATCCAAGAAGGATCCACAGCGCAATCCACACCGGCAATAAGATGAAATACGGGGAGCGGCTACGGGATCGCCAGTAGTCAGTGCGTGAGTGGATCAGCAGCCAGAAGCCGGGAATCGTCGAGTAAACGACGCAGGCCATCCAGCCGCATACATTGAGCCATTGAGTCATGGATTGATCCGGTCATTGTCTCATTGTGTCTTGGACAACAGCCCGTGAAGTCGAGCTTCGCTCAACTCCGATTGCTCACACTCCTATTCTCTTGTCATTCCGAGGAGCACAAGCGACGAGGAACCTGCAGTTGTTTGGGAAGGGGCAGAGCTTCGCTCGGCACGATAACCTCTGGGTCTTGTCAGCAATCCGTGTCGAGCTTCAGCCGAGGGCGGTTGCCCCCGGTGGTCATCGGCTGGGTTGCACCTTGGCAACGCGAGACGCCCATCCTCCACAGGCTGGTTTGTGGCACAGTAGTGAGCAATGGCGGCAACGACTGATCCCAGGCTCGCGGGCTATGTTGCATTCACTTATCCGGACTTCACCGTTTACGAGTTGGCACGATTCCTCATCGAGATTGCTTTGGAGATGCAGTCGGTCGCCGTGGGGTGGCAAGTCTACGAGATCACCAAGCGTCCGCTGGACCTGGGGCTGGTGGGTCTCGCCCAATTTCTTCCAGGGTTTCTGTTGTTTCTGGTCACCGGGCATGTGGCCGATCGCTTCGATCGCCGCAAGCTCCTGATGTTGTGTTATGGCGGATTCGCCGTGTGCTCGGGACTGCTGTGGGAGATCGCATTGCGCGGCGCGCACGGAGTGCACGCGCACGTCTACCCGATCTATGCCGTGTTGGTGCTGGTCGGTGCGGCAAACTCGCTCAGCGGGCCGGTGAGCCGGGCACTGCTGCCGCAGTTGGTTCCGGAAGAACACTTCCCCAACGCCGTCGCCTGGAATGCGAGCATCATGCAGGGCGGGACGATTCTGGGTCCGGCCGTGGGCGGGATTATCTATGCATTTTTCTGCGGCCCTTCGGCGGTGTATTTAACCGCGATGCTGACATCGCTGGTGGCACTGCTGTCCACGGTGCGAATCAAACCGCAGCTGAAGCTGCGGACACGGGAAGCCGTGAGTCTGAGCACCGTGCTGGCGGGATTTCGTTATATCTGGCGCCAGAAGCTGATTCTGGGCTCGATTTCGCTGGACATGTTCGCGGTTCTACTCGGAGGTGCAGTCGCGCTACTGCCAGTTTATGCGCGCGAAATCCTCAAGACCGGTCCATGGGGCCTGGGACTGTTGCGCAGTGCACCTGGAGTAGGCGCGGCATTGATGGCAATTCTCATCGCTCATCGCCCGCTGCGCGGCCGGGCCGGCCCGACCATGCTGTGGTGTGTGGCCGGCTTTGGAGTGTGCACGATTCTTTTCGGAATATCAAGAAGCATCGTCCTGTCGTTGATTATGTTGCTGCTGGTCGGTGCGACCGATATGGTGAGCGTAATCATACGCGGCACGCTGATTCAGTTGGGCACGCCAGATAAAATGCGCGGCCGGGTCAACGCGGTGGACATGCTCTTCATCGGGGTCTCGAACGAGCTTGGACAATTCGAGTCGGGTTTGACCGCGCATTGGTTTGGAACCGTCCCCGCCGTGGTTCTTGGTGGCGTCGGAACGCTGGTCGTAATCGCCATCTGGGCCTGGCGGTTTCCGGAGTTGCGGAAAGCGGATCAGCTTACCAACTTGGCGATCGAGCCATCGACTAAGTGAGCCAAGATGCGGGCGCTACTTTCCGCGGATTACCGTTTTTGCTGAACTCATGTTGTCGTAGCGGTCGTAAACGCGAACTACCACTACATGCTCAAGTTGTCCGGCGCTGGCGGTTCCTACGGTCGCCGTCGCTGGCACCGTGACTCGAAAGTCATAGCTCTCTGTCTTCGAATCCGACAGTTGACCGACCGGTTCTACGAATTGCCATTCACCCGCGTCCACGGAGTACTCGGCGCGCTTGATATTTGAAAAGCTATCGGCCGCGCGGAAAGTAACGTGGACCTTGCCGCCATCCGCGGACGCCGCGAGATTCTCGATCTGCGGCGGAGTCGTGTCTACTTCGAATCGCAGGCTTTCTTTTGCCGCGGTCAGGGCTTGCTCCGGAGAATGCGAAGGAGCGTCGGAGGCTACGACCTTGACGATGTACCCGCCGTCAGGCAGAAGCGAGGCATCGAAGGAGTAGAACTTGTCCGTCAAATTATCCTTGAGCAGGAGCCATCGGGCGTCGCCATCGCCGCGGTAGTAAACCGAGTAGACCATCTGATCGTCGTTGTCGTCGTGAACACTCCATTTCACACCGATAGAATCTCGGTCACGAGTGATAGGCGGAGGCGTGTCAAAGTGGGGCTGCTGGGCAGGTCCGGTACTCAGGTCGGTGCCGGCAGGCTTGGGCAGCGATTGGTAGCGCAGTCCGGGTTGTACCGTGACTTCGTCAAAATCGGGAGCCACGTTCTTGGGCAAGTAGTTGAGCGTGACGCTCTCGACGCGCGGGGCAGGATCTCCGGAGCGCAGAACGGCTCTCCACTGAATGAAGCGCGCCGGAGGAACGCTGACCGCCCCATCTTTCCGCAGATCGATTTTCTCCCACGGACTCCAGTTGCGGTCGGGATTGTCCACATTGCCGCTGCGGGCAAACAGTTCGACATTGCCGGCGCCGCGGAACTCAGCGCGTCCCCAGCGCGAGAAGTTATGAGCGTCGAAAACATCGCTTTCATAACTCGCCCTCGGATTCCGGCGTCGCACTGAGGAGAAACACCTTGCCCAGGTTGCTGGTCGAGGCGTAGAGCCCTCCCTGAGGAGCGTTGGCGAACGCGGTGACCTGCGTCGCGCTGGCTTTGAGCAGGTCGGTGAATTCGTCGTCTCTGGTGATGGCGAAGACGTGTCCATGGTTTCCCGTGCCCGCCAGGAGCCGGCCGCGCTGATCAAAGGCCAGCGCGTACACAATGTCCTCGCGAGAATTCCATACCCGGCTGGGAGAGCCGTCGGGTGCGATGCGATAAATCTCCGAGCCGCCTGCGGCCCCCGCACCGGGGATGGGGAAGCTGATAGGCGCTGGCGGCGCGCTCGCCGGAGAGCTGCTGATCACGATCCCGGTTTGTGGCCCACTGCCGGGCGAGGACGAAGAAGGTGAAATCGAAATTGGCGCGGAGGGGAAACTGGGCGCGGTCGTTCCCCCGCGTTTTTCTCCGACCCCCGCCGCATAAATGTTGCCAGTTTTGTCGATGGCCAGGGCGGTAATTTCCTTTTTCGGCGCGCTGTAGAGAACAAAGCCTTCTCCACCCGGCGAGATTCGATAGACCAGCCCGCTGCCGTCGGAACCCGCGATCAGATTGCCTTTAGTATCGAAGAGCATCACCCGGATATGGGCCTCATCGCTCTTGAAGAAAACTGAGTGCTCGCCTTTCGGCGTGACGCGGAATATCTCTCCATGATCCCCGGTGGCTACATACAGGTTGCCGCCATCATCGAGTACCAGATCCCAAATGTATTTGGTGCCCGGCTCGAAATACACCGAGGAACTCCAGGCAGAATCGGCTGCCGCGGATTTCTTATCCTTCGAGTCTTTGTCTGCCGAAACGGCACGATGCTCGATTTTGTAAACCTTGCCGTCGGGATTGGTGGCCGCGTAGAGGACGCCACTCTTATCCACGACCAGCGCCTGCACTTGAAGTTCCTGCGGCTCGAAAATCACGGTGGATTTGCCGTCGGGGGTGATTCGATACACTCGCGCGGGAGAACCTGCAGCCGCATAGAGGTTGCCCTCGCGGTCCGCGGCAATCGACCAGATGTAAGTCGATGGAGTCGTAGACAGCGCTGTAAAAGCCGGAGCCAGTTCCAGTCCGCCGGTGCTGCGTATTGCCACGCCTTTGCTCGTGCCCTTGATCAGTTCTTCAAATTTCGATTGTTCCCAGGTGCGGGTGCCTTCGGCAAACGCGAACGAAAACAGAAGATGAATTGAAAAGACAGCCAACAGCCAACGCGGACGGATCAAGTCGATACCTCAATACAAGGTTTTAGGAGGAGAATTCAGATTACCACGTCGCACATTCGATCGCCGATGTGAGCGTAAGGCGGACACTCCTGTCCGCCGCCCTGGATCTTGGAGATGATTTTTGATCTTCGATTTAGAATCAACGTCAAAGGCAGCGGGCAAGAGTGTTCGCTCCACGGGAGAGAAGGCACCATAGCCGGGGTTAGAAGGTGACAGCAACGGATTTTCGACACATCGCTCTTAGTATGCCGGAGGCAGTAGAAGGCTCGCATTTCGGGAGCGCCGATTTCCGAGTGGGTGGAAAAATCTTCGCCACGCTCGCCCTCGAGAAGCAAGGCTACGGCGTGCTGTTGCTAACGCCTGAGCAGCAGGCCGGCATGGTCGAGGACGAGCCCAAACTCTTTTCGCCGGTGCCCGGCGGATGGGGCCGTAAAGGCTCCACGCGGGTACACTTGGCCCAAGTGCCGCCAGACATACTGGAAGCCGCGTTGCGGATCGCATGGCGAAGAAAAGCGCCTAAGCGCCTCTGGGGCAACTGATCGGCGGCGAACTTCACGGCTACTTAATATTGATGGTCAGCACTTGTGCGCCCGCGACCACGTAGTCGAGCGAGGCCGTGGCGGCTTCGTTTACCGACGATTCGCTGGAGACGACCATGTCCTGGGTGCCGCGCATGCCTTCCATCACGTTCATGATGGAGAGAGGAAGCGTGGGCATAACTTTGTCCGCAATCATCGCTTCAGGATCAGCTTCGAGCAGCGAGACGTAGACCCGGTTGTTAACATGTTCCTTGTTCAGGAATGCGATAGTGGCAGCCAGATCGAGCTTGCGTCCTAGAAGCGACGAGCCCCGGCGGAAATGGTCGAGAGTATCGCCGTCGCTGACCAGGATGCGTAGCGGCCCCTTGGAGGTGGAGGTGGGGATGTGGATGGGTATGTGTTGCACAACGCCTTCGCCGCGATAGGGCCGCAGCATGGCTTCAATCGTAATATCGTCTCCGGGACGGGCTTCAGTGATGTCGGTTCGCGCGCTTTCGAGGCGGGCCCAACGGCGTTCGCGGACGATGTCGAAATCAAGCTGGACGCCGTGAATGGCAGGCACACTGTAGGGATTATCGAAGATGCGGCTGAAGCGTTCGCCTAACGAGATGGCGGCCAGCATGGCGCCCGGCTGTCCGCCATCGGCTGAGGCGAACATGTCTTGCATGGCAACGTCCGGATATCCGTCCACGCTGATGCGTCCGTTCATATGGTAAGTGGTTTCTTCGCCGTATTCGTTCACTCCGTGCAATGCATTGAATACTGTTGCCATCATCGCCACGGGGCTTAGACGGGCGTTGTTCAGGACTTCGTAGTGGAACTGTTTGTCGGCGGACTCGCCACGAATGGTGAGCGTAACCGGAATCATTTCCGGCTTCTTACCGAACTCTCCCAAGATGCCGTTGTGACGGTCTTGCACGAATGCGCCCACGGTCTCGGTAGCGTTAACGATCTTGAAAGCATTGAGGGGCGAGGGCAGAGTCGCCAGCACCGTCGCCTTGGTCATGGGCAGATCCACCATGCCAAATTGCATCAGCGGGTGGCCGCAAGCCAGCAGGTGTTGCGCGTCCATGTAAGTGACGGTACAGGTCGCGGCAATGTTCATATCGCCGCGCACCAGGATGGCGCTCACGGCGGAACCCGGTTCCATGGGCTCAGGTTGCTTGGCGTCGCTGACGGAGCCAGCGCCCATCACCGGCACGATTCCGGCGGTAGCGAATTGTGACGCGAAGCTGCGAACCGTGTCTTCGGAGAATCCGTTGAAGACTAAAGGTGTTTCGATGGGCTTGAGGTAGTTGGCGAAATCGTGATTGACGGACCCTTGTGACAACGTGTTTGGCAGGCCCGGGCTCGCAGTCTTGCTGGGGGAACGGGCAGCGGAGGTAGCTTCGATTGGAGCAGAGGCTGGGTTTCGATCCAGCGCGCTGATTTCGAGCATCTCGGCGATGGGGGTGACGCCGGCGATCGGTTCTTTCGAAAACTCGCCGATACGGAAGGCGAGGGCACCGGCCAGCTTGCCATTCAAGTACACGGGGCTGCCACTCATGCCGGCGACCACGCCGGTGTATTCCGCTTTAGTGCCACCCAGGCGAACCAGGATGACATCGCCTTTGGGACCATTGGCATTCTTGAGAACGCCAAGAACTTCTACATCCATGGGTTCCGGTTTCGTGCCCTGAAACACGGTGTAGGCCACGCCTCGCATTCCGGCATGAATTTGCTCGATCGGAATAGTCTCGACTGGCTTGGGAGTCTGCGCTTGGGTTGAGAGAGACAGAAGAAAGCAGAGAGCTACAGAGACGAGAATTGCCCGTCTGATTACAGGTTGACCCACAGGTTCACCCACAAATTTTCCCCGAGAACCGCCAACTTGGTTCTCTAACTACTGAGTTACACTTCGCGCTTTGTACGCGATTTGCTGGGAGGAGAGGGTTCGAAAGCCGAGCAAAACATCCCAATCGCGAAGCTCTGCGTCTATACTAGCACAGGGATTTTCCGAGGCTTCAAAATGATTTCAGATCGATTTGGGCAGGCTTCCGGTCGCTTTGGCAAAGACTTTAGCTGTATTTCGCTGAGGCAACTTTTCCGTATCTCATTGCTGATTCTGGCCTTGGCGTACTTTACGGGTTTGACTGAGGCGCAGGATCAGGGGTCGTCCGCACCTTCCAAGAGCCAGCAGGAGACGCCTCCGGCGGATGGTGGTCCGCAAAGCGATGTCGGCCCCTATGCCATTCCCAAGAAGAAGGACGAACCTCCACCGCCTCCACCGCCTGAAAGGCCCAAGAAGGTTGAAGGCATGCCGGACTACTCGATTCACGTGGACGTGCCGGTGGTGGAAGTGCCGGTGATGGTTACGACCAAAGACGGGCAATTCATTTCCACCCTGAAGAAGGACAATTTCCGGATTTAGGAAGACGGCACGCCGCAGACCATCAGCAACTTCAACATCTCGGAAGCGCCGATCACTGCGGTGCTGCTGGTGGAATTTTCTGCGGGGGATTATGTCTTCATGATCGACATCCTGCATGCCTCCTACTCGTTCGTGAGCACGTTGAAAAAGAACGATTGGGTGGCGGTGATTTCCTACGATATGAAGCCCGACATCCTGGTGGACTTTACCCAGGACAAGCAAGAGGCGTACGGGGCGCTGAACCAGTTGCGCATTCCCGGTTTCTCAGAAACCAATATGTTCGACGCTCTGTATGACACGTTGGACCGAGTCGACCGGATCGATGGGCACAAGTACATCATCCTGGTTACAACCGGCATCGACAGTTTCAGCAAGCTCAACCTCGACCAGATTACGAAGAAGGTCAAGACCACCAAGGATGTAACGATCTTTCCCATCAGCATCGGTTGGACAGTCACGGGAATATTGTCGAATCGCGCGGCATGGCTAGCTCCGCGCGGCATGGGCATCCCGGTGACTCAGATCGATTACCTGCAGGCCGACAATGAAATGAAGACCTTCGCGCGCATGACCGGTGGCGCGCTTCTATCAGCCGCGGTTCCAGGCGGAGTACCCGGAGATTTTTCAGCGATATCGCCGGCGACATCCGCAATCAGTACAGCATCGCCTATCATCCCACCAATCCCAAGCTCGACGGCACCTACCGCAAACTGAAAGTCGAAGTGGTCGCGCCGGACGGTGGCCCGCTCAAGGTCCACGATCAGAAGGGGAAAGATCGTGAAGTACGAGATCATACGCTCGCGAAGGCTACACGGCCAAGCACACGGTGGATTAAGCAGCTAGTGGACGTGGAAGTAGCGATCCAGCAGAAACAGGAACCCAACTCCCAGAAAGACCACCAGAGCCATTTTCGCCCCCGGCTCGCGATTTACCTCCGGTATGAGGTCGGAGGCCGCGACGTAGATGGTCACACCCGCCGAGAGCGGCAACCCGTAACTCACCTGGTGTTGGAAGACCGCCATGGTCAGCACTCCGGCAAAGGTCGCTGCGCCCAGCAGAACCGATGCTCCCCAGGCAATACGCCGGCTGCGGCCGCTGGCCAGCATGACCGAGGTGATGGTGAATCCCTCGGGAATCTTGTGCAGGAAAATGGCGAGGAAAATGATCCAGCCCAGCCAGTTGGAGACGAGAAAGCCGGAAGTGATCGCGATGCCGTCGAAAAACGTGTGAATGGTCAGCCCGATCAGTACCGAGTAGCCCTTGTGGGTGTGAACAAACTGGTCTTTGTGAGTTTCTTCACCGAAATGGAAGTGCGGGGTGACCGTGTGTTCGAAGAAATGAATGATCAGGTAGCCCACCAGAACCAGAAAGGCGGCGTTTTTGCCGCTGCAGTTCGAGGCTGGCTGGGAAAACCTCTACGATGGCTGTGGCCAGCATGAATCCGGCGCCCAGGGCGACGAAGTACTTGAGGTAGGAGCGGTCCCAGTGTTTCTGGACAATGATGGCGCCGCCGAATACGTTGGCGGCGGCGGCGGTTAGGCCGAGCAGAAGACTGAGAACTATGGGGTGCATGCGGGAGGATGATATCAGTTCCCGGTTCCCAGTTCTTGCTCAGCCACTGTGCCGGATGTGCATCACGTCGCCGTCCTGCACGATGTAGTCTTTGCCTTCGAGACGCAGCGTGCCGCGGGCGCGTGCGTTGGCTTCCGATCCGGCTTCGAGCAGTTGGTCCCAGCGGATGGTTTCGGCTCGGATGAAGTGTTTCTCCAGATCGGAATGGATGGCGCCCGCCGCTTCCTGCGCGCGAGTATTCACGGGGATGGTCCAGGCGCGGCATTCGTCCTCACCGGCGGTGAAGAAAGAAATCAGGCCGAGCAGGGCATAGGTGGTGCGGATCAGGCGAACCAGGCCGCTCTCGGTGAGGCCATAGCTGGAGAGGAATTCGGCTGCGTCGGCGTCGCTCATTTCCGCGAGTTCGGCTTCGACCTTGCCGCAGATCGCCGCTGCGCCGGCATTGGGCCGAGAAGCGACTTCGGTCAGCTTGTATTTCCCGGCCGCGTTTTCGAGATCCTTCCCAAGTTCGTGCTCTCGTTCACGTTCAGGACGTAGAGAATCGGCTTCTCGCTGAGGAACATGAAGCCGCGCAGGCGCTTCTTGTCTTCGGGCGTCATCTCCATCTCGCGCAGTGGGCGCTCCGATCCCAGATGAGCGTTGGCACGCTTGAGCAGGTCGAATTCTTTTTCGAGATCCGCCGTGCGCATTTTCTTGAGATCTTTTTCCAAGCGCTCCAGCCGTTTTTCGATCTGCCCGAGGTCGCTGACCATGAGATCAAATTCGACATTCTTGATGTCGCGCAGAGGATCAATGCTGCCGACGTGCGGAATGGCGGGATCATCGAATGCGCGCACCACGTGGGCGAGCGCATCCACGCCACGCAGATGGCCGAGATAGGCGGTCTCTTTGAGGGCGTCCTGGCCGATGGCGCCGACGTCTACGTATTCGACCGAAGCGTGGGTCAGCTTCTTGGGATTGTAGAGCGCCGCCAGGCGGTCGAGTCGGTCGTCTGGCACCTTGGCTACGCCGACGTGCGCTTCGCGCGGATTGGCATAAGCCTGCTCGGACAGACTTGCCTTGGTCAGAATGCGAAAGAGAGATGTCTTGCCCACCTGCGGCAGGCCGATGATGCCAGTTTTCATAAGAAGGCTTTTAGCTGTTAGCTCTTGGCTCTTAGCTTGTGCAAGTGAGAATAAATGATGAAGCGCTGATCGCCAAAGCAGCGGCGAGATATCGCAACGCTAGGCGCTGAGAACGGAAGCGGTCAGATACACCACCACCAATCCCAGCAGCAGCACTCCACCTTCAACTCGAGTCGACCAGACATGCAATGCGTCGAACTGCATGCGCGCGGGGTTATCGGGAGGGACGGAGTCAATTTCGCCGATCGACGCTCGCAGCGTGTCCATGCGGGGAATGATGCCGAACTGCGAGATCAGGGTGAGTGCGAGCATGAGGCAGATCAGTAAGTGTCGCGCGGCGAAGACATGCGCGGTGCCTTGGTGAATCGGCTGTAGAGCAGCGAACTGGCCAGAAAGATGATGCCGGAGACGATGCCCATCCAGTGCAGCGTGCCCAGAGAGCGCCCGACCACGGTTCCCGCCAGATGCCGGCTGGGTAGAGCGGAAAATGCTGCCGGAGCGACCACAGGGAAGAAGATCAGTCCGCCCAGCCAAACGATCAGGGACAAGAGCATCAGATAACGAAGAAAAGACATGAGGAAATTATAGCGTTGGTGGGGATTCTGGCAATTTTGGGCAATCTAATCTGACAAAAACCCCTGAGAACTGCTCCTACATCGGCACGGGCGTGCTGTCCACGATCTCCTGAATCACCTGTTCGGCTTGCTCGGATTTCTTCAGGGTTGACGAGTAGAGGCCGTTCACTACTACCCGATGGGCAAACACCGGAACGACCAGCGGCTTGAAGTCTTCCGGCGTACAGAAAGTGCGGCCGTCGAGAAATGCCATGGCCTGGGCGGCACGGTAGAGCATCTGCGAGCCGCGGGGCGAGACTCCCAGCGAGAAGTGTTCGGACTCTCGTGTTTTTCTGACGATGGCGAGGGCATAGCTAACCAGCGATTCATCCACGCGGATCTGCGTAACTGCATGCTGCATTTCCAGCACGTCAGCGCCGGTGAGCACGGGCTGCATGGCCTCCAGCTGCGCTGCGCCTGCTTCGGAGCGCAGAATCTCGCGCTCGGCGTTGCTGTCGGGGTAGCCCATCCGGACTCGCATCAGAAAGCGATCAAGCTGCGACTCCGGCAGCGGATACGTTCCGTGATGCTCGACTGGATTTTGCGTCGCAATCACCAGGAACGGCTGCGGCAGCGGGTAGGAGTGCGCGTCCACGGTGACCTGACCTTCGTTCATGGCTTCGAGCAGAGCGGACTGGGTCTTGGGCGTGGTGCGATTGATTTCGTCGGCCAGCAGTACGTTGGTGAAGACCGGGCCGCGCTTGAACTCAAACTGCTGTTCGACGGCGGAGTAGATCGAGATCCCCAGAACATCCGAGGGCAGCATGTCGCTGGTGAACTGTACCCGTTGAAAAGTGCAGTCGAGAGCCCGTGCGAGGGCCTGTCCCAGAGTAGTCTTGCCCACGCCGGGGACGCCTTCGATCAGCAGGTGCCCGCGAGCAAGCAGTGAGACCACGGCCAAGCGCAGGATGTCGTCCTTGCCGCGGATCACTTTTCGGAGGGCGTTTTCCAGTTGCGCCGCACGATGGGAAACGGCGCTGGCGGTTTCAGGAGACATTATGAGGATTCTACTATGGGGATTGATGGATTGAGAGTTACGGAGGTTATGGAAGCTGTCAGCTCTCAGCCGTCAGCTATCAGCTAGAAAATCACATACTCTTGCACTCGGCTTGGCTGAAAGCTGAGAGCTTTCACTGCGTAAACTCCGCTGGCCTTCCCGTCAGTCGTTCGATTCGCTTCGCGATTGGCGGATGAGTAGAGAACAGGCTGCCAAAGTTCATTCCCAGCAATGGCTGAATGATGAACAGGTGCGCGGTTGAGGGCGTGGCCTGCATGGGCAGGCGGCGCGAGTAGGCATCGAGTTTGCCCAGAGCGCTAGCCAGGGCATACGGATTCCCGGTGAAGTGCGCACCGGTGGCATCGGCCTGGTATTCGCGTGAGCGCGATACCGCAAGCTGAATGAGTGAGGCTGCGATGGGAGCCAGGATCAGCATCAAAAGCGCGCCGATCCCGCCGCCCCGGCGGTCCTCACGATCTCCACCCATGCCGCCGAAAATCATGGCCAAGCGTCCCATGCTGGCCAGCATGGTAATGGCGCCGGCGACGGTCGCGGCGACTGAACTGATCAGGATGTCGCGGTTATTCACGTGGCCCAGTTCGTGCGCCAGGACGCCTTCCAGTTCTTCGTCAGTAAGCAGGTTGAGAATGCCCTGGGTCACGGCTACCGAAGCGTGTTGCGGGTTACGTCCGGTGGCAAAGGCGTTCGGGGATTCGTTGGGAATCACGTAGATCTTGGGCATGGGGATGCCGATCTTCTGCGTCAGGCGCTCGACAGCCGCGTAGGCGCGCGGCAGTTCCTCGCGGGTGACCGGCTGAGCGCGATACATCGCGAGTGCGATCTTGTCGGAGTAAAAATACGAGATGAAGTTCATGACCGCTGCGAACGCCAGCGCCAGCAGCATGCCGTTCTGTCCGCCGAAGGCTCGGCCGATGAACATCAGCAGCAGCGTCAGCAGGGTAAGCAGAAACGCGGTCTTGAATGTATTTCCCATAGCAAATCTCACCACATTAGATGGTACGCCGAGCCACTGGATTCAACCAGGGCGAACCATCGCTTAACGATTCCGCAGCTGAATTTAGGACATTAAAAGAGGGAGAGGCCTCCCTCTCCCTCGGGTACTTGGAAACATTCTGCTGTGGTTACTTGCCGGTCAGCTCCCACGTGTCCCCATAAAACTTAGTGGTGTTAAAGACATCTCCGCCGAAGATCAGGAACTGGTGGCTGGTTGGATCCCAAACCGTTCCAAACTCTTCGCGAATCGAAGGATGCTTTGCCGGCGAAAGCCGCGTCCAGTCGGTGCCATCCCATGCCCAGGTCTTATTCTGGTCCGCTCCCACGCTGCCGCCACCGAAGACGACCACTTCTTTCAACACCGGGTCAAAGCCTCCGCTAGTGCGGTACAGCGGTGGGGGCTGCGTAGCGGGATTCTGTTCGGTCCAATTGGTACCGTCCCAGGTCCAAGTGTTCTGCACGATCCAGTTGTCGGAAATTCCACCGAAGAGCACGACGTTTTTCCTAATTGGATCCACGGCATGGACAGCAGAGCTTCTGGGGTAAGGAGATGTCGACGGTTTCAACAGGGTCCAGTTGGTTCCGGTCCAGCGAAAAGTATCGCGGGAGTAGAAGCGACCCCTGTTTCCGCCAAACATGACGGTATGTCCGTTGGCGGGATCTGTGAATAGTGTTGGGCCGCTCGCTCCGGCGGGGACGGTCTTGGGATTGGCTTGCGTCCAGCGGGAGGTTGCGCCGTCCCACAGCCATGTGTCGTTGAGCAGGGTTAATCCGGACGATCCGCCAAACAAGACCAACTTGTGGATCTTGCGGTCGTAAGCCATTGAGGCTGAGGCGCGTGCACTGGGAGCTACGCTGGTCTTGACCTCGGCCCAGGTGGTGCCGTCGAAGGTCCAGGTTTCATTGAGCACCTGGTTTGCGTTGAAGCCGCCAAAGATCACAACCTTTTTGCTAACCGGATCGTACGCGGATGCGAAGGACGCCCGCGGTGGCAGTTTTTTCGTCGGTGTTAATTTATTCCAGGTAAGGGTTGAGGCGTCGGCGACGAATGAGAGAGTTGTGATTACGAGCACGAACAGAGCCAAGCCGGCAGTTGCGCGCAGGGGGCGGGAGAAGCGGTGTTTCAAAAACATTATGAGATTTTCTCCTAGTGAAAACAGCAAATCTATCAGACCCATGAGACGCCGGATAGAGTCGGATTTCCTTTTCATGCGTGAGAAGAAATTCTTGGGAACAATAACAATCGCGGGATGTTTCGTGAATTGTCCAGCCTCGACGGGCCCGTCCTCCATCAGTTGGCGACTTTGGCCACTCCTCGCTTCAGAGCGCGCTCCAGGGTTTGGTCCAGCGCGGCTTTGGCCTTCTCGTACTCCTGTTGCGAGATGCGGCCTTGTTTGTGTTCGACTTCGAGTTGGAAGATCTCTTCCTTTAGGGCCTCAAGCAGCAGGGCGGAGCGATCCGCTGATTTTGGCTTGGGAGCAGGCGGAAAGTCAGTCAGTTCGGCGTCGGTCGGGCCATAGTCGGGGACTGCGGCGGTTTTGGAGCGGCTGGCAATGTAGATCGCACCGGCGGCCAGCACAATTCCGAAGCCTCCGAGAATGTACCAGCGATATTTTTCCAACGGGTCGGGCGCGTCGATAGGAGGCCCAAGTCCGCCGCCGGGACGGGAGTCGCGTCCGGCCACTGCGCCGCTGGTCTGAGCGCCGCCGGCGGGAGTGGGAGGACCCTGGCTGTCGTCTCCCGGTTCGGACAGCGTTCCTGTACCCGAAATCTTGAAACCAAGAGGTTGGCCGGCCGTGGTGTCGGACGCCACCTGCACGACCGCGTCCCCCTGGCGCGGGTCGTTCATGGCTTGAAAGGCAGTGCCCGACCCGGCAGTGAACTGCATAGATTTCGGGAGCACGACCACGAAGTGCTTGGCACCGTAGAGAGTGTTCGGGTCGAAGTTGGCTTGGCCACTGTACGGCATGTGATAGCTGACTTGGAACTGCGTTTCTCCAGGACGCAGGGGAAACAGGAAGGCGTACCGATTCTTTTGTTTCTGCGGCACCGGAGCCGAGCTGATGGGTTGCCCTCCTGCAGTCATTGCCATGCTTTGGTCAACTTGGGCGCCTTCGGGGAGGAAGAACTCAAAGTTCTGATCGCTCATCTGCGTTCGAGGCGGGTCAGATGCGTTGTTCACCGCGAAAAGTCGGATGCCCTGCAACTCGCTGCCCTGTGCCTGAAAACGCATCACGTCGGCGGTAACACTGATCCCTTCGACTTTCTTGGAGACGTCGTAAACCTGCAACTCGACCGACGTGGTTCCCGGAGGCGCCATGCGATGGTACGTCACGCCCTGGTGGATGACGCGGACCAGGTGGGGGCTGGTAGCATTGTCGAGCTTCACGCTGAAGTTGCCCTTGGCGTCGGTCTGAGTGCGACCAGACTCTTCCATCCCTTGCCCCAGACTGAGAAGGACGACGTCGTCGCCAGCGGCGGGTTTTTTTGTGGTGCCGTTCGTCACCTTGCCGGTTAGAGTTTGGGCGGAGGCGGAAACGACGAGGAGTGTCCACAACAACATGGAAAATCCCCACTTCTCGCAAAGTGTGCGAGAAATGGGGCACCCGGTTTGCTCACGGGTGCTTCTAGCTGGTGAAAGTTTCAAACTCTGGCTCCTTTTTGGGGGCGGTGGGACGCATTGGCGTCTTCTTCCAGTCGCGCAATCTCGGCCAGAACTGCGGCTGCTTCCTCTTCGAGCGAAGTCTTCATAGTCTGGTAGTCAGAGTCCGGAAACTTGCCGGCTTTGAATTCGAAATTCAGGTCACGAAGGTTTTCGTAGATCGCTTCCTTGCGCTCGCGTAAGTAGATGACGCGGGTTTTCTCCGGTCCCATGTACAGCTTTCCGGGTAGATAGAAGACATAGACCAGAACGCCGATCGTGATCAGGATGCAGGTCAGCAGTTCGATGCTCATATTTCCGTGTCCTTCCTGGCTTGATCGCGGAAATGTTCAAGTTCCGCTCCGTGAACGGCGGCAACGGCGTCGGCGGGCAGCACCAACGGACGTGATCTCCAAGCCCGCACAATCCACGTAACCATGACCAGCCCGAGCACTAAGACGAGGTACGGCATGACCCAGGCCACGCGGTTGAAGCCGGTCTTGGTTGGCGCGGCCATCACGGTTGTGCCGTACTTCTGGACGAATCCTTGCAGGGTCAAGTCGTCGTTGTCGCCGCGGTCCACGGCAGCGATCAGTTCGGTGCGCATGCGTTCCGAGTAGGCGCAGCCGACATGATTGCATTCAAGCAAAATCTGGTTACAGCCGCAGACACACATCATGCGGTGGCCGAGATCGTTGACGCGGGCTGATTCGTCGCCGGCGCCAAGCAGGGTAAATACGGCGAGAGTCAGCAAGATCAGCTGAGTGCCTCGGCGCCAAAAATATTTTGTCCTTCCGAGGAGCGCACGCGACGAGGAATCTGCTGTTTCGTTTGAAGGCCGAGAACTGCGGATCCCTTGCTTCGATCGGGATGCCAACAACAGAGAGTTTGTCAGCAATTTGGCTTCCCCAGCATCAGTCTCCCGCTCCCACCGGTTCAGCTCGCATTCGAGCTGGGGCCGAAACCCGCACCGGTACTGCATTGGGGATCAAGGCCACGACCGTGCCGGCGATGATGATCCACACGCCAACCCAAATCCACATGACCAGAGGATTCAGATGGACCTTGATGATGGGACGCCCCGTCTCCGGATTCTGGCCCTCGTAGACCACGTACAGATCCTCTTGAGGGGTTGAGCGGTTGGCGACCATAGTGGAAGTCTGCTGGCTCGCCTTGTAAAAACGCCGCTCGGGGTTCAGCGTAGCAATCTGTTTTCCACCCTTGAAGACGTTCATGACAGCCCACTCGCTGCCGTAATTCGGATTGTCATCCTGGGTATAAGACTGGCAGACCAGAGTGTAAGAGCCGATAGTCATCTTGTCGCCGAAACCCATTTCCTTCTCTTTGTCCTGGTTGAACACCGAACCGGCGAATCCGATCATGATGACGATTACGCCGAAGTGAACGATGTAGCCGCCGTAACGGCGGGTGTTGCGATGCGCGAGTTGCACCATGGAGGCGAAAAGATTCTGGCCGGTATGACGGCCAATCACGCGGCCCCCTCGGACAAACTCGGAAATTACGGTCAGCGCCACCAGCACTGACAACATGATGGTCATCAGCGAGTAGAAGTATGAAACATCCGTCCATGGCTTCATGCCGAGCGCGACCAGCAGCACGCCCGTGACCAGCGCGCCGATTGCCGGCCACATGAAGTTGCGTTTCAAGCTCTCGACGGATGTTCGGCGCCACGCGAGCAACGGGCCGACTGCAGTCAGTAAGAGAAGCAGCAACGCGACCGGCACATTCACGCGATTGAAGAACGGTGGTCCGACGGTAACTTTAGTTCCCTGGACCCACTCCGAGAGCACCGGGAAGAGCGTTCCCCACAGCACCGTGAAACAGGCGACCAGTAGTAACAGGTTGTTGAACAGGAAACTCGATTCGCGCGAGATCAGCGATTCCAGCTTGTGCTCAGTGCGCAGGTGCGAACGGTTCTTCACATAGAAGATAAGACAAGTGGCGAATATGATCGCGAGAAACGCAACGAACCAATCGCCAATCGACGACTGCGCGAAAGCATGAACCGAACTGACCACGCCGCTGCGGGTCAGGAAAGTGCCGAAGATCGAAAGCATGAAGGTAGAAAAAATCAGCCACATGTTCCAGGTCTTCAGCATGCCGCGTTTTTCCTGCATCATGACACTGTGCAGGAAGGCGGTGCCGGTTAGCCACGGCATGAGCGAGGCGTTCTCGACCGGATCCCATCCCCAGTAGCCACCCCATCCCAGCACGGAGTAGGCCCAGTGGGCACCGAGAAAAACTCCGCAAGTCAAAAATCCCCAGGTCACCATGGTCCAGCGGCGCGTGATCTGGATCCACTTCTCACCCGGATAGCGCATGATCAGCGCCGCCAACGCGAACGCAAACGGAACGGTGAATCCAACGTAGCCCAGGTACAGCATGGGTGGATGAATCACCATCTCGGGATACTGCAGCAGCGGGTTGAGTCCGTTGCCATCGGCGGGCAACGAGCCTTGCATCACGCCGAAAGGATTCGCAGCGAAGTTCAACAGTAATAAAAAGAAGACTTGGACGGCGGCGATGATGACCGAAGCATGAGCAAACAGGCGGACATCGGTCTTGTACCGGAGCCTGAGGACTAGGCCGTAGGCGGAGAGCAGCAGCGCCCAGAACAGCAGTGATCCTTCCTGACCTGACCAAAGGGTGGCGAACTTGTAGGGTGCGGGGAGATCGCGATTGCTGTGATGAAAAATGTAGGCGATGGAATAGTCATTCTGAAAAGCTGCGACCACCAGCACCACGGCCGCGAGGAAAACTACCGCAAAGCTGGCAATCCCGGCGCGGCGCGCGGTTTCACCTAATCGTCCCGCTCCCGGTCCCTTGAGGACCAGGGCCAGCAGACCCGCCAGGAAAGAGTAGGCACACAGGGCCAGCGCGAGGAGCAGGGCAAAACTGCCTATCTGCGACATGGAGGAATCCTAGCCGTATTTTTTCAGAAACAATCCACCGAAGCAACCACGAAGCCGGGTAAAGCTGCTGGAGTTCCTTCGCTTTACTGGCGTTCGGAGCCGGCCTGGGCGGTTCCTTCGGCGAAGGGACATTGAGCAATCCAAGGCCAGTGATACTTCACTATATGTTACGGGCGAGTATAAGCACAAACTTGTCGGAGCGGATACTCGATTGTTCCTGTGTGCGGCCCCGCGACTTGCGCCAGCAAGCCTCGGTTGGATTTTTAAGCACAGAAATTCCCCCGCGCCTGAAGACACGTGTGCGTGCGCTCAAGCCAAGTTGGCGGAATTTCTCAAACCTATGCGGTCTGTTGATGGCTTTGACGGGCGAGAATTTCGCGCTCGGCTCTGAGCCAGTCCTCATTTTCGTGGCCAGGGGTGCTTCCCCGCTCGAGATACAACTGATACGCGCGCTCGCGGATTTTCACTTCCAAGTCAGCTGAGGAGTTGTTCGCCGGCGCGGTCTTCCGAACCAGAGGGATGGAGCCAGCTTCGGGCATGGTGATGACTTGATTGTTAGTCGCTTTAGGGGTGCGGGGAGTCTTTGCTTTAGCCATGATTGGTGCTCCTTAGGACTGCCAAGTCCATGAATTAGAATAGTTTATGATTGGTCGCGTACGCTGGGTCCGGACCTGATGAACCCCCACAAAATGCCTGTAGTGGTATGTGGTAATAATAAACCGAAAGGCGGTGAATTTGTGCGGAAGATGGAAAGAATTAATCTCTCTGAAACATTGATTTTGTGAATAACGGTCAATAAAAGTCGTGCGAGCTGGTTGCGGCGCGGGTGATGGAAAGCGGCAAGACGCGCTCGGCTTTCACGGAGATGACATTGTCTTGATTCTGCAGGATTCCTTCCACCATTAGGAACTGCGCGGAACTTAACAGCAGCCGGTTTTTCTGAAACAGATCTGGCGTCACGATCGCATTGGCTACGCCGGTTTCGTCCTCAATACTGAGAAAAACGAAACCTTTGGCGGTGCCGGGACGCTGGCGGCAAATGACGCATCCTCCAATACGCAAATATTGTCCGTCGGGGATGCGGCTGAGTTCGCTGGCTTTGTGGATGCCCATTGCTTCCATCCGTGACCGGTGATAGGCCATGGGGTGCGGGCCGACCGTCATGCCGGTGCCGCGGAAGTCTGCGACTAGGCGTTCTTCCTGGTTCATGGGACGCAGCGGGGAGTTGGCGTCGGGCTCGGTTAGTTCGTCGAGCAATGGGCCGGAATGACGGACGGCGCGTTCGACTTGCCAGAGGGCATCGCGGCGGTGGAGTTTTGTGGAGACAGAGCTAACTACATCTCCACAGCTTTTGATTTCATTCAGTGCTCCAATTTCCGCCAACGTATTCAACTCATCCTTACGTAAATCGGGCACACGGTGGACGAGATCGCGAATCGAAGTGAATGGAGCGAGGTTTCGTTGACGAATCAGTGTTTGGGCGGCTTCTTCGCGCAATCCGCGAGCATAGCGGAGGCCGAGGCGTAGAGCCACACTGTCAGCGTCTGACCCAACCCCCGAACTGGCTGAGTGCTGAGTGCTAAGTGCTGACGGCTCCAACGTGCACTTCCATTCTGATTTCATCACATCAATCGGCAACACTTTCAGACCGTGCCGTTGCGCATCTTTGACGATTGTGGCTGGACGGTAAAAGCCCATAGGTTGGTTGTTGAGCAGGGCAGCAGTGAAGGCGGCCAGATAATGACATTTCAAATATGCACTGGCGTAGGCGATGAGCGCAAAGCTGGCGGCGTGAGACTCGGGGAATCCGTACAGAGCGAACGAAGTTATCGAAAGAATAATCTGCTCCTGCGCTTCACGTGAGATGCCGTTGCGTTCCATGCCGCTGCGCAGCCGGGCCTCGATGTCTTTCATGCGGGCTTGTGAGCGCTTGAATCCCATGGCGCGGCGCAGTTCTTCGGCTTCGCCCCCGGTAAAATTGGCGGCCACCATCGCGATACGTAGCAATTGCTCCTGAAACAGGGGTACGCCCAAAGTGCGCGCCAGTACGGGTTCGAGCGACGGATGCAGGTGGTTCACGGCTTCGCGTCCCATGCGCCGCCGCAAATAAGGATTCACCATCTGGCCCACGATTGGTCCTGGGCGAATGATGGCGACTTGCACCACGATGTCGTAAAAACATTTTGGACGCAGGCGCGGCAGGCAAGACATCTGCGCCCGGCTCTCGATCTGAAACATGCCAATGGTGTCTGCCTTCTGCAGGGCGGAATACACCGTCAGGATCGTCGGGCGGCAAGTGGGCGAGATCTACTTCTTCGCCGTGATGATTGTGGATGAACTGCAGGGAATCTTCGAGCACGGCCATCATGCCCAAGCCGAGCAGGTCTACCTTGATGATGCCCAAGTCGGCGCAGTCTTCTTTATCCCATTGGACTACGACGCGGCCCGGCATCGAGGCAGGTTCTAGAGGCACAACGGAGTCGAGTTGTCCCTGACAAATCACCATGCCGCCGGAATGCTGGCCGAGGTGACGCGGCAAATCCTGCACCGCGACACACAGCTCGAAATATTTGCGCAGCCGGGGATGATTCAAATCCAATCCCGCATCGCGGAAGCGATGATCGAAGGTGTCGTTGGCGTCACGATATTCCCAGGTGGAAACCGCAGCCGATACCTTGTCGAGGGTCTCCGGATCAAAACCCAGCGCCTTGCCCATTTCGCGCGAAGCCATGCGGCTGCGATAAGTGATTACGTTGGCAGTCATGGCAGCGCCGCGTTCGCCGTAGCGTTTGTATAAATACTGAATTACGCGTTCGCGCTGGTCGCCGCTGGGAAGATCAAGGTCAATGTCTGGCCACTCGCCGCGTTCTTCGGAAAGGAAACGTTCGAAGAGCAGTTCCATGCCGACGGGATCGACCGCGGTGATTCCAGCGAATAGCAGACCGCACTGTTGGCAGCGGAACCTCGTCCTTGGGCCAGGATGTTTTCTTCGCGGCAAGCGGACCAGATCCCAGACAATGAGGAAGTAGCCGGCGAGGGCGAGCTTTTCAATGAGCTTTAGTTCACGCTCAATCTGGCGACGGGCGCGAATTTGCAGTTCTGACGTGGCCCGTCCATAGCGCTGCTGAAATCCTTCCCCGGTGCGCTCTCGCAAGAACGACATCATGGTCTCGCCTTCAGGCACGGGATATCTGGGGAATTCATATCCCAGGTCTTTGAAAGTGAACGCGAGCCGGAAAGAAGTTCCACCGTGTTCGCTATGGCCTCAGGGAGGTCGGCAAAGAGTGCTTGCATCTCTTGCGGGGATTTCAGGTGACGCTCGGAATTGCGCGCCAGCAGCCGTCCCGCGGTAGCCAGCGTGCGATGGTGACAAATGGCGGTGAAGACATCGCACAGTTCACGCTCGCGAGCGGTGGCGTAACTGACGCCATTGGTCGCGAGTAAAGGAAGCTGGAGCGAGCGGGCAATTTCGATGGCGGCACGATTGCGGCTTCTGCTCGCGGTGAAAATGCCGCTGTAGTTCCACAGGCCACGTTGCCCCGTCCAAAAATGCTTATCAGTTGCTCGACGGAGACGCGCGCTTTATCGAGGCCGCCATGAGCGAGGGCAAAAGCCAGGGGGCCGTCGTCGTCGCCCGTGAGGCAGATCAATCCGGCAGCATGTTCTCGCAGTTCTACTTCCCGCACTGCGCCTTCGCCTTTCGCCGAGCGCAGCTTCATTTTCGTAATCAGGCGACAGAGATTTTGATATCCAACGCGGGAAGAAACGAGCAGAGGAAGACGAAATTCACCACAGAGACACAGAGACACAGAGGAATCTTTGTTTTTGGATTGTTGATGGTCTATTTGATTTCTGGGAATTGTGTTCTTCTCTGTGTCTCTGTGTCTGTGTGGTGAAAAGAATTCGCATGTCACCTCGGCCCCGATGTGCGCCTTGATCCGCGCTTTTTTCGCAGCCATGTGGAAACGCGGAGAGCCATAGATGCCATCACGATCAAGCAGCGCCATGGCCGGTATTTGCAAGTTGGCGCAAGCCGCGACCAGACTTTCTGGCAGGGAAGCCCCTTCGAGGAAGCTGAAGGCAGAACGAGAGTGGAGCTCGATGTACATTCAAAAGAAGCATTCAGCACTCAGTTAAAAGCAGCGCACGAAACTTTAAGGCGAGTGCTAAATGCTAGTCGTAAGTTCCCTCCACGAACCATCTTCCGGTCAGTCGATCGCGGACCAGGCGATATAAAGTGATGCCCGTTTCTCCTTGCATCGCGATATCCCACTCATCACGCGCCCATCCTTCCTGCTCCCACCAGTCTCCGGATGAGCGCCATGGCCCAGCAGCCCAGAGAATTTCTCCCTGCATTGCTTTGCTTTTAGGGCAGTTGATGAACGCTGGTTTGCCGCCTGCATGGTTACCACGACGGCGACTGGTGGACGGAAGATGCGCAGCGCAGTCACGAGATCATCGGCAGCATCAATCTTCTGATCTTGGGTGGAGCGGGGATTCAGCCTTGCACTAACTGTATGTTTAAAACGAAACGGGCTTTAGCCCACAAGGATCGCTGGGAACAAAGTGCTGCATGCGGAATCCTTCGGGACGATGAGTGTCCAGTATTTGCAGGGAGCCGACTTTCCTTCTCCGACGATGCCGGCAATTCGGGCCAGCGTGAGTTCGAGCTTTTCCGGCTCGGCGCGGGCGGAAGAAAGAGTCCCGCCGTGCCGGCCGCGGCCGTACCGGTTCCGCCGCCAAATGAATTTTGACGATGGGAGCGCCGGGCGGGTGGGCCTTCAGATCAAGCTGCAATAGCTTGAGAAAGGTTTTGGAGTCGAGCAAGGGGACGGGAAGCGCAGGGTGCGCTGGAATAGTCGAGCTTGGCGCCTGCGCGGGCGAGGCCCGCCACATTTGTCGCGGGATCTTCCGTCGGCTACCATTCTCCAATTCCAAACATAGCCGCAATTCTTGGGTCGCCAGCGCGGGCGGCCAGACGGGCACATAAATGTTCCAATAGCTGTCCAAGCAGAAATGCCAGCGGCTCAAGGAGCGCCAATGGATATTCCAATTCGATGGCTTCTTCGAACATCAGCGGCGCGTCGACTGGAACCAATGTGCGCGAAGTGTCCGCCACGCGCCAGTTTTTGCAGACACATTCCGTCCTGGCCCAGGCGCTCACTCAGTGCTACGTCTGGCAGTGCGGCTAGGTCGCGCAGCTTGCGAA
>CAWGBX010000003.1:0-381853 GCA_963820925.1 uncultured Acidobacteriota bacterium
GCAAAAACCGGCAAGGAGCGGAGCACTCGGCACGAAAGGATTCGTTTCACAAGTGTATTTTCTCTACGGATTGTCATCCCGACCGGAGCTTCTCATCCCCGAAGGGGATGAGAAGCGAAGTCGAGGGACCTGCTGTTCCCGGAGCCAGTCCCAAATTCTTGTCAATAGGCAAAACCTACGCGATCGAGCCTATCCTCATGTATTCATTGAGAAAATAAATCCGGAACCATGGCATACTTACCTATTTCAAAGTGATATAATAACAACATAACGATTAACTGAGGCGCGGCCCCCCGGGTCGCGCCTTTTTATTGGCCGGAACCTCTGATCGCTTGACTAGCACGCTTGACGAGAGGTTTAATTCCGTGGACGTTAAACGGCCCGAGGTCCTCTTGCATGGTGTGCTGCACCCGATATTGCGCTGCCGAGGCGAAGTTCGATCGAAAAGTGGCAGAACGTGATCTGCGGCGCTATCAGCGCCGTGGTGTGGCGGCTGTCACAAAGCTCATATTGTCAGAACTCCGGCGCTGGCCGCTCCAGGGTGCGGACATTCTGGACGTTGGTGGCGGGATTGGGGTCATCAGCATGGAACTCGCGGCTGCGGACGTACGCTCCGCTACCATCGTGGAAGCGTCGCCCGCCTATCTCGAGGTTGCGCGCCGTGAGGTCGGATCACGCTACGGATCACGTCCCACTCAGTTCGTCCTCGGCGATTTCGCGGCAATTGCACCCACACTCGCCGATGCCGATGTGGTGACCCTTGACCGCGTAGTCTGCTGCTATCCCGATGCCGAGGCACTGCTTCGCGGCGTGGCCGCCCGAGCGCGCCGGTTGGTCGCCTTAACCTACCCCCGCGATCGTTGGTACACGCGTACCTTCAGCGGGGTCCTGAACTTCTGGCAAAAGCTAAGCGGCAACGCCTTTCGGTCATTCATTCACCCGCCACAACGTATGGCCGCGGTGTTGGAGGCGGCTGGATTCGTCCGCGCCGCACAACAGGGAAAAGGAGTGTGGATGCTCGATCTTTTTCACCGAGAAGGCGCCACTTTGCCGGGTGACCCGAACCTTGGAAAATGAAATGCAGGTCTGGGGTGCCCCGCTCCTTGCGGTTTTTTCGCAAGGGGCGGGTGCGTGCGTCAGGTTTGCGGCCTCACGTTCGTCCGCATGGTGACAATCGTCGACCCGTGGACTTGCCGCCGTTACCCGCCCCTTGCCAAAAGCCGGCAATGAGTGGGGCACCCGGCATTCCAAAGAAAAGGCCAAGTCTGCCTCTCACCCCACCTGAAGAAATCGAAATACGGACGCTACCGCGAAGCCTGGCACCTCCTCCGCGCCAAACCGTCAAAGTCCCGCGCCGCCGCAGCCGGACGCTAGCCCTAAAACAAAGATGGCAGCGCTATCCGGTGTTGGGAAGGGCACGGCTTCAGCCGTGCCGCTCAGGCCCACCAAGAATGCGCGCCTTAGCCCCTGAGGGAACCCGCCAGCCTACCCTTCGGCTGGGTCCGTGAGATGTCCGCGACGAAATCGCTTCATAAGCCATTCCTTAAGACTTGTCATCCCGACCGGAGCTTCTGATCCCGAAAGGAATGAGAAGCGGAAAGGAGCGGGGCACCCGGCGCGAACTTGGGGCATCAGGCTCCACTAGAGGCTGCCAAGTGTCCTTGACCAACGTAAAAATTGCGCCCGTGCCGCTCTGGCCCGCACCCAAAGATGAATAGCAACGATACGATGACGCATAGCTCGAACGCCGTCAGCGCCCACGGATAGCCCAAGTGGTCGCGCAAGATATACTCGATCGTAACGGCTGGGGATCCGATCAGCACTCCCAACTGATATACGAATCCCGGAAACAGACTACGAACAGCATCCGGCGAGAGTTCGTTCAGATGCGCAGGAATAACGCCAAAAGTTCCTTGCACCCCTGTCTGCATGCAGCACGAACCAAGAGCCAGCACTAACAGCGACGAGCCAAACGCCCACGCCGGTATGGAAATCAATGACAGCGTCAGCGCAAGCATGGCAGCTCGCCGCCGGCCAATCTTTTCAGATATGTGCCCAAAGAAGAAAGCCCCAAGGATGGCACCAATGTTGTAGATGACTGGGATACCAAACAACATCTGCATGCCGAATATTCGTTGCCCCTGCAGGCCCGGAATCGCCTTCAAGAAGTCCGGATAGAGATCTTGTGTTCCGTGGGAAAGGCAGGTCATGGCGGTCATCACTAACAACAGATAAGCAAAAATGCCCGTGTGTTGGAAGAGAGTTGAGAAGATCGTGCGGAGTGATGTGGCGCGATTCAGTCGCCATGACTCCGACTCTGGGGCAAGCAACGTCAGAGCCACGATGAGAGCCGCGACCGGGGCCCCAACCACAAACATGGACCGCCAACCCCAATTCGGCACCACCATCTGCATAGCGACGGCTGCGAGCAAATAGCCGAAGGGATAACCGCCCTGCATCACGCCGGAGAGCATTCCGCGCAAGCGTCGCGGAGCGCTTTCCATTGCATACGACGCTCCAATGCCCCAGTACCCACCCATACCAATGCCGTACATTACCCGCATCGCTACAAACGATGTATAACTCGGCGCGAAACCGCTGAGCACGGTGACTGTTGAGAAATACGCCACGCACAGCATCAGAGGGCGCTTGCGTCCAAATCGGTCCGCGAGTGTGCCGAAGATCAGGGCTCCGATTGGGCGCATTGCGAGCGTCAGAGTCAAGGTATAGACAATGGCAACTTTATTGACATGAAAGTGGGAGGCCAGTCCGTCAAAGAGGAAGATAATTACAAAAAAGTCGAACGCATCTAGTATCCAACCGAGAATGCCAGAAGCAACTGCAAACTGCCACCTTTTGGTTTCTCGCTTAGTCGTGATCGCATCCGAGGTTGAATAATCCATTGTGACCCCTGCTGCCTGCGGCATGGCCGCGAGAACCCACGCAAATCGTACCAAAACATGTTCACGCAAAGACACAGGGACATCAGATTAGCGACTCGCCGTCTCGCCTGAAGCATTCTGGTTGATGCGGGTGCCCCGCTCCTTGCGCTGTCTGCAAGGGGCGGGTGCATGCGCCGACAGAAAAACCAAGCGGAAGATGCGACTGTCAACCCTCCCGCCCCTGCAAAAAACGCAAGGAGCGGGGAGCGAGGCCGGAGCGCACTGTCAGGCGCGCGATAGCGCAATGCTGGCGACATAGCAGGCCAAAGAAATGCAGATACCTGTGAAAGGCGAACTGAACCAATAAACCTTGGCGAGCACAGCCAAACCACCAAGCATTGCCAGCCCGACAACCAGCAGGAACGGTGACTGAAAGAGGAGTTGACCGTGAGCCAACGCGAAAAAACCGAAAACCAAGCCAAACAAAATAAGTCCCATGCTGTGGCTGGCATTGAAGCCCACCCAACACCGCCACATGGTTGTTTCTTTCGTAATGACTGGTGAAATCTGGTTCATGCTGACTTGCAGCGCCGGGTCACGAGGCGTGAGCTGTGGCCCCCAGAACGTATAGCCGAGGTGGACGGCTCCGAGCGTAAAGATAATGCTCGCACTTAAAACCATGAGAATTCTTGCGGCCAAGATGCTCTCCCTGTTCTTGTGGGCCTGACGCCTTAGGTTATGCCGCCGGCCGCGCCGAAGTCGTGGCCAGTCGGCTTGCACCCTGTGTTAAAGCGCGCCGGGTGCCCGGAGCTTTTCGTTGCGCGAGTATACAGGAGGTTTGCAGCTTGATCCCACCGGATGGGGGGTGGTGAACGATTGTAACCGCATGCAGATGAACCTGAGACCACCGCGTGACGCAAGCACCCGCCCACTGCGAAAACCGCAAGGAACGGGGCACCCCCAAACCTGAATTTCATCTGCTAAGGTCCGGGGTACGCGGCGGCACGTATGGATTAGAGCCGAAACAACTTGCGCGCGTTTCTCAACACTCAAGCAATTTCATGGGAAATGCTTGAGCGGTTAAGCTAAGTCGAAATAAAAAACAGCGAGCTAGCGCCCTTTAAGGCGTAGCGTAGTACCCTGATTCTCGTCATGATAATACTTCACATGGCGTCTGGAATCGGGTGTCTCTAAACTATAGGTCGATGGTTTAACAACGCCAGTTTGTTCGAGCTTTTTCAGAATTTCAACACTTTTCTGAAATGCCTCGCGATCAATCTTCGGGTTGTTGGCAATGATGTTTTCGACATCGAGTTGTATTTTCTTAGGCATGTTCATCACCACATCAACGGAAGATATTCCTCTCTTGTTTGTACCACATATTGCTGGCGGACGGTGAAACGATAGTTTTCCAAAAGCTGATGGTACTCTTTGATGCCAGCATTCAGCTTTGGGTTCCGGCCAAAATCCTCGATTACCAGCTTTAGATCGCGACGGAGAATCGACATGTGAATGCCCCTACCGT
Organism: uncultured Acidobacteriota bacterium; assembly: GCA_963820925.1. Classification (GTDB taxonomy): domain Bacteria; phylum Acidobacteriota; class Terriglobia; order Terriglobales; family Acidobacteriaceae; genus JABDBE01. The sequence continues at coordinate 4,408 of CAWGBX010000003.1, forward strand.
GGGAGTTCCATTTGTCGATCTTATTGAGCAGATTGCCGATCTCCTCTGCGCGCTTCACTCGCATTGCCTTTGTAACCTTGAGTTTTCTAGTTTTCGTCCTCCGCCAATTCTTGAATTTGTACTTAACCAGCCATTCCTTTAGCAGCGAAATGGAAAGTTCTCGCGCCTGCTCGTACATGTAGAGCTCGGCGGGGTCGAACTTATTAATCAGATATGCCAGTTCCGCCGTTGTTAAATTTCCGGCTGCCGATTTGTCAATCAATCGCTTGTATTGCTCCAGGTATCCAAGGGCCGGAACCACTTGTCTTCCTTCGGCAACTGCGGGTCGATTGGACCGAGAACCGAGAAATAGTCCATTAATATCTCGTCCCCCGCCATGACGAGAACCGTGCCCGCAGAATATGCGTAATTCGGAACGATGAAATCGACAGTTCGATAATATCGTCGAAAAATCTGCGCGATTCGCTGGGCTACCTCGATGTACCCGCCCTCCGTTTCCAATATGACGGAAAGCTTCCGACGCCGCTTTGGTAGACGCTCTATCGCACCACGGATTACGCCATCTAGACCGAAACGAATGGGGGCACAAACTACGATTACGTCCCCGTCCGTAATACTCTCAAGGGTTCGTATCCGTTCTCTCAACTGCTCAATGATAATTACATTGGCGCTACTGTTCTGTGACATCTGGTCGATTAGCCCATCGCTGAACTGCGGCCATTCTTGCGATCTCCGTCCTTCTTTCGCTAGAAAGAGCCTTCGCTCTGGCAGGGCCGCCTTTCTTGCCGCCGCGCTTGCCAAGCAAAACTGCGGCAGGATTTTTGCGGTGCCGTTTGGGGGAAGGCTTACTTTCTCCTGATTGGCCGAGTTTGTCAATAACGTTGGCTGCCATCTCGTTGATATCCATGCTTGACCGTTTACGCATAGCACGATCATGCCAGAGTTAACATCTATTAATCAAGTATGTCGCCATCGCATTATTTGGCACATCCCATAACCCACCCTTTCGTGCTTGACCGCTCTAGCACGTTAGATGCCATTTTGCTCGCGGGGATTCACAGAACCAGCCCACTACCAGAACCTCGCCCCGGTTGAAGCGCTTGCCATACCCATGTTAGGGTAATGAGTTTCACCATCCCAGCAGCCCACTGCTTTGATCGAGGGACCATTGTCCGCTGTTTCAGCGACCACGCCGACCATTCGCAAGACCGCGCTCAACGCCGTTCATCGCCAGATGGGCGCGAAGATGGTCGATTTCAACGGCTGGGACATGCCGGTCGAATACCCGTCAGCGGGCGGCATTATTGCCGAGCACAATGCGGTGCGCAACTGGCGTGGGCATTTTCGACGTCTCGCACATGGGCGACATTCGGTTGCAGGGGCCGGAGGCTTTGGCCGCCGTCCAGCATATTTCGATGAACGACGCTTCGCGGCTCGCCATCGGACAGGCGCAGTATTCGGCGCTGCTCTATCCGCAGGGGACGTTTGTCGACGACGTGATCGTGCACCGTCTGGGCGAAGACGACTACCTGCTCGTGATCAATGCGGGCACGCGGGAGAAAGATGTTGATTGGGTGCGCGGCAACACCAGTCAATTTAAATGCAAAGTCGAAAATCTTTCCGACGACTTTACCCAGATCGCGATCCAGGGGCCCAAGGGCGTGAACCTGCTGCAGAAGCTTACCGACGCGAATCTTTCCGCGGTGAAGTTTTATTGGGTGACGCGCGGGACGGTTTGTGGGCTTAAGAATATTCTGATCGCACGCACCGGCTATACCGCCGAAGACGGATTCGAGATCTACGTGCCCGCCGACGAAGCCACCAGCGCCATGGTCTGGAACAAGGTGCTCGAGGCGGGAACGGAATTCGGCGTTCTCCCCTGCGGCTTGGGCGCGCGCAATACTTTGCGGCTGGAAGGCGCGCTATCGCTCTACGGACACGAGATTTCGGATACGATCAATGTATGGGAAGCCAGACTCGATCGTTTCTGCAAGATGGAGAAATCGGACTTCATTGGCCGCACATCGCTGGAAAAAGCGAAGTCCGCAGGCCTGAAGCGGACCTTGATTGGACTCGAGATGATTGAGCGCGGCATCGCCCGCGATGGCTACAAAGTGCTCGACGCCAGCGGACGCGAGATTGGCTACGTAACCAGCGGATCGCACTCCCCATTTCTAAAGAAGAATATCGCGCTCGCCTATGTGCCGCCTGAGTTCACGAGTGTGGGATCAACTGTCAAGGTGGAGATCCGCAGCCAGGGTGTGAAAGCCCAAGTTGTGCCAACACCGTTTTATAAGCGTCCGAAGAAGAGCTAGAAGCCAGAAGCTAAGAGCTAGGAGCCAGAAGCTGTCATGCCCTATCCAACCGACTACAAATACACCAAAGAACACGAGTGGATCAAATCCGACGGCAAGATTGCAACCATTGGCATTACCGATCACGCGCAGGAGTCCCTCGGCGACATCGTTTTCGTCGAACTGCCCAAGCCGGGCACGGAGATTACCGCGGGCAAGACGTTTGGCTCAGTCGAGTCGGTCAAGGCTGTATCCGACCTATATGCTCCGGCCTCCGGCACCGTGACCGAGATCAACGGCGAACTGGCGACCGCCCCGGAGAAGATCAACAAAGACGCGCATGGCTCCTGGATGATCAAACTGACGTTCAAAGATCCGAATGAGTTGAATGGCCTGCTCGCTGCCGCCGACTACGAGAAATTCGTAGCCGAAGAAGGCGGATAGTCTGGTGCGGCCAGCAGAAGGCGTGAACCACAAAGGACACAAAGGTTCACAAAGGAAGTTCATGTCCTCATGCTTCATTGCCTTTGCTATTGATTTTTCCTTTGTGAACCTTTGTGTCCTTTGTGGTTCAAGCCCTTGGGTAGGAACATGGCAATCAACCTGACTTCGACTTACATCTAACCCCTATGCGCTATTTGCCGAAATCTCCTGCCGACCGCGAAGCCATGCTGAAAGCCATTGGTGCGCGGTCGATTGACGACTTGTTCGCGCCCATTCCGGCTGAATACCGGCTCAATCGGGATCTGAAGGTTCCTCGGCAGATGGCCGAGTCCGAAATCGTAGACTATTTTCGCGAGCGTTCGCGCGAGAACGGCGACGGCTTTGCCACGTTCCTCGGCGCCGGCGCTTACTATCACTATCGCCCGGTGATTATTGATTCGCTGATTTCGCGGGGAGAGTTTCTCACCGCCTACACCCCCTATCAGGCAGAAATCTCCCAAGGCACGCTCCAGTCTATTTTCGAATTCCAAACTATGATCTGCGAGTTGACGGGGATGGAAGTCGCCAACGCCAGCATGTACGACGGATCCACAGCCGCCGCCGAATCGGTAATGATGGCTTCCCGGTTGACCGGGCGGCACTCGGTGGCGATCGCTCGCAGTGTTCATCCTGAATACCGAGAAGTCCTCGCCACCTACGCTCATCACCAGGGCATGCCGCTGGCCACCTTGCCATTCACGGACAATGCGCGGTTGGACTTGAATCAACTGGAAAAGTCGATCACGCCGGACACAGCGTGTGTCCTGATTCAATCGCCGAATTTTTTTGGAACCATTGAAGACGTGGCCGCGATTGCTGAGATCGCGCATAAACGCGGTGCGATGCTGGTGGTTTCGATTGCGGAGGCCGTCTCGCTGGGCATCGTCGAACCACCGCGGCAAGCTGACATCATTGCCATGGAAGCGCAATCGTTCGGCGTTCCGCTCGGCTTCGGCGGACCCTACTGCGGCGTGATCGCCACGCGCGAGCAATACGTGCGCCAGATGCCGGGCCGGCTCGTCGGTCAGACGACGGACAGAAACGGCAAGCGCGGCTTCGTGCTCACGCTGGCCACGCGCGAGCAGCACATCCGGCGCGAGAAGGCGACCTCAAATATCTGTACGAACCAGGCGTTGATCGCGCTGATGGCCAATATTTTCATGACAATCTACGGAAAAGTCGGCCTGCGGGAGCTGGCAAAACAGAACCTGGCGAAAGCCGCATACGCCGCGCAGCAGTTCGGCACACATGCAAAGGTCCTGTTCTCGGGCGCGCCCCGCTTCAACGAGTTCGTAGTGCAGACCAGCGAAGATCCCTACGCGATCAACCGGCGGATTCTGGAGCACAAGATCGTGGGCGGACTTCCACTCAAGAAGTTCTATCCCGAACTCGGCAACGCGGCGCTGTGGTGTTGCACCGAGATGACCACGCGGGCCGCGATTGACACTGCAGTCGGATCGTTGGCCGAAAGCGAGCCGCCGACGAAGTCCGCCAAAGAACAAGCCGATGTTCAGGAGGTGGCGCGATGAAGCACATGACTCGCAAAGCCACCCGCCATATCAATCAGAATGAAGGGCTGATTTTCGAGAAGTCGTCGCCCGGCAAGGCCGCGTGGAAGCTGCCGCCGCTCGATGTGCCCGAAGTGGATACGGCCAAGCTTTTGGGGTCCAGCGAAAGAAGAGACCTGGGCAACATGCCAGAGGTGAGCGAGATCGAAATCATCCGCCACTTCACGCGGCTTTCGACCTGGAACTATGCCATCGATCTCGGTATGTATCCGTTGGGCTCGTGCACTATGAAGTACAACCCGCGGGTGAACGAGGTGGTTTCGCGTATGGATGGACTGGCCAACGGGCATCCGTATCAACCGGAGAAGGTTTCGCAAGGCGCGTTGCGTATTCTCCAAACCCTCAGCGAATGCCTGATCGAAATCACCGGCATGGACGCAATCACGTTACAGCCTGCCGCCGGCGCGCATGGCGAGTTGACGGGGCTGCTCATGGTGCGTGCGTACCATGAGTCGAAAGGCGCTCCCCGCAAGAAGATTCTGATTCCCGACTCTGCGCACGGCACCAACCCGGCAACTGCCGCGATGGTCGGCTACGCCGTGGAGAATCTGAAATCGAATGCGCAAGGCATGGTCGATGTTGCCGCCCTCGCGTCGCAGATGAATGAAGACGTGGCCGCGCTGATGTTGACGAATCCCAATACGCTCGGCGTCTTTGAGCAGGAGATTCACAAGATCGCCGACATCATGCACGCTAAGGGTGGCCTGCTCTACATGGACGGCGCCAACATGAACGCGCTGGTCGGCAAAGTGCGTCCCGGCGATTTCGGCGTGGACCTGATGCACCTAAACTTGCACAAAACATTTTCGACGCCCCACGGTGGCGGTGGACCCGGGTCGGGGCCAGTGGCAATCAAGAAGATTCTTGAGCCATTCTTGCCGACGCCGGTGGTCATCACCAAGGCCGACGGCACTTTGGGTTTTGAATACGACCGGCCGCAGTCGGTGGGCCGGGTGCGTGCTTTCTATGGAAACTTTGGAATGTTTGTCCGCGCCCTGGCGTACACGCTGGCCAACGGGCCCGACGGCTTGCGCCAGACAACCGAAGACGCGGTGTTGAATGCCAATTACATTCGTAAGGGGCTTGAAGGTGTCTACGATCTGCCCTATTCCACGCCCACCATGCACGAAGTGGTCTTCAGCGACAAAGCTGCAGGCGAAAAAGGGCGTGAAGACCATGGACATCGCCAAGCGGCTCATCGATTACGGCTTCCATCCTTATACGACCGCTTTCCCGCTGATTGTGCCGGGAGCGCTCATGATCGAGCCCACGGAAAGCGAGTCCAAAGAAGAGATGGACCTATTCATCGAGGCTATGAAATCGATCGCGGAGGAAGTACAAGAAGATCCGCAGATGGTGCTAGCTGCGCCCCACACTACTCGCGTGTCGCGGCTGGACGAAGTGGCCGCCGCCAGAAAGCCTGTCCTGCGCTGGAAGCCCGCCCAATAAATTCGTTAACCACAAAGGACACGAAGGTACACAAAGGAAACCTGGGCATGCGAACCTTTGTGATACTTCGTGCCTTGTGGTTTGTCGTTATTTTTTTTCGCTGATGCTGACCGAAGCCTGCGTGTTCTCCCAGCTCATGCTCAGAGTGCAGCTGCCGCCCATGGAGGCAAGGGCGATGGTAAAGTTCTCGACCATCGATGGCGTGGCTGAGACCTTCATGTCCACGCGCGCCAGTTCGTCCCCTTCGTACTTATAAGGGATGCCCCACTCGCCCGTTTTCTTGTTAACGATCAGCGTCCACTTGTCGGCGTTGGGGACGGTAAAGATCGTATAGCTGCCCGCTGGAACATCCTTGCCGCCCAGGCTCAGGTTCGCATCGGTAACAAACGTGGTGGCTTCATTCGCCCCGGTCCGCCACACTTCGCCGTAAGGCACAAGCTCCCCGAAAATCTTGCGGCCCTTGGCGCGCGGACTGGAATAGTTGATCGTGATCGTCTTGCCATCCGAGAACTTGCACTGCGCCTGGGCAGGCGGGCTGGGTTTGCTCTTCTCCTGGCATGAGGCGAGCACGGTAAACGCGAGCAACAGTGAAGTCAGAAATACAATTTGCTTCTGCATGTTTTCTCCTAGGTGAGCAGTTAGCCCTTGGCAGTTGGCACTTAGAACTGTGAGTGCGTACCGCGACTTTGCTTGGCCCAAAAGCCAAGTACCAATTGCTAAATGCTTTGACGTACCGATGAATGATTTGGACAGCAAGCCCCGCAATTATGCGCCATGCAGGGCGGTTGCTACAATCTCACCATGCCGGTATTCGAGGAGAAGCAGGAAGAGCTGGAACACTACGAAACTATGATGGGCGTCCCGCGCGGACGTCTGGCCGTCACCATGGACATGATTACCGACGCCATGGCGCTCGTCGGACAACACGGGGTCTATTGCCAAAGCCAGCGCTGGCCGGGCAAGCCGGTGATGGACATTCAGATGGTCATGAAAAATCTAACCGACGCGAAAGAGCTGATCCAAAGCGTAATGGAGAGCCTGAAGAAGCCAGCTTGATCGAGTGCGGCGCGGGCGCCCTCGCCCGCGGTCGTTGAGTTCCGTGCTCTCCCTGTGTGGAGGTAGGATTGTCAGCGAAGGATTGCTGTAGCCTGCCCGAAACAGCAGGTCCCTCCACTCCGCTTCTCAATCCCTTCGGGAATGAGAAGCTCCGGTCGGGATGACAATCCGTAACGGGCCTCAGCAGTAAAACGCTTCTACGCCAGCGTGTACTTCCCCCGCTCAATCACTTTTTGCGCGATCTGCTGGCGCAACGCAATCGTGTTGAACGGCTCATGTTTGGCCAGTCGGCGCAAAATCGCCAACTGGGTGCGCAGCATGTCACCATCGGCCACGGCGGCAATTACTTTCTTAGCCGCGGCTTCAATCTTTTCCATCGCCTGGGACAGATAAACGCGAGTCATGGCAATGGGCAAGGACGCAGCGCTTTCGCCATTGCGTTCCGCAATCTTCTGCGCCCGCAGTACAGCCGACTCCATTGCGTAGGTCTCGATAACCATGTCAGCAATCGCTCCCATAACCTCCTGCTGATCCTGAATCGCCTGCATATATTTCTGCGTGGCGGCGCCGGCGACAAACAAACCAAGCTTCTTGGCTGACATCACCACTTTGCGCTCCTCCGCGAGCAGGCCTTCGAGCTCCTCACCATTGGAAGGTCCGGACAACACTTCATCCATCAACTTCTTGATCGCGGGCATGAGTGGCAACTGGCCCGACATCGCGCGCTTCAGCAGAAAGCCGGTGATGATGAGCCGGTTGATCTCGTTCGTCCCTTCGAAGATGCGGTTGATGCGGGCATCGCGGTAAGCCCGCTCCGCCGGATACTCTTCGACGAAGCCGTAGCCCCCGTAAATCTGCACGGTCTCATCGACCACGTAGTCGACCATCTCCGAACCCCAGACCTTGATGATGGAGCACTCGACCGCATATTCTTCGATGGCCTTGCGGGTTTCTTTCGCGGCGTCCGGGCGAGACTTGTCGACCTCGGAGAGCGCCACGTCCATCATGCCAACGGTGCGATAGACCAGAGCCTCCCCGGTATAAATGCCCACCGCCATGTTCGCCAGCTTCTCGCGAACCAGACCGAAGTCCGCGATCACTTTGCCGAACGCCTTGCGCTGCTTGGCGTAGCCGATCGCGTTCCCCAACGATACGCGCGCCCCGCCGACGCACATTGCGCCCAGCTTGAAGCGGCCAACGTTCAAGATGTTGAAGGCGATGACGTGTCCCTTGCCGATTTCGCCGAGCATGTTCTCGGCCGGGACTTTGCAGTCATTGAGGATTATGGGGCAGGTGGATGATCCGCGGATGCCCATCTTGTGCTCTTCCGCCCCGATGGCAAATCCAGGAAAAGACTTCTCGACCAGAAACGCCGTGAACTTTTCCCCGTCAACCTTGGCGAACACGGTGAATAAATCGGCGAATCCGGCGTTGGTGATCCACATCTTCTCGCCGTTGAGAATGTAATGCTGGCCATCTTTGGAAAGCTCCGCGCGTGCCCGGCAATTCAGCGCGTCCGAACCAGAAGAAGCCTCCGATAAAGCGTAAGCGCCAATAATCTCCCCCGCGGCCAGCCGGGGCAGGTACTTCTTCTTCTGCTCCTCCGTTCCGAAATACACAATGGGCAGCGTGCCAATGCCAGTGTGTCCGCCCCAGGTGGTTGCGAAGCCGGCATATTTTGCGATGTGGTCGGCAATGACAGCGGCGGTCACTTTGTCCATCTCGAGGCCGCCGTAGGCCTCGGGGATCTCGGCTGAGCTCAGTCCGAGTTCGCCGGCCTTTTTCAGCAGGTCTCGAGTGATGGAAAAGTCCTTATGTTCCATCTTCTCGATGTTGGGGACGATCTCGTTGACTGCGAACTCCTCCGCCGTCTGGCTGATGAGCAGGTGCTGCTCGGTGAAGTCTTCAGGCGTGAAAACCTCGTCGGGCTTGCGCTCTTCAAGAAGAAAGCCGCCGCCAGAGATTCTGGTCTGCGGAACTGCCGTAGTCGTCGCCATTCTCGGTCAACCCCTTTTAATCACAGAGGACACGAAGGTTCACAAAGGAAAGCCGGCTTAGGAACTTTTGTGAACCTTCGTGTCCTTTGTGGTTCACGCCTTTCTTATTTCCAACCGGTGCCGTTGACGAACCGTCGAATCCCGTCCTTCGAATGCACAACATTGAAGTTTATAAGCAGTCCGACCGATTTGCCACTGAGCTTAAGGTACGAAAGTAGCTGGGCCTGATGTACCGGTGATACAGCGTCGACTGACTTGATTTCCACTACGACCAACGCCTCTACCAGCAAATCCATACGATATCCGAGTTCGAGCTTCACTCCGTGATACACGACCGGTAATCCAACCTGGGCTGCCGACCGTATCCCGGCCTCGTGCAGTTGATGCTGCAGGCAAGCCGTATATGTACTTTCCAGCAATCCCGGTCCAAGTTCAGTGTGAACTCGCATGGCGGCGGTGATAATCGCGTGGCTGACTTCGTTGGCGGAACTCCTTCGGATTGGCGCAGTGGCCATATGTTTGCATCAATGGTCTTCGATCGAGCCGCCCATAGCTAGGTCAGATGTCACAACCGCGAAGAAAAAGCATTAACCACAAAGGACACGAAGGTTCACAAAGGGAAACCCGGGGTTGCTCGACTTGCTCCAGCTTTTCCGTTGTGAAACTTTGTGTCCTTTGTGGTTAACGCTCGTGGTTTCAGCTGAGGTTCTCGAAAATCCCAGCCGCACCCATGCCCCCGCCCACACACATGGTCACTAGCCCGTACTTCGCGTTGCGCCGCTTCATTTCCCGGATGATCGCAGCCGTAAGCTTCGCCCCGGTGCAGCCCAAAGGATGCCCCAGCGCAATCGCTCCGCCGTTGGGATTTACGCTTTCGGGATTGAGCCCGGCTTCTTTGATTACGGCGAGGGACTGGGCGGCAAAGGCCTCATTCAATTCAATCACGTCAATGTCGGAAAGTTTGAGCCCTGCCATCTTCAAGGCTTTGGGAATCGCAAATACGGGTCCGAGACCCATTTCTTCCGGCTTGTATCCCGCAGTAGCGAAGCTCACGTAACGTGCCAGAGGCTTGATGCCGAGAGCTTTGGCGCGATCCGAAGACATGACCACGGCCGCCGCAGCGCCGTCGGACATTTGTGACGAATTGCCCGCGGTCACAGTGCCCCTTACGTGGAATGCTGGCTTGAGCGAGAGCAGCGCTTCGAGCGAAGTGTCGGTCCGCGGGCCTTCATCCACTTTGAATACGATTTCTTGCCTCTTAGGTTTCGAGCCATTAGGCGTGGTGAAGCTCACAGGCACGGAAACGGTCTCGTCAGCAAACTTGCCGGTCTGAATCGCGGCCAGCGCTTTCTGGTGGCTGTGATACGAGAATTCGTCCGCAGCCTCCCGCGTGATGGCAAAGCGTTGCGCCAGCCTCTCAGCCGTGAGTCCCATGGAAAGATACGCATCGGGATAGTGATCCACCAGCCAGGGATTAGGCGAAATCTTGTGTCCACCCATCGGGATCATGGACATGGATTCGGTGCCGCCAGCCACGATGATTTCCGCCCCACCGCTCATGATGCGCTCCGCCGCCATGGCAATCGCCTGCAGACCGGACGAACAGAAACGGTTGATGGTCAGCGCCGAGACTTCGACGGGCAAGCCCGCACGCAGCGATGCAATGCGCGCCACGTTCATGCCTTGCTCAGCCTCCGGCATGGCGCAGCCGAGGATAACGTCCTCGATTTCCCTGGCATCAATCTGCGGCACGCGCTCGAGCGCGCCCTTGATTGCAACGGCAGCAAGTTCATCGGGACGGGTAGCGCGGAGAGCGCCTTTGAAAGCGCGACCCACGGGCGTGCGGACAGAAGAAGCGATGACCACTTCACGCATAGAAAACTCCCTCGTCTATTTTAGATTGTTGATTGATGATTTTTGATTGAATGATTGTTGCGCGAGAAACTGCGCATAGAGCTACTGCTTTGCCCAATCCTGCCATTTTAGCCCCTTCACCCGCGAGAACTCGGACACATTCGCCGTGACCAATGTTAGCTCGCGAGCCAGCGCCTGGCCGGCGATCAGAACATCATAGGCGCCGATGCGCTTGCCCGAGACTTCGAGAGTTGCTCGAATCGAACCCGCTACTCGTGCGTCCTCGTCGTCGAAGGGAAGCACGATGACTGGACCAGTCAGGAAAGTCTCCAGACGCTGACTATTTATTTCCGGGCGCGCGCTTTTCGCGACGCCATACCATAGTTCGAAAGTAACCACCACGGAGACGCAGACGTGCTTGCCTTCGCCGGCCGCCCTCTGGAACCGGGTACGGACCAAGGAAGGCATGCCGTTGATCAGGGCAATGCAGGCGTTGGTGTCCAGGAGGTAGCTCACTTGAAGACTTCGCGTTTGGGAGTGGCGGGCTGGCGGCGGCCAAGCGGGAACGGCTCACAGTTCGATTCATCAAGCTTGCGGAACCATTCTTTCGGGTTTTGGATCAGCGGCTGAAGAAGTACTCCCTGGGACACCCGCCGGATGCGCACCCGATCTCCCTCGAACCGAAACTCCCGTGGCAGACGCACCGCTTGGCTACGGCCGTTCTGGAAAAGTTTCGCAATGTCGGTCTTCGGCATCTCTCGGAGCCTCATTCCTCCGTTAAGTATATATCATTCATATATACCAAGCAAACAGGAGATGAGGCCACCTCAGATTGTGCTCGCTGAGTCCACATCTCAACGGAACTGTCAATTCCGCAGCGTCTTCCCCGTCTTCAGCGTGTACTGAATCCGCTCCTGAGTCTTCTTCTCCCCGCACAGCGACTTGAAACCCTCTCGCTCCAGATCGAGGATGTACTGTTCACTCACCGGCGTTCCCGCGGTCACATTCCCGCCGCACAGCACTTCGGCGATCTTGGTGGCCAGCTTGACCTCGTACTCTGTGATGAATTCGCCCTGCCGCATGAGATGAACGCCCATCTTGAGCGCGGCGAGAATGTTTTCTCCAGGGGCCGGGATGTCAGTGCGGGCCTGTGGGGGCTCGTATCCGGCGCGGACGAGTTCGAGGGCGCGGGCCTTGGCGTCGGAGAGCACGCGCTCGCGGTTCATGGTGATGCTGTCGGAATCTCTTAGGAAGCCGAGGCCGCGAGCTTCGTGGGCGGACGTAGCCACTTTGGCGGTCGCGATGGTCTCGAAGATTTTCTTCATTGCCTCCATCAGTTCGACGGATTCTCCTCGCCCGCCGGGACGAATGGATTCCGCGCTGTCGACCGCGCGCAGCAGCATTTCCTTGCAGCCCCCGGCTCCAGGAAGCAGGCCGACTCCGACTTCGACTAATCCCATGTAGAGCTCGGCGTGGGGCTGAAGCGCAGGCGCGTGCAGGGAAATTTCCGTGCCTCCGCCGAGCGTCAGTCCGAAAGGCGCCGCCACGACCGGCTTGGGAGAGAACTTGATCGCCTGCGTCATGTTCTGAAAGGTGCGAATGGCGAGGTCGACGTCGTCCCATTCTTCTTCCTGGATGGACATGAGCAGCAGCATGAGGTTGGCGCCGACAGAGAAGTTCGTGGCGTCATTCGTGATGATGAACGCATCGAATGCATCGCCGGGCCCGCCGGGCTTCAAGGTCTGCGAAATGAGTTGCACGATGTCGCTGCCGATGGTGTTCATCTTGGAATGAAACTCAATGCAGGCCACGCCATCGCCAAGATCGACCAGCGACGCGCCGGAGTTCTTCTTCACGACGCCGTTCGATTTCTTCGCCACCTCGACTGACCAGACGCCACTCGAGACTTTCACCGGCTCATAATTCGCGCCCTTCAAATCCCAGTAGGCGCGGCCAGAGGCGGCCTTGGGATCGTCCAGATACCAGGCCTTCTTGCCGGAAGCCAGCAACTGTTCGACATTCGCCGCGACTGGACGATCTTCTTTTTTCATGCGTTCGACCGTGGCTTCCACGCCGGCCGCGTCCCAAAGTTCGAACGGACCAAGCTCCCAGTTGAAGCCGAGACGCATCGCCTGATCGATCTCAACGATGGAATCAGAAATCTCCGGAATGCGGTTGGCCGAGTAAGTCCACAGATCGGACAACGCCGACCACAGAAAAGCACCCGCGCGATCATTCTTCTGCGGGCCGCTGCCATCCAATCCCAGCACCATGCGAACCCGTGCTCCAGTCTGTTCAACGTTCTTGGCCATGTCGAGCGCGGGAAACTTAGGTTTCAGCCGCGGATGGTACTCGAGCGTCTTCCAATCAAGGGCGAGGCGTTCGTCTTCTCCACCAACGCCACCCTTCACCTTCTTGTAGAAACCGCCCTTTGTTTTGTCGCCCAGCCACTTGCGTTCGAGCATATTTTTGTAAAAATCCGGCAACTCGCTGGTGTGGGGCGGACCCTCCAGTCCGCCAGTTTGTTTCATGTTGCTGACCACGTGCCCCAAAATGTCCAGTCCAACCAAGTCAATGGTGCGAAACGTCGCAGACCTCGGCCAGCCCACCGCCTGCCCGGTGAGCGCATCCACATCTTCGATACTCAGATCCATCTCCTGCATCAGCCGCATGACATTCAACACCGAAAACGTCCCAATCCGGTTGCCGATGAAGTTCGGCGTGTCCTTGGCAAGAACAATGCCCTTTCCAAGATGAATGTCGCAAAAGCGGCTAACCGCGTCGATCGCGTCCCGGTCAGTGTCCGGAGTAGGAATGATTTCAAGCAGCCGCATATACCGCGGCGGGTTAAAGAAGTGCGTCCCAAACCACGCCCGCCGAAAGTCGTCAGAGAAGCCCTCCGCAATCTTTCCCACCGGCAGCCCGCTGGTATTGGTCGTGATGATGGTCCCGGGCTTGCGGATGGCCTCCACCTTCCTCAACAAAGCCCGCTTCAGATCAAGGTTCTCTACCACGGCTTCGATGATCCAGTCCACCTCGGCCAACCGCTTCAGGTCATCGTCGAAGTTGCCGACGGTGATAAGGCGCGCCAGCGCCGGCTCCATGAAAGCAGCCGGCTTCGATTTCTTCGCCGCCTCAAGCCCGGCAGAGGCAATCTTGTTTCGAGCCGGCCCGTCCGCGTCAGGCGGCACAATGTCGAACAGATAACTGGGGACACCCGCGTTGGCGAAGTGGGCAGCGATGCGGGCACCCATGGTCCCCGCACCAAGGACAGCGACTTTGTGAATGTGTTTCATCAATCAAATCACTCCGATCCTGAAGACGCAGACGTCTAAGCTTTACCGGCTGCAACCACAACTTCTGAGATTCGTATCAGGGCGCGCCTTGAGGCGCGCCGTAAAGCGTCATATTTTCCGCGGCGCCTCCCGGCGCGTGCTCTGGACTTCCAACCTCTTCACATTTGACAAAGCATGGCGTGTCAGCGAATTAGCCGCCGCCCCCTGCGTGCGCAAGAGAAAAGACCTGTTCAAGCAGTTTATCCATCATTCAGTTATTTTTACCAGCCTCGACCACCAAGCAATTGGGAAAGGAAAAGCCCCCAGAAACACTGCAGGCGCGTGCCGCATTAGATGTGGGGTGAGGATGGCAGCGGCACGCGCCTCAATCAAGTTGAATTCAAAATAGACCTGAGCCGACTTGCAGTCAAGGTTACAGATCACAGATGCGCGTGACGTATTGCCCGAGCTGTTCTGGCTAAAGTTCCGGGTGCGCCTTCACATAATCCTGCGCCCGCCGAACCATATCCTTCTCACCTCGGTAAGCCAGCTTACGCACCGCGTCTTTCAGGGGAATCCACAGCGCACGCTTCACCTCGATGCGCATCTCCGGGGCGATCTCGTCGATTTCGCCAGCCCGGTAACGAAAAAGATAAAAGCTGACAATTTTGAAAACCCTCTGTTTATCTCCCCAGGTGCGCACGTAGACATACTTGATGTCGCCGAGTTTGGTCACCGCATCGGCCGTCAGCCCCGTCTCTTCCACCACCTCGCGGACTGCCGTCTGCTCAGGTTTTTCCCCAGGATCGACCAAACCTTTGGGCAGGGCAAGTAACATTTTTTGCGATGTTTCCTTCTTGCCAGGTCCGGCGACAACCACCGTAGACTCCTTCTGAGGCTCAATGGCCGCCATCTGCCATCCCTCCGAGGTAAGCCGAACTACCACGCCGCCCGCCGAAACCTCTCGAATCATATCCTCTAAGCTATCAGAAACACAGGGGTTAGTCACTGGCCATAAGTCCGGGCCGGTAACCCTGGGTAACCCGCAGCCGTAATCTGGCGCGGCCAACCGGCCTATGAAACGATTGCTCTTGAAGTGGCATCTTAGTTGCCAGCCTAGGCCGGGGTACCGGATCTAGGTAGCGGGTAAGAGTCGCCGGGCAAACCGGGATGGTGTGAGGTCCCCGTGAAGAGTCTGGACAAGATTATTCGTTCGGTACAGGCCTTTGGACGCGGCCTTTCCGGGTATCCCTCGGGCCCGGGATCACGACCAGCCAGCGTCGGTATCGGTCTGGCTCTGGGTGGAGGCTTTGCTCGCGGCATCGCCCACGTGGGCGTTCTCAAAGTCCTCGAAGAAGAAAACATCCCCATCCGGTGCATTGCTGGGACTAGCGTAGGAGCTCTCATCGGCGCCGCCTACTGCAGCGGAATCTCCGCCGCCGAATTGGAACACGTTGCCGCCCGCGTCCGCTTCAAGCACATTGCCAGTTGGACGCTCTCCCGCTACGGCTTCGCCAGCAACTCGCGCATGATCGGATTCCTGAGTCACCTCCTCAAGGTCAAAACCTTCGAAGAGTTGCGCATCCCCCTGGCCGTGACCGCCACCGATTTCTCCACCGGCGAGGGCGTAGTATTTCATTCCGGCCCGCTGATCGATCCCGTCCGGGCCAGCTGCGCCTATCCGGGAATGTTCCTGCCGGTAAAGATTCGCGGCCGCCTGCTGATCGACGGCATGCTATCCCACACCGTACCCACCCGGCCGTTGCGGCAAATGGGCGCGGAACGGGTCCTGGCCGTGCATCTCAAGGGAAAATGGACGGACGGCGAAGGCCCGCGCCACTTGTTCGATGTCATCGGACAATGTTTTGCGATAGCCCAGGAGATGAACAGCAGCCAGTGGAAAGCAGCCGCGGACATGGTGATTGAACCCGACGTCTACGGCTACAAATACGACGCCTTCGAACACAGCGCCGCCCTGGTACGAGCCGGCGAAATAGCCACCCGCGCCGCGATCCCGGAAATCCGCAAGTGGCTGCAACCCGCACCGCTCCGCCAGCCGGCCGCCCGAGCCGCCCAACCGACCCCAGTCCCCGCAGATTAAGACTGTCATTCCGAAAATTAAATTTTCATTCCGAGCGAAGCGAGGAATCTGCTGTCGCTCGGAGTCACGAAAATGCAGATTCCTCGCGCCAAAGAACGGCGCTCGGAATGACAATGGTTCTTGGTGTGAATGTTTCTTGCTCTAAGATGGCAATTAATATGCTACAAACTTTAGGAGCCAACAGCTGAGAGCCAACAGCTACTTCATCACCCCACGCTGCGCAATCCCAATATTATCCCGCGAAGTATTCTTCACCAGATACATCATTTCATCAGCCTGCCGAATGATGTCATGAGGCGTCTTGGCATCGTGTGGATAGGTAGCCACGCCCATTGAAGCCCGCACATTCAGGTTGAGCCCTTCTTCTTTACAGAACATGCTGGTCCGCAAGCTGTCGCGCAAACGTTTCGCCACCACCAAAGCCGAATCCTTCCCAGTCTGAGGCAACAAAACGACGAACTCGTCGCCCCCGTACCGGAAAGCATAGTCAATCAACCGCAACTGAGCTTTAATCAGATACCCAATCTCAGCCAGCAGCTTGCTCCCAACCAAATGCCCATTGGTATCGTTGACCTGCTTGAAGTGATCCAGATCAATAAACAGGACGGTGAATTCGTAACCAAAACGCGACGACCGGTAAACCTCAGTCTCCAGAGTCTTGTAAAGATGCCGCGCATTGTAAAGCCCGGTGCAGTCATCGGTAATGGTGAGCTCCTGAATCTTCTCCACCGCCCGCGCATTTTCAATCGCGATCGCCGCGTAATCGCACAAAGATTGCAGGAAAAATATCTCCTGATCCCCGAAGTGCTCCATGTCCACGTTCACCAGCTGAATCACTCCGAGAACGCGCAGCCGCGAGCTGACCGGGAAGCAGACAATCGAACGCGTCTCCCACTTGGTCATTTCATCAATGCGCTTGGCGAACCGCGGATCGGTCATCACATCGGGAACCACCAGCCGCTCGCCATGCTTGGCCACATACCCGGCAATGCCCTCGCCGACCTTCAGGCGAATGTTCTTCAACGCCTCAGATGCACTTCCCACCGCAATGGCGAAGTAAAGTTCCTCGCGCTCATCATCCACCATCAGCAATGACCAGGTATCAGGACGGAAATATTCCGCCATCTTCTCCATGATGGTCTGCAGAATGGAGTCGAGATCCAGCGACGAGGTCAAAGCCTTGGCCACATCGTGAAAGATGGTCAATTCTTGATTCTGCCGATTATGATCGGCCTCGGGGGCCTTGCTCATGAACAGCAACCTCGAATCTGGAGCGGAAGTACAAAAATTATAAGCGGCCCCCGGAAGTCCGGGCAAAGAACCAAGGTAACCCGAACCCGTAAAGGCACGTAGCCCCTGTGGATTCGCGTGCCCGTGTGGGGATGCCCGTCCAACCTTTGACCACGTAGGGGCGGACGCCCTCGTCCGTCCAGGCGGAGCGAAGCTCCGCAACGCCTTCGACGTCGTAGGCGCCTACGGGGTCGCACGCCTTTCGAGTTTTCAACAGCCACGCAATGTCGCGTCAAGTATGACGATGAAATGACCGCACCAGAGAACACCCGTGCGCAACCAGGCGCCAGCCTCTGAACAACATTGCTGCGGCCCCGGTTTCATTACAGGTGGGCTGGCAGCATCCTAATCCGTGCGCGGCGTCGCGCTGGCCAGCGCGAGAATCGCGCCGGCAAACAGCATCGTGTCAAAGAAGTAGTTGATCCCCTCAATCTTGACGCCGGTGCGCGGGTCGGACAGCGCCGCGATCAGGATCGGACCATAGATGAACATAACCACCAACACAATCCAGGTGCCGAGATAAGTTGCCGCCATCCGGGTCTTCTTGTTCAGCACAATGCATACCCCAGCAACCACAAGAATTGCGCCTGTCAGCCAGCCAATGAGCACGTGCCCCGGAATCCACGCGGGCATAAGTTTTTCGAGCGGGACTCCGGGAACGTTCGCGGTGTGCAGAGAATTCTCAATGCCATAAAATATGGCGGCGATCCCGATTATCACGCGGCCCACGGTGATGAGCCTGCTTCCGCCCTGCCCGTGGCCTTGTTCGCGCAGTGCGTTTCCCGCAAGAATCCAGCCTCCTCCACCGAACAACATTTCGCGGAGGGTCAATGTCCATCCAAACCGGTCTCTGGGGCTGGCGAGAGAGCCCGGGATGTCCAACATCGCCACAAAAAGAAACATCGCGATCCCGAACAGCAGGCCGGACCAGCGCACCTGAATTTTTGTGGCAATGCTCAAAGATGCAGCCAACAGCGCAAAGCCGAAGAAATACGCCCAAAACAACCGCCACGGCATATAGGAGGGCACCATTGCCATGAGGGATTCAGCGGCCGCGAGATGCAGGGCGCCGAAGACCGCCAAGGGGGCGGCGAAACACAAATTGCTCAAGGCTACGATCTTGTCGAGCCCGCGGGCCCCCGCAATATCGGTCTTCGCGGCCCACAGCGCAATCAGGACAAGCACGATGCCGGCGGTGCACATCGAAGACACAGTGCGAGAGAACTCAAAGAAAGCGGCGAGAATGGTTGTGTGCATGTAGATGTGATGCACAGCATAAGCTCACAGTGATTGCCTGGGGCACGTTTTCCGGGTCAGTGCAGCATCAAATTGAACAACCAAGGTGAGGACATTCCCCGCGCGGTGCTGGGCGCTTTCCTGTCACTTGTCGCAACCGCATTACACTCGAAAACCACGCCAATGAGTGATATCGCGATGTTTCGCCAGCAACTCGTAACCCCATGCAAAATCACGCAGCAGGAGCACGTTGCTGAGGGTACCTCGGGTCAGACGTTCCATTCACAAGAATTAGAAGAGGACTTACATTCCTAAGTGAGCAGTTCTGCGGGAGGGCTGCCCGGGCGTCCCCTGACTCGAAGAGAGTCGGACACCGTTTTTTCTTGCTCACCATAGATGAACCGTTGACTAGGGGCCGGACTCACGATGTCCGAAATCCTCCGTTACGTAAATCATATTTCCGCTGCGGACGACCGCGAATCCCGCCGCATTGTAATCGGGATTGAGCAGGTTTTCGCGGTGATGCGGAGAATTCATGAAGCCCCGGTGGACCTCGGCTGCGCCCGGAGCGAGACCGACGTTTTCTCCCTCCGCGCTGAACTGCAGGTTGCTGGCAGCCGCCAAGCGTTGTGGCAACGCGTGCTCACCGGGCAACTCATGCGAAAGCCGCTTCTGCGAAGCCATGAGCGCCGAGTGCTTCCGTGCAGCCATGGTCAGCCCTTCATCGCTTTGCAGTGGCGCTAGACCGGCCTCAGCCCTGGCATGATTCGCGAGGTCAAGAAGTTGGCGCTCGGCCTGCGAATCGTATGGCGCTGAAACCGCGTGCGGCGGCCGCGGAATCGTGGCCCATGGATTTGTCGACTGCTGGAATGCAGACGCTGAGGCTGCTAGGCAGACGGTCAACACAATGATAAAGAGAAACGGACTCATACTTGCGCACTCTACTAAGAAGTAAACCCCAAACCTCCCGCTTTGTTTCCCTCCAAACTTCAGCACGGAATTGAAGCGTGGCAGAGAGCGGGCAGAGAATATCAGTGCGGTGAGTGTAATCGAGATGTGGCTGTTGAAAAACTCACTCGCGAGAAATCCGCCAAAATTTCATAGTGCTAGGACGCCCTATAAACGGCGTTCTTGATTTTGGTGGACCTTTTCTATTGATTTGAGTCTTGCGGGGCCCAGTTGCAAATAACGAAGGGCTCAGGGAACCTCAACTGAAAGCTTTTCCCCCTTTGGGTAAGCAGGGCAATGACCAGCGTCACCGTTCTACGTGATGGAATGGCGAAACCGCTCTTAGCAGAGAAGGCGCTGACAGCGACGGCTCTCTGCAACGACGACTCTGTGCTGGATTCGCTACGTGGGCTTCGAGCAGGTGAAAGGTTACCTCGTAGAAGATGCCCCCATAGCTCCTGAGGTCTCCGAGTCCATGATAGGAGCTGCGGATTTTGAAACTGCGAGCGCAGATTCAGAATCCTGCTGGGGGCATCAGGCCCCGCTCTTCATCATGATAATGATTACCCGGCCCTCCTTTTTTGTTTGTGATCGTTGTCACCTAACAGGGTTCCCCACAACACTCCTCCATGGTGGCGATTCCGGTCGCTTTCAGCTTTGAAATCGATCTCCGTCGATCCAAGCAAGTCCGTGGCTGCTTTACACCGAACTTCACGACCGGCACCCGCATAACATATATTTAATGTGAATAGCGCGGGAGACCCTTCACGTGTCATCGTTCGGTGCCCAACTGAGACAGGAGCGCGAGAGGCAAGGCATCTCCCTCGAGGACATCTCCCTCACCACCAAAATCGGCACTCGCATGCTTCGCGCGCTCGAAGAAGAACACTTCGACCAACTACCCGGCGGCATCTTCAACAAGGGTTTCATCCGCGCCTACGCCCGCTGTCTGAACATGGATGAAGAACAGGCCATCGCCGATTACCTGGCCGCCACAGGAGCCGGTCCACTGGCCAGGAACAACGACCAATCCCCGATTCTCGACCCTCCGTCGCGAGAAGAGAACCCTGCCGCTGCGGGCCTCCCCTGGGGCACGTTCGCCGTCGTGCTCCTGATCGTCGCATTAGGCTTTGCAGCCTGGGGTTTCTACTCCCGCGAATCGGAAAACGCGGCTCATGACTCCGCATCGCCTGCCGCGAACTCTGCTGCTGCGGCCAACCCTTCCAGCGTCGCGCCGCCCGCGCCTTCAGAACAATCTCCTGCCGAGCAGAAGCCGGCCGAGTCGATGGATTCATCCCCTGCAGACTCGAAGCCGGCGAAACCAGCGACTGCAACCAAAGCGGCGGCCGAAGGAACTCCATCCCAAGCGGTGACCACGCCTCCTCCGCCTTCAACCGCCAGCCAACCCCAACCCGCCGTCCCCACAAACGGAACAATTCTGGTGACGATCAGAGCACGCGAGGATTCATGGCTGTCCATCTCCGTCGATGGCGAAGTCGTCACCCGCGCTCTCCTGACCGCCCCGGCCCAGAAGACGGTTCGTGCGCAGAACCAAGTTGTAATCCACGCCGGCAACGTGGGCGCGCTGGATTTCGAATTCAACGGCAAGAAATTACCCCCTCAAGGGGACTACGGCGAAGTCAAAACCCTGATCTTTGACGCCCATGGCCTGCAACCACCCGCTCCTAAACCAGAAGCCCCCGCTCAATTGCAATGACCAACCCGGCTGCTCGCTGCGGACTTCAGTCCTGTCGTATTAGCGCCCGCTTTTACTGGCTTGCGAAGAAACCTTTTCTTGGGTGGAGCAGCGCTTTAGCGCTGCATGAAGGGCTTCCCTTTCAATGACGGCTTCAGCCGCGGAGGTACGTGATTTTTAGCCGCTAGCACGAAGAAACCGGTACAAAACCCAACCGAGTCAGGAAGAACAATAAAGAACAATAATGACAAGCCGCAAAGCCCTGCAATGATCTGCAATCTCCCATTGAACCCGCGGTTACAACCCTCCGCCTGAGTTGGAACTCCGCTTACTGCCGGTACTTGCAAGTCAGCCCAAAAGCATTGCGCCTGTGCTCGTTCTCTGTTAGCCTTTTACGGACCGCAAAACAGACGCATTTCGTGTGGCCGTTGTGTGCTGATTGACGCGTGCTGATCGCCCCCCGCCAGACGTAACGCCCATATTGCAAGGAGAAACGCTTGTCGAAGAATCGCCATTTATTTACCTCCGAATCCGTTACTGAAGGACATCCCGACAAAATCGCCGACCAGGTTTCCGACGCCATCCTCGATGCCTGCCTGACCGACGACCCTTCCAGCCGTGTAGCCTGCGAGACCCTGACCGCAACCGGCCTGGTAGTCATCGCCGGCGAAATCACCACCAAGGCCTACGTCGATTTCCAAAATCTGGTCCGCGGCACCATCGCATCGATCGGCTACAACAACGCCCTCTACGGCTTCGACTCCAACACCTGCGCCGTAATCTCCAGCATCAACAAACAATCTGGCGACATAGCCCTCGGCGTAGACACCGGCGGCGCCGGCGACCAGGGAATGATGTTTGGGTTTGCTTGTAATGAGACGGCGGAGCTTATGCCGGCGCCTATTTCTTTTGCTCACAGGCTTTGCATGCGGCTCTCAGAGGTTCGGAAGCATGGGAAGCTCCCCTACTTGCGGCCGGATGGGAAGTCCCAGGTTACGGTTGAATATGATGCGCATCACAAGCCGGTTCGGGTGGATGCTGTTGTGATTTCTACGCAACACTCGGAGACGGTGGGGAATGATGAACTTCGCAGCGATATTCTCAAGCATGTAATTCAGGCCACGATTCCGGCTCATCTCCTCGACGAAGATACGAAATACCACATCAATCCCACTGGGCGCTTTGTGATTGGCGGGCCTATGGGCGATACCGGGCTGACCGGGCGCAAGATTATCGTGGACACCTACGGCGGCATGGGACGGCATGGCGGCGGCGCTTTCAGCGGCAAGGATCCGACCAAGGTGGATCGCTCGGCCGCGTATATGGCGCGTCACATCGCAAAGAACATTGTTGCGGCGGGCTTGGCCGATCGTTGCGAAGTACAACTGGCATACGCGATCGGCGTGGCCGATCCGGTGAGCGTACTGGTTGAGACGTTCGGGACAGGCAAGGTCGATACGACCCTTATTTCGGATCTGGTGCGGGCCCATTTCAAGTTGACGCCGAAGGGAATCATTGATTCGCTCAATCTGCGGCGGCCGATCTACTGCAAGACCGCGGCTTATGGACATTTCGGACGCACTGATCCCGACTTCACGTGGGAGCTGACGGACAAGGCCGCGAAGCTGGCCAGCGATGCTGGTCTGCGACAGCCGGTTGCGGTTCACAAGTAGATGTTCGTTGGTCCCACCCTTTCGCAAAGAACGCGAAAGAGTGGGGCACCCGCAGTTTACGAGGGAAGTTTCCGAAAGACCAGATTTCCAGGGTTTAGAATCAAGATCAATTCAGCGCCACAGGAGAAGTATGTCGACCACACCAACGCAAGTGCATTCTGATATCAAGGGCATCGAATTTGCCGATCTGGGCAAGAAACGCATCGAGTGGGCCAACCAATCGATGAAGGTTCTGCAGATCATTCGCAAGGAATTCATCAAGAACCAGCCGCTGCAGGGCATTCGTATCTCGGCCTGCCTGCACGTCACCGCGGAGACGGCGAATCTGGCCATCACCCTTCGCGACGGCGGCGCCGACGTGGTGCTGTGCGCCTCGAACCCGCTTTCCACCCAGGACGATGTTGCCGCCAGCCTGGTGCGCGACCACGGCATTCTCGTCTATGCCATCAAGGGCGAGGACAACGACACGTATTACAGCCACATCCTCGCGGCCATCGATCACCGGCCGCACATCACCATGGATGATGGCGCTGACCTCGTGACCATCCTGCATACCAAGCGGCAGGACGCGCTCGCCGATGTGATTGGCGGCACCGAAGAGACCACGACCGGCGTGATCCGGCTGCGGGCCATGGCGAAGGAAGGCGTGCTGCGCTTCCCCATCGTTGCGGTCAACGATGCCGACACCAAGCATCTGTTCGACAACCGCTATGGAACCGGGCAGTCCACGATCGATGGCATCATTCGTGCCACCAACTTCCTGCTGGCAGGATCGAAGTTCGTGGTCGCCGGCTACGGCTGGTGCGGACGCGGGCTGGCTAGCCGCGCTCGCGGCAACGGCGCCGAAGTAATCATCACGGAAGTCGATCCGACGAAAGCCCTGGAAGCGGTGATGGACGGCTTCCGCGTGATGTCCATGAGCGAAGCGGCGAAGATCGGCGATGTGTTCTGTACCGTGACCGGTAACAAGAACGTGCTTGCCAAAGAGCACTTCGAGTTGATGAAGGACGGCGCGATTATTTCGAACTCAGGACACTTCAATGTGGAGATTGATATTCCGGCGCTGGAGAAGCTGTCTTCGTCGAAGCGCACCACTCGGACATCGGTCGAAGAGTATTCGCTGAAAGATGGGCGCAAGATTAATCTGCTGGGCGAAGGCCGCCTGATCAACCTGGCTGCAGCCGAGGGGCATCCCGCGTCGGTGATGGACATGAGCTTTGCCGACCAGGCGCTCTCCGTCGATTACATGGTGAAAAACCATAAGTCGCTCGAGAAAAAGGTCTATCGCGTGCCCGATGACCTGGACAAGCGCGTAGCGAAGTTGAAGCTCGAGTCCATGGGAATCAAAATCGACAAGCTGACGCCGGAGCAGGAAGAGTATCTGGCGGGGTGGAGTGAGGGAACGTAGCACTCGGCATTCAGTCAAACGGGGCGGCGTTTTGCCGCCCCGTTTGCTTTTGGGGGCGGTTTTGCTTTGACTCCGCATCTCCGTGGTAGATTTGAATAGCGCCATGAAAGACATTTCTTCCTGGGCTCTGAACATCGCCACGCAACGCGGTGCTTCCTACGCTGACGCACGCATTGCGGACGACCGCAGCCGCGCGCTCTCGACCAAGAACGGCAAAGTGGGTCGCGCAATGGATTCCGAATCGTTCGGTGTGGGAGTTCGTGTGGTTGCCGACGGGGCCTGGGGGTTTGCTGCGTCTGACGATTTGAGCCGTGGCGCAGTCGAAGCCACGGCCGCGCGCGCGGTCGACATCGCCAAGGCATCGGCGCGGGTGAAGCAGCGCGACATCGAGTTGGCTCCGGAGAAGGCGGTTACTGCGGAGTGGACCACCCCTTTCCGGATCGATCCCTTTACCATCTCCGTCGAGCAGAACATCGATCTCCTGCTGAAGATCGACTCGGAACTGCGCTCGGTTGCAGGCGTTACCTTGGCCGAGACCAACATGAATTTCCGGAGGGAGGAGCAATGGTTTGTCTCGTCTGAAGGCGCCAACATTCATCAGACGAAATACACGACCGGGGTCGGCTACGCGGCTTACGCCTTTGCCGGAAGCGAGATTCAGAAGCGCTCCTATCCCAATTCCTACGGCGGACAGTGGCAGAATAAAGGATATGAACTGATTGGCGAACTGAAGCTGCTGGAGAACGCCCGCCGGGTGGGCGAAGAAGCAGTCGCGCTGCTCAAAGCTGAGCAGTGTCCGGAGGGCGTCTTCAACATCATTCTCGATGGCTCACAACTCGGATTGCAGATTCACGAGTCGGTGGGGCATCCCATTGAGCTTGACCGCGTGCTGGGCATGGAGGCAAATTTCGCCGGAACATCGTTTCTGACGCTCGACAAGCTTCGCACTCTGCGTTATGGCAGCGATCTGGTCAACATTGTCGCCGACGCACGTCAGGAGCACGGGCCGGGACTGGGAACGTTCGCCTTCGACGAAGAAGGCGTGCCGGCGCAATGCACGCCAATCATCACGAAGGGCTTGTTCACGGGGTATCTGAGCTCTCGCGAAACCGCCCACAACATCGGCATGAATCGGTCCGGCGGAACCCTGCGGGCAGAATGCTGGAACCGGCTGCCGATCATCCGCATGACCAACATCAGTATTCTGCCCGGCGAGAAACCGTTGACGCGCGAGCAGCTCATCGAGGATACCGGTGACGGCATTTACATGGAGACTAACAAGTCGTGGTCGATCGATGACAAGCGCTACAACTTCCAGTTCAGCTGCGAAATGGGATGGGAAATCAAGAACGGCAAACGCACGCGCATGCTGAAGAACCCTTCGTACTCAGGAATTACAACCGAATTCTGGAACGCGATGGACGCGATCTGCTCGCGGAACGAGTGGGTGGTGTGGGGCACCCCGCATTGCGGGAAAGGCCAGCCCCAGCAGGTGATGGGGACGGGACATGGGGCGGCGCCGGCGCGGTTTCGCAATATTAAGGTGGGAAGTGCGTATAAGGGGACGTGAGAAGCATTTAGCACTTGGCAATTAGCAGTTAGCCCGCGCCGCTGTTCCGGGTGAGACAGTTTCAGGCTAAATGCTAAGTGCTAACTGCTAATTACCGAACTTCTGAATGCTCGATCAAGACAAAGCCGCCGACATCTTCGAACGCATCAAGAAGCGCTCGACCGCCGACGAGGTCGAAGTTCTCTTTTCTGGGGGAAAGAGCGCGCTTACCCGCTTTGCCAACAACACCATTCATCAAAATGTTGCCGAGGAGAACTGTGTGGTTTCGGTACGAACCGTGTTTGGCGGACGCACCGCTCGGTCGACGACGAATAAACTTGACGACGAAAGCCTGAGGCGAGTCGTGCAATCGTCGGAGAGGCTGGCGAAGGTTCAGCATCCCGATTCTGAGCTGTTGCCGATGCCGGAAGCGGGCGAGGGCGCCCGCTCTACACCCGCGGTTCCTGCGCGCTACTTTACCGAAACTGCCGCCGTCACGCCTCAGGAGCGGGCGGAAACCGTCAAGAAGATAGTTTCGATCGCGGAGCGCCATAAACTCACCACGGCCGGCATTTGCTCGACCTCGGAATCGGTGGAAGGGGTTTTCCATTCTCGCGGCCGGGCGGACTGGCACACCCAGACTTCGTCGGAGATTTCGATCACTATGCTGGCAGCCGATTCCTCGGGCTGGCAGAAAGCGAATTCTCCCAAGGTCACGAACCTCGATGCCGCCGGGTTGGCAGAAACCGCGGCCCGCAAGGCATTCGAATCGGCCAAGCCGCGCGAGATCCCGGCCGGAAAATACACCGTCATTCTCGAGCCGGCTGCCGTGCTCGACATTGTCGGCTTCATGTTCTTCGACTTTGGTGGATTGTCTGTTCTCGATCAACGCTCTTTCCTGAACAACCGGGTCGGAACAAAACTCTTCGGTGAGAACATCAATATCTGGGACGACGTGGCCCACCCCTTGCAATCGGGCGTGCCCTTCGACGGCGAAGGGGTATGGCGTCAGAAAGTGCACCTGGTCGAAAATGGAGTGGTAAGGCGCCTGGTGTATGCGCGGGCAACCGCAGCGAAGATGCAGCACTCGGAACACAAAGACAAGGTCGGCCCCATCGCGCCCACGGGGCACGGCTTCCCACTGCCCAATGAGATGGGCGAAGCTCCCATGAACATCGTATTCGGCACAACTCCGAAGCCGAGCTCGGTTGAGCAGATGATCGCCTCGACGGAGCGCGGCGTTCTGGTAACGCGGCTGTGGTACATCCGCGAAGTCGATCCTTACGAAAAAATTCTCACTGGCATGACCCGCGACGGCACCTTCTATGTGGACGGCGGAAAGATCCGCCACGGAGTTCGCAACTTCCGTTTTAATCAGAGTCTGATACAAATGCTGTCGAACGTAGAGGCTATGGGAACTCCAGTGCGCGCCAGCGGTGAGGAGTCATTCGACATGGTGGTGCCGGCAATGAAGGTAAGGGAGTTTAATTTCACGGAAGTAACGAAATTCTAAGGGCAGCACTTAGCAATTGGCAGTTAGCATTTAGCCCCGCCAGACGTTCGCTTTGTACTTTCTGAAGCAATGATGTAAGCATTTTTCTTAGCTGTAATAACTCGCTTGCAAGTCGCCGATAATCCGTTTCTTCGAAAAACCCCAAGTCACCGTGCCAATAAGAAATGGTAATCCAGTTCGCTGGCTGAGCCCGGAAGCGATCTGGAGGTACCGGTGGAATTCGTTGTTTCCCAGCTTCCCACACCCCTCAGCAATATTCGCGCCGATGGAGGCGCTGCATCGACGCATCTGGCTGGTTAACCCAAAGAGTTCCTGCCGTGGAAATCGACCGCTGGCTTTATACACTGCTAACGTCAGGCCATGGGCTTTCTCCCAGACCTTCAAGTTTCTGAAGTCCTTCATCCGCCACCTCCGTTCAAGGACTGGCAATGCTAACTGCCAATTGCCAAGGGCTCTGTGACGCTGCTCACGGAGTATCCACAACCACCCGCAAGTTCATGACCCACAAGAATTTAGCTCTAACAGTCCCATGACTTCGGTAACTTTGCGGGTGTGGTTCGGGGGTGTAGTCTTCGCTCGTAATGTCCAACATTGGCCCATTCATGAAGAACGGGGACTCGGATAGCTTCCCGGAAGAAAAAGACGGGCAGCCGAAGGCGCAAGAGTCAGCCAAAGCAGAAACGGCTGAGCCCAAGGCCGGCCGCGCGCGCTATCCGGAAGTGCAGGGCGCGATGCGCTTTCCGATCAAGCTGCCGATTTCTGTAAAATCGAAGACAGGCGAGAGTCATACTGAAACCCAGAACATTTCCGCCAATGGCGTTCTGTTTCAGATGGTCGACTCCGAGATGCCGGTCGGCTCGATGGTAGATTTCACCATTTCGCTCCCCGCCGATGTCGTGGGCGCGGAGGCCGATGTAAGGCTGGATTGCCGCGGCCGCGTGGTTCGCAGTTTTGAGGACAGTGGCCGGCGCGGGGTAGGCGTGGTGATTGATGAGTACCGTTTTGACCGCGCTGAACGGCGAGGAGACTGATGGCGAGCACTCCGGTTACCGCGAGAGTCGACGTCGAACAGCTGCACGAGGGTGACGGCAACGGCCAGTTCATCCGCGTGATCGTAGCTGACACGCAGGCGATCTTTCGCGCCGGACTGCGCAAGATATTTGCTCTGGAAGACGATGTTCGCGTGGTCGGACAGGCCGAAACCCTGGCCCAAACCTTGACCGCCGCCAAGAAATTTTCTGCGGATGTTCTGCTTTTTGAGGCCGCCATCGCGTCGAATCCCATCGAAGCAGTCGCCGACCTGCTGCGGCAGAACCCGCTACTGAAGCTGGTGGTAGTCACCACCGAGCCCGATCAGGATCTCACCCTGGAACTGTTTCGCCGGGGGGTGCATGCCATTGTCTCGCGTGAAGTGGAGCCGGAGTTGCTGGTCGACTGTCTGCGCAAGGTATCAAAGGGTGAGCCATGGTTGGACGGCCGTGCCACCCAGTGGGTGCTCGAAGCCTATCGCACTCAAGGCTCGCGCGCCGGGGCCCCCAGGCCCAAAGTGCAGTTAACGCCGAAAGAGACCCTGATCGTTTCCTGCGTGACTCAGGGCATGAAGAACAAGGAAATCGCAACGCGGGTCGGAACCACCGAACAGGTGGTCAAGAATTATCTGCGCAAGGTCTACGACAAGTTGGGCGTCGCTGATCGGTTGGAGCTGGCGCTTTATTGCCTGAATAGCCGCATCCTCGATGGTTCGGTGAAGGAAAGCGTAGTCAAGCCGCCCCCCGTCTCCGAAGCTTCACCCCAGAACGGTACTGCAGCAGTCTTGCCCGCGGACCCAGACACCTCGGAAAACATCTCCTGATCAAGATAGGCGCAGGCGTCCTCGCTCGCGCACATTGCCATTCTGAGAAAGCGCATACTGTGAAAGACCGCCCCATTCCCTTTCTGCTGTCGCTGCAAAATCAGCGGCGTTATGAAGGGCAATTTCCCGCCCACAGAATCAGGCCTGGCAGGAACGGGCTTAACGCGGAGGGATGTCTCGGCAAGACTCGTATGGCGTAGCCATATAATCCACTCCGAGCCTTAGGCTGAATTACGCACTGGAAGAGGTAGTTGCCGGGGGAGCTTTGCTCGCCAGCGTGCATCGGAGTCGTGGCAAGGTCTGTCAATTCACCGTCCGCGCCGACTCGCCCCATCATGCTCTCGACCATAATGTCCTCGGGCGTTAGCGAATCGAGAAATACGCGGGCCGACAGTTTGACTTGCCCCCCTAAGTCAACCTCGAGAACACTGTCCTCCACCGACTCGACGCGGAGACGAGGCCACGCAGCTTCGACCCTGTAAAGCCATCCCGTAAAGGCTTTCGCCTTGCACCCTCCATCCGCGCTCAGCTCGCGATAGCGGTTGTGCGCCACCAGATAGTATTGATTGGTGTATTGCTTGATCATGCGATGCATATTGAACTCGGGGCACAGTACGGCGATCGACGCCTTCATCCGGGAAATCCAATTCCGGGGTAAGCCATCGGCGCGGCGTTCATAAAAAGCGGGCACAATTTCGCCCTCGAGAAGGCCATACAACGCCTCGGCTTCCACGTCGTCCTGACGTGACGAGTCGCTGTAGGTTTCACCCCTCCCGATGGCCCAACCAATTTCGGCGCTGTTGCGGATGCCGAGTTCCCATGCCTCATCCCACCATCCGTCGAGGGTGCTGACATTGAGGACGCCGTTGGCCTGGGCTTTCATCCCGCTGGTTCCGCTAGCCTCAAATGGCCGAACTGGCGTATTCAACCAAACGTCACAGCCCTGAACCATGTATCGCGCTGTGGCGACGTCGTAGTTCTCCAGAAAAACGATCTTTCTGCGGAACTCCGGGCGCCTGGCCAGCTCGATGATTGCCTGTATCAGGTGCTTGCCGGTGTCGTCGTGGGGATGAGCTTTGCCGGCGTAGATAATCTGGACTGGACGCTCCGAGTTGTTCAAAATGCGCGCCAGGCGTTCGGGATTGCGAATCAGGAGATTGGCGCGCTTGTACGATGCAAAACGGCGCGCAAAACCAATGGTGAGAGCGTCTGGACTGAGCACTTCGTCTGCTTCATCGATGGCGGCTTTGGCAGCGCCTCGGCTCAAGAGCTGTGCCCGCAGGCGTTGACGCGTGTGAGCGACAAGCCGCTCTCTGCGGCGTTCGTGCGTTCTCCACAACTCTGCCGCCGGAATGGATTGGGCCCGTCCCCATAGCGCCGTGTCCGCGGGTTCTTCTCGCCACTTCGGCCCCAGATAACGGTCATAGAGTTGATTCATTTCGAACGAGACCCAGCTCCGAAAGTGAACTCCGTTGGTGACATGCCGGATAGGGACCTCTGCCTCGGGAACCCCTTGCCAAAGGTTGTTCCACATGCGCCTCGAGACTTCCCCATGCAGCTTGCTTACGCCGTTGCTAAAGCAAGCGAGACGCAGCGCCAGCACGGTCATGCAAAAATCCTCTTTATCGTTTGCCTGATTTTGGCGCCCAAGACCCAGAAACTCCGAAGAACTGATTCCAAGGCGCTGGATGTATGCTTTGAAATAACGTTCCATCAACTCCGCGAGGAAAATAATCATGGCCCGCAGCGACCGGAGTGTGGGTCGTGAACATGAGACTCGCAGAAGCCAGGACTTTGGCTTCCTGGAAGGAAAGCTTTCGCGTCTCCATGAGCCGAACTACGCGTTCCAGGCCGAGGAAAGCGGAGTGCCCTTCATTCATGTGATAAACCGTGGGATCCAGCCCGATCGCCTCGAGAGTTCGATAGCCTCCGATGCCGAGAAGAATCTCTTGTTTGAGCCGCATTTCCAGATCCCCTCCGTAGAGCTGGTAGGTGATCTTGCGGTCTTCAGCGTTGTTCTGCGCAATATTTGTATCCAGCAGAAAGAGCTTTAACCGCCCGACATTCACTGACCACACTTGGGCGGCCACGGGCCCATGGGGAAAATCGACTTGAACCCTCACCTCCGGCAACAACCGGATGGGCAAGGTGTGGAAGTCATTGTCTTCGTAGGCTTCCTGCTGCCAGCCGGCTCCGTTGAGGAATTGCCGGAAGTATCCCTGCTGGTATAGCAATCCCACCCCGATCAACGGCAATCCCAGGTCGCTGGCCGCCTTGAGGTGATCCCCCGCCAGTATGCCCAATCCGCCGGCGAAAATCGACAAACACTCAGTAATGCCGAACTCGGCGGAAAAATACGCAGTCAGTAGTTCGTCTTTGCCGTGCTCGCGCTTGTACCAGCTACCCTCACCGGAAACATAAAGGTCCAGAGAGCCGGCAACTCCTCTCATGTGTGCCAGGAAAGAATCATCGGATGCGGCCGCCTCCAGTGCGGCTTGATCCACGCTCCCCAAGAGAAGAACGGGGTTGCGACCGGACGTTTCCCAAAGATCGCGGTCGAGCCTTCGAAACACCTCGACGGCGGCATGGTCCCAACTCCAGCGCAGGTTGTATGCAATTCCTAACAGGGGCAGTAAGGGTGACGGCAACGAGGGGCGCACCTTAAACGTACGAATGGGCTTCATTGGGATCTCTCGGTGGCTGGTTTTTGTTCGGGTCAAGCGGTACACCAGCACACATAGAACATTATTAGCAGGCGCAGACCTGTGCTTGCGGCTTCTGCCGCAATCCGCTAGTTCAAAGGGACATGTCTGGCCCGAATCGGGTCTAGTTTCCCGGAGGCTCCGGCGTGAAGCCATCGACAAACTCTCGAACTATACGAGTGTTGATTCTGAGGGGGCACAAAAATGGGCAGGTCGCAGGGTCCACGCTGCAGCCACGACGAAATCTGACAAGAATGAGCCTCCGGCGTTGCACGCGGGTCCTTCAGCAATTTCCTAGCGTGGCGGATAGCCCTCGAAAATCTTGATGAGAGCCTTGTCCAGTTGATCAAGAGCCTTGCTTCGTCTCTCATCCAAGTTGACCTTTGCGCTCGCCGTCCAGATTAGTTGGTGACGCTGCCGGTCGATGATTTCGAAGGCCACAGTGCCCTTACGGATAAGGCGTGCCGTGGATTGCTGGGGTAAGACCCACCATGTAACTACCGTCGTCTGCGGAAGGCCGAGCGAGAGTGCGTAAGAATCGTTGTCCAGAATAGTGGCATTTATCTCCGCATTACTGGCCGCATGATAAGTAATGAGTAGATCAGCGTCCTTTGCCTCGACCTTGGTGAGTCCCTTTTGCTCCAACTGATGATCTCCGACGCCCATAATGTACCGATCAAGCTTGGGGTTGCTGACCGGGGTCCCCTTGATCCAGGCATAAGTCTTCGACCCGGAGAAATCCGTCCCCTTGGCGAAATCGATCGTTACCTTTTGAGCCAGACCATTCAGAGAGGCCAGAAGAACAACCGCCACTGCGACGATGCCTAGAGTGTGTTTGCTCAAAGATTCTGCCCTCGTCAATACTATCAATACCACGGTTCGCGTCGGGGCTTTTTCTGATACTGCTCCGGGCCGCTCTGGACCCACTCTCCGCAAGGAAGACCGCTTCGCGGTTCTTTTGCCTTGCTTGCGGGGACCGGATTACGCGCAGGCGAGGCGCTCGCACTGAAGCCGTCCGACTTTTCACCGGACTTCCGCGTTCTTCACGTAACGAGGAGCATCTGGCACGGTCGGGAACAAGATCCCAAAACACCCGCTGCGGTCCGCGAAGTGGATGTTGCCGAACCACTGGCAGCACTCCTGCGCGTCTTCGCGGTGGACAAGACTGGATACTTGTTCGCTACGAGGAGCGGGCGACCGCTCGTGCAGCGAAATGTTCACCGGGCAGCGGGGGTTGGACTCCATGCGTTCCGACGATTCCGAACGGAAACACTTCGTCGGGCGCGGGTTCCAGAAGACCTAATCCGATTGTGGCTTGGTCACGCGCCACATGCGGTGACGGACTTGTACGCGGGCGGACTGCAGAACGACCGGGCGTGGAGGCGCGAATGGAGCGACCGCGTCGGGCCGGGTTTCTCAATGGGGCTAATTGGGGCTATACCCGGCGCCTCGCTTGATTTGAAGAAAGCGGCGTAAACCTAACACGGGGCGGAACAAAGGTTGGCTCCTCAGGTAGGACTCGAACCTACAACCCTCCGGTTAACAGCCGGATGCTCTGCCATTGAGCTACTGAGGAGTGGGCGGGGCGCCTGGGGGGGCGGCCCCTTTTTGTTGTCGATATCCATAATATCATCGGCGAGGGTTGGGAGGGTTTGAAAGTTGCGGAGGCCGGCATCTTTCGTTCTTATAAATATTTATACTTGTTCGGCGGGGTCGTGCTCCGCTTGCAACTGCCACCGAGAGGTGACCATGGCGGGAGGTCGCGTTTTGTTCTGGGTTCTTCTTTTTTTCTTTTTCTTTTTGTTTGCGGGGGTAGTTTGCGCGGAGGATGGTTCTTCTGCGGGCGCGCCGGCTGCGCCTCCCAAAGCGCGGGTGGAGGTCGTGGAAGACTCTGTCCAGGGGCATAAGATCACCGACCCTTACCGGTGGATGGAGGATACGAATAGCGCGGAGACGCAGGAATTTGTTCGCGAGGAACTGGCTTACACTCGCAGCGTTCTTGACCCTTTGCCGGGGCGCGATCGGATCCATCAGGAGCTGACGGAACTGCTCTCTATCGGGAGCATTGGCACGCCACAGGTCGGGGGGAAGTTTTACTTTTACGTTCGACGCGAGGGGTCGCAGAACCAGCCTGTGCTGCTGGTGCGAGAGGGTATTCACGGAAAAGACCGGGCGCTGGTGGATGTGAATCGGATGTCGGCGGATGGCACGGTCGCGCTCGACTGGTGGGCGCCTTCTGACGATGGCAAGTATGTGGCTTACGGTACCTCACCCGGGGGCTCGGAGGAGAGTTCTCTGCGGATCGTCGAGACTGCCAGTGGGAAGTTGTTGCCCGACAGCATCGATCGAGCTCGTCATGCCAATGTGGCCTGGAAGAAAGATAACTCCGGCTTCTATTACGGACGTACGCCGAAAAAAGGCGATGTACCGGCCGGTGAGGAGGTTTATCACGTCAAGATTTTCTATCACGCTTTGGGAAGCGATCCGGAAAAAGATCCGCTGATTTTTGGCGACCGTCTCGGCGCGCAGGATGTGCCGGTGGCGCAGCTCGCAGACGATGACGATCGCTGGTTGCTGTTCACCGTATTTGAGGGCTACACCAAAACCGAAATGTTCTTGCAAGACTTGAAGGCGGGGACGCCGCCGGTCGAAGTCACCAGCGGGAAAGATTTCAGTTACAGTGGCGAAATCTTGAAGGGCCAGCTCTACATTTTCACCAACGAGGACACGCCCCACTATCGCGTCTTCCGAGTGGATGCGCAGAAGCCAGAGCGTGCGGGCTGGCGCCAGATCATTCCAGAATCAGATGCGGTTCTAAAGAACGTGCTGATCATTCACGGAAATCTCTTTGGTCTGTATGAGAAAAACGTTACTTCCCTGCTGAGAATCTTCAGCAATGACGGGCACTTCTTGTCGGATGTGAAGCTGCCTGGTCTGGGTTCGATCACGGAGACTCGGGGGCAAGTGGGATAGCAACGAAGCATTCTTCGGATTTCAATCTTTCACCGTTCCGCCCAGCATCTACAGCATGAACTTCAAAGATGTCGAGGCTTCAGAGCTCTGGGCTCGAGTGGAGGCGCCTTCGATTGATCCCTCGGCTTACGAAGTCAACCAGCTTTGGTTTTCGTCGAGGGATGGAACCAAGGTTCCGATGTTTGTCTTCTACAAGAAGGGTTTGGTGCTGAACGGTAAGAATCCGACTGTGCTGACCGGCTATGGAGGGTTCAACATCAGCCTGACTCCAAGCTTTGCGGGGGATCGCTATTTATGGCTCGAGCATGGAGGGGTTTTTGCCGTAGCCAACCTACGCGGCGGGGCTGAGTTTGGGGAAGAGTGGCATCGGGCTGGAATGCTGGAGAAAAAGCAGAATGTTTTTGATGATTTCATTGCTGCGGCTGAGTATCTGATTGCGAAGAAGTATACGGACAGAGAGCACCTCGCGATTCGCGGCGGATCAAATGGCGGATTGCTCGTGGGAGCGGCGCTCACGCAGCGCCCCGAGCTTTTCCGGGCGGTGGTCTGCGCCGTGCCGTTGCTCGATATGCTGCGCTACCAGCACTTTCAGATTGCCAAGCTCTGGATTCCTGAGTATGGGTCGGCGGATGATCCCAAGCAGTTCGATTGGATCTATGCTTATTCACCTTATCATCACGTGAAGGCGAGGGTGGAATACCCTGCGATTCTTTTTATGACGGCGGACAGTGATACTCGGGTTGATCCGATGCACGCCAAGAAAATGGCGGCGCTGATGCAGGCCGAAGCGGCGAATGGGCAGAGCCGGGAGCGTCCGATTCTGTTGCGCATTGAGCCTAAAGCCGGGCACGGGGTGGGGAAGCCGATTACCAAGCAGATTGAGGAATTGACGGATGTTTATTCGTTTTTGCTTTGGCAGTTGGGGGTGAGGGAGTAGGGTGGTTGATACTTCACCTGAGACTAGCGCGTCCCACCCTTTGCAAAGAACGCAAAGGATGGGGCACCCTGATTTTGCCTCTTCTCAGCAGTAGGGCATACAGTACTTGCTGAGGCAGATCGGATTTGAAGACTTGCCTTCAACGCACTAACATCTAATTATGCCGGTTGAAACAGAAATCACTTCTTCCACCTACACTCCGATTCGTGCGCCTCGGGGCAACAGTATTTCCTGCAAAAGCTGGCAGCAGGAAGCCGCCATGCGCATGTTGATGAACAACCTCGACGAAGAAGTCGCCGAGCGGCCGCGCGATCTTGTTGTCTACGGCGGAACCGGCCGGGCGGCGCGCAGTTGGGAGGCCTATCACGCGATCGTCGCGTCGTTGAGAAGCCTTGAGAACGACGAAACTCTGCTGGTGCAGTCGGGCAAGCCCGTGGGCGTATTCAAGACCCACGAGTACGCGCCGCGAGTGCTGATCGCGAACTCGAACCTGGTCGGGCATTGGTCTAACTGGGAAAAGTTCAACGAACTGGAGCGCGCGGGCCTGATGATGTATGGACAGATGACCGCGGGGTCGTGGATCTACATCGGCTCTCAAGGAATTGTGCAAGGCACATTCGAGACATTCTCCGCGGCTGGAGAGAAACATTTTGGCGGAGATCTTGCCGGCAAACTGATTGTGAGTGGCGGCATGGGCGGTATGGGTGGGGCTCAGCCGCTGGCCGCCACTATGACGGGCGCGGCTTTCCTGGGCATCGATGTCGATCCCGAGCGCATCAAGAAGCGGCTCAAGACCGGCTACTGCGACTTCATGGTAACGACGCTCGATGAGGCGCTGCGCATCCTGAAGAACGCCGTGCGCAAGAAAGAAAACGTCTCGGTCGGATTGGTAGGGAACTGCGCCGACGTGATTCCCGAACTCGCGGAGCGCGGCGTGGTCCCGGACATTCTTACAGATCAGACTTCAGCCCATGATCCGCTGAACGGTTACGTGCCCAACGGTATGACGCTGGAGTCGGCGCTTGACCTTCGCCAACGCGATCCCCAGGCTTATCACGACAAGTCCCTGGACGCGATGGCGCGGCACGTCGAAGGCATGCTGCGTCTGCAGAAGATGGGGGCAGTCACTTTCGACTACGGAAACAACATTCGGACGTTCGCCTTCCAGCGGGGAGTCAAAAACGCGTACGACTTCCCGGGATTCGTGCCCGCCTATATTCGCCCGCTTTTTTGCGAAGGCCGCGGACCGTTCCGCTGGGTGGCATTATCGGGTGAGGCTTCGGATATTCACGTCACCGATGATTTGGTTCTCGAGTTGTTCCCGGAGAACCGCATTCTGCGGCGCTGGATTGATCTGGCCCGCAAGCGCATCAAGTTTCAAGGACTGCCCGCGAGAATCTGCTGGCTGGGATACGGCGAGCGAGCGCAGTTCGGGCTGGCGATCAATGACCTGGTAAAGAAAGGCAAGATCAAAGCACCAATCGTGATTGGACGCGATCACCTGGATTGTGGCTCGGTCGCATCTCCATTCCGCGAGACCGAAAGCATGAAAGATGGCAGCGACGCCGTGGCCGACTGGCCGTTGCTCAATGCTTTATTGAATACTGCCGCGGGGGCCTCCTGGGTTTCGATCCACAACGGCGGCGGCGTGGGCATTGGCTATTCGCTGCACGCGGGACAAGTGACGGTCGCGGACGGCAGCGAAATGATGGCCAAGCGGATCGAGCGCGTGCTGACCACGGATCCGGGCATGGGAGTGATCCGCCACGTGGATGCGGGCTATGACCAAGCAAAAGATTTTGCGAACGCAAAGGGCGTACGCGTGCCGATGAGAAGCTAGGTGTCACTTTGGTAGAAGTTGTGTGGAGGACCGGCGCGCTGGCCCGTCCAGCCGAGCGAAACTCGGCAGCCTTGGGACACGACCGAGACTGCTAAACTAAGAGCTTGAACAGATCCAGAAAATTACAATTGCAGCAGCCTGCTCTGCTGCTGATCAACATCGGCCAGCTCCTGACCCTGCGATCTGCTTCCGATAAGTCAGCTCCACATCGCGGTGCACATCTCAACGAGCTGGGCATTATTGAAGACGGCGCCGTGCTTTGCCTCGGGGGGAAGATTGTTTCCGTCGGTAAGAGTACGGATGCGCTGCACGACTCCTGGCTCAAGAAGAATCGCAAGACAGTCATCGAGATCGATTGCGAACGCCAGGTTGTCGTCCCGGGATTCGTCGATTCCCACACCCATCCGGTATTCACCGCGCCGCGACTGGTAGATTTTGAAAAGCGGATTTCAGGTGCCAGTTATGAGGAAATTGCCGATGCTGGCGGCGGCATCCGGTCCAGCGTGGACGGAGTGCGCAAGGCAACCAAGAGTCTGCTTGCCGAGAATGTGCTGCAGACGCTGCGTGAGGTTTCCGAACAGGGTACAACGACGGTCGAGGCCAAATCAGGTTACGGGCTGACTCTGGAATCGGAATTGAAGTCTCTCGGTGCCATCCGAGAGGCCGCCGCCTGCTGGCCGGGGACGGTAGTCCCGACGCTGCTCGGCGCTCATGTCCTGCCAAGAGAATTTCACGGCCGCTCGCGGGAGTACGTCGATCTGGTCTGCGAAACAATGATCCCGCAGGCAGCAAAGCGAAAGCTCGCCAAGTTTGTGGATGTGTTCACCGAGCGTGGAGCATTCAGCGCCGAGGACACTGCGAGAATCTTTGAATCTGCGGAAAAGCATGGCTTAGGTATGCGGGCGCACGTCTGCCAATTAAGTGAGACTTCTTTGCAGTCGCTCTTGCGCTATAACCCGTCGTCGTTCGACCACATGGATCATGCGAACGACGATGACATTCGAATGCTGGCGCGGCATGACACCATTGCGACGCTTGTGCCGGGTGCGAACTACTTTCTCGGTCTGCAGAAGTTTCCTCCTGCGCGAAAACTGATCGATGCTGGCGTGCCCGTGGCGCTTGCCACGGATTACAACCCGGGTTCATCGCCCACGCCCAGCATGCCGTTCGTGCTATCACTGGCCTGCACGCACATGAAGATGTCACCAGCGGAAGCAATTTCCGCCGCGACCATCAATGGCGCGTGGGCGTTGCGGCTCGGCGAGAGCAAGGGATCGATCGAAGCGGGGAAGGACGCGGACCTGGCGGTGTTCGAGGCCGAGGATTACCGTGAGATTCCATACTGGTTCGCATCCAATCGGTGCGCCTTCACCGTCTTAAACGGGACATTGATTGCGTCGGCAGGCTCCGCGGTCTTAGGCTGAACTTTCCGTACCGGAATTTCGAATAGAGTTAGGTTGAATAATCGTCAGATTCCACTGAGCTAATACTCAATACTGAGGGAAGAAATGAAACGAAGCATTCTGTTGGCGGGCCTTTTCCTGCAACTGGTTCCCTTCTGTGTGGCGCAGCGTTTGCCGGAACTTGCCGCTCCAGACAACTACAAGCTCACCTTCGCGCCCGATTTTGCAAAAAATAACTTCACCGGCAACGAGATCATCCAGGTTCGAGTGCTAAAGCCTACCTCGGAGATCGCGCTCAATGCCGCGGAAATTGATTTTGACGTCGCGACAATCACCAGCGGAAACAGCACGCAGAAGGCTCAAGTCGCGCTCGACAAAGAAAAGGAAATGGCCATCCTGACTGTAGGGAATGCAATTCAGCCCGGGCCAGCGACTATCCAGATCCGCTTCACCGGGATTCTCAACAATGAGCTTCGCGGATTTTACCTCGGCAAAGACACCGAGGGCCGCAAGTACGCAGCCACGCAGTTCGAGGCCACGGATGCACGACGCGCGTTTCCTTCGTTCGACGAACCCGCCTACAAAGCGACCTTTGACGTGGCCGTGATAGCAGACCAGGGAATGACCGTAATCTCCAATACCAAAGTTATCTCTGACACGCCCGGGCCCGGGGATGGCAAACACACGGTACGTTTCGCAACCACGCCGAAAATGTCATCGTATCTGGTCGCCGTGGTGGTGGGGAATTTCGAATACATCGAAGGCTCGGCCGACGGCATACCGATTCGCGTATACGCCAGTCCAGGGAAAAAGGAACTGGGAACGTTTGCCCTCGACGCAGCCGAGAACATCATGCGCTATTACAACCGTTATTTCGGGATCAAATATCCGTACGGAAAACTGGATTTGGTGGGGCTTGCCGATTTTTCCGCCGGTGCCATGGAGAACACCGGCTGCATCACCTTCCGTGAACTCATCCTCCTGGTTGATGACAAACACGTTGGATTAACCCTGAAGAAGGACGTGGCTTCCGTCATCGCGCATGAAATGGCCCATCAATGGTTCGGCGATCTGGTCACCATGCGGTGGTGGGATGACATCTGGCTCAACGAAGGCTTCGCCACCTGGATGTCAAGCAAACCGTTGGAGGCATGGAAGCCGGAATGGAATCTGGAGCTCGAAGATGTCAGAGAAACAGGCGAGGCCTTGAACAAGGATTCGCTAGTCAATACCCATCCAATCCACCAGAAGGCCGACACGCCGTCGGAGATCCTGGAGTTGGCCGACGACATTTCCTACGGAAAAACAGCGGCCGTGCTGCGCATGTTGGAGGCCTATCTTGGGCCGGAAACATTCCGTGCCGGCGTGAACGCGTACCTGAAACAACATGCCTACGGAAATGCCACTGCGTCGGATTTCTGGAACGCGCAGTCCCAAGTCTCCAAGAAGCCCGTGGACAAAATCATGCCGACCTTCGTAGAACAACCGGGCGCGCCGCTCGTCAGGGTGAATTATCAATGCGCGGGAAATTCCGCGACGATCGCTTTGGCACAGCAGCGTTATTATTTCGATCGCACCCTATTCAACAGCGGCAGCAAGGAAGTGTGGCAGATTCCGGTTTGTCTGAAAGCGGGTAAAGCAGAAGGTGCAGAGAAATGTGAACTTTTGACTCAGACGGCGCAGGATCTTAATTTCCCGGGATGCTCTCCATGGGTTTTCGCGAATGCTGGCGCGAAGGGTTTCTACCGGTCGGGCTATGAGATGGACGCCGTGCGCTCAATGGCGAAGGATGTGGAAACCGCGTTGACCCCGGCGGAGCGAATCATGTTATTGTCAGACATCTGGGCGTCTGTCCACGTGAATCGCGAACCCATCGGCGACTACCTTGCCGTAGCGCAAGGGCTGCAGGCGGACCGCACCAGTGCGGTCCTGAGCGAAATGATCGCTCAGTTGGATTACATCGGAGAACATTTAGTGAATGACGCAGATCGCGAGTCGTATGATCTCTGGGTTCGTCAACTTTTGTCGCCGGCCGCGAAAGACGTAGGATGGGAACCGAAGCCTGGCGAGACCGCCGACCAGAACAGTCTG
Organism: uncultured Acidobacteriota bacterium; assembly: GCA_963820925.1. GTDB lineage: Bacteria > Acidobacteriota > Terriglobia > Terriglobales > Acidobacteriaceae > JABDBE01. Next base: position 45,596 of record CAWGBX010000003.1, read on the forward strand.
CGAGCGCAACTTATGCATGCGCTAGGCTACACCGCCCGTGATCCCGAAGTGGAGGCGGTGGCACGCAAGTTGACCGCCCAGGCGATGCAGGATCCATCTTCCGTGGATCACGAATTGTTGTCCTCCGCTTTGTCCATTGCCGCACGCAATGGAGATGCAGCCTTGTACGATGAGATCCTCGCTCGTGCTAAAGCCGCCAAAACTCCGGAGGAACAATTTATTTATCAGCGAATACTCTCCCGCTTCAGTGATCCAAAACTGCTGGAAAGGACTCTGGAATACGCGATTTCGCCCGACGTGCGCTCGCAAGATGCCCTGTTAGTGATTTCTGGCGTGATGCGAAACCCCGCCGGGACAAAGCTCGCATGGGACTTTGTGCGGGCGCATTGGAATGAGATCGAGAATCTGGGTGGTGCGTTCGGGGGCGGAATAATCGTGGCAGGTACAGGTTCTTTCTGTGACGCGGGCATGCGCGACGAGGTGAAGGAATTCTTCGCCACGCATCATGCTCCCGCCTCAGAGCGTGGACTCAAACAATCGTTGGAGCGCATAAATTATTGTGTCGATCTCAAGGCGCAGCAGGGAACGCAGTTGGCTTCCTGGCTTCAGAGTCATGTCAGTTCGTTCGGGGAGTGAGAAGGATGTGAGCGCTCAGCAACGGCCGGTCACTCGAAGCCTAGTCGGGTGATGCACAGTTGCGGCGGATTGTCGCTGACCGCTGCCCAACGCGTTGAGGGAATCCAGCTTGGTTGTTATAATCGGGGCTGTTCCACACGCTTCCGGCATTTTGACTGCCCGCGATTACCGGCAATTCCGCCAAAGTCTGGCGTAGCCCACAACTCGCAAGCGTTCAGCAGCGGAGCGGCAAAGACGTGGCCAGGTAGCTCAGGTGGTAGAGCGCAGCCCTGAAAAGGCTGGCGTCGGCGGTTCAACTCCGTCCCTGGCCACCACATTTCAAAGGACTTGCTTATCTTGCTTCCCCTCAGTTTGCGTCCAATTCAGTTCACCAGGGCGCCGATTTTCGATGCTCGGCTCGCCGTGATTCGCTCTTGAATCATGGCGCTGGTCTCTTCAATGGCCCGACGCTGCGATTCAGGAACGAACTGGCAATAGATGTCCAAAGTGGTTTGAATGCCGCGAGTGGCGCATCTGGCCTCGCACATCTTTCGACATAGGTAACCCTGGTACTGGAACTCAGCGGGGCTCTTCGGGGTCTATAGGTGCAGGGCGAAAGGCGAGTCGTGGTTTGGGACTTAGCTGGGGGGCTATGGTTCGAATTTTGGCGAAGGCTTGCGACCGAAAAGCTCCTATAATAGAGGTTGCGCCATGAGCGTCATGGCGGGAGCAACCACGGTGGGCGAATTAGCGGGAGCAATCGGCGTCCGGACTCAAGAAGCGGCGATCGTGGCCGAGTTAAAGGCTGGATCGGAGGAAGCGTACGCCTGGCTCATCGGAGAGTTCCATCAGCCGATCTATAGCCTGATTTACCGCATGGTGACCGACTCAGCAGACGCCGCTGACACGACTCAGGAGGTGTTCCTGAAAGTCTTCCGCGGAATCAAACATTTCCACGGAGAGTCGAGTCTGAAGACGTGGATTTACCGCATCGCTCTGCATGAAGCATCAAATCGGCGCCGTTGGTGGTTCCGACATAAAGCGAAGGAAACATCCATCGAGCCGACGGGAGCGTTCTCGGAATCGGGAGTGGCTTCGGCGATAAAGGATTCGTTGGTGGACGATAGTGACTCGCCGTTCGACCGGGTTGCGCACGAGGAGGTCCGGGCACGCGTTGAAGCGGAATTGCGGAAGGTTTCAGAACCTTACCGCACCACGCTCATTCTTCGCGACCTCGAGGAAATGTCGTACGAAGAGATTGCGGAAGTTACGCAGGTTTCGCTGGGAACCGTGAAATCGCGGTTGACCCGGGGGCGGGAGGCACTCCGGCAACGGCTGACGGCATATGTGCTGGAGGTTGGAGAGGAACTGGGTTTGCGGGTTGGGGAACGGGAACCGAAGGTCGAGTCCCACTCCCGCTGCAATGGACGAGAATTAGAGGTCGCGTCATGAAGTGCAGCGAAGCTAAATCGATGTTCTCAGCTTATCTCGATGGGGCAGTGACCGGCACCGAGATGCTTGCGCTTAGTCGTCATCTCGACACCTGTGGCCATTGTCAGCGGGAATATGTTTCGCTTCGTCGAAGTCAGCAGTTGCTTACCAGTGTGGGGCGCCGTAAAGCGCCCGGAGACCTGTCGCTGAAATTGCGTCTCGCGATTTCACGCGAGGCGGCGCAGTCAAGGCGTCCGTACTTCCACGGTCTTCGCATTCGCGTGGAAAACGCCATCCATGGATTTATGGTTCCGGCGACGGCGGGATTGGGAGTGGCAATAGTGATTTTCGGATTTCTCATGGGCTTCTTTGCGTTGCCGTTGCAAGCCGGCAATTCAGATGTTCCGCTAATGTTGAACACCGCGCCGCAGTTGCAGCAAGCGGCTTTTGGCACGGCTCTGGACTCGATCTCGGACGATTCTCTTGTAATTGAAGCGTATGTTGATTCGAATGGCCGGGTGCAAGACTACCGCGTTTTGTCGAGTCCGCAGGATACGAAGGGCTTACCGTCGCAAGTCAAGAACATGCTCATCTTTACCACGTTCCGCCCGGCGACTTCCATGGGTCAGCCGACATCCGGGCGCGCGGTTTTGTCGTTCTCCAAGATCAGCGTGAAGGGATAGAAATAAGCTCTTGGCTCTTAGCTCAAGCCGGGATGCCCGCCGGGTTTTGGTTACTTGGCTAAAGGCTGACAGCCAAAAGCTAACAGCTTGTCTTTATTGACCCTCTGCGCAGAACCTCTTAAACTGACAATGTAACCCGCACATTTCACCGCTCTGCAGGAGGGTTCCTGGATAATCGGTTTCGGAGTTTTTCGCTGTTTGTGGCCTTGCTTGGGCTGGTGGCGCAAGTGTGGGCGGCGGATCCTGCACCCAGGGTCGCGTTGGATGACAACGAAGCGTTATTTACGGTTCTGACCGCGATCAACTACTGTGGCTACGATTTGGAACTGGGCGCGTCCGACCCCTTGCGAGCTCAGATTCGAGCCGAGGTCGCGAAAACGATTGACGCTTCCGCTGGGGCAAAAGAATCCAGCCAGGTTATGTGCCAGTTTTATACGGAGCATCAGCAGGCGGATCCAGCTCGTACGCTGGCACAGTATGTATCATTGGCGCTCAATCTCAATGCTCCACCGGAACTCACGCTGAAAGTCAAAGAGGCCGACCTCCCGCCGGACGCGAGCTACGTGTCGGGGTTGGTGCCAATTATCCAAAAGTTCTACGGAGAAGCCGGGCTGCAAGCGATCTGGACGCGTCATCAAGCAGCCTACACCGCTCTTACCGAGCGATACCACGAACCGCTGTCCAAGATGTTGTTCGATACCGAGGTTTATTTGAAGCTGCCGTCGGCGGCCTATCTGGGGCGAACTTTTACGGTTTACCTCGAACCGATGGGAGCCCCCGGGGAAGCGAATGCGCGCAACTACGGAACCGATTATTACGTGGTCATTTCTCCGGGCACCGGAGCCGAGTCTGGGCTCAAGATGGAACAGATCCGGCACACCTACCTGCATTATCTTCTGGATCCGCTGGCGTTGAAGTATCCCGCTTCCATGGAACGTTTGAAACCGCTGCTGGGCAGTGTGAAGGGCTCCCCCATGGACGAGAGTTTCCGCACAGATGTTTCGCTTCTAGTTACGGAGTGCCTGATACGCGCGATCGAGGCGCGAACCACCTGGACCAGCAAGACGCCGGAGGAGCAAAAACAGCAACTGGTGCAGCAGTCGGTGGAGCAAGGCTTCATTCTGACGCCGTATTTTTACGAAGCGCTGGCGCAGTTTGAGAAAAGCCCGATAGGGCTGAAGAATGCGTACTCGGACTTGATGAACAACATCAGTGTAGGCAAGGAACAAAAAAACGCGGCACAGGTGAAGTTTGCCAGTACGGCGAATGAGGAACTGTTGCATCTCTCGCGGCATACGCAAGGCAAGCTGTTGCTGACGGCCCAGCAACGCTTGGCGACCGGAGACATAGAAGGCGCAAAAAAGTTGGCGCAGCAAGCGCTGGACGAGAAGAGTGAGGATCCGGGCCGGGCGCTCTTCATTCTGGCGCAAGTAGCCTCGATGAATCGCGACATCCAGGGGGCGCGCAGCTATTTCGAGCAGGCGCTAGGCGTTGCCAAGGAACCCTCGGTGGTAGCTTGGTCTCATATTTACCTGGGAAGAATCTGCGATCTACAGGCAGATCGGGCGGCCGCCCTCGTGCAGTATCGTGCAGCGTTGAGCGCCGGTGAATCGCTGCCGGAGGCTAAAGCTGCCGCTGAGCATGGGATCGAACAGCCTTACGAACCACCCAGTCATCCGCAGTAAGGTGCAGTGAAGTGAAACTACCGGCGCCCTGCGACCCAGGAGCCAGAGTCTCAAACTCAAGGAGAGATCATGAAGCGAGCAGCCATGGTGTTGGGGATGCTAGCGGTAGCGGCTTTGGTAGCTGCGCAGCAACAGCAGGCGCCTACCCAACAAAAACAGCCTGCAGGAGCGACGGGCACAACTCAGCAGGGTGCGGCCGCGACCGCGCCGCCGCAGGGCAAGCGGCCACCACAAGCCAAGACGCAGCCGGAATTCGAGGCTTACAACGCAGCGATTGCGAATCAGAAGGATCCGGCCACGATGGACAAAGCGGCCGATGACTTCGCGACCAAGTTCCCCGATAGCGAACTGCGCGTCCTGCTCTACAAAGCAGCCATGCGAGGCTACCAGAATGTGAACAACGGCGACAAGATGTTGGAGACGGCGCAGAAATTGCTGAAGCTCGATCCGGATGATCCCGAGGCGCTCATCGCTTCTGCCGAAGTGATCGCGGAGCGCACACGGGATACCGATCTCGACAAGGATCAGCGCTTTGCCCAAGCCACGAAGGACGCACAGCGCGCATTGGAAACGATCGATACTGATGTTCCAGTCCCTGCCAATACGTCGCAAAGCCAGGTCGACGCATATAAGGGTTTGTTGCGATCCAGCGCATACTCGATACTTGGTACGATCCAGTACGACCAGGAAAAATACGCCGCCGCGCAGGACTATTTTCAGAAGTCTATCGATGCTTATCCCTCCCAGCCTGATCCTGTAGTCGTCTTGCGCCTGGCGTTGGCACTGGATAAGCAAGGGAAATATCCAGAAGCGTTAAAAGAGGCCAACCGGGCGGTCGAATTGACCCAGGACGGAACTGCGGCAGGAACCACGGCGCGTCATGAACGTGACCGGTTGGTGCAGCTGACAGGTGGCGCCGCTCCCGGCAGCAATAGTCCCGCTCCCGCATCCAAACCGCCGACCGGCGCCGCTCCGAACGCGACTCCGCCTGCTCCTCATTAAACCGGAAGAGTTTAGGCCAGCTGGTCACGGATGGATGGCAGGGTTGCGATCGGATCGGTCAAGCAGAGATCATGAAACCGCGGAACATTTCGGAATTGGAGCAAGCTCTGGGATATCAATGCTCTCGACCGGAGTTGCTGGAACAGGCGCTCACCCATAGCTCGCAAGCTCGTGAACTCGAATCGCTGCAGGTCCAGGCCCCCACACGGGTGGGAGACAACGAGCAGCTGGAGTTCCTGGGAGACGCCGTCCTGGGGCTGATTACGACGGAGGAGTTGTTTCACCGCTTTCCCCATTTTCGCGAGGGAGAGCTCTCTAAATTGCGGGCGCATTTGGTCAGTGAAAAACATCTGATCCAGGTGGCGCGGCGGTTGGAACTCGGACATTACTTGCGGCTGGGCCGAGGCGAGGAAAAAAGCGGGGGGCGCAACAAGACTGCCCTTCTGGTGGACGGCTTGGAAGCGGTGCTGGGCGCGATGTACGTGGATAGCGGACTGGAAACGGTTCGGCGGGTGGTGTTGCAGCATGTCGTCGCTCCGGAACTGGAACACATGGCGCGAAACGGGAGCAGTTTGCCGCTGAGCGACTACAAGTCGGCTCTGCAGGAAAAACTCCAGGCCACGGGTCGTTCCCAGGCATCTTATGTGTTAGTAAAAGAGCTGGGACCAGAGCACAGTAAGACTTTCACGGTCGAAGTTAGATTGCGGGCGGTTGGCAATCACGGTGAAACTGAGTTCGTGGGCCGAGCCGAGGGGTCCACCAAGAAGAATGCCGAACAGGGCGCGGCGCATCAGGTGCTAGAGCACTTAGCTTCGCTCTCGGGGGATTCGGGCAGTAAGGTGCCCGGCAAAGGGCGCCCCTAGCCGGAACCACATGGGGAAAACGCCACACCCGGACTGGTTGATTTCGCTGCAGTCGCTGCTAACCACGGTGGTGATCGCGGTATTTGTTGTCACATTTATCATCCAGGCCTTCCAGATTCCTTCCGAGTCCATGGAAAACACTTTACTTATCGGGGATTACCTGCTGGTGGACAAGTTGTGTTACGGCAGCAACAGGTTCTTGGACAACATTTTGCCTTACCGCAAGGTGCATCGCGGGGACATCGTGGTTTTCCACTATCCGGTTCATCCCAGCGAACACTTCGTGAAACGGGTTGTGGGCGTGCCCGGCGACCGCTTGCGAATCATCAACCGGCAGGTGTATGTGAACGGCGCTCCTTTGCGAGAGCCTTACGTGCGCTTCGTCACACCTGCGGTCAAAGATCGAGCACTAAAAGATAGAACGACGGACGAATTGTTTCGCGACGAGTTTCCCCGTCTGGACATCTCAGCCCCGGGCCTGGAAGGCGAATGGTGGCTGCAAATGAAGAAACTGGTCGAGGACGGCGAGTTGATTATCCCGGAGGGAGATTATTTCGTGCTCGGGGATAATCGTGACGACAGCGACGACAGCCGCTACTGGGGCTTCGTGCCACGGGAAAACATTGTCGGGCGTCCGCTGCTGATCTATTGGTCGGTACGGAATGTAAACGATGACCTGCCGGTTTCTTCGACGCCGAGTGATAAACTTTATCACTTCGCCTACGCGGTCAGCCATTTGTTCCAGGTCACGCGCTGGGACCGGACGTTTCGAGTAGTCAACTAAGGGCGTACATCGCCCATTAACGGGATAAAACTTAGTGGCCAAGAAAGAAAATACGCAGGCGGAAAAACCCCGCGAAACCACAGTCGAATTTCTCGCCTCTCTGGCGGCGGTGCTGGTAACCGGTCTGTTCATCATTACCTTCATTGTGCAGGCCTTTGAGATTCCTTCCAGTTCGATGGAGAACACCCTCCTGATCGGGGACCACGTGTTTGTGAACCGCGAGCAATTCGCGCCGCGGACGCGGTGGCTTGGTCCGATTCTGCCCTACCGGCAGATACGCCATGGCGACATCGTGGTGTTTCTTTCGCCAGCGGAACCTGGCCTTTACGTGGTTAAGCGAATCATAGGCGTCCCTGGAGATCGCATTCATTTGCGCGATGGCGTGGTTTACCGCAACGGGGAAAAGCTGAATGAGCCCTATGTGATCCATCAAGACGGTGAGGCGGCCAACAATCCTTACCGCGACAATTTTCCTGCGGTCGCGCCGTCGGAATTCAACAATGTGACTCCGGATTGGGAACTGGCGTTGCCGCAACATGTTGAAGGCGACGATCTGGTGGTGCCTCCGAACAGCTATTTCGGGATGGGGGACAACCGCGACGTCAGTCTTGACAGCCGCTATTGGGGTTTCATCCCGGAGGAAAATGTGATTGGGCGGCCTATGTTTATTTACTGGTCGTTTGAGACGCCGGCGGGGCAGTATCTGCAGAGAGAAGTCAGCCAACGAGTCGGGTTCCTGGCGCATGTCGTGCTCCACTTTTTCGATGAGACTCGCTGGCGGCGAACGTTCAAGGTGGTGCAGTGAGCTTTTGGCGATCCAGGCGCGGAGGAATTCTCACGCTGGGCCTTTTCGTGCTCCTGGCGCTCTTTCTCATACGGCCGGGGGCAAATCGTCTGCAAACCCGGATTGTCAATTCCATAAGTCTGGCGTTGGGACGGCCGGTGGAAGTTGCGGCAGTGCGCCTGCACCTGCTCCCCCAACCGGGATTCGATCTGGAGAACTTCGTAATCCACGACGATCCTGCCTTCAGCGCCGAGCCCATGCTTCGCGCTCAGGAAGTGACGGCGTTTCTGCGTCTAACTTCGCTTCTGCGTGGACGACTGGAGATCGCGCGGCTGAACCTGACCGAGCCCAGCCTCAACCTTGTGCGCAACGCGGAGGGGCATTGGAATCTCGAGGATCTCGTCGAACGGGCGGCTAAAATAACAGTTGCTCCTACCAGCAAACCGAAAACCGAGCGGCGCCCAGGCTTTCCCTATATTGAAGGTGACCGCGGCCGAATCAATTTCAAGTTCGGAGCGGAGAAAAAACCCTACGCACTGACCGATGCAGATTTCGCTTTGTGGCAAGATTCGGAAAATGCATGGGGCGTGCGGCTGGAGGCTGGGCCGGTGCGGACCGATTTCAATCTCAGTGACACCGGCACGGTCAGCGTGATCGGATCCTGGCAGAGAGCGGCAAGTCTGCGCGACACACCTCTACAGTTCAGCCTTGCATGGGACCGCGCGCAACTCGGGCAAGTCACTAAACTCGCCTATGGCAATGACAAGGGCTGGCGCGGGGGACTGAAGGTTTCTGCCACGCTTACCGGTACACCCGCGAATCTTGCGATCGTGACGGCAGCCTCGGTGCAGGATTTTCGCCGCTATGACATTCTTGGCGGGGGAAATTTACGACTGGCGGCCGAATGCAGAGGCCATTACAGTTCGCTGGATCATATGCTGTCCGAAATTGCCTGCGCCGCTCCGGTCGGTGAGGGCACAGTTAGTGTGGCTGGCAGCGTCAAGGGTCCTTTCTCATCGCGTGATTACGACCTCACATTGGCGGCTAAGGATTTGCCCATTCAGTCGCTGATTGCCTTCGCACGGCATGCGAAACAAGCTGTGCCGGATGATTTGATTGCAGCGGGCTGGCTGAATGGGAATGTGACGCTCCGGCGCGACAGCAGTGCGCGCGCGAGTGACGTGGTGTGGGCAGGCAGGGGCGAGACCTCCGGTTTCGAGATCAGGTCAAAGCTCAACAAAACGGAGTTGGTGCTGGGCAGGGTTCCATTCGCGGCGTCTGCCGCGATTGATCGGAAGGCGCGAGTGGCCTTGCGGGAGGCGGTCGCGCCTCAGGAGGCTCGCCTTGATGTCGGTCCGTTCAATCTGCCCTTGGGCAAGCCAGCGCCTGTAACCGTGCGCGGCTGGGCTTCGCGATCGGGCTACAACTTCGAGGTCCAAGGAGATGCCGAAGTGCAACGGCTGCTGCAAGTGGCGCGGATGGTAGGGATTCCCGCTCCCCAGCCGGCTGCCGAAGGCTTGGCCAAAGTCTATTTGCAAATCGGTGGGGCCTGGTCCGGATTCGCGGCACCGAGAGCCGTGGGCAAAGCCCAACTGCATTCGGTTCGTGCGGAGGTCCGTGGGTTGAATGCGCCGCTGGAAATTGTGTCCGCGAACCTTGTCCTCACACCCGACCAAATTAACGTGCAGACCCTGACGGCTTCGGTCGCAGACACTTCGTGGCGCGGCTCTCTGGCACTTCCACGACAGTGCACCGTGGCGGACTCTTGCCCGGTACACTTCGATCTGCATGCCGACGAGATTGGGATGGATCGACTGAACCAACTCGTTAATCCTCACGTTCGTAAACAGCCGTGGTACCGCTTTCTTTCTTCGCCGACGACCGGAGTTCCCTACCTGCTCACAGTACACGCGGTGGGTAAGCTCACGGCCAACCGAGTGGTGGTTCGCAAACTTGTCGGGAACCGCGTCTCCGCGAATGTGGAATTGAACAAGGGCAGACTACGATTGTCCGATCTGCGAGGCGATGTCTTGGGGGGCAGGCATGTCGGCGATTGGGAAGCCGACTTCACCGTAAAGCCCCCGGAGTACAGCGGAGCTGGAACGCTGGAGAGGCTCGCACTCAGTCAGCTTTCCGAGAGCATGAACGATGATTGGATCACAGGTTCGGCGACGGCAGCCTATCGGGTAAAAACATCGGGCATGGACACGGCTGAATTATTTGCGTCCGCCACCAGCACACTGAAGATCGACGCTCGGGACGGCCTGCTGAGTCACGTTGCACTTGGCGTAGGCACCGGCCCCCTGCAGATGCGTGGTTTTGCCGCCCACCTGTCCCTGCAGGACGGCAAGTTCGAAATTCAGGAAGGCAAGCTGGAAACTCCGGCAGGCATCTACCAGGTAAGTGGAACGGCGTCCCTGACTCGTATCCTGAATCTGAAACTGACGCACGAAGGCGGCCCGGGCTTCAACATCACGGGCACGCTGATGGAACCGCACGTGTCGCCAATCCTAACCCCGGAGACCCGAGCCGCTCTCAAACCGTGAACTATGTGCTGCGGATCGGCTCTGCCCTCTTCCCACGAAAACCCCTCGCTACGATTTCCCTTTTGACATATGCGGATTACTATGATATAAAATAATATATTATATATGAGAATAGCAAAGACCTTTACAGTGGAAGAATCCGTGTTGGCGGTCGTGGAGCGCACCAAAGGGGACCGCTCGATGAGCGAGCGCGTCAATGAATTGCTCAAACTAGCGCTCGAACAGGAACAGCGCGGCGCACTAGAGCGTGAGGCAGCACTGTTTTATTCAGCCCCTAGCCGAAACGATAGGCAAGAGGAGCGTGCGTTCCAAAAGGCTTCGCTGCGCTCGTTCACCAGAGACTGATGTGACGGCTCTACCTGCTCCCGCTGGCTGGTTTCCGCGACGAGGGGAGATTTGTCTGGTCCGAGTGGACAAGGAGCGTCCCGCGCTCATAATTTCAAGTGACGCACTCAACCGACACGCGCTTGATGTTTGTACCGTACCGATTACGTCGGTCGAACACCGCAGATTCTCCGTAAGGGTGGCCCTCCTGCGAGGCGAGGGTGGACTAGACCGCGCCTCCTGGGCCAAGTGCGACCAGGTCACGACCTTGCCGAAAAACCTGATTCGGTACCCACCCCTGGGTCGGTTGTCGGACACAACACTGGCCAGGATTCAGTCCGCCATCAAGGCCGCATTGGACTTAAATTGAGCGCCCAAACTCCGCCCTTACGCGACCCGCAGCCACTTTCGCAGTCGCAGTCGGCGCTGTCAGCGCACACAATTACTTAGTTTTTTGAAGTTCGCCTTTGTACGGGGGCAATCGGAACAGGCCGCCGGCTCACGCCAAATCCAATAATGCTCCAGATCCCCAGCGCCAGCCATTCGTAGGCGCTGAAATGCCCTGGAATCCCGGGCAGAATCTTCATCAAGATCATGAACAGTCCCACAATCACTCCCGCCATTGCGATAAATCGTTGGGATGGGGCCGGACCCATCCGATAGTAGGCGGCGCAAGCCGCTAGCCATCCGATTGCGGAAGCGACCGAGCCAACCTCGGAAACTGGCACCAGAATCGCATCACCCAGAAACATGCATGCGCCGGTGGCCAATCCGATGCAAAGCACAGCGACCGAAGGCGTCTGATTGCGCGGATGCACATGGCCAAGACGCCGGTCCACCAACCCACGCCGCCCTACGGCGAACAAAAGCCGGCTCGCCGCGACAAAATTCCCGTTGAACACTTTGAAGAGTGAAAGCATCGCCGCGGTGAGGATGACGCTCACTATCCAACGTGAGCCGACGGCGTGCTCAAAGGCAACCGCAGTCATGAATTTTTCATGCGTCAGCTGCTTCCACGGGGCAACATATCCAACGGCCGCGACCACGATGGTGTAGAAGAGAATACCAACCACGATCGCCATCCAAATAGCTTTGAAGAACCCGCGGGCGCGGAACTCCGGACTGGCTTCTTCGGCGCCTTTTACGACCGATTCGAATCCGGTCATGAAATACGGCACAATTTGCATTACCAGGAGCACCGACACAAATGGACCGTGCGTAAATAGTGGCGGGAAGTTTCGTGGTGAGCCTTTGCTGACTCCGAGCCCGACAAACAGCACGAACAAGGCAATCGTGCCGAATGCTGTCCAGTTCTGAAACGTGGCGCTCAAGCGGATGCCGCGATAATTCAACAGAGTGAGCAGCCCGGTTAGGCCGAGCCCAATTACCAGGTGCGGCAGGTAGACGGGCTGGGCTGCGATGCGGTAAAGCTCTATCGAATCCAGTGCGGGGAAGATATAGCCCGCGATCCTGCCAACCGCCACGGCCTCCCACGGACACACGATGAAATAGGCAAGGATCATCATCCAGCCCGTGGCAAAGCTAACCGATTGCGGAAAAACTTTGGCGGTATACGCGACCTCACCCGCCGCATCCGGCATCGCCGTGACCAGTTGGCCGTACACGTAGCCGATGGGCAGCAGCAGCGCGCCACCAATTGCGAAACCAAGAATTGCGCCCAGGACGCCGCCGCGCAATAGCCAGTCATCCATCACGACCAGCCAGCCCACGCCCACCATCGTGCCCCAGCCCAGGGCGAAGTAATCCACCACGCGGAGTTTGCGGGCTAGAGTGATCACGCGGCGCGAATTATAAAGCATCGCACCGGATACCGGCCGGGCAATTCCAGTCCACTGATATGCTATGTTTGAGTTCTGTTGAGCCGTTGAGCGAAGCGAACATGCCCCGATACGAATATCGCGTTCTCAACCCAACGCCGGTAGCTGAAAAGGCGTTTCTGGGCTGGATTGACCGGTTGGACAAAGAATTCATGAACCGTGATCCCCAACATCGCAGTGACGTGGTTCGGAACGCGCTGCATGAGCTTTATCTGGGACGCCCTTACGCGGCACCAAATGTGAATGCATCCCTGTCAGAACAGGTTTCGATTCACTCCTTCGATCCGCGCAATGCCACGCTTGAACCGGAATCCTACGGTGATGTCGACGCTGTAAAATACGACGAACGCAAGCCTCTCATCTGGTTCTGGATGATGTTTGACCGTTCGCCCGCGGGGCTGAATCACTGGCTGGGTCATCGTGTGCGCGCCATGATCGCTCGCCACGTGCTAAAACACTGCGGCAACAACGTGAAGATTTTTCACGGCGTTGAAGTTTCGTTTGGATACAACCTCACGATCGAAGACAACTGCACCATCCACAAGTACGTGCTGCTGGACGATCGCGGCGAGATCATTATCCACGAAGGTTCGTCGATTTCCGACTACGCCAATGTTTATTCCCACGCTCACGACCTCAATGATGGAATGCTGGTCGATAATCATCGCACTGAGATTGGGCCGAAGGCCCGCATCACGTACCACGCAACTGTGCTGAGTGGGGTGAAAGTGGGCGAACACGGCATGGTGGGCTCGATGGGTGTCGCGTCCAAGAATGTCGAACCCTTCCACATCGTTGGTGGCATTCCAGCCAAACCGATTAAGGTGAAGCCAATTGCGCCGGAAGAGTTGCGTAAGGCGTTTGCAAAGCAGTAGGAGGTTATGCCTAACTGCGTTCGACGTCGCGCAGTGCGAACTTTGCGACTGAAGAGACGGTTTTAGCTACAACCGAAACCACCTGAACTGGCCGGATTTCGGGCTTCGCGTGTTAGTATCGAATCCAACGCCTGATGACCCTGCAGAATGTAGACAAGCTGTTTCAGTATATCGTTTTCTTGTTCGCGATCAGCGTCCACGAGTCGGCGCACGCCTGGATGGCGAACCGCCGTGGCGACCCGACTGCACGAATGCTGGGCCGGGTCACGCTGAATCCAATCAAGCACATTGATCCGGTCGGGACCGTGCTCCTGCCGCGTTATCGCTTTGTTCACCAGCGTTCCAGTGATGGGTTGGGCAAAGCCCACTCCAGTGGATCCTCGAAACTTCAAGAATGTAGTGCTCGACGATATTTTGACTTCGGTGGTTGGGCCCGATGAGCAACTTTCTCCTGGCGACGGTCGCCCTAGCGTTACTGGCATTCATAAAGCTGTCATCCCCGGTCGGGCAGCAGGTCGTCGTTTGTTCCTCCTGCACGGCTATATCTCCCCCGATGCAATCTCGGTTCTTTTACCCGCGTGCCTGCTCTTGTACGAACTGATGTTTATTAATGTTTTGCTTGGAGTCTTCAATCTGATTCCGGTTCCGCCGCTCGATGGCAGCCATGTGCTGCGCCACTTTCTGCCCACCGCCGCGCTGCGGATTTACGACACAATGGGAATATTTGCCCTGATGGCTCTGGTATTTCTGGCTGGCGGACTTATTGAGTAGGCTGATCTTCTCCCGTGATCAGTATCTTTAACGACATCCTCTTGAGAATCTGATGGCTTCTGGACTCCAAGCCAACGAAAACGGGTGCTCAGCGGCATGCGCTCGACCGGCAAATTGCATTTGGGCAATTATGTCGGTGCTCTGCAGAACTGGGTGATGATGCAGGATCACTACGAATGCTTCTTTTTCGTGGCGGACTGGCACGCGCTCACGACCGACTACGCCGATACCTCACGAGTCAAAGAAAACTCCATCGAGGTTCTGCTCGACTGGCTGGCCGCGGGGCTTGATCCAAAGCGCTGCACGATGTTCATCCAGTCGCATGTGCCGCAGCATGCCGAGCTGCATCTGCTGTTCTCGATGATCACGCCGCTGGGCTGGCTGGAGCGGGTACCTACTTACAAGGAGCAGAGGGAAAACATCACGGAGAAGGATCTGGCTACGTACGGCTTTCTCGGATATCCAGTGCTGCAGGCAGCGGACATTCTTATCTACAAGGGCGACTTCGTTCCAGTGGGCGAAGACCAGGTGCCCCACGTGGAATTGACTCGCGAGATCGCGCGCCGCTTCAACATGTTTTATAGCCTCAACGGAAGGTCTGTGTTCCCCGAGCCGCAACCCTTGCTCACGCCCACGCCAAAGTTGCCCGGAACCGACGGCCGCAAGATGTCGAAGTCTTACGGAAACACCATCATGCTCACTGATCGTGAACCGGTAGTGCGGCAGAAGCTGAAAACCATGGTGACCGACCCGGCCCGCATACGCCGCACCGACCCTGGCAACCCCGATGTTTGCCCGGTCGGCGATCTCCACAAGATTTTCAGCGATCGCGATACCATGGCCAAGGTGAATGAAGGTTGCCGCTCCGCGGGGATCGGCTGTATCGAGTGTAAGGGTTGGGCCGCGGATGCCCTGGTTAACATCTTGAATCCCATGCAGGAGCGGCGTAAGAAATATGAGGACAATCCGCGGCTGGCGTGGGATATTCTTGAAGCTGGCTCGGCGCGGGCAAGCAAAGTTGCCAGCGCTACGATGAACGAGGTGCGAGACGCCATGGGCATTTCACTTGAGTACGAGGCCCCACGGGCTCCTCAGGCAGCAAAGTAGACGGTGGGCACAAGAGCACGGTGAGCGAAGAAATAAAAATCGCTTTCGACGGTACGGCAGCGTTGGACCTTGGCCCCACGCTGGTGGGGAGCTCTGCGCCGCGAGAGAGAGAAGAATCCCGTAAAGAGGAAAGCGACTTCCCTTTTGCCGTGACTGTAGGCGATGTCTACGAGGGACCGCTCGACCTGCTGCTCCATCTGATTCGCAAGCAGGACATCGACATTTACGATATCCCGATCGGGAGAATCACGGCCCAGTATCTGGCATACGTGGAAAAACTACGCGAGTTGGATGTGAACGTCGCGGCCGAGTTCATCTACATGGCCGCGGTTTTGATTCACATCAAGTCCAAGATGCTGTTACCGCGCGATCCCGCCGCGGCTTCAGACGCTCAAGACGATCCCCGCGCGGAACTGGTCAATCGCCTGATCGAGCATGAGAAGTTCAAGTCCGCCGCACAGATGCTGATGCAGAAACAGCAGATTGAAGATGCGGTGTGGTCGAATCCGGCCCTGAAAGAGTTCCGGGATGCTGAAGGCACGGAACCGGAGATTGCGGCCGATGTTATCGACCTGGTGAAAACGTTCCAGCAGATTCTCGATCGTGCCCGCAACCGGCCGATGATCCAGGTGGATGAAGAGACAGTCACGGTCGGGCAGATGATCGAGTATCTGCGGCGCCGACTGGCGCTGGAAGACCGGCCGATCCGATTGAAACAGATGTTGCGCAACGTTGAGTCGCGACAGGCGCTGGTCTGCATGTTTCTGGCGCTGCTGGAAATGGTGCGTCTGCAAGCCATCCAACTGCGGCAAGACCGCCTGTTTGGCGAAATCCTGCTGCGCAAGCATGTAGGATTTGAGGCGGTCATGGCGGAACAGGCGGCAGTGCGAGACGATTGGCGGTAGGAGCAGCAGGTGGAAGCTAGGAACCCATGAGCCTTAAAGCCAAACTCGAAGCTATCATCTACGCCGCCGAAACACCGGTGACGCTGGATCAACTGATTGAATTGGTGAAGCAGTCGGTCATCAGCGAAGGCGCTGCCGACGGCACCGAAGTCAAGTCGCGCATTCGTCTCGCACTGGAGGAACTGGTTGTCGACTACTACTCTCCGGATCATGGCGTCGAAATTCGCCAGGTTGCAGGCGGGTATCGTATGTCGACAAAACCTGAGCATCACGATATCGTCCGCGCCTTCGCCAAGAGCCTGAAGCCGCCGATTCGCCTGTCGCTCCCGGCGCTTGAGACCTTGGCGGTAATCGCCTACAAGCAGCCGGTGACTGTTCCAGAGATTAGCGAGATTCGCGGTGTGGACTCGAGTGGAGTCATTGCGACTTTGCTCGATCGCAAGCTGATCACGACGGCGGGCCGCAAGGCTGTCATCGGGAGGCCCATTCTTTACAAGACCACGAAGGAATTCCTGATGCGCTTCGGTCTGAAGGATGTTGGCGAGCTGCCCAGCATGGAGGAGTTTGAGAAGCTGGTCGCGGAATCGTTCCAGAACGACTTATTGCCGGCGGAGAGTGAACAGACGGATACGACCAGTGGCCTTGGCTTGTCGATAACCGAAACTCATGATTCCGACCCGGCCCAGACCACCGATGATTCCGAGCTAGCCACAGTGGAAAGGCACCGCTCAGGCGAGAGCGACCCGGCCGCTTGAGGCAGCGGCGTACCCAACAACTCCACAATTTCCGGTTTTCAATTTTCATGCCCGTTGAACGTTTACAAAAGATTATCGCCGCCGCCGGAATCGCGTCCCGCCGCAAGGCCGAGGCACTGATTACTGGTGGACTGGTGTCGGTAAACGGGCAGACGGTCACGGAACTCGGCAGCAAGGCCGATCCCGAGAGCGATCACATCCGCGTGAATGGGAAACTGCTGCACGGTCCGGAGCGGCATGTCTACTTATTGATGAACAAACCCAAGGGATACGTCACCACACTGCGCGATCCCGAACGCCGGCCCACCGTCATGGATCTGCTTCACGGCGCGGGGGCACGAGTTTATCCAGTGGGACGTCTCGACTATGCAAGCGAAGGCTTGCTCCTGCTAACCAATGACGGCGAGTTCGCCAATCGTCTGATGAAAGCGGCGTCTCATGTGCCCAAGACTTACATGGTGAAAGTGGCCGGCAATCCGTCTGGGGAAGGCTTGTCCCGGTTGCGTGAAGGCATTTTTATTCCATCGGATCGCGGAAAGAGAGTGAAGACGGCTCCTGCCAGGATCCGAGTGATTCGCGAATCGGCTAATCCTTGGTACGAAGTCACGCTGATTGAAGGCAAGAATCGGCAGATCCGGCGCATGTTCGAAGAGATCGGACACCACGTGGAAAAGATCAAGCGGGTGCGCTACGGTCCCCTTGAGTTGGATGTGCATCCAGGCAAGTTCCGCAAACTCACGTCTGAAGAAGTCGCTAAACTCAAATCTCTTTCCAGGTAGTGTAGGCGCGAGCGTCCTCGCCCGGGCTGCTGCTAGTCTTCGAAATGATCGGGAAAGCACAGGCAGTTGCTCCCGATTCCGTCATTCTTGGTTGTTGTGCACGAGCGAGGACGCTCGCGCCTACAGGCAGCGCTGCTCCAGGTGACACGCTCAAGCAACCATGGTAAAGATTAGATAGCCGAAAGATGAGCGACTTTAGCCAGTTTGTGCCCCAACATGTACGGAACCTGAGCGGGTACACGCCGGGCAAGTCGCTGCGCCAAGCGCAACAGGAGAGCCATGTGAACTGCATCAAGATGGCCTCGAATGAGAATCCATTCGGGCCTTCACCGAAAGCAGTCAAGGCGATGCAGGCCGCGCTCGCGGAGAGCAATTTCTATCCGGACAACGATGCCATCGAGCTGCGTCAGAAATTGGCTGAATACCACAATGTTCAGCCGGAGCAAATCGTCCCTACTGCCGGTTCGACCGGATTGTTGGGAATTGTTGCGCGCACTCTGCTGTCACCGGGGCTCAACGCGGTTACGAGCGAGCGATCGTTCATCGTGTACCCGATTGCTACGCAGGCGGCGGGAGGACAACTCATCCAGGTTCCGATGCGGGGCGACGGTTTTGATCTGACCGCCATAGCGGCGGCGATCGATCAGCATACCCGCGTCATTTACATCTCCAATCCCAACAATCCAACCGGCACACTCATTCCCGCAAAGGAGCTTGATCACTTTCTCGACACGGTTCCCGAGCACGTAATCGTCATCCTGGATGAGGCGTACCACGATTTTGCGCAATACTTTGCCACCATCCGTAGTGTCGATTACTCGCATGCGCTCGATTACGTGAAGCGGGGCCGCAGAGTGGTTGTGCTACGCACGTTTTCCAAGGCGCACGGCCTGGCAGGAGTCCGGGTTGGCTATGGGATTGGTCCCGTCGAACTGATGTCCTATTTCGCCCGCATGCGGACGACGTTCTCTGTTTCTGTTGTAGCCCAGGCAGCCGCGTTGGCCGCCCTGGATGACGAGGCTCACACCCAAAAAACGCTCAGGAACAACGCCGAGGAAGCCGAACGGGTTACCGCCGGGATTGCCAAGCTGGGCTACGTGCCGGTTCCGACCTGGGCCAACTTTCTGTACTGCGAATTGGGCGACGATGCCGCCGCGGTCGCCAATCGACTGCAGGCGCAGGGCATAATTGTGCGACCGTTGGCTCCCTGGGGTGCACCAACCGCGATTAGAATCACGATCGGCACACCTGAGCAAAATGACACTTTCCTGAGGGCTTTCAAAACAGTAATGCAACGGGCAACGTTACGTTAGGCTTGATACGCGTTCGGGAGACCAACTCCTACTTCTGGCAGCTTGGACAATAGTGGCTGCTACGGCCGGCGATCACGACACGCTTAATTGAAGTCTTGCAAACCAGGCACGGTTCCCCCTCGCGTCCGTAGACCCGGTGCTGCAGTTGAAAAAATCCTTCCTCACCGTCGGCATCTACGTAGTCAGAAACGGAAGAACCGCCCAGCGCGATGGCTTCTTTGAGCACTTCCTGGATGGCGGCGTAAAGCCGGGGCAGTTCCTTGCGAGTGAGAGAAGCGGCTCTGCGTCGAGGCCTGACGCCCGCCCGGAACAGCGATTCATCTGCGTAGATGTTGCCTACGCCCCGCAGCAGTTTCTGGTTTAGCAATGCACTTTTAATTGGGGTTTTGCGCCCGTGGAAAAGGCTGATGAAAGGATCAAGTTCGACCTCTAAGGGTTCGGAGCCTGCTGCGTCAAATCCCTGCGCAACGCTCAGACGCCCAAAGCGACGCGGGTCCACAAATCTCAGTTCCCTGCCCGAGGCAAGCCTGGCAACCGCGTGCGTGTGTTTCTCGATTACTTGATCGGGCTTGCAGAGCAGCATCCGTCCAGTCATGCCGAGATGCACGATCCACTGCGCTGCGGCTTGTGTGGAGCAGGCGCCTCCGCCCGCTAGCTTTGAGGATCTCTGACGAGACTTCGATTTGACAGGCGAGGACGCCCGTCCTCCATTTTCCAGATCGAATACGATATGCTTCCCCACCCGGCGGACGCCGGCAATACGCTTGGACTCGAGAGCGGCAAGGATCTCTGACGCTGCGGATTTGAGCGGTTCGGGCTTGGATCCAAGCCACACCGATTCGATAACGTCGCCAGTGACCCGACTGGCTAGGCCACGGGCAATGGTTTCAACTTCCGGCAGCTCTGGCATGAAATGAGTTTACAGGCTTCTTGTGCCTTGAGCTCTGGGCTTCAGGCTTCAGGAAACACGTAAAGCCTGGCGACCGAAGCCCTGAAGCCTGCCCCCGCATTGCCATCTCTTGCCCACCGGGGTTATCATTGCAAGTACACCTCTGCTCCGCTTATATCCTTTGTAATTCAGCGACCTGTTGGTTCACCGCGGGCAACGAGTGTGTGCGACCCTGCATTGCGGCTGGGGCCGGCCGCGCTATTCATCTTCCAAGGAGTTTGCATTTGAAGAAGGGCAAAGCTGCGGTCATCGTAGGCGCCCAATGGGGTGACGAGGGCAAAGGCAAGATTGTCGATGTGCTTTCGGAAGACTTCCCGATCGTGGCGCGTTATGCTGGCGGACACAACGCCGGCCATACCGTCATCATCAACGGGAAGAAATTTGTTCTGCAGTTAGTACCCTGCGGAGTCCTGCGTGCCGGCCGCCGCAGCGTTATCGGCAACGGGGTTGTGCTCGATCCTGTTGCCTTCCTCAAAGAGGTCGCCGCGTTGCGCGAAACCGGAGTCAAGGTGGATGGCAGCCTGTTCGTCAGCAATCGTGCCCATGTGATTCTGCCGTATCACCGCATGATCGAGTTGGCGTCGGAAAACGCGCCGGGACGCGTGAAAATTGGAACTACCTCGCGCGGCATCGGTCCCGCGTACGAAGACAAGATGGGACGTCGCGGCCTTCGCGTCGCTGATCTGCTGGACTTGAAACTGCTGAAGACCCACATTCAAAACGCCTGCCATGAGAAGAACATGATCGCTCATGCACTGTTCAACTCCGAACCACTCGATGCCGACAAAATGTATGAGGAATATGCCGCTGCGTCGGCGAAGGTTGCCCCTTTCGTTTGCGATACGGCTGCATTGCTGAATAAAGCCCTGGCGCACGGCGACTCGGTCGTGTTTGAGGGTGCGCAGGGCACGATGCTTGATATCGACCATGGCACGTATCCATTTGTGACTTCCTCCAGCGCCACTTCGGGAGGCGCCGTCACCGGAACCGGCGTCGCTCCTACGGCGATTGACACGGTCATCGGCGTGACCAAGGCTTACTGCACGCGGGTTGGCGGCGGGCCATTCCCGACCGAGGCGCTTGACGCGAACGGGGATATGCTGCGCAAACGGGGCAACGAATTTGGAGCCGTAACCGGGCGTCCGCGCCGCTGCGGCTGGCTTGATTTGCCACTCTTGCGTTACGCTGGCATGATTAATGGAATCTCCTGGCTCGTGGTGACGAAGCTGGATGTGCTGGATGAGTTGACCGAGATTCCGGTGTGCGTGGGCTATAAAATCAACGGCAAGGAAACCGACGAGGCGCCGGCGCAGGACAGTGGCTACGGCGAGATCGAATGCGTCTATCGGAAGATGCCGGGCTGGCACACGTCCACCCAGGGGATTACGAAACTGGACAAACTGCCGAAAGCGGCGCGTGAGTATCTGGCTTTTGTGGAAAAGGAAAGCGGAGCCCGCATCGGGGTGGTCTCCACCGGGCCTGGGCGCGAGGAAACTATATTCCTCGATGAGTTTGCAGCGAAACTTCAAGAACTGACGGGATCGAAAACCAGGGCGCAGGCGAAAATCTAAGAACGGAGCGAGCGATGGTCGTGCTGGCTGTGACGTGGATGGCGAGGGTCGGTCGTGAGGCCGATGTCGTTGGTGTGTTTTCGAAGCTGACCGAGGAGTCCCGAAAGGAACCCGGCTGTCTGCTGTACCAGGTGCATCGGCATAAAACCGAGCCGCGGCGCTTCTTCATTTATGAGCAATACAAAGACGATGCGGCGCTCGAAGCGCACCGCGCCGCACCTCACTTTTTGCAGTATGCGAAGAAAGAATTGCCCAAGTTCGGCGATCGGGTGGAAGGCCACTTGTACGAACCGCTAGGGTAGTGCATGCGGGAGTGGGCCACGCTTCAGCAGCTGTCGATAACGGCTGGTGGATCGAGCGCCAAAGTCACTTCCCCTTGTCCGCCACAAGAATCCCGGCTGAAGCGTAGCTCTCCTTCGGGACTTCATTGAAAACCACCACAACGGCTTCGCGCTGAGCCCTCGCTTCTTCCACCATGACATCAGTGATGCGTTGCGCCAGCTTGCGTTTCTGATCGATGGTGCGGCCGGTCAACATCGTGATTTGGACTAGAGGCATAGTCTCGGCTTTCCTCGGAAAGATCACTTACTTCTCAGTTCGCCAGTTCGTATCCGGCGAAAAAATAACTCAGCTCGAAACGGGCAGTTTCGTCGGCATCCGAGCCGTGGATCGCATTGTGCTCGATGTCGCTCGCCCATTTCTTGCGGATCGTCCCTTCCTCGGCGCTGGCGGGATTGGTGGCGCCCATGAGCTTGCGCAAATCGGCGATGGCATTTTCTTTTTCCAGCGCTAACACAACGATTGGCCCGCTTGACATGAAATCGGTCAATGAGCGGAAAAAGGGGCGGCTCGCGTGCACGGCGTAAAACTGCTCCGCCTGATGCTTCGAGATCTCAAGCATCTTCATGGCCAGTATTCGGAAGCCGTTTTTTTCGAACTGCTCGATAATGTCGCCAACGGCGTTCTTAGCTACTGCGTCTGGTTTGATGATCGTGAAAGTGCGTTGCAGAGTCTTCATAGTTCGGTCGATTTTCCTTGGTCGTTTGTCGTTGGTCCCTGGTCTTTAGGCCTTGGTCCTTGGTCTTCAGGCTTTCGCCGCAACACCCATCGCCGCTACGACTGTCGCGCCAATTTCAGCCGGCGATTTGGCGACTCGAATCCCCGCAGCTTCCATGGCCTTGATCTTCTCGGCGGCCGTGCCTTTGCCGCCGGAGATGATGGCGCCCGCGTGGCCCATGCGGCGTCCCGGAGGCGCGGTTTGTCCCGCGATGAATCCGACGACCGGCTTTTTCATGCGCGACTTCACATATTCCGCCGCGGTCTCCTCGGCATTGCCGCCGATTTCCCCGATCATGACCACCACTTCGGTTAGTGGATCTTTGTTGAATAGCTCAAGGGCATCAAGAAAGTTGGTGCCAATGATGGGATCGCCGCCGATACCAATCGCCGTAGACTGCCCGATCCCGCGGGTGGTGAGCTGATAAACCGCCTCGTAGGTCAACGTGCCTGACCGCGAAACGATTCCTACTGTGCCTTCGAGATGGATCCGCGCCGGCATGATTCCAATCTTGCACTTGCCCGGCGAAATGATGCCGGGACAGTTGGGTCCGATCAGCCGGGAGCGCCGATTTTGTAAGTACTCCCAGGCGCGCACCATATCCAGCGTCGGGATGCCCTCCGTAATGCAGACGATTAGCTCCACTTCAGCGTCGGCGGCTTCCATAATGGCATCAGCCGCAAATGGCGGCGGCACGAAAATCACCGACGCATCTGCGCCGGTTTTGTCGACCGCTTCCTGCACAGTATTGAAGATCGGCCAGCCTTCGTGGGTGGTGCCACCCTTGCCGGGAGTGACTCCACCGACGATCTTGGTACCGTATTCCGCACAGGCTTTGGCGTGGAAGGTGCCTTCCCGTCCAGTCAGCCCCTGCACGATGACTCGTGTCGATTTATCAACCAGAATGCTCATAAACTCCGCCTATGATTTCTTTGTAGCCGGCAGCTTGCCGCATCCTGCCCTCGGAAGCACAGGCGGGACATCTCCGCGACAGCCGCCGAAACGACGGCACTACAGTTACGCCGCAGCCGCGGCAACCACTTTCTCAGCCGCGTCCTTCATTGTTTCCGCCATAATAAAGTTCAATCCCGACTGCTTCAGGATCTCGCGTCCAGCCTCGACGTTGGTTCCTTCCAGTCGCAACACGATGGGCAGCTGAATGTGAGTTTTCTGCGCTGCCTCCACGACACCGGTAGCTAGCGTGTCCACGCGAAGGATTCCGCCGAAGATATTAATCAGCACTGCCTTCACGTTCTTGTCGCTGAGCAGGATCTCGAAGGCATGAGTAACTTGTTCGGCGTTGGCTCCGCCACCCACGTCGAGAAAGTTTGCCGGCATGCCACCGGCGTACTTGATAATGTCCATGGTCGCCATCGCCAGTCCCGCGCCGTTCACCATGCAACCCACGTTTCCGTCAAGCTTGATGTAATTCAGGCTGTACTTCGAAGCCTCGACTTCGAGCGGATCTTCCTCAGTGATGTCACGCAGTTCGCGGATATCAGGATGCCGGAACAGGGCGTTGTCATCGAAATTGATCTTGGCGTCCAGCGCAAACAAGCGGCCGTCCGTGCAACTGACGAATGGATTGATCTCCATCAGGGACGAATCCGTCTCCTGGAAGGCGCTAAAAAGTCCGGTCATCAGGCGCACACCTTCGTTAATTTGCGCCGGCTTCAGACCCAACTTGAATGCCACTTTGCGCGCCTGGAATGCTTCCAGACCCATCCCCGGCTCGATGTACTCCTTGAGGATGGCATCGGGGTTCTCCGCCGCAACCTGCTCAATTTCCATACCGCCAGCTGCGGACGCCATGAAAACCGGCTTAGCTTCGACGCGGTCGATCACGATTCCCAAATACAGTTCCTTTTCGATAGGCAGAGTTTCTTCGATGAGCAGACGGCGAACAACCCGGCCCTCGGGGCCGGTCTGATGCGTCACCAGAGTCATCCCTAGAATCTTGGAGGCAAGCTCGGCGGCTTCATCCACCGATTTCGCGATTTTCACCCCGCCGCCTTTGCCGCGGCCTCCGGCATGGATCTGAGCCTTGACCACAACCCCGGTCGGCGCCCGCATCAAACAGCTTCTTCGCAGCGGCTTCTGCTTGCTCGCGGGTTTCGGCCATTTCGCCCCGTGGCACTGCAACCCCGTACTTTTTCAGGATCGCCTTGGCCTGATACTCATGAATTTTCATAACAATTCCAGATTCACTATGATTGCGGGCAGGACTTGCTTGCAGCTTACAACCGCGCGCGGCAAACACTTGATTCTATAGAAGGGTTGCGCATTGGGCAAACGGAACACGTCACACCGGCCGGCGAATCTCCCCTTCGCAGTTTCATTTCGGAGCGCGGGCGTGTGTCTGCGATCAGCCTCTTGGGATGCTACTCTGGTGTTCCACCGATGATCACTGACGCACTTCACCGCATTGCCAATCACCGCCAATCGCTCTCTCGCGAAGAAGCGCGGGCGGTTATGTCCCAGGTACTGACCGGCAAATGCACCGACGCACAGATTGCAGCCCTGCTGGTCGCGCTGCACATGAAAGGAGAGACGGTCGAAGAAATCGTTGGTTTCGCGGAAGCTATCCGGGCCGCGGCGGCTCCGCTTGGTCTCCACCCGAATCATACGTTGGACGTCAGCGGCACCGGACGCGATGCTCTGGTGGATACCTGCGGTACCGGCGGCGACGCCAGCGGCACCTTCAATATTTCGACCGCAACCGCTCTGGTGGTCGCGGGCGCGGGCGTGCGCGTGGCCAAGCACGGGAACCGCAGCGTGACTTCGAAGTGCGGCTCGGCCGACGTAATGGAAGCTCTGGGCGTCAACATCAATCTGCCTCCCGCCCGGCTGGCTGCCTGTCTGGAAGAAGTCGGCATCGCGTTTCTTTTTGCTCCGGCCATGCACTCGGCAATGAAGCATGTTCAAACCGCCAGGCGCGAATTGCGCCTGCGCACGGTTTTCAATCTGCTGGGTCCGCTCACCAATCCGGCCCACGCCTCGGCGCAGGTGGTCGGAGTATATTCCGCTGCGCTGGTGGAAAAGCTGGCCGAAGCGCTGAGCATGTTGGGATTGCACCGCGCCCTGGTTGTGCATGGGATGGACGGGCTGGACGAAATCACCATCACCGCTCCAACCCGGATTACTGAAGTGCGCGAGGGCCTGGTGCGCACCTATGAAGTCACGCCTGAAGAGTTTGGCATGAACCGCGGAACCCTTGAAGAAATCTCTGGCGGAGATGCTGCCGCCAATGCGGACATCATTCGTGACATTCTCGCAGGCAAGAAATCACCCAGGCGAGATGTGGTCCTGCTGAATGCGGCTGCAGCCCTGGTCGCAGCCAGTAGAGCGGACCATCTAGCCGATGCCATCCCGCTGGCATCAAAGTCGATCGACTCAGGTGCCGCCGCCGAAAAACTCCACGCGCTGGTCCGGTTCGCGAGTGCCCACCGGTAACCTACATCCCCGCCACCTGCTTTTTCAGACGTTCAATCTGCGTCAAATGATTCGCGCCGTGAGTTCCCATCCTCTCCACGTAATCCGCCACCGTGACATCGTGCTTGAGTTCGGGATGGTACGCAGTTTTCTCCAGGTCGCCCGATTTTAGCCGGCGCAACAACTGCAAATTGTAATGCCGGTTCAGTCCGTAGAGCGCGACCAGTTCCGGAACAGGAGTCTCCATGTACCCGAGATTTTGGGCCCAGGCGTCCTGATCCATGGGTGCAATCACCGGCTTTTTGTCGGCGAGCATCTGACGGAAGCGGTGCGCATACACGATCTCAATGTCCGCCAGATGACCCAGAATCTCCAGGATGCACCACTTATCCGTCGATGGTTTGTAGCGTAGCGTCTTTTCGGGCAGCGCCAGAAACCGCCGCGGCAATCTGCTTGGGGCTCTTTTCCGCTGCGTCAAGATGCTTTTTCAATTCAGCTTCTGTCATGCGCTCGCTCCAATTTGGTAATCAGGCAATTTTGTAATTTGGTAGTTAGAACTTCACCCTAGGTTCGCAAAACTACGCGATTACACGATTACCTGATTTCTAAATGATTTGCACTTTCTGCATCCACTGCGCTACTTGGACATTCCATCTCAGCTCTTTGATTATCGTATCCTGCAACTTTGAAGATGCAGCGGGCTCACCGTGCACCAAGTAGGTCGCGGGCGGCTTTTGGGGAAACGTGCGCAACCACTGCAGCAACTCTGGCGTGTCGGCGTGATCGCTGAATTGCTCGAGCGCTGTTACTTGTGCTCGAATCGGCACGACGTCGCCGAAGATTTTCACTTCGGGAGCGCCACTCTTGATAGTGAACCCGCGGGTGCCAGGCGCCTGGAAGCCTATGAAGAGCACCGTATTTTTCGGATTCGGCAGCCTTTGCGCGAGGTGGTGCAGGATCCGTCCTCCGGTCACCATACCGCTGGAAGACACGATGATTGACGGAGTTTGCACAGCGTTAATGGTTTTCGACTGTTCCGCAGTTGAAGCAAACGTGAAGCCCGACCATTCCAGCGGCGACCCGTGCTGGCTAATGAGCCGGCGGGTGTCTTCACTGTATTCTTCTGTGTGCTTCATAAAAATCTCCACCGCCTTGATCGCCATGGGGCTGTCGCAAAAGACAGGGATAGGCGGGAGTTGCTCCGATTGCATCAACTCCTTCAACATGAAGAGGAATTTCTGCGTGCGCTCCACGGCAAACGCAGGCACAATGACGCTCCCGCCTCGTTCAACCGTCCGGCGAATCAGTGAGGCTAACTCCGGTCGCGGATCAGCCGTCGGGTGCTGCCGGTTTCCATAAGTAGACTCCATCACCAGGACATCCGCCGTCTCGCCTTCGGTCGGCCCGGAATGCACAACTTTGCCAGGCGCGATACTCCAGTCTCGCACCCGGCCAATGTCTCCCGTGAACAACAAACGATGAGCCTGACCTTTAACAATCAGCGTGAGTTCAACCATCGACGAACCCAGAATGTGCGCCGCCCGCACGAAGCGAAACGCCATCTCCGGGCAAAGTTGCTTGGTTCCGCCGAAAGGCACCGCTTGAAAATACTGCAGAGACGCTTGCGCCTCTGCCAGCGTGTACAGCGGCAGAGCCGGGTCATGTTTTGACTTCTTGAATTTGTTATAGAAAGCGGCGTCTTCTTCCTGCAAATGTCCGGAGTCGGGCAGGAGGATGCCGCACAAATCTATGGTCGCCGGGGTTGCGTAAATTGGGCCGCTGAAGCCTCCCTTCACCAGGCGCGGAATCCATCCGCAATGATCGAGGTGCGCGTGAGTCAGCACCACGGCATCGATCTGTCTCGGCGGGATCGGCGTGTCCTGCCAGTTGCGTTCGCGCCACTCTTTCGGTCCCTGAAACATGCCACAATCAATGAGGACTTGAAAGCCACTGCCGCCGCTCGAATCGGAGCCGGTGTTGATCAGGTGCTTGGAACCAGTGACCGTTCCAGCAGCGCCAAGAAATTGGATGTAGGCCAAAGAATCCTCCGGTGGCCGCATTCACACCTACACTAATTGTCGATTTCCAATTGCCGATTGACAATGGAAAATCACTTGGCCGCGTCGGGTGGCGGTACCGTGAAGACGTTGTTGCTTACGTCGCTCTCCGGCACGCTGCCGTCGTTTACCACTACTTCCAGCGGCGACGTGGCTGCGTCGATCCGAACCGCGGCATTGGACTTCGCGTGTACCTCAAGCCGCTTGGTGACTGCGCCGTCTTCCATTCGCAAAGTTACAGGCACCTCGGCTCCAGCATCTGCAAGATTCTCGATCGCAATGGTCACTGTGAAACCGCCGTCAATTTTGGCCCGTGAATAAGCGGACTTGACGCGAAAGTCGGGCAAGCCGCGATCACGATACACCCAGTCATCAAAGAACCACTCCAAATCGCGGTGGGTCTGCGCTTCGATCAGATGCTGCAGGTAGGCAGACTCCTTGTCCTGATCCGGACGGTATGCTGCCAGCGCTTTTTTCAGCGCCGCGTCGCTGACCATGTCGCGCAGCATCCACCAGACGTACATCGCCTTGCTGCGATAGAACTCTTCGGTGCTGGTATTGATCAGGGATTCATCGGCCGCCTCATTCTGGGTATGCGCCGCTGCGAGTGACTTCTCGGCGCTGGCAACCGCAGCTCGATGCTGGCCCATGAAATCCAGCGCAGCCTGACGTCCGTTCTGTTGCTCCCGCTCAAGTGCCTGCGCGAAGTGCGCCAACCCCTCGTACACCCAAAGACGCGGGGAGAAGAACGCTGCATGCGCAAGTTGGTGAACCGCACTCAGCTCGTAGAGTGTGGAGTTGGTGCTGCTGAGCGACGTCAGTAGCATCGCGCCACTCTCGAAAGGCGCAGCTTCAGGATCGGGTAGCTCTACGGTTTCTGCTTTTTGCCGCGGCGCGCCAAACCATTCGGTTACGAGCGGAGCAGCCAGTTCGCTGGCCAAGGCGTAGTTTTCTGCCCCAGGCTTGTGTCCGGGGAGAAACGAAATATTCAACTCGGGCCGATCTAGCCCGCTGTAACTGCCGATCACGAACAGAGGTACAGTCGTGCCTAGAGGAAAGTACCAGCAACCTGTGCCAACTGCGTAGGCTCTGCTGATCTGTTCATAAAACCCTACGCCGCCCTTGCCATTGCACAACAGTAGCGGGAGTGTACCGGAACTTGCTCCCGAATGAGTCAACTCGACTTTCAGATATGCCTCTGCTTCCCGCGCCTTCCATCGCCCCAGTGTTTCGAATACGCTGTTCCCCTCCGACAAGTCCGCGGACTCCATCGCCACCGGGTACCACACCACATATCCAATTCCACGGACCGCCGTGAAGGACTTGCTGATCTGATCCCAGTCTGAATGTTTTGCTCTCTCCTCCGGCACCCCAATTCGCGTGAGGCGGGTGACATCGAGCGGAATCACTCCTTCGTATCCGACGTCGAGTGCGATTGTGCCCTTCTGCGGAACTTCGTGTGGCAAAGTCACGATTGCTTCGGACAATGCGCCCGTGTGATCGATGTCGGAAGTGTATTCGTGAGTGACAAACTCCACGGCTTCGCCCGCGATCTGAATCGACCTCCAATCCAACGTGGAGGAAATTTGCAAGGCAAGATTCTTCTGAGGAGCAGCTGCGTCGTTTCGCAACGTTATCTTGCCGCGTACACCCAAGCGCTGCTGCTCCGGCTCGACGCGTACGGTCAAATCGTAGTTAGTGAAGGTAAATGCGCCGCGATCAAGAGCAAAGCCCGGAAAAGCTAACCCACAAAGGACGCAAAGCAAACCGAGAACCTTCATGCGGACTTCTTTCTCCGCTGCCGCACGATCTCGTACAGCATCACTCCGGCCGCGACGGAGACATTCAGCGACGGCACCTTTCCCAACATCGGAATCGAAACCAGGAAATCGCACTTCCTTGCTACCAAGTCGTGCAGTCCCTTGCCTTCCGCCCCCAGTACGATCGCGCAGTCCACGTTGTAGTCGAGCGAGTCGTAGGATTGCTCGCCGCGTTCGTCCAGACCAACCATCCACAAATTCTGCGCCTTCAATTCCTCGAGGGTGCGGGCGATGTTGGTTACCTTCGCGATGGGCAGGTGTTCGCTGGCGCCGGCCGAAGCCTTGGTCACGGTCGCTGTCACTCCTGCGGCTCGGCGCTCAGGAATCACTACTCCGTCGGCGCCAGCCGCGTCGGCGGTGCGGAGAATCGCGCCCAGATTATGCGGATCCTCCACTCCATCGAGCACGACCATGAGTGAATATTGCCCGCGTTTGGCGGCGACCACATCTTCGAGATCGTTGTACTGTTTCGCCGAGGTGACGGCGACCACACCCTGGTGCGCATTGTTGCCAGCCATGTGATCGAGTTCGTCTCGCGGCACAAAGCGCACTGCAACTCCCTGCCGCCGGCATTCATCGACGACATGCTTCAGACGAAGGTCATGTCGCTCCTTGGCAACCCCGACCCACGCAAAGGTGCGCCCGCGCGCTTTCAGCGCCTCAGCCACGGCATTGATACCGTAGATATAATTCATGTTCTCGTAGTTTACTTCAGTGTGCGAATGACCGTCGTTGCGGAGATCAACCCACTCCAATAGGGGGTGGTCGATCTCCGCTGACAGAGAACCTTGGAGAACCGGTGCTGCTTCGCCTTACTCGCTAAACTCAATGCATGTTTAGAACCAGATTCAAGAGGGAAATAGTCGCGGAGTTCTTGCCTCCTGCTCGCTCAACCACGCAGCAGAAGGTGATTATTCTCTGCGATGGCATGCCTTCGATCCCCAGGAAGCAGGCCCTCGTCGAGTATCTTTCGCGTAAAGGGTATTGGGTCTTCTATCCCCGGTGGCGGGGAGCATGGGAGAGTGGGGGGCAATTTCTTGAGCGTTCTCCGCATGAGGACATTCTCGATATCGTCAGCGAATTGCCCAAAGGAATCCAGGAGCTTGCGTTTAGCCGAAAGTTCCATTGTTCGCCCGACAAGATCTTTGTTATCGGGGGAAGTTTTGGTGGCGCCGCTGCCATTCTTTCCTCGTTGGACCGACGGATAACAAAAGTGATTGCCAATTGCCCGGTTGTGGACTGGGCGATCCTGCGGAAGGAGCAAAAGAAAGAAACTTCGAACAGAAGCTATGCCGCGTACATCCGCGCGGCGTTCGGCAACGGATACCGCCTCTCCGCCAGAAATTGGAACAAACTGCATGGTGGCGTGTTTTATAACCCAGCGCATCATCTCAAGGAACTTACGCCCTCCAAGATACTGATGTTCCACGCCAAAGACGATCCATTCATTCCCTGGAAACTTGTGGATGGTTTTGCGCGGCGCGCGGGCATACGCCTCAAGCTTCTTGCGCGGGGGGGCCATCTTGAAACCGAATTTGTCATACAAAAACATTGGCCCCAGATTAAGAGGTTTTTTGAGTCTTAGCGCTACTCTGCTTGGGTTTCTTTCGAAGCTTTGTCCTGAGTCGTCGCATCTAAATCTCTGCTCATCGAATGCTAGACTGAAATATGGGAGGTCCTTTGCACGACGTCTACATTCTGTCTGCTGTGCGCACGCCGATCGGCAAGTTCGGAGGCTCGCTGGCCTCCATGACCGCCTCCGACATGGGAGTCGTCGCGGCGCAAGCCGCCATCGAGCGCGCTGGAGTGCGCCCCGATCAGATCGAGGAAACCATCTTCGGCAACGCTCGTCAAGCTGGCGGAGGGCCGAATCCGGCGCGGCAGATATCCATCCGCAGTGGTGTTCCGCAGGAGGTTCCCGCTTACACCGTGAACAAGGCATGTGCCTCGGGGCTCAAGTCTATCGCCCTTGGGTACCAGGAAATCGCGACGGGCAATCTTGATTGCATGCTTGCTGGCGGTACCGAGTCTATGTCTCGCTTGCCGTTCTACCTTGACGGCGCGCGCTGGGGGTATCGCTTGGGCAACCAGGAACTCGTCGATGGCATGTACCGCGATGGCTTTTTCTGTCCCCTGGCGAAAATGTTGATGGGTGAAACTGCCGAAGTGCTGGCTGAGCAGTACAAGATTACTCGCGAGGAGCAGGATGAATTTGCTCTCTGTTCGCAGATGCGCGCCGCGGAAGCCATCGACGCCAAGCGATTTGACAGCGAGCTAGTCCCGGTCACGCTTGAAAACAAGAAAGGGCCTCAGACCTTTAGCCGCGACGAGCATGTTTTTGTAGGAGCCACGACGGAGAAGATGGCCAAACTTTCTCCGGTGTTCTCGAAAACCGGAACCATCACGGCGGGCAATTCTTCCGGCATCACGGATGGAGCCGCCGCGATGGTGCTCGCAAGCGAGGACTTCGCCAAGAACCATAATCTCAAGCCGCTCGCCCGTATTCTGGCCGTAACCTCGGTGGGCGTGGATCCCCGCATCATGGGCATTGGTCCGGTGCCGGCGTTGCGCAAGATGGAGCAAAAGCATCAACTCCGCCTGGCCGATTTCGACTTGGTAGAGCTCAACGAAGCCTTCGCCGCCCAGGTCCTGGCGTGTGATCGGGAATTGCATTTCGATCGCGAGAAACTCAACGTGAACGGCGGCGCGATTGCCCTCGGCCATCCCATCGGCTGCACCGGAACGCGGATTACGGTGACCTTGCTGCATGAGATGCTGAAACGCAAGGCAAAACGGGGCGTTGCGACTCTATGCGTGAGCGGTGGTATGGGCATGGCGCTGGCGCTGGAGAACGTAGCCTGATCTCCTGGAGCTACCTTTCCACATCGCCACCTGCTACGATGGCGATCTGTTGTGGAAGCTGAAGCTAACTTGTTCCATGCGAGGGCGAACAACCTACCGCTTTTCACGTCGTGAATCTTCTGGTATTCTTCGTGCGCTTTATGGTGACAACACAGCTTCCCTGCTGCTTACAGTCTTCCCACGCTACTTTAAGGAGGCGTTCGGTGCATCACAAACTCGGTCACATTTTGTGTACGGTGCTGTTTTCGCTCCTGGCCACAGTCGCTTTTGCGCAGGAAGAATTTTCAGCCGAAGTGGTGAATAATTCAGCAAAGGAATCCACTGGGCCAACAAAAATCTATGTCAGCAAGGACAAGATGCGCCTTGAGGGACACGAGCAGAGTGGCCACACGGGCATGGTGATCGTCAACTTTGCCACCCAGACCACAGACATTCTAATCCCGGAGCGAAAGATGTACGTTGAGTCCGCCATTGGCCGCGGGCCTGGCTCACAGCGCATGTTTAACTTCTTTCGAGCCGGCGACGTTGAAAATGCCTGCGACGAGTGGCAGAAGCTGGCAACCAAGCCCGGCGGAAAGTGCCGCAAGATTGGCAACGAAGTCGTAAATGGCCGGAGCACTATCAAGTACGAGGGCACATCCGCCGAAGGCGAAGTCAGTTATGTTTGGATCGATCCGAAACTCCGCTTCCCCGTGAAATGGCAGGACAAGAACGGCGGAGGCGAGCTGCGCAACATCGAAGAGGGTACCCAACCGGCAAGCCTTTTCGTCATACCCGCCGACTATCAAAAGATGGATATGGGAAACATGAGGATGCCCGGCGCAACTCCCCCACATTGATGTTGCGCCGACCTCTCTTCTATACTCTCCTTAGGGCTCAGGAGAGGGAATGTCCTTGTCGGCTGTGATCGTGGACGATGAGCAGCTCGCCCGCGATGAACTCGCCTTCCTGCTCAAAAATGTGGGCGACGTCGACGTGGTTGCCCAAGGTAAGAATGGCGTCGAGGCCGTTAATCTCATCCGTGAACACAATCCTGATCTGGTCTTTCTCGACGTGCAAATGCCCGGCCTCGACGGCTTTGGCGTAATCAAAAAGCTGCTTGATCGAAAAGTCCCGCTGCCCAAGATCATTTTTGCCACCGCTTTCGACCAATATGCCGTGAAAGCATTTGAAGTGAATGCGGTGGACTATCTGCTCAAGCCTTTTGACAAAAAGCGGGTGGCCCAGTCGGTAGAGAGGGCACGAGCGAAAATCGGAAGCAGCGGCGCATCGTCCGAGAAATTAGACTCCCTGATGCGGATGCTGGAGTCCCAGAAACCGCAGACCTCTAAGATCCTGCTGAAGGCTGCCGGTCGATTGTTCCTCGTGAACCAACGAGACATCTGTTTCGCTTCCATTGAAGACGGAATTATCACTGTGGTCACGAGTGGGCCTAACGGCATGGAGGGACAATCCAACTGCCGCACGCTCGAGGAACTGCTGGATAGCCTCGACCCCAATCTGTTCTGGCGCGCCCACCGCTCGTTCCTGGTGAACATTAACCGGATCAAGGAAGTCGTCCCTTGGTTTAAGAGCTCGTATCAATTGCGCCTGGATGACAAGAAACAGACCGAGATCCCAGTCAGCCGCGCCCAGACGAAACGGCTGCGGGAGCTCTTTGGGCTCTGAACTTCCGGACGTGGCAACTGCGCCCCTATTGGGTGCATCGTACGACTAACTTGTGGTATACCCAGAATTACCATCAACGTAGGGCGTTTCGTTTGATTTCACCTGGATCCAAGTCGCGCAGAGAGACAGTTATCGCAACTCTGTCTTTCTTATGCATCCTTCTCGTCAGCTTCGTCAGCATCGTCCAAGCAGTCCACGTTCACACTGACAATTCCAGGATTCCCAGCCATGAGTGTTCGATCTGCTCCGTGGCCCATGCCGGAGTGCTCAGTAGTACGGCCTTTCGGCCAGTCCCACTGTTTGTCCGTAGGATTTTTGTAGTAGCACCAGAAGTTGCCCGCAGTTCTTTTGGCTTTGTCTCCGCTCTTCGTATCCGTCCTCCTCCCGCAGTCTAGGGATTCAGAACAGAAAGTCGACCTGGGGCTTTTCAACCCCATTCGTCAACCCTGACTCATTTCTTGGGAGGAATTTATGCTGGCTTCTTACAAGAAGTCGCTTCATGCGGCTTTTATCGTGGTTGTCTATTTAGCGATCGGTCTTCACGCTTACGCCCAGTCGGGCGGCAGTTCCGCATCCATTGGTGGTACCGTCGTGGACCCTTCCGGTGCCGTCGTTCCGAATGCAACCGTTGAAATTCATAATCCGGTCAGTGCTTTCGAGCGCTCAACCACCACCGACACTTCCGGGAAATTCAATTTCCCGAACGTCCCATTCAATCCCTACCATTTCAGTGTCGCAGTCGCGGGCTTTGCCCCCTATACCCAAGACGTTGAGGTCCGATCCACTGTGCCTCTGGTCCTCAAAGTAGGACTTGCAGGTGAGCCGGCTCTTCCGAGAGCGTAACCGTCGAGAGTGGCGGAGATCTGATCGAGAACGATTCGACCTTCCACACTGACGTGGATCGAGGGTTGTTCGACAAGCTTCCTCTCGAAAGCCAGTCCTCGTCGCTGAGTTCGCTGGTAACGCTCGCCACGCCGGGAATTGCCGCCGATTCGAACGGCCTTTTTCACGGGTTGGGGGATCACGCCGAAAATTCGTTTTCCGTGGATGGCCAGCCCATCACCGATCAGCAGAGCAA
The DNA here is from genome assembly GCA_963820925.1 of uncultured Acidobacteriota bacterium. Taxonomy (GTDB): domain Bacteria; phylum Acidobacteriota; class Terriglobia; order Terriglobales; family Acidobacteriaceae; genus JABDBE01. The sequence continues at coordinate 81,150 of CAWGBX010000003.1, forward strand.
GGTATTTTCCAATCAGATTCCTCTCGATTCGGTCGAATCTATGGAAGTGATCGCCGGGGCGCCGCCGGCGGAATACGGAGACAAGACGAGCGTGGTCATCAACGTCACCACCCGCTCTGGCCAGGGCGTGACCACGCCCCATGGCAGCGTAACCACCTCCTACGGATCATTTGGTACGTCCAATCTGGATCTCAATCTGAGCTACGGAGGCCAGAAGTGGGGAAACTTTATCTCGGTCAGCGGGCTGAACAGCGGCCGGTTTCTCGATCCACCAGAGTTTGCCGTGATGCACGACAAGGGCAACGAAGAGAATGTTTTCGACCGCGTGGACTACCAATTCTCCAACGCGGATACCTTTCACTTGAACCTTGGATTCACTCGCTCCTGGTTCCAGACGCCGAATTCCTATCGACTCCGAGTTCGCGACCCCATGGAACGGGGTCATCGTCGACAATGGGGGCCTGGGTCCAAACGGCTTGCCAGTTGGCCCTGCGGACCAGCGCTCGCAGATCAAGACCTTTAACATCGCGCCGTCCTGGACGCGATTGATCAATAACACCACAGTGTTTACGCTGGGGGCCTTCGTTCGACGGGACGCGTACAACTACTATCCCAGCGCCAACCCCTTCGCGGATCTCGGGGCGCCGGGTCTTCAGAGCGAGACCGTAAGCCAAAACCGCACCCTCACCAACGCGGGCGTGCGTTCGGATATTTCCTACGTGAAGGGCATCAACAACATAAAAGGCGGAGCGGTTTACGAGCAGACGTTGCTTGACGAAGACGACACTTTCGGCATCGTCGATCCCACATACCTCTCCTCGTTGAACGGTGCGAATGGCCTTCCCTGCTTTGTGAATGGCGTTCCCCTGGCTGCCCCCTGTACAACCCTGCTTCCCTACGATCTAACCCAACCCGGCGGAGGCACCCAGTTACACCTTTAACGGACATACGGACGTAAAGGAACTCGCTTTGTATCTCCAGGACACGATTACAAAAGGCAGTTGGTCGTTCAACCTCGGACTGCGTGGCGATTTTTACAATGGTCTGACCACGCACAAGGAAGCTGAGCCTCGCATAGGAATTGCTTACAACATCAAACCCAGCAACACAGTTTTGCGCGTTTCCTACGCGCGAACTCTGGAGACTCCCTTCAACGAAAATCTCGTGCTCTCGAGCATCGGGTGCGCCAACCCTGTTTTGAATCCTCTTCTTGCTCTGTTCTGCTCCGGTATCGAACCCGTTCAGCCCCGGCTGGCGCAACGAATTTCATGCCGGAATCCAGCAAGCTTTCGGAAAATACGTGGTTTTTTCCGGCGAGTACATTTGGAAGTACACCCACAACGCCTACGACTTCAGCGTGCTGGGCGCCACTCCGATCACTTTCCCGATCGAGTGGAACAACTCAAAGATTCCCGGATATGCCGGCCGCGTCAGTGTGCCGAACTTCCATGGATTCTCGGCGCTCATGGTCTTTTCCAGCGTGGCCGCACGCTTCTTCACTCCCCAGATCGGCGGAGCTGGGTCTGTTCCCGGCGCTATCGGAGCATTTCGTATTGATCACGACGAAAAATTCAATCAGACAACCCACCTGCAATACCAGCCCTGGAAAACGGGACCATGGTTTGGTTTCAACTGGCGATATGACAGCGGCTTGGTGGCCGGCCCGGCGCCGTGCGCCGGGGGCAACTGCGCCAACGGCCCGGCGGGCAGCGACTCCGTCGTGGATGTCTCCGGGCTCAGCCCAGATCAGCAATTTGAGGCGGGACTATTTTGTGGCGGGGTCCATGCCACGCCCCCCAGCGCGGCAAATCCCATCGGCACGCCGATCAGCCCCAACAACCTGTGCCCGGCATCCCAGTACGGATCCACATTGTTAACCATACCGGCTCCCGGCACCGAGAATGACGATCGCAATCCACCCCGCGTCGCGCCGCGGAATTTGTTCGACCTTGCGATCGGCCACGACAACCTGTTTCACAACGACAGATTCAGGTGGAGTGCCCAATTCACTGCCATCAACCTGACCAATAATTATGTGCTGTACAACTTCCTTTCCACCTTCAGCGGCACACACTATGTCACGCCGCGCTCGTACGCGGCTCAAATCGGGTTCCACTTTTAGGAGAGCTCCGCAACAGATAGACGGCCGGGGAGGAGAACCGGCCGTCTACTTTGGCTGCACTCGTCACTATGCAGCCAGCGCTTCCAACGCGGTGCGATTGCGGATCACCAACGTGGAGCCGTCCAGACGAATGAATTCCTTTTTCTTCAGATCGCTCAGCAACCGGGTCACTGTCTCGCGCGACGAGCCGATCATTTGCGCCATCTCTTCATGGGTCAGGCTCGCCCGGACGCGGATTTCCGGAGGCTCGTACTGTTCTCGAATCGGCGTCCACGAGAGCAGTAGCCTTGCCAGCTTCCCCGCGGAAGAACGGGCCAGCACCAAGTCATGAATATCCCGGTACGCCGACTGGAACTCCCGGCTCAGGGCCTGCGACGCATGCAGCCCAAATTCCCCGTTCTTCTCCATCAGCCGGATCAGGGCTTCACGTTCCACGAAGTTCACCTGGCATGGTCCAGCGGTCTCGGCGGTTAGTTCAAAGGGCTCGCCAGCAACTACGGCGCTCAGCCCGAGTACCTCGCCAGCTTCGGCAATTTTCAGAATGAGCACTTTGCCCTCACGCGAGGTGGTCGAGAGCTTCGCCTTGCCCGAGCACAGCACAAAGGCGCCTCGCGGCATCTGCCCTTCCACGAATAGCACCGCGCCCCCCGGATAGGTGCTCAAATGGCTCGCCGCGCTCAGCAATTTCAGAACATCAGGTGAGAGGCCGCAGAACCAGTGATCTTTCCGCAGCTTGCAGGTCAAACAACTCTCCACGATTTCCAGCCCATACGGCGTATTCATTTCACCCACCTTGCTGGGCGCCCGCCCATCAGGACGCCCTACTGCGTGTGTAGCCGGTCTCGTGACACGAACCCGAGCTCGACGCAAGTCCCGCACCAAAAGGCGTGCATGCTCCGTTTTCGCCAGCAGCGCCGCGGCGATTGCACGCGTGCCTTTGTCGTGCGACCGGAGAAATTGGACCAATTCCCAACCTGAGCTCGTATCTCGCTGCTGATGCCATAACACGCCACAAGAAAACAGATACAGGGGGTCGACAGATGCGCTGAACTCTTGCGAACAGATCCCCTTAGCCGTCGGTGCGATTACATCGCCCGGTTTTGCTGAATTGGCTTGAACCAGTATCGGAAACGACGGCCTCTGCCCGGTTGCATCGCGCCGTCCCCGCGCGTCTCCGCCAGATGTGACTGGCTTGACGTTTCCGCGACATCTCTCAGCGCCCAGTTGGATGAGCAAAGAATTCTCCTTTTGCCTCCCTGAAACCCTGTGCACGCGGCCTTGGGGATAGGCGCCACACAGCCGTGCCACTCGAATTTTCTCGATCGCATTAGCCCCCGATCTGAGTTCTGAGCAACCCTCTAAGATCGAGGTTTTCATGAGTATGCTCGACGAGTGCCTACGCAGCTTGCATGCCAAACTCAAGAATGGCTGCAAGTGAGCACAAAGATTAAGAGCATTGGACAATGGTGAATATGCAATGCACCTTGCTTAGGGCGGGGTTGCCGACGCTGCGGCAGAGTGCCGACATATCGTCACCGAGAGACCGAAATCGCCTGCGTCGCGGTGTTGCCCACGGTTCAGTTTTCGTAGTCGATGCGGGAGATACCCATCTTCTGCATTCTGGACTGGAGCGTGGTTCGCTTCATGCCCAGCCGGGCCGCAGCCCCGCGGGAACCGGAAATCAATCCCCCAGTTTCGCGCAGCATCCGAAGAATGTGCTCCCGTTCCAAAGTTTCCAAAGTGGCATCCCGGCGAACGCCGAAGGCGGGCCTCAACTCCGACAACGGGACGTTGAGAATCGTCCCCTCGGAGAGTATCACTGATCTTTCGATAAAATTCTCCAGCTCTCTCACGTTCCCCGGCCACTCCCAGCGTGCTAACGCATTCATGGTTTCCGTGGGGATGGTTTCGATCTGCTTGTTCATGCGGCGAGAAAATTTCTGGACAAAGTAACGCACCAGCAACTCAATATCCTTCTCTCGCTCCCGCAACGGCGGCATGTGAACCGGGAAAACGTGCAGGCGGTAATACAGATCGCTACGGAACTCCCGCGCGGCAACGCTCTTCGCGAGATCCCGGTTCGTGGCGGCGATCAAGCGTATGTTCACCCGGATCGTCCGAATCCCGCCCAACCTCTCAAATTCCTGATCCTGCAATACTCGCAATAGTTTGGGTTGCAACTCCAGGGGAATGTCCCCCACCTCATCCAGAAACAGCGTTCCCTTGTCGGCCAGCTCAAGGCGCCCGATCTTGGCGCTGATGGCTCCCGTAAACGCGCCCTTCTCGTGGCCGAAGAGTTCGCTCTCCAATAGCCCGGTGGGAATGGCGGCACAATTCAGCTTGATGAAACTACCGTCTTTCCGCGCACTCATGCGGTGAATAGCGCGAGCAATCAGCTCCTTGCCCGTTCCGGTCTCCCCCAGGATCAGCACCGTGGCATCGAGTGGTGCCACCGTGTTGACTTGAGTCAGCACGTGCTTAAGGGCGGGACTTTCGCCAACGATTTCTTCGAAGTTCAGCACGGAGCGGATTTCATCCTGCAGGTAGAGCTTTTCCTTTTTCAGCTTGTCTGTGAGTTCCGCGATTTCTCTGTACGCCCGGGCATTGTCCAGGGCGATGGCCACCTGAGCTGCGACTTGCTTCAAAAAGCTGATGTCTTGCGGAGCAAACGCGTGGTCAGCCGCGCTGCCCAGGTTCAGCGTCCCCAGTTTGCCCTTTCGAGTGATCAGTGGAATGGAGCAGAACGATTGAATTCCCAGGTCCAGCATTCGCTTCACCACCGGAGAACCAATCGCGGCCAGATCGTCGCGATTGCACAGTTTCGTCTCCCCCTTTAAGAAACCCGATCCCGAAGCACACTCCGCTATAGGCACAATCGTCTCGGGACCGATCATTTCATCCGCCAGCGGGGAATCCAGCGCATAAACCCGCAGGCAGCGGTTGGCTTCTTCATAGAGTGCCACGCTGGCGTAGTCCTGCCGAACCACTTTTCGAATGAGGCCTGAAATCGCCGGAAATAATTGCCGCACATCCAGGTTGGACATTAACGCCGTACTAACTTCCAGCAGCATCTCCAGCCTCTGCTTCTCCTCCAGAAAGGCGGCTCGCGTCATGGCGTTCTCCAGCGCCATCGCCACCAGTTCGGCAACTCGCCGCAACAACTGCACATCGTCTTCGCTGTAGGCGTTGGGACGGGAACTCCCCAGCCCCATCGCGCCAAACCTCTTTTGTGCGGTCGTCAAGGGTAGCGTGCAGTAAGACCGAACCCCTTTTTCTATGAGAAGACTCACCGCGGGCCGAAACCGGGTTTCCTGGTGCAGGTCCGGCCACACCATCGGCTGCTGTTTTTCCCAAACGAATCCGCATGCCGATTCTTCCACCGGCAATTCAGTAAGGTCAGAAAGCCGTTCACTCCCTTCCCAGAAGTGCATTCGCATTACTTTTTTTTCGGGATCGTAAAGAGAAAAGCTGGCAATTTCAAAAGAGGCTACTTTGTGCAACCGCTTCGCTAGTTCGGGCCACAACTCGGGTACGCCACGATGGTGAACCACAAGATCCGCCATCTGCAGCAACGCTTCGTAACGACCAACATCTCCATCTACTTCGAAGTGGCGACTAGGGTCCATTTGCACGAGTCCTTAAAGGAAGTCCCCCTCGAGCAAACCTTCCCAACTAAATGCAAAACCAGATTACGCGACATCATAAACCAAAATCCTTCACAACCAGGGACATTTATTTTGCAGATTGGCACACTTGGTGCCAGCTTGGCACTTTTCGTGCCACGCCACTTCGTGCCACGCCACAAAGACAACCAAGGAGACTCCGCCTTTGTCCCTATGAAAGTACTACACACCGCATCGGGGATTTCCCGGCCGTCATCAGTCAGGAAAAAGGCTATCTGCGAGGATCGGCAGTTATAATCTTCTTGTGGCGCGAGGATGGGAGAGCAAGTCGGTTGAGGAGCAGCAGGCGCAAGCGGTTTCCGCTCCCAGCCCCGCCAAGCAGCCGCTGACTCCCGGCCAGATCGCCATCCAACGTCAGAAGCAAGGCTTACTCTTGTCCCGCCAGCGTGTGCTCCAGCAGCTCGAAGCAGCCCACAACCCCCGCCATCGCGAAATTCTGCAAAGCGCGCTCGTGGATTTGGACGCGCAGCTGACCCAATTGGTCTAGGCCAGCCGTGCGCCGCGCTCCCTTGCCGCCTGACGTATAATTGACCAATCCCCCATGAAAGCTTACGTGTACGTCTCGCTGAAGAAGAGTGTTTTGGATCCTCAAGGAAAGACGATCCAGGGTGCTCTCAAGAAAATGGGTTACAAGGGGTTGGAGGAGATCCGCCAAGGCAAGTACTTTGAGGTCACACTGGACGGCGGGCTGACCCGTGCGGAAGCGGAAGCGGAAGTTGGGCGCATGGCTCGCGAAGTCCTGACCAATCCGGTGATCGAAGAATTCCGTTTTTCCCTCGAGGAGTAACCATTCAAGACCCGATTTCTTCATCTTCCCCGAACGAAAGTAGGCTGATTCCCATGAGGTATTAAGCATGTGCGGCATTGTCGGGTATGTGGGTAAGAAGAGTGTCGTGCCGGTCATCATCGAGGGGCTCCGGCGTCTGGAATATCGCGGCTATGACTCCGCCGGAATCGCAGTGAGCGGCAACGGCGACGGTCTCCAGATTCGCCGTGCCGAAGGCAAGCTGCGCAATCTCGAAGAAGTCATCCGCCTCAACCCCCTGGATGGAACCTACGGTATCGGCCACACCCGTTGGGCAACTCACGGCCGCCCCACAGAAGAAAACGCGCATCCCCATCGCGACTGCACCGGGCGAATCGTGGTCGTGCACAACGGAATCATTGAAAACTATGTCGCACTGAAGAAAAAGCTCATCGAAGAAGGCCACAAATTCACCACCGAAACTGATACTGAAGTCATCGCCCACTTGGTCGAGAAGTATTTCGCCAAAGCCAACGGTACTCGACCATCGCTCGAAGAAGCCGTACGCAAGACGGTCAGCCAGTTAACCGGCGTGTTCGCCCTGGGGGTAATCTCAGCCGACGCTCCCGACAAGATTGTTGCCGCCCGCAATGGCCCACCCGCAGTAATCGGCCTGGGCAAGGACGAGTACTTCGTCGCTTCTGATGTCCCCGCAATTCTCTATCACACCCGCGACCTGTTCTTCCTGGGCGACGGCGACCTAGCCGTCGTAACTCCCGAAGGCGTAAAGCTCACCGACTTCGCCGGAAACCCCGTCACGCGCCAGGTCCAGCACGTCACCTGGGACCCAATTGCTGCGGAGAAGGGGGGGTTCAAGCACTTCATGTTGAAAGAGATTTACGAGCAGCCCCGGTCCGTGCGCGACACTACGCTGGGACGGATCTCGCAGGAAACTGGCCACATCTTCCTCAGCGAAATGGAAATCACGGACGCGGAGTTCAAGGCCGTGAAGAAAATCAACATCGAGGCCTGCGGAACCAGTTGGCACGCGGGAGTGGCGGGCAAGTTCATGATCGAGAGCATGGCGCGCGTACCGGTCGAAGTGGATTATGCCAGCGAGTGGCGCTATCGCGATCCCATCGTAGCCGCGGAAACGATCACGCTGGTAATTTCACAATCCGGAGAAACTGCCGACACGATTGCAGCGCAGCGCGAAGCCAAGGCCAGAGGATCGAAGACGCTCGCCATCTGCAACGTCGTGGGCTCAATGATCACGCGCGAAGCCGCGGGAACCATCTATACGCACGCTGGTCCGGAGATTGGGGTGGCTTCCACAAAGGCATTCACCGCCCAGCTCACAGCTCTTTACTTGTTCGCACTTTACCTGGCGCAGGTGCGCGGCACCATGGACAAACAGCAAGCCACGGACGCCGTTCACGAACTCACCCTGCTTCCGGGCAAGATCGAGCACCTGCTAACTCACGACCAAACTTACGAAGACCTTGCCAAACAGTACGTCCGCGCGCAGGATTTCCTGTTTCTAGGCCGCGGCATTCATTATCCGATTGCTCTCGAAGGCGCGTTGAAGCTGAAAGAAGTCTCCTACATCCACGCCGAAGGTTATCCCGCGGGCGAGATGAAACACGGCCCCAATGCGCTGATCGACGAGAACCTGCCAGTCGTAATTATCTGTACGCGCGATCCGAAGAATGAGCTTTCCATGGTGCGCTACGAAAAGACAACTTCGAACTTGAAAGAAGTGAAAGCCCGCTCCGGAATCGTGATCGCCCTGGCCACCGAGGGCGATGAAGAGATCAAAGAAGCCGCCGACCACGTGCTCTACATTCCACCCGCGCCCGAAGCACTGTCGCCGATTCTTGAAATCGTTCCGCTGCAACTGCTGGCTTATCACATCGCAGTGCGACGCGGCTGCGACGTGGATCAGCCGAGGAATCTGGCCAAGTCGGTGACGGTGGAGTAGGAAGGCGACCTGGCTTCTGGCGCATGTGGTGACGTAGCTTCGATCCGTGCTCGCCGCGTGACTACAGATGCACTTCTGGGGCCTCCGGAAGTTCTCCTTCGCGACGTCATCTACACCATCTGAATGCCATTCCAAACCTTCACCGCGCGCCTCGTCCGCTCCGCCGCCCTCTCCGATCTCACCAAGCATCTCGAATTCGAAATGAAGGGCGTCCCCCGCTTCGGCTTCGTCGCGGGACAATGGCTCTCATTCAAAACTAACAAGCCCGATGGCGAGGAAATCATCCGCGCGTACTCCATCGCTTCCCCACCGGAGGACAACAACAAGTTCGCCCTATGCCTGAACCGCGTCCAGGACGGTTTTATGTCCAACTTCCTTTGCGACATGAAAGAGGGCGACGAGATCCACTGCCAGGGACCATTCGGCGATTTCATCCTGCGTCCGCCGATGCGGGACACCATCTTCATCGCCACTGGGACCGGGATTGCTCCTTTTCGTTCCATGCTGCACTGGCTGCTCGGTTCTATTCCGGAATCGGACAGGGACGGGCGAGGACGCCCGTCCTCCATCGACTCTCACCCCCGGCATCTGGGACATCAACTGTGGCTGGTTTTCGGCAATCGCACCGAGAAAGATATTTACTATCACAACGAGTTCATCCGCCTAGGTGCGGAGCATTCGAACTTTCACTATCTGCCCACACTCAGCCGAGGCGGTCAAGAATGGCGAGGCGTCCGCGGCTATGTGCAGGAACACGTCCCCGCCATCGCTCGAAACCGGACCGACATGCACGCCTACATCTGCGGCCTGGACAAGATGGTCAAAGCCAACCGCGACCTGCTGAAATCCTTGGGCTGGGACCGGAAGTCGATCCTGTATGAGAAGTACGACTGAGGGCTGACTCGAAGTGCGGATAGTATGCACGAATCACACAACTTCGATGGTTGCAGCGTGGCCGGCGGCGGAGGCGAGTTTGGCGTCGCGGGTGAGCAAGGTGGCGCCTAGTTTTTCGGCGAGCACTACGTATGCTGCGTCGTAGGCCGACAGATTGTGGCGGAGTTGCCAGATCCGGGACAGCAGCAGGGCGTGCGGATAGCGGGTAATCCGCAGGTCGAGCAAATCCTCGATGGCGGCTTCCGCGCGGGATGCGGAGAGCGAGTGCTCCCGCACCAGGCGGCGCAGCACCTGAGCGACCTCCAAGTCCAGGAGCTCCGGAGCATGGAGGGACTGGTTGCGGGCAAAGATTCGGGTCTCGAGGCGCTGGGCTGCCGGGGTCTGAACCAGCCAATCGACCGCCGCTGACGCATCCAAGACGATCACCGCGCCTCACGTTCTTCTCGTACCAGGCGGGCGGTGTCGAATTCGACGGCAGCCGGTTTTCTTCGATGCAACCGTTCCCGCAGCTCGACCAGCGTGGGGCGTTCCGCAATCTCTTTGATCTCCGCCAGCAGATAGTCCGACATTGACATGCCGGCCATCGCGGCGCGGACTTTCAGGCTGCGATGCAGGGCGTCGGGGACATTGCGGAGTTGAATCATCTTTGACATGTAGGTAGCATACTTTCATGTGCTTCACATGTCAACGATTGAATGTGGTGCACGAAACCCGGGTTCGCGTCCAAAGAACGGACGCGAACCTGGGGCACCGGACACCGGGCATCTAAGAAGAAAAAGATTCGCCAAACCCGAACACTAACGCTATGGCGGCTGGCCTAAACCTTTCGGAGCTGCTGACGGTTGCGCTGATCGTTTCTTGCCTGGGCTAAGACGGCGGACTTCTGCCATCGCCCATGGCATTCACGACTCAGCCTGACGGCGCTTTCTTTCAGAGGACGTTTCTGGTTGCACAGCTTACAAGTGTCGAAGGGATAGCCTTGCAAGCGTTTGACCAGGAGCCGGGTTGGATGGGTTTCGTTGCGGGGGCAAGCCATCTGGCACCAGGCCTCGCGGTATTTTTCATGCCTGAAATGGCGGGTTCCGTGAGGGGAGACGTACATCTGGCCTCGGGATGCGGCAACGGAAATGGGAATCACGTACCACAGATTTTCTGGGACGATATAAACGACGATGAAATCGATTTCCTTAGCGGTATATGCGGCGGCGCCTTTGAGTTTGACGATGTAGCGGGAGCCGTCAAAACGCCGTGAGGACTTGACCTGGATCCGCCAGAGATTTTGGCCGGAATCGAGGATGAAGTCGTAGCGCTCGCTGTCTCCCCAGGTCTTGGCGACCCCGAAACCGAGGCTGGTGGCTTTGGCGAGAAATGCGGCCTCGGCGGCTTCGCCGAGGGCTTTGGGTGTAGTGAGGCCGACTGCATGGACTTCAGGAATGGATTGGGTCATGGGGCCTTTCAGGTTTGGGAAATAAAAAAAGGCGCAGCCCGCAGGGCCGCGCCTTTTGTCTATCTATTTTTAGGATATCAAGTTGGAGGGGGTAAATAGGCCATGGTTTCGAGATTTATTTTCGTATTCGAATCAACGGGGTAGGGGGAATTGTTCGGTTCAGGGGGCTTGACAAAGTTTTCCCGAATCCGGAAAACGTGGGTGGAGCGGTGCGGGATTCCCGAATCGGCAGGGATGTGGTCAGCGGGGCGGGCCGAACATGGCTCTCGGTTGACGGGCATGCATGTCTAAGTCTGCGGCTCAGAGCATTTTCAGGATTGCTGTAGCCTGCGCGAAACAAACAGGTGCCTCCATTCCCTTTGGGAATGAGAAGCTTCCGGTCGGGATGACATCTGCAATGGGCTACAGTGAGAGTGAAAAACGCCGTTTAGGAGCGTGCCAACTGAGCGGGAACTCCCACCCGGCCGCAAAGAACGCGACAAGGGTGGGGCACCCGGCCGAACATGGCTCTCGGTTGACGGGCATGCATGTCTAAGTCTGCGGCTTAGAGCATTTTCAGGATTGCTGTAGCCTGCGCGAAACAAACAGGTGCCTCCATTCCCTTTGGGAATGAGAAGCTTCCGGTCGGGATGACATCTGCAATGGGCTACAGTGAGAGTGAAAAACGCCGTTTAGGAGCGTGCTAACTGAGCGGGAACTCCCACCCTGTCGCAAAGAACGCGACAAGGGTGGGGCACCCGGCATTTTAGTGTCACTGCTCCATGGGCTTGCTTGTACTGGTTTCCGCAGGAACAGGCCTTCCACGGGTTTGTTGATTGCTTGTTATTGCAAACGATGAGCCCCGGCTGATGGCTGGCTACGAACCGTTGTTACACATAACTCAACCAACGCCAATCCCGATGCTGCCTCTTAAACTCCATGTATCTCTTGCAGGGGAGATACAGGAGCACAACAGCGGTAATCCACATGAGATAGATAAGGGGCAAGCCGTGGCCATAACCTGCCGGGATTGGTTGAAGAATAAAATCCCAACTCCAAAGCCACGCGGCTGGTTGATGAGCCGTCCAAGCTACGACGATGGCCATGATGTGAAGCAGGTAGATATGCAGCACGTAATAGAACATCGGCACGCGTCCGAAAACGAGAAGGACTCGTCCCAGCCCGCGTTCGGCCTTCACTCTGTCAAACCATGCCAGCGCGATTAACGCCGGGCCGAGCGTCATTAACAGAAAGTCCAGAGACGGCGGGTACTTAAGCGTGTTGAAGAACGAGATCACTGTGAGGGTAAGAGTCGGCTGTACACTCCACGGGCCCACAGACGGCGTCAGACCTTCAGTCCCATTGCCGTACAAGTTGATCCCGCGCAAGGCGAAGAAGGCAAGCGTAAGCGCAACCCCAATCCTGAGAATCAGCTTTGTCCGGTCTGGTCTTTGTAACAGAGCACCCATGGCATAGCCCGACGCCATAACTCCCACCCACGGGATCAACGGGTACATAAAGTACAAATACCGAGTAGGCTCCTTAATCCAATACATGCCGGGTGAGTGAAGAGCCATCCACAGCCACGAGAGTTTTCCAAAGGAGTCTGGGCTGATTCCGTCGAGCAGGTTGTGGCCCGCGATCATGACCACTCCCAGGATCGCGATCCAGCGTATGGGAAGGCGCACGATCACTGCCATCGCCACCATGGACCACCCCAGTTCCCAAATCACCCCCGCCAACCCGAATGGCATGAAGAAGGTCCAGCCAAACCCTATGACGGTGAGTTCGAGAAATACCAGCCACAAACCGCGCGTCCAGAAAAACCGGGAAACTTCCCGCAACTGCTTTCCGCGCGAAACTGCAAGAAATGCGCCTGTCCCGGCCAGCAGAAAAAATACTGGAGCGCAGTAATGAGTGACGAACCGGGTAAAAAACAATGAGCCAAAGGTGTGGGTCAGGTCTTCAGGCGGAAAAGTAAGGTTGGAGAAGTACTCGCGGGTGTGGTCCAAGGCCATGATCACCATGACCAGTCCACGAAGCAAATCGACGGAAACAACTCGTGTGGCCAGTGTGGCCTGAACTGAGGGCCGATTGGCGACTGAGGTAATGGTTGCTGAAGTACTGGATACGCTGACCATTCAACGCCCCCAACACTGCGCGCGGGCAGCAGTTTAAGACGCGGCAAGCTAATCCCCGGATAGAGCTGGCGTGGAACGAGACACATTGCCAGCGACCATCCCGCTTTGGCGAACTTAACGAATAGATAACTGTTGTAATATCGCGATAGCACTCATCGACGGGGCTGTGAGCGCTGTGGCCTGTTGATCTTGCATCCGGGTAGGCCGGGTGTCAACAGAAAACCGGTGTCGGTTTTACTCCAGATTCGCTTGGCCCTCTGTCGCTGGGAGCTCGTCTGACAACGAATAGCCCAGGCGCACGAGAGCCGGTCCGGCATACTGCTCGATCAGGCGCACTTGAGCGACCGACAACTTCGAACGCCACCCCTGCACCAAACCATCGCCCACGAAACGGCCCTTCACCGATGCCTTTACCGGTTCTCGCTGTTCTTTCTCGCGCATTTTCTCTAAGGAGCTATTGGCCACAGCCCGCTGTATGAGGTCGGGACTCGGGTTGACCTCCAGGAAGTTGGCCATTCGAGTAAACCCCGCTACCGGATCCTGCTTCAACTCTTCAAATCGCACCAGCAGGAAGTTGGGAGTGAGGGCGAGGGAAGAATCCAGCCAGCTACTTACATTGCGTTGCCACGGTCCGAAGCCGCTCACCGCTGTAGTGAGGAAGTGCTTCACGAATTCGTCCTGGTCCCCGTAGAAGAACTCCAAGTTCGTCAAATAAACAAACTCGGAGAGTACGACATCTCTGGCATCGCGTACCAGGTAAATTGCCTTGTGATAATGTTTCCAGTCCCGGTACTGCTCGTGAGTCGAGATGAGTCTGCCTCCTCCTGGCAAAACTGGCTTTCCCAGATGGTGTTTGTCGAGTCCCCGTAATGTGGCATCCACTACCCTGAATCCTGACTTCTCACCAGTAAGGATTTCGAACAAAGTGTGCCGCGACCAAGTTATCCCTGATCGGGGATAGCAAGCAATAAAGACGTCCTCGGGACGGAAGCCATGATGCCGGTACCAAATGATGGGGAGACGTAGCGGTGTTCGCGATAACTTGCGGCGCAGTTTTCGCATGGCGGTAGTCGGCCTGCCCCGTTTTCCTCCCTCGCCGGTCTGCGACTTCTCACTCGGATTTTGGAGGTGTTCCGTCATATCATCTGCCCTCCTCAATCTTAACGCTCTCGCGCCTTTGTGCTGGTCTTGGGTGGCCCAGGGCCTTCGGCCCTGCGGTTAGGCAGTTGGAACGAGGCACCTCAGGCGTTAAGGGATCGGCTCCATGCCGATGTTTCCAGTGGACTAAGCCACGGTTCCACGCACAATACTACTTCTTGACTTGGATCCCCAAGTCTTTCAGCTGTGAATCGCTCACCGGAGTCGGGGCATCCACCATCAAGTCCACGGCGCGGGCTGTCTTCGGGAAGGGGATCACTTCACGCAGGCTGTCTGCACCCGCGAGAATCATCACAATACGATCCAGTCCCAAAGCAATGCCGCCGTGGGGAGGCGTGCCATATTCCAGCGCTTCCAGAAAGAACCCGAAGCGGGCGCGGGCCTCGTCTTCGGTCAAGCCGAGGGCGTGGAAAATCTGGCTCTGAATGTCCTGGCGATGAATACGAATGGAGCCCGATCCGAGTTCGGTGCCGTTGAGCACAACGTCATAGGCCAGCGCCCGCACCGCAGCCGGATCCGATTCAAGCTTGTCCATGTCGTGTTCGTGCGGCATGGTGAAGGGATGATGAGCCGCCGCCCAGCGCTTGCCCTCTTCGTCCCATTCAAACATGGGGAAATCAGTGACCCAGAGGAATCGGAAGTCTTTGGCCGGGTCGCCGCTCTTCTTGAAAGCACCGTGCCGGTCGGCATATTTCTGCGCCAGTGCGAGACGTAGCAAGCCTGCGGAGGTATACACGGCATGGTCGTGCTGCTTGACCTCAGGCTTCACGCCACCTTCGGATTTGTGCGCTGCAGGTTTGCCATCGCCGGCTACAACCACAATCAGGTCGTCAGTGTCAGCGCCGGTTTCGTGGCGGATCTTGGCCGCGGCTTCAGGAAAGTTCTTCTCCAGCCGCTTGAAGTCTTCAAATAACTTTGCTCCACCCTTCGCGATGAACTGCGGCTTGATGTCGTCGCGATCTTTTCGCGAAAGCTCTCCGACCTTTGGAATGCGGATCGCTACGACGGGCAAGCTGGGACTCACAGCAAGCGTCGCGAGATTTTCCGCCGCGAACGCAGCACGCACGTCGGTCAGCGCGGGCAAACGCATGTCGGGCTTGTCACTTCCGTACAAGCGAATGGCCTGGTCGTAGCTCATGCGTGGGAACGGAGGCTTGATCTCCTGTTCGGCAGTCTTGAAGGCCGCGGTCAGAAATCCCTCAACCACCTCCCACACGCGCTCGGGCTGCGGATAGGACATTTCCAAATCGATCTGGGTGAATTCCGGTTGACGGTCCGCGCGCAAGTCTTCGTCGCGGAAACAGCGCACGATCTGGAAATAGCGGTCGAAGCCCGAGATCATCAGAATCTGCTTGAACAGTTGCGGCGACTGCGGCAACGCGTAAAACGATCCCGGCTGTACCCGGCTGGGAACAAGATAATCGCGCGCGCCCTCGGGCGTGGAGCGGGTCATGAATGGCGTTTCGATTTCGAAAAATTCCTGCCCCGAAAGATAGCTTCGAATTGCGATCGCAACTTTGTGCCGGAGCTCGATATTGTGCTGCATGGCATCGCGGCGCAGATCAATGTAGCGATACTTGAGGCGCATTTCTTCGTTAGGCAAAACCGTGTCGCCTGGCAGAAACGGCGGCTGCTTCGATTCGTTGAGAATGCGCAACTCTTCCGCAATCAACTCGACTTCACCGGTGGGGATGTTCTTGTTGAACGTGTCAGCGGTGCGTTGCTTGACCTTGCCGATCACCGCGACCACGTACTCGCTGCGCAGCTGGCTGGCCTTCTCGTGGGCCGCCGGATCGCGCTCCTTGTTAAACACGACCTGCGTAATGCCGGAACGGTCGCGGACATCAACAAAAACGAGGTTACCGAAGTCGCGCCGGCGGTTCACCCATCCCATAAGCACGGCCCGCTGGCCGGAGTCGGAGGCGCGCAGGGCGCCACATTGGTGGGTGCGTTGCAGGTCGCCTAAGAAGTCGAGCAAGTTGTGCCTTTCAGGTAATAGAGAATCTCAAATTATAAATGGTGGCGGTTCGATTGTGCCGGGTCGCCGGTGGCGAAAGTACCCCAATTAAACACGAAGACACAGATGAGCACAAAAATAAAAGCTCAGAACCCAGCCTTTGCGTAACTTCGTGTCCTTTGTGTTGATGAAGTGCAAATGCTAGGACCACAAGGGACACGAAGGTACACAAAGGACCATGTCCACGCCTGCAACTCAGTTGAAACTCATACTTAATCAGGTCTCCCTAACTGCTCGCTTGAATCCGCTGCACTAATTCTGCGCGAGGCACCGACACCTGCTCCCCGCTCTCCAGATTCTTGAGTGCGAAGGCGCCGGCTTTGACTTCGTTCTCCCCCACAATCAGGATGAAGCGCGACCCGCAGCTTGCTGGCCATCTCAAAAGATTTCTTCAGACGAAACGTTTCATCGCCCAGATCAGCGACGATATCGTGGCGGCGCAACTCGCGCGCCAGGCGAGCAGCCTCGCGATCCATGCCCGCGCCCAACGGGGCAATATAAACATCGGGCTTGCGTTGCACAGCCTCCGCGGATTCCTTCAGCGCCAGCACCAGCCGGTCCTCGCCAATGGCAAACCCAATCCCGGGAGCGCTGGGCCCCCCGATGGATTCCGAAAGACCATCGTAGCGCCCTCCGCCGAGGATCGCATTCTGCGCTCCCAAGGCTCCATGGGTGAACTCAAACGCAGTACGAGTGTAATAGTCCAAACCGCGAACCAGGCGGTCGTTTAGATGAAAATCGACTCCTACTGACTTCAGGATCTCCTGTACCTGCTCGAAATGCTGGCGGCAGGGCTCGTCTAGAAACTGGCTGATGCGCGGCAGCGTTTCGATGATGGGCTGGTCCTCTGGAACTTTGCAGTCGAAGACACGCAGGGGATTGGTCACGGCACGGCGCTGGCAATCGGTACACATCTGCCCCACGACCGGTTCGAGCGCCTTGCGCAAGGCCTCGTTGTAAGCTGCGCGATCGTTAGGACAGCCGACGGAGTTCAGTTCGCAGCGTCCAGTTCTCGATGCCGAGGCGGTCGAGCAGAGTCGCAAGCAGTTCCAGAATTTCAGCGTCGCGCGCAGGAGACTCGCTACCGGCGCTCGGTGGCCCGATCACTTCCGCGCCGATCTGGTAGAACTGGCGATATCGTCCCTTCTGCGGACGCTCGCGGCGAAACTGCGGACCGATGTAGTAGAGCTTATTCAAGCCGCGATCCCAAAGTTTGTGCTCGATGTAAGCGCGGACGACGCCGGCGGTGTTTTCGGGGCGCAGGGTGAGCGACTGGCCCTTGTCGCTCTCGGCGCGGCCACGATCCTCCCAGGTGTACATTTCCTTGGCGACGATGTCGGTCTCTTCGCCGACGCTGCGGGCGAAGAGTTCCGTCTCCTCGAAGATCGGCGTGCGGATTTCGTGGAAGTTGTAGGCGCGGAAAACATCGCGCACAGCCGCCTCGACGAAGTTCCACAACGCCGTTTCCGGCGGGAGAAGATCGCGCGTTCCTCGGACGGCTTTGATCATTCGCTCTTGGCTTAAACCTCTGTCGCGGTCAACGCTCCCGCAAGTACGATTCCTTGTAGCCCAGGTAATTGTTCGCGTAGCGCAGAATGCTTTCTTGATCCTTCTCTTCCAGCTTGCGGCGGAACTTCCCCGGAGAGCCTATCCACAGCGACCCGGGCTCGACGATCGTCTTCTCGGGAATCAAGGTACCCGCGGCGATGATCGATCCTGCGCCAATGCGTGCCCCATTCAAAATGATCGAACCCATGCCGATTAAACAGCGATCCTCGACTACGCAACCGTGCAGCGTTGCCGAATGACCGACCGTGACGTATTCGCCGACGAAGACTCCATACTGCTCTTTCATTCCGTGAAGCACGCTGCAATCCTGCACATTCGAGTGCGCACCCACGCGAATGGAGTGTACGTCGCCGCGAAGAACAGCGTTCATCCAGACGCTGGCGTGTTCGCCAAGAACCACGTCACCGATGACTTGTGCCGAATCGTCCACGTAACACGACGCCGGAATCGTCGGCGTGATGCTCTTGTAAGAACGGATCATGTTTCAGAATGTCCTTTTACCGATGCGCCTGGGCGCAAACAGGGAGAAATTAAACATAACACGGGCGCGGGCTGAAGCGCAGAAGGAGGCTCAAATGGAGGTGCAGCGTTTTCTGTCGACCCTACTCATGGTCTGGCCCTTTTGCATGCTCAGGAATTTCGAGCGCGTCAGTGCGCATGCTTTTCAGCCCGAGGAGCGCGAAAAGAGAAGATTGCATCAAAGCGCATGGACTCGATCCACGCCTGGGCCCCGGGCTTGAGATTTCCCAAGGTCATGCCGGTGATGGTCACAGAGCCATCGCCTCCGGCATAAGCACCGAAGCGATTCGTGGCGGCTACGTGCACGGCGTTTTTCTGATCGTAGATGTGTTCCATTTTGTCCAGGTCGGCGCAGGCTTTGGCTTCATCGGCGGCGGTCATCACGAACTGGAACTCCCGTTTCTCTCGAATGCCTAATGTCACCAATTCGGAGGACTTTCGGGGTCCGGTGTTGTCGTCGTTGCGGAAGAGCCAGCCCTCGATCTGATAGGGGGTTATGCCGCGAAGCGGTCCGTTCACGCAATCCATGTAGTCGTCTGCGCCGTTTTGGGGGCCAACCTCGATGTTCCATCCGAACTCATCAGGGACCAGGCGGAAGGTGAGACCATGCCCGATCTCCTGCTCAAATTTTTCCGAGCGATGAACCTCGCCGTGCAAACGAACGGAGAGTTCCGGCGGGGGGTCAGGCTGCCCGCAGCCCACGCCGGACTGAAACAGCAATGAGCATAACGCCAGAAATCGTAGGGTCCGCACTGGTGTCGATGGAAACATGCGTGAGAAATTGTAGCTTGGTTGAACGTCATCAGTTTCAAGTTAAGGTCACGTGCGGGTCAAGTACGGGCGCTGTTGTCCCAGCCGAAGCTCAGTGTCAATCTGAGTTCACCACGAGAATGCGTGTCCGCCTTTGCTTTGTCCTCTCTCATCTGCGAAACTTGCCACTGACCACCAATCATGGGCAAGATCCACGTTCTTTCCGAGTCCGTTGCCAACAAAATCGCCGCCGGCGAAGTCGTGGAGCGCCCCGCCTCCGTAGTCAAGGAGCTTCTGGAAAATTCTCTCGACGCCGGTTCCACCCGCATCAAGATTCAGGTCGAAGCTGGCGGCAAGAAGCTGATCCAGATCACCGACAATGGATGCGGCATGGTTCGCGATGACGCCTTGCTGGCCTTCGAGCGTCACGCGACGTCTAAGATCAAGGATGCCGAAGATCTGCTCAGCGTGGCCACTCTGGGATTTCGCGGCGAGGCATTGCCCTCGATCGCTTCAGTATCGCGGCTGCACCTGGAGACGCGCGCATCGGATGAGGACTCGGGAACCGTAATCGAAATCAACGGCGGCAAGATCTTCAAGGTCGAAGAAGCCGGGCTGCCGGAGGGAACTTCGATCACCATCCGCGATCTTTTTTTCAACACGCCAGCGCGGAAGAAGTTCCTGAAAGCGGAGTCCACCGAGCTTTCGCACATCGCGTCGCTGGTCACGCATTACGCCCTGGCGCATCCCGATAAACACTTCGAACTGCACTCGGCGACCAACGCGATCCTGGTAGCGCCGCCGGTCGCGGGATACAGCGAGCGTGTGTACCAGGTGTTTGGCAAAGATGTTCTCGACCAACTAATTCCGGTGGCCGCGATGCAGCCTTTGGCGCACGTGGGCTTGCCGCAGCCGCCGCCATGGCGAAGGCAGGAAGTGGAGGAAGATCAGGGTCCGGTCGAGCCGGGTGAGATGCGCATGCACGGCTTCATCTCGAAGCCCGAGATTCAGAAGCTTAACCGCAATTCGATTTACGTCTTCGTGAATGAGCGGCTGATCCGCGACCGGCTCATCCAGCATGCGCTCACCGATGCTTACCGCAACATTCTGCCGCCTACGGTCTATCCCGTGGTGCTGCTGTTTCTCGAACTGCCCAGCGGCGAGGTGGACGTGAATGTGCACCCATCGAAAACCGAGGTGCGCTTCCGGCAGCAATCGGTCATGCATGATTTTGTGCGAGACTCCGTACGGGCAGCGCTGATGAAAGCGCGCCCGGTTCCCCAGTTCACTACCGAGATCAACGCGCATCCTACAGCGACTCCGTCTCTCGCGCCCGGATCTCGTTCCGGTCCAGGAGATTCTGCCGCGTGGCGCACGCTGTATGCTCCCGCCGAAACCCAAACATTTGCGCTGCACGCTCCGGTGCCTCCGCCCATTACGGAGCGATTTCACTTTGGGGTGGATGGAATTGCGGTCGACGGCAACGCGGCCCTGTCTCTGGTTCGCGCCCCGCAAATAGTTTCCGAGGTTATAGAGAACGATGGTTGCGCTCCGCCCCTTCCCGACGAACCCGAGATTGGCTACGATTTTGCGAACAATGACCTCGCGCCGTCGCTTGCGTCGCTCAAGCCACTGGGACAGATCCGCGAATCGTTCATCCTCGCGGTGAATCACGAAGGCCTGTGGATCGTCGACCAGCACGTCGCCCACGAGCGCGTGCTGTTTGAAAAAGTGCTGAAACAACGGGCGGCGCAGAAAGTGGAGAGCCAGCGCTTGCTCATGCCGCTCGTGCTCGAACTCACGCCTGCCCAGCAAGCCATATTCGCCGAGATCTCCGAAGAACTCAACCAGAACGGCTTCGAAGCCGAACCGTTCGGCGCCAGAAGCATCGCGATCAAAGTCGCTCCGGCGGGCGTGGAGGCCGCGCAGATTGAGCACATGCTACACGAGCTGCTCGACCAGTTCTCTCGCGAGGAGCAAGCGCTGAACCTGGAAAAAGTCCGCGCGCGGATTGCCGCGTCCATCGCCTGCCACGCCGCCATCAAGGTCAACATGCCGCTGCAGCAAAATAAAATGGAGTGGCTCATAGCAGAGCTGGCAAAGACCGAATGCCCAATGTCTTGCCCGCACGGCAGGCCGGTGGTTCTGCGTTACTCCATGAAGGACATTCAAAAAGCGTTTAAGAGAATCTAAGGCTCAATTACGGCGTGAGCTTGAACACCACTCCACATCCGGAGCCTTCTATCCCGCAAGAAAGGTCGCCGCCTGCGCTGGTGGCTCCGTAGAGGTTTCCCTTGGCGTCCTGAATCATGGCCGCGGTCGGGTTCCCTCCGCTGGTACCGACCGTAAAGTTGTGCAGTATGGTCTCTTTGCCTCTCGAGCTCAGCTTGAAAGCCGTTCCCGCGCTGGAAGCACCGCCATAGTAGGTGGTCCCATAAAGGTTCCCTTCGGCGTCCCGGATCACTCCGGCGTTTGGGTTGTATCCGTCGGCCCCGAGTCCGAAGCTGTGGAGCACGGTCTCCTTGTCGGCGGTGTTCAGCTTGAACACCGTTCCCCCGCCAGAAGCGCCGCCGATGTAAGTGGTCCCGTAGAGGTCCCCTTTGGCATCCCGGATTACTCCCGCGAGCGGGTTTCCTCCGTCGGTTCCGCCTTTGAAGCTATAGAGGACGGTCTCCCTGCCAGTCGTGTCCACCTTGAATACCACTCCGCACCCGTAGCCGCCGCAGCCTCTTCCGCCGTCGTAGGTGGTGGTTCCGTAGAGGTTTCCCTTTTCATCCAAGATCACCGCGTTAGGGTTTTCCCCATCGGCCCCGCCCTTGAAGCTGTATAGTACGGTCTCCTTGCCCATCCTGCTCAACTTGAACACCGTTCCACAACCGCCGGCGCAGGCAGTGTCGCCACCCGCGTAGGCGGTCCCATATAGATTCCCCTGGGTATCCTCAATCACCGCGTTGGGGATGGCCCCGTCGGCCCCGCCCGTGAAGCTGTGCAGCACGGTCTCCTTGCCCGTGTTGCTCAGCTTGAACACCGTTCCACAACCGCCCGGGCAGGCAGTGCCGCCCCCGTATGTGGTTGTCCCATAGAGGCTCCCCTGAGCATCTTCGATTACTCCCGCGTAGGGGTTCTGTCCGTGGGCAACGTTTTTGAACTTGTACAGCACAGTCACATTTCCCCTCTGGCTGAGCCTGAATACCGTTCCTCCGTCGGAAGTACCGCCTCCGTATTCGGTGGTTCCGTAGAGGTTCCCCTTCGCATCCTGGATTACAGCGTTGGGGATGGCACCGCCTGACCTGCCCTTAAAGGTGTGCAGTACGCTGTAGGTCTGTGCTTGCAACGATTGCCCAGCAAGTATTGCCATCACGCAAGCAGCCGCGACGCTTGCGGCTGTGGCTGAACGTGTCGATCTCATCGCAATTCTCCTACTCTGAATCGGAATCTCCTTCCGGACTCCGAAATCGGCACTCAGTGTACGCCCATCTCGCGCGTTCAGACACTGTGAAATGTTTTTCATCTCTGTTGGGTGTGGTCTAATACTTTCATGACCGATCTCGATCAATTGCGGCGGGAGAAGTGGCATCTGGACGGACATGCCGCCCGCACGTTCGACGACGCACGCTCGTTCCTCGAGTCGGTCGGATTCTGTTTGATGTATCCCATGCGGCAGCAGGCTTTGATGCCCACGTTCATCGGAGCGTGGATTGGTTCGGATCAACACTTGCCCACCTGGCAGCAGGCCTTCGCCGACCCGCGGACCCAGGAAGCCACCGAGGTGATGGTTCGTCTGTTGCGCGAACGCGCGGCTTACGAGGCCAACCGGTTCGACGAGAACAATGCATTCCTGGTTGCGGCTTCCATCTTTCCTTATTTCTATGCGCTGGTGGGAGAGCGCAATCCCAAGCATCCGCCGCGACCGAAGCCGCACTCGGAATACTCGCAGTTGGCCTGCGACGCGTTTGAGTTGATCCGTAGCGATGGTCCCATCTCCAAGCACAAGATGCGCGATGTGCTGGGCGGCAGTGTTTCTTTTGTGGCCCTCGATCATGCGCTAGGGGAGCTGTGGTCCAGGCTGCGCATCACGCGTGTGGACTACAACCCGACCGAAGGCGCTTTCTGGGATGTTCTCTATCGCTGGTCACCGGATGCGGTGCGGGAAGGGATCAACCTTTCGGTCGGAGAATCGCTCTCCGCGCTGCTGTCGAAATATCTGGATTGCGTGGTTGCCGCCGATCAGCAGGAGCTGGAATCATTTTTCGGCAACTTCGTTCCCCGTTCGCGGGTCAAGGAAGCCATCAATGCGCTGCTTGCCGCTAGGGAGTTAAGCTTCATTCGCGTAGGCAACCGGTCGCTGATTCAAATCACACCGGCGAAAGCAGAGACGGTTCCACGGGCTTCGGGGCCACGCGAAAAGCCTGGGCCGCGAAAGGCATCCACACCGCGAGCGTGATGCCCACCACTGAATTCTCGCGATGTCCATGTAGCCCCCGGACGCGTCGTCCGGGCACCTCGGCAAAGCCGGTTGACAGACGCGTGATCCAGGCCGCCGTCAAGGCACAATCTTCGACCCTGCGCCTTATTTGGAGAAAAAGCGGCGTCCCATTACCATAGCGGGTCACTGGTTGACTGTTTCCCAGGATTTCAGTCCAAGGTAAATATGAAGAGCATCTTCTCGTTCTATGTCTGCTTATTCGCAGTCGTCATTGCAACGCTAGCCGCCGCTCAGAACGGCTCTGAGACCCAGGCCAAGCAGGAACCTGCATTGCCGTACATTCCCAGCCTCGACTGTCAGCGCCATGGACAAGTCCATCGATCCCTGCGTGGACCTGTATCACTACTCCTGCGGCGGCTGGCAGAAGAAGAACCCCATCCCACCGGACCAGACTTCGTGGAACGTCTATGGCAAGCTCTACCAGGACAATCTGACTATTTCTGCGCGGCATTCTGGAGCAGGCCGGCGCCGAGCACAGCTCAGCGCGATGCGGTGACGCAGAAGATTGGCGACTTCTACGCCGCCTGCATGGACGAGACGCACCGTGGAAAAGCGCGGCGTGGCTGCGATTCAGCCGCAGCTGGATGCCATTGCCGGCCTCAAGTCGGCGACGGAAATCGCGCCGTTGGTTGCTCGCTTACCACCTTCCCTTTGGCCGGATCCATTCTTTTTGTCAGCTGGCTCTACCCAGGACCCGGACGATTCCGAACAGGAGATTGCCGATCTCGATCAGGGCGGCCTGGGCATTGCCCGATCGCGATTACTACACGAAGGATGACGCCAAGTCGAAAGAAACCCGCGAGCACTACGTCCAGCATGTGCAAAAGGTTTTCGAGTTGCTTGGCGACGATGCCCGAAGCCGCGAAGAAGAATGCCGAGACCGTCATGCGGATGGAAACCGCGCTGGCCAAGGCTTCATTGACCCGCGTGGAGCGCCGCGATCCTTACAAGCTGAAAAACAAGATGAAGCTTGCGGACCTCAGTCAGTTGGCGCCGAATTTTGACTGGGCAGCTTATTATCGCGAGCTGCAATATCCGAAATTTGAGATCCTCAATGTCGACGCTCCCGGCATTCTATAAGCAGTTCGAACGCGGAGCTCATCCAGCGAACCGATCGAGAACTGGAAAACTTACTTCCGCTTCCACGTGGCTGATCACGTATTCGCCTTATCTCTCTGTCGAAGCTTCGTGCAGGAAAATTTCGAGTTCTACCGCAAGTATCTTCGCGGCGCCAAGGAGCAGCAGCCGCGTTGGAAACGCTGCGTGCAGTATCACCGACTACAATCTGGGTGAGGCCTGGGACAGGTGTACGTACGACAAGGTCTTTTCCCCGGAGCTGAAGGCAGAGCACGCTCGACATGGTGAAGCGTATCGAGGACGGCGATGGGGCAACGCATTCGCCAGCTCGACTGGATGAGCCCGGAAACCAAGCAGCAGGCGCTGACCAAGCTGGCGGCGATTCGCAACAAGATCGGCTATCCCGACAAGTGGCGCGACTACAGCTCGGTAAAGATCGTGCGCGACGATTTTGCCGGCAACATCCGAGCGCGCGCGGGAGTTCGAGCAGCGTCGCGATATCAACAAAATCGGCCAGCCTGTCGATCACGGCGAATGGGACATTTCCGCCGCCCACGGTCGACGCCTACTACAACCCGCAGATGAACGACATCAACTTCCCCGCCGGCGTGCTGCAGCCGCCGCTCTACGACCCCAAAATGGATGACGCTCCCAACTATGGCGACACCGGCGGCACCATCGGCCACGAACTCACCCACGGCTTCGACGACGAGGGCAGCCAGTTCGACGCCAAGGGAAATCTGAAGAGACTGGTGGACCAAGGAAGACCGCGAAAAGTTCGACGCGCGCACCAAGTGCGTTGACGATCAATACTCACAATATGTGGTGGTCGATGACGTCCACATCAACGGCAAACTCACTCTGGGCGAAAACGTCGCCGATCTCGGCGGCGAGATTCTGGCCTACATGGCTTGGAAAGATGCCACCAAGGACAAGAACCTTCAGCCGATCGATGGCCTCACGCCGGAGCAGCGATTCTTTATCGGCTTCGCGCAGTGGGATTGTGCCAACGATGCGTCCCGAAGATCTGCGGGTGCGAGCGATGACCGATCCGCATTCATCCGGCGCAGTATCGCATCAACGGCGTGGTGGTTAACATGCCGGAGTTCGCTCATGCATTCTCCTGCAAGGCGGGCCAGCCTATGGTGAATCCGGCGGATAAGATATGCAAGGTCTGGTAGGCACGTGTAGGGCGGACACTCCTGTCCGCCGTCCTTTGAAGCAATAGTATCCTTGCGGTGGAACTGCCCGCCATCTTTAGTCCAGGAATGACGAGTTCGCAGTTTAACAATCAACATCAGCAGCAGATGACGGGAGTGTCCGCTCCACATGAGTCGGTGATGGTAATGTCGTCAGGCTACCAGCCTTGAACCTGGACGCTCACTTGATAGGTGAGATTGTCGGGATTCGAGACCGGAATCGTGAGTGTGAGGTGGGTGTTGGCCAGCATGCGGACGGGAAACGTGACCACGAGGGGCCCCGCGTTGGTTTGGGTGCCTCCCGCTCCCCCGTAAGTCTGGAGTGGCTGAAGCCATGGGCCGAAGCTTGGATTGAACGAACATTTCTTTGGCGTACCATTCTCATTCCACGGACAGATCCCGTCGCCCAACTGCTCCGTCCCCACGTCATCCGTCCACGTGAAATAGGGCCTCACCGTATCTTTGACACCTGTGGAAGAAGTGCCGGACATCGAGTAATAAATCGTGACCAGGTAGCTCCTGTCGACCGCTGGTGGCGTCAACAGATCGATAGCGCCGAGAGCCGCAGTGCCCGTGTAGGTTTGGCTGAAAACTTCGTGGATAGTTCCGGCCTGCAGTGGTGCAGGTGCTGAACACATAATGACCAGTGTGAGACCTGCGAGTAGGAAACCGAATCTGTGAAACATGAAGCTCCTTTTCTGCTCAGAAGATGTATGAATGGGATCGAAGCTATAACCGAGAGCCTTCTCTGGCAAGCCCCCTAAAGTAGTGCCCTCTTTCGCAGGCAGCGGCGGCCCACCTTTCCAGAAGACCCATACATGGGTCAACCCGGACGTGTTCCGTGGCCGGGGCCAGGCTCCAGGTTCGATTCGACTAAGTAGAGCTTGGGCGATTTCAACATTACGAGAGAGTACTTCCCTTCCACCATGTAAAATCATTCGTTCACGATGAACCCTCCTCACGCTCGCAAACTCATCATTGCCATAGACGGTCCCGCCGGTGTGGGCAAGAGCACCATCGCGTCCCGACTGGCGCGCAAGCTGGGCTACGCCAATCTGGAGAGTGGAGCCATGTACCGCGCACTGGCGCTGAAGGCCATCGAATGGGATATTTCCTTCGACGACGAAGCCGCGCTGACCAAACTGGCGCACGATTCGCGGATCCAATTGGAGCCGGCATCGACTGGCACCCGGGTTCTGCTCGATGGACGCGACGTGTCCCCGCGCGTGCGTGAAACCGATGTCACCGCCGGAGCCTCGCGCGTTTCGGTTCATCCCCAGGTGCGCGAGTGGATGGTTGCCCGGCAGCAGGAAATGGGCGCGGACGGCGGCGTGGTGATGGAAGGCCGGGACATCGGAACCAAAGTTTTTCCCAATGCAGATGTAAAGATCTTTCTCGACGCCGATCCCGTAGTCCGTGAGCAACGGCGTCTGCAGCAACAGAACCTCCGCGGAACCGCAGCCCAAACCACCGCCGCCGAACTCCGCGAACGGGACCACCGCGACCGCACCCGCGCAGCCTCGCCACTGATACCAGCCCCCGACGCACTGATGATCGATTCCACCGCACTGTCAGAAGACGAAGTTCTGCGCCAAGTAGAAGCTCTAGTGCAGCAAAAAATGTAGACGCAAGTGTAGGCGCGGTTCATCGGCTAAGCACGGGCGAGGACGCCGCGCTACAATGGCGGTCGGAGTTCCCAACTTGGAACCAAGTCCATAAAATATACTCGCTCCTCACAGACATCCCAACCTCCGCAGTGTTATACAGAAACTGTCTCCCGTCTGGTCTGGACTCACCTTCATCCTTGGATATTGCAGGTGACGTCCGATGCCGCGCCTTTTGTCTTGCTATGCCCGTCTTCAACGGTGGATTCTCGTTTCTCTCGTCATCCTGCTCCCTATTCCTATTTCCGCCCAGGACGCCTCCTCCGGAGCCATTCGCGGCACCGTGGTCGATTCTTCGGGCCACCCGATTGTCGACGCTTCGATCGCCTTGGTGGACTCTGCCCAGGGCTTTCGTTACTTTGTCACCAGCGATCCCGCAGGACAGTTTGTATTTGAATCGCTGCCGCCGGGGGAGTACGCCGCCCGCGCCGTCGCCCCGGACATGTCGCCACAAATCACGCCCAAACTGCATGTAGACGTGGGCGCCACCACCGAACTCGACTTCAAGCTCCAGGTCGGCGGAGCCAAAGAGATGGTCACGGTCTCCGGCGATCCTCCAATGGTCGAAACCCAGTCCAACGCCGTCTCATCTCTGGTCGACAAGCGCGCGATCGAGGAATTACCGCTCGACGGCCGCCGCTTCACCGACCTCGCCCTTTTGGTCCCCGGAGTGTCGCAGGACCCGCGCGGGCTGACTTCGGGCTCGAATGGTGATTTGGCTTTCGGCGGAATCCGCGGCTATCAGTCCAGCTATCTGGTTGACGGGGCTGACAATAACAATGCCTTCTTCGCCCAGGCCCGCGGCCGCTATCGCGCTCCCTACCAGTTCTCCGACGAAGTGGTGCAGGAGTTCCGGGTTTCGTCGAATACCTACGGCGCGGAACTCGGACGTGCCGGAGGCGCGGTCATCAACGTGGTCACGAAATCAGGATCGAACCAGCTTCACGGAACCGATTTTTATTTCATCCGCGACAGCGCCTTCGGAGCGACCCAGCCCTCCCTCGATTTCAAGCCGCACGCCCAGCAACAGCAATTCGGTTTCACTCTGGGTGGTCCCATCCACCGCAACCGCGCGTTTTTCTTTGGTGGATTCGATCAACACATCTTTAACGTTCCTGCGGTGGTGCGCTTTCTGGATGGAAGCTCACAGGTAGTCCCGCAAGCCGGCCAGGAACCGTTGCACGATGGCGACTACGAAGCCAGCGATCAGGCTGTGGTATTCGCCGCTGCCGCTCGGCTGTCTACGCTCGCAGGTCAATTCCCGTCCCGGATGGTCGGCAACGCAGGCTTCTTCAAGCTGGATTTCACCCTCACGCCCCATGAGTTGCTTGCCACACGCATCAGCACCTCTCGCTACTCCGGGCTAAACAATGTGTTCCTCGACCCCTCCAGCCCGCTCACCACCAACGCCATCAGTGAAAACGGTCAGGAACAGGTGGCCACGGAAACCGGAGCGATCTCCCTGACCAGCACATTTTCCTGGCGGCTGATCAGCCATTTGCGCGCCCAGCTCTCGCGCGATCTGCAGCAATCCAGCACCAACACCACCGATGCTCTCACCAAGGTCAGCAGCATCATCGACGGCTTCGGACGTTCCAACATCCTGCCCCGTCAAACCCGCGAACATCGCTTGCAGCTGGCCGAGACCATCAGCCTGGAAGGCAGGCGAAATTCCTGGAAGCTCGGCGGCGACGTCCTCCGCACCTGGATCTACAACTATTTCCCGAGGCAGGCCGGCGGAGAGTACATCTTCGATCCCATCAAAGTAGACCCGTTCACCTTCGAACCAAGGGAGGCGGGCCTGCTGCTCACGCCGCTGCGGGCCTACGCACACGACGTCCCGAAATATTACATCCAGAATTTCGGTTCTCAGTCGAGCCATCCGGACACCAACGAATACGCCGGTTTCTTGCAGGATACAATCCGCGCCACCAGCCACCTTGCCATCAGCCTGGGCGCGCGTTACGACTTGCAGACCTTCAGCAAAAAAGGACTGCTAACCAATCCATTGTGGCCGGATTCCGGCAAGATTCCTTTCAACCCCAACAATTTTGCTCCGCGCGTGGGCCTGGCGTACTCGTTCGGGAACGAGCGCCCGTTAGTGGTCCGAGCAGGGTACGGCTGGTTCTACACTCGGATCCCTCAGATTTACACATCCACCATTGCCACCGACAACGGATTCACCTCCACCAACCTCTTCCTGAATAATTCCAACTACTACGATCATCAAGTCTTCCCGCAATATCCAAATCCGCTGGTGAATTGCCCGCTCGACGCGACGTCTTGCACCTTGCCGCCAAGCTTGGCGCAATATTCGCAAGGCGGCATCTCCGCGTTCTCCCCAAACTTCAAAACGCCAAAGGTGGAGCAGGCTAGCCTCGGCATCGAAAAAGAAGTTGCTCACCGCCTGGCGGTGGGAGTTTCGTATATGTACGTTCATGGCGTAGATCTCATCCGCGCCCGTGACGTAAACCTGCCACCGCCCCTGAACGTGGAATATCCCGTCTACGACGCCTCGGGCATCAACTTTCTGGGCACGTTCTACAACGTAGAATCGTTTTCCACCTGGCAGATGACTCGGTCATTCACCTGCCCATTCCCTCCTTGCATCAATCCGCTGGCCCGCCCGATTCCCCAACTCGGGGCCATCGACGTTTTCGAGAGCGCCGCATCCAGCACCTACAACGGAATGACCGTCTCGATCCACCGCCAAATGACCAGCGGCCTCTACTTTCGGCTCGCCTACACCTTCGCCAAAGCCATCGACGACGGCCAGGACGCATTGGTCGCCGGCCAACCCGCCGTCGTGCAGAACTCCTACAACACCGCCGCCGAACAGGGCCTCAGCGTCACCGACCAGCGTCAACGCCTGATGTTCTCCTGGATCGCTGATCCCAAACCGTTCGGCCGCGAGCAGCCTTTCCTGGCCAGGGTGTTCAATGACTGGAAGCTGGCAGGAGTGTTGACTTACGGCAGCGGGCGCCCCGAGAACGTAATGGTTTCGGGAGATCCCAATCAGGATGACAACGGCACCAACGACCGTCTTCCGGGAGCACGCCGCGACTCGTTTATCGGACCCGATTACGCCACCACCGACGTGCGCTTGACTCGCCGCCTCTATGTTCGCGAGCGATTGAAGATAGACCTGATTATGGAGTCCTTCAATTTGTTGAATCGCGATAACAAGCGCGTCCTGATCACCCAAAACGGCTTGCAAACCGAGTCCGCGTACTTCGTAAGGATCAGCAACCAACTCGGAATCAATTACTATCCAGGTCATTTCCAGATTCCAAGCAACCCGCTGCAAA
This sequence comes from uncultured Acidobacteriota bacterium, assembly GCA_963820925.1. Lineage (GTDB taxonomy): Bacteria > Acidobacteriota > Terriglobia > Terriglobales > Acidobacteriaceae > JABDBE01. The sequence continues at coordinate 111,889 of CAWGBX010000003.1, forward strand.
CGACGAATTCGTACGCTCCGAGGCAGATACAGCTGGCACTGAAGATGACTTTCTGAAACTCAATCTTCCCTGACCAGACGTCATTCCGAATAAGATAGAAAGACGTCATTCCGAACCCGGCGCACCTCAGCCGGGTGAGGAATCTCGCGTGCAGTGGCAAAAAACCGCTTTTGCCCGAAATCTTGTCAAGCCCCTTGAGCCACCCAATTCCCGCCAAGTCCATGATTCAATAGAGAAAATAAATCCGAAAAGCATGTCATAGTTACTCCTCCGAATCTGCTAGGCTAGAAGTAGAGACAAAATAAGGCGCCAGCTTCCGAGCTTGCGCCTTTTCTGTTGCTGACAACATCCCGTCTCAGAACCAATGCGCAAAACCAGGCTCGCTTCACCCCGACGCACACCGGCGTCGCAGCGAAGCTCTGCCCAAAAGGCCGCCCGAGCCCGCGGCATCGGCATCACCCGAGTTGGAGACCTCGGAGAAGTAGCCTTCGTCCACAAAGCCATGAGCCTCGGCTACGTTGTCGGCAAGCCCTACGGACAAATGCATCGCTACGACTTCATGGTCGAAGGCGGCAACAAACTGTGGCGCGTGCAGGTAAAAACCAGCACCTGCATGCGTGACGGCAAATATCAACTCTGCGTGCAGCGCATCACCCACCGCCGTTGCGTCGCCTACAAGAAATCCGAACTCGATTTCGTAATCGCCTACCTCATGCCCGAAAAAGTCTGGTACGTCCTGCCAATAAGCCTGATCGCGGGACGCAGAAGCCTTCTGCTCGCTCCCCCAGGATTCCGCGGCAAGAACCCCCTGGCCCAATACCTGGAAGCCTGGCACTTACTGGGCAAACCAAGTGGCCCACCCCCGTAACCAAACCCGTGTGGCGCGGACACTCCTGTCCGCTGCCGGGTGCCCCACGTCTCGCGGTTTTCGAGACGTGGGATCGTTCCGCCAACTGTCTTCTTGAGCGTTGACAAGTGTGTATAAAATGTGTATTATATAAAATAACAATCCGAGGCAAAAGTGCACAGCCGGGATGTCATAAAGCAATTACACAAGAACGGCTGGTATGAGGTTAGTCAAGTTGGGAGCCATAAACAGTTCAAGCATCCGACAAAAAAGGGGAGAGTGACGGTGCCGCATCCAAACCGGGACATACCGATCGGCACTTTGAAAAGCATCGAGAGACAGGCCGCGATCAAATTGAGGCCATTCCGGAGCAGCGGGACGAAATAATGGAATATATCGCCTATCTTCATAAGGACCGTGATTCTGATTACGGCGTGAGCTTTCCCGATTTCCCGGGCTGCATCACTGCGGGAAAAACACTCGACGAGGCTAGTCGACTCGCGCCAGAGGCGCTGGCGCTGCATATCCAGGGCATGATCGAGGATGGAGACCCGGTGCCGGAGCCATCCAAGGTCGACGATATTGCAAGGGACGCGGCGAGGCACGGCGCGGTTGCGTTCCTCGTGAGCGTCGAGATTCCCGACGCCACCGTGCGTGTAAATATCACCGCCCGGGAAAGTCAGATCGAAAAAATCGATCGTTTGGCCGAAGCCGCCGGCTTAACGCGTTCCGCATATATGGTGCGCTCGGCGCTCGGTGAAGTAAAACGCGTTGTGCGTACGCAGGCACAGAACTCCCGGGCAGGCTGACAAGCGTCTTCCGGTCGTGTGGCGCGGGCGCCCTCGCCAGCGAGATTCGAAAAGGCCACGGCCCAGGCTGCGGAACACTCTCGATTCGTATCGGGGTTTGCCTTCAGGTATACCGTAAGTCCCTGTAGTAAAGTTCGGCTTCAGCCGCTGGGTTTCGATGTTTGTCCAGCAGACAAGAGCTGCTCCGCAGCCTTCAACCACGCCATCACGACTGGGAATTTGCTTCGGAGCCCGAATAATCGTCGGAGGCTCGTGGGAGGGCACGGGCGGGCTGGCCCAGCCACCCTTCCGATCTTACTCCCGAGGGTGCCCTGCCCTTGTCTCTCCGGTTTTTGGAGAGACAGGGCGAGGGTTTTCATTCTGAATGGCGACAAACGCCCCAGCCTTCGCAACGAGCGGGAAAGGCTGGGCCACCCGTCCGTGCTACAACGCCTCGATTTGACCCAGGCCCCGCAGGGCACCACAAGGGTCGATGCGCCAAAGCTGGCGACCCACGAATTGCCTCAGGAGTCCGGCCCCCCGATCAAAAGCGTGAAAGGGGGACAGCGATTACGACAGCGTCGCGACCCTACCATACCCGGCAGCGATTCGCGGGCACCATCGCTTGTCCCGTCTTACAGCTGAACGCATCCTGAAATTCCTGCATGTTTACGGTTGGCCCCATAAGCCGGAATTTTCCCGGTGAGTGCGGATCGGTCCGGACCAATACGCGCGAAACCTCCGGCGACACGTTCTCGCAACGGCTGATCGCGTAACCCAGGAACACTCTTTGCGCAGGAGAGAATCCGTCAACCATTTCCGGCTTCTGGCCTTCGTGCGCTTTCATATACGCTCGATAAGCCATTCTCAATCCGCCGTTGTCCGCCACATTCTCGCCCAGCGTGAGCTTGCCGTTAAGATAGAGCGGCTTCCCGTTCCCGTCATCGACCGGCGAATACTGTGAGTATTGCTTCTCAATGCAGGACGCCCGCTCGTCAAATGCCTTGCTGTCCTCCAGCGTCCACCAGTCGGTCAGATTGCCATCTGCGTCGTACTTCCGCCCCTCGTCGTCGAAGCCGTGAGTCAACTCGTGCCCAATCACCCGTCCGATCGCACCGTAGCTGTAGGCCTCGTCCGCCGTGCCATCGAACATCGGAGGCTGCAGAATGCCCGCGGGCAACACGATTTCCGACATTTCCGGCGAATAGTAAGCATTGACTGTCGGCGGACTCATCTCCCATTCCGACTTATCAACCGGCTTTCCAATCTTGTCGATTTGCCGCTTCGCTTCAAAGTGGCTGGAGCGGGTGTAGTTTCCGGCATAGTCGTCGCGCTTGATCTGCACGCTCGAATAATCGCGATAGTGGTCCGGAAATCCAAGTTTCGAGCTATCGATTCTTCCCAGCTTCAGCAGCGCCTTCTGTTTGGTTTGCTCTGACATCCAGTCGGATTCCGTAATGCTGAGTCGAAGCTGTTCCAGTACGTTGGCCACAATCACTCGAACCTTCTGTTTTCCGGCCGCGCCAAAATATTTGTCCACAAACATCTGACCCGAGGCTTCGCCCAGTTGTCGGTCGACTGAATTCACGCAGCGTTTCCACCGTGCCGGGATGACCTTTGCGCCGCGAAGATACTGCGTGTTGAACCTGTAGTTCTCATTTTCAAAGTCGGAGGAAAGCATCGGCGCCATGGCGTGCACAACTCGCCATTGCAGATAAACTTTCCAATCGTTCAATGGAACCGAGTCGACCAATCCGCTTAGCGCGCGGAAAAAATCAGGCGTGGCAACGTTGAGCGAGTTGAAGGCCGGTGCGTTGGCCGCTTTCACGAAATCCGTGAAATACAAATTGGGAGCAAGCCTATTGAAGTCTGCCACGGACATCTTGTGATCAAGATTTTCGGGGCTGCGGCGTGACGTTCGGTCCAGCGATGCCTTCGCCATCTCCGTTTCCAGCCGCAAAACGACTTCGGCATCGCTTTTACTTTCGCTCTCAGAGGCGCCGGTGAAAGAGAACATCTTGGCGACGTGACCTTTGTATTCCTCGCGCTGCCCGGTCGACAGAGCATCTGTCTTCAGATAGTAATCGCGGTCCGGGAGACTGAGACCTCCTTGATCCACTTCTGCGACATCCATCGATGAGTTGTGCCGGTCGGGCGCGGAACCAAACCCAAACATCATCGGCATTCCCTCATCGTCAAGCTGAGCCGTCAGGATCAGCATCGCGCGTTTGTCCTGCACTGACGCGATGCGCGCAAGGTAACCCGCGACCGGTTCGGCCTTCCTCCGCTCTACCTCACTTTCGTCCATGCAAGCCGCGTAGTAGTTGCCGGCCTCTTGTTGCACGGCATCGTGCTTCTCCCTAGGTTGTGCGGCCGCCTCGAGTAGTGTGCGCATCCGCGCCAGATTGAGTTCCGCCATTTCGTCATAGCGGTTGTAACGGGCTCGGTCCGCGGGCAGCGGATTCTTGGCGCGCCAGCCCCCACAGGCAAATTGGTAGAAGTCCACACAAGGGTCGGCCGAGCGATCAAGCTGCGAAACATCAAACCCGGACCCAGCCTGCCCCCAACCCAGCAAGCAACCAAACACGAACCCAAATGTAACGACGAAGCATGACTTAGCCCAACGTTTGAGAAGGAACACGTTATGAACCCCCAAGATTTGACTCCGTACGCCTGCAGACGTTAGCCACCGTGACCTGATGTTGTTTCTGTACCGCGGACCTGCCCTGAGATTAGTCGAAGGGGCCCTCGCCCGCGGGCTTTGAAAGAGCATGGCTTCAGCCATGCCGCTACGACTCTTGATTTCGCCTCAGGCCCGTACGATTCGTGGGAGGGCACGACTTCACCCGTGCCACAACGCCTCGATTCGACTCAGGCCCGCAGGGACCACAACCGTCATAATTAGTCAAAGCTGACGAACCACGAATCGTCCGGAATTCATCCCTACCCTGAGGCAGCGGAGTCCTTGGCAAAGCCAAGGACTCCCAACCAAGGATCTCTGCACTCCAGCGCCCGCGAACTGATCCGGCGCCACAAAAAGCGCAAAAACGCGTTTTGTCCAAAATCTTGTCAAGCCCCCTGAACCACCCAAAATTCCCGCCAACTCCGACAGCTTTCACAACTCAGCTCTCAAGAACCAATGCCCACATCCAGGCTCGCTTCACCCGGACGCAATCCAGCGTCCAAGCGAAGCTCCGCCCAAAAGGCCGCCCGAGCCCGCGGCATCGCCATCACCAGAGTAGGAGACCTCGGCGAGGTGGCCTTCGTCCACAAAGCCATGAGCCTCGGCTACGTAGTAGCCAAGCCCTACGGACAAATCCATCGCTACGACTTCATGGTGGAAGGCGGGAACAAACTCTGGCGCGTGCAGGTAAAAACCAGCACCTGCATGCGCGACGGCAGATATCAGCTCTGTGTGCAGCGCATCACCCACCGCCGCGTGGTGGCCTACAAAAAATCCGAACTCGATTTCCTAATCGCCTACCTCATGCCCGTAAAAACCTGGTACATCCTGCCAATCGACGTGGTCGCGGGACGCAGAAGCTTCCTGCTCGCTCCCCCAGGATTCCGCGGCAAGAACCCATGGGCCCAATATATGGAAGCTTGGCACCTATGAGGCAAACCCGCCGGCCCACCCCTCTGATAGGTTTCAGCCCGGAGCCGGGCCTGCGGTAGAATGGGTTGAAGAGGTAGTTATGGCGCAGATGACGCCGCAAGTCTCGGAGGTCCTTCAGAGAGCGCTGACGCTCTCCAGCCAGGAACGCGGCCTGTTGATTGATCGCCTGATTGAGAGCCTCGACGAAGGCCCAGCCGAAGAAGGCGTCGAGGAGGCTTGGGCCCACGAAATCAAGCGCAGGGTGGACGATGTTCGATCCGGCAAAGTCAAAATGATACCGGGCGAGCAAGTGCTCCGCAGGCTCGCCAAAGCATTCCCTGATGAGAAGTAAGCCGTTCCGGTTTCACCCTGAGGCGAGCGAAGATTTCAGGGACGCGATCGGATGGTACCGCACCCGGAGCCCGCTCGTAGCCACCGAATTTCGCGTAACGGTATCCAGTGTCATCCGCTAGATTGTGAAAGCCCCGCAGCGATGACCCAAGTACTTGCGCGGAACTCGGCGGTTCGTGCTTCATCGCTTCCCGTTCTCCATCATCTACCTGGACGATCCCGACGCCCTGAGCATCCTGGCCGTGGCTCATAACAAACGAAAACCGGGATACTGGAAGCAGCGGCTGTAGGCCCGGCCCTCGTTCGTGGCACAAGCGCAAAGCCAGCGAGATTCGAAAGGTATGCTTCACACACGCTGCCGAAAACTCCCCACTCGTATCAGGGCACGGCTTCAGCCGTGCCACAACGCCGGGTGCCCCCACGTCTCGCGGTTTTCGAGACGTGGGATCACCATCAAACTCTTGCATACGTCTTCTTTAGGGCGGCATACCTTAAATGGCAACAAACAGCGCCACCAAGAGCGGCACAAGTGAAAGAGACAGCGCAGCAATTCAAGGACAGGGTCAGCGATTCTATCGACATCAACGATCTATCAGTTAAAGTAGTTTGGATCAAATGGACTTTGGGCGAGAACCTCGACGCGAGGTTTTCCTGAGAATGCATTCAGGGCCACTCGCTTCTCCGCTGACCGCGATCCCACCCGGTTACTAAAGTCCCAAAATAGAACCGAAAAATGCGCTCCGGCGTTTGACGCTGCTCTCCCTCTGTCTTTACACTCAAGAATGTAAGCCGGTGGCTTGGGGGCGGACCGGATTGGGCACGCGCTCCTGAAACCGCAGGCGGACACACCGAAAGGTAAACGTGAGCCCCACTGAAACCAGCAGCAGCACCAAACGGGAGATCCAGGTGGAGATCCCGGCGGCCGATGTTGCCCGCGAAACCGAGACCCTGATCCAGAAATATCAGAAGCTGGCCCGCATCCCCGGATTCCGCACCGGCCATGCCCCCGCCTCCGTGATTAAGCAGCGCTTTGCCGAGGGCATCAAGAGCGATGTCGTGGATTCCTTGGTGCCACGGTATTTCCGCAAAGAGACCGACAAACTGGGACTGACACCGGTGTCGCAGCCGCGCGTGACCGATCTCCACCTGCACGATGGCGAGCCCCTGACCTTCAAGGCCAGCTTTGAAGTCATGCCCACCATCCGGGTCGAAGACTATAAGGAACTGCGGGCTGATAAGCCGGATACTTCCGTGACCGACGAAGAAGTCGAGCAATCGCTGAAAGGATTGCAGGAGCAACGCGCTACATTCACTTCGATCGAGGGCAGTCCGCTGGGGGATGGCGACTTTGCGCAGGTTTCGCTCGACGGAAAACCGAAGGACGCCGAAGGCGTCGCCGCCAGTCCAGCAACCCCTGGGCCCGACCGGATCCAATCCAGTACACATGGACGACATCCTGGTCGAAATCGGCGGCCAGGGGACGATGCCAGAGTTCACCGAAAACTTGCGGGGCGCGTCCGCCGGAGATGAACGGACGTTTGACGTGCATTATCCGCAGGACTTCTCCGATCAGCGGCTCGCCGGCAAGACGTTTACCTATACTGTGAAGGTGAAGGCCATCAAGCAAAAGGCCTTGCCGGAGTTGAACGACCAATTCGCAAAAGAGCTGGGAGAGTTTGCCAACCTCGAAGAAGTACGAAAACGAATCCGCGAAGGCATGGAAGCCGAGAAGAAGCACACCGCCGAACGCGAAGCCAAAGACAAGCTGGTAGCGGAACTGGTAAAGCGCAATGACTTCGAAGTGCCCGAAGCGCTGGTCGAGCACCAGATCGATATTCGCCTGGATCGCGGATTACGCGCGCTCGCAGCCCAAGGCATGAAGACCGAAGACATGAAGAAAATGGATCTCAACCGCCTGCGGGCAGGCCAACGGGATCAAGCGGTACAGGAAGTGAAAGCTGCGCTGTTGCTCGAAAAAATCGCCGAGGAGGAAAAGATCGAGGTCGCCGACGCGGAAATCGATCGCGAGGTCGAAGCTCTGGCCGAGCAGTCGAAACAAACTCCGGAAGCCATCCGCTCCCGTTTGACACGCGATGGGGCGCTGGATAGAATCCGGAATAGAATCCGCAACGAAAAGACCCTCGACTTTCTGTATCGTCAGTCCGCATAACGAACTCCCACAGAAGCCCAGGTTGCAAGGGCAAGAGTGTGAAAGGCAAAGGTGAACGCGTGCTGGTTCCGATGGTGATTGAACAGACTGGGCGGGGGGAGCGGGCTTATGACATTTACTCGCGACTTCTGCGGGATAATATTATTTTCATTGGGACGCCGATTGACGACAACATTGCCAATCTGGTGATTGCGCAGATGCTGTTTCTGGCGCAGGAAGATCCGGAAAAGGACATTCAGTTGTACGTGAATTCGCCCGGCGGATCGATCACCGCGGGTATGGCGATTTATGACACCATGCAATACGTGAAGAACGATGTGACCACGATTTGCATTGGGCAGGCGGCGTCGATGGCTGCGCTTTTGCTTGCGGCGGGCGAAAACAAGAAACGGCTGGCACTGCCCAATTCGCGCATTCTAATCCATCAGCCATCCATGGGCGGACTTTCGGGTCAGGCCACGGACATTGATATTCACGCCCGCGAGATTCTGCGTATGCGGGAGATTACAAACCAGTTACTGGCCAAGCACACGGGGCAAAAGCTGGAAAAAGTGGAGAAGGACGTGGAGCGCGACTTCATCATGAACGCGCAGCAGGCTAAGGAATATGGAATCATAGACGATATCATCTATAAGACCAGATAAGGGTATGATCGGCATTCGCCGATTACGTTCGGGAGGTCTCGGCACAGAAAGATCTCTCCCCGCTTGCCCACGGGCAATGAACGCGAAAGAGCCGGGAGGTAAGGTAAGACGAAGTTAGGAAAACGAGGAGTTAAGCGGAGTGAAAAACAGAACAGGCACTGAGGAAATCTTACGCTGTTCGTTCTGCCATAAATCGCAGGACGCGGTGGCCAAGCTGATTTCATCGCCAAGTGATTATCCGAGGGCCTACATTTGCGATGAGTGTGTGGCGGTCTGTAATTCGATCCTGGAAGATGACCGCGCCGCAACCCCTGCCGCCGCAACCCCCAACCAACTTCCGAAGCCCCAAGAAGTGAAGACCTTCCTCGATGAGTACGTAATCGGCCAGGAGCAGACCAAGAAGAAGCTGGCGGTCGCGGTCTACAACCACTACAAGCGCATCTACATGAACCGGCAGCGCACCAGCGACGGGATCGAGTTGACCAAGTCGAACATCATGCTGATCGGCCCGACGGGGACGGGCAAGACCCTGTTGGCGCAAACGCTGGCGCGCATGCTGGATGTGCCTTTCGCGATTGTGGACGCCACTACTTTGACCGAAGCTGGCTACGTCGGCGAGGACGTGGAGAACATCATTCTGAAGCTGCTGCAGGCGGCGGATGGCGACGTGGGGCGGGCGCAGACGGGCATCATTTATATCGATGAAGTCGACAAGATTGGACGAAAGGATGAGAACCCATCCATTACCCGCGATGTTTCCGGGGAGGGCGTGCAGCAGGCGCTGCTGAAGATTCTCGAAGGAACGATCGCGAATGTACCGCCGCAAGGGGGACGTAAGCATCCACATCAGGAGTTCACGCCGGTCGATACCACTAACATTCTATTTATCTGCGGCGGCGCTTTCGTCGGCTTGGAGAAAATTATCGGCCGGCGGGCGGGCAAGAAATCGCTCGGCTTCAAGATGGGAGAAGAGGGCGAAACCGAAGAGCCAACGGTGGCGCGCAAGCGGAATTTCGAGTTGCTCAGCGACGTGCAGCCGGAGGACTTGATTAAGTTTGGGCTGATCCCAGAGTTCGTTGGACGCTTGCCGGTGGTGGGGGTGCTGGAAGATCTGGACGAGTTTGCGCTGATTGAGATTCTTACTCGCCCCAAGAACGCGATCGTCAAGCAATATCAGCGGCTGTTTGAGTTTGAGAATGTTCGGCTGAAATTCAGTGAGGACGCTCTGCGAGCGGTCTCGCGCCAGGCCATGGCTCGCAAGGTGGGGGCGCGCGGTTTGCGCATGATTTTGGAAGAATTGATGCTCGATTTGATGTACCATCTGCCAAGTCAGAAGAAGGTAAAGGAATTCGAAGTAACGCAGCAGATGGTGGAAAAGCACAGTGCGTCGTTCGCGATGATGGAGAAGGCGGGGTAAGAAGCTATTGGCTTTTAGCGGAACTCTCGTTAAGTATGAATTGTAACTTCGTCAACCACAAAGGACACAAAGGTACACAAAGGAAGAATGTGGGCCAGCACGGGCGTGGACGCCCGCGCCTACAGTGGCGACTTAAAGGCTAAGAGCCAGAAGCTAACACCTGTTTTGGGAGAATCAGTGACCACATCCAAGGAAAAATTCGAGACTAAGAAGTTGCCCATGATGCCCATTCGGGATGTGGTCATCTTCCCTTATATGATGACGCCGTTTGTGGTGGGGCGGGAGTCGAGCGTGCATGCGCTGGAAGAGGCGCTGGCCGCGGACAAGAAGATCTTTCTGGCCACGCAGCATGACGCCAGCATCGACGAACCCAAGCCCAACGAGATTTACCAGGTGGGCACAGTGGTCAATATTGTGCAGAGTCTCAAGCTGCCCGACGGCAATATTAAGGTGCTGGTCGAGGGCATTGAGCGCGGCAAGATTCTGCAGGTCACGGAGACTGAAGGGTTCATGCAGGCTTCGGTTCGGCTGGCGCGCTACGCCACCGAGACCAATCCGCAGATCGAAGCTGGGATGCAGCGGGTGACCGGGCTGTTCGAGCAGTACGTGAAGCTATGCCAGTCTTTGAACTACGAGACCATGATCGCGGCTGTGCGCATGGAAGATCCGGCGAAGCTTACGGATACCATCGCCGCCAACCTGCAGCTCTCGATCGAAGAGAAACAGGAACTGCTTGAGATTTTTGATCCCGCCGAGCGCTTGAGCAGGATCGGCGACGTGCTCGACATCGAGATCGAAAAGCTGAACATGGATCGCACCATCCAGTCGCGGGTGAAGCGGCAGATGGAGCGGGCGCAAAAAGAGTATTACCTGAACGAAAAGATCAAAGCCATTCAGAAGGAACTGGGGCGCGGCGAAAAGAGCGAGTTCGACGAACTGAAGAAGAAGATCGACGCTGCCGGCATGCCCAAGGACGTGCGCGACAAGGCAGTGCAGGAGCTGAAGAAGCTTGAGGCCATGCCGCCGATGTCGGCCGAGTCTACGGTATCGCGTAACTATCTGGATTGGCTCCTAGCCGTGCCTTGGAAAAAGCGGTCGAAGGAAATCCGCAATATCTCGCGCGCGGAAAAGGTTCTGAACGAAGATCATTATGGACTGGAGAAAATCAAGGAGCGCATTCTTGAATTTCTCGCCGTTCGCCAGTTGGTGAAGAATCCCAAAGGCTCCATTCTTTGTTTCGTCGGACCTCCGGGAGTGGGCAAGACTTCGCTGGGGATGTCGATTGCGAAGGCTACGGGGCGAAAGTTCGTGCGCATGTCGCTGGGTGGGGTTCGCGATGAGGCCGAGATCCGCGGGCATCGCCGCACTTACATCGGCGCCTTGCCGGGACAGATTATCCAGATGATGAAGAAGGCGGGGACAAAGAATCCCGTCTTCATGCTGGACGAAGTCGACAAAATGTCCATGGATTTTCGTGGTGATCCGTCGGCGGCGCTGCTCGAAGTGCTCGACCCCGAGCAGAATTTCATGTTCGTGGATCACTATCTAGACGTGGAGTATGACCTCTCGCAGGTGTTTTTCATCGCAACGGCGAACGTCATTCACACCATCCCGCCGGCTTTGCAGGACCGCATGGAAGTGTTGCGGTTGCATGGCTACACCGAGCAGGAGAAAGTGGAGATCGCCAAACAGTTCCTGGTGAAGAAGCAGATGGTGCAAGCCGGCCTTACCGACAAGAACATCAAGTTTTCTGATGAAGCGATCGCCGGGCTGATCCGCTCTTACACGCGCGAGGCGGGCGTGCGGAATCTGGAACGTGAAATCGGCAACATCTGCCGCAAGATCGCGCGCAAGGTGGTCAAAGAGGGCGCCGAATACAACATCGCGATCGCGCAGGACAACGTAAATGACTACCTGGGCGTGATCAAATTCCGCGACACCCTGGCACACGAACGGAGCGAAGTCGGGCTGGTTACTGGGCTCGCCTGGACTGAAGTTGGTGGTTCGATTCTCAGCACGGAAGCGACTGTCGTGGACGGCAAGGGAAAGCTTACCCTGACCGGCAAGCTGGGCGACGTAATGCAGGAGTCAGCCCAGGCAGCGATGTCTTACGTGCGCTCGCGGGCGCAGCGACTGGGATTGCCGCGCGATTTCTACCGCAATATCGACATTCACGTGCACGTACCCGAAGGCGCGATCCCGAAGGATGGGCCATCGGCCGGGATTACCATCGCCACCGCAATTTCCAGCGCCTTGAGCAAGATTCCAGTGCGCCGCGATCTGGCCATGACCGGGGAGATTACGCTTCGCGGGAAGGTATTGCCGATCGGCGGATTAAAGGAAAAGCTTTTGGCAGCTCATCGGGCGGGGTTGTTCGAGGTCATTTTGCCTCAAGACAACGAGAAAGATCTCGCCGAAGTGCCGGAGAATCTCCGCAGTGCGATGAAGATGCACTTCGTCGATACTATGGACCAGGTGCTGGCTGTGGCTTTGGAGCGTCCGCTGCCCGAGCCTGTGCCTCAAGTGGAAGGGGGCACGCAGACGATTACGCCTCTGGCGCCTCCGGTGGAAGGGTCGACGGCGCATCAGTAAGGCCGGAACCTTAGAGCTTGACGGATTAGGGTTAGGACGTTCCAAAAGTGCCCCCTCCGATCGCCGGGAGAATCATCTTCCGATGGGATTTTGAGTGTAACGGCCTGGTTTCGTCATGTGACAATTCTTGTGGACACGCCCGTGCTCCGCCATCCAGTAGATCCAAAGGAGATACGGTCAGGAGTGAGCAACCGTAATCTATCAACCCTTGCACCGTGCCAACATTCTGGATCGTGACATGGATTCGGTCGGAATCGGCGTCGTTGAGCGCGACGGCCACATGTTCGCGGTCGAAGATTTTTCGAAGGCAAAGTGACACCATTCTCCCGCTGAACAGGCGTCCTCAAACCGCGAGAGTTTCAGTGGGAGAATGGATTCGGTGGAGTAGGTCCGCCGAGCGCTACGGCGTAATCTTGAACACGCTGCCACCCTGTACTAGCCGGTTAGGGAGGTTCTCAGCGGCAGTGCCGTAGAGATTTCCCGACCTGTCGCGAATCAGGCCAGCCACAGGAACAGCTCCATCCCTGAGTCCCTTGAACGTATACAGCACCCTCAGTTTGTGCGCCTGGTCCAGCTTGAATACGGTTCCGAGGGAGAGCTCACCGGGTCCGCGTTCTGCCGTGCCATAGAGATTCCCCTGCGGATCTTGAACCAATTCTCCGTTCGGGTTAGCGCCGTCTTTCTTTCCGGTAAAACTATACAAGCGCCTGAACTTGCCGCTCCGTGTGATCTCGAATAAAGTTCCTGCGCGGGCGTCGCCGCCGCTAAGCGCGCTGCCAAAGAGATTGCCCGCCTTGTCCCTTAGTAAGCCGCCTTGCGGACCCTTTCCATCCAGCCCACCTGTAAACCTGTGCAGTACACTGAACGTTCCGTCTGGGGCGAGCTTGAAGACTGTGCCTGGGATCAAGAAGTCACTGGCGCGCCCGGGTGCTGAACCATAGAGGTTGCCGTCCGCGTCCCGAACTAATGGTCCCTCAGGATTCGCGCCATCGGCTTGGCCCTGAAACTTGTAGAGCACGGAAAACTGCCCCGTCGGATCAATCTTGTACAGCGCACCGAATCCCAGACCTCCGAGCACCGTAGCTCCATACAAGTTCCCCGCATCATCCATGATTACGCCGCCCACGGGAAGGGCGGCGTCACTATTTTCTCCCGCCTGGAACACGTGGAGTATATGCTCCTCTCCGGTCTTGGAAACGCGGAACACCGCCCCGGCGCCAGGTCCCCCCAAGGTTGTGCCATAGAGGTTTCCGGCTTCATCCAGAATAAGATTCGAAGAGGGAAGCAACCCGTCCGTGCGATGGAAACTGAACAGGACGCGCTCGTGACCCGCCGGGTTCACCTTGAAAACCGTGCCGTCATCATCTCTCCCGCCGTTTTCTGTTGTGCCATATAGGTTGCCAGCTGCGTCTCGAACCAATGATGCTGCAGGAAATTGTCCATCGGGCGATCCCTTGAATACGTGCAGTACTGTAAACGTCTGCGCGCTCGCCGGCCGAATAGATCCCGCCGCCATCACGATCGTGATTGCCAAGAGTTGCCCGGCGCTTACCGCCCGCTGACCCATCTTCCAAGCCCAGTTAAGTACCTTTCTGTTTCTCAATGTTCACTCCTTTGATCGGCAAAGATTGAGCCGAAAAAAGAAACTATCAGACAACGGGACCGGTTCATGTCATGCAGCAGTAAACAGATTGTCAGAAAGTGGTGACCAGTTGATTGAGTGCGGCAATGGCTCCCCGCCATCTATTTCTCGGAATGCCGACTGCATGACGTTAAGCACGCCCTGATTGATAAACGATTCCGTGAGCCTTGCCGAAAACGGTCGCTGGATCGTCATAACTTGGCGAAAAATCCCCATAACGCTCAAAACCCCGTCAATGAGCGAAATGGCCTTCCATGAGAAGGCCGGTCCAGGTCAAGTAGATTTTGCTTTGCCTTTGCTTTGCCTTTCCTAAAATTTCCCTTTCCTTCCTGACGGGAGGGTGTGCAGAGCGGCCCGGAGCGGTCAAGGGCGCGTTCTGTGCGGCGTAGCGAACCCTTGACGGCGAGGACCGATCTGTCACCATTCCGTCAGGAAGGAAAGGGAGCGGTCGCTCCGGATTGTTGGTCTTTTCTCCTTTCCTCAGTTCTTGCTTCGCGCCCAAGCCAACCCTGTCGCCACCCTTCCATCCGCACTCTTCGGTGAGCGATTTGATTCGCTCGGTGCAAGTTGGGTGTTCTCGTTGCAGCCGGTGCTGCCACCTGATTTGTCGACCTCTCCTTCCATCTCGCGATGGAAGTTGGGCCAGGCCATAGACGCAGTCACCGGAACTCGGCATTTGGGCGCGCTGCTTCCGACTCAATAAATCTGAACTATGCGGCTGCCGGCAGCACGACCGGTCGGCTGTTGCGCAGTGGTTCGTAAGCCTCTCCGCTCACCCACAAGCGATGCAGCAACACCGCCAGCTTTCGCGCCGTCGCGATCACCGCTCGTTTCTTCCCATTCTTCCCGCCGCGCTCCGCCAGCTTCAGACCCCAACGCCGCAGATCGCTGTCCGCTCCAAACGGCCCCAGAATGTGATGCGCACCCTGCACCAGCAGCGTTCGTAAATACGGATCGCCTTCCTTGTCATTTTGGGGCCTGCGGCCCGCGAAACCTTATGAAAATTATTCCGGGTAATATCGCAACAGCTTGGAGTGGCGAGGTCGAATCAGCAATGGATAAGTCGAGGCCGTTTCTTTGTCTGACCCGGAGCGTGCGTGATTGAGCGAATAATTGGGCGTCGTTGTCTTCCTCTGAAGGAGCAGCGACAGCCCGCGACCCTGGTTAATGTAAGTTGCGGCACGCTCTCCACTCCCGGCAGGAGGAAGCTCATGGCTTACAGAATAGCGGGAATTGACGTTCATAAAAGGATGTTGGCCGTGGTGGTGGCCGACGTCGAAGGCGAAGGCGAGTACCAATTTGAGCAACGGCGCTATGGTAGCAACCCCGCCCATCTGCGATTGCTGTCCGAATGGCTGATCGAACAGCAGGTCGAGGAAGTAGTGATGGAATCGACCGCGCAATATTGGAAACCGGTCTGGGAAGGGCTGGAACGGTACTGGAAGCCGAGCTGCCAGAAGCGGGAAGGGGCAGGCCCGATGTCCGGAGCGCTGCATCTGGCGCAGGCGCAGTCGAATCGCGGGCCGCGGGGGCGGAAGAAGGATTTTCCGGATGCGGAACGACTGGTGAAGCGGCTCGTGGCCCAAGAGCTGATCTTGAGCTTTGTGCCCGATACCGAACAGCGACTATGGCGAACAGTGATGCGCAGGAAGTATCAACTGACGCGCGACCGGGTACAGTTACAGAACCGACTGGAGAGTCTGCTGGAAGAGACCCATATTAAGTTGTCCAGTCTGGTCTCCGATCTGCTGGGTGCGAGTGCACGGCGTATGCTGAAGGCGCTCGCCGACGGGGAAACCAACCCCACGGCTCTGGCCGCTTTGGCCGATAAAAAGTTGCGCGCCACGCAGGCCCAGTTGTGCGATACGCTGGCCGCCTGCACGGAGCTCAACCCCGTTTACCGCCGGCTGCTGAAGATGGTCCTGGAGGAGTTGCAATTCCTCGAGCAGCAGATCGTCAAACTGGAGCAGGAAATGGCGAGTCTACTCAGCCAGCACCAGGAGGCAGTGCAGCGTCTGGCGGAAGTGCCCGGTCTGGGAGTGGATTCGGCGCAGCAAATTATTGCCGAAGTCGGCGCCACGGCAGCGACCTTTCCTTCGGACAAGCAGCTATCCTCATGGGTGGGAGCATGCCCCGGAGATGAAGAGAGCGCGGGTGTATCCAAGAGCCACCGCTCCCCAAAGGGCAACCGCCACATGCGACGCGTTCTCAATCAATGTGCCAACGCTGCGGTCAGGGTGAAAGGAAGCATCTTCGAGATCGTGTATCGCCGCCTCGTACCACGCATGGGACACAATCAGACCATCGGGGCGATTGCCCATCGGCTTTGTCGGCTGATCTGGATGATTTTGCACCAAGGGGTCCGCTACGAGGAACGGGGCCCGGCCGTGCACGAAAGGTCGAAGCGAGTACGCACTGCCAGAATGATCCGGCAGCTCCGAAACCTCGGCTACCGGGTCGAACCGCTGACTGTTCAAATCAATCCAGCATGAGGCCGGGGCGGGATTTTCGACCCTGCTGATGTGCAGCTGCGGCTCGCTCTGCCCCGAGTTCCGCCGCCCCGGCTGCAACCCCACATAGCAGCCCACGTCGCGGCTCTTGCGAAAACGTTGCGCATCTTCCAGCGTCAGTATGTAAGTGAGCGCGATCAGCGTTCCCACTCCCTTCACCTGTTCCAGCCGCGCTACTTGCGGATAACTTTCCTTGGCGATCTTCGCGATCTGTTGGTTGTATTCGTAAATCCGCTCGCTCAGCGATTCGATGGCTCCGAGCAACGGTTCCAGCGCCGCTTGCAGCTCCGGACTCAGTTGGCGTGCTTTCTCGGCATTCAGGTTGCGCGGACTGCAGCCGCGCAGCCGCTCTCCGTAAGACTTCGTCAGTCCCCGCGCCGTGTTGATCAACGACGTCCGTGCCCGCACCAGTCCGGCGCGCGCTCGGATCACCATCAGATGCGCTTGTGCCTGCGCACTGCGATGCTGCACCGGCGCCAGCAACTGCGGATCGATCCGCGCCAACCGAGCCAGCGTCCGCGCGTCGAAGCGATCATCCTTCCGTCGACTCTCCCCGATCAAACGCACGTTGCGCGCATGGGCCACGATTACTTCGTGCCCCAACTCGCTCAACACCCGGCTCACCCACGGCGAATGCATCCCCGTCTCCAACGCGATCCGACTCCGCGGCATCTTCCCGAACACTTCTTTCATCGCTTTCGGAGTCGTGCCCAGCTTCTGCTCCAGCAGCACTTCCCCCGCTTCATCCAACACGCAATACCAACTCGATCGATCGCCCAGGTCCAAACCGATCGTCAGTTTCTGCTCGCGAAAATTCTTGCTCTGCTTTGCCGCTACGGTGCTAATCTTCTTCATTGCCGGTCTCCTTTATCTCTTGCGCTTCGAGCGCGTCGATAACTTGGGAGCGTACAGCATCCCGCCGGAGACCGGCTCTTCTCATCTCATCTGGTTTCGTCAATTACCCGTGCTAGACTCTTGCGTGCAGTCTTGTGGCCCATGGTCTGAGCGGGCAAGCGGTACTGCTCCCTTTCTGGTCGCACGATGTCTACAACCCCACAAACAAGACGGGCGACAGTCGTTTCATCGAGGCCGAACCTTCTTCGTCAGCCGCACTTCTATTTTGCAATTGCCTTCCTTGTTGCTGTTGGCGGGTTCTGGCCATCGTTTTTTAGCAAACTTTCCAGCACCGACACAGCGCATTTGGTTCATGGCGTCAGCGCGACTCTATGGATGACAATCCCCATCGTGCAGTCCTGGCTCATCAGTCGGAAGAGATTCGAGCTGCACCGCCGATTGGGATGGGTAACGATTGCCATCCTTGCGCCCATTTTGGTCGTCAGTGGGCTACACATGGTGCAATTGATGGTATTCCGCTATGAGCAGACTCAGGCCATACGGTTGCTAAAGTTCACTTTCCTCGATCTCTGCGCGATGACCTTGTTTGTCACCTTTCTCGCGCTCGCAATTTTGCGCATTCGTCGTGGAGATAGGGACGGACATATGCGTTACATGGCGGGTACCGTGCTATTTGCGCTGGAACCGGCGCTGGAGAGGGTCTTCGTTTTCTATGTGCCCGGTGTCTCGGGGTTCGCATCCGCCCTCTACTTTGCGCTAATCACCATGGAAGTGATTCTTGCCGTGCTGCTGTTCTTTGAATGGCGGCGGCGCAGAATCAGGCTCCCGTTCGCCATGGCTCTCGGGTTCTTCGCAGCGATGCATGTCTTCTTGACACCAGTCGCAAATTCCCCGCGATTTGCAGAGTTTGCAGAGTGGTTCGCACGAATTGGACGGTAAGCCGAATCACTTCAACCCGAATCAGGCTCGTCAAATGGTGAAAAATCGCGATTACACTCACAATCACTTGACCACCGCTAAAGCCCTCTCACCCGAGGACTACTTCACCCTATACTGGAAGGAAACTGAGATCACGGTTGTATGTGCTTTCTGTCCCGACTTGTTTAGAGGACTTCATGGCCACGCTAATTGATGCTATCAATGTCAAACGTAAGACGTTGTTTGAGCTTGAGAATACTCCTTTCTGCTGCCTGGAAGCAGACGTAAACACGCCTACCGCTCGTGGCGGCCAGACCCTGGTGCGCCTGAAGATGCGCAACCTTCTCACGAACGCGGTCTTTGAGAAGACATTCAAGGCGAGCGACAAATTCAAGGAACCGGACCTGCAGTCGGTACAGTCTTCCTATCTCTACAGCGATGGGGATGGTTCTCATTTTCTTGACCAAGAAAGCTACGAGACCGTAACTCTTAGCGGTCAGATGGTCGGGGACGCATTGGACTTCCTGATCGAAGGCGCATTGATTGAGCTGCGCAAGTACAACGGCAATCCGATTGGTTTAGAGCTACCAATCTTCGTTGAACTGGACGTTGCCTACACGGAACCCGCGGTTCGGGGCGACGCTTCGGGCGGCGGGAGCAAGACGGCGCGACTGGAGACTGGCCTCGAAATCCGCGTTCCTCTGTTCATCAAAGAGGGCGAAAAGGTGAAAGTGTCCACGGAGAACCGGGAGTTTGCGGGGAGGGCATGAGTTGGGACCAGATCGATGGCTGATCTTGATGAGAATGCGCTCACCCTGAAACCGGAATAGAATAAACGGTGCGGCAGCGCCGCATTTTTCAGAGACCAACACCATTTGGAGTCTTGAACACTATGTCCAGTTCCGATTTGAGGGACGGAGAAGTTGGGTTGTTTCCGGAGATGCCGACTGCGGGAAACGAAGAACGCACTACGGGCATACTTCCGTCGCAGTCGATCCGGGAGTTGATTGCCAAGGGACGAATTATCGGTAACCGCGCAATCACCGAGGAGCAGATTCAGCCGGCGAGCCTTGATCTTCGTCTTGGCGACATCGCGCATCGCGTGCAGGCGAGTTTTCTTCCTGGGCCCGGTGGCAAAGTGGAAGCAAAGGTCAAAGATCTCCGCATGGCGCGGGTGGATCTTACCAGCGCGGCGGTTTTCGAAAAGGGATGCGTTTACATTGTGCCGTTGCTTGAGGAACTCGATTTGCCGCGGGACATTTCGGGGAAAGCGAATCCGAAGAGCACGACTGGGCGGCTGGACGTTTTCATTCGCCTGATCACGGACGATGGAGTGGAATTCGAGCGAGTGCCTCCGGGTTACAAGGGGAGGCTCTACGCTGAGATCGTTTCGCGTACGTTCACGGTTGCAGTACGGGCGGGGATGCGGCTCAATCAGCTGCGTTTTGTGCGTGGGAACCCGGTCTCGTCGGACAACCGGATTCGGCGGTTGGATGAAGAACAACAGCTTATCTACATGGACGAGGAGAGTCCGGTCAAAGCTTCGGTTGATCGAGGCTTGAGAATCACGGTGAATCTTGAAGGATCCTCGCCCGATGAGGTGATTGCCTACAAGGCGCGGAAGCATGCTCCCTCGATCGAACTGGATCGCATTAATTACTATGCGCCTGAGGAATTCTGGGAAGCTCGCCGCCACGGGGACAATCAGCGTTTGATTCTTGAGCCGGGGGATTTTTATATTCTGGCTTCGAAGGAAAGAGTTCGCGTGCCGCCTGAATTTGCGGCGGAGATGGTGCCGTTTGATCCTTCCGTGGGCGAGTTTCGCATCCATTACGCGGGTTTCTTTGATCCCGGCTTTGGCTACGGTTCGAGCGACATCAAAGGTACACGTGCGGTGCTGGAAGTGCGGGCGCATGAAGTGCCGTTCCTGATCGAACATGAACAGTTTGTGGGACGACTGACTTACATGCCTTTGCTTTCCAAGCCGGAAAAGATTTACGGAGTGCAGATTGGGTCGTCGTACCAGCAGCAGGCGCTTACTCTGAGCAAACAGTTTCGGAGACAGGCGCTGACGGCAGATCCCTCGGTTCGCTCGGGATGACAAAAGAAGTGGAGTTTTGCCGGTACACCCCGACGGAGCCCGCTGCGCATCTACTGAAGTCGTTCTAAAATGGTGGCATCAGCGGGGGAGTTGCGATGGAACCCAACTTTGAGCCTGCCCAGTCCAAGGCCACCTTCAGCGGAGCGACGGGTTTGATCGTTGCGGTCGCGGTGGTGGCGATTCTGCTGATTGCGCTTCCGGCTTACCGCTGGTTTTTTCTGATCAGTGTAGGAATCGGGCTGGTGGTGGCAGGAATTCTTTTTCTGTGGCACAAGTTCAGGCCTGTCCAGGAAAAGGACATCGAGAACAAGCGGCCGCTGGGGTTGGGGTAGATTTGGCACGCGCTGCAAATTCGGCGGCCGGGTTTCGCTTGCAACTTTGCCCATCCAAACTGCACACTGTTGCATGCGTGTGTTGGCTCGATTCATGATGTCGGCGATGGACGCCAGCCACTTCCCTGCTCCCACGCTTCCCGAAGTTGCATTCCTGGGACGATCGAACGTGGGCAAATCGAGTGTGATTAATTCGCTGGTGGGCGCGAAACTGGCGAAGACCAGTTCCACTCCGGGGCGGACGCGTAGTATTAATTTTTTCGAGCTTCGCTGGGCGGGGAAGCCGCAGCCGGAGCTGATTTTCACCGATCTGCCGGGCTACGGGTATGCAAAGATCTCGCGGGAGGTTTCCAGCCAGTGGCCCAGTTTTATCGAGCCTTATCTGGAGCATCGTCCTTCGCTGGCGCTGTGTCTGGTGCTGGTAGATGTGAACGTGCCTCCGCAGGAAAGCGACCGGCAGTTGCTGGAGTTTCTTACTTCGAGCGCACGGCCGTTTCTGATCGTGGGCACAAAAAGTGACCGGCTGTCGGGGAACCAGTTGCGCAATTCTCTGCAGGGGCTGGCCCGGGAATATCCTCGAGCCCGGATAGTTCCCTTCTCTGCCAAGAGCGCTGCCGGGCACGAAGAACTGTGGAAGGAGATCCGCGCGGCGGTGGAGATTCATCGCGCCTGACTTTTTACTGCATGCAACTGGCTTGCAAAACACTTTCTGGATCCGATGACGAGGGACAAAAGCCCAGTGTTTATGGGTTCCCGAACGGCATGGCTGAAGTCGCGCCCCCCTACCAACGTGCATTTCTCAATCGACGAGCATCCGCTATGATCTAGCAGTCTATGTCTACCTATTTGATTACCGGGATTGCGGGCTTTATTGGGTCGTCGCTGGCGCGAGCGATTTTGGCGCAGGGCGACAACGTGCGTGGGATTGATAATTATTCTACGGGGAAGCGAAACAATATCGCGGAGTTGCTTGATCGGATTGATCTCCGGGAGGCGGACTTGCTGGATCTGGATGCGATGCAGTCGGCTTGCCAGGGGGTTGATTACGTTTTGCATGAGGCCGCCATTCCGTCGGTGCCGAGATCCGTGCTGAATCCACTGGAGAGCAACCGGGCCAACGTCGATGGAACTGTTAACGTGCTGGTCGCGGCCCGCGATGCGAAGGTGAAGCGGGTGATTTATGCGGCTTCGTCTTCGGCTTACGGAGATACTCCCACGCTGCCTAAGCATGAAGACATGTCGCCCAATCCGATCTCTCCATATGCTGTGGCGAAACTTGCGAGCGAGTACTACATGGCGTCATTTTTCCGGTGCTATGGATTGGAGACGGTGGCTCTGCGGTATTTCAATATCTTTGGACCTCGGCAGGATCCAACCTCTCCGTATTCGGGGGTGCTGGCAAAATTCATTACCCAGATGATTAAGGGAGAACAGCCGACCATCCTTGGCGATGGCAGCCAGAGCCGCGACTTTACTTACGTGGACAACGTCGTGCATGCGAATTTGCTGGCTTGTAAAGCTCCTGCGAGCGAAGTGGCAGGACGGGTATTTAATGTGGCGACCGGGACCCGGATTGACTTGAATGAAATGTTTCGCGTGCTCAAGAAACTCACCGGGTATGCGGGCGAGGTGCAACACGGTCCGGCGCGTGCGGGGGATGTGAAGCACTCGCTGGCCGATTTGTCGCGGGGGGAAAAACATCTGGGGTACAAGCCGCAAGTGAACTTCGAAGAGGGGCTCCGCCGCACGATCGCTTGGTACCGGAATCAGGAAAAGTCGGCAAGGGCGTGAAGACGCAGGCTGCAGGCTCGTCGCCCCTTCATTACCTTCGTTATCTATAGCTGGGTTACACGCCGGACTACAGTTGCGGTATGACACTCTCGTCTATGGTGGTTTCTCGCGATTGGGCTGAAGTCAGTGTTTTGGAGTGCATTCTCGGCGGTCTGCACATTGGTGTGGATGTAGAACCGGAACCGGCGCGGGCTCGTGCCAAGCTGGCCAAATCCAAAATTGATGCGCTCATCGTGGACTGCGACCTGGATGGGACGACCAGTTTTCTGCGTGGTCTTGGGACTGGGCTGAACGCTGTACCACTAGTCATTGTGAGCGGCTCGAACGGGCACACTCACCTGCGGGACACGGTGGCCACATTTGTTTTCAAGAAGCCGATCTCGGTGGAGCAGGCCGTGCGCACGCTTTCAGCGGCGCGCAACATGATTCTGGACGGTAGACTGCGCTATAACCGCCACGCGCTCGACCTGAAGGTATCCCTTGCCTATGGCTCCCGGAAGAGGGTCGAAGCCCATCTCATGAACCTCAGCCAGGGAGGGATTGGAATCCGCGTGTCTCATCCACTCGCTTTGCCCGGTCCGGTGCGAGTCAGCTTTCAGTTGCCAGAGAGCAAGGTTCAAATGAAGGTTCAGGGAGAAATTGCCTGGACGGATAGAATGGGCAACGCGGGAATTCGTTTCCTGCAGATGAATCCAGCAGTGAAGCGCGACTTGCAACTCTGGCTGGCACAGCAGTACTTGACGCACTAGATCAGGCGTCGAGGCCTCGCCGCCGCATCACCGTGCTCTGCTTTCTTCATTCCTGGAATACTGGTCAACATCGTCATCCAAGCCAACAGCCCCGCGCGTAAGACACGCTACGTTCGACGGCGTGACATTGCAACTAAGTGTGGGGGCGGCGGTAGTGGTTGCAAAGAGCGAGCTCAGGATATCTCGATCAACGTCGTCCTCCTCGCCGATCATGAGGGCTGCGCGCTCGCGTACGTCGGATGGCAGGGAGCGCGCCTTCCTTGCAGTTGTGTCGAGGTGCACGCCGACCAGAACCGTGGTCGCGGCAACGTCTCCAGTCTCATCGTTTCTCATTTCATGAGTGAAGCGGATCGATTTGTCCTTGACCTCCAGGACGGCAGAGCGAATGGTCACAACATCGCCAGGCTGCAGTTCGCGTTTGTAGTTGATGTGTTGTTCGACTGCGGCCATACCTGTTCCCTCACTTCGGAAGCGGGCGGGGGCGAGGCCAATGCTGGCTAGAAGCTGCCAGGACGCTTCATCGAACTTTCCGGCGTACCACATCACGTTCATGTGACCCATGTGGTCGCATTGCCAAGGATAAACAGTTCCACGATAGGTAGTGGTGAATTCAGCCACATATTTCCCCGATGGGCGTGAGTGTCGCGCCGCGTTGGTGGTCATGCCTACAAGCGAAAGATTCTCCGAAGCTCGAAGATTTGTGACTCGGCATCGCGCGGAATCCGCGCTGCCCGTTCATCGTCGATGCAATAGAAGGAGTGATCCTGGTCTGCCACGCCACGAAACAACGCCTGCGCTCTAGCTGCCTCATCGGGATCGAATCCCCAAACTTCCTTAAGTCCCACAATGACCCCTTCATCGATTAAGTGTTTCACTGGTTTTTGTGGGGGCGAGAGACGTTCTCCCCCGAGTTCCGTCTCTCGCCCTCCGTGGTTTCCTTCAGCCCATGGCTACGGGTTACAAGTGCCGTTGCTATTGGGGTTGGTGCACAGCGGGCCGAGGTTGGTGTCTTCATCGGGGACGCTGATCATCGCCACCGGGCCGGCCTTGTGCTCGCCGTTGAACGGGGTGGGATGGGTCGGGTCGAAGCCGCAGTTCTTCGCCGACTTGGGATTGTTGAACCAGAAGCCCACGTGGAAAGTGTTGAGCGGGGTAAGGGCGACGTCCGGATCAAAACCGAAGATTTGGTCGAGCAGAATAGTCTTGATGGTCGTGGTGAACGTACCGTCTTCGTCGGCATGAAGGTCAGACTGATACCACGCGAGACCGAAGTTGGTAAAGTTGGGGTCGACGGTGCCATCGGGCAAGAGCGAACTACGCTGGATCGTGAACATGTCGAAGGCCAGGTGGGGCTTGATGTTCCTTGCCCTGATCACGAGGGTATCGTTCAGAGGGCCCCGAGTTACAGTTACATGGGCGGTCGGTGTGGGCCCGTTCGTGGTACCGAGGCAAGCAACCACACCGGGGTTGGGATGGAGGTCAAACTCGATTTTCTTGCTCTGCGCCGACATCGGCTGTATAGCAACCGTCCATGCGACAAAGGCGAAAGCTCCTATCAGAATGAGACGCTTGGCGTTTTTAGCGGTTTTACCTGCTAGGTTCATTGCTGCGATTCTCCTTTTAATTGAATATAGTTTTGTTTGTGCTGAGCGGATCGTGTCGTGGGGCCGAGGGACTTTCATTCGAGCAACCGGTCGGGCCCAAGTCGCGCCACGCAATGCATCCTGCAGCAGTCCAGGCCGGAACGTCCTGAGAGGCTTCTAAAAGTTCTCTAAAGGAGTCCTAAAAAACCTAGGAACCGTCTATCTCTAAGAAAAATAACCGCCAAAGGAAGGTCGTGCTCGGCGCATGGCGAGAATTTTTCCGCCATTCGGCCAGTTGGAGTTGTCGTAGAATTGATATCACTGCCCGTCCGGACGTGCTCGACCGGACGAAGTCTTAGCCTGACTGCATTCGAGAGGACAGATCCTCAGGCTGCCTTGTCCCATGAGGGGCAAACCTCCGACAGAAGTGGGTCTGCGCCCAACTGAGAGCGCGCCCCTGTAGGCCTATGAAAGCCGTCAAAGGATTCGCGGAAGCCCGAATGCCAGAGAACCAATTCTACGAGTTCGGGCCATTCATTCTGGATACCGTTCAGCATCTCCTGCTGAAGGGTCAGGAGCCTGTAACGCTCACTCCCAAGGCCTATGACGCGTTGCTGGTGCTGGTCCGTAACAGTGGCCGAATGCTTTCCAAGGAAGAGCTGATGGCGGCTTTGTGGCCAGAGAGCTTTGTGGAGGAATCGAATCTCACCCAGCAAGTCTCCATGATTCGTAAGGCCTTGGGAGAAAGTCCTGGGCAAGATCGCTACATCGTAACGGTTCCCGGGAGAGGGTATCGTTTTGCAGCTCAAGTACGGGCGTGGTCGAAGGAAAAGCCGCCCGCGACCGCTGACCGTCCCGAATTGGTGGCAAGGGTTGAGGGAACCGGAAAGCAAGAACAGCGTCCGTCGCT
The DNA here is from genome assembly GCA_963820925.1 of uncultured Acidobacteriota bacterium. Lineage (GTDB taxonomy): Bacteria > Acidobacteriota > Terriglobia > Terriglobales > Acidobacteriaceae > JABDBE01. The sequence goes on from CAWGBX010000003.1 coordinate 137,684, forward strand.
CACGCTCGCCGCTCCCGAGAAAGTGCTCCGCATGGAATCGCGCGACGCCAGCAAGTCGGGCGCCGCACCAGAGCTCGAGATAAGCAAGACCACGACGGACCCGGAATCAATTTCGATTTCACACCAAGCGGGAGAGAAGGGGAAAAAGCGTCGAGCCCGCATTGCCATCGCCGTGCTCGTGCTGCTGATGATCGCCCTTGTCGTCGGCTACTCCATGTACCGTAAGAGGGCGAGTGTCAGGCTGACGTTGGCGGGACCACGAAGCCTGGCCATTCTTCCGTTTCAGAATCTCCGTCTGGATTCTGAGAGCGACTTCCTCGGATTTTCGCTGGCCGACGCTGTGATTACCAAGCTCGACTATGTGAGATCGCTGACCGTCCGGCCCTCGACCGCAGTTCAAAAGTATCGCAATCAAGTGATTGATATCCCGAAAGTTGCGGCCGACTTGAATGTGGACACACTGCTGACTGGCACCTTCATTCGCGATGGCGATGAACTGAGGATCACCTATCAACTAATTGAGGCCAAAACGGACAAGATTCTCGGTCGAGGAACAATCGATCTAAGGTATGAAAAGCTGTTGACGGTCCAGGACAACGTAGCTCAGCAAATCATCAAGGAACTTGCGATAAAACTGTCTCCTTCAGAAGCCCAAAGCATCGGACCTGGAGAACCCGTTATCCCGCTCGCCTATGAAAATTATCTGCGGGGACTGGACCTCTACTCGCGCCATGATTTTCCGCCCGCGATCAAGATGCTGGAAAAGTCGACGGCTATCGATCCGAATTACGCCCTGTCCTGGGCGTATCTTGGAGCAGCCTACACGTCCGATGCAGCGTTTGAATTTGGAGGACGCGACCAGTACGACAAGGCCCGGGCTGCCTACGAACGCGCCCTTTCCCTGCAGCCCGGACAATTGGAAGCAAAGATCTTCCTAGCTAACCTTCTCATCGATACTGGCAAGGTTGAGGAAGCCGTACCACTGTTGCGAGAGGCGTTGAAAACCAACCCCAACCACGCCGAGGCCCATTGGGAACTCGGATACGCCTACCGCTTCGCTGGCATGCTGGAGGAGTCGATCGTGGAATGCGAGCGAGCGCGCCAACTCGATCCACTGGTCAAGGCCAACGGTTCGGCACTTAACAGCTACCTGTATCTTGGACAGTACGACAAGTTCCTTCGCAGCCTGCCTGATCTTAACGACTCGGCTTTTGTTGTTTTCTATCGCGGCTTCGGAGAGTACTACCAGAAGAATTGGGAACAGGCCGCCAAAGATTTCGATCGCGCTTTCATGCTCGATCCTACGTTGTACACGCAAATCGGTAAGGCTCTGAGTGATTCGATCGCGCATCGCGATTCGGAAGGGCTAGAAATCCTGCGCAGTTTGGAGACGAAGATCGAAGAGCGCGGAGTGGGCGATCCTGAGGCGATGTACAAAATTGCACAAGCTTACCTCGCCTTCGGGGACAAGGCCTCAGCACTGCGGACCCTGCGGCTGAGCATTGAGAATGGATTTTTCTGTTATCCGTATTTCACAACCGACCCTCTCTTAGACGGATTGCGCAATGAACCTGAATTCACCAATTTGTTGAACATGGCTCACCTGCGCCACGAGGCATTCAAGAATAGCTTCTTTTGATTCCAGCCCACTAGCGGAATCGCGCCTGGTCTTCTTCTTCGCCGTATATCCCGTTTCCGGACTCGAAGCACGCCATCCGGGCCAGATGCTCGCCCGGGGTGCTTCGGAACCAGTACACGAACAGGAACCAGTACACACCCACGAAGAGGGCCGTGACCGCGATCGCGAGAGGTAGCGTGACCCACCACGTAGGAAGGATATCAGTGATGGCCATCGACATTACGGCAAAGAGCAGGACGGCGCACAACAGGATCAGACCATCCACCAGTTTCGAAAATGCGTTCAACGAAATCGGAACCGGGCACCACAGAAGCCGGAGGTGTTGCGGGCGAGCCGCCGGATTCGGCAACGCAACGGGCCCCGCCGATTGCGGCTCGATCTGAATGGCTGGTCGGGGAGCAGCAGAAAACAGTAGTTCGGTGGCGCCTTCAGCATGATTGCCCGCAACCGCGGCCGCCTCGCACGGCGCAAACAGATAAGCAGCGGAAAGAATCTGGATAAAGACCCACTCCTTCAGCAAACGTTGGGAACGCTCGGGCAGATCGACAAACTGGACTCCGGCTTGGCCCCAGGAATCGGTCCAGGCAATTCGACCTGCGGCTTCGATGCGCACCCGTGGAGACGGCAAATCAAAGCGAAGCTGGACTTGTTGGTCCGGAGTCAGGGGAATGACGCTCTGCATGGCGATCCCGAATTCGCTGAGATCGCGGAGAATGGCGCCATTCGCCGCATCGAGATTCACGTGCGCCAGGGTGTGAATCTTCTGTCGATAGGGTCGCCGCAGGTTGCGTTGGGGGCCCGCTAACTCAGCCCCATGGGATTCGACCAGATTCGACTGTGGCTTCATGACTAAATCTTAGCCTTGACTGCGGGTGTGCCTCAGTAACCGTGATGGTTCCAGATTTCAGGAATTCGGGGTTCAGGAAGCAGTGCGATGAATCGTGGGCTCGGCTTCGGGATGAACCTCATCCTTATCCTTACGAGCTCGGTCCCGGGCAACCAGCCGATTGAGATCGTAACTATAGGGTCCGTACGCGCGGAAGGCTTGCTCATCAAACAGGCGCTTGATGCCGCAGCCCAAGCAAACCTGATACGAGTGATCCTGGAAGCGAACCGGCCAACTCATCTTGCCATGCCAGCAACCACGGAAGATCACTACTCCAGCCGCTCCCAGCCCAGTAGCAACCACACCCAGAGGCCACCGCCAACCCGACTTCTTTTTTTCTTCACTCACCAGCCACAACCTGTAAGTCCTTCCAACGCCTAAGGATATGCTGAATTCAAGGGGCGCGCAATGGTTTTCGGAAAGCTATGAATCGGCGAGGTTTCCGCAGCTTACGAAAGCGCAGGCTGCCGGTCCTTACCTTCGTGCGCTGAAAATATTGCGATTACCGCCGAACCCTTGTAACTTACGAGTAATGCCACGGCCGAAGGCAAGGGACTCCGCTAAGTCTATTTGCGAGAGTACACATAGATTGAATTGAGAAGTATTTTCTCCCCCTAAGATTAATCGTCAGATTGACCGTCAGGTTTGACGGTTTTGGGACCGGCCATCTCGAAACAAGTTTTTCCGCCATTTCCATGAGCGCGACTCTGAACAATGCGGGCTTGGAGTTGATCAAAGAAGAAGCCGCTGCAGCTCCGGCGCGCGCAGTACGGACTCCATCACCAACCGATGCGTTGGGCCACGAAGCTTTGCAGGCTCTCCTCGCCTTCTCTGCCCTGCACCAACAGATCCGCACGCGGCGCACGAAGCAAATGCGCGACGGCTTGCGCTCGAACCTGCAGGATGATTGGCAACTCGAGCAATTCGTTCTGGACGAGGTGCTGCAACTGGTGGCGGAGCGCGCGCTGGCGATTACTGGCGCTGATGGGGTGGCGATCGCATTAGCGGAAGGCAATGCGATCGTGTGCCGCGCTTCGGCGGGAAGCATCGCACCGGATACCGGAATTCGTCTCGATCCGAACTCAGGGTTTTCCGGAGAATGTCTGGTGTCCGGGCGGATCGTGCGCTGCGACGACGCCGACACTGACTCGCGGGTGAACCTGCTGGCTTGCCGCCGCCTTGGCGTCCGCTCCATGCTGGCCGTACCCCTTTCGGCGAAACAAAGTGTCATTGGTTTGCTCGAGGCTTTCTCCAACGAGCCTTTTGGATTTAATGACAGCGACGTTCGCAGTCTGAGCCTGCTGGCTGAGTTGATTCTTTCCGCGATGAAGCCGGAAGAGGAAGATCGGCTGAGCGAGATTTCGCGGCGGGTGGTCCACGCGGTTGCAGTCGAGCCACGATCGATTGGTGTCGTTGCGCCCGAAATTGTGCAGGTGCAAATAGAATCAGCAGAAGATCTGGGCCGCAGCGAGAAAACGCCGAGTACAGAAGCGAGTTCTGCACAGAGTTCAGGATCAGCTTCGGTGCAGAGTTCGATATCGAGCGACCATCCTGTTGCCCTCACGGGGCGGGACGTAGTGGACCGTTCCCGGCCCGGCCTTGCAGTTGCGGCTGCGGTCGTTCTGTTCGCTGCGGCCTTGGGAGCAGGAGTGTGGTGGTCTCTCGGCCATCGTACAGGGTTGGTAAAACCAGGCGCAGGCACTCGTTGGGTTGCGACCGCGGCAGCGCCGCAAACGGAGCCCATACACGTAGCGCCGGTTGCAACTGCGCCCCCGGGCGTCACAGAGGCGGTTGCGGAAGACGAGGGCGAGACTTCGCCCACGACTCCGGAGGAAGCCGGCGTGCTGCCTCAGGTCACTGGCATTCGGCACTGGTCGTCGGGTGAATCCAGCACCGTGGTGATTGACATACAGGACCAGGTTCAGTACGAAGCTCATCGGCTTCCCAAGCCAGAGCGAATTTATTTCGACTTGCACGACACAACGTTGGGCGCGGGACTTTCCAACCGGACGATCGCCGTGAACGATGCGCTGCTGCAACGAGTTCGCGTGGCTCAGCCGGTAGCGGGAGTAACCCGCGTCGTACTGGAAACCAACGGCGCAACGGATTTCTCGGTAAGCCTGGAGCCGAATCCGTATCGCCTGGTAGTCGAAGTTCGCAAACTTGGAACCAAGCCGCGCGCCCGGACGAAGGTCGATCTTTTTGCTCCCATGGCTCCCTTGGACCAAGTGGCAACGAAAGGTCCGACCAACCTGCCTCCGGCAAGTCAGATCGCGGGGAATCAGAAGCCGCTCAGCCAGACTCCGCTGAACCAGGTTCCGCTCAACCAGGTTCCGCTGGACCAGGTTCCGCTCAACCAGGTTCCACTCAACCCCAGTCCGTCCCTCTACCCGGCGAAGTTTCGCATTGTGCTCGATGCCGGCCACGGCGGTTGGGATCTGGGAACAGTCGGGCGGAAGGGCCTGTTGGAAAAAGATCTGGTGCTCGATATTGTGCAACGCCTTGGTCAGTTGGTCGAGATGCGCCTGGGTGCGGAAGTTATCTACACGCGGAAAAATGACAACTATCTCGCGCTCGAAAAGCGGGCTGAAATTGCGAACCTCGCCCAGGCCAGTCTCTTCGTTTCCGTGCATGCCAATTACAGCGACTATCCCTCGGCTCGTGGTGTGGAAACTTATTACACGAATACCTATTCATCGGTAAAAGCGAGAACCGAAGAAGCGGACGAGGCGACAGCTGCGGGAGTGAAGCCTGTCGATTGGACGAATGTTGACATTCGCGCAAAGGTGCATGAGTCGCGACGGGTCGCAGCCAACGTCCAGCGGGCGTTATATGCGATGCTGTCGGCGAAGAATCCCGGCCTCCCCAACCGAGGGGTCAAGGAAGCTCATTACGTGGTGCTGACCGGGACCTCCATGCCCGCGATCCTGGCCGAAGTTTCGTTCGTGAGCAGTCCGACCGACGAGAATAATTTGCAGAGTTCAACCTACCGCCAGCAGATTGCTGAAGCGCTTTACAGCGGAATCGCACGTTATCGGGCATCCAATCAGCCGACGAAGATGGCTAGCAGTTCGGCGAAACCGACGGGAAGATAGGCTCACTCTCAAGTAGAACTCATCGCTTATCTCATGGAAGCGCTGCTTTTCAGAAGGACCGAAACATCTGCCCTCCGCTCTTATGACTCTCGCCCACAGACATCGTGTCTGGCGGCACTCCAATCAAGGCGTTAGCCAAGTAAATCTTTTCAAATGCCGCGATTTCGGGGTCTCTGATACCCGCGATAATCGACTCGGCGGGGCTGAGTGAGAAGCGCGCTGTGATCTGCACACAGCGCCGCCACTGGTTTGTGGAAGGCCAAGCTCCCTTGAATACTCTGTTTGGATCACCGGCATCAGCATCCTTGGCGTAGAGCTTTTCGGCTACCTGAAGAGCTTCGCTGATGGTTTTATCGGCATCGGCTTCATCGCCAATCTCCAGATATTCCTCCGCCGCCTCATCAAGGCTCTTGGCTTGCGCTATCAGGGGAGTTTGAGCCAATGACTTTCGCGATTCGGCAAGTGCAGTCTTCGTGACGCTCGGATTCTTCTTGCCGACCTTCTTGGCAATGCGGAGCAAAGTGCTGCCTCGCAGAGAGTCTTCAGCATCCGCGGGTGGAGTGTCAGGCAGAGACATCGCGTCTGCGATAGCTTGCTTGGGATCGGTCTCCGTTTCCGCCGAGATTTGTTGCTGTTTATGTTGGATTTCCTGTTCCGCTTGGACTGCGACGGCATTGATCGTGATCGGCGGAGCGTTCAGGAAGGAAACGCTCATGCGGGAGATCGGAGATTCCCCGTCTTGCGGCGGGTGAAGCTGATAGTCAGGCTGCACTGCTTGAAGCCCCTCTGGGAAACGACCGAGCAGGCCTTGCAGATCAGGATTGTCACGCAACAAGCTCTCGGCCTTCGGCTTGTCTAACTTTTGCAGCAGTGGGAGAAGTTGGAACAGCCTATATTGATACTGGGAGGAAAGTGCAACGGTACCTGCGTCCCCCGAGAACGTTAACCGTACGTTGCGCTCGGCGCTGACGTCCTTGGCTTTTTCCAGAATTTGATCGATGGCATCAACGGCCATCGCTGCTGGCACATCCTGCCAGAAGCGCATGACCATGCCGGGCATCCCGTCAAAACCGCCGCCGTAGCTAGTGCTCTCACCTTGTTGCTGGTAAGCATTCAGTGCTTGCGCGAAGATAGATACTCGTTCCGACGGCGTCACAGCCAGCATGAGATGCATTGCCGCTGCGTAGGGGTAATCACCTTGGAAGGCTAGCGAACTGATTAGCGCCCTGGCTCGCTCAAAGTCCTTTTTCGTTATGTATCTCAAAATCAGAGACTCCGTTATTTGACGCTGGACCTCGGGTTCAGCACGCGATAACAGTGCCTCTACATCTGCCAAAGATCGCATGGCTGAGAGGATGTCTTCTTGTAGCCAAGGCTTGATTCCGCAGCCTTCCATGGTTGGGCAGAAGCGCTCTGGGTCATCAGATGGCGGAGCGATGTCCTCTATGGAGAGGCTGGCCGTGAAAGCCTCTTTCAACAACGCATCAACCTTGCTTGTGCCTACTTTCTGGTATCCCTTGGCAACCTGCATCAGAACAAATGCCCGCATGTCAGGCTGCAGGGCCGCAGCTTCCGCCTGAGCAGACCGCAGCAACCGCAGGCCCCGCTCCTGTTGCGGTGTCAGCTTAAGCTCAGCAGCTTTTTTCTGGGGGCTTGCAGGGGCCTTCGCGATAGGCATCTGGGCAAAGGCTGGGCCAAGCCACACACCGATCCATGCCAACGAAAGGAAGAAAACTGCTCGAAAGGGAACTTGATACGGCATTCTCTGTGCTTCCAGAGTGTGCTTTCGAGGTCAACCCTAGTCTGGCTCGCAACCCCTGTCAAGACGGCAACACCCGCTAGAATGACTATTGTCTTCCAGATTGCTGACGAAATCTCCGGTTACATCAACTATCAGTAGACTGTAGCGACGAGGGAAGATTTTCTTCAGCCATTGCGGCTTCGCGTACTCCGCCTTTAGCTTGCTTCAGGATGGGGATTTGGGATCGTTACTGTGGCAGCCCCATTCGGTGCAGCAGGTCGGTGTAGCGGGGGTCGGAACCCACCCCGTACCAGAACGGGTCTACTGCGAGATAAAGCATGGCAGCGGAGTGCTCTTCGTAACCTTTTTCGAGCAACCGGAACGCATTATCCTTGTCGCCAAGCCCCGCATAAATTACGCCAGACCAATAAAAGTCGACATAAGCGTGCGAGGACAAGTCCTGAAGTTGATGGACGATTCTCAGTGCGTCAGGCCGCCTTCCAGAGAGGGCATAAATCCACCCAAGTACACCAGCAACGAACTGGTTCTCTGTCGATACGGACTTGTCCGGATCAGGAATCTTGTCGTATTCGGTAAGGGCTTGCGGATACATGTGCTGCATTGCGTATGCCAAAGCTAGCACTGCACGCACCACCGGAAGGTTTGGATTGAGGTCGAGCGCCTTCTGGAATTGAGCAATAGACTCATCGTATCGTCGCGCCATGAAATAGACATTCCCCACTTCGGAAACTATGTCCGGTGACAGCGGGTCAAGCTCTTGTGCTCGTTGCGCCTCCGCAATGCTTTCGTTGAATCGTAGTCTCGTTTTCAGGCATTCCGCGTACCGACCATGGGAGAGCGCACTGTTCGGGTTCAGCTCGATAGCTCGCTTGAACTCTCGCTCTGTACTTGGCCAGTCCCAGTCGGCGAAGAACACGGCATACGCTAGCGCAGCATGTGCCTCGGCTAGCGTGTCATCAAGCTCCAATGCCTTCATTGCCGCCGTCTTCGCCTTCGGAAAAGTATCGGTCGGGGGTAAGTACATCCATCCGCCTCCAAGCGCAGAGTAGGAGTCAGCCAGACCCGCATAGGCCAGAGCAAAACCGGGGTCTTTTTCGACGGCTTGTTGAAAATACTCGATGCTCTTCTTTAGCCCCTCTACTGTTGTTTGGTTTGCGTGATACCTGCCCTTTAAATAAAGCTGATACGCCTCGGGATTTGTCGCGGACGACTTGTTCAAACGCGTCTTCTCTTCGTTCGTCAGCGATATTCGCAGATTTCCGGATACAGCAGTTGCGATCTCCTGCTGGACAGAATGAATGTCGGCCAGCTTTCGGCTGTACTGCTCACCCCAAAGCTGTTTGTCCTCGCTTGCGTCCACGAGTTCTGCGCTTACCGAGACATCTTCGCCGTGTTGGACGACCCTGCCCGTGACCAGCGCCTCCACCCCTAGCTCTTTCGCGACCTTCTTTGGGTCGATGTCACGCTGCTTGTAACGGAAGGCAGATGTGCGTGAGATGACCTTCAGATTTGGGAGACCCGACAATCTGTCAATGACGCCCTCCGTTATCCCGTCGCTCAAGTACTCCGCGTTTGGATCACCGCTGGCGTTGGCGAACGGCAGTACGGCGACCGAGTTAATGCGGGTGCGACTGCTATTCCCAAGAAAGAGTACTGCGATCACAATAATCGCGATGACGAACCCGAAAACTAGCGCGCCCAGCAACATCGACCGTCGTGACCAGCGGGAGGTTGCTGTGGCACTCGATACCGCCTTATCCGAATCTGTGTCTCGCTTCGCTCGCTTCAGGTCGGCTTTAATGTCGGACGCATGCTGATACCTGACATCACGATCCTTTTCCAAAGCTTTGTTGATGATGCGTTCCAATTCTGCTGGAAGATCGGGATTCAGACGCACCGCCGAGGCTGGTCTCCCATCCAGAATAGCCTTAAAGATCAGGCCAGAGGTTTCACCCCGGAACGGCAACATCCCAGTCACCATCTCGTAGAGCACAGCCCCGAAGGAAAACAGGTCGGTGCGAGCGTCGAGTTCCTTCCTTGGACCTGCTCCGGGGACATGTATGCCACAGTGCCAAGCGTCGAACCGGGGCTGGTGAGATGTTGTTCCGATTCGATGGTCGCGGCGCTCATGCCAACGCTCTGCGGTTTCAGCGTGACTTTCGCCAGCCCAAAATCGAGAATCTTCGCCTGCCCTCTGTTCGTGACGAAGAGGTTCGCGGGCTTGATGTCCCGGTGCATGATGCCCTTGGAGTGGGCGGCGTCCAGGGCGTCGGCAATCTGAATGCCGAGATCGAGCACCGTTTCGATTTCCAACGGCTTGCCATTGATCTCGTGCCTGAGAGTCTGCCCCTCCAACAGTTCCATGGCGATGAAGGTTCGCCCATCGGCCTCGTCAATCTCGTAGATCGTGCAGATGTTGGGGTGGTTCAAGGCAGAAGCGGCGCGGGCCTCACGGCGGAAACGCTCCAGCGCCTGCGCGTCGTTGGCCAGTTCGTCGGGTAGGAACTTCAGGGCAACAAACCGGCCAAGTTTCATGTCCTCGGCTTTGTACACCACGCCCATCCCGCCACCGCCGAGCTTCTCGACAATGCGGTAGTGCGAGATTGTTTGCCCGATCACTGGAGCAGAATCCTACGTCGGTAAAACCAGCAAGTCAATGAAAGCGATGGCGTTGGCGGTGTTTCAACCGGACTGTTGTTGCAACATCGCTGTTACCTTCGTTGACCTGCGTCGGGAAATTCTCAGTTTACGAAATGACCCATTACACCCGCCATCTTCTCCGCATATCTTCCCAAGCCATTCGCGAGATATGTGATATTTTCTAGCGGGCCGCCACCACCCCACCATACTTTTCCAGCCACTTCAACTCTTCCCGCACCTTGATTTTCCCGTGCCACGGATTCTTGTCGAGCTCGTGACCTTCGCCCGGGAAAATCAGCAACGTGCTGGGAACACCGAGGACATGCAAGGCGTGATCGAGGAGATAGGCTTCTGCCACGGCCACCCGAATATCGTCCGAGCCGGCGACGATATGCGTGGGAGTGCGGACTTTATCGATCTGATAGATAGCCGCTTCATCGTGATAGCGCTGCGGCACTGTCCAAGGAAAGCCACCCAGGAAATAGGCGTCATCAAAAGTCGTATCGTCGTTGCCCCAATTGGCTACGTTCTCAACCGCGCCCGCACCCGTCACCGCCGCCTTGAAGCGAGTCGTTTGAGTAATCAGCCAGTTGGTCATATAGCCGCCATAGCTGTAGCCGCCGACAGCCAGATGATCGGGATCGGCGATGCCATCTTTTATCAGCGCGTCCACACCCTCAAGAACGTCTTTGCCCGGACGGGAAACAATTTCGGGGACGATCCCCGCCAGGAACTTGTCGCCGTAGCCGGTTGAGCCGCGATAGTTGGGCTCAAACACGAGCCAGCCCTGGGTCGCAGCCAGACGGTCCCACACATACCAGTCCGCTTCGAAATGATTGCCGTCAGCATCGTCCGGGCCTCCGTGGAGGAACACGAACATGGGTAGATGTCTTGCTTCGAATTTCCCCGGCGGATACATGAGCATGCCTTCGATGGCCGTCCCATCATCCGCAGTCCAGCGGTAAGGCTTGGCTTTGGGCAGATCACGCTCAGTGAACAGCTTGTTGAATGCAGTGATGGGGCGAGCGGACTGCAACGCCTCGCGGCTGTCCGCCAGGTACACCTCGGTTGGCTCCGCGATCGCTGAGTGGACGAAAGCGATTCGTTGTGACCGTTGAGCCGCGGCAGGATGCACGTAACAGCCCGCCACACCGGGCTGTCTGGAAAAAGGTGCAGAAATGTTGGGCTGGAAATACGTTTGCACCTCCGTGCCGAGCTGGCCGGTCACGAGCGCTCCGCCTTCTGGGGTTGTGGCGTAACGCCCAATCGCGCCCTCAAAGTCCGCCGCCCAGCGCTGGACTTCGCTGGTGTCTGCATCGATCCAGTAAAGCCGGGTCTGCGTGTCTTTGTACTTTCCTTCGACGGAACCATATTGGACCTCGAAGAAAATGTGCTTGCTATCCGTGGCCCAGTGCAGATATTGTTCTTCGGCCTGATTGTGCGTGATCTGCCGCGGCGGACGATTAAGATTCGCTTTAGCCAAGTCGACGATGTAAATCTCGTACTCGTCTATCTTTTCCTCGCGCTGGGAAACCGCTCCGGACACGAATGCCAACCTGCGCCCATCCGGCGAAGCGTCCAATTCGGAGATGCGCCAGAGCGTATTGGCCAGAGCGTGGGAACCGGGAGTTGCGTCCGACTCGGGATCCGAATCTTCGTCTGCCTTGGTTCCCTCCGCCGCGCGCCGGTTGATTGCATCCCCTACGTCGATACTGAAAATCGTGTCGCCTCGTTCAGCGGCGCGATACTGCAAAACATCCTTCCACTCCTTCTTGTAAGCATCCTTCTGAGTCGTGGTCCACGGTGTGCGGGTGGCAAAGTAGAGAGTGCGAGAGTCAGGCGACCAGGAAAACGCGTGCACCTCCTCTTCGCGTTGGGTCACGGGAAACGCGTCGCCGCCAGCGAGCGAGATCAGATAGAGCTGCGCGACGGGTTCCCCCTTTGAGTCGTCCTGTCTCGTACTACCGCCTTTGGTGGCCTCTCGTTCCGAGAGGAACGCAATCCAGCGCCCATCGGGAGACCACCGCGGATCAGTGTTGTCGCCGGCTTGCGTTAGCTGGGTTAGCGTCCCCCGGCCATGACCATCGTCGCGGTAAAGCCACAGGTCTCGGCGAAAAATGCTCTGGTCCCAATCCGCCCGCTCGGTATTTATGAGCACTGAATTTCCATCGGGAGACATCGCCACGGCGAGGAAATCGACGTAGTTAAAGAAGTCGTCGAGCGTGAGCTTGGGTTTATCGGCAGCAAGAGCAAGGTTGAGTGTGAATGCCGCTATAAAGGAAATGAGAAGAGACCTTCTTTTTGTCATGGGCCGAAACAGAGGTATATCGTGAGAACACAGACTTTGTAAACCCGAATCGCCCCAATGAACCGGGAGTCACATCGAACCGCAAGTCATATCAGGGCGCGGGTTCGGAATTCTTCAGTGCTTCGTCGAGGCCCTGATTGCTCTTGGGCGCGCTGCCTTCGATGACTCGCCAGCCATCGTCGTATTGGCGGAACGCGACCGTGGATTTATACTGCACGCCGCCGGCGTAAAGCGCGGCTCCCACTTCATTCAGCGGAATCCACTTCCACAGGAAGTCGACATCGGCGGCGTTGCTGCTTTTGCTGATGCCGGTTATTCCGGTCAGCTGTCTGCGGGCCACCGGCACGCTGAAGTATCGGGCATCCGGCCGCGGCGCCGGGTATCAGGTCGTGAAACGTTTCCACTCCGATCGGAGTCAGCGCAACCTCCCAGCAAGGCGGAGGAGTAACGTCCGGCGGGCAAGGGTTGGATGCGCCGGTGATCCAGCCACGGCGTTGCAATACCAGGTATTCGGGCGAGATGTAATCTTTGTTCGAAATGACGCCGGTGCGCAGCCAGAACTGCTGCGTGCTCTTGAACGCGTCCGAACCGGCAATCAGATCCGCGGCGAGGCGCCGGGTAAGAAAGTCGCGAGGCGAGCAGGCGGCTGCGATGAGCAAGAGTCCCAGGGCGAGCGCGCTTCGCAGTTTCTGCATGAAGTTTAGTTCTTGAGCCTAGTTGAGGATTGTAACCAAACCCGAGCCCCGACGCGGCAAGAAAGGACGATCGGTAATCTGCCCGTCGAACTTCGGGTGCCCAGCGGCCTGGAATTGCGGTCTTGCATGACGGACATCGGCCATCCGGAGTCAGACGGTATTCCTCGATGAAGTAGCTGCGCCGTTTAATCAACGTATCGCCGCAGTGGTGGCAGCTGGTGTTTTCGTGATCGCCGACCATCCCCGGCAAATTTCCGGCGTAAACGTAGCGCAGACCGGCATGCCTCCCGATCTCGACCGCGCGCAGCAAGTCTTTCGGACGCGTGTCGTCGGGATCGTCCATTTTGTAATCCTTGTGGAATGCGGTCACGTGCCAGGGAATGTCTGGCGAGACGCTTGACGAGAAAATCGGTCAGCCCACGCAGTTCGTCCGCCGAATCATTGAAGCCGGGGATCAGAAGAGTGACGATTTCCAGCCAAATGCCCATCTGATGACAGGCGGCGGATGGTATCGAGAATCGGCCCGATGCGTCCGCCCAGTTCGTGATAGTGGCGGTCATCGAAGCTCTTTAGATCAACTTTGTAGAGATCGATCCAGGGACGCAGATATTCCAGCACTTGCGGCGTACCGTTGCCGTTGGAAACAAATCCGGTGATCAACCCGGCCGCTTTGGCTTCTTTGAACACGGCGACCGCCCACTCGCTGGTGATCAGCGGCTCGTTGTATGTGCTGACCAGAACCTTCGCGCCTTGCCGCAGTGCGTCCGCACCAGCGCTTCCGGCGACGCTTCGCAGCGGCGGCGAAACCGCATTGGGATCGCGCAACGCCTGCGATGTCACCCAGTTCTGGCAGTAGCCACAGTGCAGATCGCACCCCAGCATGCCGAAGCTGTAAGCCAGCGCGCCCGGGATAAGCGTGAAAGAAACGGCTTCTTCTCGATCGGGATCGCACTGCACGCCGCCAACGTATCCCCAGGGCACGTAGAGCGTACCGCCGCGGTTGTAGCGGACCTTGCAGACGCCGGGCTGGCCATCCGGGATCGGACAGCAATGGCCACAGGCATAACAGCGCACGCGATTGCGGTCGAGTTTCTCGTAGAGCTCGCCTTCGCGCACGTGCTGGTAGACGATGTCGCGGAGGGTGGCCACCGGGTGAACCTCTAACTCATATTCTAAACCTCGAGAACAACACCCGAACCAGCCCCGAAGCGTAGGCCCGGCACGCTTAGCAACGAAAGGGGCTACCCCCTAGTAGTTTTGCTATTGATTCCCTAGCGGCAAAGGATGACAGTAGCACTGTTGTTATTGTTGCAGTTCCTTATTGCCCAATGGTGCCGCCTGATGGCACAGGGGAGCCATTCCGCATCTACGCAACGGAGCCTACTCTGGGTGGACATTCGATAGCAACCAGGCTGGTGGAACATGTCGGTAGCCCGCATTCTCGTGGTAGATGACCTGGAACCTTGGCGTCGTTTCGTCTCCTCGGCGCTCGAGAAACAGCCGGATTTGCACGTCATCTCCGGCGTCTCCGACGGGCTGGACGCGGTTCAGAAGGCCGAAGAACTGCAGCCGGACTTGATTGTGCTGGATATCGGCCTCCCGAAATTAAATGGAATCGAAGCCGCCCGGCGAATCCGCAAGCTTGTCCCCAATTCCAAAATACTCTTCCTTACGCAAGAATCTTCTGATGATGTAGTGCACGAGGCCTTCCGCTTGGGGGCACGGGGCTATGTGGTCAAAATCCATGCCGGGAGCGAGCTGCTGGTCGCTGTGCAAGCGGTTCTCCAGGGCAAGCAGTTTGTCAGCAGGGGATTAGAGGCTCAGCAGTTCACCCAGGTTATGGAGAAGACCCGCGAAGGCGAGGAAAGCTACCGTTTGTTAGTGGACGAAAGCTGTGACGGCATCTTCTGCGTAGAGATGGACTCGCCCATGCCGGTAGATCTGCCTGAGGAAGAGCAGATCCAGCACATTATCCGTGACTCGTACGTAGCCGACTGCAACGATTCCCAGGCGAGGATGTATGGTCTGAACTCGGCTCACGATCTGATCGGCAAACGTATAACGGATATGGTACCGCCCGAAGATCCGAAGAATATCGAACTCACGCGGGCCTTCATTCGCTCCGGCTATCGCGTGATGCAGAGGAAATCGTACGAATTGGACGCTAATGGAAACCCCAAGGTGTTTTTGAACAGCATGACGGGTGTCGTGGTTGACGGCAAGCTGGTGCTGACCTGGGGCGTGCAGTCTGACGTTACCGAACGAGTTTGAAACGGCGGTTGGGAAATGTCCCGAGAACAACAAGTGGAAAACTCGGGCGTTTGCCCCGGGTGGAGCGGGCTGTTGAACACGCTTGAATGCTAGGCTGCGGTGCCTTTTGCAAGGCGCTGGACTTCGCTTTCAAGGAGAGTGAACTCCGTATAGCCGCAATCCAAGCAGACGGTGAGTTTCGGAAATGCCCAGATGGCAGGCTTGTCCATGCCTTTCAACCCAGGAAAATGGATATTAATCTCGGCGCCGAAATCCGTCTGGTGGTCTGACGCACACGACTTGCAAGCCATAACCGCCCTAATCTGGTCAGATTCTGAGCCCTACTGTAAACCTCGTGGATACTGCGGAGTGGTTAATTTTGGGTGAAAACACTGTTTCCAGCGGCCTCGCTGGATCCCAGCCGCAGCCGCTTTCCTGCATCGCAAGACCACGGCCATAAACCATTTCTGTTACCTAAATGTGCATCGGGTTGCATCCGTCGAGCCCGGTGCTGGCTAGGGAATTCAGGCTAAGTGGCGCTTTTCTATCAGTTTGCGAAAGCTTGACGCGATGGTGTTCAAGCTGCATTTCTCTTCGTGCCCGCTGCCTTGGGGCGCAGATCGGGGTCTCAATTGTTAAGCTGGACGCAAGACACCGTCGTAGGAATTCCGCGGGCGTTGCCCGAGCCGAAACCCAAGCGCAAGCTTTCACTACTCCCGGTCCTGATCGTACTATTCCTGATTTCCTACGGCTTGTTGTCCCTGCTGGCGGTGGAACAAGATCGGACAATTGCCGCGCAGCGTTGGTTAATCGGATCTCTGCTCGGCGACAGTACGGAACTTAGCAGTCTTAAAGGTAAGATGATTCAAAAGCAGTATGCCGAAGCCCAGGCCCAGGCTAAGGCAGGAGCTCGCTCCCAGGCGCAAACCCCGTCGACCCAGGTTCCAATGACGCCGGACAAACCGGGAGGCAATGCCCAGAGCAGCCACAATGCAAGCAAACCTCGGAAGGCGATGCCGCAAAAACCGCCGTTAGGAATTGCAGACATTGTGGATGGACGCAGGATCGTGAAAACGATCTGAATTTCAGGGCCAGGCGAAGTAGATGAAAACCCTGGCGACGCTATTGCTAGCTCTGTCTTTGCCCGGTTCCAAGTTCGCAGCCCCTGCGCCCCCACTACTCGAACATTCCGTGACACAGCATGCCCACGCGGGCGGAACTTGGTACATGGCGGAAACCGGTCATGCGGTGTTCTGCTACGGCCCAGTCATGCTGCTGAAGCAGCCCAACGGTGGCTTACAGCATGTGGCGACTTTCTGCCGGGGTAATCAGGCGATAGTACCGTTGAAAGACTGAGCCAGTCTCTGCCGCGATTCCACAAACCACAAAGGACACGAGGGTACGCAAAGGTTGTGACTCCATGGGATTCCTTGTGTAACTTCGTGTCCTTCGTGGTTAAATTGCCTTTCCCGATCGCGCGAGAATTTCGCCGCGTGTCCTGTACATTATTCTCATGGCCAAGTTCGAGAAGCATATTTTCATCTGCGGGAACCAGCGACCCCCAGGACATCCGCGGGGCTGCTGTGATCCGGCGGCCAAAGCCGAGTTGCAGAAGCTATTCAAACAGAAGCTAGCGGAACGCGGACTAAAAGGAAGGGTGCGGGCGAATCAATCCGGGTGTCTAGACCAATGCGAGCATGGTCCGAATCTGGTGGTGTATCCCGAAGGGGTTTGGTACGGCGGGGTGACGCTGGCCGACGTCGACGAAATCATCGACTCTCACATTGTTGGAGGGAGACCGGTGGAGCGACTGATGCTGCGCGATTCCTGCGTCAACACTCCGTCTTGCGAGCATAAGCCGCCGCCCACAGCCACAGCCAAAAACCGCTGAAAACCTCGGTCGCGCCCTCGAGGACAGCCTCGTCCTCATCACGGTCAGTTGCGGGTCAATTCTCCCTCTTTTTTCCCCGCAATTGTGACGAACCGAATCACACCTTCGCTGTCCTCGAAAATCAGTCCGGTTCCCTCGGAGTTCACCACTGCCGTCACCAGGCGGCCATACGACTTGGGGATGCCTCCTTGGGTCGGGGTTTGGTCATAACGCGCCAACTCTCCCTCTTTCATGCCGGTGATGCTGACAAACCGAACCACGCCATCGCTGCCTTCGAAAACCAGGCCGGTTCCTATGGAATCCGGAATCGCCGCAACCAGGCGGCCATACGACTTCGGGACGGTGCCCTGAGTTGGCGCCCCGGCATACGCG
The DNA here is from genome assembly GCA_963820925.1 of uncultured Acidobacteriota bacterium. Classification (GTDB taxonomy): domain Bacteria; phylum Acidobacteriota; class Terriglobia; order Terriglobales; family Acidobacteriaceae; genus JABDBE01. The sequence continues at coordinate 155,222 of CAWGBX010000003.1, forward strand.
ACGGTCGTGCTCCTGTTTCCAGCCAGGTATCCGGCGGCAATCAAAAGCGCACTGCCTAAGACAAACAGAATCCTCTTTCGCATCTGGCTAGCCTCCTGGTTCTCGACCTTTCCGATTATTTTGGTTATTTTGGCAGGACTAGAATTTTGTGCATCATGCCAAGATCCTCGTGGAGCAGGACATGACAGTGGAACACAAAAGTACCCGCAATCGTCGGATCGCGGAAATCCATTCGTACCTTGATGCTGTGGTAGGGGTGACCTGGCCCTTCCCAGAAGGGAATCTCCATTGTATCGCGCAAGTCGTGGTTCTTGACCGGCTTTCCGTCCACTTCCATGACCGTAAAGTGGATCTGATGCATATGGAACGCATGCGTCTCGAGGGCACGGTTTTCAATGAACCAGTCTTCCACTGCTCCAACGTGAGTCGTGATCACAGGCTTCTCGTTGGGTTCGAACACCTTCTGCTTTTGTCCATCGACGGTAATGTAAAATTGGATTGGTCCGTTAGTACCGCCAAATTCCTCAGAGAAGTAAAGCTTGCGCTGTGCTGTTGGCTTCTGCTTTTCCAAGTCTGCGAATTTAATGCTTCTCATTAACGTTCCAGGCACCGGTTCCGCGGCCGTGTCTGACGCTTGCGTTGCCTCTCGTGTTTCCTCTGCATCACTGCTGACATCGATCCGCGCCAGTTGTTGCTCGATATCGGGATTCCCAGTCGGTCCGGTTGAATAACCAAGCGCAATGAAAATCGCTTCGTTGTTTTGAGGAGGCGCCTGCACGATAAACTCCGCGCGCCCCGCCGGAGGCACCAAAATGGTCTCTTCGAATCGGGACTTGGGAAGAGGATATCCGTCGAGCGCGATCAATTGTAGTTTCTGAGCCTTACCGTTAAACCACACCTGCAACGGCATGAAATCCTGGATGGTGGCATTTGCCACTCGCCAGAACTGCTTCTCGTTGGGCTTCATGTTGATGATGGGAGAAGGAGAGCTCGGAGAGGCCGCGACCTGGTAGTTAATGGTCAGTTGGTAGGGCCCGGGCACCCAAGGAACCAGGTACTGCTGGCGGATAACGAACACTCGCTCTTTAAGCCCAGCCACCTCTGGGTGAAACTTCTCCATCCCCTCAACAATCAGCGCCCCCGCCGCACCGCCATTGACTTGGAACTCGGTGAAGCCGTGCACATGCGGGTGGTACCAATACAGTCCGGGCGGCTCATTCTTTGGAATCTGGATATTGAATTTGAACGCCCCTCCGGGTTGAATCAAAGTAGTGAGCACGTCATCCTGATGACAGACTGGCGGAACATTCAGACCGTGAAAGTGAACGTTGGTTGAAGACAACATCATCATTCCACCGTCGCCGCAAGTCTTGGCGGGGGAAAAAGGCATTTCCATCATCCCTGCCGAGTCATCGGTATCGATGCGATCTTCGACATCAAGGAGGAGGTTGTCACCCTGGTTGAGACGCAACGTCGGAGCCTCCACTTCATTCTTGCCGTAGATGTAACAATAGTGCGTGTAGCCGGCGTCATCGACCGAGTGCTTCATAGTCAGTTCGGCACTGAGCGCGCCATTCGCACTATTGAGGCTCAAAGCATCTTTGACCACAGAACCGGCGTCGGGACGCTTGGGACACTGCGCCTCCGACCTCAGGATGGCAAATCCACACATTACGATCGCCAGCAAATATCTCGACGCAGAGCGCATATTCAACTCCTTTATATATTCTTATCTCTCTCAATCTCGCAAAAGGTAAAGACGCCTTGCCTCGGGTTAGAAGGGCCGGGGCGGAAAAGCTCCAATCGACAGCAACCCCGGACTGTTTGGGTCAGACACGGGCGAGTTCGAAGATTCTTTTAGCGTGCACTTCCCGCCCGCCGATGTCACCTTAATCTCCGCGATCGAGGACGGCGCGCCAAACTCGGCTACGTACAACACCCCTCCAGTTCCCGTGGTTTTTTCCAGAGCCAAAGCTCCAAGATAGGACCAATCAGTGACGAAGCCCTTAAGGTTGCCAGAAACGCAACCTTTTGAAAGTTTGCCCGTGCTTTTATCAAAATAAGCGGCGGTGATCTTGTCCCCTTGCGTGTTGCTGATGTAGAGCAGTGTCTCATCCGGGCTCAGGAGAATGTTGCTGGAACTGATTCCGTTTCCCAAGTGATAGACAACCGTCGGAGTCAACTTGCCCGAGGAAATATCGGAGACTTCGATCACGGTGGATGTGGCGGTATCCCCGAAGATGGCATAGTGTCCATCCTGCGTGATGTCGATACCACTGGGATAGGTATTGCCGCTGCGCGAAGCGGTGGAATTTTGCTCATCGCCATTCGATACCGGCACGCCCGCTGAAATATTGAAAGATTCGATCGAGCCATCCCCATAGGTCGCGACCATGATGTTCCCATGGACGACCATTCCGTCGATCACACCGCCGTGCAGGCCGCCCACAGTGATGTCGCCCACAAACTTAATTTTGCAGCCTGGCTGCACCTGAAACGTTCCGATATTGCTCGAGTCGGTGAAGCTGGCATACAGATACTTGCTGTTCATGGCCAAACCGATGCCATTCGAGGCGCCGGTGTCGTTCTTGGAGCCAACCGCGTGGCCGCCAATTCTTAGAGTCTTAATTCCGATTCCCTCGATCTCGCCGCCCGCAGCCTGGGAAGCGTAGACGCATTCCGCATTCCCGTTCTCGAGCACGGTCACGCGGTTGGCCGCAAAATAGCCGCCGCCGATGCCACCTCGGCCGGTCAGCACTCTTGCCTTCATGGTCAGCTGACCGTTCGCCCCTACCGTATAGAACGTGACACTCGTACTGAGGGCTGGCGGCACGTCGTCATTGGTAATCAGGTAGTGGGGCTTGCCCGCACCAACCGCAAACCCACTTGCGACACAAACCCCGACCAGCGCCACGGTCATTCGGGATACCCAGGATTTAAGGGATACACTCATAGTTTTTCTGCCTCAATATGCCAGGAATGGCGCCCAAGCAAGCTAAACACATGTTGCGCTTACCTTCAACAACAATGAGTTAGCCATCCTGGTTGTACCCACTGTTGTTGAAAATGTTTGCGGAAAAGTAGAAAACTGCATCACCACAATGCTTTCAATCGTGCTACTTGCTACCTCAATCCGATCCATCCTCTGGGCCAGTCCCGACTTGGAGGAAGCAAACCCTAGTCCTTGTCCTCGCAGGAGTTGTCAACAGAATGTCACGGTTTCGTCAATTCCTATAGGCACAAAAACTTTGCTTTATAGCCTTCCATGAGAAGGCCGGTCCAGGTCAAGTAGATTTTGCTTTGCCTTTGCTTTGCCTTTCCTAAACTTTCCCTTTCCTTCCTGGCGGGAGGGTGTTCAGAGCGGCCCGGAGCAGTCAAGGGCGCGTTCTTTGCGGCGTAGCGAACCCTTGACGGCGAGGACCGATCTGTCACCATTCCGCTAGGAAGGAAAGGGAGCGGTCGCTCCGGATTGTTGGTCTTTCCTCCTTTCCTCAGTTCTTGCTTGGCGCCCAAGCCAACCCTGTCGCCACCCTTCCATCCGCACTCTTCGGTGAGCGATTTATTCGCTCGGTGCAAGTTGGGTGTTCTCGTTGCAGCCGGTGCTGCCACCTGTTTGTCGACCTCTCTCTCCCATCTCCAGCATGGAAGGGTGGGCCAGGCCATAGACGCAGTCACCGGAACTCGGCATTTGGGCGCGCTGCTTCCCACTCAATAAATCTGAACTATGCGGCTGCCGGCAGCACGACCGGTCGGCTGTTGCGCAGTGGTTCGTAAGCCTCTCCGCTCACCCACAAGCGATGCAGCAACACCGCCAGCTTTCGTGCGGTCGCGATCACCGCTCGTTTCTTACCATTCTTCCCGCCGCGCTCCGCCAGCTTCAAACCCCAGCGCCGCAGATCGCTGTCCGCTCCAAACGGCCCCAGAATGTGATGCGCACCCTGCACCAGCAGCGTTCGTAAATACGGATCGCCTTCCTTGCTGATGTGCAGTTGCGGCTCGCTCTGCCCCGAGTTCCGCCGCCCCGGCTGCAACCCCACATAGCAGCCCACGTCGCGGCTCTTGCGAAAACGTTGCGCATCTTCCAGCGTCAGTATGTAAGTGAGCGCGATCAGCGTTCCCACTCCCTTCACCTGTTCCAGCCGCGCCACTTGCGGATAACTGTCCCTGGCGATCTTCCCGATTTGTTGGTTGTATTCGTAAATCCGTTCGCTCAACGATTCGATGGCGGCCAGCAACGGTTCCAACGCCGCTTGCAGTTCCGGGCTTAGCTGGCGTGCTTTCTCGGCATTCAGGTTGCGCGGGCTGCAGCCGCGCAACCGCTCTCCGTAAGACTTCGTCAGTCCCCGCGCCGTGTTGATCAACGACGTCCGCACCCGCACCAGTCCGGCACGCGCTCGGATCACCATCAGATGCGCTTGTGCCTGCGCACTTCGATGTTGCACCGGCGCCAGCAACTGCGGGTCGATCCGCGCCAACCGAGCCAGCGTCCGCGCGTCGAAGCGATCATCTTTCCGTCGACTCTCCCCGATCAAGCGCACGTTGCGCGCATGGGCCACGATTACTTCGTGTCCCAACTCGCTCAACAACCGGCTCACCCACGGCGAATGCATCCCCGTCTCCAGCGCGATCCGACTGCGCGGCATTCCCCCGAACACTTCTTTCATCGCTTTCGGAGTCGTGCCCAGCCTTTGTTCCAGAACTACTTCCCCCGCTTCATCCAACACGCAATACCAACTCGATCGATCCCCCAGGTCCAAACCGATCGTCAATTTCTGACCTCGAAAATTCCTGCTCTGCTTTGTCCGCTGCGGTGCTAATCTTCTTCATTGCCGGTCTCCTTTATCTCTTGCGCTTCGAGCGCGTCGATAACTTGGGAGCGTACAGCATCCCGCCGGAGACCGGCATTCTCATCTCATCTGTTGTGCGCATGGGGAGGCACGTCGTTGCTCCTTCTGCAATCCGGACTCCGCAGCAGGTCCCTGGTGACCGCAAACCTACGGCAACAATGTACTCCCAAAAAAGAATTACTACTCTATCTCGTTTTCATTGCCCTGCCCATCAGGGGCCTTGGCGCCGCATTCTCGCAAGTTGAGGATTGTCATCACTCCCGCTCCTGTGCTACGGTAGTGGAAAGTTCACGCCTTCACAATCCACAATCACAGTCGCGCCGGGTTGTGGCCCGCGTAAAAAAGCGTGTCGAACAGGTGGTGCTATGGTTATGAAAGACGCGGTTGATTCCATGCCGGACGAACGGACAATCGAACCAGAAAGTTTTGCCAACCGGAAGCTGATTCGCCCTTCGCTAAACCGCGCCGATCACAACCATTCGTCCCCCGCGGTGGCTGAGCGCCGCGATCGCTCCGAGCGCTCTTTCGACCGCAACGATCGCAATGACCGCAATGGCGGCGGACGCAAGGCGCCACCTCCGGAACAAACCAACGCTGAGAATTTCTATTATCAAAAGCAGATGCAGGCGAGAACTCCGATGGTCATCGTGCTCCGCGATGGCGAAGAAATCCATGGCGTCATCGAGTGGTACGACAAGAGCTGCCTCAAGGTGAATTGCAACGATTCACCCAACCTGATGATCTACAAGCCTTCCATCAAGTACATGTACAAGGAAGGCGAAAACGCGCGGAAGTAGTTGCCAGACTTCAGATTCATGGCTTCGCGCGTGATTCCAGGTGCGAAGGTCGAGTTCCATAACCACAGAATGCCGTTTTGACTTGCCCTTCTTTGTGTACCTTCGTGTCCTTTGTGGTTATTGATTTTGGTTTGCTAGAGACCCAGCTTGAAGCGATCACGTCCCTACCTTAACTGCGGAGATAACCTCGTGTTGACAATCTCTTATATCTTCCTTAGCATCAAGCACTTGGTGCAATTGTACTGACTCCATCGCTTGGGGGGAGCCACCTGTGATCAAGCTCGACATCATCAACGAAGTGGTCAACAAGACGGGAATCACCAAAACCAAGGCCGAACTGGCCGTGGAAACCGTTTTCGGCAGCATGAAGCGGTCGCTCGCCAAAGGCGATCGCATTGAACTGCGCGGGTTTGGCGTTTTTAATGTCAGACCGCGCAAGACCGGCATCGGCCGCAACCCGCGCACTGGCGCCGAGGTTTCCATTCCGCCGGGCAAAGCCGTACGCTTCAAGCCGGGCAAGGAGTTGCAGGCCATCGACTGAGAGTTATTTCTCGCGTACGATGGAGACACGGGCGTTTGTCACGCCCGCACTTGCCGCAGGCGTGACAAACGCGGAATCTTGATGCCTGAATTCCTTCCCCCAGTTTCTTCGACCACCGACTATTACCGTCCTGTCGAAGTCTTTGTCGTACAGCCTCCGAAGCAGCGCTACTGGCTTCACATCATCCTCTTTCTTGCCACGATCTTCACGACGCTCGTAGTGGGCGCGCGAATGGAGTTCAACTTCCAGCACAACCAGCCTGCCTTTTCGCTGAATGATGACGAGGTGCCTTTTTTCCCTCTGCCATGGATATACCTTCAGCCTTCAAGACTACTGCTGGGCCTGCCGTTTGCATCCACGCTGATGTTGATTCTTCTAGCGCACGAGATGGGGCACTATCTCTGCTGCCGCTACTACGGTGTGAATGCGACGTTGCCTTTCTTCATCCCCGCGCCCACGTTGATCGGTACGCTCGGCGCATTCATCCGTATCCGTTCTCCCATTCGCTCCCGTGCCGCGCTTTTCGACATCGGAATCGCCGGACCAATCGCTGGATTCGTAGTGGCGGTGATTGTATTGATATTCGCCATGCCGCTCTCAAAGACGATTTCACCGGCCATGGCGAGCCCCGACATTCAGCTGGGGTATCCGCTGATTTTTCGATTGATCTGGTACGTTCTCCCGCTTGCCCATCTCAAGAGTAGCTCTTCCGCTTTGCACTCGATTTATTTTCATCCCACGGCAATTGCCGCTTGGGTCGGGATGTTCGCCACCGCGCTCAATCTCTTGCCTGGTGGCCAACTTGATGGCGGGCACATCGTCTTCTCCCTGGCTCCTCGCGCACATAAAATCGTTTCGCGCCTAACAATCCTGGCGCTCATTCCGATGGCGCTTTATTTCTGGGCGGGATGGCTGATCTGGGCGATTCTGCTGAGGATCAGCGGTATGCGGCATCCCATGGTAGCGGAATGGCCGGACGTGACCGGCATCCGCCGCTGGATTGCGGTGTTTGGTCTGGTCATGCTCATTCTTACCTTGGCGCCAGCGCCTTTTGGCCCACACGGCTCGTTGCGGGAATTCTTGCCGGCATTGCAAGATGGGCTGAGCCAGTTGTTCTCTTGGATCCTCGGCCATTCCCGGACCTAAATGTTTTCTTTAATTCCCGCGAACAAGTCTGTCTCTGGTTCGATCATTCCGGGATTCACGCGGGCAGCGAGATGGAACATCTCCTGCCGCCCGCGCTGGCGGACGTGCGATTCGAATAACGGCCACAAAGGCGCCTGACTGGTATGCGCCTTGAATGAGGCAATTTTGGCCTCCAGGTAATCACCAATTTCAACGATCGCGGTCGCCGGCGGAAGCGTGACCGGTGGGCGGTCGGGCAGGGTGAAGTTCGACGTGCCGTAGTAGAGCTTCTGGGTTCGGTGCGCAGTAATTTCGCCCGCAATCTGATCGGGATACCGGTTGTTCCGCCCAGCCCAGTGAAATGCCAAGGTGGCGAAAACTGAAGCCATGGAATGATCCGTATGACCGGTAACGGAGCCGTCCGGACCGAAAGTGAGCATCACGTGCGGACGGAATCGGCGAACATGGAGCGTCAAGTCGCACACCACTTTGTACAGATCCTGGCGGTGCAGTTGACCGTCGGGATAATCCAGAACGACTCCACGTGAAACTTTCAGGATTTCGCAAGCCGCAGCAAACTCCTTTCGCCGCAACGCTGCCAATTCCTGGTCGCTTGTAGCGCCACCGCGATGGGTGGCGGCCTGCCCCGGAGTAAGGCAGATTATGCAGGTTTCGATGCCGCGATCGTGGGAGAGGCGGAGCGAGCCACCGAAGCTTCCGGCCTCGTCGTCGGGATGGGCGGTTATGCACATCAGGCGAAGCATGGAGTCATTGTAACTTGAGCTTTACGATTCAATTGCTTGGGAGCGAGGTGCAAGGTCTTGCACTCTCACTCCCATCCTCGCCCAAAAGAAGTGCTTCAATCCGTGGCCATTCCGAAATAGAATAGGGCGCGACCAAACGAGGGAGTCCGAAACTCTCTGAGTATAGAGTGTCCGTCGGGCAAGCACGGGTGCGGATGCTCGCGCCTACATTGGAGAAGCCTTGCACGTTCTCGTGACCACCGATACGTTGAGCGGGGTGTGGACTTACACGCAAGAACTGGTTACCGGACTGGTGAGCCGCGGAGTGCGAGTCACGCTGGTCAGCCTTGGCGACATTCCCCTGCCTCAGCAAACCTCCTGGATGGACGATCTGCAGGGCCTGGAATATCGTCCGACAGCGTTTCGCCTGGACTGGATGCAGGAAGCCGAGCAAGATCTGAAAGACTCTTCGGCATATCTCACCGCCCTGGTCAAAGAACTCAAGCCCGACCTGCTGCATCTGAACCAACTATGTTATGGAAATCTTCCAGTTGAGACTCCACGCGTCGTCGTGGCTCACGGCGATTTGATCAGCTGGTGGAAGGAAGTGCACGGGCACGAGCCCAGAGAGGGTCGCTGGATGCGCTGGTACCGTGAGGCCGTAACCCGTAGCCTGTGGCACGCCAGCGCGGTGGTCGCTCCTTCAGTATGGATGCTGGATACGATTCGCGCTTGCTACACTCGCCCCGGACGCGATGTAGTGATCTACAACGGCCGCAATCCAGTTTCTTTTAATCCGTATGTGAGCAAGGACGATTCCGTGCTGGCTGTTGGACGCTTGTGCGATGCGGGCAAGCAAGTCAGTCTGTTGACCCAGCACACCCATCCGCTGCCGGTCTGCATCGTGGGCTCCGAGGCGCCGGTTGCCGAGCCGGAGATTCCAATCCGCACCGATGTGAAACTTGCAATCGACCGAGATCTCCGTGGCGTAAAAGGACCGCAGACCGAAGCCCAACTGCGCTCGCTGTACAGCCGCGCCTCCATCTATGCAGCCACATCGCGATATGAGGCTTTTGGAATGGCGCCGCTCGAAGCCGCGTTCTCCCGCTGCGCGATTATCGCCAATGACATTCCATGCTTCCGCGAGATCTGGGGCGATGCCGCGATCTACTTTCAAGCCAATGACGCAGCGAGTCTGGCGGATGTGATTCGACGATTGCATGAGCATCGCGATTTGTGCCGTGGCTACGCCACCCGAGCGTATCAGCGTGCGCGCGAATGCTTCACTGCCAAGCGCATGATTGACGAATACGTGCGGCTCTACCATAGTCTGATCGGGGCGAGGTTGGCAGTGGCGTGAGGAGGCGCCCCTGTTCCCCGACTTTGAGCACTCCCTAAACGTTGTCATTCCGAGGGGGCCTTATCCCCGAGGAATCTGCAGTCTTTTCGCTGATCAGCTAGAAGCCAGCTACGAGAAGCTGTTATCTTCTTAACTCAGACTCATTTCAGACCGGAGGCCTCATGGCTACAGTCAAAATCACCGTTCGACCCAACGGTCCCTATCGCGTGGAAGCTCCCGAAGGCTCGATCGAACTGGTCGATGTAAACGGCAACCAGTACGATTTAACCGGCAAACCTGCCTTTTCCCTCTGCCGCTGTGGCGGGTTCTACCAACAAACCGTTTTGCGACGGGACTCACAGCAAGATCGGATTCCAGGGAGCGGAACTGGCGGTGAAGAAGGCCGAGGGCTAGATCTGAATCCGGGGCGCGTCAGTGTATGGTCTTCGTCTTCCGCGACATGTAATCCATCAGCAAATACTGACCCAGCGTGTACGGCGTCGTGAAGTACGCCTTGCCGCGGCACATCTCGGTGACTTTCTGCACGAACTGCACCAGGCCGTAATCGGACGCCAGCATGAAGGTATTGATCATGACGCCCGCGCGCTTGCACTTCGAAACTTCTTCCAGCGTCTGACTCACGACCAGCGGATCCAGGCCAAAGGCGTTCTTGTAAATGCGTCCGTCTTCCAGCGTCAGCGCCGACGGCTTGCCGTCGGTGATCATCACAATCTGCTTCATGTCTTTTCGTTGGCGCTGCAGAATGCGCTGCGCCAGGCGCAGGCCCTCGCGGGTGTTGGTGTAGTACGGCCCCACTTTTACCCGCGCCAGTTGCGAGAGCGGCACTTCCTCGGCTGAGTCGTGAAACAGGATCAGCGACAGGGAATCGCCCGGATACTGCGTGCGAATCAGGTGCGAGAGCGCCATGGCGACTTTCTTCGCCGGCGTGAAACGGTCTTCGCCGTAAAGAATCATGGAGTGCGAGCAGTCCAGCATGAGCACGGTCGCGCACGACGATTGGTACTCGCACTGGTGCACCTGCAGATCGGAATACTCGATGTTCAGACGGCAGCGTCATGCCTTCGCGCTGAATCGCGCTGGAGAGCGTGGCCGTGATGTCGAGATTCAGCGTATCGCCGAACTCATACACTCGCGATGCGCCGCTGGCCTCGACGCCGGTGGCCATATCGCGCGTGTCGTGACGGCCGAAGCTCGATTTTCCCAGCGATCCCATCAGATCGCGCAGCGTCTTGAAGCCAAGAAAATCCAGGCTCTTGTCGGTGATTTCAAACTTCACCTGCGGCTGCGCGTCGCCCACCTGCCCGCCGACACTCGATTGCTGCGAAGGATCGTGCGGCTGGTCGATGCTGATGTAGTCTTCCTGCTGCATGCGCTCGATCAGTTGCTCGATCAGTTCATCCAGCGTGCCTTCCATCTGCATCTGCTGCAGTTGCTGCGCGCATTTGCTCGTCCAGCAAATCGCTGTTCAGCAATGCCTGCTCGATGGCGCGCGCAGATCGTCGAGCGTCTGCTCGCCATCGCGGAAAGTCGTCGTAGAGTAATTCTGGAACCCGCTCTGCAGCAGGAAATCCGAGAGCGCGCTGAGCAGGTCTTCCATGCTCATTTCGCCAGCGGGATCGGGAACGTACTTGCTGTAGCGGATGCGTTTCATAGAAACGGTCGTTGGTCGCTCGTCATTGGTCGTTGGCAGTGCAACAGCAGATTCCTCGCCTCGCTCGGAATGACAACCTTTTGCTCTGATCGTCGGATCGACGACGACCAATGGCCGACGACCGCCGACTAGTTAAACGGTCTTCTCGCCCGGAACGGCGCATCTTCGCGCTCGAACGGTTTTTCTGCGATGCTTCGGCTGCTTTTCTCCGGCGGTGAACAACACGCTCCTCGTTGCGGCCAATGCGCTTGTGCGCGTGCAGACCCTCGAGCACGAACTCCGCCGCCGAGACCTGCGTCTCCGGCGTCTCCTTCGGTCCCACGTTCAGTTTGACCAGCTTTTCCATCAGGCCCTGAATGCCGCGCAGCGACTTGCAGCGCTTCGCCGGCGCCGGCAGTGTCCGCCAGTTGAATTTCGCCGCCGAGGTCGAACCACTGCACCACCTGCTGCATGTCCGCACCCTTGAAGTATCCATCGTAAGTCTTGGCGATGGCGGTGCGTATCAGTTCGCGGCCTACGTGGTCCGCGCCTTTCATCTCGCCTTCGTACTCCAGTTCAAGTTTGCCGGTGATGGCGGGCATGGCCGCGTACACATCTCCGATGCGTGGCACCACCAGCTTCTCGTCATGGCGGATGGCGCGGCGCTCGGCGTTCGAGATCACATTCTCCATGCACGAAATCGGCAGCCGCTGGCTCACTCCTGAGCGCTTGTCGACCTTCTTGTCCTCGCGGGCGGCAAAAGCGATTCGCTCGATGACCTCCTGCACGTACTTCGGAACGTGCAGCTTGTACCCGTCACGCTCCGTCCAGGCTTCCTGCGTGGTGATGGCGATGCCTTCTTCGACCGAAGCCGGGTAGTGGGTGCGAATTTCCGAGCCAATGCGGTCCTTCAGCGGGGTGATGATTTTGCCGCGAGCCGTGTAGTCCTCCGGATTGGCGCTGAACACCAGTGCAACGATCGAGCGGCAGGCGGATGGGATAGCCCTTAATCTGCACGTCGCCTTCCTGCATGATGTTGAACAGACCCCACCTGAATCTTTCCCGCCAGGTCCGGCAGTTCGTTGATGGCGAAGATGCCCCGATTGGCGCGCGGCAGCAGGCCGTAGTGGACGGTCATCTCGCTGCTCAGTTCGTGCCCGCCGCGCGCCGCCTTGATGGGATCGATGTCGCCGATCAGGTCGGCAATGGTCACGTCCGGCGTGGCCAGCTTTTCCACGTAGCGCTCGTCTGGCGTCAGATACGCGATGGGCGTGTCGTCGCCGTGCTTCGCAACTTCGTCGCGGCAACGGCGGCAGATGGGCGAGTAAGGATTGTCGTGAATCTCGCAACCGGCGATGTAGGGCATTTGCGGATCCAGCAGGGTGGTCAGGGCGCGCAGGATGCGGCTCTTGGCCTGGCCGCGAAGTCCCAGCAGAATGAAGTTATGACGCGAAAGAATGGCATTGACGATCTGCGGCACCACGGTATCGTCGTAGCCGACGATTCCCGGGAAAATCGGCCCGCCCTGGCGAAGTTTCGCCATCAGGTTGTCGCGCAGTTCGTCCTTCACGCGCCGGCGTCCGCAGATTGTGCTTCGGAAAATGGACTTTGGCGCAATTCGCCGAGCGTCCGCGGAAGACTCATGATCGAAAAACCCCCAGGAGAACAGCTTCGTGTCTCGATTATACGCCGCGTCCGCTAGCCGGCATGCCCGTTGCCACCGGCCTTGCGGCGTACGTGCAGGGTGCGGCGCACGTCGGGCAGGATGTTTTCAAAGAAGGAAATCACGGCCTGCAAGCGCTCGGCTTCCGATTTCATCCCAGCAAGGTTTGCTTGAAATCGAGATCAAGCGGAAGCGATCCCGCCAGGTGAAACGACAGTTGCGCTTGATTGACTTCCGAGGCATTTCTCCGGCTCCGCTCCGGCCAGTTTCATGATCTCACCGTGCAGTTCCAGTGGCTTGCGCTACTTCGTCCGGTGAGGCGCACCGGGCTCGTCGTGCAGGTAGAGCACTTCCGCCTGCAGGAACGACCGTTCCTGGTTGAATTGCATGACTTCAAAACGCTGCCCGGCCCTGGGTGATGATGTCCATGCGCCCGTCGTCATATTTCTTGGTCACGGTAAGGATTTCCGCCGTGCAGCCAATCTCGGCCAGTTCCCCGTCTTTGGCTCGTGACCACCCCGAAATGCTGGCTGCGCTCCAGGCATTCGGCAATCATCTCCTTGTAGCGCGGTTCGAAAACGTGCAGCGGCAGAGGTGTGCCCGGAAGCAGAACGAGGATCCAGGGGAAACAGCGGCAGCAGTGTGCTCAAAAACAGCCTCCGAGATCCTTCACAAGGCGAATTCTCTAGGATTGTACGCCACAGTTTGATCTCACCCGGCTTGACTTGAGACGCGCCAGGAGAATAGAAGCTCACAATGGGATCGCGCACAATGCACACTCTCCGGGAAAGTCGTGGTGATAACCGGTGCTTCGATGGGTATCGGCGAAGCGATTGCCAGAATTTTCGCCGATGAGGGTGCGAGCGTGGTGCTGCTTGTCGCGCGATGCCGAACGCGCCGAAGCCGCCCGCCAGCGCATCGGTCACAGCTGATCGCACGCTGGCGCTCGCCTGCGACGTGCGCAATCGCGAGGAAATCGACCGCGTGTTGTTGGCCTGACGCTGCATCACTTCAATCGCATCGATGTCTGGGTTAACAACGCAGGCCACGGACTGTTGGATTCAGTCGCCAACGTGGATATGGCGGCGTATCGCGAAACCTTCGAGACGAATTTCTTTGGTGCTGTCGAGGCCATGCAGGCGGTGATTCCGGTGATGAAGCAGCAGGGCTCAGGCGCGATCATCAATATCTCGAGCGTTGCCGGGCATATTCCAATACCATTTCATGCGGTCTATAGCGCTACCAAATTTGCCATGAATGCGATCGGCAAGGCGGCGCGGATTGAACTCAAGAATTCCGGCATAAATGTACTGACCGTGTGTCCGGGCTATGTGCGCACGGATTTTGGCGCGAATGCAGTCAAGGGCAAGGAACAAAAACAGGTGCGGCCCGCCCGGGTGCGAGGGATCACGGCTGAACGCGTCGCCCGGGCAGTGCTTCGAGGCTATGTGAAACAAAAGCGGGAAGTCGTTGTGCCCTGGACTATGCATCCGGTGATCAAGCTGTACCAACTGTTCCCAGGATTGGTCGAGTGGGCGATGGTGAAGATGGCGCGACAGCGGGACTGACGAAGATCACCAGACGATCTGGGTTTCTTTGTGGTTCCTTTGTGTACCTTGGTGTCCTTCGTGGTTCAAGCCTTTGTTCTTGAGGTATCTAGGACTTCAGTTCATCCAGCAGGGCGGTCATCTCAGACTGCGCATGGACATTACCTGTTCGGCGCGCGGAAGAGATTCCGTCAACCAACATTTTCTTAGCCTCCTCGGCTCGATTCGCACTCACCAGAGTCTGTGCGGCCATGAAGTATCCGGCCGTGTAGTCGGGATGGATGGAGAGCAACTTCCCGAATTCCTCCAGCGCGCGTTCGACTTCGCCGGTTTTCGAGTACTCCATGGCGAGGCCGTAGCGGGCGAAGGCATCGCCAGGATTCTGCGAAAGAATTTCGTTGAGCATTGCGAGTCGGTCCATAGAGAGCAGCCTTGAGCCGGATACAGATTACTACAAAGCACAAGGCAACTCTTTCGGCGACGGGCATTAGCTCGTTTGGCATTGCTCCGTCTTTGCAGCACCGCCGTCTTGGCGGCTGTCGTTGGGGCGCCCACGCGACAGCCGCCAGGATGCCGGCGCTACAAGGATGACCGAATTTCTCTCGACACTAGCGATCCATTTCTCTGCTGAGTACAATGCCCTCATCCGTACAACAGGAGTTCAGCGAGTGGCTTGTCCATTCTTCATGCCGACGAACAAGCTGGAAAATGGTGGGTGGCTTCATCCTTCACGGCTCCCTTTGGGCGCTGGATGGACCGGTCATTGTTCCGCGCCTGGCTATGAAGGAGCAGAACCATCGAATGAAGAACTACGAGAACTTTGTAATCTCGGTTACGCTGCGGGTTGTCCGCGGCTGCCCGGAGAACGTGCTTACGATGCGGTGAGGTTTTCGATTGCTCGCGACCGTGGCGCGCAGCTACTGCTCTGGTTCGTCTGCGAGTCGGGCCATCGACCTGCAGGCCACGGAACGCTTGAATATGATCTCTCGTTGAGCCAGTGGATCCTTTCTCACGCCGATCCGCGCATTCAGAAAATGGCAGAATGTTATCTGCAAGCGTATTTGCTACGCAGAATCCAGCCCGCCTCCGCGGGCTTTATCTCGAGCACAACTCCATGAACCAGAACAACGATCTTACGCTGCCGCGGCCCGTCCGGGATTCGCAGTCCGAAATGGCCGAAATTGTTCTGCCCAACGACGCCAATCCTCTCGGCGCCTTGCTCGGCGGACGCCTCATGCATTGGATCGACCTTGCCGGAGCCATGGCCGCGCATCGCCATGCCCGGAACTACGTCGTCACCGCAGCGATTGATCACATGGATTTTTGGGTCCCGGTGCACGTGGGTGATCTGGTGATCCTCCGCTCCTCGGTAAATCGTGTGTTCCGCAGTTCCATGGAGGTGGGAGTAAAAACCTGGGTGGAAAACTATATCCTGGACGACTGCAAGCACGTGAGTTCGGCCTACTTGACGTTCGTCGCCGTCGACGCCGGAGGACGCCGTATTCAGGTTCCCGCCGTCGTTCCTGAAACCGACGATCAACGCCGCCGGTATGACGATGCGGGCAAGCGTCGCGAATTGCGCCGTCAGCACCTCGAACGGCGCGCAAGTTCCCTTTAGCTCACCGTGTGACGAGCGTCACAGCGGGTGCTCGCTCATTTGAGGATAATTTCTATTCGCATACTCAAATGAGACATCTCCATGGATAGCGCCCTCTTGGTTCATCGCCTGCACTTCGCCTTCACCGTCACTTTTCATTACTTGTTTCCCCAACTCACCATGGGGCTTGCGCCACTGATTGTGGTGCTGAAGACGCTGGGGCTGCGCCGCGACGGCGAAATCTATAACCAAGCGGCCCGTTTTTGGGCGCGCATTTTCGGCATCAACTTTGTGATCGGTGTGGTGACGGGCATCCCCATGGAGTTTCAGTTCGGCACCAACTGGTCGCATTTCTCGCGCTTCGCCGGTGGCGTGATCGGCCAAACCTTGGCCATGGAAGGCATGTTCGCGTTCTTCCTGGAATCCGCTTTTCTTGGACTTTTCCTGTACGGAGAGAAGAGGCTGAGCCCGCGCGCCCACTGGTGGTCGGCGGTTGCGGTATTTCTCGGCTCCTGGCTTTCCGGATACTTCATCATCGCCACCGATGCCTGGATGCAGAATCCTGTGGGCTACGAACGAGCCGCCGACGGCTCGGTCCAGCTCAGCAGTTTCTGGGATCTGGTGCTGAACCCGTGGGCTTGGTGGCAATATGCGCACAACATGAGCGGAGCCGCGATTACCGGCGCTTTCGTGATGGCCTCGGTGGGCGCCTTTTATTTGCTGTCCGGCAAGCACCGGGAGCACGGCCAGATTTTCCTGCGCACCGGCGTTGTGGCAGGTTGTATCTTCAGCGTCCTGCAGCTCTTTCCTACCGGCGATGGACAGGGCCGGATGGTGGCACACAACCAGCCCGTCACACTGGCAGCGATGGAAGCGCTGTTCACCAGCCAACCGGGTGCTCCGCTCGTCATTATCGGCCAACCCGATGTCGCGGCACGAAAGATCGACAACCCGGTGCTCGTTCCCAAAGCACTCAGCTTCCTCACCTACCGGCGTTGGGAGGCACAAGTGGAGGGCCTCGATTCCTTCCCCGAGCGGTTGTGGCCGCAAAACATTCCTCTGCTCTATTTCAGTTATCACATCATGGTTGGGCTAGGCACGATCTTCATCGCGATTATGGTGGTGTCTGTCTTTCTGCTGTGGCGCGGCAAGCTTTTCGACGCACGCTGGATGCTGTGGATTCTGTTGCTGAGCTTGCCTTTTCCTTACATCGCCAACACTGCGGGATGGATGACGGCAGAGCTGGGCCGTCAGCCTTGGTTGGTCTACGGGTTGATGCTCACTGCCGATGGATATTCCAAAACGGTGTCAGCCGGAAATGGAATGTTCACGTTGTTGGGATTCATGGGTATGTACATGGTACTGGGAATTCTTTTCTTGTTCCTGGTTCATCGTGAAATTGAACGCGGACCGGCAGCGGAACCAGCCTTTGTTCACTAGAGGATTTATGGAAACTCTTTGGTTCATGATTGTCGCGGTAATGGTCACCGCTTACGTGGTGCTCGATGGCTTCGATCTCGGTGCCGGCGTGATCTATCTTTTCGTGGCCAAGAGCAGCGCCGAGCGTCGCATCATCCTGCGCTCGATCGGTCCCGTATGGGACGGAAATGAAGTCTGGCTGCTGGCTGCCGGCGGCACACTCTATTTTGCCTTCCCGCAACTCTATGCTTCCAGCTTCAGCGGCTTTTACCTTCCATTGATGATGGTGCTTTGGCTGCTCATGCTGCGCGGCATCGGCATCGAGTTTCGCGCGCACATGGACAATCCTGTGTGGCAAGGCTTTTTTGACGTGGTGTTCTTCGCCTCGAGTGCCCTCTTGGCCATCTTCCTCGGCGCCGCCTTGGGGAACGTGATCCGCGGAGTTCCGCTCGGGCCGGATGGCTACTTCTTTGAGCCGCTCTGGACTGATTTTCGCGTCGGTGCGCATCCTGGCATTTTGGACTGGTACACCGTCATGGCAGGCGTGATCGCCCTCGTGACCTTGACGGCGCATGGCTCGCTTTACGTGGTGACCAAGACGGAGGGTGAATTGAATCTTCGCGCCCGCAGGGTAGCATTGATCATGTGGCCAATCCAAGCCCTTCTGACCATCATCAGTCTGATCGCGACCTATTCCATAAAACCCCAGGTGATGGATAACTACCGTGAGCATCCCGTCGGCATGTTGATACCACTAGCTGTGCTCGCGAGTCTCGGCGTCATGATTTGGGCCACGCTGATGAGCAAGGAGAAGCCTGCGTTTGTAGCTTCCGGTTCTTACATAATCAGTATGTTGGTGGGCGCCGCATTTGCGCTGTATCCGGTGGTGCTGCCTGCCAGCACGGATCCTAGTTACAGCTTGACGATTTACAACTCCGCTGCGGGACATCACGGTTTGGTCGTTGGCATTACCTGGTGGTGCATCGGATTTGTGCTGGCAGTTGGGTACTTCGTTTTCATCTTCCGCATGTTTCGCGGTAAGGTCCGCCTCGAGGGCGGCGGCTACTGAGGAGCCAGGTTTCGCGGAGCGTCATCCGCGCCAACCCTCCTGTTGATCGTCTACACTAGTCCTGCCCATGAGTGTCCGGCTCGAAAACAAGATCGCCATCGTTACCGGGGCCGGCAGCGGAATCGGTCGGGCTTGCGCGGCCGCGCTGGCACGCGAAGGAGCTCGGGTTGTCCTGGTCGGTCGTCGGAAAGAGCGTCTCGAAGAAACGGCCCGCGCGATGGGTAACTCCGCTTTTGTTGTGGCGGCGGATGTTTCCAAGAAAGACGAGATTGCCCGGGTCGTCGAGCTCGCGGTGGCACATTTCGGCGGCCTCAACATCCTGCTGAACAATGCTGGCGTTCTTCACATTGGAACCGCTGAGCAGATCACGGAAGAGCAGTGGGATGAGACCTTCAATGTCAACGTTCGCGGGCTGTGGCTCTTCTCGCGAGCCGTCCTTCCCGCAATGCGGAAGTCTGGTTCCGGCTCAATCATCAACATCGCTTCTGTCCTGGGAATCAATGGAGCCCGCAATCGCGCCTCGTATGCGCCATCCAAAGGAGCTGTCGTTCTGCTCACCAAGTGCATGGCCATCGATCACGGACACGAGCACATCCGGGTAAATGCCATTTGCCCGTCGTTCGTCGAGACCGAGCTCACAGCTGCGGTCATCAGCAAAGCTCCGGACCCGAATTCAGTTCGATCGGAGCGCATCGCTGTACACCCCATCGGGCGCCTGGGCCAGCCGGAAGATATCGCTGGACTTGCAGTCTACCTAGCCGGCGATGAGTCTTCCTGGGTGACGGGCTCGGTATTTTCGGTTGATGGAGGGTACTTGGCGGTGTGAGTCGAGCGCGGAACTCTGCGCTGGAAACTTTCATGGCTCCCCGGTAGTCTAATTGACAGGGGATTCTGTAGTTCCCTTCCTATTCCGTCTTCATGAAGCTTTCTAAGCTGATTTCCGTCCTCGGGCTTGTGATATTGCTGGCTGGATTCGCCTGGGCAAACGAGGCTGCTCCTCCCGCCTCAATTCTTCCCAAACAATTCGGGGGTTGGCAGATCTCCGGCTCATCGCGAACCAGCGACGATCCGGCGCTTGCCGACCCTGTGAATGCGGCGGTTTTGAAAGAATACGGTTTCACCGGCTTCGAATCCGCCACGTACACCCGCGATGACGGTCGCAAGCTCACCCTCAAAGCAGCCCGCTTCGGCGATGCCAGCGGAGCCTACGGCGCCTACACCTTCTACAAAACACCGGAGATGTTGAGTGAGCAAATCGGCGACGGCGCCGCTTCGATGAACGAACGCGTGCTGTTCTTTCGGGGTAACGTCGTGGTGGACGCTGTATTTCAAAAGCTTTCGGCAATGTCTGCCGCAGAGTTGCGAGAACTGGCTGAAGGCTTTCCGCTGCCGCCCGGCAATACCCGCAATTTGCCCGACTTGCCCGCCTACCTGCCAACTCAATCGTATGTCAAGAACACTGCTAAGTACGTGGTCGGACCTGTAGCTCTGCAGAAATTAGATGCCCCCGTTCCAGCGGACCTGGTGGACTTCAATCTTGGCGCTGAGGTGGTTGTTGGAAATTACAACAGCTCGGGCGGCGAAGCTACCTTGATGTTAATCTCCTATCCGACACCGCAGATTGCGGCCGATCATTTGCGACGCATTGAGGCTGCGCGCCAGGGGAATTCGCAATCAAGCAACGGTGCGCCTGCCGCGAATCCAACCCCGATTCTTGCAGGACCGATTTTTGATAAGCGCACCGGCCCGATGGTGGTCGTCGTAGCTGGTCCGCTCTCGCAAGCCGAAGCCAAGGCGCTGTTAGCTTCGGTGAATTACGATGCCAACGTCACCTGGAACGAGAACACTTCGTTCGGGAAGGGCGCGACTATGGCGAAGCTCGTGATGAACGGTATTATTCTCAGTCTTATTATTGCTGGCTTGGCACTGGTCGCTGGCGTCGCCTTCGGCGGCATTCGCATTCTCGCCCAGCGGTTCTTTCCCGGTCGCGGGTTTGATCGGGCTGAGAGTCGGGAATTCATCTCGCTGCACCTGTCAGAAACGCCTCCCGAAGCTCTTGGTGACACCGTAAGTCCGTCAATTAAGGCGGGTTAAGCTCAGATGAGGGCCTGATTGTCTCAGAATGAATCTCCCACAGGCACTATTAACCTATTTTCTAAGTAATTGAAAATAAAGATGTTTATTTCCGAGATATTCCTTGACACCCCCCTTTTTCGGCTCATAAGATTTCGCAAGAAAGTTTTGACGGTTTGATCTCCGTTAGAACTATTCTCCCTTGAAAGAAAAGGCTGCCCAAGTTGCCGGGGCGGCCTTTTCATTTTCGGCTCCCTTGGTTGTGTGGGCCGGCACCCTCGCCCGCCTTTCTTCGCATCGCACAAATCCATCGCCATCGATCAGCTGTTTCTTGGGAACGGCACTGGGCTACAGTTCGTATCTCGTGCAGGACAAAAACTGCGATGCAGCTGAGGAGGAAATCATGTTCTGCGATAAATGCGGCACCACGTTACAGGCGGATCAGCGTTTTTGTAGCCGGTGCGGAAAAGAAGTCGCGGGACCGATGGTGGGATATCCGCAGCGCAATCGAGTCCGGGAGCATGTTCGGCTTCTCGGAATTTTTTGGCTGGCGCTGTCAGCACTCGACGGCCTGATGGCCGTCGCCTCCTATATCGTAGCCAATACAGTTTTCAACCTGGGGACCCATCCAGACCGACCCGCCTTTCTGCACCCGTTTCTGAGCCTTATAGCGACGTTCGTGATGGTCAAAGCGTTTGCCGGATTCGTCGCAGGCTGGGGTTTGTTGCATCGAGAGCCTTGGGCGCGCACGGTCGCCGTGGTGCTCGCGTTCGTCTCGCTCTTCTTTAACGTCCCCTTCGGCACCGCGCTCGGTATCTACACACTCTGGGTCCTGCTGCCAGCCGCGTCCGACGTCGAATATGAGAGAGAGGTGAGAAGCGCCAGCGCAGTGTGAGCGCTAGGCCGTGAAGGAAATGCTCGCACAGGCAAAGTTCGTGTAGGGACGGACGCCTCGTCCGTTCGGGCGGAGCAAAGCTCCGCAGCGCATTAGAAGTTGCGAACGAGTCAGTCTCGCAGCCGCCCCGCCCTTTACGCTCCCCCCGCACCCATTTAGAATCGAGTCTGGGCCGACGTAGCTCAGTTGGTAGAGCAGCCGATTCGTAATCGGCAGGTCACCAGTTCAACTCTGGTCGTCGGCTCCAGCTTTTAGGACGTGCCTTCTGGCCTTCACCGCAATTTCAGTCCTTGTGATGAAGCCCTTCTATACCGACTTGACCGCCGCGATTCGGGGCTTTCGCGATCCACAGCGCCGTGCATTGTTTCCTGACTGAGAGGTAGCCGTAACGTGAAAATCATTCTCTTTGGCGCTACAGGGATGGTCGGCCAGGGCGTTTTGCGCGAATGCCTGCTCGATCCCGAAGTCGAGAATGTCCTCGCCATCGGGCGCGGCGCGGTCCCACAGCAGCATGAAAAGCTGCACGAACTCGTGCTCAAGGACATCACGGACGTCAAGTCCGTCGAGGACAAGCTCTCCGGCTACGACGCCTGTTTTTTCTGTCTCGGCATCTCCGCCGCCGGGATGAGCGAGAACAACTACCGGCGCGTGACTTACGAACTCACCCTTTCGGTCGCTGCGACTCTGGTCAAGCTCAACCCCGCCATGACGTTCATCTACGTTTCCGGCGCAGGTACCGACAGCACCGAGCACGGTCGTATGATGTGGGCGCGAATCAAAGGTCAAACGGAAAACGCGCTTCTCGCGATGCCATTCAAGGCCGCGTACATGTTCCGCCCGGGATACATCCAGCCGCTGCACGGCGTCCGAACGAAAACAAAGTGGTACGGCGCGTTGTACGCGATCACGTCGCCGCTCTACCCGGTGTTGAAGAGGCTCTTTCCCCGCTATGTGACGACCACTGAACGACTAGGCCGCGCCATGATCATCGCCGCCAAAACAGGTGCTCCCAAGCGCGTGCTTGAAAGCATTGACATCAACACCGTTTCTGCCGACTCCGTAAAAGCTGCGTCAGATACCGACCGAACCGGCCGCGGTGCGCACTCGAATCTCAACCACTAAGGACGTCCAGTTTGCGCGCAAGAATTGCCGTATTCATCGTGATCATTCAGTCGATCCTTTTCCTTACCCATTGGTATATTTACAGGACTTGGACGGACTTCCGGGCAATCCCCGATCCAGCAGGCATTACAGCCGCACAAGCGGCAGTGGCTCTGTTGTCGGTGAGCTTCGTTGCCGCCTCTCTGCTTGCGTTCCGCTATTTCAATGGATTCGTGCGCCTCTTATATACGATCGCTGCGGTCTGGTTGGGCATGGTGAATTTCCTCTTTCTCGCGGCCTGCCTTTGCTGGACCATCTACCTCGCCGCCCGCTTGGCTAGGCTGCAGGTCGATCGTCCTGCGCTTGCGGCCATCGTGTTCGCTCTCGCGATCCTCCTCGGCATCTATGCTCTCGTCAACGCGCGTTGGGTTCGCGTCCAACGAATCACAGTCAAGCTGCCAAACCTGCCTCAGACCTGGCGGGGACGTGTGGCCGCGCTGGTTTCTGACGTACATCTCGGCCACGTCAACGGGGTCGAATTCATGCGGCGAATTATCGCCAGGCTCGCAACGCTCCAACCCGACGTCGTCTTCCTCACTGGCGATCTGTACGACGGCACCAAGGCCAATGCCGCCGCCCTCGCCGCTCCTTGGAAAGACCTTTCCCCGCCGCTCGGAGCATACTTCATCACCGGAAATCACGAAGAATTTTCCCATCCCTCGAAATACACCGATGCGGTGAACTCCGCCGGCGTCCGCGTTCTCAACAACGAGAAAGTAACCATCGATGGCCTGCAACTGGTTGGCGTGCACCACCGCGATTCGACCAACGCCGAGCGCTTCCGATCCATCCTCGAGCGGGCCTCGCTGAAGCGCACCGAACCCAGCATCCTGCTTTCCCACGCGCCGCACGCTCTTCCGATCCCAGAACAGGCTGGCATCTCGCTGCAACTCTCAGGTCACACCCACGGAGGACAGTTCTTCCCCTTCACCTGGTTCACGCGGCGCATTTTCGGCAAATACACCTACGGTCTGAAGCGGTTCGGTAACATGACGGTCTATACCACGACCGGTGTCGGAACCTGGGGCCCACCCATGCGGCTTGGCACACAGCCCGAGATCGTATTGATCGAGTTCGACTAAGGGAGGGGTACAATTGCGGTAGGACTTGGGTGCCATTCCTTCCAACCCACTGAAAAGAATGGCGGGGACGACGGGACTCGAACCCGCGGCCTCTGCCGTGACAGTTCTACGAGCGATGATGCAGAGAATAAGAAGGAGTAGGCGCAAGTTGCAGAAGTGCAAAGCTATACATCAATTTCAGGTGCCATTGAGTTGGCCCGCATAGCAGGCGTTTGCATCCACTTGCACGGGCTTGGATAGCAGGGTTTCGTCACAACTCACGTCACAAACTCCGAGTACGTCACTGCCTGGACCGATTCGTCTATTGTCCCCGTACTGGAGTCCGAAATTTGTTTCTCCCCGAGTTTCGGCTTATCGCTCGACGGGTGGCCTAATTTGAGGGTGGGGGGAACCCGGGGAAACGTGGCAAATTAATTTCCGACCCTCCCCCCCTCTCATCGCAAGGGGTACACCCTTTCTTGGTGTGGGAGTCTCAAGAAAATTTTGTAGGAAAAATATCGGCGCACTCGTGGGGCTAACAAGGTCGGAGGGTGCTTGAATTGGGTGCGTTCCAAAGCCTCTTCACACTCCTCGCATAAAATGGGGCCAGGTCCAAGGCTCAAGTGCGAGTTGACTCCCGAACGGAGCGGAAGCATAATTGGGCCGCCCTTCAAGGAGGCCTTATGAGACGTTCCTCCGGGACCCGCGAGGTAGCCAATCTTTCCGATTCAATCCACCGTCAGCTTAATATGTATGCGTTCGCGGCCAGCGCAGCCGGAGTTGGGCTGCTTGCTTTGGCGCACTCGGCCGAAGCCAAGATCGTCTACACCCCGGCGCACATCTCGCTCGACAATAACAACGTCGACTTGGATTTGAACCATGATGGCATCAACGATTTTTCGTTTGGGCAGGTCCACGGGCATGATCTGCCAGAAGGAACCTACCTTGAAGTTTTGTACGGCGCACCCGCTCAGAAATCAAACCGGGTCCGGAGTGTCGAAAGTAACGGTCGGTTGTGCGCAGCTGCTCGGCCGAAGGGGGTTAAAATCGGACCTGCCAACCATTTCCAACCGGGCGGTTTTTATTTGGGGATCGTCGATATAACGTCAACCGGCCCCATTAGGAAATACTGTCCGTGGGCAGTAAAAGTACGACAGGGCTACGTTGGCTTAAGGTTTGTCATCAACGGGCAAACCCATTTCGGTTGGGCGCACATCCAACTAGTGCCTGAGGGGCATCTTACAGCGACTATAACCGGTTACGCCTACGAGACCATCCCGAATAGGCCAATCATCACGGGCGCGACAAAAGGGCCCGAGGAGACCGAAGCGGTCGAACCAGTGAATCCCGCATCTCTCAGCACGCCAACTGCTGGCCCCGCATCGTTGGGCGCACTGGCATTGGGGGCGCCCGGACTGTCGATCTGGCGGCGGAAGGAATTGGCACTCGAAGGCAGTTAAATCACAACCGGGTTTCGCCCTTCCATCACATCGAATTGTGATCACCATCATTGCGTCACCTAGGTAATGCGGCTACCGTGAGTTTGAGTTGTCGAATCGAATCAAGGCAACTCAGAAATATCGGTTTTCCCCCGACCTAGTTCTGCACTGATCAGCGCTCCTCCGGGCCGCCGTGAAACCCAAACCGTAACGAATTCTGATCAGCCACGCGATGCGGCAAGGAGGAAATATGAAGGCTACGAAATTCTTGGGAGCCGCAAGCACGGCTCTGATGATCGTCATCTTAGTAACTCTGGTGTTGGCGCCCGGCGCATGGGCGCGAAGCAAGTTTAGAACGCTGCATAACTTTACCGGTGGCACGGACGGGAGCCAGCCCCATGCTGGCCTGATCTTCGACCAAGCGGGGAATCTCTACGGCACTGCCGTGGGCGGCGGCACGTATGGAGGTGGCGTCGTCTTCATGCTGGCCCCGAACGCGGACGGAAGCTGGACCGAGAGCGTGCTTTACAGATTCTCCGACGAATCGCCCGACGCTGGCCTGATCTTCGACCAAGTAGGGAATCTCTACGGCACCACGTCCGGCGACTTTCACGATTGTTATTATTATGATCGCTTTTGCGGCGGTGTCTTCGAGCTGGCCCCGAATTCGGACGGAAGCTGGACGATGAAAGAGCTTTATCGCTTCAACCCATTTTACGGCGGCTTTAATCCTTCTGCTGGCGTGGTCTTCGACGCCGCCGGGAATCTATACGGCACGACGTCCTACTACGGCTACGGTCTCGTCTTCAAGCTGGCGCCGAACCAAGACGGAAGCTGGACAGAGATGGTGCTGCATCAGTTTGCGGGTGGCAAGGACGGAGCCAGTCCTGTTGGCGGACTTATCTTCGACAAGGCAGGAAGCCTCTACGGCACTACGAGCGGCGGAGGGTCTTGGAACGGCACCGTGTTCGAGCTGACCCCGAATGAGGATGGGAGCTGGACCGAGAAGGTGCTCAACGTTTTCACCGGCAAGGCCGGATCCAAATCTCAAGCTGGCCTCATCTTCGACCGGGCAGGAAATCTCTACGGCACGACGCGGCAAGGCGGCGGTCACAGTCAGGCTTGCCAAGACGGTTGTGGCGTCGCCTTCAAGCTTACGCCGAACGCAGACGGAAGTTGGACGGAGACGGTGCTCCACAAGTTCACGGGTGCCAAGAATGGCGCCTATCCCCTCGACAGCCTGATCTTCGACCAGGCAGGAAATCTCTACGGCACTACATTGGGCGGGGGCGCTGGAGGTTACGGTGTTGTCTTCAAGCTGGCGCCGAACTCGAACGGCGGATGGAACGAGACAGTGCTGCACTCCTTCGTCGACCATCCTGGGGCCAATCCCTACGCTGGCTTAATCATCGACACAGCTGGGAATCTCTATGGAACAACCGCCGGGGACGGCACAACGACCTTCGGTTCGGTGTTTGAGATCACGCCGTAGCTGGCTTCTCCGGCTGCTCGGGGTTGAGCGCCGAGTGGCCGGAGGAAACTGCGATATTGAAGGAGAAGAAGTCATGAACGATAAGAAATTCTTGGGAGCCCCGAGCGCGGCTCTGACCATCGTCATCGCGATTTTAATACTAGTGCCGGGGGCGCAAGGCCAACACAAACCGCTGTATAACTTCACCGGCGGGACGGATGGGAGCCAACCCTATGCTGGCCTGGTCTTCGACCAGGCGGGAAATCTCTACGGCACGACCCTCTATGGCGGCGGCAGCACTTCCTGCTACATGGTTCATAAGATTGTTGGTTGTGGCGTGGTCTTCAAGCTGGCACCGAACGCGGACGGAACCTGGAACGAGAGCGTGCTCTACCGTTTCACCGGTGGCGCCGATGGAGCATTTCCCGAAGCTGGCGTAATCTTCGACGTGGCAGGAAATCTCTATGGCACGACCTCAGAGAATTTTTCTGGCTCGAGCTACGGCGGCACCGTTTTCAAGCTGACTCCGAACGCAGATGGAAGCTGGACGGAGAGCACGCTGTATAACTTTTGCTCCCTCACATACTGCGCCGACGGAGCGGTTCCCACTGCTGGCCTGATTTTCGACACCGCAGGAAACCTCTACGGCACGACCACAAGAGGAGGCAATTCCGCAATATATGGCGGTAGTTGCTATGGCCCTGGCTGCGGCACCGTGTTCAAGCTGGCGCCCAATTCCGACGGAACCTGGAGTGAGGGCGTCCTGTATAACTTCTGCTCTGTCACGAACTGCGGGGACGGAGCGGATCCCTCTGCCAGCCTAATCTTGGACGCCGCTGGGAGTCTCTATGGCACGGCTTCAGGCGGCGGCATCGCTACCTGTGGCTATCGGCGAAATGCCGGCTGCGGCGTCGTTTTCAAGCTGATCCCGAATAGGAACGGAACTTGGAAGGAGAAGGTGCTCCATTACTTCACCGGCGGTTGGGACGGCGGCGGTCCGCAGGCCAGCCTGATCTTCGACACGACAGGAAATCTCTACAGCACGACACGCGCCGGTGGCGACCTCAATCAGGAATGCGACCTAATCAGCGGCTGTGGCGTGGTCTTCAAGCTGACGCCGAATTCGAGCGGGGGATGGAAGGAGGAGACCCTGCATTCGTTCACCGGGTCCGGCAACACGGCATATTGGCCCGAAGCCAGCCTGATCTTCGACGCGGCAGGGAATCTCTATGGCACGGCGAGCCCCTTTTACGGCGAGGCGGCGGGAGAGGGCGTCGTCTTCAAGCTGACGCCGAACTCAAACGGACGCTGGAAGGAGAAGGTGCTGGCTCTGTGGCCGAACTTGAGGGGTGCCCAGCCCGCCCCTCACGCTGGCCTGATCTTCGATTCAACCGGGAATCTCTATGGCACAACCGACGGATACAACCGTAATACATTCGGTTCGGTGTTCGAGATCACGCCGTAGTCGGCTTCTCCGGCTGCTCGGGGTTTCAGTACCGAGTGGCCAGAGACCAAATTACAAGAACGCACCCAAGGGCACTGTAGAGCAAGATGGCCAGAAGGTCCCATAGACATTCAGTGCGGCCTGGCTTGACTCCAGTGAGGTGCCGCCGCTTGACCCGCGCCAGTTTGTGTTGGGTGTACAATATTTCCGTCGGAAAGGCAGTTCCCCCTGCTTACTGCGCTCCACAAAAAGGAAGCCTCCATGAAACAACTCACTTTGGTTTGCGTCTGCTTGCTCTGGATCAGCAGTGGGGTAGCCGCCCAGTCTAACCCTGTGCCTTTCATCAACCAGCCTCTCGTCCCCGAATCGGCAGCGCCAGGGAGTGGTGCATTCACGCTGACCGTGTATGGCTCCGGATTCGCTTCGACTGCAGTCGTAAGTTGGAACGAACAGTTCCGCCCTACGACGGTATTTTCCAGCACCCATCTACAGGCCAGCATCAGCGCTTCGGATGTCGCCACTTTGGGCACGGCCCGGGTCAAGGTAGTGAATGTGGATGCCCACAACGAGAGTCCAGCATCGCTTACTTTCCGGTGCGGACACCATCACCTGGTGTGGCCTTCGCGCAAGATCCAAATTTCTCAATCCCGGGAGAGCCTGGCGACTTTAACAACGATGGCAAGTTGGACCTGGTAAACGTGTACGCGCTGAACGCCAGCACCGGCGACAAGTTGTGGAGCTACCGAACCGGCAACGAAGTGTTTTCCTCGCCCGCAGTCGCGAATGGGGTAGTTTACGTCGGCTCGCATGATCGCAACATGTACGCGCTGAACGCCAGCACCGGCGCCAAGCTGTGGAGCTACACCGCCGCGAAAAGATTCGATTCCTCTCCCGCAGTTGCGAATGGGGTGGTTTATGTCGGCGGGGGCAATGGCAAGATTTCCGCCTTCGGCCTGAAGTGAAGGAGGGTTCGAGGGTTAGCAAGGTCAGCATCCAAACCTTCTTGGATCTTGGAGTAGGGATCCAACGCGCACGGCAAAAGGCACAAGTGACAGGGCTTTCGGAGAGCGGTCAGCCCGGACATTGACCGAGAAACGCAATAGTTCAGGACAGTCCTCTCCTTACGATATCGTAGTCTCCTCCGGCCACTCGGCACTCAAGCCCGAACAGCCGGAGAAGCTAGCTAACAAGATTGTCTCCCTCGGGTTCTGCCTCAGTCGGTCCTCCGGTGATAGACGCAGGTCGAGGGAAAACCCGATATTTCTGAGTTGCCCTAATTTGGGTCCGCTTGCAAGTGAGGAAGGGCTCGGGGAACCTCAACCTAAAGCATCTCTGCTTTGGCTACTCGCCGCAATGACCGGCATCCAGCAACGTAAAGAGCTCTACCTCTGGACTGCGATTCCACGATCTGAGACACCACGCCATCACGGAATTAGCGGAGTCCCAGGCCAGCGACCGGACGATCATGTCAATCGCAGGTCACGTCTCTCAGCAAATGCTGGCTCACTACTCCCACGTCCGAATTGAAGCGAAGCGAAAGGCGCTGGATGCGCTGGCGGAAGGGACTAAGACGGTAGGTTACGACACAAACAATGACACAAAACCACTGAAAGGTGCCATTCTTTCCCAGCAAGTGCTTGAAAAGAATGGCGGGGACGACGGGACTCGAACCCGCGGCCTCTGCCGTGACAGGGCAGCGTTCTAACCAACTGAACTACGTCCCCGGTATTGACCGGAATTTCCGAACTGGTGGGCAGTGCAGGACTCGAACCTGCGACCTCCTGCTTGTAAGGCAGGCGCTCTAACCAACTGAGCTAACCGCCCCTCGCCCCCTGGGGTTTCATCATGACGCCAAATCATGATGCCACCGTCACATGATAGGGTCTCGCGGAGATGAGGGGCATCCACACGAAGAACTTTTTTAGTATACGGGAGCGCGGAGAGGGCGGTCAATGTGAGTCGAGCGTTTAGCACTCAGCACTTAGCACTCAGTTGCGGCGTTTAAGGACTGGCGGTGGTCCTGCGGCTGAGTGCTGACTGCCGAGTGCTCTCTGCTGCTAGACTGTCGCGTGCGGCGGCTGATCGTCAATGCGGATGATTTCGGGCTTACGCCGGGTGTGAATCGCGCTATTGTGGAGGCGCATGAACACGGCGTCGTCACCTCCTCGACGCTGATGGCCAATGGCCAGGCATTCGATGATGCGATCCAGTGCGCGAAATCTACGTCACCCCTTAGCGTGGGTTGCCATGTTGTCCTCGTGGACGGATTACCCGTACTTGGCGGACGACAAACTCCCACTCTCGTCGATCAGAAGGCTAACAACGGACGCTTTTACGAAAGTCTAGGCGCCTTCGCTTGGCGTGCGGTCAGGGGTAGCGTCGATGCTGATGAGATTGAAGCCGAAGTCACCGCGCAAATTCGCAAGCTGCAAGCGGCTGGCGTTGCCGTCTCCCACCTGGATACCCATAAACACACCCACATATTTCCGCCGGTGCTGCGGCCTTTGTTACGGGCAGCACGGGTATGCGGCGTTCGGGCGGTGCGTAATCCCTTCGGACCGGTTCACATATCCATCGTGGCAAAACGCCCTGGCTTGTGGAAGCGGTACGGCCAAGTCACGGCTCTCAGCCGTCTGGGTAGCACGTTCCGGAGGTCCGTGGCTGGCGCGGGTATGTTCACTCCCGATGGAACTGTGGGCATTGTGAGCACGGGTACAATGGATGCTGGCCTTTTCCGAAGTATCGTCGACAAGCTGCCGGAAGGTACTTGGGAATTCGTCTGCCATCCCGGATATAACGACGCCGAACTGGAGAGCATCCGAACCCGTCTGCGCGAGTCCCGGGTCGAGGAACTGCGGCTTCTAACTTCGCCTGAAGCCCGCGAGATATTGGCCCGAAATGGAGTTCAACTCATTTCGTACCGCGACCTGGTCTAAGACTTCTCCTGCACTCTGAGCCCGGACGTACAGGGCCTTTGGATAGGCAAAATCCGCCAAATTGCTGAGGCACAGGCTTAAGCCCCGAGTTATGATATGCCAGCCGCTGAGAATACAGCAGAAGGCTCGGACAAACATGGACAAAAGACCGGAAACCCGGGTCGCGAACTTAATCCTGGTGCGCGTGTGGGGTATGGATGCGGACGGCCGTCCGTTCTTTCAGAACGCCAATGCCACCAATCTCAGCAGCGAAGGCGCGCGGCTTACTGGTATCAGTCATCCACTGAAGGCGGGGGATGTTATCGGCGTCCAACACGCCGAAAAGAAAGCCCGATTCAAAGTGGTGTGGGTAATTGATGGCGGTATAGCGAGGCAGATTGAGGCGGGCGTGCAGATTTTGCCAAACCAGCAGAGCCCTTGGCACCAACTGGCCAAGCCGGATAAAGCTGAAGTTGCTCCCTCAAAAAACAAACGGCGCTATGTCCGACACAAGGTTTTGTTCCCCCTGGAGATTGGTTTCGAGGATGCGCGCCGTACCCACATGCAAACCAATGCTACTGACATTGGCGGCCGCGGTTGTTATGTAGAGACCCTTCTTCCTTTGCCGCTGGGTACAAAAGTCAAAATCACGTTCTGGATGGACTCGGAAAAGATTCAAACCAGCGGCATGGTGCGGGCCAGCGATGGGGGCGTAGGAATGGGTATTGAATTTACTCAACTGGACAATCAGGTCCAGGACCAGTTGCAGAAGCATCTCGACAAACTGGACGAGGGCCTTAAAGGCCGTGACGCTGCGAAAGGCGCCAGCAACGCCGAGTCTTAGTCCTGATTCTTTGTCTCCGTTTCATCTCTCCGCTATCAGGTTCCAAAATCTGAATCCCGGCGCACCAGTCACCATCGAATCAGAGAGCCGAACAGGCTGAGGCTGAAAGGACCCGGGGATGAAGATCGGAATCACTTGCTATCCGACCTACGGTGGCAGCGGAGTTGTCGCCACTGAACTCGGCGTCGAACTGGCCGAGCGCGGGCACGAGATCCATTTCATCTCGTATGCTCAGCCGATTCGCCTGACTGAACTCCATCCTAATATTCACTACCACGAAGTCGATGTTTCGCGATATCCGCTGTTCGAATATCCTCCGTACGACTTGGCCTTGGCCACGCGCATGGCAGAAGTCTCGGAAGCTTTACGCTCTCGATCTTCTGCATGTGCACTATGCGATCCCGCATTCAGTCAGCGCTTTGTTAGCCCGACAAATGCTCGCGGCGAAGCCCAGGGGACAGAAGCTGCCTTTTGTTACCACGCTCCATGGCACCGATATTACCCTGGTCGGTCTGGATCGCTCTTACTTGCCGATTACTCGCTTTTCGATCGAGCAGAGCGATGGCGTGACTGCCATTTCACAATATTTGCGTGAGCGCACGCTGCGGGAGTTCGATGTAAAGAACAACATCCAGGTGATTTACAACTTTGTGAACTGCGATGTTTACGTTCGCGATTCCGAGGCGGCACACCGACGCCTTGAGTATGCCCCAAACGGGGAACGCATCTTAGTGCATCTGTCCAACTTTCGACCGGTGAAACGTATTACCGATACCATTGAGATCCTGGATCGCATCCGCAAGAAAATTCCCGCCAAACTATTGCTGATCGGCGACGGACCAGATCGCTCGCGCGCGGAATGGCTGGCGGTGCAGAAGGGGATTCACAACGACGTCTTGTTCTTGGGCAAGCAGGACAATGTACACGAGAAGCTGGCGCTCGCCGACCTCATCCTCATGCCTAGCGAATTGGAGTCGTTCGGGCTTGCCGCTCTGGAAGCGATGGCTTGCGAGGTTGTGCCCATCGCTACCCGCGTGGGCGGCGTGCCCGAAGTGATCGAGCACGGAAAGAGTGGTTACCTGGCCGATGTCGGTGATGTCGAGACTATGGCGCGCTACGCGATTGAACTGCTAAGCGACGAGAGCCGTTTGCAGGAAATGGGGAAGGCTTGCCGCGCAGTGGCGAAATCCAGATTCTGTTCTTCCAAGATCATTCCGCAATATGAGGAGTTCTACCGGCGCGTGCTGGAGCGCTCTTCGTAGAGTGCAGCCGGAATCGACCCTTCGCTCTCCAGGATTGGCAGGCGCAAGCGAATCAGTGTTCCCTTCCCTTCATGGCTGTCGATGGTCATGCGGGCCGTGTCTCCGTACAGCACTTTCAACCGCTCCGCGACGTTGGCCATGCCAATTCCGGTTCCGCCCAGGCCGCCGGGTTTTTCCAGAAGGTTCGCGGCGCCCATCCCCACGCCATCGTCTTCTACTTCAATAATCAACTGGGAGTCGGTCAGCCGGCTGCGCAGGAAGATGCTGCCACCTTCAATCTTGGAGGCGAGACCATGCTTGATCGAGTTTTCAACCAGTGGCTGAAGAAGCATACTGGGCACCATCACATCGAGCGATGCGGGCTCAAGTTCCTTCTTGACCCGCAGTTTGTCGCGACCGAAGCGAACCACTTCGATGTCGAGATAATTGTCGATGAACTCCAGTTCTTCGCGCAGAGGTACGAAGGCATCGCCGCTGCTCAACAGTCTTCGCAGAATCGTCGCCAGCTTGATGATTAACTCGCGCGCCGTATCAGGATCGAAGCGGACCAGCGAGGAAACTGAGTTCAGGGTATTGAACAGGAAGTGCGGGTTGATTTGATTCTGCAGCGCTTCCATGCGGGCGTGCAACAGAAGGCGTTCTTGTTCTTCGAGCTTGATCTGGATGCGAACGCTGTTCCAGATCTTAAGTTCAATACCGATCACCATCACCGAAGTGGCATAGATCAGCGCCTCGACCCAGAGGTTTGGACTCTCCAGGCTGAATGTTGCATTAGGCAGGAAGCGAGAGATCTCTGTCTGCACAAAACGAAGCGCCACGATGGTCACGAAGAACATGATCTGCCAGTCGAACAGGCGGGGGGTAGGCAGGTTGCGGCGGATCATCCGATAAATGCTCAGATCGATAAAGGGAGAGAACGACCATATATCCTCCCGATCGGGAGTAAGGGTGCGAAGTTGTCCGGCGACGAAGCCCACCAGAAGATTGAAGGGCAGAGTGGCCCACTCCCCGTGCAGCAGGGCCGGAAGAGCTAGCAGCGCGCCTCCAACCATGCCTGTGAACCTGCCACCAATAACCCCCAGCAGGACCGTAGTTTCAAAAGATAAATCGCTGGCCAGAAAACTGGTTTGAATAAAGCGGACCCAAACCCCCAAGGCCATGGGGACGCCGATCCACAAAATCAGGTAGATCCGGTGCTTGAGGGCGCGGCTTTCGCGGAACAGCAGGGACTTGAACTCAACCGAGCGGACCAGAACGCTGGCCACGGCTGCCGCAACACCGAGCTTGATCAGCAGATTAACAAGGATGAGGCGCTGTTCCATTTTTGATCAAACGACGAGAGCCGCTGAGGAGAATGTAGCATGAAGCGAGGATCAGAGTTAGCGGCACGTAGTTCGCGTCAGGCTTCAAGCGGAGAGTTGCGCCGCGAGTTGCTTGAGTGCAGATTCGAGCCCCTCCGCTTGCGCTGGTCCGCCTTGCGCCATATCCTTCGTTCCCCCGCCACGCCCGCCGAGGCGCACAAGCGTTTCTTTCATCAATGCGCCCATGTCGAACGGTTGGCCCGAGGACTGGGCAAACACTAATGCCGGCTGGTCGGAAGTGGCGGCGAGAAGCGCGACGACGCCCGCGTTCTGGCGAGTCAACCTTTGAGCCAGCAACTTGATGAATGTCAGATCGCGATCGGCAAACGTGCGGACTATGATCTTGCGTCCGCCGCTCTCCGGAGTTTCCGCCTGCATAAGACTGGCATGCAAGTCGGCTAACTCCTCCAGCAACTGTTCCCGCGACTTGCGTGAGGCTCGAGACTCCTCCTGCGCCTTCCTTATCTGCTGCGGAGTATCCCAGATATGGCTCGAGAGTAGACTACCCGCTTCCGCCAGAACCGCGTAATCATGCCGAGCAGTAACGACGGCACGTTTGCCGCAAACGAATTCTACTCGCCATCCCTGCCGCGTCTTCTCTGTTTTCCGAAGCAGGATACAACCGATCTGCCCGGTCGAGGAGACGTGCGTGCCTCCACACGCAGTCAGATCGAAGTCATGCACGTCGATGAGTCTGAGCCGATCTCGTTCGACCGGTGGAATTTTGCGCAGCCCTAACCCGCGCGCCTCTTCTTGCGTTACAAAACGAATGCTGACGACACGGTTCTCCAAGACGACATCATTCGCTAACGCCTCCGCAGCCTCGACCTGCGCATTGGTCAACTGCTTCGTGTCCAAATCAATCGAACACGACTCTAGACCCATATGAAAAGAAACCGTAGGCAGGTTGAACAGGCGTACGAACGCCGCCGATAGAACATGCTGGCCAGAATGCTGCTGCATGTGATCGCCGCGACGGCCAACGTCAATGAGACCATGGACTCGTGTGCCTTTCTGAATTGGTCCCACATTTTCGAGAAGGTGGAGGATCTGTCCGTCGTCGCTTTCCATCACCTCAGTCACGCGCAATCTGTTGTTCGCGTCTGTCGTCCCGGAGGGAAAGATCCAACCTGTATCGAAGACCTGTCCTCCGCTGGTGGGATAGAAGGCGGTGCGATCGAGAATTATCGCAGGGCGCGGATCAGAATTCGACGCAGAAAGATCCAACACCTCGGCGTCGAATTCGGACAGAAAAGAATCATGGTAGTAGAGACGATCAGTCATGATTTGGCTTTGTAGCGCCGGCAGCTTCCCCGCTGTCCCGACGGCATCCGCCGTCGCAGTACAGGCGGGACGCCTCCGCAACTACTAATATGGTCCGATAATTCCGCCGATTTGCCGCGAGGCGAGAGCCAATTGGTGCTCGGACTTCTTTTGGCCTTCGATCACGTCCAGGTATTTCAACCCGGATCCCGTGTTGAACAGCACCACCTTGTCGTCCGGACCAAAGAATGTGCTGGCGCGCAGTTTTCGATAAGCGGCCAGCGCTGCCGCTCCTTCCGGAGCCGCAAAAACTCCTTCCACCCGAGCCCATCGCCGCAACGCATCCATGATTTCGTCGTCCGTCACAGCGAGAGCCACCCCGCCGCTCTTTTTCAGAATATCAAGAATCAAATAGTCCCCATATGCCTTGGGCACGCGAAGACCTGCGGCCAGAGTCGCGGCGTTCGGCCAGAATTCCGCGGTGGGCGTCGCGTCATCCCACGCTTTCGCGATTGGGGCGCAGCCCGCTGCCTGGACTGCGATCATTTGTGGACGCTCCGCCCCGATCCAGCCCAGGTCCTGCATCTCCTCAAACGCCTTCCACATTCCGATCAATCCGACTCCGCCTCCGGTGGGATAGATGATGCCTTGCGGCATGCGCCATCCCAACTGTTCGGCGACCTCGTAGCCCATGGTCTTCTTGCCTTCCACACGAAAAGGCTCCTTGAGCGTGGACACATCAAACCAGCCTTCTTTCTCTTTTCTCTCGGCAACCATGCGGGCACAATCGCTGATCAAGCCGTCGACCAAGGTGACTTTTGCGCCATAGCTCTCGCACTCCACTCGATTCGCGAGCGGTACATCCTTGGGCATGAAGATATGGGCTTCGAGGCCGGCCGCGGCGGCATACGCTGCCAATGCGCTGGCCGCGTTTCCCGCCGAGGGAGCAGCTAACTTTTTCAGACCGTATGCCTTCGCCATCGTCACTGCGACCGACATGCCACGGGCCTTGAACGAACCCGTCGGATTTAGTCCTTCATCCTTTATATATACGTTGGGAAACTCGCGGGACGGCAGCATGGGAGTAAAACCCTCGCCCAACGAGACCGGTTCGGCCTCGGGCAGAACCTCGGCGTAGCGCCACATGGTGGGCGTGCGTCCGGCGAGGGAGGCGGTCGTGAATTTCGGTTTCAGCGCGGAGAGTTTGTAGCGGACGTAAAGTACGCCTCCGTCCTTCGGGCAGACGGTTTGCGGACGGGTGGCGTCAATCGATGCGCCACACTTTGTGCATTCCAGATGACTGATGCGAGCCACGATTGAAAGTTTAGCATTCGCAGCGCATTTCTAATGGAGGCCGGGCGCTACTTCTGCGGGAACTTCGCGTCGAGATCGAGATTCAGTTCGAGAACGTTGACCCGCGGCTCTCCGAGCAGGCCTAGCTGGCGTGACTGAGTATGCTCTTGAACGAGCCGCTCCACCTGATCTTCTGAAATTCCGCGCTGGCGGGCGATTCGGCGAACTTGAAACTCAGCCGCTGCGGGAGAGATATCGGGATCGAGCCCTGAGGCCGACGCGGTTACCAAGTCAACCGGCACCGGTTGGCCCGGATTGTCCATCTGATTGCTGGCTACATCTGTCTTAACCCGTTCAATCAAGTGCTGATTGGTGGGGCCGAGTTGCGAGCCGTTGGAATTTGCGGCGTCATATCCGCTGCCTGCCGCGGAAGGCCGGGAGTGGAAATAGCCGGGACCGACGAACGCCTGGCCGATGATGCGCGAGCCCACGACTTTGCCATTCTGGACAATCAGCTGGCCGTTGGCCTTATTTTTGAAAAACAATTGCGCCAGCCCCGTGACCACCAATGGATAAACGATTCCCAGCAGAACGGTGGTCGCGATCGTCATCAGCACCGACGTTATCAAGTTCTTTTTCATAGCAGTCCTTTCAGGCCATTCCCACGCGGGTAATGAGCATATCGATCAGCTTGATTCCTACGAAGGGCACAATGATGCCGCCGACTCCGTAGATCCAGAGGTTGCGGCGCAGGAGGACGGCAGCTCCCATAGGCCGATACTTCACTCCGCGCAGCGCTAGCGGAATCAAGGCAACGATAATCAGAGCATTGAAAATTACAGCCGACAAGATGGCCGATTGCGGAGTCTTGAGCTGCATGATGTTCAGCGTATTCAGCACGGGAAAAGTAGCGGCGAACATTGCCGGAATAATCGCGAAGTATTTGGCCACGTCGTTGGCGATCGAAAACGTGGTCAGGGCACCGCGGGTCATCAGCAATTGTTTGCCGATTTCGACGATCTCGATGAGCTTGGTCGGATTTGAATCGAGATCGACCATGTTTCCGGCCTCTTTTGCTGCCTGCGTGCCGGTGTTCATCGCCACGCCAACATCGGCCTGCGCCAGGGCGGGAGCATCGTTTGTGCCATCGCCGGTCATTGCCACGAGCTTGCCCTGCTTTTGCTCGCCACGAATCAAGTCCATTTTGTCCTTAGGAGTCGCTTCCGCGAGGAAGTCGTCCACGCCGGCTTCCCGCGCGATGGCGGCTGCGGTCAGCGGATTGTCTCCGGTGATCATCACGGTCTTGATTCCCATGGCGCGAAGCTGATCGAAGCGCTCGCGCATTCCGCCTTTCACAATGTCCTTGAGGTGGATCACACCGAGCGCACGACGATTTTCAGCGACCACCAGCGGTGTCCCCCCTGAACGTGCGATGGTCTCGACGGCAGCTTGAATCTCTTTGGGAAGGACCGTGCCATTCTGAGTAAGATATTTTGTAATGGCGTCCACGGCACCCTTGCGAATCTCGCGGCCATCCATGTCCACACCCGACATACGGGTTTGGGCGGTGAACGGAATGAATGTTGCTTCGTGGGAGCCCAATTCTCTGCCTCGAAGACCGTAGCGTTCTTTAGCCAGGACTACGATGGAGCGGCCTTCCGGAGTTTCATCGGCCAACGAGGAAAGCTGTGCTGCGTCCGCCATCTGTGCTTCAGTGATCCCGGGCGCTGGAACAAATTCCGAGGCTTGCCGGTTGCCCAGTGTGATGGTTCCGGTCTTGTCGAGCAGAAGCGTGTTGACATCGCCAGCAGCCTCGACTGCTCGGCCAGACATGGCCAACACGTTGTGCTGCACCAGGCGGTCCATACCGGCAATTCCGATGGCGGAGAGAAGTCCTCCTATCGTTGTTGGAATCAGACAAACCAGCAACGAAACCAGCACGAATACCGTTTGCGGCGAACCCGAGTAAATCGCGAATGGCTGCAGAGTAACGACCGCAAGGAGAAAGATAATCGTCAAGCCTGCTAGCAAAATGTTCAGCGCGATTTCGTTCGGAGTCTTCTGGCGCTCGGCACCTTCCACCAGCGCGATCATGCGATCGAGGAATGTTTCGCCAGGGTTGGACGTAATCTTGATCTTCAGCCAGTCCGAGAGCACCCGCGTACCGCCTGTCACCGCTGAGCGATCACCCCCGGCTTCGCGTATTACAGGTGCGGATTCTCCGGTGATTGCCGATTCGTCCACGGAAGCCACGCCCTCAAGAATCTCACCGTCACTGGGGATGAACTCGCTGGCTACAACTCTCACCAAGTCGCCAGAACGCAGTTTAGAACTGGCAATCTGTTCCGTCGTCCCATCGGGGAGCAGACGATTGGCAATCGTCTCTGCTCGGGCTTTCCGCAGCGAGTCGGCTTGGGCTTTGCCCCGCCCTTCTGCCATGGCCTCAGCAAAATTCGCGAACAAGACTGTAAACCAAAGCCAGAGCGTGATCTGGAGGTTGAAGCCGAACGCTCCTTGATGCCGGAGAACATCGCGAATCAGCAGAATGCTCGTGGCCAGGCTGCCAACTTCGACCACGAACATCACCGGATTCTTCATCATGTTCCGCGGATCCAGCTTCACCAGGGAATCCCAAAGCGCACGGCGCACGATTTTCATGTCCCAGATAGATTTCGATTTCTTCTTATCCGCCATATTTCCTCAGAAAGTCTTTCCGACTGACATCAGCAGGTGCTCGAGAATCGGTCCCAGGCTCAGTGCCGGGAAAAACGTCAAGGCCCCCACGATGAGAATCACACCCACCAACAACACACTGAACAGAGGCGTGGTCACGGGGAACGTCCCCAGCGACGGCGGAACATATTTCTTTTTGGCCAAATTGCCGGCGATCGCCAGCATGGGAATGATCATGAAGAATCGGCCCACCAGCATGGTCATTGCGCCTGCGGTGTTGTACCACAGAGTGTTCCCGTTCAGTCCTCCGAAGGCTGAGCCGTTGTTGCCTGCCTGAGATGTAAAGGCGTACAAAATCTGCGTCAAACCGTGCGGGCCCGGGTTGCTGATGCTGGATGTGCCAAATCCTTGGACAGACGAGATAGCAGTAAGCACCAGAATTACGAGAGGAAACACCAACGTGACCAGCATCGCCATCTTCACGTCGTAGGCTTCGATCTTCTTGCCCAAGTACTCCGGCGTGCGGCCGACCATGAGCCCGGCGATGAACACCGCCAGGACAACGTAGATCAGGATGCCATAAAGCCCGGCGCCGACGCCTCCGAAGACAGTTTCGCTGAGCATGATGTTGGCCAGCGGGACCATTCCACCGAGCGGGGTATAAGAATCGTGCCAACCGTTAATCGCCCCACAACTTGCGTCGGTTGTGACCGTGGCAAATAGAGCGGAGTCGGCGATGCCGAAGCGGACTTCCTTGCCTTCCATGTTGCCGCCGGGCTGTAATGTGCTTACCTGCTGATCCGCTCCCTTCAGCAGCGGATTGCCACGCGCCTCCGCCCAGTACGCGGTGGTGACTCCGGACAGGAACAAGAAGGCCATTGCCGCCCACACCGCCCATCCATGGCGTTGCGATCCAGTCATGCGTCCGAGAGTATAGGTCAGGCCCGCGGGGATGATGAAAATCGAAAGCATCTGCAGATAATTGCTGAGCGGCGTGGGATTCTCGAACGGATGGGAACTATTAGCGTTAAAGAAACCACCGCCATTGGTGCCCAGCATCTTGATGGCTTCCTGGGACGCGACCGGACCTTGCGCCACGGTCTGATCGGTTACCGCATCCATTACTGGTTTGCCGTCTTGGCCGACCATCGGCTTACCATCCGCTCCGATCTTCTGCACTTGCTGCGGCTCAACCAGCTTTACCGTGTCATACGGTTTCAGGTTCTGCACAGCTCCTTGAGAAACCAGAGCCAGAGCGTAGATGATGCACATCGGCAGCAGCAGCCAGAGCGTGGCGCGCGTCATGTCCACCCAGAAGTTGCCGATGGTTTCCTTTTCCCGCAGCGCAATACCCCGCACGAAGGCGATGGCAAGCGCGATGCCGACAGCCGCCGACACGAAGTTGTGATACGCGAGCCCAGCCATCTGGGTGAGATAGCTCATCGTGGCCTCACCCGCATAATTCTGCCAGTTGGTGTTGGTGGTGAAGGACGCAGCCGTATTGAAGGCCAAATCCTGAGCCACTGCTCCGAACTTCTGCGGATTCCACGGCAGCCACTGCTGAACCCGCTCGATCAAGTACAGCAGGACCATGGACATGCCGCTGAACAAGAGCATGGAAACGGCATACTCCCTCCAGCTCATCTCGTGGTTCTCGTCGACTCCAGTCACGCGGTACAGCAAGCGCTCGACTGGTCGCGCAAGCGGATCAAGGAACGTGCGCTCACGATTGAAAACCCGAGCCATGAATACGCCCAGCGGTTTAGTGACCGCGAGTATCAGGACCAGGAATACGATTATCTGAATCCAGCCATTCACCGTCATCAGAACTTCTCCGGCATCAATAGCGCATAAAGCAGGTAGACCATCAACAAAACGCTGACGGCCAGCATGAGGATCGATTCAATAGTCATTTACAGTTCACCTCAGCGAATCCGATCACAGAATCGTACGTAGCCGATGGCAATCGCGAAAAATGCCAGCGTTACGGCAATGAAGATAATGTCTTTCATAAGCGATCTCCCAAGTGTGTGTTTTTTGCGGCCGGGCTCACCACGCGCCCTCCTTGCGGCCCCACCACCAGATCAGTCCGAGCGTGACCGTATTTTGTTGTTTGCTTAGCACACCTTGCGTATCGGTGAGGAAT
This sequence comes from uncultured Acidobacteriota bacterium, assembly GCA_963820925.1. GTDB lineage: Bacteria > Acidobacteriota > Terriglobia > Terriglobales > Acidobacteriaceae > JABDBE01. The sequence goes on from CAWGBX010000003.1 coordinate 196,861, forward strand.
GAAGGTTGATTCGAGAAATCGCGACGCCATTCGTAACGCATCAGGAAACCGTTCGCGACGTCGTAGTCAAACGTTGCCGTCGTTTCCTTTAACGCCTGATTCAGGCCGCTGAATAGGCCGCCGCGATCGGAGAGATACTCGGCGCGGCCGGCCACTGCGAACTTGGGATTCAGTTGATACTTCAAATAGGCTGCGCCTCCATCGGCATGAAATGGCGCTGACGATTCTCCCGGCGCGGAATTTATCCACAGCCGTTCTATGACGTAATCACCCTCGATGGCCAGGGTAACTTTCGGCGTGGTTTGCCAGCTCACATAGCTGTCAAAGATATGAAGTCGGCCATTGGGAGCGGGAATAATCGGCGCGAAACTGAGGCCCGGCTGCACCGGGATCGGCGAGGTGGGCGCCACGCTGACGCGATCGGGATGGTCCTGACCGAAGTAGTAATTCACAGTCCAGGTGATCGTTTTGCGGGGCGTCGCGGTAAAGCCAAACAACTCATCTTTGAAGCTGTTGGTGGGTTCGACCTGATTCGTGCCATTGATCAGCCAGTAGTTCAGGGCAAGGTGATCGTTGATTGGGTAACTGGTTCGGAAGCCCATGTGGTAGAAGGGCAGGAAGTTAAACCAGTATGATCGCGAATAGTTCATCTGATCCTTGGTGTAATTGCCTTCGATTCCAAGCGAGCTGGCAAACTTTCCGAAATCCACATTCAAGCCGCGGCCAACCGGCACAATGTAGGTGCCGTACGCCTGGAAAATGTTCCGATAGATGTCCGGCCGCGGTTCGTTGGACGGATTCCCCTGCAGCGTATCCGTCGCCTGACCGAATTGAAGGTCCAGACGGCCCCCGAAACGCCGCCCAGCCGCAACGTCCGGCGGGTGATCAAAGATCACACTCGCCTGATTCAAGCTGAAACTGTTGCTGAGCACGTCGTAAGCTCTCAGCAGATTGACTCGCCCGACGGGAGCGTTGAAGTTGTAGGCGTAATACCCGTCCACCCCAACGTTGATGGTAGTGTCGCGAAAAAAATCGAGACTGGCCCTGTCCCGCGGAGTGAGCGTTGACGGTTCCACTGGAGCGGGCTGCGATTGCGCACTGGACGTCAACTGCGCGATCGGTGGGTCTTGGGAACCACCTGCCGACTGCGAATTTGATTGTAGCTCTTTCACAATACGCTTCAATTCAGCGACTTCGCCTTCAAGTTCTCCAACTCGTTGTTGCAGGCCTGCATTGGTTTGGGCTGCACCAACATCCGTCGAAGCAGCGCCTACTTGGCTCTGTGCTCGTACTGTCAACGAGCATGGGAACGCGATCAGCACCAGCACGAACAAAGTTTCCGCGGATCTGCACGTTCCAAAAGAACCACCAGCAACACTCGAAAATGAACGAGTCATAGTTCCAGGCTCCTGTCGAAAAATCGCCGCCAGAAGCCATAGATACTAGAATTTGACCAATATCGCCAGATTGAGCCGGTTCTCGTCCCTCACCAGATCCGGGGTGAAGCCTGGCACCGCCGAGCCCGGTGCTCCAGTGTTGCCACCCGGAGGCGTAATCCCGCCTCGACCGGAGAAGTAGGGCACGTTCGCCGCCCGATGGTCGAACTCCCAGCGGAACGTAATGTACTGGCTGGGCATGTAGTCGAAGGTGGCGGACGCGTCCCATGCCTTATATGGATCGCCGGGATTCTGAGTGAAGTAGGGCGTCCCCGAAGCCGCGGTTGCACCGTTGATGGGCGGCAACAACACCAGATACCGCCCCGGATTGTTGATCTTTCCGCCGCCCAGTGTGAAGCCGTAAAGGTTCCGGTGGAACCACAGGCGGTTGTAGAGCATGAAGCCCAGGAAGTCCTGCTTGGGACCCTTCGCCGAATCGCCCGCGCAGCTCACACCGCCGCCGTGTTCACATCCCATATCGCCGGTCAGCGAAAAAGCGGCTTGACTCAGGAATTTCGTCGGGTTCTCGTAATACTTGTACTCGATGCTGTCGTCGGTGTGATAGCGCACGCGGCCGGGAACGTTCAGGGTATCCTCGCCAAGTATGTATTGGTTGCCAAGAAGCTCGAACTTGCCATTCGGCCGCCATAGGATCTGCGCTCCAATACCCGGCCGGTTATTGAAGCGTCCGTAAGACTGCCATCCATTAATAAACCAGGGCTCGATCTTCAAGTGCTCACTGGGGAAGATCTGCACCCGCACGCCATTGAAGAACCACGGCGTGTTCGAGGAGACGTACGAGGGTTGATAGGCCCAGTTATCGGCGTTGTAGTAGCTGAACAGGCCGATATAAGACATGAAGATTCCCGCATCGACGTTGATCCCATGCAGCACATTGAAGTGGTATCCGCCGTAGGCTTCGGAAACGTAGCGGTAAGCATCCGCAAGTTGCCATTGTCCGCGCGCCGGGCTGGCGTCGTTGCGAGGCGTCGTCGTCGAATACATACCAAACTGCGTCATCAACCTGCCGCGAACATTGTCAAAATGGAAATCGCCACCGACTCCGAGCTGGGTCAGCTGAACTTCGTACGCCCGAAATACCTCACTCGATCCCGCGATGGTGTCATCTTTCGGATGGTTGAGATCGATAATGTAATCGACGTCGGCTTGGACTTCCGGCGTAAAGAATTTTGTATCGAACGGAGGTTCCTTCACACGACTGTTGCCATTCAGCCAGGTCCAGTCGGCGAAGGCAAACGGCTCTGCCTTAGCCGGTTTCGCCGGCGCAGCCGTTTGAGACAGTACGGCCTGGGCCTCGGGAGGAGCGGTGCTCGTAACTGCGTTGCTCGGAGAAACGCCCACCGGTGCGCTCGCTTTCGCGGAATGAACGACCGTAGTCGGCTGCTCCGCAGACTCATGCTGCTTCAGTGCGAGTTCAAGCTGTTCGATGCGTTTCTTCATGGCCGCAAGCTCGTCCACGATCTCTTGCTCGCTTTGCGGACTCGCGGCGCTCGCCTGCGATTGCGCCGGCACCGGAGCGACGGTTGGAACATCATCCGGCGTGTGTTGAGCATGGAGCGGTTGTGCCAGAAACACCGCGGCGATTACCATGAAGGCCGCCCGCTTGCCGTTTTCGACTGCAGACTTGTAAACATGATTTTTGGAATTCATAAATATGACTTCTCCACGTCGCTTCGCTGGATTGAACTTCGCGAAGTAGACTCGAGTCGGTCGTGCGGATCCACTCTTTCCTTCCTTCAGAATGGCGCAGCAAGAAACCGCAGCATGAAAATCACCGCGCCTGCACACAAGAAAGTGAGCACTAGTTTCATTCTGACCATCCAGCACAATTGTCAGGAAAACGCCGCGAGAGTCATTTCACAACTTCGGGCGTAAAAGTGAGCTAAACGGTTCGTAAGGAATTCATAAAGGTTACTCTCCACGGTAATGAGAGCTAGCAACCCCAGTCCGCCTCGCCCGGCTTGGCAAAATACTGTCGATTGGATGGCTCTCCCTCAGAAGTAGCGGCCAGTTCGAGCAGCGTCAGCCGAGCCGCGGCGATCATCAATTTGCGCTCGTTTTGGGGAGCCTCTTCCCAGGAAAAATCTGCTTGCCGGCTCGCGTGACCGTGAAAGTCATTTGCGAGAACCTCATGGTAGTGGTGAAAAAGTTTTGCTAAATTTTCTGCAGATACGTTGTGAATCGACGACATAACCCCCTAGCCTTTCTGTGCGAATTCAGAGAGTTGCTCGGTGCGTGCCTGAACTGCTGCCGAATCTCCAGCCAGTTCTCGATTGGCGACCGGGCTTTTCTTGCGCCACGGGGCCAGAAATCCAACCAGGGACAACAGCATGTTTACGATCGGTAGCACGACCATCTATTCCGTTCCCTCAACTCAACTGATTGGATAACGAAACCCATAAGGATTGAATAAAGAGTTCGTAGAATGTTCGTTAGGACGGATCAAGTTGAAAACAGGAAATTTATTGACCGGGCTCAAAGCGGTATCCAACCCAGGGCTCGGTCACGATATAGCGGGGCGAGGAGCTTTCCGGCTCCAGTTTCTTGCGGAGCTGCCCGACAAACACGCGAAGATACTCAATCTGTTCCGTACTCTGGCCGCCCCAAATCGCACTCAGCAGCGTCCGATGGGTGACCACTTTCCCCGGATGGCGCGCGAGAAAAACCAGCAGATCAAATTCCTTGGGCGTGAGGTGAACGTTCCGGTGGCGGACCGCGACTTTGTGGGCCGCCAGATCGATGCGAAAATCACCGATCTCAATCAACAAAGCTTGTTCGTTTTCAGCCTCTGGGGCCCGGCGCAGACTAGCGCGCACGCGTGCCAACAACTCCTCGATCCCAAATGGCTTGGTAACGTAGTCGTCCGCGCCTGCATCCAGAGCCTGAACCTTGGTTCTCTCCTCACCCTTAACCGAGAGCACGATGATGGGAGTCTTCGTGGTGAGCCGCAACCGGCGGCACAGTTCCAACCCATCCATATTGGGCATGGAAAGGTCGGTGATCACCAGGTCCGGTTTCCAGTCCTTCATGATCTCGAGCGCGGTCTCGCCATCATTCGCTACACGAATGTCGTAGCCATGACTGGAGAGGCTGGTCCGTAACACCCGTGTGATCTGTGGTTCATCGTCCACTACGAGGATGCGGCGATGTTCGTTCATGAAGGAATCAAGCAGGTTCCTGCGTAACAATGTGTACATCGACGGGAGGCGCATCGCGCAGGAATTTATTAATGGCAGTGAGGTACAGGTATTTTCTCCATCCGCCGGTGGCCGACCGTCCGAACACAACTTGCGTTACGTGTTTCTCACGAACGAAGTCAGCCACCACCTCGGCCACACTGCCGCCCTTCAGTTTGGTGATTTGAGCGCCAACGTTTTCGGCGAACTGCAGGTTTGCCGCCAGCGTTTTCTGATTGGGTTCGTTGTCGTCCTGCCCTAGATCCACATACACAATGTGCAGCTCGCCGCCCATGGCTTGCGCCATGCGGGCGCCGCGCGCAATCAAGTACTGCGCTGCCGGATTAGAGCTGATGCAAACCGCAATTCGCTCCCGCACCGCAACCGACCCGCTGGCCTCATCCTTCTCGCGATAGGATTCCAGGCTTTGATCGACGGCTTGTGCGACTTGCCGAAGCGCGAGTTCTCTCAGCGCAATCAGATTTCCCGGACGAAAGAAATTGCCCAAAGCACGGCCCACTCTGTCCAGCGGATAAATATCCCCGCGACGCATGCGGCTCTGCAATGCCTCGGGAGTGAGGTCCGACATGACCACTTCATCCACTCGTTTGAGCACCCAGTCCGGAACCGTCTCCCGAACCGTGATGCCGGTAAGGCTCTGAACCGTGGGCGTGACACTCTCCAGATGCTGAATGTTCATGGTCGAAAGCACATCAATGCCGGCATCCAGCAACTCGATCACATCCTGATATCGTTTTGCGTGCTTGCTCCCCTCCACATTGGTATGCGCCAACTCGTCGACCAACGCGACCACCGGCTTTCGGGCCCGGATGGCATCGACGTCCATTTCCTCGAACACCGTGCCTTTGTACTCCAGCTTCTTTCGCGGAACCGCTTCAAGCTGCGCCGCCAATTCTGCGGTCGCCTTACGTCCGTGAGTTTCGATCACTCCAATCACCACGTCCTCGCCCCGGCTGTGGCGGCGGATGGCTTCACTGAGCATGCTGAAAGTTTTACCGACGCCCGGAGCGTAGCCCAGGAAGAGCTTGAACACGCCACCCTTTTTCGTCGGATCCGCCTCTTCCAGCCATTGCTCAGGAGTTTTAGGCATCGCGGCTATTGTCGTCGAGCAGATAGAAATTGTCGATAATCCTTTATGACGCTCGTCTTACGGACGCGCTGGCAAACTCTGTAAGCGCGGGCGTCCCCGCCCGTGCAGGTGTGCACGACCTTTGTGAACCTTCGTGTCCTTTGTGGTTGATGAACTGCAGATGCCAGAACCACAAAGGACACAAAGGTACACAAAGGAAATGATCGAACATCAGCTACAATCGGCGGCGTGAACCAACCGCTCTTCAAGTCGGCCCTACGCTATGCTGCGACCGCAGCCGCGGTAGTCGTCATAGTTTTCGCGTACCACGTTGTGAGAGGGGTGAACCCCACAACGGTCGCTCTCACTTTTCTGATCGGTGTACTGATCGTCTCAGCAAACTGGGGACTGCAGCCGGCCGTTTTCATGGCGCTCGTCGCCACCGTCGCTTTTAACTACTACTTTCTTCCGCCGGTCGGCACACTGACCATTGCCGATCCCCAGAATTGGGTCGCCCTGTTCGCTTTCCTGGTTACGGCCATCATCGCCAGTCAACTGGCAGAGCGAGCCCGCCGGGAGGCGCAAAGAGCCAACGAGCGCCGCGGCGAGGCTGAACGGCTTTACAAATTCAGCCAGCAACTACTTTCCAGCGATAACGTAGTCGAACTCCTGAATGCAATCCCGCGCTACATTGTGGAAAGCTTCGGCGTCAAAGCCGCTGCGATTGCATTGCCCAACCGGCCCGATGTCTATCGTTCAAGCTCCGCCATCCACGACTTGGAACTCCATGACCTCCAGTTAGTCTGCATGCGCGGCGAACCCATGACCGACCCCGAGAAACAGGCGGTGTTCATACCTCTCCGCATGGGTGTGCGGGTCGTTGGCAGCATGGGCGTTTCCGGCGCAATGCTTTCGCGCGAAACCCTGGAGGCGATGAGCAGCTTGATCGCGATCGCGATTGAGCGCGCTGGAGCAATAGAAAAACTGGGCCGCGCTGAGGCCGCACGCGAAAGCGAACAACTACGTTCCGCACTGCTCGATTCAGTCACCCACGAATTTCGTACACCTCTGACCGCAATCAAGGCCTCCGCCACCTCGCTGCTCTCTAACCCGGCCCTGGATGCTGCCCAACGCCTGGAACTCCTCACCGTGATCAATGAAGAAAGCGACCGCTTGAATCGCCTCGTCGGCGAAGCCGCAGAAATGGCCCAACTCGACGCCAACCAGTTCGAACTGCAATTGGAGGCGCGTCCCATCCAGCAAGCCGTCGAGGCTGCGATCGAGAAAGCGAAACCCGCATTGGGACAGCATCCCGTCGATGTCCGGCTTCCCGCCAACCTGCCCCTGATCCGGATGGACGAAGGCCGGATCACAGAAGTCATAACTCAATTGCTGGAGAACGCAGCCAAGTACTCGTCCCCCGAATCTCCGATTCAAATAAGCGGAGAAGTTGGGAACCGGATGGTGATGACCAGTGTCGCTGACCGTGGACCGGGGATCGATGATTTCGAACAGTCCCTGATATTCGAGAAATTCTATCGCGGTCGAGATCAGCGTCTGCAGGTCCAAGGGACAGGCATGGGTCTGGCGATCGCGAAGGCAATCGTCGAAGCCCACGGCGGCAAGATCGGCGTTACCAGCCAGTTGGGCAATGGATCGGTCTTCTATTTCACCCTGCCCGTGGCCTAGCATTAACTGCTGTAGGCGCGGGCGTCACGCCCGTGCGGCGTCAAGCAAAATTCCCTTGAATCAACCAGCCTTCCAGACAAACAATCCTCGCCTCCGCAAAGGGACGGAAATCGCGGAGGCGAGGGTTTGTGTCTACGGCAAGTAGTAGCGGAACGACGTGAAGAACATATTCTCCGTCGCCGAGGGGTTCCCGCCTGTGCCACTCCAGGTATTGCGGACTACGTAGGAGTACTGCGGTCCCCATTGGACTCTGCCCTTCGGGCCGTTGTAGAAGCGATACCAAAACCCGAGAGTGCCTTCAATGATATTGCGCGTGTCTCCGTTGCAGTTAGACAGCCCCCCGGGATTGAAACCGTTGGTCAGCGGTGTGCCCACAGCGCCGGGAACGGGAATAGTGGCGGTGCCGCCGGTCGGGGCGGTAGCGGTAATTGGTGTGGCAACAGTAACGGTGGTAGCCGCGGGTGGCGTCTCCGCGTAACATCCTGCGTTACTGAACAGCGGCGATCCGTACCCTACGCCCTTCCCAGAACTGTTTACGAACGCGGCTCGGTCTTCGTATTCTCCGCCAACGTTGGCATAGACGTCCAATCTCGGGCTATGCCATTCGAGGGTACCCAGCGTCTGATAGTTCCTGACCGGGACCAGCACGCCATCGGGACGGGCGACCGCATCCACAAGCCCGGTCGTGCCGTATCGCCCGATGCCATTCCCGCCCAGGAAATGCAGGCCAACATCCCAGTTCTTGTGGATGGTTCCCCGCATATTGGCGCCGATACCGCCGCCGACTGCCGAGTTGTTAAACGCACCGGCAGCGGAAGGCTTGGGTGTTGCCGCCCCCTGCGGGTAGACCCGGTCGCGGAAGTCGGTCAGCACCCCGAAGATTTCGTAGTGCCCCCAGCCCGGCTGGAACGCCGCCTTGAAGACGAAATCAGGTGTGGGGTTGTAAGAGTAGTTTGCGGTGGCATTGTAAAGGCCGCCACCCGCCCCTTGCTGGCCCAGAAGGAAGTTAGTGACACTGCCGTGCCCACCGAGAGTCTCCTGCGAACTCTCCACCGAGGCGGCTAGCCAGATTTTATCGTTGATGTCCTTGGAAACCCGGAAACCAAACTGCCGGGCCCAGCTAAAGCCAGCCGTATATTGCGCGTCGATGGTCATCGGCAGCGCTTCGGTGCGGTTGTCAACGCCTTTCTTGGTCTCCGTGACCAGGCTCCACATTTGACCGCCGGTGAAAGCCCAGCCGTTGTTCAACGCAGCCTGAGCCCATGCCTGTCGGGTACGAAGAGTGTAGCTGTTGCTCTGGTTGTTGTTCGACGTAACGCCCGCCGACAGGAAGTCCGACTCGTAGTAACCACTCACCTTGGCAGTATTCAGTTTGCCTTCTGCCAACATCGAAAGACGCGACTGGCGACCGGACCCGTAGAACTCCGCCATGTGACTCTGCGCCGCGCCCGGGAATGTGATCGAGTTGAACGGCGTATTAACGTCGGAGGCAAGCCCATGCTGCCGCCACACCGTTTCTGCCGCGATGAAGCCCCCCGGCGTAATTGTGATCCCTTTGTAATGAATCGCCAGCGGGCTCTCCAGGCTCGACTGGATGTTCTTCTGCGTCTCCTGCAACGAGAGCGCCGCGTTGGTGGCGTTTTGTTTCAGGTCCGTCACGTCCGTCTTCACCGCCGCGACGTCCTGTTGCTGCTGCGCGGTTTCCGACGCAGCGGTATCGGCCTTCTGCGCCGCCTGCCCCGCCGCACTCTGGGCTTGACCCACCTGTTGCTGCAACTGCTGGATTGCCGCATCACGACTCTGTACTTGTTGCGTGAGTTGTTGAATCTGCCGCTGCTGCGCATCGATCGCCTGCTTCATTTCACTGAGCTGGGTCGATACGCTCGGCGCAGACGTCTTGGCGACCGCCTTCTTCTTGCTGCTGCCTGCGGTCGTATCCTGCGGTGCGGGCGCCGCGAAAGCGCCAGCTACCAGCGCAAACGCCAACGCCAAAGCCATTGCGTGCTTCATTTCTCCTCCCGAGTCATTCAAAGATGGACAATCGGCAAAAATACTGGTGCGACTTCTGCTGTGCTCTCATGCAGGGTTTTGTGAGACTGCTGATGCTATCTGTGGTTTATTAAAGATTGATGAATATTTGGTGAATCCTGAATGAATTGGCAGAGTGCAAGCACCACGACGAAGGCGCAGACGCTCGTCCGGGGACCGAGCGAAAACTTTCCTTTGATCCTGTTCTTGAGGGAGCATCTCCTGACCCCCGGTTGCCCAGCGGGTCGGTCTGCATCTCACCGCCCCCATAAAACACTCACCGCGCTACACTTCTAACTCACCAGATGTGGCAAACTCTTTCTTCGGGGGTGCGATGAATATTATCGAATTCACGATTCTGGTAGCGGCCGGGTCGTTTGTGGCTGGTTTCCTGGGATCGCTCACTGGACTTGGCGGCGGAGTCGTACTCGTCCCGCTCCTCACCCTCTTCTTTAAAGTCGACATCCGCTATGCCATCGGAGCGTCCCTGGTCTCCGTAATTGCGACTTCGTCGGGCGCTGCCGCCGCCTACGTGAAGGAGGGATTCTCGAATATCCGCATCGGAATGTTCCTCGAGATCGCAACCACGTCAGGTGCATTGGTAGGAGCTTTTCTCGCAGCCTTCATTTCGACCAGAGCCCTCGCCGTGATCTTCGGCGTAATGCTTCTCTATTCCGCATACCTTTCGAGAAAGCCGCGACCCCGGGCAGAACGCAATCTGCCGCCCGATCCCCTGGCCACGCGCTTGCGGTTGAATGGAGACTTCCCGTCGGAAGAGGGTGGAACGCGGCACTACAATGTGCAACGCGTGCCCTTCGGTTTCAGCCTTATGTTCGGGGCGGGCGCGCTCTCCGGGCTGCTTGGTATTGGTTCGGGAGCGGTGAAAGTACTTGCCATGGACCAGGCCATGAAAATTCCGTTCAAGGTTTCTACCACGACCAGCAACTTTATGATTGGCGTTACCGCCGCGGCCAGCGCGGGCGTGTATCTCAACCGAGGCTACGTCGATCCCGGCCTTTCGATGCCCGTGATGCTGGGAGTCCTTGCTGGTTCGTTATTGGGGGCGCACATATTGATGAAGGCGGAAACCAAGGTGTTGCGAATCGTGTTCAGCCTCGTGATTGCCGTGCTTGGCTTGCAAATGCTTTACAAGGGACTAACCGGAGGGATCTGACGTGGCCGCAACCCGCAATTGGACGGACAAAACCATCGAAGAAATTGTCGGCAATCTGCTGCGTGCCGGAGTCTCTCTGTCGGCTTTCGTGGTATCGGTCGGAGCTGCGATTTACCTGGCCCGGCATGGCCGCGAGCCTGCGAATTACCGGGTATTCCGCGGCGAACCCTCCGATCTAAAAAGTCTGAGCGGAATCATCCGCGACGCCTACGGAATGCACGGCCGAGGCATCATCCAGTTCGGACTGTTGTTGCTCATCGCTACCCCAGTCGTCCGCGTCGCTTTCTCGATCTGGGGATTCGCCGCCGAGGAAGATCGCATGTACATGATCTTCACCGGCATCGTGCTGGTCGTCCTGCTGTACAGCCTGCTCGGCTCAGGGTCGGCGTTCTAGCGCTCGCGTGTAGTTACTCTTTAGTAACCAATATCGCGACTCGATTACCATTCAGTACAGGGTATATACCCCAAAAAACGCGTTTTCTTGCCAGATCCATGAAAACAAAGGATATATTTTCGAGATACCCTCGTAAAATATCCCTTTTAAAGGACTTACGAGAGGGGATATCTCAGCTCCTTATGCCTTGTTAAGTCTGTGAAAACAAGCGGAGAGTTGGAGATACCCCTTCTACAATATCTCTTCTAAAGGACTTACCGGGGGGCATTTGGTGGGAGGCAGGTTGTTTTCCGGGCCGGGAACTCCTGTCGGCTGATATCGAAACTTGTCAAAGAACTGAAAAATCAGAGCTGTTATCAAACAGCTAATATAGCTGTCATTATGTTATCCGGATTGAGATGCCCGGGTCAAGGGAAAAATCGACTGGTTTACGGCGGGGAGGAAACGGCGGTGCGGCGTTGGGTCAAAGCGAAAGACTGTGCGCGAGATTCTTCGGCCCGCTGGAGAGGGCGCGGGCCTTCAGGATGACGTCCTGGAGCGAGACTGATTTGTCCTTTGAAGGAAGAAACGGCACTCAGCGAGATTCGTGGGAAGGACATGGCTTCGGCCGTGCCGCCAACCCTCAGATTCGACCGAGGAATGTTGAGGGCCAATGCTGACCGAAGATGTGCCGTGTAACCCTCCCGCCCCTTGCAAAAACGCAAGGAGCGGGGCACCCGGCACTCGGGCACAGTTCCCACCGGTCCGGTACAACTACCTTTTATTCTCCGGGCCTTTGAACTACGCCGGGAAGAGGCTCGGTTCCAAAATGGTTTGAGGCTGGCGCGCCAAAGGTCAATGTGACATTGGAGAATTTGACGTTCGTGCCACCTACAATGTCGACCTCCACGGGTGATGGTGAAATCATCGGGTTATTGGTTCCATTGGCGGTGATCGTGGCCGTACCATTCACCTTAAATCCGCCCGTAATCGGCGTAACAGTGGCATTGCGGAGAGTGACATGGTGAGTGTGGGCGCCCCTGACGCTCGGATCAAAGTTCTTATCTCCCAACGTTAACACCCAACCGTCCGACAGCACCATGTTCAAGGTCGCGGAAAAATCCGCCTTGCCTGAGTTTCCCCTTAGCAGCAAGTTCCACGTGCCCCGAACCTCATAAGGACCTGTCGTGCTGGTTTGGGGTGAATAGGCATTGATTAGCCCGCTAAAGTTAAGTCTCTCGGGTGCCCGATTTTGGGCCACTGCGCCAACGCTTGCCACCAGTACGAGAAGCCCGATCAGTGCCACAAACCACAAATGCTTGTTCTTCATGCCAGACCTCCAAGTCTGAGTTGTTGCCAGCCCGCTTATCGCTGAAAGGCCGCGTGGTAAGCAATGGAGGTCCCATGAAGAAGAGATGAAGTTTCGATAAACCCCTAAGTTGCTGGTGAAGTTGCTTCTTGTCGGATTATGGCGCATGATTTCCGGCAACACACGGCCGGAAACATCGGGAGAATTTACGCCCCAAGAGTTCCATTTCGGAGATTTCACTCTCGATCAGTCGCGTTATCGGCTGCAAAGGGGTACACGCTCATTGCGCCTGGAGAAACTCCCCATGGAATTGCTGATCTTTTTGGTTCAGAGGCGCGGGGAGTTAGTGTCACGCGAGGAGATTGCCGGGCACCTTTGGCGGAAGGACGTTTTCGTTGACGTCGATCAAAGCATCAACACCGCTGTCCGCAAGATCCGCATGGCGCTTCGGGATGACCCTGAGAAGCCTCAATTCTTAGAAACCGTAGTCGGGAAGGGATACCGCTTTGCCGCCCCGGTGATCTGCAAGAATGGGGATTCGAATCCGCACGTGGAACCACCACCACCGCCAGTTCAGGTAATTTCGGGGCCTGCGGTTTTGCCCACTCAAGAGAGAGTTCTTTCTATCCGCCTGCGGTTGCTGCTCGTGGGAGTAGCCGTACTTCTGGCGGTAGGCGCAAGCCTCTGGCTTACAAGGACGGAGTATTTTTGGCAAGACCCGATGGCAGCCGCGCGATTCCAGACGGTCACGGAGTTCGAGGGAGTGGAGCAGGCCGCTGCGGTGTCACGCGACGGACAATTTGTAGCGTTTCTGTCGGATCGGGACGGACAGATGGACGTATGGGTCACGCAGGTAGGTTCAGGGCAGTTTCACAACTTGACCCACGGGAGCCAGACGGAACTGGTCAATCCATCGATCCGCACGCTGGGGTTCTCGCCCGATGGCTCTCTGGTTACGTTTTGGGTTCGCAGGAAAAATGCTGCGAGCGAAGGTGACATCAGCGTTTGGGCCGTTCCGACCCTGGGCGGGCAGCCGAGGACATACCTTGAAGGCGCGGCAGAGTTCGACTGGTCGCACGACGGCTCACGACTGGCGTATCACACGCCAGGACCTGGAGATCCGTTGTTCGTGTTGGACGGCGGCCAGCAAGCCAAGGCGCGGCTTATCTTCACCGCACCGGCCGGGATCCACGCGCACTTTCAGTTGTGGTCGCCCGACGATGCGTTCATCTACTTCGTCCAGGGTGCTCTTCCAGACAAATTGGACATCTGGCGCATCCCTCCATCCGGCGGAGCCCCTGAACGGATCACGTCGCACGTGGGCCGCGTGAGTTATCCGGTTTTTCTGGATCGGCACACTCTGATGTACCTCCTGAGCGATTCCGACGGTAAGGGGCCGTGGCTTTATAGCATGGATGTCGAGCGGCGCATTCCGCATCGAGTGAGTTCTGGCCTCGATCAGTACACGTCACTGGCGACCGACGCGACCAGCCGCCGTCTGGTGGCCACGCTTGCAACTCCGATGAAGACGCTTTGGCGTTTATGGACCGCCGATTCTACCGCTCAGGCATTGGCGCCAGCTCGAATACCGCTGACGACCGACACAGCGTTCTCTCCCCGACTCGGTCCGAATTTCTTTCTGTATGTTTCTGCGACCAGTACGAGCGAGAGCATCTGGAAGCTTGCGGGCGGGGTCGCAACGGAGTTGTGGAGTGGCCAGGGAGCGCAAGTCGTTGGCGGCCCGGCAATCGCCCCAGATGGAAATCACATCGCATTCTCGGCCCGCCAACACGGGCAAACGTTCTTGTACGTAATGCAAGTCGATGGCGCGAACGCCCGGATTGTGACCGACGCGCTCGACCTGCAGGGTGCTCCAGCGTGGGCACCCGACGGTCAGTCGGTCACCTCGGCGGCGAACGATCAGGGCATCGCCCACCTTTTCCGCGTGCCGATCGATGGCCGACCGCCGACCGTATTTGTCCAGGAGTACTCGGTCGATCCCGCCTGGGCGCCCGACGGCCGCTTCGTCGTTTATTCGGGCGCTGACATTGGTACCACATATCCGGTTAAAGCCGTCACTGCCGACGCCGCCGTGCATCCCTTCCCTGCCTTAACCTTGACTCGTGGCGCGAGGCACTTGGCCTTCCTCCACAAGGGACGCGAACTCGTGTTCCTGCGCGGAGATATGCGACATAAGAATCTCTGGTCAATGGACATGGAGACAGGCGCGGAGCGGCAGTTGACTTACCTCCCCCCGGACTTTGATATTCGCGACTTCGACATTTCCGCGGACGGCCCTGAAATTGTCCTCGAACGAGTGCAGGAGCATTCGGAGGTGGTGCTGGTGGATCTCCATCGACCATAGTCCAAGTCTGGGACGGCGTGATGGAAGGCGTGTCGCAAAGTGCCTTCGCCTACTACCGCCGGGTGCCCCGCTCCTTGCGTCTTTTGCAAGGGGCGGGTGCTTGGATCGATCACAGCCGGTTCAGCTACACTCGTCCGCATCAAATCACAATCATTGATGCGGATCGCCCCTCCTCTCCATACTTGTAGTGGCGAAAGCTACTCCACGGCGATTGCTCAGGCTCTGGCACCAGGCCCCGCTTCACTGGATTGCGATGCTTGTAGCGCAGATTCTTTACGCATTTGTTCCGTCCAAACATTGAAGTTGTAGAAGGGTGGCTGCCACATCGGCGTCGATTCGCTGTCCCCGAACGACTGCTGGGCCGAAGATGTGACCGTTGACTCTCCCGCCCCTTGCAAAAAACGCAAGGAGCGGGGCACCCGGCTTTATTAGGGCCACTCGCAAAACAACCCGGCCTTCGCAACGAACGCGAAAGGCCGGGCTACCCCGCTGCAACATTGCTCTCCTACGGTTATGAACCTTCAGGCGCATGCAGCACGCGGAAGGTGTTGCCGCCGTTGGACCAGACCAGGATCAAAGCGTCTTTTCCCTTCGTCACGCCTCCGAGTGCCTGTTGAACATCGGACGCGCTTTGGACGTCGTGGCGGTTGACCTGGACGATGACGTCGCCGCGTTGCAGACCGGCATTGTCCGCCGAACTGCCTGGCTGCACCTGCTCGATCACGGCCCCGTGGAGATCTTTGGGAGCTTGTAGTTGCTCACGAAGGTCAGGAGTCATGTCGCCGAGGCCTAGCCCCCAGCGCATTTTTCCGTGGTCGGCTTCGCCGATTTCGGTGCCCTGCTTGTCACGGTTTCCCATCGCCTCAAGCGTTACTGGAACGTTTACGTTCTTGCCGTCGCGAACTACCTGCAGTTTGATGGTTGTGCCCGGATGCTTCTGTCCGACTTCGACCTGAAGCTCGCCGGCATCGCTGACTTTCTTGCCGTCGAGTTCGGTGATCACATCGCCGACTTTCAAGCCGCCCTTGGCCGCGGGTGAATCGGGTTCGACCTGAGTCACCACCGCTCCACTGGCATCGTTCACGTTAAAGAAGGCGGAGTTCTCTGGGGTCACGTCGCTGATTCCGATTCCCATGTAGCCGTGGGTTACTTTGCCGTCGCGGATCAGCGTATCCACGGTGGGCTGGACGATCTGCGTGGGAATGGCAAAACCCATTCCGGAAAACGCTCCCGAGGAGGAAACCAGGAATGTGTTGATTCCGATCACTTCGCCGTGTGCATTAACCAGCGGGCCGCCGGAATTTCCGGGATTGATGGCTGCATCGGTTTGAATGAATTCGCCCGGCTTGCGCGCGTTGTCCGAGAACGGGTTCGGACGGTTGAGCGCGCTGACAATGCCGCGGGTTACCGTGAAGCGGAAGCCCAGAGGATTTCCGAATGCGAGCACCGTCTGTCCGGGACGGAGCGCGGTCGAGTCGCCCCAAGGAATGCTGGGCAAGCTGCCACCATCTACTTTGAGTACAGCCAGGTCGGTCAAGGGATCGGCGCCGACCAGCTTGGCCTTCATCGTCTTCCGATTGCTCATGGTGACGCGAATATCCACCGCGCCATCGATGACGTGGTTATTAGTCACGATATATCCATCGGGCGAAATGATTACGCCGCTGCCGATGCCATGCTCGATCTGCGGCTGGGGCCGGCCGTGCGGGCCGAAGCCCTGACCAAAACCTGGGCCGAAGAATTGCTGCATGTCGTCGGGCAGTTCCTGCTGGGCTGCCATATCTGGTTTGCTTTTTGAAGTCACGGCGACGTTGACGATGGCAGGGGTTACTCTCGCGGCCAAAGTCTCCATTGCCTGGTCGAGCGAGAGCAACGCTCCCACGCTGTTGTCGTCGAGCGGTGCTGCGGCTGCCGCGACCGATGATGCTCGCGCGGCCATTGGCTTGGCTGTTTCATAGGTTACCGAGGGACGCAAGGGCTGCGACTGCAACTGCCGACACAGCCATGCGCCCGAATGTCGTTTTCCAGTTTTTCCACTGACTCATTGGTTTTACCTTCTCCTTTGTGCAACTAATTATTTAGTTTTACGACTTAAACTGATGCTTGCCTGAATGCTTGGACCTTTCTTAAATCTTTTTAGGAATTCTGGTTTCCGCTGGAATGCGAGTTGAATCCACGACGGTCACGCGGTAGACGGAGATTCTCCAAAGCATGGGCCCCGCTTCGTCGTATTGCGTGCTCTGCATCACTACGAGGATTGTTTGTGGAGCTGCTACGTGATCGCCGATTTGCGCGTTGGCGAAACGCGTATCTAAGACTCTCGCGTGTTCTGAATTAAGCGGGCCGATCGCAGCGGCGAGTGTCGTCCCTGCGGGACTGTCACCTTCCGGGCTCCGCTCCCCGGCACTGCCGTGCCGGGCTTTCCCATACCGCCGCTGCGCAGCTGGGTTCCTGTCTCGCGCTACGCTTGAAGCGGCGCCCTGACGTCTATCGGTTTGCGGCACGGCTGAAGCCGTGCTCTCCCGGGCCGGTTGATCTGTTAATGCGTAGGATCTTGCCTCGTTCGATCTTGGGTCGCCCGGTCCAACGCGGAAGCTTGCCGGGGTTACGATTGCCTGTTTTGCATAAGAATTGAAATCGGTCGCGGGGGCCAGCGTTGCAGTCGGCATGCTGGCTGACGCCACGGCTTCCGGCGCCCGGTCCTGGAATGCCACGAGTTCAGGCGCGTGGGACAACGACGCGAGACAAGCAACGAAAAACGCGGCTACCGAATACAAGGCCGGCTTCCAAACCCGGACCGCGCTGGAGCGGTTTACATCGAGAATCTGTGACACGCGCAGCGACGTCTGACGCATCCGGTTGACGGCGGCTTGCGCCAACGCCAGTCCACGGCGCATGAAACTCTTCTCGGCCACTGAAATCAGGCATTGCGCGTAACCTCTGGGGTTTGCAGTCGCAGCCAAGACTGCGTCGTCGCATGCCATCTCACGTTCCAAAGCGAGCTTGCCCTCGATCCACCACACTGCAGGATGAAAGAACAGGAGCGCTTTCAAGACTTGCTGGGCAAGATTCGTCCAGTCGTCCCGGCGCCGCAGGTGAGCCAACTCGTGGATCAGAATCGAGTTCAGCTCCGCGGCCGAGAGTTCGTGCAAGGCCCAGGTTGGAATCACAATCAACGGTTTCAGGAAGCCGATGGCCGTCGGCACTTTCAGACGGTCGGACTGGCACAGGGTTACCGACCTAACCGATTGGAACCCCCGCAACGTTTCCCGCAACACGGGGTCCAGAGCTGTGCCATCAATTACGGCGCAACTCGCGCGCAGTTTTCGTAATTGCCAAAGACCAACGCCTATCCTGAGCAGCGCCATGCCCGCAATCACCGCCCACACCAAGAAAATATCGAGCGCCCACGAACTGGGAATCGTGATGGCAGAACCCGCGCTCCCTGCGCGGGCGCTCGATGCGGCAACGCTCAGTACCGGAAGCGCTGCTATCGCAAGCAAAGCAAAGAACCATACCGCAAAGCGGGTGCTGGAGTTCCGCCGCCCCACGACCCGCAGCAGAATCCAAGCAAAAAGTCCGATGGCAATGCCCTCGAGCATGCAGTTCAGCATGCTCTCGGCGGACATGCGGGCTAGCTGATTCAGGTTGAGGGCAGAGGTCATTTGTTATCCCCGTTGCTATTCCCGTCGGGCTGGGTTTCTTCGAGGAGCTGGCGGAGCCGATTTAGTTCCTCGGCATCGACGCCGCGGTCCTCAAGAATGTTCAACACCAGCATTTCGCGTGAGTTCTGGAAGAAACGATGAGCGAGATGGCGGATCTCAGACCGCGAAGCCTCCTCGCGCTCAATCAAAGCACGGTAAATGTAAGCACGACCATCCTTTATGTGCCGCACATAACCCTTTTTTTCGAGGATGCGGATGGTGGTGAGCACGGAGTTGTAGGCCAAAGGCGACTTGCCGGGAAGCGCTTCCAGGACCTGCTGGACGGTCGACGGCCCTTCCTGCCACAGCACGTCCATAAGCCGAAGTTCAGCTTCAGTCAGGGTTGCGGATTTCGTGGGGGGCAAGAACCATCCTCCGTTGCTTAAATTATTAGACGCGATGGAAGCACAAACGTCAACTAATTATTTAGTTGCATGGGACCGCTGAGGGGTTGCCTCCCACAAGCGCTAACCTAACCGCTGTGGCTTGAAGGGGGCCTGCCAACTTACTACCGGTTAGGCGACTATCCTGGCATGATGGTTAAGGCAACGCCGTTTTTGAGCGACCTATCCCCAGGAAGAACCTGAATCGAGATCATTCGAAAATTGGCCGTCATTGCTCCGGTTCTCGGAGCCGGTCGCTGCCGGCGATATGATTCAGAAGTGCAGGACGTTTGGTGACGAATCTGAGACGTCGGCCGCGACGGACCACCGAATGAACTGGTGGGTCACTGATGCGGACCGCGCAAAGACGGCGGCGTTCGCCCGGATCGAGCACAAGGAGCACACGAAATATGAAGCCAAAGAACACGATCTGCCTCTGGTTCGACCATGACGCGCATGAGGCGGCGCGGTTCTACGCCGCCACCTTTGCGGATAGTGCGGTGACCGCCGTTCACAAGGCACCCAGTGACTATCCGGGCGGCAAGGAGGGCGATGTGCTGACGGTGGAGTTCACCGTCGTGGGCATTCCCTGTCTCGGTCTCAACGGCGGCCCGGTGTTCAGGCACACCGAGGCCTTTTCCTTCCAGATCGCGACGGAGAATCAGGAAGAGACGGACCGTTACTGGAACGCGATCGTCGGCAATGGCGGCACGGAAAGCCAGTGTGGTTGGTGCAAGGACCACTGGGGCATATCCTGGCAGATCACCCCGCGCGCGCTGACCGATGCGCTTGCGGCTGGTGGCGGTCAGGCAAAGCGTGCCTTCGAGGCGATGATGACGATGAAGAAGATCGATATCGCCACCATCGAAGCAGCGCGGCGAGGCTGACGTGAACCCGCCGACATGTCCTTATTTGCCCTGGATCACGGCTGACGGAAGTCATTCCGGTCCAGAGGTCGGCTTCGAGGACTCGAAGCCCGTTTCTGGCCACCGGATGAAGCAGCGCTGGAGCTGATCTGGTAGTTGGGCTCCGTGGTTCCTTCCGGATTGCGGACTACCTGGGGTTGACGGACAGTGGCTAGAATTTCACGCGTCGGTTGCGGCGGATCACTACGGCCCGAACAACGCGCCGTGGACAATTGCTGAGCAAGCATTATCACGTAGGTCGTCCGTGTTGCCCAGTTCCTGCGAACTTTGTCTGAGCGGCCGATCAAAGACGACCAGGGGCCGTGGGCCGAACCGGTTATACTTCTTGCTCAGTGGCTAAATCGGGCCCGGAGCACAGTTGATGAGCAACAAGGGCGATCCGGCAGCCGGAACTCTGCGCGATCGGAGAACTCTCGGCGAGATCAAGGCGGACGGGTTTGAACAAGATGTCCTTATCAACGATCGAAACCAGGCGTTCTCCGCGGAAATTCTTCGTCTCGCGCTGCTGGGTGTCGGTGGTGTCGGATACGTTGCGTCAAGAGCCCTATCCACCGGTTCTTCTACTGAAGCGGCACTCCGAATGGATGTCACAGCCAAGTGGCTTGTTCTCATTGCTGCGGTGAGCTTCGGGCTCTCCGCCGCCTCGGCGCTGTGCCTGCGGTATCTTGCTTCCGATTCTATCGCGTTTCAACTGCGAATCGTCCGATTGCGAATTCGGGGAAGTGCTAACGACGGGAGCGAGGCAGAGAGGGAGGAAGCTCGCCGGAACCGTCGTTTGAAGGTGATGAGGCCGATGCTTGTGTTTTCCGCAGGGACTCTGGGACTCGGTGCCGGCGTGTTCATCGCATTTCTGTTCGTCGTGCTTGGGCCCTAGGGCTACTCGGTGTCGCAGGCGTCGGTTGCGTTTCTAGTCGCAACCATTTGTCGCGATCTCATGGACGCCTTTTCACACTCATCCTGATCGCGTTCAGCTATCACGCCTACCGTTTCGTAGCAAGAAAAAGTGCCTTCTGGCGAGCACAAGCGATGCCATCACGGCTCCGCACGAGTGACGGGTTACTCGGAAGTTGTGCGCCGGACCAAACTCTCAACTTCGCGGCCCCGAAGTCGGCTTGGAGGAAATGCTGTGCTCCGATCTCCTCGAAGCCCGTTTCTGGACTGCGTAGTTGATCTGGCTGCCGCCCTGCGGTTGTGACTCGATCACTGCGCGACGGCTTCTCTGTATCCGGAGAGTCCGCGATTCATCGAGTAGGCAGCGACGGCTCAGCCAAGGAAAAATAGTGCGGTGGACTCCCTCGCAAGGTATAGTTCGGATTGTTGGGCCTTACAAGGTGAACGAGATCTCTGCGCATGACGTTCCAGCCAATTGAAAACTACGGCGTGATCGGCAACATGCGCTCGATTGCGCTCGTGGGCATGGAAGGTTCGATCGACTTTCTTTGTTATCCGAATTTTGATTCACCCACAGTGTTTGCCGCCCTGCTCGATGACGAGCGGGGCGGCTGTTTTCAGATCCAGCCACAGTTCAAGGAGCGAAGGGTACGCCAGCTCTACTTGCCAGAGACCAACATCTTACTGACACGGTTCCTTGCGGAGGACGGCCTTGCCGAGGTGACTGACTACATGCCTCTAGGAGGAAAAGGGGAACAACCGAATGAGATCGTCCGGACCGTGGCGGTAGTCAAGGGCAAGGTCAATTTCAAAATGCTGTGTCAGCCCCGATTCAACTATGGGATGTGCGGACATACCGTCCGGATAGAAGACAAGTGTGCGATCTTTACCCCCGCGAATCAGGTTTGCCCGTCGATGGCACTCCATTCGTCGATTGCCCTGGAACAACAATCCCAGGATGCGGTATCGCAGTTCAGCTTGCGATCTGGCGAGGCGGTGACATTCGTCTTTGGCGGGGTTCGTCCGCAAGGACAGCGGCCGGAAATGGAGCGGGTAGAAGAGCGATTCCATGAGACGTCACGATTCTGGAAGAAATGGATTGCGAAATCGAAATACAAGGGACGATGGCGGGAGATGGTCAACCGTTCGGCGCTGATGTTGAAGCTGCTGACGAGCCGTGACCAGGGATCTCTGATTGCGGCGCCGACGTTTTCTTTGCCAGAAGAAATTGGCGGAGTGCGCAACTGGGACTATCGCTTTACCTGGTTACGCGACGGGACTTTTACGCTCTATGCGCTGATCCGGCTTGGCTTTGTGGAAGAAGCGGAGGCGTTTATTGGCTGGCTGAAAGAGCGGCTGGGAGATGACGCGGAGCGAGGGCCGTTGCAGGTGATGTATGGCGTTGATGGCCGGCAGAAGTTGGATGAGCTCACGCTTGACCACTTGAAAGGTTACGAGAATTCACGGCCGGTACGAATTGGAAACGCGGCTTACCAACAGCTGCAATTGGATATTTACGGGGAGATGATGGACTCCGTTTATCTGGCCAACAAGTATGGGGACCCTATTTCGTATGCAGGATGGCAGGATGTCCAGCGCATTCTGGCGTGGCTAGGAAAGAACTGGCAACGGCCGGATGAAGGGATATGGGAAGTCCGTGGGGGAGCCCGAGAATTTCTGCATTCACGTTTGATGTGCTGGGTGGCATTCGACCGCGCCCTGCGTCTGGCGCAGAAGCGTTCGCTTTCCGGTCCCCTAGAGGAGTGGCAGAACACCCGCGATGCAATTCGCGAGGACATCTTCACAAACTTCTGGAACGAGGAACTGCAGTCGTTTGTGCAATCGAAGGGGACCAAGATCCTGGATGCCTCGGTGTTGCTGATGCCGCTGATGAGGTTCATCAGTCCGGTGGACCCGATGTGGCAGTCGACAATGAGGGCGATTGAAGAGCCGCTTGGTCGAAGACACATTGGTCCACCGTTACGAGGCGGAACGCACGCAGGTGGACGGGATGCCGGGTGGCGAGGGGAGCTTCACTGCCTGCTCGTTCTGGTACATCGAATGCCTGGCACGGGCGGGGGAGTTGGAAAAGGCTCAGTTGCTGTTTGAGAAGCTGCTGGGCTATGCCAATCATCTTGGGCTGTACTCGGAGGAGCTTGGTGCGAACGGTCAGCACCTGGGGAACTTTCCCCAGGCATTTACCCATCTGGCGCTGATCAGCGCCGCGACGTATCTGGACAGGGAGCTCTCCGGGACAGGCGACGCAGTGTGGCGCTAGCGGGCGAGCAGAGGTACTTGAGTTGTGTCCACTCATCGGCAGCGAAGATGAGCAACGCCACCTAACTCACTTTCTGCAAAACTACGAATCCGTGCGCCGGGATCACCGCGTTGATCTGGCCGTTATTCACCGGCAACGTCGCGCCGCCGTTGCCGACGTTGTCTCCTCCATAAATCGCGGCGTCGCTATTGAAGATCTCCTGCCATCCGCCCGCCGGCAGCCGCGAGGAATCGGTGCCGATGAAATACCCTTGATCAAAAGGCGCGTCATTCAGGCTGGCCAGGATCAGCAACTGCTGGCCCGGAGCAGCTGCGCGTAAACGCGATCACTCGGTTGTCGTTGTGCCGGTAGATCACATCGAGTGCGCTCGACCGCGCCGCCGGCTTGGACGTGACCAACCGGATCAAGTCCTGATAAAAGCGGAACAGGAATTGCCCATCACCCGTCCGCTGCGCCGATCAGGTCTTCCTTGTTCGCGAAGAAATCGTTGTAGCGGAAATATTTTGCCGCGCCAATCTCTTCGCCCATCAAGAACATTGGCGTTCCGGCCGACAGAGCCGACAGGCCGAAAGCCAAGCGGCTGCGCGCCTCGGCGTACTTGCCGCGTGGCGCCAATCAAGCGGCGCGTAATTCACCGCCGTCACGATGGTGCGTTCGGTGTTGGGGTCGTTGCCGGCCTCGTCGTGATTTTCGTGATAGGCGATCTTGTTGTATTGCGTCGCCAGCAGCGCTCCGGCGAAATAGTCCATGTTGAGTGGTACCGGCCGTGCCATAGCCCGCATTCTTCAGCAGCTTCGCGTAGTTGTCGCCGTAGTTGCCGTCGCCAATCAGGTGATGATAGAAATCGGCGTACCAAACGGCGTCAAAACCCACGCCTCCGTGATCCGGCGACTGCGTCATTGCGCTCCAGCCGGTGTGGTCCTCGGCGATCAGGAATGCCGACGGATTCACCATCTTCACGGTGCGCGCCAGTTCCCGCAGAAACTTGATTCCGTACAGATTGGCGCTGCCGATGGACCATCCATTCGCGTTCAGCGTGTTGTTCTGGTGAATGGCATCGGTCAAATCCACGCGCAGTCCGTCGATGTGAAAGTCGTCGAGCAAGGCCGCCGCGCTGCTGGTGAACATCTGACGTACATTTTCCTCGCTGAAACGCGGAGTGTATCCGGACGACCCGTTGTTCAGATATCCTCCGTTGAGATTTCCCGGGTAGTCCGCCGGCTGCCCCTGATACCAGTACCAGATGTTGTTCTGCGGGGCGACATTCGGATCTGAATCGTATCCCCATTCCGACCGCTCGTTGTCTGCGGTCGCGAAGTGGTTGTACACCACATCCAGAATGACGGCGATGCCCCGCTGATGGCACGCGCGCACGAAATGCTTCAGTTGATTCCCGCCGCCCGCGCTGGTCTGCAGACAGAAGAACAGCGAAGTCCCATAGCCCCACTGCAGATCGCCGTCGAATTCCAGCACCGGCAACAACTCCACGGCGTTCACGCCCAGGTCCGTCAATTGGTCCACAAACGCCATGGCATCGGCGAATGTTCCGGACGAAGTGGAAGGAAATCCGAGCGAACCCACGTGCAACTCGTAGATGACCAGATCCTCGAGGTTCTGCGGAGGGAGTCGCCCAGCAGTGTATTCGCTTGCCCAGAACTCATCCTCCGGAATCAGCGTCTGCTTCTCGATCCCCGTATCATTGAAGTCCTGCGGTCAATCTGATCGGGATCGGAAACCACCGAACAACTCACGATCCCGTCCAGATCCAGATAAGAACCTGCATAATGCGCGCCGCCTGGATTGGTTCCACCACGGCCCACCTGGTTGCGGGAGAAGATGTCGACCTTATAAGTCGCGCGTTGCCTTGTTCGTTGGTGATCCTGTACATGTACAGGCGATTCAGGTAGTCGTCGAAGTTGGCGAGCGCGGGCGTCTTCGCGATGTCGCTTTCCCAAATACCGCCGCCTCTCGATGTCAGCGGCACGACCGCGGCCGTCAAATCCACGCCTGTGCCATCGTCAGCGATATAGCCGGTGGGGATGCCGCTCTGCGAGGTCGAATGGTGCAAAGACCACGTCGACGTTCTTGGCATGCGGCGCCCACACAGCGAAGCGAATACCCGGGTTCGCCGATCCAGGCGAGAGATATTTCTGCGCGCCGAATCTGCGTCCGGTTGCAAACCAGTAGTCTTGCTGGGTTTCGCTCGCCGCGAGAGCAAAGCTTCGATACCGCAGGTTCGAGTTTTCATCGGGCACTTCAGTTGCCACCGCCCAGGTGTTCGGCGTTCCCACCATATCCGCGACCACGCCCCACTGGAAAACGGTTCCCGTCTGGGCGGCATCGAACGACACCTTTGCTTCGAAAGCGTCACAGCCGGTCTCATCTTGTGAGGCGACCATTGGCACTTCCGTCCATTGATTGGAAAAGCGCCCGGTGGCATCCCAGCTTCCGGACAGCCGAACATTGCGGAATAGGGGGCGCTTTACGCCGCTATGGAATGTGAAATTGACTGGAATTTGCGCCATTTGCGATCCTCCTTCGGGATGGAAGAACCCCGGCTGCTAAGTCCGAGGATCTCACAAAATCAGTGCACCCGCGGCGCAGCAATGGCGAGGTGTTATTGAGGGCTTGGCGAGCAAACCGGATCGACAACGATCGGTTGCGGGTTGGCGAAATAATGACGTTGAAAGTAAAGAGCAACGTTGACCAGTGCGACCATCACGGGCACTTCTACCAACGGCCCTATGACAGCCGCGAATGCCGCTCCAGAGTTGATGCCAAATACCGAAACTGCAACTGCGATCGCCAGTTCAAAATTATTGGAGGCCGCCGTAAATGCCAGGGTGGTGGTCTTGGAATAGTCCGCGCCCACCTTCTTGCCCATGTAAAAGGACACCAAAAACATCAGCAAGAAGTAAATCAATAGCGGCACGGCGATGCGCAGGACGTCCAAAGGCAGGCGAACAATGTACCCACCCTTCAGTGAGAACATCACCACAATCGTGAACAGCAGGGCAATCAGCGTCAGCGGGCTTACACGCGGAACAAAGTTCCGGTTGTACCAGTCCTGCCCTTTGGCGCGAATCAATATGGCACGAGTCAGGAATCCGGCGAGAAACGGAATTCCGAGATAAACAAAGACACTCTTTGCAATTTCTACGATAGACACATTGACGACTGTGCTCCTAAGGCCGAGCTTTGCGGGAAGGACGGTAATGAAAACCCACGCGTAGAGAGAATAGAGAAAGACTTGGAAGAGAGAATTGAAAGCCACCAGGCCGGCCGCATAGTCCGTATCGCCCCGAGCTAACTCGTTCCAGACGATGACCATGGCGATGCAGCGTGCAAGACCGATCATGATCAACCCGGCCATGTATTCCGGATAGCCGCGCAGGAATACTATTGCCAAAACAAACATCAGGACCGGCCCTACAATCCAGTTCTGCACAAGCGAGAGGCCGAGCACACGCTTGTTGCGAAAAACCTCGTGCAGCTCCTCATATCTCACCTTGGTGAAGGGTGGATACATCATCAAAATCAATCCGGCCGCGATCGGAATGGAAGTCGTGCCGATGTTGAAGTGGTTCAGGAACGGTACGACTCCAGGAACGAGCCATCCCAGCACTACGCCCGCGACCATCGCGGCGAAAATCCACGCAGTCAGATAACGGTCCAGAAAACTCAGACGGTGGGCTGCCTTCATATGGTAATTCCCAGTGCCGTGCGCGCGTGCTCCTCCAGACGGCGGTTCTACCGGTGAGCGACGGGTGCCATGGTTTGTCCGATGCCGTCGAGCTCCCTCTTGAGTGCGAGGCTGTCGAGACTCTTAAGAGGAAGGCAGAGAAATAAACTGATTCTGCGATCCAGGATAAAAAATGCCTCGCGAAATGCTCGTTCCACCTCAGCTTCGCTTCCGCGAACTGCCGCTGGGTCGGGAACGCCCCAATGCGCGGTCATCGGCTGTCCCGGCCATACCGGGCAGACTTCCTTGGCAGCATTGTCACAAACCGTAAAAACAAAATCGAGCTTCGGTGAGCCGGGCATAGCGAATTCATCCCAAGCCTTGCTACGCAGCGCATTCGTCGGTATGTGCGCCGTTTTGAGCCGCGCCAAGGCTTCCGGTCGGACCGCTCCGGAGGGATGGCTTCCGGCACTGTACCCAGTGAAATTGGGCCTGCCTTTGAAGTTCAGAATTGCTTCGGCCATGATGGAGCGTGCAGAATTGCCGGTGCACAGAAATAAGACGTTGTAATGCCCTTTCATATTGGCACCTTCTAGTTGCAACAGACCGGCCCGCAGCATGCTTTCGGTTCGGCACCCGCAGGCTTGACAGCCCGAACGAAGGCACTCAAGAGCTTGCCGTCCACCTGCGGCGCAATCGCATCCACATCGATGTTTTGGCCGGAAAGGAACTCGCGAGCATCCTCTACGCGATAAAGTCTAGTGGGCTCAATCTCAATCTTCTCGAAGCCGGCGGACGCGAGCTTGGCGCGGTATTCGTTCTCCTCGAGAGCGCCTGCGACGCAGCCAACCCAGAGCAGGACGCTTTGACGAACCTCAGCTGGCAGCTCGCCACGAGTAACAACATCGGATACCGCCAAGCGCCCGCCGGGTTTCAGGACCCGGAGGGCTTCCCGGAGCACCTGATCTTTGTCGGCTGACAGGTTGATCACACAATTGGAAATGATGACATCCACGGAGTTATCAGGCAGCGGGATGTGTTCAATCTCGCCTTTCAAGAACTCCACATTTGCAATGCCGGCTTTGCGCTTGTTCTGGTTAGCCAGCGCGAGCATTTCATCCGTCATGTCAAGGCCGTAGGCTTTGCCGGTAGGACCGACACGCTTTGCCGAGAGCAACACATCGATACCTCCGCCGGAACCGAGGTCCAAAACAGTTTCACCCGCACTCAGCTGGGCCAGAGCCGTTGGATTTCCACAGCCAAGGGATGCCAGCAGAGCTTCTTCAGGAATCTGTTGTGCCTGGCCTGGGTCGTAAAGGTTGGACGTGATTGGATCGGCGCACCCACTGGCGGAAGTAGCTCCGCAACATGAACTGCCGCCGCCCTGGCTCACGCGCAAGGCCGCTTGCCCATATTTCTCCTTAACAACCGCTTTAATATCGGCGGTACTCATGGCATCCCTCCCTACCTGCAGATTTGAATGATCTGTTCGGACTTCACAGCCTGGTTGCGAGTGCAGCATTCGGCATAGAGAAACTGGAGCAGGTCCTGAAGCGCCTCGGCGTTTGCGGTATAGCGGAGAAAAGTGCTTTCCCGGCGAACATGGACAAGGTCTTCCGCTTTAAGCTTGTCGAGGTGATGGGAAAGGGTCGAGTTGGGAATGTCGAGCTCTTCCTGAATTTCACCGACGACCAAGCCGTCGGGATGGGCGGACAGCAACAATTGCATAATTCGAAGTCGGGGCTCGGTTCCCATGGCCGAGAACATATCAGCGTACTTGGCGACTCGCTCCGCGGATTTCTTCACGCTCATATTTCTATATTTGCAGAACTATGGATTCTTGTCAAACACGCGTGAAACGGCCCGGAGAGGTTGCGCGACTTACGTCTGGGATGGCCCGGAAATTCAACGTCGACGAGCGAAGGTGCGTGGAACCAATTCTCCACTCCGAACGTAGATAATAGAAGCTGGGGTACATTCAACAACGCGTAAACTGTTTCCTGCGTTATGATTCCCCTCTGCACTCATACATAGTTAAGGAGCACTACGGATGCCTTTGCGACATAGGGTCGTGGTATGTCTAATAGCCGCTGCGCTTGCACTGCCGGTTCTGGCTCAGACCGGGAGCCCCGTGGGTCTGGCCATCCCCACGACCACGTCGGCCATCAACTCCCCAACACCGTTGTCGCAGCGGGTTGTGGCTTACAACATGGACGCCAAGTACAACGCCAAAGCTCATTCGCTGGACGCCACCGAAACGCTCACCTACCACAATCTGACTGGGCAGCCTCTCGACACTTTCCCCTTCCATCTTTACCTGAATGCCTTTCAGCCGACCTCGACTTGGATGCGGGAAGGAAAACGCGAGGGAACTCGTGGCCAGGGTTTTGAAAAATGGGATCCCAAGAACTACGGCGCGGAGGAGATCAAGAGCTTTGAAGTCGTGGGCCAGGGTGACCTCACGTCGCAGCTGCAATACATCCATCCCGATGACGACAATAAAGACGATCGCACTGTAGTTCAGGCGCATTTGCTCACGCCCATCCCCCCGGATGGATACGTCCAATTCAGGATCAATTTCCACGATCAATTTCCGGAGACCTTAGAGCGCACTGGTTGGAATCGCGACTTTGTTCTCGGCGGCCAATGGTTTCCGAAGGTTGGGGTTTGGTGGCACGGCGCCTTCAATTGCCACCAGTTCCACGCTTATACAGAGTTTTTCGCTGACTTCGGAGTTTATGACGTAAAGCTGACAGTGCCTCAGTATGAAGTGGTTGGAGCTAGCGGTATCGAAGTGAGCAGTGTGAACAATCCCGACGGCACGAAGACCGTCGCATACCATGGGGACGACATTCACGATTTCGCCTGGACTGCAAGCCCTCACTACCTGATCTACAACGACACCTTCCAAGGAAGCATGGGCCCCGTAAAATTGCGAATCATGATGCAGCCGGCGCATTGGAGCCAGGTCGAGCGCCATGCCCGGGTTCTGAAACCGAGTCTCGACCACTATGACCGCTGGTATGGCCCTTATCCTTATAAAACTCTGACCTTGGTGGATCCGGACCCGGGTTCACAAGCATTAGGCATGGAGTATCCGACATTTATAACGGGAGGAACCACCTGGTGGGAGCCAGAAGGCCTACATGTGGGTTCCGCCGAAGCCATCGAACATGAATTTGGCCATCAATACTGGTACGGCATGGTGGCGACCAACGAATTCGAAGACGCCTGGATGGACGAGGGTATCAATCAATACACCGAAATCAAGGTCATGGATTCTATCTTTGGGCCATCCACTTCGGTTCTTGATTTGTGGGGAATTACGGCCGGAGAACGTGACCTCGCCAGAGTCTTCTACGAAGGTGTCGCTGATCTCGATCCGATGGCGAAAAACGGCTGGCAGTATGCCGAATCCAATTCCTATGCGGGAATCAGTTACGGCAAGACCGCCGTTATGCTACTCAGTCTCGAAAGCATGGTTGGCGAAGACACCATGCGCCAGGCCATGCACACCTATTTCATGCGATACCGCTTCACCCATCCCACCAAAGAGGATTTCCTGAAGACGATTGAGGAGGTTTCGGGCAAAGACCTGCGTTGGTATTTTAATCAGGCGGTCTATGGTACCCAGGTGTTGGACTACGACGTATTGAGGATCAGTTCCGTACCGGCGGATTGGTACAAAGAGAACTTGAAGGAGAAGAAGGGCGAGACGGAATACGTCTCCAATGTCTGGATTCAGCGCAAGGGGGAGTTCATCATCCCGATCGACGTCGAGGTCAAGTTTGATAGCGGCGACAAAGTCCGTGAACACTGGGACGGACAAGACCGCTGGGTGCGATATGCGTATCAGAAGAAGGCGAAAATAGAATCGGTCGAAGTCGATCCTGACCACAAGATTCAGTTCGACCGCAACAACTTCAATAACAGCCACACTGCGGAGGCGAACGGCGCGCCGGCGCGCAAACTGATGAACTACTGGACCTGCATCGGACAGTTCTTCGCGCAATTCCTGACCTGGTGGCTGGTCTAGGGGGATTTCTCAATGAACGAGAAGACGAATCTGGTTTCCGCGGGGGCTGAGATCGCAGGTCGCAACAAGCGCTACATCCTCTGGTATTACCTGCTCAACCTGGTGTTTGCCCACTTCGGAGCGGCTGCATTCAACGATAACGCACATGCCATTCTGGATCACAGCCTCTACGCCGACAAACTGCTTCATGGCTTCAACGTGGCAGTATTCATCGAACTGCTGGCGCGTCCGGAATTTGGGGCGCTCCCCAGTTCAGCAGCGCCTGCAATGATGTTCGCCGTTGTGTTCCTGTTGGCGAGTTTGCTGTTCATGCCCGGAGTGCTACTCGGTTATGCCTCCGATCACCGGATTCCACGCGATGAGTTCTATCGCGCCTGTGGGCGGAATGTTTGGCGATTCGTTCGTCTGTCTTTGTTCTTCTCCATTATCGCCGGCATCCTCGCCGGGATCTTGTTTTCGTGGTTGAACGCGCTGGTCACAGCCGCGGACAAGACTTCCAATGAAAGGCTGCCATTCTTTACCCAATTCGTAGGTACCGTGATCATTCTTCTGGTACTGACGGTCATCCGCATCTGGTTCGATCTTGCTCAGACCGACGTGGTGCTACGCGACCAGCACGCGACGCGTAAGTCGATTGCCGTCGCCTACAGCAAGCTGCGGGGCAATCTCACGCGTCTATTGGGTAGTTATGTCGTGATCGCAATCGCGGCGCTGGCCATCCTGATGGCTGGGATCTGGCTCTGGCACGCGATTGTCCCGCCCAGCAGTGTTCTGGGTGCATTCATCATCGGCCAGGCAACTCTGCTTTTGCTGCTGGCCACACGCTTTTGGCAACGCGCCACCGCAGTCGCTTTTTATGTAAGAGAGAGGGCTGAGCCCGTTGTCGAAGAAGCACGACCCATCCCAACGTTAGCCGCGCCGGTGGTTCCTTAACACAACGGGTTAGCATAATTTCTGACCCAGCTCGCCTAGGCCGCGTGTGGTCAGACCTACACACTGTCTGTAACCGGACACCCTCCATCTTAAACTCCGCTTCACCAACTTATTCACCGTCAACAACATGACATCGGCTCGCGGCCTGCTATTTCATTTGGCGTACGTGCGACGGGAGTACGCAATGCAAACCTTAATGACGGTAATGACTGTGACCGCAGGGATGGCCTTCTCACTGGCGGTCGCAATTCTGGTGGAAGAGTGGATTTTCGGAAAAGTGTTCGGCTTGTTTTTTGCCCGGCAGGCAGCGCAGGTCAAGTTCGGGCAGGAGCGCTGAAGCGCGGAAGGAGAATGTATGTTGTTCTTGAAATATTTGCTGATGTCAGGCGGCTTCGGAATGATCGCAGTAGCCGCCGGAATTCTGGCCCACGATGTTTACCTGGAAGTGAAATACCGGCAGGCGCTTGCTATGGCTGGTGTGGGGCCGCTCCCTCCACTCCCACAGATGCGCTGGCGAACCTCTCTGGCACTGCTGCTGCTGGCGTGGGGTCCGATCGTGTTGGCGCTCGGCATCGTGATTGTGCCCAGCGGCATGGCGGGAGTTCGGATCAGCCAGAGCAGCGGAACCTTGCCGGGCGTGCTGTATCCGGGCGCGCACTTCATTGTTCCGCTCGCAGAAACTATCGTGCTTTTCGACACTCGCGACCAGTTGTTCACCACCGGCACTTTGGAAAGCGAGAGCAAGGCGGGATTTAGCAAAAGCATAAGAGCCGAGCCGCTGAATGTGCAAGCCAAAGAGGGGCTCACTCTTGGCTTGTCGATTACGGTGCGATACCGGCTCGATCCCAAGCATCTGGATTACATCCAGAGCAACTTACCGCAGCCAGTGGAACGAGAAATCGTGCCGGCCGTGGTTGCGAGCGCGTGGCGTGAACTCGTGCCCAATTACACCGTCCGGGACGTGTTCGCTGCAAAGCGCGAGGAGGTGCGCAAGCGCGCGTCGGACGTCATCACCCAGAAACTGGCGTGCGGACGGAGTCATCGTGAAGGAAGTGATGCTGCGCGATATCCAACTGCCGCCCGAATATGCGAAGGGGCTGGAGAGTCTGTTGCTCAAAGAACAGGAGAGTGATCGCATGGGCGTGCAGACCGATATCCAGCAAAAGCAAGTCAGGATCGCGGAGCTTGAGGCTGAAGCTACAAAGGCTCAGCAGGTAAAGCAGGCAGAAGGTGAAGCTCAAGTGCGCGTGCTGCAGGCAAAGAGCGAGGCCGATGCCATGCAATATACGTTGCCGCTCAAACAAAAGCAGATCGAGCAATCGAAACTCGAAGCGGAAGCTCGAAAAGAGACCACGGTGAAGAATGCGGAGGCGCAAGCCGAGGCCAAAGTGATCGACAGCAAGGCTGAGATGGAGCGGCGCAAACTGCTGGCGGAAGCCGAAGCGGATCGCATTCGCGTGACTGCCGCGGCGGATGCGGTACGAATGCAGAGTGAAGGCGCGATTCTGAAGCAGAATCCTCTGCTGATTAACAAGATTGTGGCGGAGCGGCTCTCGGACAAGCTGCAAATCATGATGGTGCCGGCGGATGGGAAATTCTTCTTCGCCAACGACGTGCTACGCAGCATGAGCGTGGCAAACCACGCCAGTCAAGCGGAAGCGCCGGATGAGCAACAGCCGAAGTAAGCCTTGGTAGCGCGGCGTTTGGTTG
Organism: uncultured Acidobacteriota bacterium; assembly: GCA_963820925.1. Classification (GTDB taxonomy): domain Bacteria; phylum Acidobacteriota; class Terriglobia; order Terriglobales; family Acidobacteriaceae; genus JABDBE01. Next base: position 230,065 of record CAWGBX010000003.1, read on the forward strand.
GCAAATGCCGATACTACCTTTCCAGGGATCGGTGTCTACAAACAGTACAGACCTGTATGCCCAGCACCCACGACAATGCGGTTTATAATGCGCGCATCCCGCACATGGGTTGGTCATCCTCACGGTTTCCACGTGCTGCCTGCATTCTGCTGCTGATGTTGACGCACGTACCGGTGATCCGCGCCAGCGACTGGCGCGCACCCGAAGCGCAACTGGCGCGAAAAATTGCCGGGGCTACGGGTCCGGGAGCGGTGGCGCTGGATGTGGTGAATCGATCTTCTCTTGCTCATTCCGACGTCGAAGAAGTCCGTCGAGGGATTCTAAGCGAGCTTGCCGCGCTAGGCGTTCGATTTGTCAGCGCGGATCAGGCCGCCGCCACGGTACAGATAACGCTTTCCGAAAACCTGCACAGCTACGTGTGGGTCGCCGAGATCCATCAAGGAAACAACGAGGCTTCCGTCGTCATGGTTACGGCTCCGAGTTCAGGTCCAACGCCAGTTGAGCATTCAACCGCTGCGCTCATAATTCATAAGACGCTGCTTTGGACGGACGAGAATCGCATCCTCGATGTTGCCCTGGTGAACAGCAGTCCACAGCACATGATTCTTCTCGAACCGGAGAGCGTCGCACTCTTCACATTCCAGGACAGTCGCTGGCGCCAGGAACAGTCCCTGCCGCTATCACACTCGCGCCCGTGGCCGCGCGACCTGCGGGGGCGATTGGCGTTACGGAAGGACCACCTGTTCGATGTGTATTTGCCCGGCGTTTTCTGTCGAAGCTCTGCGACCGCTCCTTTAGCTCTAAACTGCTACGAAAGCGACGACCCCTGGCCGCTGGGGACGGAGTCCGGGTTGAGTGGATTCTTCGCTCCGACGAGAAATTTCTTTACAGGAGCGCTCTCGCCGGGAATTGAGAAGCAGACCACAGTCAAGGCTTTCTACTCCGCGGCAGTGCTGCCACGAGATAAGTACAAGCTCTGGATTTTTGCCACGATCGACGGACAGGTCCACTTGCTGGATGGAGTCACGGACCAAACAGCCGAACGACTGGGCTGGGGCAGCGATATCGCGAGCGTGCAGAGCGGCTGTGGGCTCGGCTGGCAAGTCTTGGTCACTGGCAACGGCGATGGAAACGCCGATACCGTCAAGGCTTTCGAAATTGCGGATCGCGAACCCGTCGCGGTGAGCCAGCCCCTGGAATTCAACGGTGGCATCACCGCGCTTTGGGTGGACGCGGTTGGTACCGGGGCCATAGCAGTTTCACAGAATTCAGAAACGGGGAAATATGAGGCTTACCGGCTTTCCACTACTTGTGGTCAGTAGTCTGATCTGTGCCCTGAGCGCTGGCGCAGCCACGCGCCCACACTATGGTGGGACTCTGCATGTCGTAACCCGGGCTGCACCCACATCTCTGGACCCCGCCGATTCCAATCCGGCGGACTGGTTCGGATCCCGCAATCTTTTTGGTCTGATGTTTGACACCTTAGTCTCGTTGGACCCGCAGGGCAGGCCTGAACCAGCATTGGCGAGCTCCTGGCAAGCCGAACCGGGCAGCCAGCGTTGGCAATTTCTCTTAAGGCGTGGAGTTACTTTCCAGGACGGAACACCAGTCACCGCGGACGCGGCCGCTGCTTCATTGCGAAAAACGAATCCGACCTGGAAAGTATTCTCCGACGGAGAGGCCGTCATCATCGAGCGCGATTCCCCGGCTCCAAATCTTCCGGCAGAGCTGACTTTGTTGCGCAACGCCATTGTCAAACGCGAGGGCGGCAAGATTTCAGGCACTGGACCCTTTGCTATGTCTCAGTGGGATCCGGGAAAGAAGCTTTCACTGGCGGCAAGAGATGACTATTGGGGAGGCCGAGCGTTCCTGGATGCGATCGACATTGATATGGGCAGGAATCTTCGCGAGCAGATGCTTTCGCTCGATTTGGGGAAAGCGCAAGTGATAGAAGTGGCACCGGAACAAGCGCATCGCGCAACCGCAGAAGGACGCCATCTGGAGAATTCAGCGCCAATCGAACTGGTTGCTCTGCTTTTTGCCCGCGATCCGCAGTCGCCCGAGGATGCACGACAGCGTCAAGCTTTTGCCCTTAGCATTGATCGCGAGTTGCTGAATAAGGTCGTGCTTCAAGGTGGAGGAGAGCCTGCTGGTGGACTTCTTCCGAATTGGATGACGGGCTACGGTTTTCTTTTTCCCGCATCGGTTGACCTGGCCCTTGCGCGGCAGGTGCGTAGCGAGATTCCACACACGACTTCCTGGACTCTGAGTTACGACCCGGCCGATTCTGTAGCTCGCGTGATTGCCGAGCGAATTGCGCTCAATGCCCGCGATGCCGGATTGGGTATTCAGATCGCAACTGCAAGTGGTGCCGACCTGCATCTTGTGCGGATTCCATTAATTTCGCTCGACGATCAGATCGCGCTCGGCGAACTGGCAGTGGGACTTGGACTTCCACAACCCAAACTTACCTCCAGTTCGGTGGATGATCTCTATGGCGCGGAGAACAAGCTGCTGCAATCGCAACGGGTGATCCCTTTGCTGCATCTGCGGACCGCGTACGCGGTGTCGAATACCGTGAAGAATTGGGCGACGGCCCGCGACGGGAGCTGGCGTTTACCCGACGTGTGGTTGTCCACGGAGAAACCATGATTTTTCGACGCAAACTCTTGGCTGTGTTCGCGCTCACCGTTCTCCTGTCGGTGGTGGCAGTTGCCTGGAGTATTTCGTCACTAACTCGCAGGGCCTTCGAGAAATCAAATGAGGAACGTACCGCGGCCCTAGTCGCGCAATTCCGCCGCGAGTTCAATCGTCGAGGCGAAGAAGTCGTTCATCGCGTGGAAACCATCGCAGCGAGCGAAGGCACCATTCGCATGGCACTGTCGTTAAGCCACGGTTCGCCGGAATACAGCGCATACCTGAACGAAGCCAGGACCATCGCTGACAATCAGCAGCTGGATTTTCTGGAATTCATCGACAGTCAGCGCACCATCATTTCATCCGCACAATGGCCGGCCAAGTTTGGCTACAGCGAAGCTCTGGCTCTCGTATCCGCAACTCCCAAAGGTGCTTTTTTGAAGCAAGAGGAACTGCCAGACGGAGCGGCCTTAGGCTTGTTTGCAGTGAGAGAAGTGAACTTGGACGAGAAGTCGCTTTTCGTGGTCGGGGGCCGCCGGATCGATAAGGACTTCCTCGCCAGCCTGGAGCTTCCGGCAGGAATGCGAGCTATGTTTTACCAAAACCTGGGAAACGGTTTCTCTTCCCAATTCCTGATTGACGCTTCAGGCACGGTGCGGCAGTCCGACCAGATCGCGCCAATTGTTCAGCAACTTCAACAGCAACGGCGGGAAAGATCGACATTGGTGCATTGGTCCCCGAACGCCGTAGATGATGAGACCATCGACGCCATCCCGCTCACCGGACGAGATGATCAACTGCTTGGCGTCCTGCTGATCGGCAATTCACGTCGACCTTATGTCGAGCTTCGCCAACAGATCCGCTCGGCCGCCCTGTTGTCGGGAGGCGCGGGAATCTTGCTGGCGATTCTGCTCAGCGGATGGGCGGCAGCTCGGGTCACTCGCCCGGTGGAACAGCTTGCGCGCGCCGCCCGCGAAGTCGCTTCCGGCAATTGGAACACTCAGGTCTCGGTTACGTCGTCGGACGAAATTGGTGAGTTGGCGGAATCGTTCAACCGCATGACTCGCGAACTGCTGGCACAAAAAGAGCATCTCGTGCAGGCGGAACGTGTCGCCGCGTGGCGTGAGTTGGCCCGCCGCCTGGCGCATGAACTAAAGAACCCTCTTTTCCCGCTGCAATTGACGGTCGAGAATTTGGTGCGGGCACGGCAGCAGAGTCCGCAGCAGTTCGACGAGATTTTCCAGGAAAGCTCCTCCACTTTGCTGGCTGAGATCGCGAATCTCAAAGCCATCGTCTCCCGCTTCAGCGAGTTCTCCAAGATGCCTCAGCCGCAGTTTCAGCAAGTACAACTCAATGACCTCGTCCAGAATGTAGCGCGACTGTTTCAAGCGCAGCTTCGTGCGACGAAGCACGTGTCTGTTGAATGTAAACTGGAATTGACCGAACCCATGGAGCCAATTGCCGCTGACCCCGACTTGTTGCACCGGGCACTCTCAAATCTGGTGTTGAATGCGATGGACGCCATGCCTCACGGCGGCACACTCACGCTACGCACGCGCCAAGACCGCGATCTCAGCTATGTGGAGGTTTCGGATACCGGGACCGGGCTCTCGGCAGAAGAGTGTGAGCGCTTGTTCACTGCTTATTACACCAGCAAACCGCATGGCACCGGGCTCGGGCTCGCGATCGTTCAGTCGGTGATCAGCGATCACGGTGGGAGAATCGGCGTCCGAAGTGAGTCCGGGAGCGGTACCACGTTTGTGATTGAACTGCCGCGCAACACTGACAAGCTGCAAACCGCTCATCAGGCACGAGGCGCGACTGCGAGGACCGACTAGTGCCGCAAAAAGCCAGTCTTCTGATCGTGGACGACGAGCCCAACACGCTGGCCTCACTCTCGCGCGCATTCCGCCTCGCAGGCCACGAAGCGACGGTCTGCGATAATGCGCAAAAGGCACTCGAATTCGCCAAGACGCAAAACTTTGACTTGATCTTCTCCGACGTGGTCATGCCCGGCAAAGACGGCCTTTCTTTTCTGGAAGATCTTAAGGCGCAGGGCATCACGGTTCCGGTGGTCATGATGTCAGGGCAGGCGCACATTGAAATGGCGGTTCGCGCCACTCGGCTTGGAGCTCTCGACTTTCTGGAGAAACCGGTCTCCACGGAAAAGTTACTGCTCACGGTGGAGAACGTGCTCAAACTCCGGCGTCTGGAATCGGAAAACCGCCAGCTGCGGCAACGTCTGGGAAAGCACGAAATCGTTTGGACTGCCGAGGTCATGCGTAAAGTCATGGCTCAGGTAGAACGCGTGGCGGCAAGTGAGTCACGAGTTTGCATTCTGGGAGAAACCGGCACCGGCAAAGAACTGGTTGCCCGTACTCTGCATGAACGCAGTCCGCGATCCTCGGGTCCCTTCGTTACTCTGAACTGCGCCGCAGTTCCGGCTGAGCTGATCGAGTCGGAACTCTTTGGCCATGAGAAAGGGTCATTCACCGGCGCGTCGGCACGCCACACGGGAAAGTTCGAACAGGCGGAGCACGGGACAATCTTCCTGGACGAAATCGGCGACATGCCTCTATCGATGCAAGCCAAGTTGCTGCGGGTGCTCGAAGAAGGTGAAGTGGAACGCGTCGGCGGAGATAAACCCATTTCCGTGGATGTGCGAGTTTTGGTCGCAACGCATCGCAACCTGGAGGCCCTGGTACGCGAGGGCAAATTTCGTCAGGACCTTTTTCATCGAGTGTACGTTTTCCCGCTGCTTTTGCCTCCTCTGCGCGAACGTCAGGAAGACATTCCGGCACTGGTGGAGCACTTTGCCCGGCAGGTCTGTGTTCAGAATAGTTGGAAGCCGATTCCCTTTACCCAGGAAGCAATTGAAGCGCTTGCAGCCTATGCGTGGCCAGGCAATGTCCGCGAGCTGCGCAACGTGGTGGAGCGGTTGATGCTATTGGCGACCGACAGGAGAAGTGACGCTAGATACGGTTCGCTCGGCATTGCCCTCTGCTCCGAGCAATCGGCCTCTGCCGGTAACAAATTCGGGAACCTTGGCCGAGCGAGTTCAGAGCTGCGAGCGCGAAGCGATTCTCTCTGAGCTCAAGCGGAGCAATTACCACATCACGAATGCAGCCAAAGCACTCGGCCTGGAGCGCAGCCATCTCTATAAGAAGGCGGAGCAACTCGGAATCGATATTCAGAAGCAGCGTCGAGAGGAAGAGTCAGACGCTTCCTGACCTCCATCGAACGACTCGCCATTCTCCCGCCGCCTCATTTGATTTATGCTGTCCCACTCAGACATTTTTTCTGGAGGGCCTAGTGATTCGACTTCATCGCCTCATCCTGATTTTGTTCGCTGCCGCCTTTACCTTCGCGATGCTGGGCACCAGTCAGGCACAGCGATATCCGGAAAGCATGTATCAGGAAATGCGCTGGCGAATGATCGGGCCTTTCCGGGGCGGCCGGACTCGGGCGGTTGCCGGCGTACCGAAGCAGCCCAATCTTTTCTATATCGGTGCGGTGAATGGCGGAGTGTGGAAGTCGGACGACTACGGGCGCACATGGAGTTCTATCTTCGACCAGGAGCCTACTCAATCGATCGGAGCGATCGCGGTGGCACCCTCTGATCCCAATATCATTTATGTTGCGAGCGGCGAAGGGCTGCACCGCCCTGATTTGTCAGTCGGCAACGGAATCTACAAGTCCACAGACGCGGGCAAGACCTGGACTCATCTTGGCCTAACTGACGGGCAACAGATCCCCGCGCTCGTGGTCGACCCACGCGACCCGAATAAGTTGTTCGCTGCAGTGCTCGGCCATCCCTATGGTCCGAACGACGAGCGCGGTATCTTTCGCTCGACCGACGGCGGGCTGACTTGGCAGAAAATTCTTCACAAGGACGACAACACCGGCGGCTCCGATATCGAGATCGATCTTTCGAATCCCGATGTGCTCTATGCATCTCTGTGGGAGGCGCGCGAAGGACCGTGGGAGGATAACAACGAATTTCAAGGGACCGGCGGAGGCCTTTTCAAATCTACAGACGGGGGCAATACCTGGCATCCGCTAACCAAAGGCCTGCCTAACAACCTCACGCAAATCAATGTGGCGATCGCAGCCAGCGAACCCAACCGGCTCTACGCGACTCTAGCAACGACTGAGCACGGAGAGTACGGTTCTGCTGCCGGTCTGGGCGTATACCGCTCCGACGACGCTGGTGAAAACTGGCACGTCGCTACGACCGATCCGCGCCCGGCCATGCGAATCGGCGGTGGCGACCTTCCAATTCCAAGAGTGGATCCGAAGAATCCCGATGTGGTGTACAGCGTCAGCATCGTGACCCTGCGCTCCACCGATGGAGGCAAAACATGGACAAGCATTCGCGGCGCCCCCGGTGGAGATGACTACCAGAACCTCTGGATCAATCCCAATGATCCAAACATCATTCTGGTGGTCAGCGATCAAGGCGCCATTGTCACCGTGAATGGCGGGCAGACGTGGAGTTCGTGGTACAACCAGCCAACGGCGCAGCTTTACCACGTGGCAGTCACCAATAGTTTTCCCTACCGGGTTTGCGCCGGACAACAGGAGAGCGGGTCGCTCTGCATTTTGAGCCGTGGCAACGATGGTGAGATCACATATCGCGACTGGCATCCTGTTGCCACTATCGAGTACGGTTACGTCGCGCCGGATCCGCTCGATCCCGATGTTATCTACGGAGGCGGCAGAAGCGAGGTCTCGAAGTATCACTGGTCCACCGGGCAAGTGCAAAACGTCACGCCTATTCCAGCCCGCAGCGAGAAGTACCGCACCGATCGCACCGAACCTACTCTCTTCTCCCCGATTGATCCTCACACTCTCTACTTCTCGTCTAACGTGCTGTTCAAGACGACCGATGGCGGGCAGTCCTGGCAAACCATCAGCCCGGATCTCACGCGGGAGAATCCGGGAGTTCCGCCGAGCGTGGGCGCATTTGCCTCCAAGAATCCTGACATAGGCAAGCAGCGCGGCGTGATTTATGCCCTGGCTCCGTCATTTAAAGACATAAATACCTTGTGGGCCGGAACCGACGACGGCTTGATCTGGATGACGCGAGATGGCGGGAAGAATTGGAACAACATAACGCCACCGGAATTGACTGCCTGGAGCAAAGTAACGCAGATCGAAGCGTCGCATTTCGACGACCAGTCCGCCTATGCTTCCGTAAGTCGCTTCCGCATCGATGACCTGCGCCCCTACATTTACCGCACGCACGACGGCGGCAAGACCTGGAAACTGATCTCCGACGGTCTCCCGGCTGATGCGCCCGCCGACACGGTGCGCGAGGACCCGGTCCGCAAGGGTCTACTGTTTGCCGGCACTGAAACCAGCGTTTGGGTTTCGCTTGACGACGGCGATCACTGGCAGTCTTTGCAATTGAACCTGCCGCACACGTCGATGCGTGACTTGGGAATTCACGAGAGTGATCTGATCGTCGCGACCCACGGCCGATCGTTCTGGATACTCGATGACATCACGCCCTTGCGGCAACTTGCCGAATCAATATCGGATTCCGATGCCTATCTTTTCAAACCTGAACCGGCCTACCGCGTCAGACGCAGCACGTATTCTGACACGCCGATGCCGCCCGACGAACCCGCCGGCAAGAATCCTCCCGATGGCGCAATTCTCGATTACTTCCTGGCCCAACCCCCTTCCGGCCCGGTCACGCTTGAAATCGTAGATGCGCAAGGAAACCTCGTGCGCCGATTTTCCAGCACAGACAAGCCGGAAGTAAGCCAGGCAGAACTGGAGAAGCAATTGATTCCACTCTACTGGATCCGTATGCCGAAGATTCTTTCCCAAAGCGCCGGCATGCACCGCTGGGTATGGGATCTGCGCTATCCGTCGCCCGCCTCCCTCCAGCATCAGTATCCAATTTCGGCGGTTCCCTACGATACGCCAAGATCACCGCTCGGCCCGATCGCGCTGCCCGGCGAATACACGGCACGACTCACCGTGAACGGACACGCATCAACGGCGGCGCTCACAGTAAAGATGGATCCGCGCGTAAACACACCTCCCGCCGGAATCGAGCAACAATTCAATCTGGAAATGCGTCTGGCCTCGGAGTTGACAACAAGTACGGAAGCGGTAACCCAGGCACGTTCAGTTCTCGACCAACTTCGCAAGATTGGAACCCATCCCAGTGGCGCGATCGCGGAATCGATTAAGGCGCTCGATCGAAAGGCGGGCACGATTTTACGAGGGCCGACGCCGGCGGTCCCCGGATCGTCCGAACCAACTCTCACTCGTACGAGTGCCGCACTAGAGACGCTTTATGAGAGTGTGGGACAGGCAGACGCCGCGCCGACCACAGCCCAAATCAACGCCGCCGCGGATGCCGGGCATGACCTTTCCGCAGTGATGAAGCAGTGGGAGGAAATCAAGAAGTCAGACCTGCCAGCCCTCAATCGTCAACTCAAAAGCGCCAACTTACCGGAAATTCATCTCGAATCGAATGCTCCTACAGACGAAGCTCAAACCGATATAGAGTAAGGATCTTGATCGGCGGCTCATTCAGCAATCAAGAGGTTTTCAGCAAAGGACCATTCCTCGTCAATCCACTGTGCTTCACAGCGGAAGCCTGCCTTCCCGGCAATTCGAAATACTTCGGCAAGAGAATACTTGTGACTGCTCTCAGTCCAGATCGTTTCGCCTTCAAGGAAAGTAACTGACAGGGCAGCCGCGGGGATGGTGACGGTCTGCTTTTTCAAGGAGCGCAGGTGCATTTCCACACTGCTCGCGTCCTGATTGAAACGCGCCACGTGTTCGAATTGTTCGAGGACGAAGTCGGCATCAAGTTCCCGATTGATCCGCGCCAGCAGATTCAGATTAAACGCCGCTGTCACGCCCAACGAATCATCATAGGCATCGAGTAGCTGATGGATCGGCTTCGCCAAGTCTGTGCCCAACAGCAGGGCGTCGCCCGCTCGAAGGATGTCCCGCATCTGACGCAGAAAGGTTACGTCTGCGGGATGCTCGAAGTTGCCAATCGTGCTCCCGAGAAAAAGTACAAGCAATTGTTCGCCGGCTTCGCGTCGAGCCGCCACCTCCAGCAGACCATCGAGATATCCGCGCTCGAATCCTACGATGCTGACCGAATCAATGTCGCCCAGTTCCCGCTCGCACATAGTGAGCGCAGCCCGCGAGATCTCGATCGGGCAATACGAAATGTGCTGATGCCGGCTGAGTGCCTCGAGCATCCACCGCGTTTTCTTGCCGCTTCCGCTGCCCAACTCGGCGACTACAGTCGGGGGGGTGAGTCTCGCCACGATGTCTTCTGAATGCCGTCGCAAGAGCCGCTCGTCGGCGCGGGTCAAACCGTATTCCGGAAGGACGCTGATGACTTCGAAAAGTGCGGACCCGACACTGTCGTACAGATATTTCGAAGGTAGTTCCTTCTGCCCGGGCTTGGTCAAACCAAGGCGCACATCGGTAATCAGATCGGAATGGGTGTCGGTAGTAAAAGCCTGCGTCAGCATGCTGTCCTCCGAAAACGATCAGTTGCTCACGCAGCGAAATCCTGCGTAAACATACTGGTAGTGGGGTTGGAACCAGTTGCGAAAAGAGCGGCGCAGCATGCACGCGGCAGTGCGCGCCGAGGCCCCTTTCATTACGTAGTGTTTGCCATCGAAGAAGTCTGCGGAATATCCAGGATAGAACGGAAAGCGCCGGAAACCGGGAAAGGGCTCGAACTGGCTTGACGTCCACTCCCACCCATTGCCCAGCAAATCAGCCACGCCGAAAGCACTCTCACCTTCAGGGAAGGCGCCCGTTGCAGTTGGGTCCCAGCCATGAAAATCAAAATTACCCTTGCTCGGGTTCGGAGCCGCGGTGCCCCACGGAAACAACCTCTCGGCATGCTTCTCGGTTCCATAAGCTGCTCGATGCCACTGCGCTTCGGTCGGCAGCGACTTCCCTGCCCAGCGAGCATATGCATTCGCTTCCGCATGGCTCACGTACACGGGCCAATCCAGGGGCAAAGGGATTTCATCAAACATTGTCCGGCAGTACCAGCGCTCTCGATTCCGTATCCAAAAGGCGGGATGGAGAATCTCTCGCGCAGATCGCCAATTCCAATCCTCTTCCGTCCAACATGCCGGATTCTCGTAACCCCCGGCAGCTATGAAATCAAGGTACTGACCGTTCGTCACTTTGTACTTGTCGATAGCAAACGCCGCGACGTCGATGGTCTGCTCTTCATATTCGTTGTCCCAACCGAATACTTCTTTGTCTTTTCGCGAGAGTCCCAGCGTCGCCTGTCCAGCAGGAATCTTGATCATTCTGGGGGCAATTGGAGGAACGATGAGTTCAGGTTTGCGCGTTCTCGCAACCTTGTGATCAAACGGCAACTGATGCAGCATGTACGCCAGGGTTTCCGCATGCATGAGCCGGTGCTCGATCGCCACGTTGAGCAATGTATCGGCGGAAAAATCTGCGCCCACTGGACCCGAATCCCAATCAGCCGATGTTAGTGCCGCGAGACCTTCATCAATGCTCCCGCGGATCCGCTGGACGTAGTGACGCGCATCCGCCACCGAAGGCCAATCGATCGGTTGGTCGGAAGGCAGTGCCCCATTTACCGGATCTATCCCGAAGGCGAATAACCGGTCGAACTCAGCATGGAAAATCTTCAGTCCCAGAACCCGCTCGCGCAAAAGATTCCAATCGAAGGCTTCCAGATGACCGAGATAAAAAATAATCCGATGTCTTTCCGGAATCGGCCGCTCGTAGAGAGAATCAGGCCTGACAATGCTGAAAAGTTCGTCGGTTCGAATCCGAGCCTCGGATAAACGCTCAAGCAATTGGTGCCGAACTTCGAATTTCTTTTGTGCGACGAGCATCTTTGCCTCCAAAGTCGCCGACGGGCGCTTCGTTCACAGGATGTGCTCTACAATGCAACCGTAGCAGTCGTGATGCCAATCTCATCCGACCCGCAGATCCCCTCAGCTAAATCTTTCAGTGTGGTTTACCATAACCCCGTCACCACTTGTGCTGAAGACCCCGGGTCTTTTCGTCCTGCCATCCGGTAAAATTCGCCTCAACCTTAGATGCCCGCCGGCGAAGGTTGGTACATTGATTTTGCGGGGACAGCCATCTTTTCCAAACGGACTGACAAATGAGCAAGATACGGGGCAATAGCATAGAAGCATCGGAACCTCGTTTCCGCTCCTCTTGGCTCAGAGTGCAGTAAAATGTGTTCCTGATTGCGGATCGGTTTTTTCATCGCGAGGCGCATATGAACGTGGAGACCGTCAACCCTGCCCTCTGGCCAGAATTGCCCCTTGACGCCTGGAAGGATACCTACGCAACCCTCCACATGTGGACGCAGATCGTTGGCAAAATCCGACTTGCGCTGAGTCCGAAATTAAATCATTGGTGGGAAGTTCCGTTGTACGTCAGTTCCCTCGGACTTACAACTTCTCCGATTCCTTATGACGGCGGCATTTTTGAGGTTCAATTCGACTTCGTTCACCACAAACTGCTGATTCGGACCAGCCGGGACACCGAAAGAGTAATGGTGCTGGGGCCGCGCTCGGTCGCCGATTTTTGCAAGGAGTTCATGGACTGTCTGAAGTCACTCGATATCCACGTAAAAATTTGGAAGATGCCGTGCGAAGTTCCGGACCCGATCGCTTTTGACCGGGACACAACGCACGCTTCGTACGACCCCGAATACGCGAACCGCTTCTGGCGCATTCTTGTAAGCACCGATGAAATCTTCAAGGAATTTCGGTCGCGGTTTATCGGCAAGAGCAGCCCAGTACATTTCTTCTGGGGCAGCTTCGATCTGGCAGTCACGCGCTTCTCAGGCCGCCGCGCCCCCGCGCGAGAAGGCGCTGATCGGATTACCCGAGAAGCATATTCCCACGAAGTGATCAGCGCCGGCTTCTGGCCCGGTGGCGGCGACATTAAGGATGCGGCCTTCTACGCCTATGCCGCTCCGGAACCAGCAGGCTTCGCGGAAGCGCACATTGGCCCGGCAAAGGCTTTCTATCATCCGCAGATGCATCAATTTTTCCTGATGTACGACGACGTCCGGCGTGCCCCATCGCCAAAGGCCGACCTCTTGGAATTTTTGCAGAGCACGTACGACGCCGGGGCGAGCCTGGGGAAGTGGAATCGCGAGGAACTGGAGAGACCCGCGGCCTGAACTCTGCCTCGGCGTTATTCTTTCCGGGTCTTGCCCAGTATTTCCGCAGCGATGTGGAAACCTGTGTTCGCCGCCGGCACACCCGCGTAAACCGCGACCTGCAGCAGGACCTCTTTGACATCACACGGTTCCAGTTCATCCATCAGGCCTGCACTCAAGTGCAGGCGAAACTCCTCCCAGCGACCAAGAGCCGCCATCGTGCTCAACACCAGCAGACGCCGTGTCCTTTGGCTAAGCCCAGGCCGCGTCCACACAGTGCCCCACGCATAGCGGGTGATCAATTCCTGGAACTCACGGTTGAATTCGGAGGTTGCGGCGATAGCACGATCAACGTGCTCCGTACCGAGCACTGCGCGACGTACTTCAAATCCGGCCTGCAAGGGGTCGCTCTTGGCCACGAGTTGAGGCAGAAGAAAGTTGAACAGAGCCGCAGTAAAAGATCGCGGCCGCTCGATATTCGAGAGATGAGCTGCCGGCAAGTGAAGCGCCTGGGCCCCTGGGATTTCTCGGGCCAAGATTTCCCCATGTCCCGACCAGGGGGTTGCCACATCGCGGTCACCCACGATGACCAGCGTCGGCACACGGATTTGTTTCAGCGACTGGGTGTGATCCGCGTCGCGCAGTGCAGCGCAGCACCCCGCGTATCCGATTGGATCGGTACCGAGAATTACCGACCGCACCGCTTGCGCATAGACATCGCCTCCCGCCAGCGTCTCCGACGAGAAAGACCGCTGCATCACCAGGTCAATGACAGCGGCCATTCCGCCATCGAGCACTGCTTTCCTGCGGGCATCCCAGTTAGACCGCGGTCCAAATTGAGGCGAAGTACTGGCAAGAATCAGGCGGCTCACGCGATCCCCCGCATGAATCGCAAGCCACTGGCCGATCGCGCCGCCCAGCGAAAGGCCACAGAAAGCAAACTCGGAAATCTTGAGCGCATCCGCAAGGCCAAGTACGTCGCGTCCCAACTCCTCGATCGAGTAATCGCCCTGGGGTGCGTCAGACGCGCCATGACCTCGAATGTCGTAGCGAAGGACCCGAAAATGCGAAAGCAGGTTCGGCACTTGCGGAGCCCACATGCCGTGATCGGCGCCGATCGAGTGGGAGAAGACCAGCACCGGCCCGCCCTCGCGACCCTCAAGACGATAAAACAGCCGTCGGTTGCTAATCGTTGAGAAGGGCACGATAGTCGCTCCTTTTATTTTTTCTTAGCGCGTGCTTGCTTTTTCTTTCGCTGGCCGGTTTTTGGCAGATCTTTCCTGGCTTGGCCCGTTCCGGTTTTTCCCGTCTCGCGCTCCGCTGAAGCGAGCAAACGGATCCGAAATTCCTCGGCCATACCAAGATATTGCTCCGGCGTCTCAAGTTCGCGGAGCGTCGCTGGATCGATATGCCGCGCGACGTCGGGCATTTCGGCAAGCACCTCAACCAGGCGGCGTCCTTCTGTAATGCTCTCGCGCGTGGCTTCCTCCAGCAACTTGTGGGCAACGTGGCGACCGAGTTTCTCACCCAGGAGCATCATGGCTCGCTCCGCAAAAATGACGCCGTGAGTGGCTTCAATGTTAGCGCGCATGCGCACCGCGTCCACAGTGAGCCCTTCGGCGACCTCCGCCATGGATGCCGCCGCCAACCCAGAAGCCTGAACGATTCCGGAAACAGTGGGCCACTCCGATTGCCAGCTGCCCAATGCGCGCTCGTGCTCTTGCACCATCGCCGAGAGAAAGCTGGCCACGAGCCCTGGTACACGAACCGCCGCAGCCAGCGTCAGTGAACAACCCGTCGGGTTGCGCTTGTGTGGCATCGTCGAGGAACCACCCCGACCCTGTCCACTCGGTTCCGCTGCCTCGCCGACCTCGCCCTGCATCAGCAGACTGATGTCCCGCGCCATTTTGCCGAGAGAACCGGTCAGAATGCCGCAAGCACACAACAATTCAGCCAAACGGTCGCGCTGAGTGTGCCAGGGAGCATCAGGAAATCCGAGGCCGAGTTCGTCCGCCAGCGCGCGACCGACAGCGATTCCCTGCTCTCCGAGCGACGCCAGTGTGCCGCTCGCGCCCCCAAACTGCACGATCAAAGCTTCAGAAAATGCATCGCTCAGACGTTCATGACTGCGAGCGATCGCACTCAGCCAACCAGCAGCTTTGAGCCCAAACGTGGTGGGCGGCGCGGGCTGCAAAAGCGTTCGACCGAGCATCACAGCGGCGTGGTGTTGCGGAGCCAACCGGTGCAACGCGCTTTGCAGTCGCCTGATGTCGGAGTCCAGGATGACCTGTGCCCGCTTGAGCACAAGCACCAGCGCCGTGTCGGCAACGTCCTGGCTGGTTGCGCCCCAGTGAACAAATCCAGCAGCCGTCGAATCAATTCCGCGAACGTGCTCTGTAAGAGCTTGAACGAAAGGTATGACGGGCGTCCCCGCGCGCAATGTGGAGGCCGCAAGACCTGCTGGCTCAAACCCTTCTACTTTGGCTGCGGCTGCGATCGCATTGGCCGCTGATCGAGGAACGATTTTGAGACGGGCCTCAGCGCTGGCCAGCGCGACCTCGAAGTCCAACATGGCTTGCAGGACTGATCGGTCTGAGAACAGATCCGCAAGCGGCCCCGTAGTCGCCAGACTCTCAATCAGCCGGACACTCAAACCAACCTCCGCCGGTTTTCCATCCATCCCCCAAGTCGCGCTGCTCTCTCGCTAAACCACGTAGGCCCGGACGCCTCCTCCAGGCAACCAAGCGAAGTGAGGCAGATAGCCCGCCAGAATGTGCTAAGGAAATGTTTGCGCAGGATGAACGCTGGCTCCGGCTCTCGTAAACTCGAATCTCAGCATCCATTCGCTCGGAACACCCTGTCCACCGACTTGTGGCGGCTTGAACGTCCACTGTTGCGCAGCCTGCAGAGACCGATCCGCAAAATATTTGCTCGGCCCTCGAGAATCGAACTTCGCTACCACAACGTTGCCGGACGAATCCACAGTCACTTTAACTCTAACTTTCACTTTACCTTGAACGGTTCTCAGGGCGCTCTTGGACACGTCGGGCAAAACTTGCTGGAGCACCGCACCTTGATTCTTGCCCGTGGAATTCTTCGCCGTGGCAGGCGGAGTTTTCGGGGGAGTGGGAGTTGCGGAAGCTTGCCCTTTATCTCTCGTGACCGGTGCGGACTGTCCCGCGTCGGGCTTCTGCTGCGGTGCTGCCACGGGCTGCGCGGAGGACTCCATCGCGTTCGAAGGCTCAGCGCTCGGTTTACGGTGGAGCAGTCTTGCGCCGAGAAACACCAGCAGCAATACTGCGGCTGCGATCGGAACCAGGTAACCCCATTTCGCAGGCGGACCCTCGGGCTCGACAACCGCTTTTTCATGAGGTGTGGGTTGGGGCGAGCCCTGCTGTAACCTGGCGGCAATTTCAGCAACCGTCCATCTCTGCTGGGGGTCCCGACGCAGACAGTGACTCGCGATATCGAAGAATGGCTCCGGCAATGTCCCCGGCAAAACCAGTTCCGATCCCTCGGTTCTCCGCCCAGCCGGCGGACTCTGAGTCAGAGCCTCGACCAGCGTCGTCCCCAGCGACCAGACGTCCGAAGCCGGCGACATGCCTCCGCCGTCTGCAATCTCGGGTGCCGCGTAGATACTGGGCGTGCCCAGAACCCGGCTCGACTCGCCCGTTCCACAAAGCCCGTCGCTCGAAATTTTTATTTGATCGCCA
Source organism: uncultured Acidobacteriota bacterium (assembly GCA_963820925.1). Taxonomy (GTDB): domain Bacteria; phylum Acidobacteriota; class Terriglobia; order Terriglobales; family Acidobacteriaceae; genus JABDBE01. The sequence continues at coordinate 246,583 of CAWGBX010000003.1, forward strand.
ACGGCCATGATGTTGGTCGGTTTGATGTGACCGTGCACGAAACCCTTGCCGTGAATGTAAGCCAGCGCCTCGGCAACGCTCTGCAGCATGTCTTGTGTTTCTGCAGGCGTGAGCGGCCGATAGGGAAGAATCTGCGACAAACTCTCTTCGGCGTATTCGGTCACGACGTAAAGCAATTCCATGCCATCCAGTTGGCAGCGGCCCTGTTGAAAGAGTCGAAGCAAGTGAGGATGAGATAGTTTCGCTGCGAGTTCCCACCAGGAAAGCTGAAGTTCAGGGTTCTCGACACTGGACAGAATCAGTCTGATCGCGACGTCCTGCGGTTCGCGATCCGCGCGCTTGGTCAGAAACACGGCGCTGTGCTCCGAGCCGCCCAGATACCTGAGCAGCTGGAACTCCTCATTGACAACTTGGCCTTCCCACTTTTTCCAAGCCTCGGCCATTCTCCTCCACCACCTCACCGCTTATGCGAGTCAGAGTATTGTACCCGAGCACAGACTTGCCGATGTAGGCGCGGGCGTCATCGCCCGTGCGGAGCCCACGCGAAACTAATTCTCGATCAGAATCCCCGGCGCTGGCGTCGTCACGCTATTGGTGGGGAATGCCGGGCTTCATAAGCCGCGATCTCGGATTCATGCTGCAGAGTAAGTCCGATATCGTCCAGCCCCTCGAGCAGGCAATGGCGGGTGAACTCGTCGATCTCGAAAGAAGCCGACAATCCGTGCGCATCGTGGACTCTGCGCTGCTCGAGATCGACTGTCATCTCATAGTCAGGAAGCTCCGCCGCCCGGCGAGCGATCTCGGCGACTTCGTCCTCGCTCAAGATCACCGTCAGCACTCCGTTCTTCACACAATTGTTGGCGAAGATGTCGGCGAACGACGGTGCGATGAGGACTCTGAAACCGAAATCCTCCAGCGCCCAGACGGCATGTTCCCGCGACGATCCACATCCGAAATTCTTTCCCGCAACCAGAACACTCGCGCCCTTGTAGCGTGGGTGGTTGAGAACGAACGACGAATCGCGCTTGCCGTCGCTAGTGCGGCGCCAATCGAACAGCAGAAACTCACCAAACCCGGTGCGCTCGATCCTTTTCAGAAACTGCTTGGGAATAATCTGGTCCGTGTCGACATTCGCTCGATGGAGCGGCGCGACACGACCTTTGTGAGTGCGAAAAGGCTTCATGCTCACCTCTTAACTGGCTTCACAACTTTCAACTCATGCGACGAAATCGATCGTTCCGTGGAACGGCATGGCTTCAGCCGTGCCATCAAGCGACCAAAAATACGGGCTTTAGCCCTGAGGAACACTCAGTGAAAACGCCAATTGCGAATATCGGTGAAGTGTCCGGCGATTGCCGCCGCCGCAGCCATCATGGGACTGACCAGATGTGTCCGTCCTCCCCGTCCCTGGCGGCCTTCGAAGTTGCGATTGCTGGTCGAAGCGCACCGTTCCCCAGGCTGCAGAATGTCGGGATTCATCCCCAGGCACATCGAACAACCAGACTCTCTCCACTCGAACCCCGAATCCAGAAAAATCCGGTGCAAGCCTTCCTGCTCCGCCGCGTGCTTCACCGCCTGCGAGCCGGGAACCACCATCGCTCGCACCTTGGGAGCAACGTGATGTCCCTTGGCAACCCGTGCCGCGGCCCGCAAATCTTCCAGCCGCGAGTTGGTGCAGGAGCCAATGAAAACGCGATCGACAGAGATGTCTTCAATGCGAGTGCCCGGCTCAAGTCCCATGTATTCCAGCATGCGCTCGACCGCGGGGCGGTCCGTATCCAAATCCCGCAATTCAGGAATGCGCCCATCAACCGGAGCGATCATTCCCGGATTCGTACCCCAGGTAACAAAGGGCGCCAGTCGCGAAGCATCAATTTCCGCAACCGTGTCATATCGCGCTCCGGGATCAGAAGCCAGGGCACGCCAGCGGGCGACAGCTTCGTCCCAATCGCGCGGGACAAATCGCCGACCCTTCATATAAGCAAAAGTAGTTTCGTCCGGCGCGATCATCGCGGCTCGCGCGCCGGCCTCAATGCTCATGTTGCACAACGTCATCCGGCCTTCCATGGAGAGGCTACGCACCGCCTCCCCTGTGTACTCGATCACATGGCCGGTCGCGCCGTCGATACCGATCTGTCCAATCACTCCCAACGCGAGATCCTTCGCGCTCACTCCCTGCCCAAGCTTGCCGCCCACGTCGATCTGCATGCTCTTGGGCTTGCGTTGCGGCAGGCACTGCGTCGCCAGCACATGCTCGACTTCCGACGTGCCAATACCAAATGCCAACGCCCCAAACGCGCCGTGCGTACTGGTATGGCTGTCGCCGCAGACGATGGTCAACCCCGGCTGAGTTAATCCCAGTTCCGGCCCGATCACGTGCACAATGCCTTGATCGGACGAATCCATATCGAATAGAGGTACGCCGAAATCTTTGCAGTTCTGCTGCAAAGCCTGAATCTGCCGCGCCGCAATGGGATCGGTGATGGGCGTGCCGCGAGGCTCGGTCGGAATATTGTGATCCACGGTCGCAACCGTGCGCTGAGGCTGGCGCACCTTGCGCCCAGCTACGCGCAATCCCTCGAATGCCTGCGGCGAGGTAACCTCGTGCACCAGATGGAGATCGATGTAGATCAGCGGCAGCTGTCCGGAAGGCAGACAAACCACGTGCTCGTTCCAGATTTTGTCAAACAGTGTGAACTTCTCGGCCATGGTTCTTGATTGATCCAATCTAACTCGCGAGTGCTCGCTTTTCAAAAGAGCGGGCCGACGTCATTTGGGAATTTATCCCTGACTGACGGGTACCCCTCCCCCCCGGTCTTTTGGAATGATGGGGTTACGGCGAGACTACCACCAAAATCTTTGAGGAATAAGGACTTATACGTAAAATATTCCAGAATAAAGAGTTACGTGTCGTTGCGCGACTGTTTCAGATTGTCAAAGAGCCGGAAGCCAGGAATCAGATTATCACATAGATAATGCGTGTTTCGTCTATCTTAGCTAATCTAGAGCTTCAGGTCCAGTGAAAAGCGTTGTGGCGCGACCAAGAACAGCGCCTAAGAATTCCGAATAAAGAAAGGCTGCGAGTTTCCTGTTGCCAGTCAGCCACGCAGCCTACCACAGAGCACGACCACAGAGAGCCTTGCACCTCCCAGCATCTTTCGTGCAGGGCATTCGGTGTTTAATGGCAGCTCTATCATTAAAGACATTCGCTGGCTTACGATGTGATTGAGATCGCTGCGCCACGTGATTTGCGTCACGCTTTTACAAATCCTTGACATAAGTGTGACAAACGGAAATGGGAGCGAACCTACCTTGGATGCCGCGCGTCGACAGTCATACCAATTGGTGAAGACTATGAAGAACCTGTTCTCACGTTTGACGGCTGTGCTGTTCTTTCTGTTCTGCCTGGCTGCCCCGAGCCCCGCCGCTGGACAAGCGACAGAATCCGAGCAGGCGGGTAGGAAAGCTGTCATCGTCCAAGATAAGTTCGGTGGTCAAATCTTCGGGTACGATGTCGATCGCAATGGCTCGGAGGGTATGCTCAGCGAAATCGTCGAACTGAGCGAATGGTAACCTGACGCTCGCGACGGAGACCTTCAATCAGACGGAGACCTTCAATCAAAAGACCGGGAAGATCATCAAAGTCGTCCACAAGAAAACAGAAACGCAAGACAATTTCATCACCCTGGGTGCGTCATCGCGCCAAAGCGACGCTGGTGTTTCTGCACTCGCCCTGCTTCCCGCAGCAAAATGCAAGCAGAAATCGAGCTCTTATGTACATCCAAACCGCAGCATCTCGCATGCAGCACGTCCATGACTACACCTCCATCGACGTGTGATCCAGGACGCGCCCATTGGGTGAATCTCCCTCGCGTGCTCTCCTCTCACGAAGAGGCTACAGTCCGTTGTGCCAAAGCGCGTCCCGGGTCAAACTCATCCACGGGCTTTCAAGCACAGTAAGGCCGAAGACCTCTGGACCACACGCCTCAGCACAGCATACTGCCAACGGTTCCCGTTTTCATTCATCGTTGTGGCGCTGTGCGCCGTGTACAACTCATCCCATCTGATTTCAACAATTAACAGACAAGACTGCGGGTCATTCAGATACGATTTACGAAATGCTATGGTTTCTTAAAGGCACGCGTAATAGCTCCGTCGTTGCACCTCGTCCTGTTCCTAGTGGCGTGGATTCCTAGAGTCGGTGGCCTCGTCGGGGCCAGAGCCAGTGCTGTGGCGTTCCTACTCATTGCCTATCTCGACTTCCCCTTCAACTTCCTTCCGTTTGTCATAGGGAGGTTCGGAGCGGTCTATACCCTCGCTGCAATGTTAGTTCTTACAACGGTTTGGTGGTTCTTCATCGGATTTCTGATCGAGCAGGTCGTGTGGCTATATCGTCGGGAGTAGCGTGGGGGCACCCTTTGCGGTACCTGTCGCAATATCGCGATTACGCTCAAAACCCCTCAATGAGCGAAATGGTCTGTTTGCGACAGTTAACCTTCCCTTGGCTTTCCCGATGCCATCACCGACAAAGGTGATGCCCGTCACGGCACGCGCAGCCCAACCATCGTAACTTGGGTTTGAGGCTCCGAGTTCTGCCTCATATGCGAGTCGGCCTCGCAAGACCAAATCGAGGCAACTCGGAGATCTCGGGTTCTCCCCGACTCGAGTCCCTACGCTCATCGTGGCTCTCCGGCCGCCGCGAAACCCAAACAGTAACGAATCCTGACCAGCCACTAGATGTGGCGAGGAGGAACATTTATGAAGCACAAGAAATTCTTCGGAGCCGCGAGCGCGGCCCTGATCACCGTCATTGTAATAACTCTGGTGCTGGCGCCCGCCGCTGGGGCAGCTAGCAAGTATAAGGTGCTGCATAGATTCCACGGTGGTGCGAACGACGGATCAGAACCGTTGGTCGGCCTCATCCTGGACGCGGCCGGAAATCTCTACGGCACGACCTTCGGCGGCGGCGCTTTTGGCTACGGCGCGGCCTTTAAGCTCACCCCGAACGCCGATGGAAGTTGGACGGAGAGTGTGCTGCACTCGTTCACCAGCAGCGACGGATCCTATCCCTATGCCGGCCTCATCTTCGATGCGGCCGGAAATCTCTACGGCACGACGGAATTTGGCGGCGGTGGTGGCTACGGCACCGTCTTCAAGCTCACCCCGAACGCCGACGGAAGCTGGACGGAGAGCGTGCTGCACTGGTTTCACGGCCGCGACGGATCCTATCCCCGGGCCGGCCTCACCTTCGATGCAGCCGGTAATCTCTACGGCACGACCTCCGGCGGCGGCGCTTTTGGCTACGGCGCGGCCTTCAAGCTCACCCCGAACGCCGATGGAAGTTGGACGGAGCGTGTGCTGCATTCGTTCAACGGCAGCGACGGAGCGTATCCCTATGCAGGCCTCACCTTCGATGCGGCCGGAAATCTCTACGGCACGACTTCTGAAGGCGGCGCTTCTGGCAACGGCACAGTTTTCAAGCTCACCCCGAACGCCGACGGAAGCTGGACAGAGAGCGTGCTGCACTCGTTCTCCAGTAGCGACGGAGCGTATCCCTGGGCCGGCGCTCATCTTCGACGCAGCGGGAAATCTCTACGGCACGACCCTCACCGGCGGCCTCCTGGCGGCGGCACAGTCTTCAAGCTGGCGCCGAATCAGGACGGAAGCTGGACGGAGAGTGTGCTGCACTCGTTCAGCCGTCAGCGACGGATGGGGACCCTTGCCGGCCTCATCTTCGATGCGGCGCGGGAAATCTCTACGGCACGGCCGCGGGCGGCGGTTCCGCGAGTGATGGCACGGCTTTCAAGCTGTCACCCAATCTGGATGGAAGCTGGGCGTACAGTTTGATCCACGTCTTCCTGGGCAAGCCCGCTATTGCTCCGTGGACTGGCCTCGTTCTCGGCAGCGCTGGCACTCTCTACGGTACAACGCAGAGCTGCAGCAGCGGCTGCCAGGGTGTGGTCTACCAGATCACGCCGTAGCTGGCTTCTCCGGCTGCTCGGGGATCGAGTACCGAGTGGCCGGAGACCGATTTACAGCTCATAACTGTTGTAACATCGCGATTACGCTCATTGATCAGAGTGTGGATTCTGTTTACAAAGGCCCTTGGGAATCCAATCATGGACGGACGAGGTTGCGGGTTTCGATGTCTCGTGAAGGATAAGCACCAAAGCCCGACGTTGATCTGTGCCGGTAGCAGTGAGATGCATCGACAAGCCACTTGCCACAATCACTGCTGGGCCATTAGCACGACCGATCTGAACGCGACCATCTGAAGTTTCTAAACAGGTTTCTCCTGCCAGCGTATACCAAGCTTCCGGCCCAGAATGAAGGTGGGCGGGTGCAGTCATACCAGGTGTAAAAACAGCTTCCATGTATTGCGCTGAGTACTCCTTCTCCGCGATGATTGCGAGCGGACCGATTTCTGCAATGCGAGCGCCGTGAGCGGACCGCCAATGTTCATCTTCAATAGTCATCAACCAGACTTTTCCTAGGGACTCTAAAACGACTCCCCACTGTCCTTTGTCAGCTTTCGCCGCATCGCGTGTGGGATACATGTCGATATGCCAGAACACTGATGACCTGGCGAGTCGCCCCATTGGATCATCCGCAAGAATCCAACATCCTATTTCTTGAGTCCGCTGGCTAGCCGGTTTACACACTCTGCCCGGACCTGGAATACCTTGGGCCAACACCTCCTGACCCGAGGGTGCTATCAAACAGAACACTAGCATCCGCGCAAGCCATTTGTGATACGGCATTGTAAGGTGGAGAGGATTTCCATCCAGGACTGAAATTATAGCCATCTTTGCTCTTTGATGATTGGCGTAACATCGCGATTTCACTCAGTGACCGGTTCTGATTGCAATCGCCTGCTTACCACAGCAAAGGGCTCGAACTGTCTTGCTAGCCAAACCCCGTGCCCTTACGTCTAACCCCCTTACGTTTCGGAAGGAGCATGCCGCTATGAAAACCATTCTTGCGTTTCTAATTCTGTCCATGCCCTTTAACACCTACGCTCAAAATGCTAATCCGGTGACACTGCGGAGCATACTGCTGGAGCAGTTGCGAACTACCCACAACTCGAAAGACTGGTTCGTGCCCATCAACGTAGCGGTGGAAGGCCTTACGGCCGATCAGGCCAACTGGAAGGATGGCATCGGGAACCACTCCGTCGGACAGCTGACCTATCATTTGCTGTTCTGGAACGAGCGGGAGCTGGCCAAGTTCAAGGGCGAGCCCGAGAAGAAATTCAGCGGTGACAACGACGAAACCTTCAACAACTTTGATAGCAAAAAGTGGAACGATACGGTCAAACAGCTCGACCAGGTAATGATCGAATTGGAAAAGTTTGTCGAAACCACGGATGACAAAACGCTGCAGACCAGGGCTTCCGACATCGCTCACATAGGCACGCACAATGCGTATCACGTGGGGCAGATCATCTTTGTCCGGAAGCTGCAGGGCTCGTGGAATTCCGAGAAGGGCGTCAAGTAGAGATTGCTAACCGCGCGGTCGGATCGTTTGTCCGCCATCATTCCTTAGCGACGCCCTCCACCTGCTACAATCCACCCGTATGTTTTATCGCTCCGACAACCGAACCCCCGATCAGATGCGCCCCGTCAACATCCTGCCCGGCTACATCAACACCGCCGAAGGCTCGGTCCTGATCGAGGTCGGCAACACCCGCGTGATCTGCACCGCCTCCATCGAAGAAACCGTCCCCCCATTCATGCGCAACAGCGGCAAGGGCTGGATCACCGCCGAATACAGCATGCTCCCTCGCGCCACTCTAACCCGCACCCCGCGCGAGGTGACGAAAGGTCGCTCCAGCGGCCGCACCCACGAAATCCAACGCCTGATCGGACGCTCGCTGCGAGCCGTCACGGATCTAGTCCGCCTGGGCGAGCGCACCATCTGGATTGACTGCGACGTCATCCAAGCGGACGGAGGCACTCGCACCGCGTCAATCACTGGAGCCTTCATCGCTCTGGGGCTGGCGCTGGAAAAATTAGTCGACGCCGGAACCCTGACTTCAGCCCCACTGCGCGATTTCGTCGCCGCCGTAAGCGTGGGTATCGTCGACGGCGAGATCCTCCTTGACCTCTGCTACGAAGAAGACTCCCGCGCCGACGTAGACATGAACTTCGTCATGACCGCCGGCCGCAAACTGGTCGAGGTCCAGGCCACCGCCGAGCACCAGGTCTTTGACGAGCAGCAACTAACCAAGATGATCGCCTTGGCAGGCCAAGGCGTCCAGTCCCTGATCGCCAAACAACAAGCCATGCTCGGCACCCTGACCCTCCGCCAATAACCGCGTAGGGACAGCCGCCCTGGGCTCTCGCACCGGGCAAAGCCCGGTCAGAGACTTCTAAACGAAGTCAGCATCAGCAGTCATGCGATCCAAAGCGAACATCTGCGCTGGTACGGGCCTGCATCCTCCGCGATCGTCCAAACCGGCGCGCGGATTCTCTTTTGCACCCCAAGGCCAGGCTCTAGGGAGTAATTTCGAAGACTACTCCAGCGTTATGAGCGCCACCTCCGTTCGTCGTTCCGTAGAGGTTGCCTGCCTGATCCATGATCAAAGTACCATAGGGAATTTTTCCATCTTTTCCGTTGAAGCTGTGCAGGATAGTCTCTTTCCCGGCTGGATTCAGTCTGTACACTGTTCCGAAACTGAAGGCTCCGCCTTCGTCGGTCACACCGTAAAGATTGCCCTTGGCATCCCGTAACAAGCCGGAAAGAAACGGAAGTCCGCCGTCCGCAGTTCCACCGGCGAAGTTGTGCAACACGGTCTCGTTGCCGCTCGCATCCACCTTGAACACGATCCCGGAGCCGGACGTCCCACCGAATTCCGTAGTGCCGTAGAGGTTGCCTGCGGCATCGCGTAGCAGATTCCCCGCGGGAAAGTAGCCGTCCCCGCTCTGCGTGTCAAAGTTGTGCAACACGGTTAACACGCCGCTCGTGTCTAGCCTGAACACAACCCCGCCGTAGAACGTGCCGCCGTTTCCTGTCGTACCGTACAGGTTCCCCGCGGCATCGCGAATTAGTCCTCCCCAAGGGCTGTTCGGACCTTGGCCGTCGCTGTTGAAACTGTAAAGCACGCTCTCCTTGCCCTTCTTGTCGATCTTGAACACAGCTCCAGAATTGTAGGTCCCGCCGTTCAATGTCACGCCGTACAGGTTCCCAGCCGCTTCCCGCACCAGGCCAGCGTAAGGAACCCACCCATCTGGCGTCCCGGTGAAGCGATGGAGCCTGGTCTCCTTCCCGTTCGCATCAACTTTGAAGACGGTTCCACAGCCGGACGAACCGCACGCTCCTCCGTAGATTCCCCCGTCGTACGTGGTCCCGTACAAGTTCCCATCTGCATCCCGCACCAGGCCAGCGAGCGGGTATTCTCCGTCCCCGCCCGTTCCCGTGAAGCTGTGCAGCACGGTCTCCTTGCCGTCCGAATTCAATTCAAATACCACCCCTGAGTCGAAAGCGCCGTCGCTGGCCGTGGTCCCGTAAAGGTTGCCGCTGGAATCCAAGACTAAGCCCGCATTGGGATTAGCCCCACTCACGCCCGATCGGAACTGATACAGCACACGGTAGGTCTGCGCCTGCGCCGATTGGACAGTGAAAATCGCGAGCAGAAAGGAAAGCACCAACAACAACAGCACGCTCCTCGACCGCGAACTCCTACAAAGCCAATCCAGCACTGGGTTCTTCATTACGATCCTCCATAGTTCCCGCCAGAGCAGGTCCCGAAGGGCCCTCCCTGCGGCGTCGAAAGTGGCGAGGATTTTACCCCACAGCTGAGAAAAGTCAAATATCTAAGCGGTCGGTGGCGCGGTGTCCTTGGGCAACCCTCGCTTTGGGTTTACAATTGGGTGCACTAAGAATTTATTGAATCATGAGCCTTGAATCACCACGGAGGAATCCCATGAAACTAACCCCCGGAAAACTCTCCGGCCTAAGAAAAGTCTCCACCCCCCAAGGCATAATCGGCGCTGCTGCCATGGACCAACGCGGTTCCCTGCAGAAGGCTTTGGCGAAGGAAAAAGGTGGCGAAGTCAGCGATGCTTTGATGGAAGAATTCAAGTCGCTGGTTGCTGAAGTTCTTACTCCGCATGCGAGTGCGATCCTGCTCGATCCCGAGTGGGGTTTGCCCGCGTCCAAGCGGCGCGCCAAGAATGCTGGTTTGCTGCTGGCCTATGAAAAGACCGGATACGACAAGACCGGTCCCGGCCGTCTCGGCGACTTGCTTGATCACTGGTCGGCGCGACGGTTGAAAGAAGCGGGGGCGGACTGCGTCAAGATTCTGCTTTACTACACGCCCTTCGATGCCAAGAACATCAACGACGCGAAACATGCGTGGGTGGAGCGCATCGGCGATGAATGCCGATCGAATGACATCCCATTCTTCCTGGAGTTTGTCGGTTACGAAGAAGGCGCCGACGAGAAAGGCTTCGACTACGCGAAGAAAAAGCCGCAGATCGTAATCGAGAGCATGCGCGAATTCACTAAAGATCGCTACGGCGTCGACGTGCTGAAAGTCGAGGTGCCGGTGAACATGAAGTATGTCGAAGGCGCGAAGGCCTTCGCCGGACAGAAAGCCTACAGCAAGAAAGAAGCCGCCGACCTGTTCCTGAAAGCCGCGTCAATCGTCAGCAAGCCCTTTATATATTTGTCCGCAGGCGTGAGCAACGCCGAGTTCACCGAAGCTCTCGAACTCGCCGGAGAGTCGGGCGTGAAGTTCAACGGAGTACTGTGCGGCCGCGCCACCTGGAAAGAAGGCATCCCGATCTACGCCAAGCAGGGCGCCGAAGCCTTCCGCAAATGGCTGCAGACCGAGGGCGTGAAGAACATCAACAACGTGAACGACCGCCTGAAGGCCGCGACGTCGTGGCACTCGATCTACGAGGTCGAACCAGCCCTGGCCGGCGTGTAGGGTCGAAGCCTTCATAAGGCGCGCTGGTTACGCCGGCACGCCTTTTTTCTTTGCCTGACGATTGCGATCAACCGGCATGAACCAGACCGCTCTCATCACCGGCGCATCCGCCGGCATCGGATGCGAACTGGCCAAGCTGTTTGCCAACGACCATCACGATCTCGTCCTGGTGGCGCGCGGCGCGCCCAAGCTCTTGAAATTTGCCGACGAGCTTCAGCGCCAGTTCGGCGTTTCGGCCAAAGCCATCCCGCTCGACATCGCCGCTGCGCCTGCCCCGCAATTCCTGTTCGACCAACTGCAGCGCGACGGCGTTGCTGTCGACATTCTGGTGAACAACGCAGGCTACGGAGTGTTTGGCGAATTCGCGAAGATTTCGCTGGAAGAGAGCGTCGGACAGATTCAGCTCAACGTCACCGCCCTCACTCACCTCACGAAACTCTTTCTCGGCCCGATGATCGGCCGCCATTCCGGCAAGATCATGAACGTGGCTTCCACGGCGGGATTTCAACCGGGTCCGCTGATGGCGGTTTACTATGCGACGAAAGCCTACGTGATCTCGTTCTCGGAAGCGCTGGCCAACGAACTAAAAGACACGGGCGTGACCGTAACCTGCCTGTGTCCCGGCCCGACCGACACTGGATTCCAAGGGCGAGCCGGCACGGAAAATACCGTGCTGTTCAAGAAGCTTCGTCCTATGGACGCAAAGACCGTCGCCCGCGACGGGTATCGCGGTTTAATGGCGGGCAAAACACTGGTGATTTCGGGATTCAGGAATTGGCTGCTGGCAGAGTCCTTGCGAATTAGCCCTCGAAAGTTGGTAACGGCGGTTTCGCGGAAGATACTGGATAAAGCAGAATAGACTAAGTCCTTCAGTGCGCCCTCTATTGCCTCATACACATAAATGTGATATATATACACATCGGGAGATTGCCGGACATGCGGACCAACATTGAAATCGACGACCAATTGATGCGCCAAGCGATGCGGTGCAGTGGCGCCCGAACCAAGAAAGCTGCGGTGGAGGCCGGCTTGCGGCTGTTGGCGGAGACGTACGCGCAAGGGTCCATTCGCAAACTTCGGGGCAAGGTAAATTGGGAGGGAGACCTCGAGCAGTCCCGTTTGAACCGAGCCTCAGGATAACCAAATTACATGGTCATTGTTGACACGACCGTGTGGATTGACTACCTGCGAGGAGTGGAGAGCCCGGAAGCCCTTTGGCTTGACCAGGAACTGACCCGGCAGCGGCTCGGGCTGACCGACCTTATTTTGTGCGAAGTGTTACAAGGAATTCGGGATCAAGATACCTTCGTGGATGCGCGCGACCGCCTTTCGAAGCTCCATCTGTTCCAGAATGGTGGCAAAGAGCTGGCAATCGCAGCCGCTCAAAACTACCGAACGCTGCGAGAAAGCGGCTATACGATAAGAGGAACCATCGATTGCCTGATTGCCACTTTCTGCCTGGAGGCAGGCCACACTCTACTGCACCGTGACCGCGATTTCGATGTTTTCGAGAAGGCATTGGGGCTGAGGGTTGTCCAGGCCTGAGAGTGCGGACCAACTAGGATCGACAATCGCCGACTGCATTGTGAAGCACGGGCGTATCGTCGTCGTTTTGGCCGTTTTCGCACTGGCGGTCTCGAAGTTCCTTCCGTGCCGGGAGCATGCCAAATTCGCAACTCTTACAAATCAACAGGTGCCGTAAATGCTCGATGTCGTGGAAACCGACATCAAGGAAAACTATTATGACCCGGGCATGCATGGACTGGATCTGGACAAGGCTTTCGGCGGGTGGCCCGGACCTTAACAGTTAAAACTAGGTTAGGGTGCCCCGCTCCTTGCGTTTTTTGCAAGGGGCCGGTGCTTGGGGCACGTGGTCCGTCTCATGATTATCTGCATCGTGTCACAATCGTTCATCCGCGGACTGTTGAAACTCCCGCCCCTTGCTAACACGCAAGGAGCGGGGCACCCGGTAATGGAGCAGCTTCCGCCACTATTTCACCGGCCCCGACGGCGTGGTCGAGATCGAATCCCAATGGACAGTGCGGCGGCGAGAAGGACTGGATATTTATACCGACGGTTCGCGTTCGCAAAGACCCCGCCCAAGCGGAGCTTGAGCGGGGCACCCGGCATTAAACGGCCCTAGCCCCTTGCCTTCGTGTCTCACCATTGGGGTTCACTCCACACAGTCAAAAGCCCCGCCTCTCGCAAAGAACGCGAGAAGGGCAGGGCACCCGCTTTTGTCTGTCGTGAAAGCGTGGGCCAGCCCCCCACGTCGGTTCGATCTCATCCGAAGACCAGGCCGTCGGGCTGGCGCAGGAGGTGCCAGGCTTCGCGGTAGTGGGCGTAGGGGTCGCGGCGATGGTATCCCCTGGGGCGAAAGAGCAATGACCTGTGCTCCGTTACTTCGCGAACAGGCAGGATGTACCAGGTTTGTTCGGGCAGAATGTAGATGGCTACGAAGTCGATTTCGGACTCAGTATAGTTACGCGCTCGGCGGTTGGCGCGATGGTGAATACCGACGAGATAGAGGCCGTTTAACATGTGGTTGGTGGTCTTGACCTGCACGCGCCACATGTGGCCGCCGCCGTCGACGACGAAGTCGTAGCGCTGCATATGTCCGTAGGGCAGGGACACGGCGAAGCCCAGATTCGAGGCCTTGGATAAAAAAGCCAGTTCACCTTGTTCTCCTTCCTTCGGCCTCGCGCTTCCGTTCTGGTGGGAGGCCTTTGGGGCGCGGTTCCCCTCGAACGCTGGGGTGCGTCCGCGGGAGGTGCGCCTGGTTGTGCCCATTGTGGGGAAAACGTCTTTGACTAGGAGTTATAGCAAAACAAAAGGCGCAAGCCGGAGCTTGCGCCTGTTTTTTTCTCTATTTTTAGAATAGCAGATCTGGAGGGGTAAACATGACATGGTTTTGAGATTTATTTTGTGTGTTGAATCAGGGGGTTGAGGGGAATTGGGGTGCTTGGGGGGCTTGACAAGATTTTGGAGAGAGGTGGCTTTGGAGTAAATTTTGGCAAACACAAGGTCCCTCGACTTCGCTCGGGATGACAGAGTTGGGAGAAGGCAAACTCACGACTGCTCTCTTACTCCCACTCGATGGTGCCGGGGGGCTTTGAGGTTATGTCGTAGACTACGCGGTTCACGCCCTTTACTTCGTTTACGATGCGGTTGGAGATGGTTTTCAGAACCTCGTGCGGGAGCGGGACCCAGTCGGCGGTCATGCCGTCTTCGGAGTGGACGGCGCGGATGGCGCAGGTGTTGGCATAGGTTCGTTGGTCGCCCATGACTCCGACCGACATCACGGGGAGCAGCACGGCGAACGATTGCCAGATTTTCTGGTAGAGGCCGGCTTGCTTGATCTCGCTTACGACGATGTCGTCACACTCGCGCAGGATGGTTAGACGCTCGGGCGTGACCTCGTCGAGGATCCGCACCGCCAGGCCTGGTCCGGGGAATGGCTGGCGTTGCAGGATTTCTTCTGGCATGCCCAGGTCGCGACCGATTTTGCGGACTTCGTCTTTGAATAACTCTTTCAGGGGCTCGATCAGCTTGAGCTTCATTTTTTCGGGCAGCCCGCCGACGTTGTGGTGCGACTTGATGATTTGCGACGGGCCGCGCACCGATCTGGATTCGATCACATCGGGGTAAAGAGTACCCTGGACCAGCCATTCGACATTGCCTTCTTCTTTCTCGATGCGATGGGCTTGCTCGTCGAACACGGCGATGAATTCGTTTCCGATGATTTTGCGTTTCTTCTCGGGATCGGTCACGCCCGCGAGCTTGCTCAGGAAGCGATCGGTGGCATCGACCGCGACCACCTGCAGGCCCAGCTTGTCACGCAGGTTCTGCTGGACTTTTTCGAATTCGTTCTTGCGCAGCACGCCGTTGTTCACAAAGACCGAAGTCAGGCGCGAAGGCCCTTTGCCGCCTCGCAGGGCGCGATCGACGAGTGTGGCAGCTACGGCGGAATCCACGCCGCCCGAGAGCGCGCAAATGGCGCGGCCCTGGCCCACCGTCTGCCGCACATGGGCGATGGTCGCGTCGATAAAGTGTTGCGGAGTCCAGGTGGGCTGGGCACCACAAATGGCGAGAGCAAAGTTGCGCAGTATGTTGGTGCCGGACTGGGTGTGGCGCACTTCCGGGTGGAATTGTACCGCGAACATTTTTTTGGCGGGATTTTCAATGGCGGCGACAGCGTTGGGCGAACTGGCAATCAGGCGGAAGCCTGGGGGCAACTCCACGGCTTCGTCGCCGTGCGACATCCAGACGGAAAGGTTTTTGGGCAAACCGCGAAAGAGGGGTGAGTCATCTTTAATTTCGACATCCGCGTGACCGTACTCGCGTTTGTCGGCGGCGCGTACTTTGCCACCCAGAACGTGCACCATGAGCTGCAGGCCATAGCAAATGCCAAGCACGGGCAGGCCGAGCTCGAATATTTGCTGGTCGGTGTTGGGAGCGTCCTGATCGTAAACCGAGCACGGACCGCCGGACAGGATGATGCCCAGCGGCGAATAGCTGCGGATCTCGTCAAGACCGGCAGTGCACAGGGAGCACTACCGAAAAGACATTTTGTTCGCGGATGCGGCGCGCAATGAGCTGAGAATATTGCGCCCCAAAGTCGAGGACGACGATAGATTGGGTTTCCACGGACGAGTGTCTCAAATCGGAGAGTAAGTGTAAAGGGAGGGTAGCTGCTGGCTGCCAGCTTCCAGGCTTGATGGGCACGGCCGAACGGTATCCCCAAAGCGGATTTGCTCGGCTTGGACGGGCGAGGCGCCCGTCACCACACGAGCGGAAAAATTAATTCTCGGTGACTTGCGGAGTCTTTGGGGGTGCTGGCGCACGGGGCGCTTTCGGGGCTTTCGGGGCTGGTGGGGGCTCCGGCGCTTCTGGCATGGACGAGGCTTTGCGGATCTCGATGGTGCCGTGCTCGTTGTTGACGATCAGCCGCGGCCCTCCTCCGGCTACCGTGCCGGTGGCAATTGCTTGGTCGTTGGTGTTGTCAATCTTGAGTTGGTCAAAATCCGTCTCGACTTCTCCGTTGCGGGCGCGCGCATCCAACTGGAAGCCAGCTTTGTCAGGAACAAAAATCTGGATATCGCCTTTGCGGTTGTCGACCTGCATGCTGCCCAGTTTGTTCATGCGCAACTCGACTGAGCCGTTTTCATCCTGCAGGCGCACGTCGCCGGAGACTCCGGTGAGACGAATGTCTTTCGATCGCGTGTTCAGTCGCAAGGGACCGATTACGTCGGAGGCCTGCAAGTCGCCTGAGTCCAGATCAAGATCGCCGTCGAGTCGCGAGAAATCCATGTCGGTGCGGGACGATTTAAAAGTAACCGGCTGGCTGATCCTAGCCAGCTTCACGCTCTCCATGAATTCGCCATCCAGGTGCACCGCGCCCTTGACGTCCTCGATTGAAACATCGTTGGAGCGGCCGTCGATGGAGACGTCGGAGGTCACCTGGGTAATCCGGGCTGAGCTGTGATCCAGTTTGAGGCTGACTTTGCCATTGATGTCAGTCGTGGTGACGTCGCCCTTCTGACTGGTGAGGTCAAGGTCGCCCTCACGGCCGATGACGCTGACATCGCCGTAGTGGGTGGAGATGACTACCGCAGCTTTGCGGGGAAGAGTGACGTCAAGATCCTCGGCAACCCAATGATCGCCCGCGCCCTGGTTATTCGCGTTCAGGGTCACGACGCTCCCGCTGACGTTGATCTGAGGTTTCGTGCCGGCATTCCATTTGTCGGCTTCCGCCTGAGTCTCGGCGCTGATGCGCTTGTGGACAACGACCCGGATCTGATCATCCTCGGAGGCAATAATATTTACGGCGCCGCGCATGTTGGTAACGTGAAGGCTGGCTCCGGCGGGGAAGGCTTGAGCGAGTTGGTCGTCAAAGTTGTATTTGGATCCGAACATAGGAAAATCGCCACCGTCGTTAATGTCAATCTGGTCCTTGAGTTGTCCCCAGTTGACGTGGGAAGCCTGGGTTGCGATCAGACCGGCAACGATAATTCCAATGATCAGAAAAATTCCGCCTGCGCTCAGTCCGGAGGCCCGCGTCCCCTGCTTTTGTGCCTGCTGGTGTTCGATCAGCTTGATCACGCCCGCGATGATGAGCAGGAGTGGCCAGTAGTGGGCAAACCAGTGGCCGAGATTGTGCCAGTCCAGGACGCCCAGGGTTCCCAGCAAAAAAACGGTGCCGATCGCGATCAGTACGATCGGCCCCGAGAGCGAGCGCCGGTAACGAGGCGGAGGAACTTGCACCGGGCTAGCCATTTCGCACCTCACTCGAAGGCACCTGGACATCACTGCTTATGCTGCTCGTCGGATCCGATGCGCCTGGTAGGGGCGGTGGTGGCGGCGTCTTGCTCTCCAACAGCTTGGTGATGCCGATGGCCAGCAGCAACACTGGCCAGGTACGGTGCCAGCGTGGGCCATGCATGTCCTCGAGGAGCGAAAGAACACCCACGGTGACTAACACGACGGGGCCGACAAAACTGTGTCTCCGGCCAATGCGATAGCTGCGCCGGGAACTGACCAAACCCCAGCGGACAGCGAACATCCAGAATCCCAAGCCAATCAGAAAGAACGGCCAGAGCCGGTCCCATCCGAACTCGAAGACGCCTGCGGTTTGCAACAGGAACAGCACACCTAGACCAATCAGGACCACGGCCGCCGTAGGAATCCGGGCGTGACCGGGCGCTTCCGTTACTTCTGCCATCGGTTGTCCCGGTTGCACCGGATCTGCCCCAAAGGCTTGAGCCAAGCCGAACGGGTCGGGTGCAGGCTGCCCCATCTGGATGGCTTTGGCGGTGCGCACAGAGTCGATAATCTGCCACACGTAAAAGAACGCGATCCCGAGACCCAAAATCGTATTCAGTCCAGCGTTATCGGTAACTGTCTCGCCCCACACCAGCAACGTGAAGGTCACGAGGTGCGCCAGGCCCTTGGCATACTGCCCGCAGTAAACAGCGCCTACGCCGAAGGGAAAGAAACCGGCCAGAATGCCCGCCAAGGCGGGATTGGGTCCGGAGCCCGGCACAATTGGTGCTGATGCCGATGAAACGAATCCCGGCGCGGGCAGCACGGCGGCGGGCTGGACGCCTTGCAGCCGGTCCGCCAGGCAATTCTCGCAATAGATCACACCCTTCACGTCTCGGGTGCAGTTGGCGCATAGCGGCTTGCCGCAAGTGCGGCAATACGCGACGGGCGCAATATCGGGATGGTTGGCGCAGTTCATGAAAGCCTCCTGTGTGTGGCCAGTATCACTACAGGTGGGTTATCGGTAAGGGAGGCAAGTATGACCTGGCTCCCTTCTTGACTGTAGTTGCGATCCTGTCTGGGTTCGGGCTGTCCACTGGTGTTGTCGTTCCTGTGATGCCGGTCTTTCTGTTCTTCCTGGGGTGCGGGCTCGACGGGCATGGTGGCTCGTTTGAACTGGCGCATGCGCGATTCGATCTCATAAACGAAGCGGATATTCTCGTAATACTTCACGATTTTGCCGGAAGTCTCGTAATAGTTGCGTCGGATGGCGCTGGGCCGCAGATCGGCATGGCGCATGTCACCCAGCTTGACCCCCGTAAGGCTCATCGTAATGGAGAGGGAAAAGAATGCCATGCCAAACGACATGGCGAAACGAGGCTGCTTGGCAACGCCCAGGATCGGGCTGATCAGCAGGCTCGCCCAATCTTGGACGCGCTCGAACCAGGAAATCTGGGTCTGAGCTCTCGCGTCCGCGTGCAAGCGAACCGTGTCGACCCCGGTGGTTGCAGCCAGGATGTTGTCCACCAGGTTGAGGGGAGGATCCACTTCCACGAGTTCGTGCAGCCAGCGCAAGCCGGCATCGGCTTCCGCCAGCAGCGGCCCGCAGGTCGGACATCCCCGGGCGTGAGCCTGGAAGCGCTCCAGTTTCTCGCCGCTCAGGCGCTGGTCGAGCGCTTCGGTGAGAAGAGCGTCGAACTCGCTGCACTGCATGCCGTTTTTGTTTTCCGCTGCCATTACATCACCTGTTTATATGTACGTTGTAGCAGACGCGCAAGTTCCGCTCGCCCGCGATTTATTCTTGATTTCACGGTTCCTTCCGGAACCTTGAGGACGGTGGCAATCTCTTTGTAATCCATGTCTTGCAAATCTCGCAGGATGACGGCCTCGCGCAGGTCGGGAGACAGCTTCTGTAGGGCTTTGTGGACTGTCTCCTTGATCTCGACGCTCTGGGCCCTGGCATCAGGGGTTAGGGCAGTATCGTGAATTTGCTCGCTCAGCGGCATGGCATCTTCGTGCTCGGAAGGCGCTGAATCGATCGAATCGGTCATGCGATCCTGCTTGCTCTTGCGGAAATGGTCGACCAGCAGATTTCGCGTGATGGTGGTTACCCAGGTCATGAAGGCACCGCGTTCGACATCATAGGATTGCAGGGTCCGGTACATCTTAATGAAGACCTCCTGGGTGAGGTCCTGGGCATCGTCGCCCGAGCCCGCAAAACGATAGCAGATGTTGTAGATGCGCCGGTGGTAGCGCTGCACGATCTCCTCCCAGGCATTCGCGTCGCCCGCAATACAGCGGCGGACCAGCATGGCGGCGACTTGCGCGTCTTCCAACTTGCACTCCCGGAACTCCTGGCTTGTTGACCCGGCCGGTACGGCAGCCCTAACACTACACAACAGATACGTGTTTATGGTCCCAAAAGTTCTTGAATTCTATGAGACTAGGCATTGTAACAGCGCTGTAAAGTGGAGCGAAGAAAGAGCGAAGCAACCACGGAGAACACGGCCAACATGAAGTAAGCTGGGGGTTAGTTCCTTTGTGTACCTTCGTGTCCTTTGTGGTTTATGAATTTGCGTTTAGTGCGCCGCGCCGAATTCCACATTGATGAAAACCTCGGTCTGCACTGGCCCGGTTGCCCTAATCGAAGCCGGTAGATTGATCTCTTCACAACAGACAGTGCGGCATTGCTCAAACCGGGATCCGAGTTTTGCAACGCTTCGGGTTTCCAGCACCTTACTTTGATCGTCGGTGCTGGCATGGATTGATGCAATGCGGGGGATTTTCCAGTGACCTGCACGTCGGAGTGAAGAGACTGAGACATAGCACGCCACGGCTTTACAGATTATGAAATGCGCAGTGCAGACGTTGCTTGCAACGTTTCCGGCATAACCTATGATTCCCGTTGGTCAAGCACGCGACGGACATTGCGCGCCAAAGCGTCTAAGGAAAAAGGTTTTTGCAGGATAGTTGCGGAAGAGCCGCCCTCTTCATCGTCCAAGGCGGAGTGTTCCGAGTAACCCGACATGAAAAGCACTTTCATCTTTGGCCGGAGAGGCGTCAGGCGTTGCGCCAGTTCACGGCCTCCAATGTTGGGCATCACCAGATCTGTTACCAGAAGGTGAATCGGATCGGGATAGGCGCCAGCCATTTGCAGGGCCTGGTTGCCGTCGACCGCGATCAGCACCTTGTAACCGTTGCGCCGCAGAGATTCCCTCACAATATCGCGGATGCCATCCTGATCTTCTACGACTAGAACGGTCTCGGTGCCTTTTGGCACGCTGGCGAGAGTCGGCGTAGTTTTGGATGGTACTTGTTCTGCGGCCTGCGGTTCTTCCGCCTCGGATTCCATGACCCGGGACTCTTCGACTCGAGATTCTCCGACCATGGGAAGGTAGATCTTGAACGTCGTTCCGCGTCCCGGCTCACTGTCGACCCAGATCCAACCGTCACTGTGCTTGACGACTCCATAGACCGTAGCCAGCCCCAAGCCCGTGCCCTTGCCGGGCGCCTTGGTGGTGAAGAAGGGTTCAAACATGTGGGCCTGAGTTTCAGTATCCATTCCGTCGCCGGTGTCACTGACTGCCAGCATGACGTACTTGCCCGGTGGTGCTCCCTCATGCTTTCGAGAATCGTGTTCGTCCAACTCGACGTCGCTGGTCGCAATGGTCAGGTTTCCCCCACCCGGCATGGCATCGCGCGAGTTGACCGCAAGATTCAGGATCACTTGCTCCATCTGACCGGGATCAGCTTTGACCCGCCCCAGCGAGGCAGCAGGCACGACTCTCAGTTCAATATCCTTTCCGATCAGGCGATACAGCATTTTCGCCACGTCGGCCAGAACCACATTCAGATCAAAGACTTTAGGACGGAGTACCTGCTTGCGGCTGAAGGCCAGCAGTTGGGCGGTGAGGGAGGCAGCGCGAGTCACCGCGGTTTCAATTTCGGAAGCATCTTTGTGGGCTGGATCGTCCGGAGCCAGCTGATCACGAAGATGTTCATTGTGAGCCTGAATCAGCATTAACAGGTTGTTGAAGTCGTGGGCCACGCCTCCGGCCAATTGGCCGACCGCCTCCATCTTCTGGGAGTGGCGGAGCTGATCTTCCAGGCGCTTGCGCTCGGTGATGTCATACATTACTCCCTGCATCAGCAGCCCATGGCCGTCGGTTTGCTGCAGCAGGACGCCTTCGTCGCGAAACCACAGCAGCCTGCCGTCGCGAGCGCACATGCGGTACTCGGCCTGAAATGACTCGTGGGTTTCCTGAAACAGCTTCTCCGCCGCCAGAGCAATTTCCCGGTCGTCGGGATGGATGTGGTTCATCCAGTTCATGGGATTGGACAGCCATTCCGCGGGCGAGAACCCGAGCATGGTTTCAATCTGAGGGCTCACATAGTGCCAGGGTCCACCGGCGCCGAGTTCCGCAATATAGGTAATAGCGGGAAGGCGCTCCACCAGAGTACGATACCGTGCTTCCGCAGCCCGAAGCTCAGCCTTCGCCCGGTCTTGTTCGATCGCGATGCCTGCCAGATGAGTTGCGTTCGCGATAAGGTGGAGATGTTCAGCATCGGGAGTGCGTGGTTCGCGGTAGTAGACAGCAAAAGTACCGATGATTCTGCCCTCTTGCGAGGCGATTGGCGTGGACCAGCAAGCGCGTAAACCATAGGACAACGCCAGATGGCGAAAGCTTGCCCAGAGCGTGTCCGTGGCGATATCGGAGACTATGACCGGCTGTTTTCGATAGGCAGCGGTGCCGCAAGATCCGACGGAAGGACCGATCTGCGTCCCATTGATTGTGTCTGTGTATTCTTTCGGAAGACTGGGTGCGGCACCGTGCCGCAGAGTTACACCGTCGGCATCAAGAAGAAGAACGGAGCAGAGCAGGTCGGGATGCTGCCTCTCGATGTGCGTGCACAAAACTTCCAGGATCTTCGGCAGCGGGGCTTGGGCTCGGATCATTCCCAAGACTGTCTCGGTGAGCAGGGGCAAAGCTTCCGATAACCCTGGTTTGTTCTCGTCCGCCTCTGCTCTCTGTACACCTGTGGACATGCGACTCCTACTGTGGCTCAACGAACTTGCTGAGGGAGATCACCCATAAGTGATTGTTTGGTTTTACGCTCATCCGACCCGGAACGGACTCCCTGGAAGTCATTATTCAACACTGGTAATGGACGCTAAAGTTACTTGAGTAACCAGCCTGCTCCCATTCCCAAAATGTCATCGGAAGAAATGGCGAGTGGAGAGTTGGCCTACTCGCTGGTGAAGTAATCCACCGTGATCGGATTTTCGAACAAGGAATAATCGCGCGTGACCACGGTGATTCCGCTTTCGGTGACGAAGTAACGCTGCCGATCGGCTTCGGGATCGTAGCCGATGGTCGTGCCTTCGGGGATGTGAACGTCGCGATCGATGATGGCCTTGCGGATGCGGCAATGGCGGCCCACATTCACATGCGAAAACAGGATACCGTCCTCGATTTCGCTGTAGGAGTTTATGCGCACATCCGGGGACAGCACGCTGTTTTTCACCGTGCTACCGGAGACGATGCAACCGGCGGAGACAATGGAATCGAGAGCCGTTCCGGTGCGTCCTTCTTCGGCGAAGACGAACTTGGCCGGCGGATACTGCCGCTGGTGGGTGCGAATGGGCCACTCGGAGTCATACAAATTGAACACCGGCGAGACTGAAACGATGTCCATATTGGCCTCATAGTAGGCCTCGAGCGTTCCCACATCGCGCCAGTAGAGCGCTTCCTTTTTGTTCTCATCGACGAAATCGAAGGAGTACACGCGGTACTCATCCATCATTTTGGGCAGAATGTCTTTGCCGAAATCGTGGCTGGACTGCGGGTCTTCGGCATCCTTCAGGAGCGCGGGGATGAGCACATCGGTGTTGAAAAGATAAATGCCCATCGAGGCCGAAACTTTCTCCGGGTTGTAAGGGGAGCGCAAATCCGTCTGCTTTGGTTTCTCCTGGAACCCATTCACGCGGTGATCGCGGTCGATATCCACCACGCCGAAGCGGGAAACCGCATCGGGATCGACCTGGATGGTGGCCAGCGTGACGTCCGCCCCAGAGTCGGTGTGTTGCTGCAGCATCCTCCCATAGTTCATCTTGTAGATGTGATCGCCGGAGAGAATCAGCACGTGCTGCGGCTGCTCCGAGCCGATGGAATAAATGTTCTGGTAGACCGCGTCGGCCGTGCCCTGGTACCACTCCTCGCTCACTCTTTTCATGGGCGGCAGTACTTCGATAAACTCGCCCACTTCACGGCCCAGAATGTTCCAGCCTTCACGGATATGCCGGTTCAGCGAGAGCGCCTTGTACTGGGTCAAAATGTAAACCCGGCGCAGTTCGGAGTTGAGGCAGTTGGAGAGAGTGATGTCGATAATGCGATAGATGCCGCCGAAGGTGACGGCCGGCTTGGCCCGATCGCGGGTAAGCGGATAAAGGCGCTCGCCCGCTCCTCCTGCTAGTAAGACTCCGAGGGTATCTCTCATCGGCATCAGGCTCCCGCTCTTGGATGACGGTTACGGGCTTTGTGGATGCACCGTGGTCTATCCCGGCCAAATCGAATCCCACCGCGCACCGGGAAACGCTAAATACTAGCACAGCGGAAAACCGGGAGCCCGGATGCCGGATCACGCCCGCGTGATCGTAACCAGTATCTCCTCGCCGCTCAGCGATAGCTTGGCTCCGCCGTTTTGGGTGGCGCTCCGCTCCAATCGTTCCGCTAGCAGTTCATGGCGCAGATATGCCTCGTGGGCGGCAATGGCTTCGGCGATTCTTGGGGAAGCGGAATAGCTGACTGCGATGCGGTCGGAGATGTTCAGGTTCATGGCTTTGCGCTGATCCTGGACCAGGCGGTTGAAGTCGCGGGCAAGGCCTTCCTGCAGCAGCTCGGGCGTGAGGGTGGTATCGAGCGCGAGGAACGTGCCTTGCTCCTGGATGGCCTTAAGGTTCTGCGGACCTTCGTAGGTGGTGAGGATTTCCTCTGGGGCCAGCTCGAAGGTTTGTTCTTCGACTTGCACTGTATATGGGCCACCCTTTAGCAGGCTCTTGGGGTCGGCCTGACTCAGCGCCTGTCCGATCGGCTTCAAATACTTTCCGGCACGCGGGCCCAGCTTCTTCGCATCCGGTTTGAAGCTTACCTTCACCAACGTCGTCTCGTCCTCGATGAGAACCAGTTTCTTGATATTGGCTTCGTCCAGAACCTGCGCGACGTACTCAGGGTTTTCCAGCACGCGGCGGTCGGCAGCGTCTCTGGGACGGACGTACAAAGTGCTCAACGGCGTGCGGATCTTGGTTTTGCTCTGGGTCCGCAGACTCAACGCCAGATTCTTGATACGGATGACCGTGTCGATGCTTCGCTCCAAGTCCTCGTCAATCAGCGAAGCGTCCACCTGGGGATAACGGGTCAGGTGCACGGACGCGGGTGCCGCTGGATCGACCGAGCACACCAGATTCTGGTAGATCTCCTCGGTAAAGAACGGCAGCGCTGGCGCCATCACCCGAGTCACGGTTGTGAGCACGGTGTAGATCGTCTGATAGGCGTCTCCCTCGTTCGCCCAAAAGCGCCGGCGCGAGCGGCGGAGATACCAGTTCGAGAACTCGTCGTCGAAAGTTTGAAAAGCTTCGATCAAACGATAGTGCTCGTAGTTGTCGAAGGCGGTACGTGCTGCCTCCACCAAACGCTGCAGTCGGCTCAATACCCAGCGGTCCAATTGATGGGTGATCGGAACCACAAGGCCCGGCTTCCAGCCATCGGATCTGGCGTTGCTGACAAAGAAGCTGTAGCAATTCCAGAAGGTCAGAAGCTTTCGTCGCGCCTCGCCATCGATCGTCTGGCCGACGTTGCCGGTGGGATGCAAGTCTGGGAAGTTGAGGTTCTGCGCGGTCTTTTGCTCGGCGTAGATGTAGCGCATGACTTCGGCGCCCAGCGCTTCTGCGGCTTCATCGAAGGCGATGGAGTTACCTTTCGACTTGTGCATCTCTTCGCCGCGGGCATCGCGGACCAGAGCATGTCCCAACAAAGCCTTGAATGGGGCGCGGCCGTCGATCATTGCGCTCATCGCCAGCATGGAGTAAAACCAGTTGCGAAACTGGCCGGGAAAACTCTCGAGCACGAGGTCGGCCGGGAACCACTTCTCCCAGTAGGCGCGGTCGGTTGAATAGCGCATGGTGCTGAAGGGCACGATGCCGGCGTCCAGCCAGGGATTGCCCACGTCCGCTACGCGAGCGGACAGTCCGTCACACTTTTCGCAGCGAATCTTGACGGCGTCGATGTAAGGCCGATGCGGCGAGTTGCCTTCGAAAACATTCCAGCCTTCGACCGCCCGAGACTTCAATTCTTCGCGACTTCCAATCACCGTGAAGTGCTCGCACTCGTGGCAAACCCAGATGGGCAGGGCGAGCCCCCAGAAGCGTTTCTTGGAGATCATCCAGTCGCGCATGTTGTGCAGCCAGTCGAGTTCGCGGGCTTCGCCCTCCGGCGGAATCCAGCGGATAGTCGGCACGGTGCGCTCGATGCGGTCGCGCCAGTCCATGCGGATGAACCATTCGTCTACCGGACGAAAGACCAGTTCAGACTTGCAACGCCAGCAGTGCGGGTAGACGTGGGGATAGGGTTCGCGCGCCACCAGCAGCCCTGACGCTTTCAGCGCAGCAACTACGTCGTCGGATACTTCGTTGGCGTTGCGTCCCGTGAACGGTCCGAACCCATCTTGAAAAACCGAGCTCTCATCGAGCGGCGCAATGAAGGGAAGATTATTTTCTCTGCCGAGCTCCTGATCCTCCGCGCCGCAACCGGGAGCGATGTGGACCAGGCCCGTGCCCTCCGCTTCGCTGATCTCTTTCCATGCGATCACGCGATGAGCCTCGGCAGCAGTCTTGCCACCTCCGGTCGAACCGTAGGGGAAGACGCCGCCCGGCGTATTCTGCGCCGGAAGATCGTCGAATGGACCGGTGTAGGTCAGACCCAGCAGATCGCGGCCCGGCAGTTCCTCCACCACTTCTACGGTGCCGCTGCCCTTGAGGATCGTACGAATCGAAGGCAGTTTGTGGGCTTCGTGTTTGCCCTCGACTTGCAACTCCTGCACGCGGTCGCGCTCGAAGTTCGCCTTGGCCACGTAGTAGGTCCAGTCTCCGTGACGGACTTTCAGGTACGTCATCTCCGGATTCACCGCGACCGCAACGTTGGACGCCAGCGTCCAGGGAGTGGTCGTCCATACCAGCAGTGCTGTTTTCTCCTGGCCCTTAACCGGGAAACGCACGAAGACCGAAGTATGCGTAGTGATGCGGCGGCCTTCCGCCACCTCCATCTGCGAAAGTCCGGTACCGCAGCGTCCGCACCACGGCATGACATCGTGACCGCGATAGATGAAACCCTGCTCGTGGCACTTCTTGAGAAACCCCCAAATCGTATAGTTGTTTTCGTCGGAGAAAGTGAAGTAGCTGCCGCCGTACTCGGCCGAACCCAGCTTGCGGACGATCTCGCTGGCGCGCGCGGTTTCGGTGTGTCCGCTGGGGAGTTTCACGGTTACAACCCGATCTTCGTCAGCCAGCGCGTCACGCAAGGTGAGCAAGACTTCGGGATTATCCCAATCGCACCAGTAGCCCAGGCGGATCGACTGCTCAGTCTGGCGCGCCGCGTAGGTGAGGACGCGCTCCTTGCAGGCGCGAACGAATTTCTCAATGCCATAGTCGCGAATTTCGCGCTTGGTCTTGAGTCCAAGGCTCTTTTCCACCTCGACCTCGACCCACAAACCCTGGCAGTCGAATCCGTTCTGATAGCGCTCCGCCTGGCCATTCATGGCGTGGTACCGCTGGTACATATCCTTCAACGAGCGGCCCCAGGCGTGGTGCACGCCCATGGGATTATTCGCCGTGATCGGTCCATCGAGGAACGACCAGCGCGGGCCCTGCGCGTTCTGTTCCCGCAACTTGTCGAAGATACGGTTGTGTTCCCAGAAGCGAAGGATCTCGCGCTCCATGGTGGGGAAATCAGGCACTTTTGGCACTGGCCGGTACATGTTCATCAATAATATCGCCTCCACGGCAATATCGTCTCAGGCGATGTAGGCGCGAGCGTCCGCGCTCGTGCTCCCTCGCCACGTGGCCTGCGGGGTCACTCTTCTTCAAGTTTTAATCAGTTTTCGCAGGACGGTTAGACAGGACTGTCGAGTCAGGTCCTCGGATCAAACCCCAGGCGGCGCGGTTCCTAGGCTGCGTCGTCCTCGACTTTGATACGCAGCGACTTGAGGAACTTGAGGTCCTGATCGCTGATCTTGAACTCAGTAGTGACCAGCGAGGGCTTTTCGCTGGACTTCTCCCCGGGCTTGCTGACTCCGATGGTCGCTTCGAGCACCAGGAAAATGTCGTAGCCGCCTTCTTTGATTCGGGAAACGACGTCGGCAATGGGCTCCGAGTCGGCCAGCGACTCATTGATCGCCTCACCCAGTTCCTTCATCAACTGTTTCAATTGCTGGTCCACGAACCCCCCTTGCAGGCCCCACAGCCACGTTTTGAGTTTACTCTCGGGGCGAAGCAAAAATCACGCAGCCCCTCTAACCACTTAGATGCGGTTACGCGTCACAATGTTTCGCGACCGAACTGCTCGCGCCCGCGATATTGTAACTCCGCAGCCTCGCAAACGAAACCCGGCTCGCCGAATATTGGTAAAATCATTGGGAATGTCGAGCGTCTCTACCAGTCGCAAGCTGGGTATCGCGGCGCGGGTCGCAGGTCGGATGATTTCGCAACGCGCCCGCCGCGGCCGAACCTTCGGAGCGGTCACGAAAGCGGCGCGAGCTACCGCATCCCACTTTGGGCGCGTACTGAGGCAGCTCTGGCTCGAGGTGACAGGATTTGTTTTCTTAGCGTTAGCTGGGATTGGGGTCATCGCCTTTTCTCGCGAATACGCGAAATATCAAGCCGGTCATGGAACTTCGAGCCGCGTGGTGCTCGCCGTGTGCTTTACTGGGTTGTTTGGATGGTTCGGCGTGAGTTCATTCTGGAGGGTACGGAAAAGGAGTCAAAACCGTTAACCACAAAGGACACGAAGGTTCACAAAGGAACGCCAGAACCGTATGTTATCAACCGAGATAAGATCTTCAGCGCAGGTCTTTCCTTTGTGAACCTTCGTGCCCTTTGTGGTTAACGGTTCTCGTCATGACCGAGAAAAAATCAGCCCCCGACCCACAGACTGAATCCCACATTTCGGTCCGCCCTCTCTACACGCCCGCCGATCTCGAAAACTGGGACTACGACCGGCAAGTTGGCTACCCCGGCCAGTATCCATTCACTCGCGGCGTGCAGGCCACCATGCACCGCGGACGCCTCTGGACCATGCGCCAGTACGCGGGCATGGGGGACGCCGAGGAATCCAACAAACGCTACAAATACCTTCTGGCCAACGGGACCACCGGGCTCTCCGTCGCTTTCGATTTGCCCACGCAGATCGGCCTCGATTCGGATCACCCGCTCGCCGTGGGGGAAGTCGGAAAGGTCGGTGTGGCCATTGATTCCATCGAGGACATGCAGCGTCTCTTCGATGGCATCGAGCTCACCAAGATTTCCACCTCGATGACCATCAATGCCACGGCCTCGATCCTACTCGCGCTCTATGTCGGGGTCGCCCGCCGCCAGGGTGCGGACATCCGCAAGCTCTCGGGCACGGTGCAGAACGACGTCCTCAAGGAATTCATCGCGCGAGGAACTTACATCTACCCGCCTCAGCAGGCGATGCGCATCATCACCGACCTGTTCGCATGGACCAACGAAAATGTCCCCGAGTGGAACACGATTTCCATTTCCGGTTATCACATGCGCGAAGCCGGATCGACCGCCGTGCAGGAGGTCGCATTCACGCTGGGCAATGGCATCGCGTACGTACAGGCCGCCATCGACGCCGGGCTCGATGTAGACAAGTTTGCACCGCGTGTTTCATTTTTCTTCAATGCGCACAGCAATTTCCTGGAAGAAGTCGCCAAGTTCCGCGCCGCCCGCCGCATGTGGGCCCGAATTATGCGCGAGCATTTCAAAGCCAGGAATCCGCGTTCCTGGATGATGCGCTTTCATACTCAGACGGCCGGCTCCACGCTGACCGCACAGCAGCCGGAAAACAATATTGTCCGCACCGCCATTCAGGCCATGGCCGCAGTTCTCGGCGGCACTCAATCGCTGCACACCAATTCCTACGATGAAGCGCTGGCCCTGCCGACCGAACAGGCGGCGCGCACAGCGTTGCGCACGCAGCAGATCGTTGCTTATGAGTCCGGAGTGCCGCAGACCGTCGATCCTCTGGCCGGCTCTTATTACATTGAGGCCCTAACCAACGAAATCGAAAAGCGTGCGCAGGAATATTTGGACAGGATCGAAGCTCTCGGCGGAATGCTGAAGGCCATCGAGCGCGGCTACGTGCAACAGGAGATTCAGAACGCCGCCTACGAATATCAGCAGCAGGTCGATGGCGCTGAGGCCGTCGTGGTGGGCGTGAATCGCTTCACCGTGGACGAAGAAAAGGCCATCCCCACGCTCCACATGGACGAATCCCTCGAACGCAAGCAGGTGGAACGACTGCGTGCCCTGCGCGCCCGTCGTGATGCTCAACCCTGGGCTGATTCTCTCAAGAAAGTCGAGGATGCTGCGCGCTCCGGCGCCAATCTGATGCCACACATCGTCGTCGCCGTGGAAGCCCACGCCACCGTAGGCGAAATCTCCGACACCATGCGTAGGGTTTTTGGCGAGTACAAAGAAGCGGTCGTCATCTGACAATTCGCGAAATCTCTGCGCCAACCTCACTCTCGCTTTATCGCCGAGGAATCCGCTGTTCTCTCCGCGATCACAGCCGTTCTTATTCCAAAGGCAAACCACCACTCATCATCAAAATCTCCCCTGGCGTCTGACTCTCAGATGTAACTCAGCCACCAATCCTTGCGGCGCTGCTTCACCCCCTCGAACCAACGGCATGGGAGATACAGAATAACGACGGCTGTGATCCACATCAGATAAACGAACGGCAAACCGTATCCCCAGCCATCGGGAGCGCCGAACATGAACCCGCCGTGCAAGAGCCAGTCGACCGGTTGATGAAATAGCACACCAATCAGGATCGCCAGCGAGTGAATGAGATACAGGTGCAGGATGTAGAAGAACATGGGGACACGCCCAAAAGTCAGAAGCGGCGAGAGCACTGGCGAGATCCTTTGCGCCCCGTCTTTTTGATCGAGCTTTTTGTCGAGCCAGGCCAACAGCAGCAGGGACGGGCCAAGCGTCATCAGAAGGAATTGCAAAGATGGCGGATACTTCTCGACATCGAGGAAAAGAATCACGGTCTTTTCAATGGTGGGCTGAATGTGCCATGGGCCCTGCGAGACGCCGCCCAGGCCAACGGGAGGATTTCCATACAGATTGGTCAAGCGCAGTACCACAAACGCCACAGTAAGCCCAAGACCGATTTGTTCCATAAGCTTTCGGCGCCGTTCTTTGTCCAGCAGGTAGATCGAGCCAAAAACATAGCCCGCCGCCATCACCGCGACCCAGGGGACCAGCGGGAACAATACGAACTTTTGCACGTGGAACGGCAGCGACGCCCCTCCTCTGACGTGCAGGATCGTCCACAGCGGAGCGAATGCACCGAACTGGCGCGGACGCAGGGGATCCAACAAATCATGGCCGAGAATCACGATCGCGGAGAAGACCGCGACCCAGCGAAGTGGCAGCCGCACAATGGCCGCCATCAGGACCATGCATGCGCCCAGGGCCCAGATCACCCCAAAGAATCCCCAGGGAAACAAGAAGGTCCAGCCGGTTCCGACTACGGTGAATTCCAGGAAAATCAACCACAGTCCGCGTGTCCACAGAAAGCGGCTCAGTGCCTGGGGAGTTCTACGCCTGCCATAGAAGAACGCCCCTGTGCCCGCCAGAAAGAAGAATAAGGGCGCACAGAAATGAGTCATCCAGCGTGTGAAGAACAGGGCGTAATACGTCCGGGCTAGAGTCTCGGGCTCGAAATGAAGATTGCTGAAGAAATCGCGGGTATGGTCGAGCGCCATGATGACCATGACGAGGCCACGCATGATATCGAGTGAAACAATGCGCCCTGAACCGGCTCCCGCAGGCGAGGGGGACCGCTGAGTCTCTGCAACCGCGAGCGTCCGTGGCGGCAAGGTCGTCGACATGGCAAGAGGCCTCCGGGCAGAAATACTACTCCTTTGTTCTCCCGTGAGACGTAGCTTGGGCAGGGAAGGTTAGCGGATGATCCAGAAGCCAGAAGCTAAAAGCTGGTAGATGAACCAGAATCCGACACCTTGTAATCACACGCTTCGCGGCAGGGCTTGCAATAGTACAAGCCATCTTCGCAAAGGCGGACTTCCATCAGCGATTGGCAGAGGCAGCAGTATTTCTCGCAGTCGCAGCGCTCTTCCGTCATCTCGCATTGCATGCAGCGGTACTTCCTGTTGGTAGTGGTGGTGGCCATGGGCGAACTGTACCGTGGCGACCGGAGAAAAGGAAAGTGCCGTTGGTAACCGGATGGCCGCCACCGACTCGAGTCTTCAAGGAGTTGTCGCTCGCCTGATATTTATCCCTCAGGCCAGGTCTGCCAACTGTGTCCAGTAACGTTCATCCCGCCATACAAGTGCCCGTCATCGAAACCTGGCGACGCCGCGTTCGGACGCTAGCGTCAATGCCGCTTGCCCGCGGTGGGACTCGTGCCTTGCAGGCTCGCATCATAGGCAGCTCTGGCGATGCGAGCGATCACCTGCTCGCGTGTGGCCTCGTCGGCAGTCGAATCCGTCACGAACACGGCAATCGCAATTCGCCGTCCGTCCGGCAGTGGGATGAGCCCTATATCGTTGGTGGCGTGCGCCACTCCATCGTCCACGCCGGAGGTGCCCGACTTGTGAGCGACGCGCGTTCCGGTTGGCAGATCACCCTCCAGACGCTTTGTCCGAGCGTCTGATGTCATCCAGCCTAAAAGCAGCTCCGTATGTTCCGAGGTCAGCGGCGAATTGTCGCTGATCCGGCGCAGCAGCTGGACGGCTCCCGCGGGCTCAAACCAGTTTCGGTATTGCGCTGACACTTCACGATGAAGGACGGCTTCACTGTCCTGAAGATGGAATCCGCTAACCCCGAGCGCGGCGATATACGTGTTGACCACCTTCGGGTCGCCCGCGAGACGCAGCAGAATGTCCGCGGCCACATTGTCGCTGAGTGCAACGTCCAATCGCAGAAGCTCGCGCAAAGGCACATCGACCCCGGCATCAGGATACTGATCCTGAAGCGGACTGTAGACGTGCGGCAGGATGCGGTCCTGCGGAAGGAACCGCACCCGCTGATCCAGCGAGAGCGTGCCTTGCTCGATCTGATGCAGAACCGTGATAGCGAGCGGCAGCTTGAAGACGGACTGCATTGGAGGCTGCGCGTTTGGATTGAAGTCGCAATTCAGCGCTGACCCAGGCAACGAACAGGCCACTGACACTTTGCCGTGCGCCTCACCAGCAATCGCCCGAATCTGTTGCCTGAGAGGTTCCTGTGCAAGTGCGGATACAGCAGAGAGAACAAAAAGCAGCGCGAGACGCATACGGCTCAGTATAGGAACTCAATCTCCCATTGTCATTTCAAGCGCAGCCGAGAAACCTGCTTTTTTCGCTCGCGCCGCTTGCCCCCGGAGCTTTTCACGACGCGTATACAGAAGGTCTGAAGCTTGACCCACCGGATTGGGGGGTGCCCCGCTCCTTGCCGTTTTTTGGCAAGGGGCGGGCGAACGATTGTGACATCATGCAGATGAACCTGAGACCGCCAGTGTGACGGAAGCACCCGACTCAAGGTGTATTTCTACTTTGCTGTTTTCTTGCCCACAATATTCAGTTCCACGATCTGTCCATTCGGATTTTTTACCAGCAACACCTTGGCGTTGACTTTGGCCGGAAACTCTTTGCCGGTGGTCCAGTCAATAAAAGCGGCAGCGGGACCGCTGGTGCGGCACGCATAGACCGTATCACCCAGACGCATGGAAATCTTGTAGCCCCCCGAATCCGCCATATGTTGGGCGTTCGAAGCGAGTTTTTCAAAGGAAACAACTCTGGCTGTCTGATAGCCATCGTCCGTGCTTTGCGCACAGGCGAGTATCGCAGCCATTGTGATGCAGCACGATACAGCAACCAACCATGTCTTCATTGGTTTTTCCTCCGCATAATCGAAAAGAGCTTCCCTTTTGACAGTGAATGCGACCCGGTCGCAACTAGGACTGGAAGATTAGAAACGAATCTTGTTGTTGCTGGCAAGGCGCAGTTCTCAGGGTCGCGTTTATCGCTGCCTGCTGATAACATTCCATCCTTGAAGGCGGGAGCCCTTTCCAACTGCTGAACCAAACCATCTCGCACTATCGCATCCTCGAGAAATTAGGCGGCGGAGGCATGGGCGTCGTCTACAAAGCCGAGGACATCAAACTCGGCCGTTTCGTGGCCCTCAAGTTCCTGCCCGATGACGTGGCCAAAGATCCCCAGGCACTGAGCCGCTTCCAGCGCGAGGCCAAAGCCGCGTCTGCCCTGAATCATCCGAACATCTGTACCATTCACGAGATTGATGAGCAGGACGGCCAGACCTTCATCGTGATGGAATTTCTGGATGGCGTAACCCTGAAACACCGCATCGCGGGTCAGCCGCTGGATACCGAGGTTCTACTGTCGCTTGCCATCGAGATTGCGGACGCCCTCGACGCTGCCCACACGGAGGGCATCGTTCATCGCGACATCAAGCCGGCCAATCTTTTCGTCACCAAGCGTGGACACGCAAAAATCCTGGATTTCGGCCTGGCGAAACTGACGCCGGTAACGGGCAAGCCCGCTGAGGTAAGGGCAGCTGAAGCAACCGCCGCTGAAATAAGCCTGGAGTATCTGACCAGCCCGGGTACCGCGGTTGGCACCGTGGCATACATGTCGCCGGAGCAGGCCAAAGGGAAAGAACTGGATACCCGTACCGATCTGTTCTCGTTCGGAGCCGTGTTATATGAAATGGCGACCGGCACACTGCCTTTTCGTGGCGATACTTCCG
The DNA here is from genome assembly GCA_963820925.1 of uncultured Acidobacteriota bacterium. GTDB lineage: Bacteria > Acidobacteriota > Terriglobia > Terriglobales > Acidobacteriaceae > JABDBE01. Next base: position 280,830 of record CAWGBX010000003.1, read on the forward strand.
CGATGGTTTTCGACGCCATCCTGAATCGTATGCCGCCCGCTCCCGCGCGCCTCAATCCCGATCTCCCGCCCCGGTTGGAGGAAATCATCAATAAGGCGCTGGAGAAAGATCGCGATCTCCGTTACCAGCATGCTTCCGAGATGCGCGGTGACCTGAAGCGATTGCAAAGAGACAGCAGTTCCGGTCGACGTGCGGCCTATCAAAGCGCAGACGAGGTCGCAAGCACACCAGCCCAACCTCCGGTCGCGCCTCCGCCAAGCGGAAAGCATCCGACCGATCCCGCCAATATTTCCGGAGCGAGTGCGCCTGCGCAAGTTGCAGCAAGCCGAGAAAAGGGAAGCAACAAACTACTGGTTGTGGGTCTCGCAATCGTGCTCGCCCTGGTTGCGGGTTTCGGCGTCTACAAAATGATCGCTGGGCAAGCGCACAAGCCAGCACCGGCAGCGTTCCAATCCATCCACCTTACGCGCCTGACCAACACCGGCAAGTCCCGCGTTGCCGCCATCTCTCCCGACGGCAAATACGTCGTTCACGTGATCGAAGACGCCGGAAAGCAGAGTCTCTGGGTACGCCAGGTTACGACGGCAAACAACGTACAAATCGTTCCTCCCGCGGAGGTCGTGTACTTTGGCATGACCTTCTCTGGTGACGGCAACTATGTCTACTACGTCACTGCCGCCAAGAATGAGTCGCAGGCATTTCTCTTCCAAGTTCCGGTGCTGGGAGGAACTCCGCGGAAGTTGATCGAAGATGTTGACGATCCCGTGGCCCTCTCGCCTGACGGCAGCCAGATCGCCTTCGCCCGGTTCTACCCGCCGAAAGGTACGGATGATCTTACAGTTGCCAAGGCGGACGGCTCCGATCAGCACGTCGTAGCCAGCCGAAAGCTCCCCACACGCTATGCCTCCTCGTGGTTCGGCAACAGTGCCGGCCCCAGCTGGTCGCCGGACGGCCGCACTATCGCCGCGCTCGCCACAGAGGCCATGGGTGGCGCAGGCTGGACCTTGGTAAGCGTGCCTGTAGCGGGGGGAGCGGAAAAAACAATTTCGTCCACCAAGTGGTCCATTCCCGGCCGTACCGCGTGGCTCGGGGACGGCAGCGGGCTTGTCTTCGACGCGTCCGATCAAAGCTCCAGCCTTTCGCCGCAAATCTGGTACGTTGCTTATCCCAGCGGCGAGGCTCGCCGCATCACCAACGACTTGAACAAGTATTTCGGAGTTAGTCTTACTGGCGACTCCAGCGCCCTGGTCACAGTGCAGAGCGAGATCTCTTCCTCGATTTGGGCCGCTCCACCAGGCGACGCCACTACTGCACGGCGCATCACCTCAGGGAGCGGGAACGGCGAAGGTTTATACGGCGTCGCTAGCCTGTCAAGCGGGGGGCTGCTATACACCTCGATTTCAAACGGCCATAGTGATATTTGGAGCATGACGGCGGAGGGAAGCAACCCAGCCCAATTAACTATGAACGCCGGCGACAATGGCGATCCCGCCGTTTCCGCCGATGGCCAAACGGTAGTTTTTGCGTCCGACCGCAACGGTCGCCGCAATATCTGGAGGATGAATCTTGACGGCAGTGGCCAAAAACAGCTTACCAACGGGAATGCCGACTTCCTCCCGCAGATCACACGCGACGGAAAGTGGTTGCTGTACCAATCTGATTCCGCTGGGAAACTGCGGATTTGGAAGCAGCCCCTTGACGGTGGTGCACCTCAGCAGTTCATCGATCGGGTTGCTGGCCATCCCGTAATCTCTCCCGACGGAAAGTGGGTTGCAATTTACGCGTTCGACGAAGCGGCAGGCCGATTTGAGATCGCCTTTATGCCCATTGATGGCGGCGAGCCAACCAAGCTTTCCTACCAGATAGACAACGCGTTTGGTTGGTCTCCCGACAGCAAAGCTGTGATGTACGTGGATAACCGTAATGGCGTTTCCAACCTGATGAGCCAGTCCATCGATGGCCGCCCGCCCAAACAGATCACAAACTTTACCGAGGGTACAATCTTCAATTTCGCCTGGTCCGCCGACGGCAAGCAGTTGTTCCTGGCGCGCGGCGCGATCAACAGCGACGTAGTCCTCATCAACAACGTGAAGTAGGTAGCCCCCGATGAAACCCAAACGCCAAACGGTCGTCCCTCTTGGTCCGCGTTTTGAACGGGCAATGCTGTTTGCCACCCGCAAACACTCCGGCCAGCACCGCAAGGGCACAACCGTCCCTTACGTTGCGCATTTATTGAGCGTCGCCAGCCTGGTGCTTGAAGCCGGAGGGGATGAAGACCTCGCCATCGCCGCCCTCTTGCACGACGTCGTCGAGGACTGTGGCGGCGCGCCCATGCTTCGGGAAATCCGCCGCCGTTTTGGCAAACGTGTCGCTAAAATAGTGGACGGCTGCACCGATACCGACCTCGACCCTAAACCACCGTGGCTGCAGCGCAAGAAAGATTACATCGCGCATCTCCGAACTGCCGACGCCGACACCCGTCTGGTGTCCGCCGCGGACAAACTGCACAACGTCCGCTCCATCGTCGCTGCCTATCGCGAGATCGGCGACCGAGTCTGGGAGCGCTTTCACGGAAAACGTGACGGCACGCTCTGGTACTACCGGGAATTGCTGGATGAATTTCGGCGCAAGAGAACGAATCCCTTGCTCAGCCAACTGGAGCGAGCCGTCATCGAACTTGAAGCTGTGGTCACTGCGGCCAAGTAGTTACGTCTCATCCCCGGTGCCTTTCGTAACGTTACCTGCCACGAAAATGCTGGCGAAACAGCCCGGTCCGGCATCATCCTGTAATGTCCTGCACTTTTCGGAGCTAGCCAACACCTATGCCACGCATGCTCGACGTTATCCGCTCGTCCGGAGCGTCCTCGAACGTGATGCAAACTGCCGCCCGGGGAGCACTCGCGGTTCCGCCTGAGGAGATGCTCGAAATCCTGGTTTATCTGGCAACTCAGACCAAAATCTTTGCCGAGCGCGCCCGCCTCACTCTGGCCGGTTGGGACGAGGCATCTTCCCGCAAAGCCGCGGCTGATCCACGCACCCCGAAAGAAGTGCTGGCCTACCTGATCACCCCAGGAAATCTTCGGCCAACCCTGCTTCCTGGGTTGCTGGAGAACCCCTCAGTCTCAGAGAAATCGCTGGCTGAATTAGCCGCCGCAGCTTCTCGCTATATGCTGGAAACTCTGGTCAAGAGCGCGCGCGTTAATGAGTCCAAAATAATTCTCACCGCACTGAGCTCCAATCCGAACCTGAACCCAGCTCAATCAGCCGCCATCGCAGGGAAACTTTCTTCTTTCGGACCACCGACCAGTGTGCCTGAATCCACATCGGCTTCTCCAGGACCTGCCAGGGAAGCGCAAGATGTCGGAGCCCCAATGCCAGCCAGCCCTGAAGCCGGCTCGGACGCTGTCCCTGAGGAAGCAATCACCTCATACCTGACCGAACACGCCACCGAAATTTCCGCCGAAGCCGACAAACCGTTCCAGCCCATCGGTGGGATCGAGGAACTTGCGCCTGCTTCTCCCGCACTTCAACCCGAACCAGTGCCCGCCCAAGCCAGTACTGACGCTGTTGCTTCAACCACGACGGATGGCGCCGCCACTGCAGCTCGCAGAGCCCCGGCGAAAAAGGTCTACCTGAGCGCCGAAGAGCAGCGGGGCAGTGCTCTGCAGAAAATCGCCAAGCTCGACATCAAAGGACGCATCCAACTGGCGATGAAAGGCAACAAGGAAGAACGGTCCTTGCTCATCCGCGACGGCACGAAACTGGTCGCGCTGGCCGTGCTCGAGTCACCCAAGGTTACTGACAGTGAAGTGGAAAAATTCGCCAATCAGAAGAATGTGCTCGAGGCCGTGCTTCGCGGCATTTCGATGAAGCGGCGCTTCATCAAGCAGTACGCCATAATGAGGAACCTGACGTTCAATCCTCGAACCCCCATCGACGTTTCCCTCGGCCTGGTTAAGCATCTGCTGACGGCGGACCTTAGAAATCTGGCAGGCAACAAAGAAGTCTCAGACACTGTGCGCAAGATAGCGGCCAGAATGTTCAGACAGAAGCTGGACGTCACCAATAAAGAGTAAACGCAATGTAGTATGCGAACGTCCGCGCCCGTGCGACCTCGCCAGCCGCCGGAATTGGATTCCCATGGCGGCCCTCGCTACAATTACTTTGCTATGTCTTCGTCGCCCCAACCTGATCCCATTGCGGATCTGCTGAAACGTTCCAAAACCATCGCGGTAGTTGGACTCTCGGGCAACCCCCTGCGGCCAAGCCATGGAGTTTCGGCCTACATGCAGACCAACGCCTATCGCATCATCCCGGTCAACCCGAAGATTACGGAAGCCCTCGGCGAAAGGGCGTATGCCTCCCTGCTGGATGTTCCCGAGAAGATCGATATCGTGAATGTCTTTCGCCGCCCCGAATTCGTAGAGGAGGTCGTGGATCAGGCGATCCGGCTCAAGGTTCCCGCTATTTGGATGCAGGAGGAAGTCATCAACGAGAAAGCCGCGCATAAGGCGCGGCAAGCAGGAATTTTCGTCGTCATGGACCGCTGCATCCTGAAAGAACACAAAGCGCGCTTCGGATAGTGCGGGTCGAACGTTGCGTATGAAGTCCCTCCCTTTGCGTACCTTCGTGTCCTTTGTGGTTCTGGCATTTGTACTTCATCAACCACAAAGGACACGAAGGTACACAAAGGTAAAGCAGACTACGCCTTCAGCAAAATGACAGTCGCGTCATCGTGCAAGCCGGCCCCATTAGCGAACCGTCGCACATCTTCGAGAATACTAACCTCGGATGCATCGCTTTGGCGAAAATGTGTTTCAAGGCGCTCTGCGCCGTACTCGTCGCCTTCCGGATTCGTTGCTTCGGTAATGCCGTCGCTGTAAAACAACAACCGTGAGCCAGGGGCCAACTGCACTTGAGCCTCGGAGTAAGTTCCGGTTCCAATTCCCAACGGCAAGCCTCGCTCCGTATCCAGGAACTGCGCATGGGAATCCTCGATCAAAAGCGGACGCAAGTGTCCCGCGCTTGCGAACCTCAAAACCCGCGACGCGGGATCGAGGATCGCGTAGATCATAGTGACGAATCGGCCAGAGGGAAAATCATTGACCAACAATTCATTGAGCTTGGTGAGCACTTCGCTTGGGCAGCACGCGGTTGCCAGAGAGCGAAGCATGCCGCGAGTTGCAGACATCAATAGGGCAGCAGCCGTACCTTTTCCCGACACGTCCGCAAGCACCAGGCCCCAGCGCCCATCGTCGAAGGGAATGAAATCGTACCAATCTCCACCCACCGCGCCAGCCGGAGTCGAGAGTCCAGAAACCACGAAGCCGGGAATGTACGGTGAACTTCGGGGCAGCAAAGCCTGCTGAATCTTGCGCGCTTCGTTCGCCTCGCGGCTCATCTCTTCGCGCTCACGCCGTTCTTGCTGAAGCTCGCGCCGTTCCTGCTGAAAACGACGCGCGTTGTGAACCGCGACCGCCACATAGCTGCACAGTGCCTGCAAGAGCCGAAGCTGCTCGGCAGGGAACGCGTCCAACTCTGGGTGCGAAGCGGTGAACACTCCGATCAGCTTTCCATCCACATGCAAAGGGATTGCGACCTCGGAGAGCGTCGACTCTTCGCATCCGATGTAGTACGGGTCTTTTCGTACATCGGGCGCATAGCGCATCTGGCCGGTCGCGGCGACGTAGCCCACCATGCCCTCTTTGCCCACCTTCAGTGCATGGCCCTTGCCGTACATGGAGCATCCGCAGACCCCAGCCATAACCAGTTCCGCCCGCAGTTCATCGTGCAGGTAAATGCTGGACTCGACGCAGCCGAACGAACGCGCCACATCGTTCACCACCTTGTCGATAAGCTGATCCAGGTCAAGGATCGAATTGATTTTCTGCGCTGCTTTTTGCAGCTTCAGCAAGTCCTCAACTTGCTCGAAAGGCAGTTGCCGGACGGCTGCGAAACTGGGTGTCGCGACTCTCGGACTCGTGGCCATGATTCAGTACCCCTTGGGTTCAGTAAGTTGCAGTTAAAACAGTAACTTACACTTGGCAATAAGATGATCGTGGCAGACCTTTCGATTCAGTTTCTAAGTCGGACAAGTCATGCTTTGTGGACGCCGACGACAAGATTGGCAAATTGATCAGGGGCCCTTTAAGATAGGATTGGAGCACAGCTGGAGGCCGTCATGTCCCTTCGCAGAGCGCTGTTCCTCACGCTGGTTCTTCTCGCAGTTCCGCTCGGAAACGCCAAAGACAAGAAGAAAGTTGTTCTGCCCGACTACGTTCTGAAAGCTCACACCGTTCTGATCGTCATCAACCCAGACGCAGGCATTTCGCCCCTGAATCCTAACGCCAATTTTGTTGCCCGGCAGGATGTCGAACGAGCCGTCATGAACTGGGGACGCTTCACGCTGGCGATGGAACCGCTCACCGCCGATCTCGTCATCTCAGTTCGGCGGGGCACCGGCAGAACGGTGAACCCAACCATTAGCGTTCCCGACAACCGTCCCGTAATCTTGGATCCATCGGATCAAGGTGCACGCATAGGAGTGCAGCATGGGACGCCTCCTCCACTGACCAACGGGCCTACTATCAACACACCTCATCCCAGCACGGAGATCGGACCCTCGGAAGACATGTTCGAAGTCTATCGCGGTCGAGACGAGTATCCCCTGGACAATTCTGCGACCTGGCGCTACATCGCCAAAGACTCGTTGAAGTCGCCGGACGTCCCGGCCGTGGGAGAATTCCGCAAAGCCATCGAGGAATCTGAAAAGCAGCAGCAGGCGCAGCCGAAGAAGCCCTAAGCTTCCTTTCGACCAACCTTCATCGCCCTTCTCCCATGAGATTTCAGATCCCTTCAATCATCGTCCGGGTCTCCGGGCGTCTCGGTGGCATTCAGGAAATAGTCAGCGTCATGGGGTGATTGGATGGCCTGAAAGGCGTGGGGCTTTTCTTGGAATTGGAAACAGTCGAAGAGGTCGTCGGCGCGGGCATCGGCATAACCGAGTGAGGGCAGGCCGTAGACTTTCTCGGTGAATTTCAGAATGCTGCCGAAATCATGGGTAACCTTGGAGACGTAAGCCGTCTTGGCGTAAGGCGATACCACGATCAGAGGCACACGAAAACCGTACTCATAGGAGTCGTAGATGGTGGGCGCGACGTGGTCGTACCAGCCTCCCCAATCATCCCAGGTAACAAAGATGGCAGTGCTGGACCAGTAGGGGCTGGCCCCGATGGCGTTGACGATGGAGGCAACCCAGGCGGGACCCAATCCCTTGTTATTCTTCGGATGATCCGATTCCGCCCAGGTTGGAATCACCCAACTGACGGCGGCGAGCTGGTTGTTCTTGATGTCGCTAAGTATTTGGTTGGGCTGCAGAATAACGTTTTTCCAGTCCGAGCCAAAGCGGATATGAGAAATCGCATTGGGCCCAGTCCAGATGGACTTGGCCGACGGTGTGTAATAACGCCAACTGACTCCGGCATTGTCGAGCAGATCGGTCAGGGTGGGATGATCGAAGCACGGGAACATCTGCTGAGATTCGCTACCTTCGGGATCAATCAACAAGACGTATTCCTTTGGTGGAGCAGTACAGCCAGTGTTCTCAAATGCATTCACAACGCCCACTGGTTCCTCGGCGGCGAACAGGTTGCTGGTTGCGGTGGGTGCGGAAGTCGCGGAAATGATGAATTGATGCGCAGGAAAGCTTGGCCCCTGGTTGGTTTGGAACATGTGGTCGGCAAAGGAGTATTTTTTGGCCAATTGGAAGTAGGGCACCACGTCGGAAGGGTTGACATACTTGAACTGGGGATTTTGGGGCGGGCAATTTTTCGCGCCCTTGTTGCAAACCACCGGGATCTTGTCGGCTCCGTCCATCTTTCCGTTGTCATACATTTTGAGGAAGGAGCGGTGAGAATGATCAACGTCATAGGTGCCCATCAGCGGTACCGGCGTCAAGCGAATGGTTTTCCCTTTTGAATTCTTGCCGCTGTTGGCTATATCCGCGCCCGGCAGACCATGAAAAAGGTTGTCGGTCGAGCGATTCTCCTGAAAGATCACAACCACATACTTGATCGGGCTTTGCGCCAAGGCGGCTGTCGTCCCAAGAGAGAGAAGGAAAAGAGCCCTAACGGCGAGTTTCATAGCAATCCTCGATTTATCTTCGGACACTGCGTAGGTATGGGAAGTTTGTGGTCGAATCCTTCTGCGCGCCGCCAGCATATTACAGAAAAGTTGAGCGCGAGTTGTCGAGACCCAATAGTTAATCTCACCGAGTCGCAGCGCCCTTTCGTTCCCGGAGTGTTCCTGTTTCACTGACGGCTCTTTCAATGAAAGCAGTCACAAGAGGGTGGGGGCAATCTGTTCGTGAGCGAGTCTGGGGAACGAAAAGAGTTGCGACAAAGAAAGGGTGGTTTGGCAACTCCACAACCCGAATTTCGCCCTCGCTGTCCGAGCCTACGACTTGCAGTGAACCCTGCTTCAATAGTTGGATAACGGTTGGATTCACACCGAAATTGCAGTAATAGTGCTCCTTGGCTTCGAGGGCGCCATAGATTTCCGCGACTCTGGATCCCGGTACGAATCTCAAATTCATTTCCTTACCAGCGAGCGCACAGGCGAGTGAGGAAATAAACAGATTCGAGGCATAAGGGTCATATTCAGCGTGCTGTGCGTCCTTGTATCCAAGTACGTTTCGGGCGTATTCGATTACGATGTGCTGGAAGCCTCCACAAGTGCCGAAACATGGCACTCCGTTCTCCCTCGCATACTGGATCGCGCTAAGTGTGTTCTCCATGTTCTTATAGGGACTTCCGGGCGCCACCCATATTCCCGCGTAGTCCCTGAGGGTTTCCACGTGAGCGTCTTGAGTCGAGAGCCAGACTCCTCGGGCGTCAGCGTCAAGATGTTTGCACGAATGCAGAATCGCGGCGTTGGTTGCAGCGTGCGGCGGAAAATCCGCGTCGTATTCACCCAAAATGGCGATTGTCATCAAGAATTGCTCCCACCTGAGTTTACAGGAATTGAGCGACCTGGTTCTTTTCCCGGCCCTATTTCTCGCGTTCTTTGCGAGAAACGGGGACGTTGGTAGGTGGCCCACTCTTCTAAATCGTCGTTAAACAAAGGATGGCCTATTCTCCAAAGTTGTTTGCGGAAGGTATGCCACATTCCCAATTTGGAACGAAATCAGCAGTTCGACCGCTTTTCCCTTGACCTCATGCTTCAACTTACGATAATATAAACTAGCGTAGATTATCTATAAGATAATATTGGGTCTTTGACAACCTGACCATGGCCGGCGCTTACACGTGCCGAGTCAGGACCGATCTTCGTGAAGGCGAAGCCCTTGCTCGTGGTCCATCTTCCCTCGCAGTTCCAAACGGAACTGTCGGCGGTCGAACACCACCATAACTTCCATGTTTTCTAGATTTTGCCCGTAACCACCTTAAGAACCATAGATCTAGGAGGCAAGAAAATTTCCGACCCTTTGGTTTCTAGATTTTGCGGAGAATGAGAGTTTTTTTTAGCCCGTAGGCTCTCCAATTTTTCCCGAATCGGGCAAATCAGGCTTACCCGCTTGCGACCGGCGCCGCTTGATCTCGTCCAAGCGTTCGCGAATTCGCTTTTCTACGCCTTCGTTGGTGGGATGGTAGTAAGTGCGATCACGCAGATTGTCGGGCAGGCATTGCATGTCTGCGATTTTGCCCTCGACGTCGTGGGCGTACTGATAGCCCTGACCGTATCCGAGGCCCTTCATCAATCCGGTGGGCGCGTTGCGCAGGTGCAGCGGAACGGATTCGGCAGCCGTCGCCTCCACATCCTGCTGAACCCCGGCGTAAGCGGTGTACAGCGCATTCGACTTAGGCGCGAGCGCGAGATAGACGACGGCCTGGGCCAGCGCGAGATTGCCTTCGGGCATGCCGATGAAATCCACTGCATCGCGCGCCGCCATGCAGAGCGACAGCGCATTCGGGTCGGCGAGGCCGATGTCTTCTACCGCCATGCGCACAATGCGGCGGGCGATGTATAGCGGATCTTCGCCCGCTTCAAGCATGCGGCCCAACCAATAGAGCGACGCATCGGGATCGCTGTTGCGTACTGACTTGTGCAGGGCAGAAATCAGGTTGTAGTGCTCTTCGCCAGCTTTGTCGTAGAGCAGGACGCGTTTTTGCAGTGCATCGTGGACGATGTCATCCGTGATCTCTGCACCGATTTCAGTATTGGTACGCCCACGGGCCAATGTTGCCGCGACTTCGAGAACGTTGTAGGCACTGCGCGCGTCGCCGCTGGAATAAGAGGCGATCTTGGCCAATACCGCATCGGAGGCTTGGAGCTTCATGGCTCCTAAGCCGCGTTCTTCGTCGGCCAGCGCGCGCTTGAGCAGCAAGACGACTTGCTCCTCGGTCAGCGGCTTGAGCACATAGACGCGGCTGCGCGATAGCAAAGCGGAGATGATCTCAAACGAAGGATTCTCAGTGGTTGCGCCGATCAGGCGGATATTGCCTTTCTCAACGTGAGGCAGGAACGCATCCTGTTGCGCCTTGTTGAAGCGGTGGATTTCATCGATGAAGACGATGGTGCGCGTGCCATACTGGCGGGCGCGTTCGGCATCGGCCATGACCTGCTTGATTTCCTTGATGCCGGTCAGCACGGCGGAGAACTCGATGAATTCTGCCTTGGTCATGCTCGCGATGATCTTGGCCAGTGTAGTCTTGCCCGTTCCCGGCGGTCCCCAGAAGATGAGCGAGCCAATGTTGTCGTGCTCGAGCTGGGTACGCAAAGGCTTGCCGCGCGCTACTAGATGTTCCTGGCCTACGAACTCATCCAGCGTCCGCGGACGCATGAGATCAGCCAGCGGGTGGGTGCGGTCGCTGGAGTTGTCACCGCTCGGAATGGTTTGGAAGAGACTCATAGTCGGACTTCCGATCCGGTCAGGATCGACTGCTTTCCTTTGTGTACCTTCGTGTCCTTTGTGGTTAACGCCTTTAAACCCTAAACCACAAAGGACACGAAGGTACACAAAGGAATTCGACAATTGGAACTTGGAACTGCAAAATTATCTTCTTTGCCTGCCTGCTTCGTACAATACGATACTCGCAGCGACGCCTGCGTTCAGCGATTCGACAGTTGGCGAGTGTGGGATGGCGACGGTCTCGGTCATCTCTGACAGCAGGTCATGAGACAGGCCGGCACCTTCGCTTCCGATGAAGATGGCTAGCGGTCCGGTCAAATTGGCCTGGTCGAGCGGCGTGCCTTTATGCGACGAAGTTGCGATGAGGCGCAGGCCGAGTTGACGCATCTGCTCTAGAGTCCCCGATAGCTTTGTCCGGACGACGGGAAGCCGGAACACGGACCCCGCCGAGGCGCGGATCACCTTGGAATTGAAAGGACTGACCGTGCCTTCCCCTAGCAGCACGCCTCCGGCTCCAAAGGCCTCCGCAGAGCGCAGGATCGTGCCCAGATTGCCCGGGTCCTGCACGCCCGCGATGCCCAGCAACGGACCGGCCTGTGACTTCGCTAAGACATCTTCCAGCTTGAATGCTTTGCAACGCACTAACGCCGCGACTCCTTGCGGGGTCTCGCTGGGGACAGCGCTGGCGAACAGTTTGTCGGGAAGCAGCAAGGTTTCCACGTGGGCGGCGAGCTGGGGCAGCAGGCGCTCGGCACGGTTCTCGGCGGAGGCGCGGAAGAATACGGCCTTGAACTTCAGTCCGCTGCGGATGGCTTCTTCGAGAATGCGCATGCCATCGATGGCGCAGTAGCCGTCGGGCGTGAGTTCACCATGGGCAAAGGCTGCGCGCAGCTCTTTCACGAGGGCGTTGTGGCGGCCCTCGATGCGTCGCAGGCGGCTGTGGATAGCGGGGTCGTGAGTGAGGGTACGTTTTTTCACGGCGGTGCTGGGCAGAATCATACGCGTTTATCTCTGCTTGCAGTGGTGGCCCGTGGTATGGTAGCTTTCGCGGATTCAGAACATTGCAGGGAAGGAAGCGTGTGCGCGCGGAAATCCTTAAGATAAACAGCGAGAAGCCGGAGGCGTCGCTGATCCGGTATGCGGCCGACCAGATTCGGGCAGGCGAGGTGCTGGGGATGCCTACCGACACGTTTTACGGATTGGCTGCCGATCCCTTTAACCTGCGTGCGGTGGATCGTGTGTATGAAATCAAGTCGCGTTCGCGGCACAAGCCTCTGTCGCTCCTGATCGAGAATGAAGAGCAGGCCGAAGAGTTGGCCCGGCCGCTGCCCGATGAGTTCTACAAACTGGCGCGCCGCTTCTGGCCGGGGCCGCTGACCATTATCGTCAAAGCAGCATCGCGGCTTCCGTTGAAAGTAACGGCCAACACTGGCAACGTGGCGCTGCGAATACCCAGTGCAAAAATTCCGCTGGCGGTGGTGCAGGCTGCGGGCATTCCGATCACGGCGACCTCGGCCAATCTGAGTGGGGAGTCGGAGTGCACTACGGCTGTAGCGGTTCGCGATCAACTGCAGGATCGGATCGCCATCATCGTAGACGGGGGCACCTCGCCGCGTGAAACAGCCTCGACCATCATCGACCTCACCGACGAGGAAGCCCGCTGGCGAATCATGCGCGAGGGCGCGATTTCTGCCCAGGATATCTCCGAGTTCTTCGCACAAGGATGAGCGAAGCCGATGCGAAACGGCCTGTGCGACGCCATTGGACGCTGTGGCTAGGGGCGCTGGCTGCGGCGGCTGTCCTTGTTTGGCTGGTTTCAATTTGCCTGGGCATCGTGGGCGAGGCCTCGCGGCAGGAAATTCACTCCGCGGATGCGATTGTGGTCTTCGGGGCTGCGGAGTATTCCGGGCGCCCGTCTCCCGTGTATCGCGCCCGCCTCGATCATGCTTTTGAGCTTTTTCAACGAGGGGTTGCACCCGTGGTCATCACGACTGGCGGGGCTGCAGCGGATCCTAGCTACAGCGAAGGTGGAGTGGGTCACGATTACCTGATGCATCGCGGGATTCCTGACTCCAATCTGATTGCTGAAACCCAGGGTTCGGATACCGCCCAATCCGCCCAACGGATCGGGGTGATCATGCGCGCCAATCACATGCACAGTTGCATAGCGGTTAGTGATGCATATCACGTTTTCCGCATCCGCGAACTACTGGAGCACGAGGGAATGCAGGTGTATGTTTCATCGCGTCCCGACTCGCGTCCGCACTCTCTGTGGCAGCGTGCGCAGGCGATATTGCGCGAGGCGGCAAGCTATATGGTGTGGCGGCTGCATCTGCCGGCATAAGAGTTTTACATCATGCGCGTACGCACTGCCGGTCTCTCGGGCCTAGCTACCACCCTGTTCTTTTCCTCAGTTCCGTGATGTGGGCAACGTGATGCTTGCCGTGCCAGGAATAGAGGGCCAGATTCTTCTCCAGAGACACGATGCCCATTTCCGGATGGCGGAAGGTTCGCTTCCAGTCCGCTGGCTTCAGCGTGCGCAACAGGCGCACCCATCGGTCATGCAATGGCTCCATCAATGCCAGCGAGACTTCCAGGGGCGTTGCGTGGACATCTGGCGTGCTCGCCCAGCGGTCTTCCATGTACGGTTTGATCGTGGGCTCGTCTTCGGTGAGCGCCAGCTTGAAACGCACGTACGCATTCATGTGGCTCTCGGGCACGTGGTGCACAACTTGCCGCACCGTCCAGCCGCCGTCACGATAGGGCGTTTCGATCTGCTCTGAGGATAGACCCTTGATCGCGGCGCGCAATGCAGCCGGGGTCCGCTCGATGTCGTCGATGAATTGGTTTCGTTGCGCTTCGTCCGGGGAGCTGTCGAACTTGAATTTCCCAATGGGGTAACGGGGATCGCTCATGTTAGCCTCGGCAGCGGATTTGGTTATAGAAGTCAGATGAAAACAGTGGGAGGAAAGCTGCAAAGATTCAGCGGTAATTTGGGCCGCTTCCGGCGAGTTCGTGAGCCACGAAGGACACGAAGGTACACAAAGGAACCCGGGAGGATCGGAGCCTGAAAACTGTCGGAGGAGCTTATAAGGGTGTCAGCGTACCAGTGCCAGGATTCGCACTGGGCCGCTGGAGCCGCTTTGCAGCTTGGTTGGGGCGACCACTGCCATCCCGCCGGTTGCAGGAGCACGATCCAGGTTGGCGACGTTTTCCAGTTGGTAAACGCTATGCGCCAGCGTGTACCGGCGCACGGGGAAGTCTTTCGACTGACCGTGATCAATATTCAGGGTGTCAATGCCCAGGCCTAGAACGTTGCGTCCCTCCACTAGAAACTTCGCCGCGTCCTCGGAATATCCGGGGAAGTGCATGGTGCCCTTCAGGTCGGTGTTGCGATAGTCTTTGACTGAGTTCCAGCGGGAATCCCATCCGGTGCGCGCGATCACCACTGAGCCCAACGGAATCTGGCTGTGGGCCTGCTCCCAGTTGGCGATGTCTTCCACCGAAATCTGGTAGTCCGGATGGTTTTCCACCTTCACGCTCACGTCCAGCACGACCAGGGGCGCGATCAGGCGTTCCGCGGGGATTTGATCTACGGTCCAAAGCCCACGCGCAAAATGCGCAGGAGCATCGATACGAGTTCCGAATTCGACCGAGGAAGCGCTGCGGCCGAAGTATTCTTTGTCGACGCTCGCGACTGTTCTAAGTTGATGAGGACTATCGATCGAATGGGTCAAGTCTACGACGGAGTGGAATCCGGTTGGTGAGGGCAAGCCAGGATGGCGCTGTCCAAAGAGAAATAAGGCAAGTGCCAGCACATACCCTACGATGAGTGTCCGAGTTTTCATCAGTTTCTGATCGACTTCCGATGTTTGGCCCAGGATTGCCGTAAGAATCGATCGCCGAGAAATCCCATGCAACGAATTGGATGCGAGCATCCGGCACCGGAGGTGCTGGTTAGATTGTCCATAGCAAGAAACGAAGGTTCAAGGAACCGCGGGACATGAACTAGTGCGCGAAGTTGCGGGAAACTTTTCCCAGGTTGCCGACAAACTCCATCCTCCTAATCATTTCGAGGAACGAAGGCGCTAGGAATCTGTAGTTTTCGCGGGGCACCAAAGGACAGCATTTCCCTCGCTGTGCTTAGTCAGCAAATGGAGTTAGTCCGCAAATGCAGAAACATCGCAAGCAAACGTTTCTTCATGGGAGTTCAAGCGAGCAGGGAAGCGGCGCATGCTGCGACTAGAGTACCGAGGAAGTTCACGGCGTTGTTGTTCAGCAGTTTTCGTCGTTCCAGCAAAGCGCCCAGGTAGCTGTCCGCGATCATGCCGGCTATCGCGCCTGCGATCGAAATGCCCAGCCACTTGGTGGGTACCAGGCCGGTTAGGACGCACACCAAACTCACCACGCTGGCAGCCGCGATGCCGGCCATGGTTCCAGCCCAACTCACTCCGCCGTCCGTGCCCGCGGGCACTTCTTCCCAATTGGTGATCAGACGCGCTTTTTCGTTTCTAGCCTGACCCAGCTCGCTGGACACCGTGTCCGCAGCCGCTTCCGACAGTGCGGCTGAAACGGCGAGCAGAAGAACGGCTTTTTCAGCAATGAGCACCGATAACCCGGCGCAACTCGCGGCCACGGCAAGGTTGGCCAGAACCTGCAAGGCGGTTCTGCCATCGAGCCGTTCGGCGGTTCCTAACTTCTCTTTCCGGCGATAACCGAAGCGTGTGGAAATCCAGGTTAAAGCGAAGACCGCAACCAGAGCCACAAATGCGCCCGGTCCCGCTCCCAGATACAGCAGAAAGCAGACCCCAGCTCCTGCGATAGCGCCCGAAGAACTCACTCCTCGCACCCAGCGGGCCAGGGCGGCGAATACCACGGTGACGATCACGGCAGTCCACACCGGAGGGGCCGGGCTCAGTCCCGCCAAGGTCTCCACGGTTCGGCCCAGGTCAGACACTTGGAAGATTCTTGCTCCGATCACTTGTTGAATTGTAGGCACCAGATCAGATACTACTATCTGTAGGGTTGCGCCCCGGTTCGCCCCAGTGTATCGTGCTTTTACTCTGGGTTACCGGTGCGACCTTTGTGCATCAAATGGTTGGTTGTAGTTTAAACTCACGGTCGCGAGCGTGCGGAGCCAGCGCGGCTCTTCTGCGCTCCCAAGTACAGGGTGAACTATGGCAGCTTCGGTTTGGTCTGGATATCTTACCTTCGGATTGATTTCGATGCCGGTGAAGCTGTTCTCCGGCGCGCGCAGTTCCGGCATTTCCTTCAACATGCTGCACCGCGACGACCTGTCCCGCCTAAAGCAACAATATGTTTGTCTCGCCGACGGCAAAGTGGTCGAACGCAGCGAAATCGTGAAGGGGTACGAGTTTCGCAAGGACGAGTATGTGGTGATCGAGCCCGAGGAAATCAAGAAGATTGAGCCCAAAACCGCCAAGACGATGGAGATTCTGGAGTTCGTCAAAACGAGCGAGGTCGATCCGGTGTTCTTTGAATCGTCGTATTACATGGTTCCGGACGAAGCCGGCCGGCGGCCATACGCGTTGCTCACCAAGGCCATGGAAGAGAGCGAATACGTTGCCATCGCGCAGCTCACCATGCACAACCGCGAGTACACGGTCTTTCTGCGTCCGCACGAAGGCGGAATGATGTTGCATACGATGTACTATGCAGAAGAGGTGCGGAAGCTGGAGGGATTCGGCGCGCCGGACGTCGAACTCAAAGATGCGGAAGTAAAGGTCGCCCATCAGTTGATCGAGGCGCTGGCGACCGAGTGGGATCCCGAGAAATATCACGACAGCTTCCAGGACAATCTTAAGAACCTGATACAGACCAAACTGGAAGGCGGTAAGATTGCCGAGGTCGAGAAACCGAAGAAGCTTGCTCCCGTTATTGACTTGATGTCAGCGCTTAAACAAAGCCTGGCTGAGATGGAGGGAAAAAAGAAGCCGGCGGTGCCTGCCGCCCACGAAGCCGCTGGTTCGGGAAAAAGATCTCGCGGGCGGGCGTGAAAGAAGCAATTAGCACTTGGCATTTAGCACCTAGCCTACCGATTTTCGAAAGCGACCTTTTTTCGAAAGGGACCTTCCCGTTACCATTTGTCTGGACCCCACCACCTTCATTCACATCATTCGGAAGCAACCTTGAGGCCCCCTCCGGGCACTAACCTTGAAGGGCTAAGTGCCAACTGCCAATTGCTAACTGCTGCCTCTCTGGCGCAGATTGCGGCCAGCCGTTAGAATAAAGGACTCTTCCAGGATTTTGTGCAGAAATGGATCTCGTGGCTGGGGTGTCGATGACTGTTGTGCGCGCGGCGGCTGTTCTGCTTCTCATGTTGATTTGTCTCAGCTGTGGGGAAACGTATCGCCCCGTCGCTACTCCGATTATTCCAAACCTGCCCAATCCTAGTTTCGCGCACCTTGCGCTGGTCATCAGCGGCAACGGTGTTAATAACCCCGGGGCTAGCACTTCGATCGATGTCTCCGGCGACACTGCGGAGTCTCGATCCACTGTGGGCCTGATGCCCATGCATGCGGCAATCGTGCGGAGTGGCAGCATAGTCTACGTTGCAAATAGCCTGGACGACACCGTTTCCATGTTTTCCCCCTCTAGCCCCACCCCGGTGACCACGATAAGTCTGCCCGCGGGCTCGGCTCCCAGTTTCGTGGCTACGGCCGAGAACACCACGGTTTACGTTGCCAACTTCGGTAACAATACGGTGTCCGCAATTGCGATGAGCACTAACGTGATCGAGCCACCGATTTACGGAATTCCCGTTGGCGTCCATCCGGTGGGACTGGCGGAAACCCCTAACCTTCAAAAGCTTTACGTAGCCAATCGAGGCGACGCTGGTGTTGGTGGTTCGGTCACCAGCATCAATCCCGTTGACCGAAGTGTGAACCCGCCCATTGCGAATGCCACATGGGTTTCACCGGTGTCGGTCGCGGCTCGATCGGATGGAAACCGAGCGTACGTGCTGGATGAGGGCAGCGGCATGGTTTCGGCGATTGATACCGCTAACGACGCGTTAGTCAGCAGCGTTTCGGTCGGCGTAGGGGCGAATTTCATGCTCTACGACCCGACGCGAAATCGCCTCTATGTGTCAAACCCGGTTGCGAATACGGTCACATATCTGGAGGCTGGGAGCGATACACTTCCGGCCGTGGTCATCGATGTGGCGAATCCGATCTCGGTAGCTGTCCTGCCTGACGGCACACGGGTCTATATCTCCAGCGCCTCGGTCAGCGGCGGGAATGTGACTTCTCGAGTTACGGTTATCAACGCCTCGGGCGGAAGCGTGAGAAGCACGATTCCCTTGACCACGACTCCACAAGTGTGCGTGTCGAGCCCGTCCGAGCTCTCAATGGCTGCGGCGGCGGATAGTACGAGAGTCTACGTGGGGAACTGCGATGCGGGGAACGTAGCTATTATTCAAACCCTGAGTGACACGCTGCTGCTGCAAATGCCTGCCCCTCAGAGCGCTACGTTAAAGAACGGGACGCCACTGCCGCAGAATCCGGTGTACGTGGTGGCTGGACCCTAGTTGGACACTTTTCTTGTTTCGATGCCTTGGTTCGGATGCAGGTCCTGGTTCAACAATCAAGATCCTATTCCCTGCTGCTAGTGTCCCGCTGCGGCTGCCCGTTCGGGCTGTCGAGAGCAGTTATGCCGCAAGGCGATATTCAGGAATACGTTGCCAATGCAGGTTTCGAAGCAGATAACCAGCGCTTCCGTGTCTTCGCTACTCTTGGGGCCATGCTCGGACGTATGCAGTACGGGGGGATGCACGCGAAAATGAAATCCCTGGTCGTTGAGCGATGTGACGGCATTCCCAATCACCTGATTCGCCAGCTCGCACACCGTCTCCCGCACGAGTTCGTCCGATTCTGGCAACTCGGCTCCAGCGAAGCGACTGGCGACGCGCACGGCTGTGTCCGGGTCGAGGTCGATGACAATACGCCCCTCGATGTCTCCGGTCACCCAAATCAGCGCGGCCACGCCCTTGCGCCGGTAAGCCTCTTGCTCCATGCTGAGGTTGCCGACGGACGTGGGACACCGCAGTCCCTGCGCCAACACGGCGTCCGCCGCGTTGATGAAAGGCTGGATCAACTCCATTTTCATTTTAGGCCCCCGCGCCCGCGGCATGGGCCGCAGTGCCATCCTCACCCATCACGTACTTGATCACTTCGTACAGGACTTCCGGCTTCACCGGTTTCTGCACGAAATGACGCGCGCCCCGCTGCAGCGCTGCCACGATGTTCTCCTGATATCCGACGGAGGACACCATGACAATGCGCGCTTCGGGATGTTGCTGCACAATTTTCTCTGCAGCCTCAATGCCTTCCATCTGGGGCATGGTAATGTCCATCAGCACGATGTCGGGCTTGAGGCGCTCATATTCGGTTATGGCGGTCATGCCATCCCCGGCTTCGCCTGCTACCTGGCCTCCGAATGTTTCGATCATGCGGGCCAGATTCTTGCGTGCGAAGACGGAGTCGTCCACCACCAGGTAGCGGACTGGCTGACCGTCCTTGCTGCGTGTCACTGCCACAAACTGCTCCATATACAACCTCCCCCGCCGCTGCAAATTCCGGCATCGTGTTCTTGCCTG
The DNA here is from genome assembly GCA_963820925.1 of uncultured Acidobacteriota bacterium. Classification (GTDB taxonomy): domain Bacteria; phylum Acidobacteriota; class Terriglobia; order Terriglobales; family Acidobacteriaceae; genus JABDBE01. Next base: position 300,356 of record CAWGBX010000003.1, read on the forward strand.
CCGGAGAAAATCAGTTCTTGCCGACTCCAGCGGCTCGGCCACTGTCTTCGGACTCTGTCTTACCGCCAGTTTTGCGATCCTGCATGCACTGAGCCTGCAAGGTGTTGGCGAGCGCCTCAAGCGCGACCACCCGCACCGCATAACCGCGCTCGATAGCCGCTTTCGGCATGCCAAAAACCACGCAGGACTCTTCGCTCTGGGCGATGGTCATCCCTCCCGCTGCTTTGACCAGGCCCAGCCCCTGTGCCCCGTCCTCGCCCATTCCAGTCATAAGCACGGCGATGCTCTTTTCTCCGAATTCCTCGGCCACACTTTTGAACAGCACGTCCACCGAGGGACGATGCCCGTTCACACGCGGTTCATCGTTGAGAACAGCGACGTCGCCCAGCGCCAGTCGCTTCACTTTGAGGTGCCGGTTTCCGGGGCAGATCAAGGCCCGTCCGGCCAGCAAGAGGTCGCCCGACTGTACTTCCTTGACCGTGATGGCGCAGATTTCTTCCAATCGCCGGGAAAACATTTCCGTAAATCCCTCGGGCATGTGCTGCACGATCAAAATGGTTCCGGGAAAATTCTTGGGCAGCTGTGGCAATACGTATTGCAGCGCCTGCGGGCCGCCGGTAGAAACTCCAATCGCGATGATTCTCGTGGCTCGGGTCTGTGTTTCGGGGGCAGTCTTCTGAGACGGTCTCGGAGAGGCGGGGAGCGGACCGACGGTGACCCGCCGGCTTTGGGCGGCTGCTTTAATCTTGGCGATGAGCTCCCGAGCGATCTCCGGCATATTGGCTGAGACATCGCTGGGCTTGGCGACAAAATCGAATGCTCCCATGGACAGTGCCTGGAGCGTTACCGATGCTCCTTGGGTGCTGTGGGAACTTACGACGATCACCGGCAACGGGTGGCGCAGCATGATCTCTTTCAACATGTCCAGTCCGCCCATGCCCGGCATGTCGAGATCCAGAGTCACAACTTGAGGTTTCATTTCTTCGATCTTTTTCAGACCGAAGTTTCCGTCCATAGCGGTGCCGACGACCTGAATGGAACGGTCACTTTCGAGGATTTGTGGAATCAGTTTGCGCATGAGCGCTGAATCGTCCACCACTAGCACACGCACTGGAGGCGTCATTGCTGGCCTCCCGCGGCACTTTGTGCGATTCGCGCGCGCTCGGAATGCGACAGCAGCAGACCCATGCCAGGTCCAGCAGCGGTTTCGGGCCGTGACTTGGCAAAGCGTTCGACGATGGCGGCGAGATTCAGAATGAGCACCACGTGGCCGTTGCCCAGAATCGACGCGCCGCTGACCAAATCTGTCTCCGCAGTCTGTTCATCCAGTGCTTTGATGACCAATTCTTCTTCGCCCTCGATCGCGTTCACCAGCAAACCAAGTTTGCGGTCGCCCATGGCGATCACGAGCACGAAGACTTTTTCTGGCCGACCGTCGAGCCGCTCTTCCGGGCGACGCCCCAATCGAGCTACCGGCAAGACGCTATTTCGCAGTTGCAGAACTTCGCAGTTGTCGACCTGATGGATATCGGACTCATGGGCGCGAGCGATCTCCGCCACCGCATTCAACGGAATGGCGTACAGACGCTGCTCTACCCGAAAAAGCAGGGCTTTGATGATGGCGAGGGTCAAGGGTAACTGCAGCCGGAACGTGGAGCCTTGCCCCGGGCGGCTAACCACGTGCACCGTACCTTTCAACCGATGCAAGACGCTTTGCACTACATCCAGACCCACACCGCGGCCGGAAATCTCGGTAATTTCATCCGCCGTGCTGAATCCCGGCCGGAAGATGAAATCAAGAATGTCTGCTTCGCCGAGCCGGCTGGCTTCTTCCGGCTTCAGGAGACCTCGTTCGATGGCTCGAGTCCTGACCTTTTGCGCATCGATGCCGCGCCCGTCGTCACTGATTTCCACGACGACCTGATTGCCCTGGTGGTAGGCCTGCAAGCGGATGGTTCCGTGGGCAGGCTTCCCGGCTTGAGCACGTTCCTCAGCGCTTTCAATGCCATGCCCAATCGCGTTTCGGACCAGATGAGTCATTGGTTCCGCAATGGCATCCAGCAGGCTTTTGTCGAGGGCAGTGTCTTGCCCATTCAGAACCAGATTCACCTGCCGGTCGCATTGCTTGGCCACGTCCCGAACCATGCGGGGAAATCGCCGGAACAATTGTTCGACCGGCACCATGCGGACTTTCATCACCGACCGCTGCAGATCATTCAAGACCCGCGACTGGAAAGCCATAGCATCGGCAAAACGGCCGCGCATGGTTTCCTTGGGGTAGCGTGCGGTGAATTCGTTGAGCGCCTGCTGCATCATGGATTTGCCGATGATCAGTTCGCCTACGAGATTGAGTACAGCGTCAATGCGCTCCGCATCTACGCGTAAGACATTCTCGGGAGGCGCGGGGTTCGGCCTGATCGCAGTCTCGCGTTCGGATGATGAGGTGAAGACGGTTTCAATTTCCTGCACCGGTTCAGCCGTGAATTTTGCTTCGGCCTTTTCTTCGGCCAGGGATGCCAGGGCTAGGGCTGTAGGCGCCTGAGACGAAAGCTTCGGCGGAGCTTCGCCCGGCTTGGAATTCTGTACTGGCTTCTGTACTGGGACTCCGACGCTCTCGATCTTTACTTTCGAAATGATGGTCGGAATACGGCACTTTGCGGTCAACTCCTCCGCGGTCTGGTCACTCGCCACCAGCAATTGGAATTGCATTGCGTTCTTGGCGGATCCCGGTTCCGGCCGCGTTCCCAGCACTTCACCGCTCTGCGCGAGCGCCTTGAAGATCAATTGCTGAGCCGCGATCGGCATGGCGCAGTTGGGATCGATCTGGGCGGTGACGTGATACACCGGCTTGCCTTGCTTCAGAGCCGCCTGCATGGCAAGCTTTTCATACTCCGTCCATTCGACTTCAGGGGCGGAGGCAGCCCGGGCTTTCGAGATGCGCGGTTTCCGGGTCTTCGGGTCTCGCGCCATTTTGCGGATCATCTTCCGAATTGGTTCCGCCGAAGGCAGCTTCGTCCCGTCGCGGTAGGAACTTAGCATCGCGCTGAACGTATCTGCAGTGGCGAAAGCTACCTCTGCCAGCGCAGTGGGGGCGCCTCCTGTTTCCAGTGCCAATGCGTCTTCCAGTTCATGCGCCAGTTCGCTGAGTTCGTGATAACCAACCGCGGCCGAGTCGCCCTTCAGGGTATGCACGATTCTTCGGATAGTGCGCACGGTTTCGAGATCGCCCGGCTGCTTTTCGAGCTTCAGCGTCTCGTCGTTGAGCGCCTGCAGCAATTCCATCGCAGTCTCGAAGAAGAGCTGCTTCAATTCCGCCGCGCGTTCGTCCGGGAACTGGCTCACGATGCCACCTCGATCTGCTGATACGCGGTGCCGGTCTCGCGGTAAACCATGTTGAATTTGTCGGTCAGCCCCAACAGGCTTTCCGCGTGTCCCACGAACAGGTATCCGCCCGGATTCAGGCAACGGTAAAATTTCTCGATCAGACGCTTCTGCTCGGCCTCATCGAAATACATCATGACGTTGCGGCAGAAAATAACATCGTTGCGCTGCGGGAGATATTCCGTTTTCAAATTATGGAAGTCGAAGTGAACCAGTTCCTTCAGCCCCTTCTTGACCGCATAGCGGTCGCCAACCTTGTCGAAATGACGAAGTCGATAGCTGTAGTCCACCGAGGCCATTTGACTTTCCGAGTACATCCCTTCCTGACCTGCTCGCAGCACGGAATAGCTGATGTCGCTGGCCAGAATCTCGACCTTCCACGGCGGAGGGATCAAGGGCTTGGGGAAGGGCGTGTCGTAACTCGCAGGATTGCGCAGAGCGTGGTAGGAGAGTGCGTCGGCAACCTGCATGGCCATGGTGTACGCCTCTTGGCCGGTCGAGCAGCCGGCGCTCCAGAGGCGCAGCGAGAAATCTCTCCTCTCCTGCTTGCGGCGGAGGATGTCGTCGAGAACGTGTTTATGGAACAGATCCAGTTGCGCCTTGTTGCGGAAGAAGCTGGTCTCGTTCACCGTGAGATTTTCCAGCAGCTTGCTTAATTCTTCTTTCCCTTCCTTGCTGATCAGCAGGCGGTAGTAACTGTAAAAGGAATCTAGCTTGCATTCTTTGAGGCGGCGTTGCAAACGATCCTGCAGGAAATCGGCGCGGCGCGAATCAAAATGCATTCCGCACTCCTGATAAACGAGCGTCTGCAGGAGTTTCAGTTCGGGTTCGGTGAGTTGCGCGTGTACGCCTGCGGTGGCCATGCTTGTTTCTGTGTCACCTGTTCTGGCTGCTATTTCGAAGCCGCAGCACCCCGTGCGTTTTCCGCGGGCTGACCTGCACTGTTAGTCATTTCGCTCTTCACCCGGGTTCCGCTGAACTCAAGCACTTTGTCAATATCCAGCAAGACGATCAGGCGGCCCTGGTACTTGCCCAGCCCGGTTACACAGTTCAGTCCGCCTTCGACAAACTCGGTTGGAGAAGGATCAATGTCCGCGGTTGGAATCTTGAGCACATCGGAAGCGGAGTCCACAATCAGCCCGCAAAGACGCCCTCGGTGCTCGACCACGAGGATTCGATTGCGCTTGCCGGGAGCGACCGTAGCTTCCCCAAGCCGCTTGCGCAGATCGAGAACCGAGACAATCTTCCCTCGCAGATTGATCACGCCCTCCACGTAGTCCGGTGCATCCGGCACGGCTGTAATTTCAGGCACGCGGACAATTTCACGCAGCGCAGTGATGGGTACACCGTAGGTCTCGCGTCCCACTTTAAAGCCGACAATGTGCAGTTCTCGGTTCATCGGGATTCCAGAGGCTAGTTGCGCGTTCCAGCAGCAGCTTGCCGAGCGCTACCTCGGACGCCAGTTTTCTCTTCAATGCGCGAGGCCACCGATTCCATCTGCTCCAGCATGAATCGGCCCATGGAGTCCAGCAAATCGCGCGACATTTTTGACATCTGTTCCGCCGAGGCGGCCAATTCGGTTGAGCCCGAGGTCGTATGCTGGACTAACTCGCGCATCCGTTCCATCGCCTTGACCACCGCATGCGCCCCTGAAGCCTGCTCTTCTACCGCCGAGTTGATTTCATGGGTTATTTCGTTCAAGCGGGTGGTGGCACGGGCAATTTGTGAAGAGCCGTGCGATTGCTCGTTCGTGGCCGCGCCAATCTCCTGGGCGAACTTGTACACTTCCGTGACCACATTCGAGATCTTGCGCAGTGCCGTGTTCAGTTCCTCTCCGTGTCCCAGCCCTTCGTTCACAATCGAGGTACTGCGGTTCATGTTCTCGACTGCCTTGCGGGATTCCTTCTGGATGCTCTGGATAAGTTCAGAAATTTCCTTGGTGGACTGGGCTGACTTCTCTGCCAGCTTTCGGACTTCGTCGGCGACCACGGCGAAGCCCAATCCATGCTCCCCAGCGCGCGCTGCTTCGATCGCGGCGTTCAGCGCCAGCAGGTTGGTTTGTTCCGCCAGATCATCAATCACCTCGATAATCTTGCCGATGTCATCCGCTCTTTGACCGAGAACGTCGATGATCTCGCCCGAGGATTGGATGGTGGTGTTGATACGATTCAATCCATCCGTCGCTTTCTCCATGGTGGCGATTCCGTTGTGGACTTCTTCGCGCGAACGGTTGGAAATGTCCAACAGCACCTTGGCGGTGTCCGCCACGCGCTGAATCGAGGCCACCATCTGATCGATGGAAGCGGAGGTCTCACTTACGCTGGAAGCCTGCACCTTTGTGCTCTTCACCATGTTCTGCACGTTGACGCTCATTTCGTGCATGGTGCTGGTGACCTCGTCGATGGCCGACGAGGTTTGTAAACTGATCTTGGCCGATTCGTCGGAAGCGCCCGCCACCTGATTGGACGCGCTGGCTACCTGCTGTGCGGCATCGCGCCCGTTGCGTACCAACTTCCGTAAGCCCTCAATCATGCGCGCGAAAGCCTTGCCCAGGGTGTCATTCTTGGAGCGGGGCTGAACGTCGACGCCCAGGTTCCCTCCCGCGATGGCTTCTGAAACCGATGCCATCTCTTTCAGGTAAGTGACCATGTTGGCAAAGGTTCGAGCCAGTTCGCCGATTTCGTCGCTGCGATGGATGTCAATTTCGTGGTCAAGATCGCCAGCGTCCGCGATCTGCCGGGCGATTCTCATCAGATCGTTGAGCGACATGGTGATGGATCTGGCTGTGGTGTAAGCGATGACAACGCCGAGTCCCAGCGCCAGTAGCGTGCTAAGTAACGCAATCAAGAAAGTTGCCGTTCCCGCAGTCTCGTCGGACTTTCTCCGCGCTTCCAGCACCTTGGTATTTTCGAGGTCGGCTACATCGAGATATTCGGTGGCATTTTTTACCCAGGAAGACGCGTCTTTCTGCAAATAGAAGATCTGGAGTTCAGCTACTGTGGCATTGCCGCTGTCCACTTCTTTACGCTTGTCCATCAGCGGCGCGGCAAATTCGCGGGCCCAGTTCTGTTCGCTAGTCTGTACTTTCTCCAGCGCGTTGCGCTGCTGCTCTGAGGTCGTAAGGGTTTGGCCAGCCTGCAGCTTTTCCGCCAGCGCCCGCATGCCATCATTCAACCGATCGACCTCGCGAGTATCGCCACTCAGCAAGTAGTTGCTCAGAGACAGGCGGTTCTGCATCATCTGGAATCGGATCTTGTCGGTGGTCGCAGCCATTTGCAATGCCTGGGAAGCTGCGGCTTTGGCGCTGTGCTCCCGTTGCACGGCGATGAGGTTGATGAGGAACAGCACCACGACCATCGCAAGGACGGCTCCGAAGTTTAGGTAGAGTTTCTTGCCAATCGTCATTCGCTGTTCCTCCGCTCGTCTCGTTTCGCGCCCTGCGCCTCCCAGCACATGGTTGAATCTGATCTCAAACTAGGGTCACTGCTTTACCCGGTGAATCCAGTTCTGGTCGCGGCTAATCTTTTCCCGGCTAATCTTGGGGCTGGAACTTGAACTCCACCGTTCCGGTGCTCTCCGAGTCTGCCGGCTCAAATTTCCACCTCTTCAGCGCATCCATTGCGGCATTGACCAGGAGCGGGTTTCCGCCGACGACCTTGGTATCCTTCAGGCTTCCACTGGGCGTGACTACGACCAGCACTTTGACCGTGCCCGTGATATTCATTCGCCGCGCCAAGTCTGGGTACGACGGAGCTACTTTGGTTTTCGCCTTTCGAGTCAATTCCCCCTGCGCCATGACAGGCAAGGGATGGGATATTGCGGCCAGCAGCCGCCAAGAGTCCGGCCATTGCCCACCACCGTATGTTCTGGAAAGACACTGCTCCTCCTGCTGACATATCCAGCCTCTGTCACAGCAATGTCCTTGCCATGCTCTGCGGGTTCGTAGAAGTACGACGATACCGCATGTAATATATGTGTTATCAATGGCTTAATAGGATCTGGCTGGCTTTAAGTTTCCCTCTTAGCGGATTGGATTTGTCTCACAAGGCCTCCTCGCTCTCACAGTGAGACAGTTTGTAGGATTCGCCAGTCGATTTCACAGTTCGGCACTCCAAACGTTATTCTCTTGACTCAAATTGAGATAGCGGTCTATTTTTCCTGTATATTCAATTACTTGTAGTTTTGGCGGTGCTGAGGCGGTGCCTTCCTGACCATGCATGCCGGAGACACGACGGTGCTGGAAAAACCCGGCTCTCGCTCGGACGATGCATTCCAGAAACTACTCCTGCGCTTTTCGGACGCGGCCGCCCATGGAACTCCAGCCCCAGCCCTGATCCGGCTTTTCTGTCAGGAAACGCGGGCGTTTTTTCACGTGGATGGCACCTACTTCTGGCGCTGTGCTTCTCCAGAGGAACTGGTAGGCGCGGAAGCTGACGGCTTCATGGCTACCGAATTCCTTGGCCGACGCCTGAAGGCGCGCGAGAGCGCAGTTGCGATGGAAGCCATTCGTCAGCGCAGAACGTTGTACGTGACTGATCCGCTTGCAAGCCGGTATCCAGTAGCTGCTGAATTCCGCGCCAAATCACTGATGGCCGCGCCTTTGGTAGTTTCTAATGAAGTCATCGGCGCAGCAGTTTTTCTGCAGGCCTCCGAGCCGGATTATTTCAACGACGACGTGGCAGCCAAGGCGACGATCCTCGCGGGCCAACTAGGAACGTTGTTGGAAGCGAGCCGATTGACCCATGTGTCGCGCTACGAGCATCGCCGCGCTGAGATCCTAGAGGAGGTGGCTCAAGCGGTGCCAGCCGTCCCGGACTCTTCCACGGTGGCCCAGGCCGTGGCGGATCGTTTGCGGATTCTGCTGCGCACCCGGCTGGTCTGCATTCTGCTGCGCCAGGGAATGACCGTAGAACTGCATGCCGTGGCCGCTGAGTCTCCAGAACTGGCAACTTCGGCCCGTGCCCGATTTGACCGCAAAGGGCTGCAATTTGCGGCCGATCTGGCCGTCCGCGCGATTGCCGCCAATGCGCCCATCACCGCTGCCATCGATCCTGTCACCCACGCCCTTGGCGACTTGGTCCCCGCCGGTATGCTGCTGGCCGCTCCCATTCGTACTTCGCGTGCGGAGGGAGCTGTCCTCATATATCCGCGGAAGGAAGGCGCCTTCACCCACGAGGAGAAGTCGCTTCTCTCGGCTGTGGCCGGGTTTGGAGCCCTTGCCATTGCCAACGCCGAGCTCTATGCAACGGCCCGCGTTCAGGCCCACGAACTGCGTCAACTCCTGAACATGCTCTCGGAATTAAGCTCGGTCGGGGATCTCGACGAATTCTTGCGGCAATTCGTAGTTCGTGCAGCCGGCTTCCTGGGTTTTGGCCGGGCCTTTGTCGGGTTGCTCGAAGGGGGAGTGTTTCGAGTTCGCTGGGGCGCAGAAAATGGACAACCCGGTCGCGTGGATGAAGCGTTTCCTGACGGTGTCGCCAGTCGCGCGCTGTTGAACAAAGAACCGTTCTGGGCCAACGACCCCTCCAAGATCCCCGGGGCCAACCTCGAAATGATTGTCAAGTTCAAGGTGCGTCAACTCCTGGCTGTACCCCTGCTGGGCGCTGGAGGACGGTTGCTGGGCGTGCTCGGAGTTCTTGATCGCCTAGACCATGCCGGAATCTCACGGGAGAACGTGCGTTCGGCGCAGGCCTTGGCGGCTCAGGTCGCTGTGACCCTCGAGGCGACTCGCAATCTTCACTTGTCCGAGCAACACCGCCGCCGCGCCGAGGCCCTAAAGGGGCTTGCCCTTGAGTTGAACTCCCACCTCCGGCTTCCCGAGTGCGCCCGGAATTTCGTGGCCCGTGCCACCGACTTGATGGGAGCTCAAGCCGCCGCATTCGCTGTCCAACAGGGTTCGGATCTGGAAACGCTGGTGCTCCACGGGACGTCAATTCCTGATCATCAACTGAACTCGTTGTTACGCCGTTTTGATCGCGCTCTGCCGGATGCTTTGGCGCAACATCTGCCGGAGATTGTTTCCGCGAGTGCTGGCGAGCTGTTCGGCTCCGACCTGAGCTCTTTCCTGGGCTGGAACGACTGCATCATGATTCGGCTGCTAGGTGCATCAGGCGATCTGGTCGGTGTTTTGTGTCTCGCGAATCGCGGCAAGCTGCTGCAGGAAGACGACGAGCAACTTCTGCAGGCTATTGCCGCCCACGCCTCCATTGCTCTGGAGAATGCCCGGCTATTCACTCGCATGGACCAGGCGAACCGGCACTGGATCGAGATCTTCGATGCCATTACCGACTTCATCGTCGCCCACGATCAATCCGATCATGTTCTGCGAGTGAACCGTTCCCTGGCCGATTTCATCGGAGTCCAGCCGCATGAACTCATCGGCGTCAATATGGGCGCTCTCTTGGCAATGGGAAATGACGCGCCCCTGCACGCCTGTCCCTTCTGCCGCTCGACTACCGATGTAACCACCGATGAATACGTTCTCGCGGTTCTGGACCGAACCTATCTAGTGTCCACCTCGCGGGTTCATGGTGCAAACAGCGAAGGTCTCCAGACCATCCACGTTCTCAAGGACATCACGGACCGCCGCGAAGCGGAACGCCGGTATCGCGAACTCTTTGACAATATTCAGGAAGGAGTATTCTTCTCGACTCCCGACGGCCGTTTCATCGAAGTCAACGACGCCCTGGTCCGCATGCTCGGATACCGCAACCGCGAGCACCTGCTCCAGGCCGATGTCCGCACCCAGGTATGTTTTTCCGCCGAACAGTACGAGGAACTTGCCGGGCAGATGCGGCAATATGGCGCGGTGCGGAATCACGAGCAAACTCTGTGCCGCCAGGACGGATCGCCCGTCCATGTTTTGATCAACGCTTTTGCCGTGAGGGACGCGCAGCAACGCATTGTTCAGTACCGGGGCGTTATGCTGGATATCAGCGGCCTGAAGACATTCCAATCTGAACTCCAACGCGAGCGCGATTTCTCCGGCAAGATTCTCAACAATACCCAGAGCTTGATCCTGGTAGCAGACACCGCCGGGCTTGTGAGTTACGCAAATCGCCGCTGGTACGACATGGGCTATCAGCAGAATCAGCTGTTGAGCCGTCCCCTGGAAGAACTCATCGTTCCCGCCCGGCGTCAGGCGCTCAATGAGGCGTTTGCCTCAACCCTGGCCGGTCAGCAGATCGATAACCTTGAAGTGCAGATCGTGCATGGCGAAGGGCGAGTCGGATACTTTTCCATGAACTTGAGTCCCATGCGCGACGAGCAGGGTCGTGTTGCCAGCATTGTCGTCGTCATGAGCGACATCACCGATGCTGCTACGCTGCAGGCTAAGCTGCTGCACGCGGAAAAAATGGCGGCTGTCGGGCAGCTCGTCTCCGGGGTCGCTCATGAGGTCAACAATCCGCTTACCGCGATTCTGGGTTTTTCCGACCTGCTAATGGAGAATACTGAAGTCCCAGAAAGCGCCCGCAAAGACCTGCGCGTCATTCTTGAGCAAGCCCAACGCACCAAGCAAATCGTGCAGAACCTGTTGAGCTTCGCTCGGCAGATGCCGCCGCAACGCAGACCGATCCAGCTCAATACCATTCTCAACCGCACCGTGCAGCTGCGCGCCTACGACCTCCACAGCCGGGGAGTTGAGGTCGTCGAACAACTCGACCCAGAACTGCCCCAGGCGATCGGCGACGCGCACCAGTTACAACAGGTGTTTTTGAATATTCTTAACAATGCCTACGACGCCGTGCGCGACACCGGACGTCCCGCGCGCATCGAAATCAGGACTACGAACCGGGGCGGTTTTGTCGAGGTCTTGTTTCGTGACAATGGTTATGGCATCTCTTTTCCGGAACGCATCTTCGACCCGTTCTTTACCACCAAGGAAATTGGCAAGGGTACCGGTTTGGGCCTGAGCATCTGCTACGGCATCGTGCGCGAACATGGAGGCGAGATTCTCTGTCACAACAACACAGATGGGGAAGGCGCGACGTTCATCGTGCGCCTGCCCGCCGCCTCAGAAGGGGCCTCGGCTGGCGCCGCGGCAGGAGTCATCCCGGCATGACAGCGACCCCGCCTCTTATGAACCCCGGCGCTTTGCCGGTTCTGCTCATCGAGGATGAGCCCGCCGTGATGGCATACGTTCGCGCAACGCTGGAGCGAAGCGGGTACACGGTCGTGTGCACGGAATCTGGAGCGGATGGTCTCCGACTGCTCGAGTCGGAGCAGTTTCTGGGCGTGGTCTCCGATATGCGTACGCCCGGGGGCGTGGATGGCGCCGATGTCCACGCCTGGTTGAGCCGGCACCGTCCCGATTTGGCCGCGCGCATCGTTTTCATTACTGGCGATATCGCCAATGAAGACACGGTCGCCACCTTGCGCAAAACCGGAGCGCCTTGCGTGGAGAAACCCTTCCGGGTTCAACAATTTATTTCAGTCATCGAAAAGACGATGGGGAAGGCACCGTGAGTGAAGATTTGCGTATCCGCCTGCTGATCGTTGACGACGAGCAAAGCATTCGCCGGCTGTGCATGACCGTGGGCGAGGCGCTGGGCTATACCTGCATGGAAGCCAACAGTGGTGAGACCGCGCTGGCCCTGCTCGAAGAGCAGCCCGCGCACATGATTCTCACCGATATGGTCATGCCCAATATGTCCGGCCTCGAGTTCCTGGAGAAAGTGAAGAAACTGCTTCCGCGCAGCGAGGTCGCAGTCATGACCGGCCACGGCTCCATTGAAACCGCCGTACAGGCGATGAAGCTCGGCGCCTACGACTACATCGGCAAACCGTTCTCCCCTCTGGAAGAACTGCGCCTGTTCCTCCGCAGGATGGCCGAAAAAGTCCACCTGGTGGAAGAGAACCAATTTCTACGCGAGCGTGTCGATACTGAATCCGACCTGCACGGCATTGTCGGTTCCTCAGCCAAGATTCAGGACGTGCTGCGCATGATCTCGCGGCTGAAGGACACCCGTACTCCGGTACTGATTTCTGGCGAAAGCGGCACCGGCAAGGAATTGGTTGCGCGCGCTATTCACTTCCGCGGTTCCTTTGCCAATCGGCCTTTCGTGGCTGTAGACTGCGGTTCGCTCGTCCCTACGCTCATTGAGAGCGAACTGTTCGGCTACGAAAAAGGCGCTTTCACCGGCGCGCTGAGGTCGAAGACAGGATTATTCCAATCAGCCAACGGCGGCACCATCTTCCTCGACGAAATCGGCGAGTTGCCGCTGGAGATGCAAGCCAAGCTGCTCCGAGTTTTACAGGAGAAAGAAGTCCGCCCGGTGGGCAGCAACCAGAAAGTGAAAGTGGATGTTCGCGTCGTGGCCGCCACCAACCGGGATCTCGAGGCGGAATACCGCAATGGCACCTTCCGCAAGGATCTTTACTTTCGCCTGAACGTGGTCACCGTCCATTTGCCATCACTGCGCGAGCGCCGCTCCGATATTCCCATGCTGGCGCACTGGTTTCTCGACCGTCACGCGCCCGACAATCCCATGCAGGTTACCAACGCCGCCATGAAATGCCTGCTGCAATACGATTGGCCAGGGAACGTACGCGAACTGGAAAACTGTATTGAGCGCGCCGTGGCTCTGGGCGACGGCAAACTCATTGATCTCGGAGATCTCCCGCCGACCATCGCTTCAACCTCGCCGTCCTCGGAGCCCGTGATGGGGGCGATTACAGGCGCAGTTTCTTCCACTGATCTTGAAGACATTGAACGGGCAACGATTGAGCGTGTCTTCGAACAGGTGAAAGGAGACAAGGCGCTCGCGGGTAAGATGCTCGGCATCAGCCGCGCTACCCTGTACCGCAAGCTCAAGCGGTATAACATCGGAAGCCGTCAGGAGATCGGGCCAAGTAGCCAGGCATTGCAATAATAGACTCTGTGTAATTGTCCTTGCGAGGCTTACCCAGCTGCGCGCACCGAATTGATCTCTGAAATAAGAGGCACGCGAGCAACGATTGTAGTGCCACCCGGCTTCGATGCAATCGAGATCGTACCCTTCACCAGCCGGACTCGTTCCTGCATGCTGATGAGACCCAGTCCGCGGCCCTTCATAGCCGCTTCTAAATCAAAGCCAATGCCGGTATCGCTAACCATGAGATGAATCTCACCTGTCGTCCCCCACAATTGCACGCCGAAGCGGGGTGCCCGGCTGTGCTTTGCCGCGTTGTGCAAGGCTTCCTGCAAAACCCGGAACAGGCACAGGGAAACGTCCGGAGGAACGGGACTCGACAAATCGTGGCTTCTAAAATCAATTTTCACTTTCTGCTGCTCTCCCAACTCCAGGCAAAAGCCTCTCATGGCCGCCACTATGCCCAGATATTCCAGCCGAGGAGAATGCAACTGGTGGGACAAAGCCTGGACATCGTTGGCTACGTCCGAGGCCTGCTGCTGCAGTTCGCCCATGCGTCTGAGGACTTCAACGTTCGAGTCGGGTACGTCCATTTTGAGTCGTCCCAGCTCGATCGCGAGCAACCCGAGACGTTGATTGATGTCATCGTGAAGATCTCTGGCAATGCGGGTACGTTCCTGCTCTTGCGCCTCAATCAACCTGCGGCTTACGTTGGAAAGCGCCTCGTCTGAAAGCTTGCGTTCGGTGATGTCTTCCACTAGGGCGACGACCAGCGGAGATCCTCCATTCCCGTTTTTCAGAAGTGAGACGTTAAGGCGTCCCCAGATCCGAGCGCCATCTTTTCTCACATAGCGTTTTTCCAATGAGTAATTGCTGATCGCGCCCGCGCGCAACTTCTGAAAGTGAGCCCAATCGTCTTGGGAATCTTCAGGACTGGCAAATTGGGCGCAACTCATGCCGCACAGTTCTTCTCTGGTGTAGCCCAGCATGCGGCAGAGCGCCGGATTGGCCAGCAATAGCTTTCCCTCTGAGTCCTCCACCGCGATTCCCAAGGACGCTTCCTCGAAGAGATGCCGGAATAGCTGTTCACTCTCTTCTCGCGACTCTTTAAACGTCATGGCGTTTCTGTTTGCAGTAACCATGCCACCTCGACAAAGCTTCGACTCGTCTTCTTATTTGATCAAGTCAAGCGCCCACGTCCGCCAGGTTTTATCTGCCCTTGAAAAATTCAATGTAGACCAGGACCGACAGAGCCCACGCTACTACGACAATCACGATCTTTTTCCACATAGCGTCCTCGTGTCACGGGAGGCTCGCACCGCTGGATTATAGCCCATGCGTCCTGAAGTGCAGACCCCCTTTCTTTGAATCACCATTGACTATAGTAGACGTGTAGATCGGCAGGTATTGAAGCTCTCAATCTTGTTACGAAAATAGAACAGGCGGAGAATGGCGCACCCCCCTCGCCAGTCCTGACTACGGCCGTCTGTGCATCGAAAATACAGCTAGTTCCCCATATTCCGAGACGGTCCAAAGACCTATACTAAGGAGGGTGCGTGTGGGCTAGCCTGGTAAAAGCAGAGTCCTTACGACACCTCGTGCACACTGTCATTTTTGTGATAGCTAGTTTGTTGCAGGAGTCAAGGATGCGCTTCACCACATCCGGAAGGCAATCGAGGTAACCGGCAGCCTCCATGCGCTGGCTAAGTGTTCGACTCATTATCTCGCTGATTGTGGGGGTCACGCTGGTCTCACTGGCGTTTTCCTACAAAGAGGTGCGGCGCGAGAAGCTGGACCTTCGCGGGGATCTGGAGCTACGCGCAGAGGTAGTCGGGGAAAGCTTGGCAGGCTCCATAGAGCCTTACCTGGGAAAGCAATCGCACCGTGAGCTTCAGCGGATTGTCGATCGGTCCGGCAGTCGGGAGCCTTCGGTAGGGATGGCGATTTACGACAAGCAGGGTGCGGTGCTTGCGGCGACAACCGGCCTGCCCGCTAGCCTTGGCGAGCATCCGTCCCTGGTAGCTCAAGCAATCGCCACAAACCACGGCGTAGGGCAGTTCAGTCGCCTCGGGGCAAAGTCCGTTCACATCTACGCTTATCCTCTCCGTCAAAATGACGAGCCGGTCGGAGGCCTGGTGATCGTCCACGACGCCGGCTATATCAACACCCAGAGCACGCACATGTGGAGGGAAACTTTTGTGCGTGTTTTGGTGCAGGTTCTGTTGATCGCGCTGATCACGCTGTTGATTGTTCGTTGGAGCATTGTTGGGCCGATCGCGAAGGCTGCACAATGGATGAAAGCATTAAGGACCGGAAAGGGCACCTTGCCATCCCCAGCCCCGGACCTGGATCTGCTCCGGCCGCTGGCCCGGGAAATGCAGACCTTTGCCGCGAGTCTGATGGCCGCGCGTTCAGCCGCGGAAGCCGAGGCCCAACTGCGCGAGACCGCCGAAAGCATCTGGACCGCTGAACGTCTCGCAGTGCATGTGCGCAGCAAACTGGGTGACAGCGGTCTCATCATAGTTTCCAACCGCGAACCTTACTCGCACACCCGGAAAGGGGAGTCGCTCGAAGTGGTGGTTCCTCCCAGTGGGCTGGTGACGGCTCTCGAGCCGATTTTGTGCGCCTGCAATGGTAAATGGGTGGCCCACGGCAGTGGCGACGCGGACCGCGAAACCGTGGATGCCAAGGCTCATCTGCGGGTTCCGCCCGACGATCCAAAGTACACCCTGCGCAGGGTGTGGCTGACCAAAGCGGAAGAAGAGGGCTACTACTTTGGCTTTTCCAATGAAGGGTTGTGGCCGCTGTGTCACATCGCGCACACCCGGCCGATCTTTCGCACCTCAGACTGGGAGTCGTATCGCGAGGTCAATCAGAAGTTCGCCGACGCGGTGCTCGAAGAGATGGCGGATGTCGAGCAGCCGCTGTTGCTGGTTCAGGACTACCACTTCGCACTCTTGCCGCGGCTGGTCAAGAAACAGCGTCCAGACGCTCGGGTGGCAATTTTCTGGCACATCCCTTGGCCCAATGCCGAAGCATTCGGCATCTGTCCATGGCAGCGGGAATTGATCGAGGGAATGCTCGGAGCCGATTTGATCGGGTTTCACATCCAATCGCATTGCAACAATTTTCTCCAGACTGTGGACCGCACGCTCGAATCGCGAATCGACTGGGAACACTTTGCGGTCGATCGCGAAGACCATCGCACGGGGGTAAAACCCTTTCCGATTAGCGTGGATTTCCATGAGATCTCCAGCAGTCCGCGGTCGGGTGAATCTCCTTACACCGAACGAGTCAACCTGCTCCGAGGGCTAGGAGTGAATGCATCGTTTCTGGGAGTGGGCGTGGATCGCGTGGACTACACCAAGGGAATCCTGGAACGGTTCCTTGGCATTGAGCGCTTACTGGAAAAGTACCCAATCTATCAAAACAAATTTACCTTCCTTCAAATCGGAGCGCCCAGCCGCACTCATATTAAGCGCTACCACGATCTGCTCGGAGAAGTAGAAGCGGAAGCCGACCGCATCAACTGGCGCTTTCAGACCGGGTCGTGGAAGCCCATCGTGTACCTCCAGCGGCAATTCAGCCACGAGGAAGTCGAGAAGTATTACCGGGCCGCGGATGTTTGCTTGGTCACATCCTTGCATGATGGGATGAACCTGGTAGCCAAGGAATTTCTGGCCGCTCGCGACGACGAGCAGGGAGTGCTCATTCTAAGCCGCTTTACCGGAGCCGCCCGCGAACTCAACGATGCCCTGATCGTCAATCCTTATGATACCGAGCAGATGGCCGAGGCCATTCACATCGCGTTGGAATTGCCGGCGGAGGAACGCAAGTCGCGAATGCGCCGCATGCGGAGGGTGGTGCAGGAACACAACGTCTACCGCTGGGCGGGCAATCTCATCGCTGAACTCAGCAACGTTCGTCTGGCGCCGGAAAGCCTTGAAGCAATGAGCGGATTCAAGGAATTCAGTGCCAGAACCGGTCATTGAGACCGGGGGTGGGCCACGTCAAAAGAATCTTCTTCCGTGAGCAATTTCTGAAGTACTTCAACCACGCCTGCCCCATCTTCGCCGGTCGTCACCAGGTGAACTCGTTCTTTCAAACTTGGAATCGCATTGCCAACGGCCACCGAGAATCCGCAAAGACTCAAGAACGCATAGTCATTTTCTGCATCGCCGAGGCCCACAACGCTGGCATCGGGCAGGTGCAACTCAGCCATGGCAGCCCGGAATCCCGTGCCTTTATCCACTCCTCCCGGAAGGACCATCACCGACTCTCGGTTGAAAATGATCTGCAAATCGAGTCCAAGGTCATGAATCGCCTTGTAAACAACCGCCTCGTGAGGTCTCACCGTTGCAACCACACAACGGCCCACCGAGAGAGGATTCACGCCCGAGCGCCGAAGCATCTCCACAAAAGAAGTTGGCGCCACCTTGCCTAGAAGCTTTTCCTTTCCCGTCGACGGGTCATAGAGCAAAGCTCCGTTCTCCGCCACAATCAGGTCAAAGAGACCGAGCTCCGGAAACACACTCCGGAGACTCTCGATTTCGCGGCCCGTAATCAGCACAGGTTTACGGCCAGACTTTCGCACCAGCTCCAGCGTTGCCAATGCGTCTTTGCCGACGCTACCGTTATTTGCCAGAGTTCCGTCATAGTCCGTCGCAACCACTCGAAATCGCATTCTGATCCTCCGAGATTGACATAGATGCGCCGCAGCTCCCAACGGCTCTAGTGGGGCACACTTGTTGGAATCTGTAGCTGGAACATTGGCAACACCGGCGATTGCCTGGTCGCCGTCCGATACAATCTACCGCAGGGGCTCTTGCGAGAGCGTTCGCGCAAAACCGCCTCTGAATCAACGCAGGAGATGAGGAGACGAGCTTCGATTGCCATTTGTAACCAGACGAAAGTTTCTTCAAGTTGCCGCCGGAGTCGCTGCGACCGGCGCTGTAGTCCTGGCCGAAGACAGTATAATTCTTGAGCCGAACCGCCCCATCCTGACGTCGATTGAAGTTTCATTAGCGAGGTTGCCGGCTGCTTTCGACGGTTTCACTATCGCGCAGCTCAGCGACTTCCACTACGACGTTTTCTCGGCGGTGCCCATAAGAGCTGCGATCGAGATCGTCAACAACCTGCATCCGGATCTGATCGTCTTGACTGGCGACTTTGTCTCGGTTCCGCTTTCTTATCGCCGGTTCCACTCGGGGAAACGGGCTGCGCGCGCTGTCGAACCTTGCTCCGTCCTTCTGCAGCAATTGCATTCGCGGGTCGCGATCGTGTCGATTCTCGGCAATCACGATGTGGATTCGGACCCTCACAGGATTATCGAGACTCTTGATTCGCGTGGCCTTCCCGTCCTCCGCAATCGTTCCATTCCTATTGAGCAGGATGGGTCGCGAATTTGGTTGTGCGGCTTGGATTCCGCCTGGGAAGGAAATCCGGATATCGATCTCGCGTTGCGCGGAGTCCCCCGCGAGGAACTGGTTGTCTTGCTCGTCCACGAACCGGACTTTGCCGATCGAGCGGCTTACTACCCCGTGGATCTTCAGCTCTCCGGACATTCGCACGGCGGGCAGATCTGGCTTCCGGGAATTGGTGCCCCATGGTTGCCGATGCTGGCTCGAAAGTATCCCCGCGGCCTGCACCGGATTGGCCCGCTGACCCTGTACACCAACATGGGCCTGGGAACAATTCGCCTCCCGATCCGCCTGAACTGTCCCCCCGAAATCACGCTCTTTACCCTGCGTTCCGCCAGCCCCCAAACATAAAATGAGTGCCGCCGAGTCTCATCAGCCCGAGATCACCCGATGGCTCCAGTCTAGTCTGTGCCGAGGTGGCATCAACCTCAAAGGAGGATCGCTATAGAGGGCGTGAAAAATCCGGCGCACCCAACGGACGCGAACCTGCGGCGCCAGGCCGCAACCAGGAATCGAACCCGCAGTTCCCGAACGTCCATCGCCTTCCAAGCCATCTCGATTTACACTCCAGCGCGGGGCCACCGCCCTAGAAATTGGGGACAGTCCCGTCTGTCCCCGAATTTCCCACCCGGTAATCCGGAGGCTGCCCCCAGGCTTTTCCTGCACACAATAGGGTGCCCCATCCTAACGTCGCCAAAATAGTCCGATCCCATCCTCACTCTGGTTTGCGACGTTAGGGTGGGGATTTTAACCTTTGATTATTGGACGAACGCGCCCCATTTCGCTCGAGTTTTACAATGGGTGGTGCACTCAAACTCGATTTTGGCTTGACCGGGGATGTTCAGATCTCCCCAACTCTGTCATCCTGATCGGAGCAGGATCACCGCGAAAGCGACGACTAAGAACCATGAATCATGAATAATGAAGACGCTGTGAACCAGGTACTGACTGACTACTACAAGACGTTCAGTACACTAACTGTCCAGTCCATTCTGCGCTATTTTCACCAGCCAGCTCTGCTCATCGGACCGTCAGGAGTAATTGCCCTTCCGACCGCCGAGGTGGTGGTTCCCATCTTCGGCCCGGTCATGGAAAACCTTCGGCAACGGGAGTATCGCCGGAGTGAATTCAGCCTGCAACAGCTCCGGCTTCTCAGCACGACATCGGCATTGGCGACGGGCGTGGCCATACGGTACAAGACGGATGGTCAAGAGTTGGAGCGGGTAGGCCTTACCTGCCTGCTGCATAAAGGGGATAACGGCAGCTGGAGGTTTGCCGTGATGTCGCTACACGATACGGACAAGGTCGCGCCGAGCAATTAGTTGTCGCTGCGGGCACCGCTGCCCGGGTGCCCCATCCTAACGTCGCGGAAATAGTCCAATCCCATCCTCACTCTGGTTTTGCGACGTTAGGGTGGGGACTTTGACTTTGACCGCTGGACGTATTGCGCCCCATTTCAGATCTCCCCAACTCTGTCATCCCGACCGGAACAGATCATCGCAAAGCGATGATCTGTGGAGTGGAGGGACCTTGCGTGTAATGTTTGCATCGGACGGCGGCTGGCCACCTTTGCTGCTTTTGCAGAGGTGGGGATCAATGCAGCCTGCGTCCCGATGTTCCACCCGTGAACCGCCGACCTCATCGTTCCGACTTTTACAACGTAAGGGTGGGCCAGCACTGACTTCTGAAATGTAACAATCTGCTTTGAAATTTCTTTTATGTGGAGTATACTGTGGAATAGGTTCCACATATGCAAATCGTTCAAATCGTGCTGGATAAGAAGCTGCTACACGCCGCCGACCAAGCCGCAAAGCGGACCAGGCGAAACCGATCCGCTCTGGTGCGCGACGCGCTGCGGGAACATCTCCGGCGGTTAGAACTGCGAGCCAGTGAAGAGCGCGACCGCAAGGGCTACTCGCGGCAGTCGCAAGCCGACGCGGAAGCGCGGGGTTGGGAGTCGGAGGCCACGTGGCCGGAAGAATAGCGCGAGGTGAAGTTCGGCTCTACCAGTTTGCCGCGCCCGCCAAGAAACGACCAGCCCTAGTGCTCACCCGCAACAGCGCCATCGCCTATTTGTCCACGGTCACGGTTGCGCCTATCACGTCTACCATTCGCGGTGTGCCATCAGAAGTCGTTCTGCACGAGGAGGACGGCATGAAGTTCCCTTGCGCAGTAAACCTGCACAACGCGGTGACTGTATCTCAACAGCGGTTAGGAAGACGCGTAGCCCAGCTTAGTGCCGCACGGATGAATGAAGTGTGTGCCGCCCTGCGCTTCTCGTTGGGTTGTGATTCAAACTAGTTACTGGGTACGTCCCGTCCGAAAGAGCGGCGCCCGGTGCCCACACAGTTCGCCCACTTTACGTTTCCCATTTCGGGAATCGTCTTTAACGCCCATCCACTTTCCCCTTGATCTCATTCCCTTGCCACCGATATAATCGAACAATACAGGTTATCTACAAGATAACCGCGTTCTTTGACAACTGACAAGGGCGCAGCATACGTCAACTGCTGAGTCCGACCAACAAGACGAAGGCGAAACCTTCGTCGGCGCTCTGCTGTTGTCCAGAGCGTGGCCGCAACCGGCCCGACAGGTACGCTAACCCCAATGTTTAGAATATTTTGCCTGTAACTACCTTAAGAACCATAGATCTACAAGGCAAGAAAAAATCTGATCCTTTGTTTTCTAGATTTTGGGCGGAATTGAGTGTTTTTTTTCAGAGAAATTCTGCACCAGAATAGGTGCAGTTCTCGAAATAAGCCGTCGAACGACACGGATGATCGGGGAAAGCAGCCGACAGTAATCCCCTAATTCTGGCGACGTCAGAACGGTTTTCTGCTCACTACCTCGCTATCGTTGATGAAGAACTGTGCGGGGCACTGATTGGAGCCGCAGATTACGGGCAGCAGGCCAGCAAGCTGCTTGCGCGTAATCAAGCCCAGCGTGCCGCACTCGGGACAGGAGAGAACGGCCCAGTAGGGATCGTCTTTTTCGCCGACGCGGCCGGCGTTTTCCAGCACGAAGATCGTGCCGGGTTGCATTTGTTCGGGGATCCATTGGCTTAGGACGTCGAGTTCTCCAACCATTTCGCCTCCTTAACTTCGCTCAAAAACGTGGGGCCGCTATGTGGAACCAAACTTCCCTGCTATGAAGCCTGTCTTACTTTGCGCAATGAACGCGATGGAGTCGCCGCGCTGCTGTTCTTGGCGCGTATGTCAGCTCGCACTTGCCGCACGGTGTCAGTGAGACAAATCGTCAACATGGGCTGGCGCGCATTTTTCAAGATGTCCACAATCTGCCGGGGCGAAGTTTCGAGATACAGAGTCTTGCCGTCGGTGAGCAGGTGATATTCAGAAGCGCCGCTCACCGTTTCTGCGAGGCGCTTGCCGAACTCCCGCTGCAGGAAGCGCATGACTTTGCGCACCCGCTGCAGGGAGAATCCCCGGTGCCGCAACTCGCAGATCACGGCGACCTCGGCCAGGTCTTCCATCGAATACAACCGGCGCCGGCCCTCGCGAGCCGGGACCACGATGCGACGCTCGTCCCACCACTGCAATTGCCGGGGAGTGATGCCGGTCAGCGAGACCACGTCGCGAGATGTAAACGGTTGCTGCATGCCAAGGCCAACAATGTTTCAAACAATAACGGGGCCAAATGTTTGGAACATTTTAGGCGTGGATGGGCGCGTGTCAACTGTGGATTTCACTAAAGAGGGGGTGACTAGACGAATTCCCTTAAAAGTCGTGGCGCTTAGAAGTCCTGGCCGCCGCCCACGAAGTGAACAATCTCCAAGCGGTCGCCGTCCGCAAGACTGGTCCCGAGCCATTGCTCTCGCGGAACGATACTGCGGTTCAGCTCCACGGCGACGCGATCCGCTTTCATGTCCAATTGGTCGACAAGCCCGGCGAGAGTAAGGGGAGGGCTGAAATCGCGAGCTTCGCCATTGATCTGCAGCTTCATATCATCTGGATTTTCGCAGCTAGGCGCAAAACTGTCGAACTGTGCTCGACCGGACAGCCGGGGGTGGCTGTCCCCACGCGATTTATGCTTCGACTTTGCGCAGGTGGAATTTGCGGGTGGCGGTGCGGCCGGAGTAGTTGGCTTGCACCAGCATGGCGGAATCCGGCAGTGAGGATTCGTCGACATCGATCTTCATCTCGGCGTCGCCATCCGAACCGGTGGCCACCTGGGTGTAGAACGGAGCAGCACCGGGACGGGCAAAGCGAACCGTCAAGCCGCGCGCCTTCTACGGCGGCGCCGCCCTCGGTGACGCGCAGGCGCAGGATCAGATTGCGATCCGAATGCACCGAAGCCGGCGTTCAGCCATTGCACGTCGAGTTCTTTGATTGCGGCCAGCGATTCAGGGGTGAAGCTCTTGTCGAGCACACCGTCCAGATGGCCGTCGCGGATGGAGTCGAGCACGAGACGATGCTGGTCGCGCAGGATCTGCTCTTTCTGCTGATCGGTGAAGCCAGACTCGGCGGCTTTGTCGGCGTAGGAGGTGGCACGCTTGCCGATGCAGCGTCCGCGCACGAAGACCTGGGTCTGCAGGAGCAGTTCGTTCTCCCGCGCTTCGCTTTGCACGTGGTAAACCGTGTCGTCGTGCTTCACGTCGGTATTGAAGCCAAAAATCATAGGCCTTTAGCCGATCCTACTCAACTATCGGCGGAAATCTGCATGCATGTTAAAAGCTCGTCACAAAGTGGCGCCGTCGCTTGACACTCCCATCCGCGAAATCTACTCTAGAATGTTTAGTTAATGCTTGGCTGCGAATTATATATAGCTCTTCTATGCCGGACAATTACTTCGCTCGTTACCTGCCCTTTTGATTCATCTCATCGTAGCAGGTGCTTTGGCTTCTGCTATTGTGCTGCTTTCCTGGTTTATTGGCTACCGCAGGCCTACGCGGGCCAAGCTTTCTCCTTATGAATGCGGAATGACCCCGGTGGGGGACGCCCGGGAGCGCTTCTCGGTGAAGTTCTACCTGGTGGCCATGCTCTTCATTCTGTTCGATGTGGAAGCCGTATTCCTGTACCCGTGGGCGGTGATTCTGCGCGAGCTTAAGATGTTTGGTTTCTGGGAGATGCTGGTGTACATCGGCATCGTTCTGGTGGGCTTTTTCTATGTCTGGAAAAAGGGTGTCCTGGACTGGGGCACTCCATCGACAAGAAGAGGCGAGGTCTGATGCCGCTGACCCCAGCCATTACCGATCTCGAGCCACTGAAGGAGCATCCGGCGGTGGCCCGGCTGCGGTCGTGGAACCCGGCTGCGGTCGAGGGAGCGAAGTTTGATCGCGACGAGATGACCATTTACATCGAGCGCTCTTCGATCCGCGACGCTTGCGTCATCTTGCGGGACGATCCGACCTGTCCCTTTAACTATCTTTCCGATGTGACCTGCGTGGATTGGTATCCTTCGCAGCCGCGCTTCGAAGTCGTTTACCAGTTGCTGTCGATTCCCGAAGAAGGAACGGGTGCGGCTGAAGGTACGTTTGGACAGCGACAGCTCCGGCTGTGGAATCGGTCACCTCGGTTTGGCCGTCGGCGAATTACTTCGAGCGCGAGGTTTTCGACTTGTTCGGCATCCGGTTCACCGGGCATCCTTATTTACGGCGCATTCAAATGCCGGAAGACTGGGAAGGCCATCCGCTGCGCAAAGACTATCCGGTGGAGGGCTATCGCTAGACGTCACTTATGGCCCACCTGACCTCCATTCCCGTGCTCGAACCCGGTCAGGATCGGACCATGATCCTGAACATGGGGCCGCAGCATCCGTCGACGCACGGAGTGTTGCGGCTGATTCTCGAGATCGACGGCGAAACCGTTGTGCGGCTCATGCCGGATATCGGTTATCTGCACACCGGGATCGAGAAGACTTGCGAGGCCAAGTTCTATCAGCAGGTAGTGCCGCTTACCGACCGCATCGACTACCTCTGCCCGATGACCAACAATCTCTGCTATGCGCTGGCGGTCGAGAAGTTGCTCGGGCTGGAGATTCCTCCTAAAGCGCAATGGCTGCGAGTGATGATGAATGAGTTGACCCGCATCAACTCGCACCTGGTTTGGCTGGGCACGCACGCCATGGATATTGGCGCGCTTACGGTCTTTCTTTATTGCTTCCGCGAGCGCGAGGACATTTTGCGACTGTTCGAGGCGGTCAGCGGCCAGCGCATGATGACTTCTTACTTCCGCATCGGCGGCGTCGCGCTGGAGCCGCCGCTGGGGTTCTTTGACCGGGTGCGGGACTTCGCCAACCGCTTCCCTTCCAAGGTGGATGAGTACGAGAACCTGCTGACCGGAAATCCGATCTGGACAATGCGGACGAAAGGCGTGGCGCGGATCACGGCGGAAGATGCCATCGCGCTGGGCGCGAGCGGACCTACGCTGCGCGGCAGTGGCGTTGACTTCGATCTGCGCCGGGATATGCCTTACTCGGGCTACGAGAACTTCAAGTTCAAAGTGCCGGTGGCGCAGGAAGGCGATGTGTTCGCGCGATACATGTGCCGGGTGCAGGAACTGCGTGAATCGATTGCGATCGTGCAGCAGGCGCTGGACGGAATGCCGGAAGGTCCGATCAAAGCGGATGCTCCGAAAGTGGTGTTGCCCGACCGCGAAAAGATGAAGACGCAGATGGAAGCGCTCATCTATCACTTCAAGATCATTACTGAGGGCTTTGCGGTTCCGGCGGGCGAGGTTTATCAGGCGGTGGAGTCGCCGCGCGGTGAGATGGGATATTACATCGTGAGCGACGGGACGGCGAAGCCGTATCGTGTGCACATGCGGGCGGCTTGCCTGGCGAATCTGCAATTGCTGCCGAAGATGTGCGAAGGGCGGTTGCTGGCGGATGTGGTGGCGGCGATTGGATCGATCGATATTGTGCTGGGAGAGATTGATCGGTAGCCGTTGAGCATCTGGCTGCGATCAGAAAAGGCGTTAACCACAAAGGACACGAAGGTACACAAAGGAAAGCCAGCAACAATGAAGTTTTCGGATCGAATTCGAAGCGCGCTTTCGCGGAGATGCTGACGCATTATCCGACGAAGCGGTCTGTGCTGGTGCCGACGCTTCTTTATGCGCAGGATGAAGTCGGGTATCTGAACCATGACGTCGATTCATGAGATTGCGCAGCGCTTGGATTTGACCGACCTCGAGGTGAGCAACGTGATCAGCTACTACTCCATGCTGACCACCAAGCCTCGCGGCAAGTTCAACGTGCAGGTTTGCACCAACATTGCCTGCATGCTGCGCGGCGGCGAGGAGCTTCTCGATCACTGCAAGGGAAAGTTGGGCATCGGGCACAAAGGCACGACGCCGGACGGAATGTTTTCGCTGGAAGAAGTGGAGTGCATCGGCGCCTGCAGCTGGGCTCCGGCTGTGCAAGTGAATTACGACTTCCACGAAAATTTGACGCTGGAGAAGATGGACAAGGTATTGGACGGGTACAGAGAAGAATTGAGAAATTGAGTAATCGGGTAATTTTGCAATTACCCGATTACTCAATTACCCAATTGCAAAATGACTGACTTGGTCTCCCATCCCGACGAAGTAAAAGTCGTCTCCAAGCGCTTTGGCAAGGGTGCGACTGATATTGATCGCTACCTGGAACTCGACGGCTACAAGGCCGTCCAGAAGGCGCTGGGGATGCAGCCGGACGAGATTGTCAATCTGGTGAAGGATTCCGGCCTGCGCGGACGCGGCGGCGCTGGATTCAACACCGGGATGAAGTGGTCGTTCGTTCCCAAGCAGTCGGCGAAGCCCAAGTACATCCTATGTAACGGCGATGAGAGCGAACCAGGTACCTGCAAAGACCGTCTGATTTTCGAGCACGATCCGCATGCGGTGATTGAAGGAGTCGTGATCGCGGGAATTGCCACGGGCGCGCATGCTGGATACATCTACATTCGCGGCGAGTATCGCTATCTGCTCGAAATCATGCAGAAGGCGATCAAGGACGCCTACGCGCGGGGATTTCTGGGCAAGAACATTTTCGGCAGCGGTTACGACTTCGAGGTTTACTGGCATGGCGGCGCGGGCGCTTACGAAGTAGGCGAAGAATCGGCGTTGATGGAGTCGCTTGAGGGCAAGCGCGGGATTCCGCGAATCCGGCCTCCCTTCCCGGCTGTGGTCGGGCTGTGGGGCGGTCCGACGGTCATCAACAATGCTGAGACGCTGGCCAGCGTGCCGCACATTCTGCTCGGCGGAGCAGAATGGTTTGCCAAACTCGGGCCCCCCAAGAACGGTGGAACGCGATTGTTCTGCTTGAGCGGGCACTTGAATCGCCCCGGAGTGTACGAGTTGCCCATGGGCTACAACCTCAAGAAGATGATTTACGACGTCGGGGGCGGCATTCCCAATGGCCGCGCGCTGAAGGCCGTCGTGCCGGGCGGTTCGAGTTGCCCGGTGTTGACCGCTGGCGAAATCGATGTCTCCATGGATTTTGATTCGATGATGAAAGCTGGAACGATGCTGGGATCGGGCGGTGTGGTGGTCGTCGATGACACGACTTGCATGGTGAAATTCGCTCTGCGCATCATGAAGTTCTATCAGCATGAAAGTTGCGGGTGGTGCATCCCCTGCCGCGAAGGAACGGACTGGTTGAAGAAGACGTTGACTCGATTTCACGCTGGGGGTGGAGTTAAGAAAGACATCGACAACATTCAGTATCTTTCGGAGAACATGTTGGGACGGACGTTCTGTCCGCTGGGCGATGCGGCGGCGATGCCGACGATTTCCATCGTGAAGAAATTCCGGAAAGAGTTTGAAGATCATTTGGAAGGCAAGCCGTGTCCGTTTGAAAAGGCGGGTGCAGTCGAACCAGTAGAAATCTGGCGTAGCACTCGTTGGTCGCTGGCTAGTAACCGGCACCGGCGGTTTTGCCAACGACCAAAGACTAACGACCAACGACGATTTATGGCTGACGTAAACATTACGGTAGACGGCAAGAAGGTCACGGCTCCCGCCGGGACGCTGCTCATTGAAGCCTGCAAGAGCGTTGGCATCGAAGTGCCCTCATTTTGCTACTACCCAAATCTGTCGTTGCAGGGCGCTTGCCGCATGTGCCTGGTCAAAGTCGAGAAGATGCCCAAGCTGCAGACTGCGTGCACGACGGTAATCAGCGAGGGCATGGCGGTCACTACCGAGAGCGACGAGATCCGGCAGGCCCGCAAGAGCATGGTGGAGTTGCTGCTGGGCAATCATCCATTGGACTGTCCGGTGTGCGATGCGGGCGGAGAATGCGAACTGCAGGACATGACTTTCTCCTACGGCGCAGCGGAATCCAAATACATCGACGCCAAGAATCATAAGGAAGAGCAGCAGTGGTCTCCGGTAGTCTTTTTCGACCGGCCGCGCTGCATTCTTGTGCTATCGCTGCGTGCGAGTCTGTGGCGAAGCCATGGATGTCGCCGCTCTGGGCGTGCAGAACCGCGGCGTCAGTTCTGTCATCGCGCCAAATCAGGGCGATCAGTCTCGAATGCGAAGAGTGCGGCATGTGCATCGACATATGCCCGGTGGGTGCGCTGACCTCGGGCGCCTACCGCTACAAGACGCGTCCCTGGGAGATGAAACACGTGGGGACGACTTGCACTCACTGTGCCGACGGCTGCAAGACGACCCTGGGCGTGCGTCGATCCGATACTGGTATGGAGATCGTCCGCGGAGACAATCGCGACAAGAGCGGGATCAACGGCGATTTCCTTTGCATCAAAGGGCGTTACGCCTTCGATTTCGCGCAGCACGAAGACCGCTTGACGCAGCCGTTGATTCGCAAAGACGGGCGGCTGACTCCGTCAACATGGGAAGAAGCGTTTGACCTGATCGGAAAACGATTCGCGGAGGTTCGCGACAAAGAAGGTGGGCAGGCGATTGGTGTTTTCGGCTCGAATCGCACCACCAACGAAGAAGATTATCTGCTGCAGAAGTTTGCTCGCGTGGTCCTGCAGACCAACAATATCGACCATCACCGCACTGCCGACTTCCCTGCCCTGACTGCCGCTCTTACACGCAAGCCAGAGGCAACCGCCAGCATGCGCGACGTCTCCAATGCGCCGGCCACGTTGCTGATCGGCAACGATCCCACGGAACAGCATCCGCTGCTTGCCTGGCAGATTCGAAACAATGTCCGGTTGCACCGGTCGCGTTTGTATGTGATTAATTCGCAGCCCATCAAGTTGCGGCGGCAGGCAGCTAGCTTCGTGCAAATTCCCGAGGGATCGGAAGCAAAAGTGGTTACCTTCCTGGCGGGCGATGACGCTGCCCTCGATGTAATTGCCAGCGCAAAGAACGGGCGCGATGCCTGGGGCACTCTGCGCGACAAACTTCGCAGTGAAACAAACCTTGTCATTATTTTCGGGTCGGAAGTCCGCGGCACGGACGTCGCGTCGCTGGTGAAGTTCGGCTCGGGCATCCAAGGCGCAAAAATTGTCTGCCTGGGCGATTACGCCAACTCGCGGGGCGCCGCTGACATGGGTTTGTATCCCGACCTCCTGCCCGGATACCAGCGGGTTTCCGATGCGGGCAAGTTTCATGAAGAGTGGGGCAGCAATGCCGAAAGCTCCCGGCCTCACCTTACATCAGATGGTGGACAGTGCCCAGGCTGGCAAACTGAAGGCGTTTTATGTGGTGGGCGCCAATCCCGTTGAACAGTTTGGCATCGATCCTTTTGTCTTCTCAAATAGTTTCGTGGTCGTGCAGGACATGTTCCTGACGGAAACGGCCGTAATCGCGGATGTAGTTCTGCCTGCCGCGAATGCGTACGAGAAATCAGGAACGTTCACCAATACATGCGGCGATTTGCAGTTGGTGAAAAAAGCGGGCGAGGTCACCGGCACCAAGGCAGATTTCGAAATGATCGTTCGTATTGCCGGTGCAATGGGGTTTGACGTTCAGCGCTTGGTGCCGTTTGGCCGTGGAACCGGAACAGATATGGGCCAGTCACGAGGTGCACAATCCGGCGAGGCTGACCGGCATGGTGTGTGGCTTGAGGCCAATGGACTCGAACCGAAGATGAGTCCATTCGATCCCATGGCAATTCTGGATGAAATCCAGCGCCTGGTGCCCGGCTACGACGTCTCGCGGATGAATATCCTGAGCGGCAACGATCAGCATACGAGTTTGTCGAGTAGCGGGCCCGGAGCATTGCATGATCCGACGCTCATCGTGCCCGCGCAGGATAGTCTTTTCAGCTCTGGCACCTTGGGTCGCTATTCCCGCACTTTGAATTCAGTAATTGAGAACCGTCACAAGCAGCCGGCGAAGGAAGAAGTCGCCGCCGATTAGATTTTGTTGGACCGCGCTTGGAGGGTTTGGCGCGGGGCGAGAGCCCACGCTACATAAAGAGTCAGGGAAAATACCTCGTTGAGTCTTGGCGAATTCATTCTCGTTTCTGTGGTCAAGATCGTGATCGCACTCATTGTGCTGCTCACGGCGGTGGCGTATACCGTGTGGCTGGAACGCAAGGTCGTCGGCCACATCCAGAATCGCTGGGGACCAACCCGCGTCGGCCCGTTCGGCCTGCTGCAACCGCTGGCGGATGGAGTGAAATTTATCTTTAAAGAAGATCTGACTCCGCCGCACGTATACAAACCGCTCTATATTGCGGCGCCGATGATTGCGTTGATCTTCGCGTTGACTTCGATCTCCGTGATTCCCGGTCGGCAACTGGATTACAGTATTTGGAATCCACACGCCGCTCGAGATCACCGACGTCAACATCGGACTGCTGATCGTGCTGGGCATCACCTCGCTCGGTGTGTACGGCGTGGCTCTGGCAGGGTGGTCGTCGAACAGCAAGTATTCGCTGCTGGGCGGATTGCGCGCCAGCGCGCAGATGGTGAGTTACGAAATCTCGCTGGGCCTTTCGTTGGTCGGCGTGCTGATTCTCGCCGGCAGTTTCAGTATTCGCGAGATATCGTCGATGCACAGGCGGGAACGTTTTGGGGATTCATTCCACGCTGGAACATCTTCCAGGGACAGATTCGTGGCGTTCTTTATTTATCTGATGGCGGCGTACGCGGAAACCAATCGCATTCCATTTGATTTGCCGGAGGCCGAAACCGAACTGGTCGCCGGCTACCACACCGAGTACAGCGCCATGAAGTTCGCCATGTTCTTCATGGCCGAGTACGCCAACATGATCACGGTGGCGTGCCTGGCGACATTGCTGTTTCTGGGCGGATGGCACGGGCCGCATCGGTTCGGACCGCCGACTTGTGCAGGCGATCCTGCCGGTGTTCTGGTTTGTGGCTAAGATATTCGGATTTCTGTTTCTTTATATATGGATGCGCGGCACGTTGCCGCGTTTTCGCTATGACCAGTTGATGGCATTCGGCTGGAAATTTCTGCTGCCGCTGGCCATCGCGAATCTGGTCATCACGGCTTTGATTGTGGCGTTAAGAGCGTAGCGCAAGAACAAGATGCTTCATCTGATCGTATTTTCGGTGTTTGGACTGGTGTGCGTAGCCGGCGCGGTCAATCTGCTGGTGCAACGGCACCCGATCAACAGCGCACTGTCGCTGGTCGTGGTGATGGGATCGCTGGCAGTGGAGTATCTGCTCCTGGGCGCAGAGTTTGTGGCCGCAGTGCAAGTGATTGTCTATGCCGGGGCGATCATGGTGCTGTTCGTCTTCGTCATCATGCTCTTGAATGCCGGCGAAGAAGAGCGAACCAAAGGCAGCCGGGTGGCGATGTTGTTTGGAATTCCTGGCATGCTGATCGGCAGCGTGCTGGTGGCTTGGGTGCTGCTCGGACACTCTGGCACGGGAAACGTTGCGGTTGGCGAGCTCCCGGGCCCGCCGAAAGTGATTGGATGGTTGCTCTTTCACGATTTCCTGCTGCCGTTTGAAGTGACATCGGTGCTGGTGTTGATCGCGATCATGGGCGCGGTCGTGCTGGCCAGCCATCCCGGATCCACGCAGCAGGATAAGAGGGAGGGCTGATGGTACCTCTTTCGTATTACCTGGTGCTGAGCGGCATTCTGTTTGCCTGCGGCGTGACCGGATTTCTGATCAAGCGCAACATCATCACCATCTTCATGTCGATTGAGCTGATGCTCAACGGAGTGAATCTGTCATTCGTCGCATTCGCGGCGCAGTGGCATGCACTCAGCGGGCAGGTTTTTGTGTTCTTCGTAATGGTGGTTGCGGCGGCCGAAGCGGCCGTGGGACTGGCCATCATCATCGCTGTCTATCGCACGCGCGAGACTCTGAACGTGGATCGGGTGAACCTGCTCAAACTATGACGCCGAACCTCTATCTCTGGCTGATTCCGGTGCTGCCGCTGGTCGGCGCTGCCATCAATGGTCTGTTCGGGAAGCGTTTTTCCCGGCAGACCGTGTCGGCCATCGCGCTCGGGTTTAGTGGCGCGGCATTCGTCAGGGTCCTGTGGATCGCGCCGCAGTTTTCTTCCTTGACTGTGCCGCATGTGGAAAGCCTGGCTGCGTGGATTCGAGCCGGCGATTTCCAGGTGGACTTTGCGTTCTACCTCGATCAACTGTCCTGGTGATGCTCCTGGTGGTCACGGGCGTCGGCTTCCTCATTCATATCTATTCGGTCGGCTACATGTGGGAGGAGGGCGGGTTCTACCGGTTCTTCGCTACCTGAATCTGTTCATGTTTTTCATGCTGACCCTGGTGCTCGCCAGCAACTATCTCCTGATGTTTATCGGTTGGGAAGGTGTGGGCCTGGCGTCCTATCTGCTGATTGGATTCTGGTTCACCAAGGATTCCGCGGCCTCCGCCGGCAAGAAGGCATTCATCGTTAATCGCATTGGCGACTTCGGATTCCTGATCGCGCTCTTCCTGATGATCCAGCATTTCGGCTCGCTGAACTTTGCGCAGGTGTTCCACAGCGTGTCTGGCATGCCGGCAGAGACCGCCGGCGCCGGATTGCTGACCGCGATCGGATTGCTGCTGATGGTTGGGGCGGCCGGAAAATCAGCTCAGCTTCCGCTCTATGTCTGGTTGCCGGACGCTATGGAAGGCCCAACTCCGGTGTCTGCTCTCATCCACGCGGCCACCATGGTCACCGCTGGGGTCTACATGGTGTCGCGTTCGCATGTCATCTTTGAGCGGGCGCCAATGGCGCTGACGGTGGTCGCGATCGTCGGCACTCTGACTGCCCTGTTCGCAGCGACCATCGGCGTTTGCCAGACCGATATCAAGAAAGTTCTCGCCTACTCTACGATTTCGCAGCTCGGTTACATGTTTATGGCGTGCGGAGTGGCGGCATTCTCCGCCGGAATTTTTCACCTGATGACCCATGCCTTCTTCAAGGGACTGTTATTTCTGGCGGCTGGCTCGGTGATTCATGCGGTGGGCGGCGAGCAGGACATGCGCCGCATGGGCGGCTTGCGGCACCATATTCCGTGGACCTTCTGGACGATGACCGCTGGCAACCTTCGCCATCGCCGGATTTCCTCCGTTCGCAGGCTTCTTCAGCAAGGACGCAATTTTCTGGCAGGCTTACTCAAGCCCTTACGGAAGCTGGGTCTACTGGGCGATCGGCGTCTTCACCGCGTTCCTGACTTCGTTCTACATGTTCCGGCTGTGGTTCTTGACGTTCTTCGGCGAGTATCGCGGCGAAGCGGCAGATCACGTGGAACACGTTCACCTGGCTGGCAGTTCGCGGGCGGGGGCGCCCGCGCCACACGGCATGGGCATGGCGGGATTCACGAGAGCCCGAAAGATCATGCTCATACCGCTGGTGATGCTGGCGATCCTTTCGGTGTGTGGCGGTTGGGACGGCAGCGGCGCGTTTCGACAAGTTCCTCTCACCAGTGTTTCAGGCAGCAGGCACGCGGTTCGCTCGAAGGAGTCGACGGGCACAGCCCCGCTCGGAGGAAAAGGAGCAAGGCTTGGAAAAGGATTGTTCATCCGGCATTTCCGTTCTCGCGGCTGCAGCTGGATTGTTCCTCGCTTGGCTGCTGTACCAGCGCCGTCCGCAGTTGCCGCAGGAAATTGCGCATGCACTCGGCGGTTTCTACGAGGCGGTCGTTCACAAGTATTACGTGGATGAGATTTATGCGGCGGTCTTCGTGAAGCCTCTCATCGATGGCTCGACGCGAATTCTGTGGCATGGCATCGATCGGGATGTGATCGACGCGACTCTGGACAACAGCGCCGAGGGGGCTCGCGAGGTTTCCGACGCTGTGCGACACATGCAGTCGGGCAATCTTCGCTCCTACGCGGGATGGATCGCCGCCGGAGCAGCCGTGGTGATCGCTTACATGATCTGGATGGGAACGCGATGATCACCGCACTCGACAGCTCGATGCTCACGCTGGTCACATTTATTCCGCTGGCGGGAGCGCTTCTGCTGCTGCTATTCCCGCGGCGTGATCGCGATATCCGCCGATTTGCTCTCGTGGTTTCGCTGCTGGATTTTGTTCTTTCTCTGCACCTGCCGGTGCACTTCCAGAGGGCGCAAGCCGGATTTCAGTACGAGGTCAACAACCAGTGGATTTCGAATCCTAATATCCATTACCACATGGGCGTGGACGGCGTCTCCATGTGGCTGGTGGTGCTGACGACCTTTCTTGACTCCACTGTGCGTCCTGATCTCGTGGAAGTCGATTCATGAGCGGGTAAAAGAATTCTTCATCCTGCTGCTGGTGCTGGAGACCGCGCTGATCGGCGTGTTTGTCGCGCTTGATTTGTTCCTCTTCTATTTCTTCTGGGAAGCCACGCTCATTCCGATGGCTTTGCTGATCGGCATGTACGGGCACGAACGCACGCGTGTACGCAGCGGTGAAGTTCTTTCTGTACACCATGGTCGCCTCGATGTTCATGCTGGCGGCGATCCTGTGGCTTTACGCCAAGACCGGTACGTTCGATTTCGTCACCATCCAGGCCGCGATCCGCAGTGGCCAGGTCGAAAACTTTGCCGGCGCGGCCACCTGGCTCTTCCTGGGATTCTTCATCGCCTTCGCCGTGAAGGTTCCAGTCTTCCCTTTCCACACCTGGCTGCCCGATGCGCACGTCGAAGCGCCTACGGCGGGTTCGGTTCTGCTGGCCGGCGTTTTGCTCAAGATGGGCACATACGGCATGTTGCGCTTCAATCTCGGGCTGTTTCCCGAGCAGTCGCGCAGCAATGCCTCGTGGATCATGGTGCTGGCGCTGATTGGCATCGTCTATGGCGCACTGGTCGCGATGGTGCAGCCCAACATGAAGAAGCTGATCGCATACTCTTCGATCAGCCACCTCGGCTTCGTGGTGCTGGGAATTTTCAGTTTCACCCAGGCAGGACTGGATGGCGCGACCTTCGTGATGCTGGCGCATGGAGTTTCCACCGGCGCCCTGTTCATGCTGGCGGGGATTCTTTACGAGCGGCGCCACACTTACGAGATCGCCGAATTCGGCGGCCTTGCCACTCCGATGCCGGTGTACGCGACGTTTTTTCTGTTCATCGTGCTGGCATCGGTGGGATTGCCTCTGCTCAACGGCTTTATCGGAGAGTTTCTGGTGCTGAGCGGTGCGTTCCGCGATCGCGCGTTTACGGAATCCTGGGCGCGACGGGCGTGATCTGGAGCGCGTGCTACTTGCTCTGGATGTATCAGCGGGTCTTTTTCGGCAAGGTCACCCACGCGGTCAACCTAGTCTCTGCCCGATCTTAACGGCCGTGAACGGGCCGCATTGTGGCCCGCCGCGGCCGTCGCACTGGTCATGGGCGTGGCGCCGCTGCTGTGGCTGAACGCGATTGATCCTGCGGTACAAACTGCATTGGCGCCGTTCGCACAACTGGCCAGCAAGGTGGTGGGACGGTGAACAGCGTCAACGATTCGACGCAAGTAATTCCGCAAGCGGCCGACTACGTTCGCATTCTTGCCGGAGATCGTGCTGATCGCTTTTTGGCATGATCGTGATGGTGCT
The DNA here is from genome assembly GCA_963820925.1 of uncultured Acidobacteriota bacterium. GTDB lineage: Bacteria > Acidobacteriota > Terriglobia > Terriglobales > Acidobacteriaceae > JABDBE01. Next base: position 335,871 of record CAWGBX010000003.1, read on the forward strand.
CGATCCTCTGATGGACGAACGCCGTAGTCAGACGACGCTGGGTGCCATCGCCCTGGTGGGATCGCTGGCGGCGCTGGCGGCGACGCTGTTTCAGGCGCAATATCCCGGCCTGGGCTTCTGGAATATGGTGCGGGTGGACAGCTTCAGCGTGTTCTTCCACTTTCTGGTCGCGGCGGTGACTGCGGTCGTGATCCTGACTTCCTACGACTACATGGAAGTGCAGGGCATTCGCGCCGGTGAATATTACGCGCTGGTCCTGTTCGGCGCCGTCGGCATGAGCCTGATGTCGTCGGCCGTGGAACTGGTTCTGATCTTTATCGCGCTGGAGATCTCTTCGATCTCAACCTATATCCTGGCGGGATTCCGGCGGCGCGCGGCCATCAGCAGCGAGTCTTCGGTCAAATACTTCCTGCTGGGTTCGTTTGCGACTGCATTTTTTCTCTATGGCGTGGCACTGATGTTTGGAGCCACGGGCTCGACGAGCATCACGGTCATCGGCGATGCTCTCCGATCCGGCACATATCCCAGTCCTGGCCTACGTCGGAGTCGCATTCATGTTCGTGGGGCTGGGTTTCAAAGTGGCGGCTGCTCCGTTCCACGTCTGGACTCCCGACGTATATGAAGGGCGCACCTGCGCCGGTGGTTGGATTCATGTCCACTGCTCCAAAGGCAGCGGTGTTCGCCGTGCTGCTGCGGATCATGTTTGAGGCTCACGCTCCGGGACGCGTGTGGTTGATCTGGGTAGTGGCTGCGCTTTCGATGACCCTCGGCAACCTTGGGGCGCTGGTGCAGGACAACGTGAAGCGACTGCTGGCGTACTCTTCCATCGCTCACGCCGGATACTTACTGGTGGCTTTCGCAGCTCTGCCGAACAACGGGATTCCAGCCGCGATGTTTTACACGGCTTCGTATGCCGCGATGAACGTCGGGGCTTTTGCCGTGATCAGCCACTTCGGCGGCGAGGGTGAACGCTACGTCACGCTGGAAGACTATGAGGGTCTGGGACGCAGTCGTCCACTGCTGGCGGCGATCCTGACGATTTTTCTTCTGTCGCTGATCGGCATTCCGATTACCGGCGGGTTCTTCGCCAAGTTCTACGTGTTCAGCGCGGCGCTGCAGGCCAATCTGGTCGGACTGGTGATTATCGGCGTGCTCAATAGCGCGGTAGCTTCGTACTATTACCTGCGACTGATCGTGGTGATGTACATGCGCGAAGCGCGAGAGGAAGTGCCAGTAGCGTCCGATTCCAATCGGACTTGGAGCATTGCCCTGGCCATCAGTCTGGCGGCGACCATCTACCTGGGCGTGCTTCCCGGGCGAGTGCTCGACTATGCGGCCCGCACGGCGGCCGAGTGGGCCCGCTAACCGATCGGCCTTTCCTTCGAGCACCTTCGGGTCATCCGTGGTTAATGCCTTGAAACTGCATGAACCACAAGTATGTCAGGAACCAGCCTAATCGGGTCTCACTCCACCGCGACCGCGATATCCACATAGGCGAAGATGCGCGCTGATAGCAGCCAGAAGGCCAGCGTTTCTACCACCGCCAACACGATAGGAAACCAGGAAGCGGTTCCCGGGCGAACCAAACGAAGACTTCACCACGGTCGCTCCCAGCTCCCAGACCGGGATCACATAGCCCCATCGGCGGTCCAGAGAATTGCACCGGCCAGGGCGGGAAGACCCAGGACCACCGCAGTAGCACCGGCCGCGAAAAAAGGGTTCAGAAACGTGGAGAACATCAGAGCGACGGTACCGGCCAGCGCACAGGCTGCAACCAGGCAGACCATCAGAAACCAGACGTGCGAGATGGGAAATCCCGCCTCGCCCCAATGTCCAGCTTCCGGTTACGCCCGAGAGCGAAGCAATAGACCGCGCAGGCGATGGTAACGCCCAGCACCAACCCGGAAAGATATTGCTGGCGTCCCACCGCCTTGGAAAGCACCGCTAGAATCCGGCGGGACCGACGCTCGTTGTAGATGGCTGAGCCGCCAAAGAAGACGCTGAACGCCAGCACGTAGATTGCGTCCTGTTTGAAAACGAAAAGCAGATCCTCCCTTTGGCGATGAATGTCGGTAACCAGCCCGAGAAAGGCGAGGAGCAGGACCCAGAGCAGCAGAGTAAGAATCGGCCAACGCTGCTCGCGCGCAAAATTGATTGCGATCAGGAGCACTGGCTTCATCGAACACCTTTCGACGGAGTAGGAGTGTCGATCCGCTGTGACTTCCAGAAAAATCTCTTCCAGCGAACGGCGCACCGGATTGACGCTAACGACCTCGCCTCCCAGGTTCCAGACCTTCTCCAGAGCGCCGCACGCTGGGCGTGGGCGGGTACGGAGAAGCTGACAACTCCGTCCCGGGCCACCGCTCCTTCGAAATGCGTCGCCGCAATAGCGCGAGCCACAATTTCGGTTTGCTGCACCGGCTCTGAAGAAGGTCAGCAGTCGTCCCCAGACGAGCCAGCCTGCCCCGATGCAGCACCGCGACCCGGTCACACACCAAGTTCGACTTCAGAAAGCAAATGGGAACTCAAGAAAATGGTCTTGCCGGCATGGCGCGCGCCCCAACAGCAACTCGCGAACCATGACTCGCGCCAGCGGATCCAGGGCCGAGGTGGGTTCGTCCAGAATCAGCAGTTCAGGATCATTGACCATGGCCTGCGCCAGCCCCACGCGCTGCAGCATGCCGCGGGAGAACTTGCCCGCGTTACGGTTCGCGTGGTCCTGCAAACCCACGATCTCCAGCACCTGTCGCGCCCGGTGCTCGAGATGCAGTTCCCCCCATCCCGTTGAGCGCCCCGTAAAAGCGGATCTAATCGTTCCGCACGGCGGTGATAGAGGGCAACATTTTCGGCGAGAAAGCCCACGCGGCGGCGGGTGGCGGCATGACCAAAAGGTTCTCCGAGCAGACGCCCGCTGCCGCTCGTAGGACGCATAAAGCCCATGGCCAGGTGTATGGCGGTGCTCTTGCCCGCGCCGTTCGGTCCCAGGAAACCGAAAATTTCTCCCGCCTCTACGGTCAGGCTGAAGCCGTCCAGAGCGCGAAGGCGACGCTTACTGGCAAAACTGCGATACTCTTTCGCAACATTGTCGAACTCGAGCACGAGACGCATCGCCGTTTATTCTAAATGGCTTGCGCGACAAACGCTGGCCGGATGCCATAAATTCGCTTTACCGGGATCATAACTTTAAATTGACAAGCGCGTCGGGTCCCGGCATGATAAATCGCGCGTTACAACACTAACAGTGGAGGGAGTATGGCTGAATTGATGAAAAGGCTCTGGTCTGACGAGCAGGGCCAGGATATTGCGGAGTATGCCGTGATGCTGGCAGTGATTCTGGTTCTGGTCGTCGGAACGGTGCGGTTAATCGGCGGAAGCTCGAATAACGTTTTTTCGTCAGTCGCGAGCTCGATCGGACAGTAGTAGCACAGGAGGTTAGCGGCTGATTGTTTTCAGCGGGTAGGGCTGGAACATGAATGCCCGGTGATCCCTCCAGATTTGAACCAGGGGCTTTCTGCGACCTCGCCAGTGGATGGCTTCGGGTCGTCTGCTGTCAAGAAACCGATTGCAGCCCGGACTGGTCCGTCTTGTACTGCTTTAGCTTGTGGTAGAGAGAACTGCGCGGAATGCCCAGCTTCCGGGCGGCCGACTGGACTCGCCCACGCTCTTTGCGAAGCACCTGCTGAATGTAACTACGCTCCATCTCCTCCAAAGTTCTGAATTGCCCAATGCCTGACAAGTACTGCTCGACCTGCACATCAAAACGAAAGTCCTGATCGGCTGAAACATCTTTTCCAGCAACGAGCACGACACGTTCCAAAACATTTCTAAGTTCCCGAACATTTCCGGGCCAGGAATACCCTTGCAACGCTCGCAGTGCCGTCCCGCCAAGTTCCAAAGGGCCGGTACCGATGTCGGCAGCCAACTCGCCGAGGATAAGGGTGCTTAGAATGGGTATGTCTTCGGCTCGCTCCCGCAAGGGTGGAATGGAAATAGGAATCCAAGCTGATGCGATCGTACAGATCACCCCGAAATTGTTTGCGAAGTACCGCTGATGCCATGATTTGCTGGGTGGCTACGATCAACCGAATGTCCAGTCGTCGATCACAGACCTCCTCTGGCCTGCGAATTTGTTTCTCATCCACGACCTTCAGCAGTCTTGACTGAATGTGGAAGTCCACATTTTCAATCTCATCCAGGAAAACCGTCCCCTTGTGTGCGATTTCCAGCAGTCCGGCTTTGCTCGGCGCCACTTCGCCGAGAGCACCGCGCTCACCTCCGAACAAGGTTGTCTCCAGGAGATTAGCCGTCAATTCGCCACAATTCAGATCCACAAAAGGCTCGGAAGCCCTGGGACCGTTGCGATGCAACCAGCGTGCGATCGTTCCCTTGCCTGTGCCTGCTTCCCCCTGGATGAAGACGGGGGTATCATTCAACGCAACCTTGCGGGCCAGATCAGCAAGTCTTCGTATACTGTCGCTTTTCCCCAGGAAAGGATCTGTAGTTTCGTGACTGCTCCTGGCGCTTTCCGCCAGCTGCTGACGGTAATTTCGCTGATTCTCGAGACTGCGCTGGATCAGGACATGGAGCGTGGACAAATCCGCGGGCTTTGGTAGAAAGAGATCAGCTCCCAGCTTCACTGCTTCAATCGCCAGATCAATCGACCCGTATCCGCTCAGAATGATGATTGGAATAGATGCATCAATAGCCTTCAGACGAGGTACGAGCGCAAGTGCGTTCCCGTCGGACAGACTGTAATCGAGGATAGCGATATCGGGCCGAGTTGTGCGCCAGATTTGTTCCGTAAGAGCGCAGGTCGCGGCCATGGCGATCTCGTAGCCTTTGTCCTCGAGATAGTCCCGCAATGTTCCGCGTCTCTCTTTCTCCTGTTCGACAATCAATATTCTTTCTTTAAGCATCCTGGTTCCTCGAGGGGGAGCTGATATTGCTCTTGAAGCGGAACTGGCTGCGAGCATGCTCACGGCGTGCCTCCTTTCGCGGATTTTTTATCGTGCCATTTCTGCGGAGTCGGAGAAATGGCCTCACCTCTGACCTGCGATGCGACAGGCCGCTCCCGCACTTTTCCGCAACTTCTTGTTAACACATGGAGAGTGACTCTGGAGGTTAGTCTTCGCTGCTGTTACAAAAACAGAACAAGCACCGAACCCAGGGTAGTCCCAGCAGTCTTGGCTCGTTCTGGCCGCTGGTCGCCGCAGGCAGCTCAATGCACGGAAGGGCGGCGGGCGAATCCCAAGCAGTGAAGGGCGCCAGTCAGGATAGATCGTGCAGTTGGCTTTGGCCTAGAATCAGCAGCTCTGCTGGATCACAATTTCAAATTCACAAATCTTTAACAATCGCGTCATGCGGACGAAATGTGGACCGTCTAGCCTTTCTATTCCTCGGCAACGACCCTCGCAGAGTAGCGGTGACGATTGGCCGAAGGATGGAGGAGAAATATGTTCGACCGAATCAGAGCATCAGCCGCACCCCGGAAAATGCTGGCTTTGCTAACAGCATTGATCATGGCCGTGGGACCGAGTGTAACCCCTGCCTTTGCCGCATCGAGAGCCAAACCCCACGTCCTGCAGCCTGCATCCACGCCCATCCAACATCTGGTGGTGATTTTCCAGGAGAACGTTTCTTTCGATCACTACTTTGGCACCTACCCCATGGCGCTGAATCCGGTGGGTGAGCCTCGTTTCCGGGCAGCCCAGAACACTCCCAACGTCAATGGCCTGACCAACGCGCTGCTGACTTTCAACCCTAACCTGAATCCCGCCAATGCAACCGGAGCTTCTAACCCATTTCGCCTGGATCGTTCCCAAGCAGTCACGCCTGACCAGGATCACGACTACACCGCTGAGCAACAGGCGTTCGACGCCGGACTTATGGACTTGTTTCCATTGCACACAAGCTCAGGTGGCAATGAGGTAATGGGCTACTTCGACGGCAACACCACGACTGCGCTGTGGAACTATGCCCAGTTTTTCGCGATGAGCGACAACTCGTACGGTACGACATTCGGTCCTTCCACACCAGGCGTGATCAACCTGGTTTCAGGCCAGACCAATGGCGTGACCGCAACCGTGAACGGCACCGGCGACGAAGTTGACGGCGGCAACGGCTCGCTGACAGTGATCGGCGACCCTGATCCGATCTTGGATGCTTGCTCAGATCCAACACGCAACAAAGTCACCATGGGCACCGCTACGATCGGCGACATGCTGAGTGCTGCGGGAGTGAGCTGGGGAGGGTTCATGGGCGGTTTCAATCTCACCACCGTGAATCCCAACGGCACCACAGGCTGCAAACGTAGCTCGACGGGTTTGGCCGGCACTACCCTCGACTATATCCCGCACCACTCCTTCTTCAACTATTACGTCTCGACCGCTAATTCGGCGCACACTCGGCCCGCCTCCATTTCCGAAATTGGCCACGCAGGGCAGGCGAATCATCAGTACGATATCCAGGACTTCTTTGCTGCCGGTGCAGCGGGCAATCTGCCGGCAGTGAGTTTCCTCAAGGCACCGGCTTATCAGGATGGTCACGCGGGATACTCCGATCCGCTTGATGAACAGACTTTTCTCGTGAACACGATCAATTTCCTGGAAACGTTGCCGACCTGGAGCAGTACGGCGGTGATAATCATGTACGACGACTCCGATGGATGGTATGACCATCAGATCGGCCCGATTTTGAACACTTCGACCGGCACGGCAGATGCTCTGACTGGGGCGGGTGCCTGCGGCACAGCTGCCAATTCACTGCCGGGCCTCAACCCCGCAAACACCCATGCCCTCGGCCGCTGCGGTTACGGTCCGAGACTACCTTTGCTCGTGATTTCGCCGTGGGCAAGACGGAACTTCATAGACCACACAGTGACTGACCAGACCTCGGTCATCCGCTTCATCGAGGATAACTGGCTGGGCGGGGTGCGCATTGGCCATGGTTCTTTCGATACCATCGCGAATTCGCTGACACAGATGTTCAACTTCTTACAACCCAGAAGCCAGACTGTGCTTTTCCTAAACCCAAATACCGGCGAAAAGCAGTGACCTGAAGTCGAAGTATCTTCGCAGGAAGGCGGGCATGCGACATCAGTTTTTCGCATGCCCGTTCTATTGCCAGTCGATACTAGAATCCTGCCTTGAGTGAAAACTTTCCACTTTGACACGTGCCCGGTTACGCTTGGCCGGCGCTATTACCGACCTGGGCGCCGATCACGAGATCCCTCACCATTCCACGTTTTCCAAGAATTGTCATGGGCGTTTGCCGCAGCGGCGGTTCGATTACACAGGCAGTATTAGGGAGAAGACGTTACTAGCGAGAGGGAGAGCCATGCCGTCAACAATTAATCGTAGGGGATGCATTGTGGATCACCTGCCGCAATCTTGGTAAGTGGAGGCAGGTTGCGCTTCGCAGTCTGCCGCCGAACAGCTATATTTCATCGACCCGTTCCCTGCGCGGACTTCAACTCTTGCGTGGACCCAGTCTCGAGGTTACGGGGAATGTTGAACTCGAGCGTAGTGAAGGTTCCAGAAAGAGGTTCGCGCAGTATGACATTGAGGGGCACGGTGGCCTGTCCCGGGACCGACAGTCCTGAACTCGGTCGAAATCTGGAACTTGATTAACCTGACGGATGACTCGCACCCCATCCATCTTCATCTGGTTCGATTCCAGATACTCGATCGACGCCCCATCGAACTCTTCACCTACAAAACCCAAGGCATATTGAAGTACACGGGTGCGGCGGTGCCGCCCAATCCGAACGAAGCTGGCTGGAAAGATACGGTGCGAGCCGACCCGGGAATGGTGACGCGGATCATTATCCGTTTCGAAGGTTTTGTGGGACGTTACGTCTGGCATTGTCATATCCTCGAGCACGAGGACAATGAAATGATGCGGCCCTATGATGTGGTCGCCGCACATTAGGCCTTTACAACGATCTCCGGGGGTCCGTCAAAGAAAATTACGCGAAGGCTTCGCAGTCTACTCCCTTCAATTCTTTGGTGAGCTGCGCGACTGTCACGATGCGCGCGAAGCGGCGGCGCAGGGCATACTCGGTCCGCTCACGTATGGCATCGACGCCCAGTTCTTCACCAGGGTTATCCCAGTTCGGAATCGGAAAAGTCATGGTCGCTTCGGTGACGAAGTCCACGGCATATCCGAGATCGGCCGCAACCCTGGTGGTGGTTTCGCAGCATTGCTCCATCTGGATGCCGGTGATGGTAACTCGCCGCACACCCTTTTCCAGCAAGTAGGGCTGTAGCGGGGTACTGGTGAAACAATTGCGAGTGTTCTTGATCAAGATGGGTTCATCGGTACGGGGCTTGATGAAGTCCATGAGCTTGAAAAAAGGGCTGCCGGTCGCGAACCCTTCGTCGCTGTCGGTATGAAGAAAAAAAATGACCGGCAACTGCGCAGCCCGGTATGCTTCGATCAGCGCGACAACATTTTTTTCAAAGGCAAGGTTGTTGCGACGCTCCCACCGTGGTGCGGCTTTGAACGAATCCTGAGCATCAATTACAAGCAGGGCGGATTGTGCGATCGGTACCCGGTTGGAATCCAACATGAATGCTCCTTAACTGAATACTATGCTACACAATTCAGAAGCCACCGGCGAGGGGCGGACGGAGAGATACCGAACATTTTAAGTGCTGCTGTCGGGTGGAAAAATCAACGGGATGCGAGCATATTGAGAGCGACTTTAGCGTCCCGATTTCTTTGAGCAGCCGCCTTGCGCAGCCACTTCTCGGATTCAGCCCGATCGGCGGGCAAGCCGTCACCATCCCGGTAGCGCAGTCCGAGGTTGTACTCCGCTGCGGCGTTGCCTTCCTCGGCTGCCGTTTTCACCCAACGGGCAGCCTCCGCGCAGTTCTGACGAACATGGCGGCCTATCTCGAACGCCATCCCTAAAGTAAAAGCCGCGGATTCGTCTCCGTACTTGGCCTGGCGTCGCAATCCGCTAATCTCATAGCGACTCAATTGTTGTACGACGGACGAGGTAGCCGGGTCGGTTATCTGCTCGTGGGTGGCTGCGAGCGAAGAAATCGTCGTGGGGCGTCGGGGCTCAATCCTTTCGATCCTATTGGCGGGCTGGGACGCAGATCGAGTTGACATGGTCCGTGTCGGGGCGTTGACAGTCACTGAGGCCTCGGCGGTGGAAGGACTCGGCGCCGACATTGCCCGCCCGCCTTGAAAAGGCTCATGCAGCCACGTTGCGAGAAGCAGCAAGTTGGCGATCACTGCCAGCAGCCAAACCGGAGTCGCAATGGCTAAAGCGCGGAGTGATCGCAGGGTAACATTGACCCTGAAATTCGACACGTGCTGGATGAAAGTGTCTCGGAGACGGCTGAGAGTGGTTCCGAGATTGAATGACAGTACGTGCGACGCCCCCTCCTTGTAAGTTCGACGGAGGAAAGTAGCTCGATAGCGGGCGACCGCGCCCCGGAGGCGGGTAAGGGTGGTTTGAAGATTAGCCGAGGTCGAAATCGTTATGGCGCGGAGCCCTCGCCGGATGGAATTGGCCCGGAAAGTTGTTCGATACTGAGCGAACGCATCCCAGAGGCGGGTCAGCGCAGTTCCGGGATTGAAGGACGACGCGTGCGACGCCGGCTTTTGGTTATCCGGTGGCATCTGCCAGACGGGGGACGATTTGGTGGGCGGGGCCACGAATGTGGGTTGTGCCAGGAGGTTCGGTTTGAGATCAAGCTGCGCAGGTTCACTGGTGACCTTGGGAGAGAGCGAGACCAACCGCTTCACAGTGGCGTCCAAATCCAAGATGCCAGTCTCGATTGCCTCTTGAGTCTTGACCAGCTCGGCAAGGATTTCATCGTCAACAGAGCGACCGTTGAGTACGGCAGGTCTGCTCCCGGCTTCCGCCACCCTCGGTAAGAGTTGGTCCACCGGTTGAATCACTTCCCGCAGAGGTGAACTTGCAAGCCCCATTCTCTCTTGAGGTTTGACCGGTTCGGCGATGGTTTCCCCGCTATCGACCTGGGGATGCAGTTGATCGTGCAGACATTGCAGAACCCAAGCGGCTGCCAATAACTTCTCAAATGAGGGGTGATCCAGCGTCAGTCGCTGGTTCTTGCCAGAGCTCGCTGCCGCAGACATCGAGGGAGGGACCTCTCACAAAAGCGTATTCTTAAACGGGTGCAGAATTCCTGAACCCGTCGTCACCGAGAGATCATACACCGTTTTTGTCGTTCTGGAACGGCGGAAATGGCCTTCAGTGGCTCCGGCGCGGGCCACAGTGCGTGGGGCAGATCAGTAGAACTGCTTCTTTGCAGTGGTGACCGCCTCTCCAGGGCAGAGCCCGGGCAACTCGAGGAAAGCCTGTGCTGCGGTATTCTCTTAAAGTGCAATCTTCTTCACTGCCTCGAGACCAGGCCTTGGTGCAGATAGTCGATGCGGCACTGGCCGATGCCGCCCGTAAAAGCGGCAAATGGCTCGTCTGCCATCCTGGTTGCACGCAATGCTGCATTGGAGTCTTTCCCATAAATCAGCTCGATGCTGTTAGGCTCCGTGAAGGACTTGCTCAACTGGAAGAGTCTGAGCCGGAACGCGCATACCGCGTGCGCCAACGCGCGCGGGAAGCGGTTTCCCGGCTGTCGAAGGAATTTCCCGGTGATCCAGCCAGTGGCCTGCTGCAGGAAGGCGAAGAGGCGGAGCGCCGTTTCGCTGAATTTGCCAACGATGAACCCTGCCCCGCTCTCGATCCAGCGACTGGACTTTGCGAGCTGTATGAAGCACGTCCCATGACTTGCCGTGTCTTCGGACCACCAGTGCGCACCGAAGATGGCCTTGGCGTTTGCGAACTTTGTTTTCAGGGTGCAACCGACGAGGAAATCGCCGGCTGCGAAATGAATCCGGACCCAGATGATTTGGAATCGACCCTGGTTGAAGAATCCGAAAAGGCTACAGGTGTGCACGGCCAGACGATTGTGGCATTCTGTTTAGCTTCTTGATTCCCTCGATCGAATAGCCTAAGCAATGAGAGTGAATTCTTCGCAATATGATGACCTCTCTCAACGATCCAGCAACTCGATGATTCAGCAATGCAATGACCCAGCAATTTGACGCGGTGGTCCTTGGCGGCGGTGCGGCGGGGTTAATGTGCGCGATCGAGGCGGGTAAGCGAGGGCGTCGCGTTGCCGTGATCGAGCGATCAGAACGCGCGGGGAAGAAAATCCTCATCTCTGGCGGCGGCCGCTGTAACTTCACCAACATTCACTGCCGTCCAGAAAACTTTATCTCCGCAAATCCTCACTTCGCAAAATCGGCGTTGGCCCGTTACACGCCCTCGGATTTCATTGCGCTAGTGGAGAAGCATCGTATTCCTTATCACGAGAAGACGCTAGGTCAGCTCTTCTGCGATCGCTCCGCTCACGACATCATGGAAATGCTCGAAAGCGAATGCCGAGAGGTCGGAGTTTGTCTTTTCGTGAAGACTTCAATTCAAGAGGTTCTGAGGACGACAGAGTTTGTTTTGCGCGCTGGCGAAATGGAATTTCGCGCTCCGGTACTGGTGGTCGCGACTGGAGGGCTTTCGATTCCGAAGATGGGTGCCACTGAGTTTGGGTACGATTTGGCGCGGCAATTCGGGGTGGCGATTCGCGAACCTCGGCCTGCGCTGGTGCCGTTCGTCTTCGACGATGAAGACTGTAGCCGGTATTGCGATCTGGCCGGAGTCTCGGCAGACGTGGCCGTCTCCTGTGCCAATCAGCGATTCCGAGACAAGATGCTGATCACGCACCGAGGATTAAGCGGACCGGCAATTCTGCAGATTTCGTCCTACTGGAAACCGGCGCAAGCGGTTGCGATTGACTTGGCTCCAGGCAGTGATGTGACGGCAGTGCTTCGCGAACCGAAGTCTCCGAGAAGCATCACGGCGATGAGGTCAGCGTTGCACAATTTCTTGCCGAATCGCTTCGCGAACCGATGGCTGGATCTGCATGCACCCGCCGCCTGGACAAACTTTGGACTCGCAGAATTGGAACGTGCAGTGCACAAGTGGGCGGTGATCCCGACCGGCACCGAGGGCTACGATAAGGCTGAGGTCACGGCAGGCGGCGTGGACACCAACGAGTTGTCGGCAAAAACGATGGAGAGCAGGAAAGTGCCCGGCTTATTTTTCATCGGCGAAGTAGTCGACGTGACCGGCCAGCTTGGCGGGTTCAATTTTCAATGGGCGTGGGCATCAGGCGCCTGCGCTGGACGCGCACTATGAGCAATGTTGGCGCGGCCGTCCGTGTCCCGTGCGGCGTGACTAGAAATTGCTTATGCTAGCACTGCCTGGTACTCCTCGTATGCACCTTTGAAGTCGGTGATCTTGTGGTCCGCCTCGAAGTGCCAGATCCTGGTAGCGACTTCGTCGATGAGATCGTGATCATGCGTCACCAGCAGCACCGTGCCCTGGTACCGCTGCAGAGCGATGTTGAGAGCATTGATCGACTCCAGGTCCAGGTGATTGGTCGGCTCGTCGAACACCAGAACATTCGGCTTTTGCAGCATGAGCTTGCAAAACAGCAGCCGGGCGGCTTCACCGCCGGATAAAACGTCGGTACGCTTGAGAGCATCCTCGCGCGGGAACAGCATTTGACCCAGCAAGCCGCGAATCTCTTCATGGGCGGCTGACGGATCCCACTGATGCAGCCATTCGAAAGCGGTCATGCCGCCTTCGATCAATGCCCTGTGGTCCTGGGCAAAGTATCCGACTGCGGCTTCGTGTCCCCAAATCACTTTGCCGCTTGTCAGGAACGGTCCGTCGTAGCCGCTGGTTTTGCGCAGTTCGGCATCCGGAATCGTGGGAGAGTTTGCCAGCAGCGCATTGAGCAGAGTCGTCTTGCCCGCGCCGTTCCGACCCATTAATGCGATCTTCTCTCCACGGATTACGCTAGCCGTAAAGCCTCGGACGATTTCAGCGCCGTCATAAGACTTCGTAACCCCTTCGAGCTCAAGAATATGTTTCCCGGAAGGACGCTTCTGCTCGAACTTCAAAAACGGACGCTGGATGTTCGATTTGGCGAGCTCCGTCACCTGCAGGCGCTCGACTTCTTTGCGCCGCGACTGCACCTGGCTGGAGCGGGTACCGGCGGAGAAACGCGCGATGAATTCGTTCAGCTGCGCAATCTTCTTTTCCCGCTGCGCGTTTTGCCCTTCGATCTGGGACCGGATCTGCGTCTTCGCCACGACCATGTCGTCATAGCTGCCGGTATAGGTGATGATGGTTTGGTAATCGATGTCGGCGATGTGGGTGCAAATGCTGTTTAGGAAATGGCGGTCGTGCGAGATCACGATCAGCACGCCGTCGTAGTCATTCAGGAAACCTTGCAGCCAGTGGATCGAGTCCAAGTCTAGATGGTTCGTGGGCTCGTCGAGCAACAGTGCGAGCGGATGCCCGAACAGTGCCTGCGCCAGTAGGACCCGAACTTTTTGGCCGCCTTGAAGCTCACCCATTTTTCGCTCGTGCAGTTCGTCGGGGATGTCGAGCCCTTGCAGCAGGATCGCGGCATCGGTCTCAGCGGTATAGCCGTCTTCTTCGCCGACGATGCCTTCCAACTCGCCGAGCTTCATTCCATCCTCATCCGTGAGTTCCGGCTTGGCATGGATGCGGTCACGCTCCTCCATCGCGGCCCACAAGCGCTTGTTGCCCATCATCACGGTATCGATAACACGATAGGCGTCAAAGGCAAACTGGTCCTGGCTGAGCACGCCAAACTTCTTCGGACGCACCACCGTTCCCTTCTGGGGATCGAGTTCGCCGGTCAGAAGCCTCATAAAAGTGGTCTTGCCTGCGCCGTTCGGTCCGGTAAGGCCGTAGCGCTTCCCCGGCGTGAAGGCCGTGGAGACCTCTTCAAACAGAACTTTGGCGCCGTAGCGCATGGAGACATTGCTAACTGAAATCATGATTTCTCAAGGGAACTGCGGAAAATTTGCCCAAAGGCGGGGACGCAGCTACTGCAATTAGGATATCACGAGGAGGGTTCGGTCAGCCGATTGCCTTATCCTAAACGCAATCTAAAGTCACGTGTTAGCCTCATCTGGATTCGCACTCGTTCGACGAGGAATTCATGAACGACGCTCGCTCCTCCCATCTCGATCTTCAGGCAACCGCCAAACAAGTCATGCTGGCACGCGGCTTCGAGCCGGATTTCCCTTCAGAGGTTCCGCAGCAGCTTGCGAGACTTGAAAGCGCATCCGCCGCAAGTAGCACCGGGGGGCGATGTCCGTGATCTGCGGAACTTGCTCTGGTCTTCAATTGACAACGACACTTCGCGGGACCTCGATCAGATCGAAGTGGCGGAACGGCTGCCCAACGGGGACGTCAAGGTGCTGATCGGAATCGCTGACGTGGACGCGTTCGTGCCGAAACATTCCCCGATCGATGAGCACGCGGCGAAAGAGACGACCTCTGTCTACACCGGAGTGCGAATTTTCCCCATGTTGCCGGAAGAGCTTTCGACCGACGCCACGTCGCTGCTGGAAGGCGCACGACAAGTTGAGTGTCGTGATCGAGTTCATAGTGAACGCCAGCAGGCTCAGTCAGTTCGAGCAACGTCTATCGAGCGATCGTCCGCAACCAGGCGCAGCTTGCCTACAACGCCGTGGGAGCATGGCTTGAGGGAGGCATGGCTCCGCCGAAAGTGGCCGCCTCGGCAGACTTGCAAGCGCAGCTCAAGTTGCAAGACGAGGCCGCGCAGGCCTTGAGGAATCAGCGCTACCAGAATGGCGCGCTTAACATCGAGACTAACGAAGTACATCCCGTGATACTCAATCAACAAGTCGTGGATGTTGTGAAGCAGGAGAAGAACCGCGCTACCGACCTGATCGAAGATTTCATGATCGCGGCCAACGGCGTCGTGGCCCGCATGCTGGAGAAAGTATCGTCTCTGCGCCGCATCGTGAAAACTCCCGAGCGCTGGGACCGCATTGTGCAACTCGCTGCTGAGCACGGGGGAAAGCTTCCTGCCGGATCCCGATTCCAAGGCGCTCAATGATTTTCTGCTCAAGCGCAAGGCCGCTGATCCCGATCACTTTGCCGATCTGTCGCTGGCCGTGATCAAGCTGATTGGCCCGGGCGAATATGTTCTGGAGCGGCCAGGAGATCCGGAGCAGGGACACTTTGGCCTCGCGGTGCAGGACTACACCCACTCGACGGCTCCCAACCGGCGCTTCGCCGATCTCGTCACGCAGAGGCTGATCAAAGCTATGCTTGCCGGCCGACCTGCTCCTTATTCGGACGACGAATTGACGGCCATTGCCAGAACTGCACCGAAAAGGAAGATGCCGCGCGGAAAGTGGAGCGCGAGATGTCGAAACGAATGGCGGCGGTTGCGATGAGCCATCGGATCGGCGAAGTGTTCGACGCGCATGGTCACCGGAGCGACCCCGAAGGGAACCTTTGTTCGCGTGTTGCAGCCGCGCGTCGAAGGATTGCTGGCTCAAGGACACCAAGGCGTCGACGTGGGAGACAGGCTGCGGGTGAAGCTTATTCGCACTGACGTCCAGCGTGGATATATCGATTTCGCCCGCGCTTAGGGGGTGCAGTTCGCTGACCTCTTCCTTTTGTGTACCTTGTGTTCTTTGTGGTTGATGAAGTGCAAATGATAGAACCACAAAGGACACGAAGGTACACAAAGGAGGTGATGGAAACCTTGCATGTCCTTGCCACGCGGCTCAGTCGAAACTCATGACTTGATCAGAGTTCCCTCACCGAAGCTCATCCTTTTTTCTGTTCGAGCTCAGCCCACCGCGAGTACAATTCGTCCGCCAACTTCTGGGCTTCGTTCATCTCGGCGTGGGCACGTAGCAGACGAGGGCCATCGCTGGCGATCGCGGGGTCTTCAAGTTGGGCACGTTTCTCCTGCAGCACTCGCTCAGCGTCGGCTACGCGCTGTTCGATGGTTGCATATTCGCGAG
The DNA here is from genome assembly GCA_963820925.1 of uncultured Acidobacteriota bacterium. Taxonomy (GTDB): domain Bacteria; phylum Acidobacteriota; class Terriglobia; order Terriglobales; family Acidobacteriaceae; genus JABDBE01. The sequence goes on from CAWGBX010000003.1 coordinate 351,792, forward strand.
CCTCAAGATACGAGAGCTTCTTCCTCGTTGCTGGTGGCTCCGCGGCAGATTGTAATACGTGGATGGTTGCCGCTTGAACGGGCAGGCTTCGCCGGCCGCTTCCGTTCTGCTTGCCAGGACTCCCATTGCGAGTAATCGGCAAAGCTTTCTGCACTGCCCTGCCCGTCGAGGCCAAGCACGATGGTCGAAACGCGATCGAGCATGTATCGATCATGCGTGACCAGCACCAGCGCGCCGCGATATTCGAGCAAACTCTCTTCCAGTATGTCGAGGGTCGGAATATCGAGATCGTTGGTGGGCTCATCGAGCAGCAGCACATCAGCAGGTTGAAGCATGAGCTGCGCAATTAGTACGCGCGCCCGTTCGCCTCCGGAGAGCCGGCCAATGGGTTGATTGAGTTGCTCGCCGGTGAATAGGAATCGTGCCGCCCACGATGCCACGTGAATAACGCGGTCCTGATAGATCACCGAATCGCTATCCGGAGCCAGCGCTCGGCGCAAGACTACGTCGGGTCGAGTTGGCGAGCTCTGATCGAAGTACACGATCCGCAACCAGTCGGCTCGACGAATTTCTCCGGCTGATGGTTGCCAGCTCTCCCCGCAACAGGCGAAGCAGCGTAGTCTTGCCGCTGCCATTCGGTCCGACCAGTCCCACTCTCATGCCGGCGGTGATCACAAAGCTAAGACCGTCGAAAAGCTTGCGGTCGCCGATCTCGTAGGCAACGTCTTCCAGTTCGACCAGCCGCTTGGTTTTTCGGTCGGTCGCGGAAAAATCGATGTCTGCGGTTACGGTGCGTGTTCTGAGGTTCAGGTCCGCAAGTTCGTTCATTAAGTCGCCGGCTTTGTCGATTCGAGCTTTCGACTTGCGTGTCCGGGCTTTAGCTCCGCGGCGCAGCCATGCGATCTCATTGTGATACGAGATTCTCCAGCGCTTCCTGCCGCTCGCGATTGCGAGTGCAGAAACTCTTCCTTCTTTTCGAGAAACGTCACTGTAGTTCCCGCGAACGCGGAGGAGTCCATCTGAATAGGTGCGATTCAGTTCGGCCATTTCGGTAGCACACATTCTCAAGGAAGTAGCGGTCATGGCTCACGACCACGCCGCAAATGCCGCCTGTTCAAGCAACTCCTCGAGCCAGTGATTCCGGGGAGATCGAGATGGTTGGTGGGTTCATCCAGCAGGCGGAAGTCTGGTGCTGCACCAGGGCTTCGACTATCGCCAGGCGCTTTTGCCAGCCCCCAGGGTAACTGGGTCGCTGCAGCTTCGAGGTCGTCAAAACCGGCGCGGCCAGCGTCTCGGCGAAGCGAATTTCTATGCTCCGCTGTCGAGACCACGGCGCGTTCCAACGCTTTCTCGACCACCGAGCGAACCGTGTCCCCGGGTTTGAACTTCGAATCCTGCAACACAGTGGTGAGCCTGGCAGATGTTCGCGAACTGCGATTTCACCGCTGTCAACTTCCTCGCCCGCCAGGAATCCGAAGCAGCGTCGACTTCCCCGAACCGTTTGGACCGATCAGTCCGATGCGATCACCCTCGGACACGGTGAAGGAGATATTTTGAAAGAGCAGGGTCGATCCAAAGCTTTTGAAATCCCTCTGCGCATCGAGATGATCGGCGCCAATGACTTGTGCCCTGCTTCCTTCTGAGTTGTGGGAAGGACTTGGTGGACCCTGGTCCGGTTCCAACCGACGACCTCTTCCATGCCATGGAAGCGCGCTCCAACTGCGCACGCCCACTGAGGGAAGAACCGATGATCGGGGAAGAATGATGACGAGACAGAACAATTCTCGCTTACCCGCTAACTAGTCAAACCCTGTGCTATCGAAACAAACCATTCGGTTACTTTGTTCTCCGTGTCGCTAATTTTACGAAAACCAGGAAAATGGGTATGCTGAGGCGAAGTGACTACTCGATGAAACTTCGCCCTATTTGCGGTTGGTGGTATTGGATATTGCCCTTTGAATCGTCACGGCGGCGGCCCAGGAACGCCTTCCCCCGCGCCGGCGGCCTCGGCGCCACCGGTTCCGTACGCCTCAGTCAGTCAATTGAATCTGTTGTTGTCGCAATTGGAGCAGGTGGCGCAGGCGTCGCAGGTGGACCTCGCCAAGCTGCGGATCGAAAAGTGGAAAACCGATTCGAATACCAAGCGCGGCACTCGGTTATCCACGTTGAATCCCTCCTCCGCAACCTGCAAATGGCGCTGCCCGAGATCATCGCTGAAGTGAAGACATTCCCCAAACGTCGCGGTAACTTTAAGCTGACCAGAATCCTCTATGCCCTTTTTGATGTGTTCGGACCGGTGGTCGAGTCCGCGGAGCTTTCGGATCCAGAGAATGATTCGAACTGGGTAGAAAACCGATCCTCAGCGCCATCCTCAGAGATTGTGGCAGTTGGCGGAGCGGATGGGAGAACTCGGCGACCGCGAAGAAGGGGAACTGACGCAACTGCGCACGCAGGTTCGGGATTTGCAGGCTGCGGCGGCGCCACCCCCCGCGCCCCCCCAAAGAAAGTCGTTGTGGACGACAAAAACCAGCCACCCAAGAAGCCCACCACGAAGAAAAAGACGGCGACGAAATCCACGAAGCCGAGCACGTCGGCCACGACCACGAAACCCAGTACGACTCCGAGTTCCCAGCTGCCGGCTCAGCCCCCGCAAACCCAACCACAGCTCTGAACTGAGTTGAAACGTCAACTGCCCTTGGTTGCTGTTGCTGGTTCGGGTCAGGGGAGCTTTTCGCCCGGCGCTTGCGTCTCGGCGACTGCAAACAGACGAGGACACGACCCACGGTCACGTATACCTGCGTCATCGCGCCCTCCTTCATCGTAAAATACAAGGTTTATCCAGCACTGCACTTGACCTTCTATGCCACAGGAAGGAAAAAAAGCACATCCGTGACTCGTGACGATCAGACCGCCGACCATCGCAGCGAGGAGCGCTACGACGCCCAGCGGATCGAATCCAAATGGTTCGAACGCTGGCAGCACGACGCATCTCTCTACGCTGCCGAACCCAGCTCCACCAAGCCGAAGTATTACGTGCTCGAAATGTTGCCCGACCTCCGGCGTGTTGCACATGGGACATGTCCGCAACTACGAGTTGGCGACGCCCTCGCCCGCTACATGTGGATGAACGGTTTCAACGTGCTGCATCCCATGGGCTGGGACCCGTTCGGCCTCCCTGCAGAAAACGCGGCGATATCCAACAACACGCCGCCCCGCGAGTGGACCTTAGGCAACATCAGGAACATGAAGGCGCAGATGAAGCGCCTGGGTTTTGCCTACGACTGGTCGCGAGAAGTAACGACCTGCCTGCCTGAATACTACAGATGGAATCAGTGGTTTTTCTTGAAGCTCTACGACAAAGGCCTGGCCTATCGCAAGAAGAGCAAGGTGAACTGGTGCCCGAGATGCGCGACAGTTCTGGCCAATGAGCAGGTCGTAAATGGCTGCTGCTGGCGGCACGAAGACACGCTGGTCGAGCAGCGCGAACTCGAGCAGTGGTTCTTGCGCATCACGCAATATACCGAGGAATTGCTCCGCGACCTCGACAAGCTTGGCGACTGGCCTGACAAGGTCCGCACCATGCAACGCAACTGGATCGGCCGCAGCGAGGGCACTCTTGTGGATTTCAAGCTCGACGGCGCGGCCGATTCCCTGGATTCTACAGTTACCGTATTCACTACCCGCGTCGACACCATCTATGGGGCAACGTCCGTCCAACTCGCGCCGCAGCATCCGCTGGTTGCTCGTCTCACCCGGAACAACGACCCATTACGCGCGCAGGTGGACCAGTTGATAACGGAGCAGCGCAAGGCCAAAGAAGTGGGCGACATTGGCGCCATCGAAAAGCACGGAGTCAACACCCACCACTTCGCAATAAATCCTTACAACGGCGAGCGCGTTCCGGTCTGGGTGGCGAACTATATCCTGATGGACTACGGCACCGGCGCGATCATGAGCGTGCCGGCTCATGATGAGCGGGATTACGAATTCGCCAGGAAGTATAACCTCAAGATCCGCATCGTGATCGTCCCTCGGTCTGTTGATCCCGAGGAAACGAGCGTCGAGCCGGCACTGCCGTTCACCACCTTGGACGGAACTCTGGTAAACTCCGGCGCATTTAACGGTCTCGCGTGTGAAGAAGCAATCCAGCAGATGTCGGCGTATGCGGAGAAGAATGGTTTCGGGAAAGCCACGGTCACTTACCGTCTAAAAGAATGGGGCATCTCCCGCCAGCGCTACTGGGGCACGCCCATCCCCATGCTTTATTGCGAGAAAGACGGAATCGTGCCCGTCCCGGAAAAAGACCTCCCCGTGATCTTGCCGGAAAACGTTGACATAACTCTGACCGGAGGCTCACCGCTGAGCCGGGTGCCGGAATTCGTGAATGTGACCTGTCCGAAATGTGGCGGCCCTACCCGCCGCGAGACCGACACCATGGACACGTTCGTGGATTCATCCTGGTACTTCTATCGCTACACTGATGCGCACAACGACCAGGCGCCCTTCGATTCAAAAACGGCCGAGTACTGGTTCCCGATCGATCAGTACATCGGCGGCGTCGAGCATGCGATTCTCCATCTCATTTATTCGCGCTTCCTGGACCAAGTTCATGCGCGACATGGGATTGGTAAAGAACGACGAGCCCGTCGAAAGACTGTTTACCCAAGGCATGATCATTAAAGGCGAAGCGAAATGTCGAAAAGCGTCGGCAACGTCGTTTCGCCCGATGAAATGATTGCCCGATACGGCGCGGACAGCACCAGAATGTACACGTTGTTCGCAACGTCGCCGGACCGCGAACTCGACTGGCAAGATGAAGGAGTCGAAGGTATCCGGCGAACCTTGGCCCGGGTCTACCGCTTCGTTGCAAGGAATGCCCAGCCGAACCATCCGGATTGGCGAAAGCCGGTTCCTTCGGAATTGTCAGTCGAGGCGCGCAAGATCCAGCGTAAGCTTCATCAGACCATCAAACGCGTCAGCGACGACTTTCAGGGACGCTGGCATTTCAACACTTCGATTGCGGCAATCATGGAACTGGTAAATGAGCTCTATGCTGTCGAAGAACGGGTGGCGCGGGCGCCCTCGCCCGCGAAATTGGTTCCAACCCAGCTGTTAGCGGACTTGCAGCGCGATCTCGTGCTCCTCCTAGCACCGTTTGCTCCGCACCTCGCCCACGAGCTCTGGGAAATGTTAGGCGAGAAGGGAAACCTGCTCCGCGAGCCGTGGCCGAAATACGATCCGGCATTGGCAAAGGAAGAAGAAATTGAAATCCCGGTGCAGGTCAATGGCAAGTTGCGCGGCGTGATCGTTGTCCCGGCGGGCTCATCGGAGAGCCTAATCCGCGAGCGCGCCTTATCGAGCGAAAAGGTCAAATCGGCAGTTGCCGGCAAACAGGTTGTTAAGGTAATTGTAGTGCCCGGCAAACTGGTCAATATCGTCGTACGCTGAGTGGGCTATTCTAGGCCCTTCCATGAAACCGCGCTCGCCCACACTCGAAGGCTTCCGTGCCATCTTCCAACGCCCGTCATTTGGACTGGCGGAGATTGCCTGGCGCTGGAGCTTTGGCGCCGCAGCCGGCTTGCTACTCGTGTTTTCCTTCTTCGAATACTTGAACACGTTGCCAGTCAGCAACGGCGACCTGCTTTTGCTGCGAACCAGCCAGCCGGTCCTGATCTCCCGCGCGATGCTGCATATTTTTCGAGGCAGCGCATTCCGGGTGGTTGAAACCGCCGTGGTGCTAGTGCTGACTCTGGGCGCTGCTTGGATCGTAGTCGCTTCGCTGGGCCGCGCGGCCACGGTAAGGGCCCTGCTCACACATCTTCGCGCCAGCGACACCTCAACGTCAGATCAAGAAGAGAAAAACAATTGGCGGTTGCGCTCGCTCTTCGGGCTAAACTTTTTTCGGCTCGGCGCGATGCTCGCATCCACGGTAGGCTGCCTCGCCGCCGTTCTTTTGGCTGGCGCTGCATCGCGGCCCAGCGATCCCTCCCCAGGCAGCGCTCTGCTGATCGTTCTGACCGTCACCATGCTCGTATGGCTCGCATGGTCCACGCTGAACTGGTTTCTGTCGCTGGCGGCGATATTCGTAGTCGCTGATGGCCAGGATACGTTCGGCGCGATCGCAGCTGCAGCCGACCTGTGCCGGAGTCGTTCGGGATCAATGTTCGCAGCCGGGACGTGGTTTGGCCTGGCTCACATCACGGCATTCGTAGTTGCCACTTCGGTCGTTGCCTTCCCGTTGGGCTTTGCGGGTGTGCTTCCCGCAAGCGTGGTGCTGGGCGGCGTGTTCCTGGTTACAATTCTTTATTTTGCCGTCTCAGATTTCTTATATATGGGACGCTTGGCAGCGTATGTGGCCATTGTAGAAATGCCGGAATTGCCAGCGGATGCTGCAACCGCGCCGCCAGAGTTGCCCCGCGAGGGCACGCATCTTGACCCGACCGTTGCGTCGAGTCCCGCCGTCGACCCGAGCGAACTCATCCTCAGCGATGTTCCAGCGAGCAATTAAATTCGCCCCTCAGGGGTCGGAGCGATCTCAATCGGGTCCAGTTCTTTGAGGGTTCCGCAAGTGCAGTTTCGCCTGCCTACTTCTTTGCTACCAGACGCTTCAGTTCTGCCACGTTTTTCCGGTCATCTCCCGGTTCGTCAATCGGAGTCTCAGCTATGAAAGCGGCATGCGCCAGGCGAGGATCGTTCAGCAAGCGGCGAAACGCCTCGCGACCAATGCTTCCCTTCCCGATGTGCTGATGCCGGTCCAGTTTCGATCCGCAGGCGGCCTTAGCATCGTTGCAATGCCACACTCGCACATTCTTGAGTCCGACGGTCTCGTCCAAGTGCACCAATGTGTCGAGCATTCCGGACTCGCTCACGAGGTCATACCCCGCGACGTGCGTGTGACAGGTATCAATGCAGGCAGCGATGGGCACCAGGTTGCGAAGCCGTTTCAGCACTTCGGCGACTTGTTCGAAACTTCCGCCCAACGAGTATTCCGCGCCAGCCGTGTTCTCGATCAGGATGGTGAGATTGCTCTGGGCGAGGTCAAGGCCCTGCGTTGCCGCGGCAATTGCCGCCGAAGTCTGAATCAGACCTGCTTCTCGATCGGCTCCACGGAATGAGCCTGGGTGGAGCACTAGATAGTCTGCGCACAATGCCAAGGCACGTTCCACTTCGCCTCGGAATGCAGCGATCGACTTCTTCAAGAACAACGGAGTTGTGCTGGCCAGATTTACCAGATAGTTCACATGGATCGCCATTGGCTTGAGGTCATATTTTTCTCGCAGGCGTGTCATCTCATCGCATTGCGGACGGCTTAGTTCATACGGCGCCCACTGGCGTGGGCTAGACGAGAAAATCTGGAAGGTGTTGCAGCCCAGCCGATATGCGCGTTCCGCCGCATTCTGGACACCGCCTGCGGTCGAGGTATGAATGCCAATGCGGCGCGAAGTCAAATGCGGGGGACGCTTCGGAGCAGGCAGCGTAAAGATGTCCTGTTCGCGAGCCATGGAACGGGGCATGAAGGAAGTATAGCGAGCGGCCGAGATCGTTTGCGATGCAAGCGCTTTCGACGATAGACTTAAATTCGAGGTGGGACATGTTAGTCGTCATGCAGGCGCACGCCACCGAAGCAGCAGGTGCGTGCCGTCTGCCAGAAGATCGAGTCGCTCGGCTACCGCGCCCACTCCATTCCGGGGGCGGAGCGGACCGCAATCGGTATTACCGGAAATAAAGGCGAGGTCGAGCCCGGCACGCTGGAAGAAATGGCGGGCGTACAGGAGGTAATCCGCGTCACCAAGCCTTACAAGTTGGTCAGCCGCGACATTAAGGAAGAGAACACGGTCGTGCGTTTTGCCGGGAGCGATGCGACCATTGGCGGGCCGGCGCTCGCGGTCATGGCTGGGCCTTGCGCGATTGAGAGTCGGGAGCAGGCGTTTGCGGTGGCGGAGCGGGTCCAGCGCGCGGGCGCGCAGTTTTTCCGCGGCGGAGCTTACAAGCCACGCACTTCTCCGTACTCGTTCCAGGGCCTGGGCGAAGAAGGCTTGCGCATCATGGCCGAGGTTCGAGATCATTCGGCATGAGGATCGTGACCGAGGCGATTGATAACGAATCGTTGGAACTGGTAGACGAATACGCCGACGTCATCCAGATTGGCGCGCGCAATATGCAGAACTTTTCATTGCTGAAGCGCGCTGGACGGGCCCGCAAGCCGGTGCTGCTGAAGCGCGGCATGTCGGCGACCTTGGAAGAATTCTTGATGGCGGCGGAGTACGTGATGAGCGAAGGCAACTACAACGTGATTCTGTGTGAGCGCGGCGTGCGTACCTTCGCCGATCACACCCGCAACACCCTGGATTTGAGCCTGATCCCTGCAGTGCAACGCCTCAGCCATCTGCCCATCGTCGTCGATCCCAGCCACGGTACGGGCAAGCGAAATAAAGTAACGCCGCTTTCGCGAGCTTCTGTTGCAGTGGGCGCGGATGGCTTGATCATCGAAGTCCATCACCAGCCAGACAAGGCGCTCTCTGACGGGATGCAGTCCCTGTATCCGGATCAGTTCGATGAGTTGATGGCGCAAGTGCGGCAGATCGCGCCGGTGGTGGGCAGAACGGTGCCGGCGGTTTTAACTCGGGGTGCTACGCTTTCATCAGTGTCCTCAGAACCAGCGCTCGGATCTTCCGTTGCCCCGTTAACTTGAGAAAGCTTCTCGTCATCGTTGTTCTCTCTCCCATTGTTGTGGCCATTGGGTGGTGGTATTTCCACGAGCGGGAGCTCACCGATTACGGTCCGGCTTACCACGAGTACGCTTACGTCACCAATGGCAAGAGCAACACTGTCAGCGTCATCGACCTGCGTACGTTCCTGCCCGCTGCGACCATCAAGGTGGGTAGCGAACCAACCGGGGTTGCTGCAAGCAGCAAGAAGAACGAGATTTATGTAGTGAATGCGGCATCGAGCAACGTCAGTGTGATCGATGCCGAACACAACGCGGTGGTCGCGACTATCGGTGTGCACGGGAAGCCGTATTTCATCGATGTTTCCGCGGATGGGAAGCGTGGATATGTCGCCAACTCAGGCTCGGCGAATGTTTCGGTAATTGACCTCGATAAGCGAGTTGTAGTCGGCAACGTTCGCGTGGGAGCTTCGCCGGGGCTGGCACGAGTTTCTCCGGACGGCGAAACTGTGGTGGTCAGCAATCGCGGTGACAATACGATTTCGGTGATTGACGCGCAACGTCTTACTGTTCGCAGTACGATTCCAGCATCTGCGCAGCCGGAGGACATTGCCATTCTGCCGGACAGTGGCAAGGCCTTCGTCGCCTGCACGGTGTCGGGACAGGTCGCTTCTGTTGATCTGAAGACCGACAAACTGCTGGCTTTACTGGATGTAGGAAAGACCCCTGTGCACATGGCACTCAAGCCAGACGGCGGTGAACTCATGGTGAGTAACTTCGATTCGGATAACGTTTCGATCATCGAGACCACGACGAACGAGGTCGGTGGCAGCTATCTGATTGGCACCCATCCAGCGTACGGCGTGGTGACGACGATAATTCGCGTTTCTACGTCAGCAATTTCGGATCGAACACAGTGGCGGTTTATGACATCGATCTTGGGAAAGATGATGGCGACGTTGCCGGTCGGCAGCCGTCCGGACGGACTGGCACTTTCGCAGAGCCAGAATTATTTGTTGGTGGTGAATTCAGGCTCGGGAGACGTGACGGTCATCCAAAAGCGTACGCCCAAGAAGAAGTTCGAGCCCGGAGAGTATTCGCTGCTCACTATGATTCCGGTGGGGATTCAGCCGAATAACATTGTGGTGAAGGCGTTCGTGTTGGCTAAGCCGGCGCAATAAGAAATACCACCAACCACAACGGACACGGAGGTACACAAAGGGAACCTTAACACCGGATTCCTCTGTGTACCTGTGTCCTCAAGGTTTCTCTTAGCCGTTCGCGCCGCAGCACTTCTTGTACTTCTTCCCTGATCCGCAGGGACAAGGATCGTTGCGGCCGACCTTGGCCGCGCCGCGCACCACTTGCTGCACCGCCTGGCGATCGCCAGATCCGGCCATGCGGGCCTGTTCCAATTCGCGGCGCTTCGGCGCTGGAAGGCTTCCTCGAGTTCGTCCACCGAGGTGGCAACTTGCCGCGGCTGGCGGCCGTTGCCGTCCCCACCCATTGTGGCACCGGCACGCCGGATCTGGTCGCCGCCCCCAGGCCTGGCGGCCTCCGCCTTCGCTCGGCCGCTCCAGAATTTGCATCAGGTAGAGATAGCGCACCGTCTCTTCCTGGGAACGCTGCATCATGGCTTCGAACATGTCGAAGGACTCGCGCTTGTACTCGACCAGCGGATCATGCTGGCCATATCCGCGCAAGCCGATGCCCTCCTTCAAGTGGTCCATGTCTCGCAGGTGGTCTTTCCACTGCGAGTCGAGCACGCTCAGCATGATCATGCGCTCGTGATAGCGCATGGCATCGGGGCCAATCAGTTTTTCCTTGGCGTCGTAGCGGGCTTTGAGCTTGTCGAAGATCGCGTCGCCCAGTTCCTGGCGGTTCAGAGTTTCCGGCTTGATACCCTCCGCCAGAATGTCTACGCCGAAGCGGGTGAAAATCGCGTCCTTCAAGCCTTTGAGGTCCCAATCGTCCGCGTGGACTTTGGCCGCGCAGAACTGATCCATCAAATCGCTGAGGATGCCGGAAACGTAGTCCTCGAGGATCAGTTCCTTCTGATCGACGCCTTCGAGCAATTGGTGGCGCAGGCCATAGACCGCCTCGCGCTGCTTGTTCATCACATCGTCGTATTCGAGCAGATGCTTGCGGGCTTCGAAGTTCTGCGCTTCGACGGCTTCTGCGCGGCTTCGATACGGCGGGAGATCAGCCGCGATTCAATCGGAACTCCTTCTTCCATGCCCAGGCGCTGCAGCAGGTTCGAAACCCATTCCTTGGCGAAGATGCGCATCAGGTCATCTTCGAGCGAAAGATAGAACGCGAGAGGACCCGGGATCGCCCTGACGTCCGGCGCGTCCGCGAAGCTGATTGTCGATGCGCCGGGCTTCGTGACGCTCGGTGCCGAAGATGTGCAGCCCGCCAGCGGCGATTACTTCGTCGTGCTCTTTGTCGGTCTGCTGCTTGTGGCGGTTGAAAAGCTTCGATCCACTGGTCGGTCGGCACAACGTATTCGTTGCCTTCGTAATACCAGACGGTGTTCTTGCTATCGTCCACGCCGCCTGAACCTTGCCCTGCGCGGCCCGCAGCGGCTGCGCGATGCCCTTCTTCACGCACTCCTGCTTGGCCATGAACTCAGGATTGCCGCCGAGCAGAATGTCGGTACCGCGGCCGGCCATGTTGGTGGCGATCGTGACCATGCCCTTGCGCCCGGCCTGGGCCACGATTTCGGCCTCTTTCTCGTGCTGCTTGGCGTTCAAAACCCAGTGCTTGACACCTTTCTTTTTCAGCAACTCGGACAGCCGTTCCGATTTTTCAATCGAGGTCGTGCCAACCAGCACCGGCTGGCCAGTCTCGTGCAGTTTCTGAATCTCATCCGCGGCGGCAAAGTACTTTTCTTTCTCGGTGCGGTAGACCACGTCCGGATTTTCCAGCCGCAGCAGCGGCTTGTTGGTCGGAATCACCATCACTTCCAAGCGGTAGATCTTGTCGAACTCGGTCGCTTCGGTTTCCGCCGTGCCGGTCATGCCAGCCAGCTTCTTGTACATGCGGAAATAATTCTGAAAGGTGATGGTGGCGAGGGTCTGGTTCTCGCGCTCGATCTTGACGTTTTCCTTGGCTTCCACCGACTGGTGCAGGCCATCGGACCAGCGGCGCCCCGGCATCAGGCGGCCGGTGAACTCGTCCACGATGATGACTTCGCCTTCTTTCACCACGTACTCCACATCGCGGTGATAGAGCGCGTGGGCCTTGACCGCAGTTTCGACGTGGTGCTTCAGGTCCCAGTTTTCGGGGTCGGCGATGTTGCCGATGCCCAGCAATCTGCTCGACCTTTTCCCAGCCTTCGTCGGTGACCGTAATGTTGCGGTGCTTTTCATCCACCACGTAGTCTTTGGTGTATTGCTTGGGTTCGCCCGGCGCGACCTCGATCTCTTCGCCCTTTCCAGCTTGGGGATGATGCGGTTGACCTGCGCGTACTTGTCGGTGGATTCCTCGCTGGCGCCGGAAATGATAAGCGGGGTGCGGGCTTCGTCGATCAGGATGGAATCCACTTCGTCGACGATGGCAGAAGTTGTGGCCGCGCTGCACGCAATCGTGCAGGTCAAACTTCATGTTGTCGCGCAGGTAGTCGAAGCCGAACTCGTTGTTGGTGCCGTAGGTCACATCGGCGGCATAGGCTTCGCGGCGCTGCTGATCGTCGAGATCATGCACGATGACGCCGACGGTCAGACCAAGAAAGCTGTAGAGCTTGCCCATCCACTCCGAGTCGCGTTTGGCCAGATAGTCATTGACCGTGACCACGTGCACACCGCGCCCGCTCAGAGCGTTCAGATAGACCGGAAGCGTCGCGACCAGGGTCTTTCCTTCGCCGGTCTTCATTTCGGCGATCTTGCCCTGGTGCAGCACCATGCCGCCGATCAACTGCACATCGAAGTGCCGCATGTTCAGGACGCGGCGGCCAGCCTTCGCGGACCACGGCGAAGGCTTCTACCAGGATTTCGTCGAGCACTTCGTTGACCGCCTTGGGCGGTCGTCGTCGAGTTGCTTTGAGGCGATCTGGTCGGCATCAGGTTCGTCTGGAATACTGTCCAGGCGTTCTTGAATGCGCTGGCGGAATTCGTCGGTTTTGGCGCGCAGCTCGTCGTCGCTGAGCTTCTTCATGGCGGGCTCAAGCGCGCTGATGGCCTCCACTCGGGCATCAGGCGCTTGATTTCGCGCTCGTTCTTGGTGCCGAAGACCTTGCCTAACAGGGCATTAATCAAATCAAGTTTCCTCGACGGGCACACCACACCCTAGAAGCCTAGCATATTAGATGCGGACGGAGCAGGTAGGTCGCGCGAAGCTTCATCTCAAGAACCCCTTCCGGGAAGACCACTGAGGCACAATCAACCAGGGTTTCAAGGCAAATTTTGTCAGCCGGCTTTCATCGGCGGTGAAGCGCATTTTCGGGTATATTTCCCGCTGGCCCATGCCGACCTTCTACGACCGCTTTCGCGAGTGCGCTCAGCGCTGGCCCGACAACGTCGCGCTCGAAATCCAGCGGCGGGACCGGGTGGAGAGCTACACCTATGCAGAAGCTCCGGCGGATGGCGGAAGTCGGTTGGCCGCTGGCTGACCGAGCAGGGACTTCCGCCGGGCGCCCGCATCGCCATCTTCGCCGACAATCATCCCCGCTGGGTCGCGGCCTACTTGGGCATCATCGCCAGCGGAAGCACGGCCGTCCCTCTGGATACGGCGTTTCACTGCTGACCAGGTCGCCAAGCTGCTGAAGGACAGCGGCAGTTCGCTGTTGTTCTGCGATGCAAAGCACCTGGCATCGCGCAGGAAGCTGTCGGCGAATTTGGAATCGGCATTGCTGGATCGCCAGAAGCTGCGGGAGTGCCCGTTCTACGCAAGTCCCAGAGCGTCACTCGACGGCGGGCGAAGCGCCCGCAACCAGACAGATCTCGACCACATCTTCGCCGCCGGGTCGGGAGGTTTTGTTCCTGTGTCCTCCCAGGATGATGACCTCGCTTCCCTGCTCTACACTTCCGGCACGACCGCCGATCCCAAGGGAGTCATGCTCACTCACTGCCAACCTTATGGGCGAAGTGCAGGCCGTGTTCGGTTGGGCGCAAATCGGCCCTGAGGACGCGGTGCTGGGCGTGCTTCCGCTTTTTCACGTGCTGTCGCAGATGGCCAATCTGTTGTTGCCTCTGGTCAAGGGCGCGCGGGTGGTTTATCTCGAAACCCTGAACACGACGGAACTGCTTCGTGCACTGGCAGAGCGTGAAGATCACGGCGTTCGCGGTCGTGCCGCAGTTCTTCTACTTGATTCACGAGCGCATCTTCAAGGAGGTGTCGCAGCGTGGCAAGCTGGCAGGTTGGGCCGTGCGAACGATGATGACAATCACTCGCTTCAGCCGGAGATTCGGATGGAATCCTGGCCAGATTATTTTTCCGGAAGATCCATCATATTTTCGGCAGCAAAATGCGGTATCTGGTGACGGGTGGGTCACGCTTTGATCCACAGATTGGACGCGATTTCTATGCCTTGGGGATTGACATCCTGCAGGCGTACGGCCTGACCGAGACCAGCGCCGCCGCTTTCATCACCTCGCATGATAACAACGTCATTGGGTCGGTGGGCCAAGCCGCTGAGGGCGTGGAAGGAAAGATTGTCGATCCGCAGCCACAAGAAGACGGGAGCCAACCAGTCGGTGAAATCACGATTCGCGGGGCCATCGTCATGAAAGGCTACTGGAACCGGCCCGACGCAACGGCCGCTGTCCTAAGAGATGGTTGGCTCTACACGGGCGATCTCGGATATTTTGACGCGGCGGGAAATCTGTTTGTCACTGGTCGCAAGAAGGAAGTCATCGTTCTCAGTAACGGAAAGAATATTTATCCAGAGGAGGTCGAGGCGCACTACCTCAAGTCGCCATACGTCGGGGAAATTGCTGTTCTGGGCTCGAAGGCCGCCCGGGAGAGGACCGGTTGCACGCAGTGGTGGTCCCGAATTTTGATGTGCTCAAACAGCGCAAAATCGTCAATGCAAAAGAGGTTATCCGCTTCGACATTGAAAACCTGTCGGCGCAAATGCCCACGTCGAAGCGGATTGGGAGTTATGAAATCTGGCGGGATGCTTTGCCGCGGACGACCACTCGGAAACTAAAGCGATTTGAAATCGAAAAGCGAGTGCGAGCCAATCTGGCGGAAGGCCTTTCGGGCGATTCCGAAGTCGGGGACTCCGAAAGACCCTTGAGCGCGGAAGACGCCGCCTGGTTGGAGGAACCCGACGCGCAACGAGCGCTCAAGATCCTGCGCGACGCTGCAAGAATCAAGCCTCAATCAATCCGTCCCGGCGACAATCTCGAACTTGACCTGGGGCTTGACTCGATGCAGCGGGTAGAACTTTTGGTAGCCCTGGAGCAGGAAATTGGCGGAGATCTCCCGGAGTCACGCTTATCCGAAATCTACACAGTAAGGGAACTGGTTGATGCGGTGCGCGAAAGCGCCGCCGGCGGCAAAGCTGGTAGTCCTCGCGCACATTTCGCCGGCTGGAATGCGATGTTGCAAGAAGACCCAGCAGACCTTGAGTTGCGCGTTTTGCTTAAGCCAGAGCCGTTTAAGGAAACGTTGTGGTACGTGGTAAGCCGATTGGTACAGATCATCGCGCGCGACCGTTTTCATCTGCGCGTTACTGGCCTGGAAAAACTTCCTGCCCACGGGCCTTTTGTCATTTGCTCGAATCACCAGAGTTTTATCGATCCGATCATACTGGGCAGCGTACTGCCGTGGGAGGTCTTCCGCGATTGCTTTGCGGTGGGGACCAGCGATATTTTCGGCAAGGGCTTCATGCGGACTATGGCGCGATGGTTGCGTGTGGTCGTGGTGGATCCAGACGCGAACTTGATCCCCGCCATGCGCGCGGGCGCTTTTGGCCTGCGGCATGGAGGCGTGCTCCTGCTTTACCCGGAGGGTGAGCGTTCGATTGATGGTGAACCGAAGACGTTCAAGAAAGGCGCCGCCATTCTCTCCATTCACTTGCAGGTGCCGATTGTACCGGTGGCGATTGACGGTTTCCATGAAGCCTGGCCACGTGGAAAGCGCTTTCAGAGATTCGCACCACTCCAAATAACTTTCGGCCCCGCGATCGATCCTCCGTCAGGGGTGAAAGCGTCCGAGGAGGCCTACGAGGCACTTATTGGCGAGTTAAAGAGGCGGGTAGTGAGAATGTTGCAGGAATTGCGTATGGAGCGGCAGCCAAGAGCTCCGTCCTGAGCGAACTTCCCTCGGCGACGGCCTACTTGGCGCGTGGATGCGTCTGGTCGTAGACCTCAAGCACGTGCTTCATGGACAGTTGGGTGTAGCGCTGGGTCGTCGAAAGGCGCTCGTGACCGAGCATCTCCTGAATAGAGCGCAGGTCAGCGCCTTCTTCCAGCATGTGAGTGCCGAAGGCGTGACGCAGAGTATGCGGATGCACATCCGGCGACAGCCCTTTGGCGATGGCGATCTTTTTTACGATGCGTCCCACACTGCGCGTTGTAAGGCGCCCGCCCCTTTGATTAATCAGAAGCGCGGAGCTCGTTTTCTTGCGTTCAGCCAGCGTCTGCTGACGCACCGGCAAGTAATTGGCGAGCGCGGCTTTCACCGACTCTCCAAAAGGCACATAGCGTTCTTTCTTGCCTTTGCCGCGGATGAGGATGGCTTCGGAACTCAGGCGGATATCGTCGAGATTGATGCCGATCAGCTCGGAATTGCGGATGCCACACCCATAAAGTAATTCGAACATGATGCGGTCACGTTCGGGAAACGATGCCACCTCCGGCATCTGCCCGTCGAGCATGGTGTTCATTTCTTCAATCGAGGGCACGCGGGGCAGCTTCTTGGCCAGCTTTGGGGTGGAAACCAACGCGGCAGGATTCTGTTCAACCACTCCTTCCTGAGCCAGCCAGCGGTAGAAAGAACGGACCGCGGCCAAGGAACGGGCGACCGAAGTCTTGGCGAGTCCCTTTTCATAGAGATGGGAGAGAAATCCGCGGATCGTCACGTGATCGATGTTTCGCCAATTGTGTGAACCCACGTAGGCGGCAAAATTGTCCAAGTCGCTGGTGTAGGCCTTGATGGTGTGAGCGGAAGCGTTGCGCTGGCGCAGTGAATGAAGGAACTGGTCCGTCGCCTTCTCTACGGGAGTACGGCTGCTTCTTGTCGTCATAGCGCTAGAACCGTCCTCACCACAAGAGTCACAGAGACACAGAGAATGATTCTGCCTTCTCTGTGTCTCGGCGACTCGGGTGAGCAGATCACTGCCTACCTTGCCTTCGCTCTCGGATGATGTTTCTGGTAGACGCTCTTCAGCCGGTCGAGCGCCAGGTGCGTGTAGACCTGCGTGGTCGAAATATCAGCATGGCCCAGAATCGTCTGAACGGTACGCAGGTCCGCGCCATTTTCGACCATGTGGGTTGCGCAACTGTGGCGCAACATATGCGGACTGGCGTTGCGTCCCATGTTCAACGATGCCGCTCGAACCATCTGCCAGATGCGCTGGCGGGTGAGTTTGCGCGCTCCACGTCCGAGAAAAAGTAGCGGCGATATCTTTTGCCCGGTCAGCACGGGGCGTGAATGCTTCATGTACTCAGCAAGTATTTCCTGCGCCGATTTTCCCAAAGGCACGATTCGTTCCTTGTCGCCCTTGCCGCGCACCAGGACGTAGCCGAGGTCGAGCTTCAGGTCTTCAAGCTTGACTGCGATGATCTCCGAAACGCGGAGCGCCCCAGCATAAAGGACTTCCAGCATGGCACGGTCACGTAGGGCAATCGCTCCGGCCTGTTTGTGGGTGGAACCGGCGCGAGGTCTGCGCAGTAGAGTCTCCATCTCGTCGCGAGCCAGCGATTTCGGTAGCACCTTCCATTGTTTCGGCGAGTCAATGTTCAGCGTGGGATCATGCTCGATAAGTTTGTCGAGCAACAGATACCGATACAAATGGCGTAACGCAGACAGCTTTCGTCCTACCGATCGTCCATCCACCGAGTTGGCGAACAGTTCCTGAATGAAATCGCGGACCTCAGGTCGACGCGCATTCAGCAGGGTGCGCTTGCGCTTACTAAGGAATCCGGTGAACTGGCGGACGTCGGTTGTGTATGCAGCGACAGTGAGCGGCGCCAGTCCTTTCTCAACTTTCAGGTAGTCGAGAAAACCGGAGACTACAAAAGAGTTTGATTCCGAAGGCACAGGGGAAGTATGCGTGTTATCGGACGTTGAGGGAAGTAATGATCTCGATGCAGCGAGGGGATGAAACGCCAAGGGACTACAGATCTCTCGCTCACTCGGGATGACAATAACTGGGATTTACGCAGGAATCCGAGGCACGGTTTAATAGATTTGATTTACTTCCTTCAATACTTCGACCGCATAAATCGCGCCCTCCGGTGTTTCCTCATGCTTGAAGTATGCAAACACGTTCCGCCCCTGCCCCAGATGCTCGCGGATCCGGTCCACCATGGCTCGCCGTTCGTTAGGCGTGTAGGTCGGTTTGCGGTAGCGGTAGTAGCAGAAGTCGGCGGTGACCACGTCGGGCGTGTTCCGCTCTTCGGTTTCTGCCACGCAAAGCGCGCGGTTGTTGTTCTTGAGCAAAGCAAAAATCTCGTCGATGAACCATGACGCATGCCGGAATTCAAACGCAGAAGGGACAGCGCGAGGGAGAGTGGACAGAAATTCTTCCAGCAGTCTGGCGTCTGCTTTCATATTCGGTGGTAATTGAAACAGCAATGGCCCCAGCTTGTCCGCCCGCGCGATCGGCTCAACCGTGCTCAAAAATCGCGGAATGAAGTCCTCAGTTTTCTGCAGGCGTTTGATATGAGTAATGACCTGGTGTGCTTTGATGCTAAGACGAAATCCGGAGGGCGTGGCCTCGATCCACTTCTGCGCCGTAGTCTCCTTCAGCAGTTGACGGAAAGTAAAGTTAACCTCAACCGCGTTCAGTTTTGTAGCGTAATACTGGAGAAATTTTGCCTGGGCAAGCTTGGCGGGATAAAAGTCGGGCTTCCAGCTTGGATATGCCCATCCAGACGTGCCGGCATAGAGTTGCGCCATGGTTTCGCTCTGACAAAACTGATGCGGCTGAAACTTGCGATCAGCCGGATTATACCTTCCGGCCCTTCTTCTTCGGAGCAGGACGCACATGGGCAGACTTTTTACTCTTCTTTGCCATCCTGGTGTCCTCAGCCTGCGCCGCCAGATCCACTCTCTCCTCCATAGCCGGTGGCGCGGTTTCCGCGATCCCCGCCAGCTTTGGCAGCTTCTGCTTGAGCTTGAGCACGGGCTCAAACAAATCTCCCATCTTGCCCACTCGATCGAGCACCTGAGCTGCTTCGAACACAAGCAGGGTCGCGTCTTTCTTCTTCAGCGCCTGCTCCACTTCTTCCCATTTCACTGGAGTGGAGACGGTAGGATGCTCGCGCGCCCGTAGCGAATAAACACTTATCGTGGTCTTGTGCTCATCATTCTGGCTCCAGTCCACAAACACTTTGCCCACCCGCAACTGCTTCTTCATGTCAGAAACCACGAGGTCCCTGTGCTCGTTCTCAAGCAAACGGGCGAGCGCGTGGGCAAAAGGCTTGGTAGCGTCGTAACTGGTAGGCGAGTTCAAGGGGACATAGATTTGCAGTCCCTTGGAGCCGGAGGTCTTTGGAAAGCTCTGCAGCCCGAAGTGCTCAAAGATCTCGCGCAGCCACATTCCCACCTGGCAACACTGCACAATGTCTGCGGGAGGGCCCGGGTCGAGATCAAACACCATGCTCCGCGGCGAAGCGATGTCCTTGGCCAGCGAGAGCGAGGGATGAAGTTCTATGGCAGCGAGATTCGCAATCCAGATGAGCGTAGGCAGGTCGTTCGCCAGAATGTAATTTACGTTCCGCTGGTTCCCTTCGCTCCAGATAGGCGCCGTCTTCACCCAATCCGGACGATGCTTGGTCGCGTTCTTCTCGAAAAAGTATTCTTTGTCCACGCCCTCGGGATAGCGCTTCAGAGTGAGGGGACGCCCTGCCAGATGCGGTAACAAAACGGGAGCGATACGCGCATAGTAATCGACCACCTGCCCCTTGGTGAAACCGGTTGCGGGATACAGAACCTTGTCCAGGTTGGTTAAGCTAAGGTGTTTGCCTTCGATTTCCACTACCTCTGGTTTGCTCAAGCTGCCTCCATGAATTCCAGGTGCAACTCACTTCTCTGATGCCGGATTGTAATCTCTGGAGCGCTGCGGCGTTTGACAATCTCCCCTTCCGCCACGTAATTTCAAACTTCTGCCCTTCATTCGCGTCCAACCTCTTGGAGGTTCAATGCGCTACAACCGCTCTCTCAAATCGCTCGCTGTTGTTCTGACGCTTGCCGCGCTGGCGACCGCGCAGGATGTAGCTTCCTTCGAGAAGCGCACTACGGTCAAGAAACTGGACAACGGCTTGACCATAGTCATCTGCGAGCGGCCAGAGGCGCCCGTATTTTCCTTCTTCACCCATGTGGATGCCGGTTCGGCCCAGGATCCGATGGGGCAGACCGGGCTGGCGCACATGTTCGAACACATGGCCTTCAAGGGCACCGACAAGATCGGCACTACGGACTATGCGGCCGAAAAAATTGCCCTGGAGAAGGTAGAGCAGGCCTATGCCGCATACATCACAGAGCGTGACAGGCCCGTCGGCCGGAACGAGCAGAAGGTGAAGGACCTGGAAAAGACCTGGAAGGATGCCATCACCGCAGCCGACAAGTACGTCAAGCCCAACGAATTTCCCCAGATCGTGGAGATGAACGGGGGCGAGGACTTGAACGCCAACACCAACGATGACGAGACCAACTATTATTATTCATTCCCCGAGAATCGGCTGGAGCTGTGGGCTTACCTGGAGTCGGAGCGCTTTCTGCATCCCGTCATGCGCGAGTTTTACAAGGAGCGGAATGTGGTGATCGAGGAGCGCCGCATGCGCACCGACAGCAATCCCATCGGGCGGTTACTGGAGCAGTTCACCACGGCAGCTTTTCAGGCACATCCGTACCATCGCCCGACCATTGGCTGGATGTCGGACCTGAATTCGTTCTCCGCCACCGACGCCAAGAACTTTTTCGACAGGTACTACATTCCGTCCAACATGGTCGTAACCGTGGTAGGCGATGTAAAGACGTCCGAGGTGATGCCCATCCTCGAGAAATATTTTGGACGTATTGCCCTCACGCCCACAGCCGGATGAGCGCACCACCACCGAGCCGCCACAGAATTCTGAGCGCCGCGTCGTGCTACAGGATATGTCGCAACCGCTATATCTTGAGGGCTATCACCGGCCCGACTATCGCAACCCTGACGATGCCGTTTACGACGCAATTGCCGATCTGATGTCCAACGGCCGCACTTCTCGTCTCTACCGGGCGCTGGTGCGCGACAAGAAAATCGCTTCCTATTCGGCAGGCTTCACCGGACTGCCCGGCAACAAGTATCCGCATCTTTTTGCCTTCTATGCATTCCCGCTGCCGGGCCACAAGCCGGACGATATGGCCGAGGCCATCCACGCCGAGATCGAGAGGCTGAAGAACGAAGACATCAGCGACGAGGAACTGAAGATGATCAAGACCCGGGCCAAGGCTGACCTGATCCGTGGCTTGGGCAGCAACGAAGGACTGGCATCCAGTCTGGCTTTGTACCAGGCCCGCTATGACGATTGGCGTGAACTGTTTCGCTCAGTCGATCGCATCGACAAGGTCACCAAGGCAGACATTCGCCGCGTGGCCAATCAAACTTTCGTTCCGAACAACCGTACTGTAGGAATTATCGAAACCAAGGCCGCTGCTCCCTCAGGCGCGCAAAAGGGAGGGGCGCAATGAAACCACAGTTCACGCTCATTCTCCTTTTCGCAGCCAGTCTCGTCAGCATGGCTCCGCGAGGGGCGGCCCAGGCCACCAATTGGCAGCAAATCCCGATCCCGCCTCTGCCCGCATTCCACCCGCAGGAGCCCAAGCGCATCGAACTGCCGAATGGCATGGTGATCTTCCTTCAGGAGGATCACGAACTGCCGATTGATCGATGGCATCGCACGCATCCGCGGCGGATCGCGCTGCGGAACCCGCGAACAAAGTCGGCATGCTCGACATTTACGGCGAAGTCTGGCGCACTGGCGGAACCAAGACACAGACCGGCGACCAACTCGACGATTACCTCGAAATTCGCGCCGCCAAGGTTGAGACCGGCAGCAACGCCGATTCGACCACCATCTCGTGGTCTTGCCTGAAGGGCGATTTCGACGATGTTTTCAAGGCGTTCAATGACCTGCTGCGCGAGCCCGAATTCCGCGCCGACAAAGTCGATCTGGCGCAGAAAGAAATGGACGACTCCATTTCCCGTCGTAATGACGATGTGAGCGGAATCGTTCGCCGTGAGTCGAAGAAGCTGGCCTACGGTTCGAACAATCCGTACGCTCGCGAGCCCGAGTACGCGACCGTCGCCGCCGTCACGCGGCAGGATCTGGTCGATTGGCATCAAACTCACGTTCATCCCAACAACATCATTCTGGGGATCGTCGGCGACTTCGATTCCGCCACCATGGAAGCCAAGACTCCGCCAGGTCTTTGGCGATTGGCCCAAAGGACCGCGCCTGAAGGAAGACAAGATCGAGTTCCAGCCCGCAAAGCCCGGCTATTACCTGATTCCGAAAGAAGACGTGAACCAGAGCTCCATCGATATGACGGATCTGGGCATCCGGCGCGACAATCCCGACTACTACGCCACTCAAGTTTTCAACGAAGCATTCGGCGGAGGCTTTTCGTCGCGTCTGTTTAAGAGTATCCGCACCGCGCAGGGGCTGGCTTACGGAGTCGGCGGTGGCATGGGCTCGGCCTTTGACCATCCCGGAATCGTGCGCATTTCCATGAGCACCAAGAGCGCCAGCACGGTCGAATCCATCCAGGCTCTTTACAAACAGATCGACAATCTGGAGAAGAATCCGATTTCGGACGAAGAGATCAAGCAAGCCAAGGATTCCATCCTGAACTCATTCGTCTTCAATTTCGATTCGCCGGAGAAAGTGCTACGCGAACGCATGGCCTACGAGTTCTACGGGTATCCCGCAGACTACCTGGAACGCTATCGCACCGGGATCGAAAAGGTTGGCAAGGAAGATGTAGCGCGCGCCGCCGCCAAGTACCTGCACAAGGAGCAACTCGCGGTGCTGGTCGTCGGCAACACAGCGGAGTTCGACAAGCCGCTGTCCTCTCTTGGTTCCGTCACCAATGTGGACATCACCATCCCGCCGCCCCCGGCGAGAAAGGCGAGAAGGAAGAAGCGCCTGCCAAACCTGCTGCCTCCAATCCAGAAGGCAAAGCGTTGGCTGCGAAGGTCGTCCAGGCCATGGGCGGCCTGGACAAGCTGCAGTCCATAAAGTCGCTGCGAGTAAACTTCACTGAAAGTGATCCCGGCGACGAGACACCTACACCGATCGAACTAACCATCGCATTCCCGGATCGAATGCGCGTGAACATTCCAACGCCTAACGGACATCTCGCGATCGTCGTTTCCCCCGAGGCCGGGTTCATGTCGGCCGAGGGCAGAGGAGTACGCGACCTCCCGCCAGCCCAAAAGACCGAGAGCATGACCCAGATTCATCACGACCCTATTTATCTCGCGCAGCATGTGAATGACCCTGCGATCACGTTCACCGCCGCGGGCACTGAGAAGATCGGCGATGTCGAAGCTTCGGTAGTCGATGTGGGCGGGGCGATCCCCTGGATTCGTTGGTACGTAGACCCTAAAACCGGCCGGATTCTGCGCGAGACCTACAAAGGAATGGGACAGACGGGCCAATTTGAAGGCGAGACTGAGCTCAGCGATTGGAGAACCGCAGACGGCCTGACTTTTCCCTATCTGCACCAGAACAAACAGAACGGCAAGGATTCGAGCACCGTGAAGTACTCGTCCATCCAGATAAATCCGACGATCGATCCCAAACTGTTCGAGAAGCCGCAGCAGTAAACAAACAAAGATGTACCGAGTGAAATTCGCGCGCAGCCCGCACCAACTCAGTTGGCGGCCGGCGCCAGCCGATGGATCTGGTTGAGCAGGGCCTGCGGGGAAACTGCGGCGTCCTAAAAAATCCTGCATTAACGTGCGAGTGTCTCGCTCGGAACCGTAGCGCAACAACTGCTCGCCGAGCCACTCGTACCAGCGCGGGTTGCCGGTATCGAATGAACCCAACGCCTCGCGGATGTGCTGTCGCATATCAGCGGTCAGCACCGCACCAAGCCCATAGTTGACCATGTAGCCGGGGGTGTCGACCAACTGCTCGCGCAGTGCCCACCACGAGAGCTCAGGGTGCGGAGCGATATGCAGGTAGTGGTTTGTAATCTCAGTCCAGAGAACATTGGGGTCCGTGGCCGGAGCGCGCAGCATTCGCAACTCAAATAATGACCAGGCAACATCCAAAATAACCCCGGCATACAAAGCACGCAAGGAAACCTGTTCCGGGGTGTCGCGTCCAAGATATCGGCGCTGCCAGGCCGGCTCGTAGGTGCTCCAGGAAGGAACATCGGCAAATGCCTCGCCGAAAAGAGCGCCGGGCCAGTCGACGAAGGGGGGCCGGTTGCGAATGGCAGTGAAGTTTACCGCGTGTCCGTTTTCATGCACGAGTTCATTCAACACCGACAGACCACCACTCGCATAGGGTTCCGAGACGCGGGCGATGGTGGGCTGCCAGTTGCCGTGAACCATCCGTCCGTGAGTAACGAAATCCGTGGAGGCTATGGGAGCTTCGCCCGGCCGCGAACCGATGTCATACAGCACGCCTAGCTGCTTCAAATCCGCGCCCAGGTCCTGATAAAAGCGTGCATTGACGGGCATGAGCGACTCGCGAGGGATCACAGTTGCGAGCAATCGATCCGCCTCCGCTCCTTGATAGCTGAAGCTCCACGGCTCGACTGGTTGATCGTTGCTGACCTGCCGCCAAGCCTCGAGAATCTGCTCCAGCCACCCTTCGACTTGGGCGTTGTCAACACCGGCGTCGCGCGCGGCCCGGTCGATCTCAGAACCATTTTTCACGGCGTCCGCAGCCGCCATCGCCAGCAAGCGGCGATACGGACTGTCTGGTTCATTATTGCCGTTGATCGCTTGCCATAGGGGAGAGAGCGCCAGGAATACTGCCTTGCGCCGCTCCGGTTGCTCGACCTCATCAAGCATGTCGAGCGCATCCTGACGATTGATTTTCCCTCCTTCAAAGGACAGGTTCTTGGCGCTCTCTGCGAAGCAGACCACCAGCACCGCGCGCAACGACGCATAATCCAGATCTTTATCCTTGCGCCTGGCGTCCTGGCAATCGCCAGGACCGCTGAAAGGTGCCGAGAGATTCTCAGAGAAGGAAGCAAGCTGGGTGCGCATGACACCGACTGCTTTGGCATCAATCGCGGAGGGGTTCTGATCGGGCAGTTTCAACAAGCGCTTGGCAAGTTCCTTACGTTTCTTGTGATAAAACTGCATCCAGGCCGCACGGTCCCTGCCTCGATAGCTTGTGAAGAACCCCGAGTCGATGGTGGCGACAATGCTGACCGAGTCGTTGACGTCAGCGTAAACGCTTTCAGCCTCCGCCACCTGCTTCGAGCCTGCGGTTGTGCTGGCAACGGATGTGGCAGTAAAGGCCGCCAGCAGCAATATCTGCCCAAGGCATCGAGTCATGGAGAAGATCTCTCGAACGTGCGGATCTCGCAGTTGAATTGTATCCAACCTTGGGCGGAACCGGCCCCATCGCATCGCGCATGATCGTGGTAATGCGTCTGCCATCATTTCAACCGCAGAAATAGCTGTTGACCGATCCAATCCAGCGGTTTATTATATGGCGAATACAAAGCGAATATAGCATGGTTTCCCTACCCTTCCTCCCGGATTCTCCCAAGCCCCGACTGATCGGCATCGCTCGCCTGGCTTCGCAGGGCGAATCCATCCGTCAAGGGCACGAGGTGGAATACTTCACACTCCCCGTCCGTTCGCTGCTCAATCGTTGCACCGGTGTTCGCATGCCCTTCACCTGGACAATCAATCCCTACCGCGGATGCGAGTTCGCCTGCAAATACTGCTACGCCCGCTATACCCATGAGTTCATGGAAATGCGTGACGGCACCGACTTCGAGCAGAAGATCTTCGTCAAGCAACATGCCGCAGACCTACTGCGGCAAGAGCTTCACCATGTCAAGCCAGGAGAAGAAATCGCGATCGGCACCGCTACCGACCCCTACCAACCGGCGGAGCGGCGATTTGAGGTAACGCGCGCGATCCTGGAGGAGTTCGCCCGGCATCGCGGACTCGAAGTCGGAATCGTCACCAAATCGAATCTTGTGCTGCGGGACGTCGACGTACTCAAAGAGATTGCAAGAAATAATCGTTTATTCGTCAACATCACTATTACCACTCTGAAGGTAGACCTGGCGCGCATTCTGGAGCCGCGCGCCCCGCGCCCTGATCTCCGCTTGGAGGCCGTGCAAAAGCTGAACCAGGCAGGCGTCGCCGCCGGCGTGATTTGCGCTCCCGTGCTCCCTGGCATCACCGATTCTCCACGCGACCTCGAGCAGATAGTCCGAGCCGTAGCCGAGGCGGGCGGGAAATACGTCTCTGCCAATTCTCTGTTCTTGAAGCCCTGCTCGGCCGCTGTCTTCTTGCCGTTTCTGGAAAAGGAATTTCCCCAACTCGTCGAAAGCTACCGGAAACGTTACAAAGATCGCGCATTCCTGCCGGCCTCGTATCGCAAACCGCTTTCGCAGCTCATGAAGCGCCTGCGGCAGAAATACGGCATTCCCAGTGACTACGATCGCTACAGCCAGAGGACGCATCCCGCCATTGAACCCGACCCGGGCACGCAAATGAAACTCTTCTGATGACGTTAAACGCAGACAGGCCTCCGCCTTCGAGCGCTTTCCCTCGTGAGCTTCTATAATGGCTGCTCCCAGAGAGCCGTGATGAATCCACCGAATTCACAAGCCGTGCCCAGCCCGCCTCCACCAGTTGCAGCCCGCAGGCCCGGGTTCTTTGTGCAACTCGACCGCTTCTGGCATCGGGTCACCGAGGGACTTGAACTCAGCCAACTGTGGAAGCAGTTTAGCGCTGATGCCCGCTCCAGCTACCGGCTCTACCACCGTGACTTCCAGGCTCGGGCGCCGCAAGAGGCCCGTCAGCACGGCTTCTGGCATACAGCCCAGGAGTATGCCTGGGCGATCCTGGAAAAGCTGACGCCGGCCCGGCGAGTATTGTTGCTTCTGGGAGTTTTGCTTCTGGTGTTTCCTGCAGGCGGGTTTAGTTATCACGGAAAATCTGGAGAAGTCGAGATCGTTGAACTAGATCTTAGATTCTGGGGTGGGGCCGTGCTCTTCGTCCTGCTGATGCTCGAAGTCGCGGATCGTGTGGTTATGAAACGCGATCTCGAAATCGCCCGCGATATTCAGCGATGGCTGTTGCCGGCAAAGCCGCCCCAGGTGCGCGGCTTGGACATCGCTTTCGCCGCTCGGCCGGCGAACACCGTCGCTGGCGATTTTTATGACGTCTTCGCCCGGCCGGCAACGGATTCCACTGAACCTCATTTCCTTCTCGCGGTAGCTGATGTCGCCGGCAAGAGCATTCCGGCAGCATTGCTCATGGCCACCTTCCAGGCCAGCCTCAAAACACTATCGGAGACTTCCTGCTCTCTCGCCGGCTTGGTGACGGGCATGAATCAATACGCCTGCACGAACAGCCAGAGCGGCCTCCGCTTCACCACCGCCTTTCTGGCAGAGTTCGACCCAGCAACCCGCGCCTTGACCTACATCAATGCCGGACACAACGCGCCGATCCTGCGGCGCAGCTCCGGCGCAATCGAGCGTCTGTCGAGCGGCGGGCTGCCCTTGGGCATGTGGACGGACAAAACCTATGAGACCGGCAACGTGGTCCTGCAGCCCGGCGATTGGTTGGTGATCTTCACCGACGGCGTAGTGGAAGCGGAGAACGGCCGAACCGAAGAGTACGGCGAACAGCGGCTACTGAATGTTCTACACGGCGGGGCAACCGCCACTCCAGACGAACTGCTGCGCCGGGTGATGAGCGACCTGGACGCCTTCGTCGGCCCCACACCGCAGCACGATGACGTAACCTGCATGCTGGTGAAGGCAACGTAGATCCCCCCTTCCTTCGTGTACCTTTGTGTCCTTTGTGGTTCTAGCCTTGGCACTTCAGCAACCACAAAGGACACAAAGGTACACAAGGAACCAGAGTCTCCGCAGAAGGAAATGACGAGCATCAAGATGCATTAAGAAGAAAAAAGTTCGGTTCGAAACGTGCCAAGTAGCCCCAACCCAGGTCAGTTGACTATCCATCTTTCATCGCCTGCGCATACATCCGATGAAACGCGTGCACGCCCCGCTCCTGTTTCACGCTGTAGCGCCCACGCTCGTAGCTGCGTGAATGCAGGTTCTTTTGCACGGTCTCGCAGATGGCCACATCTTCAATCTGAATCTGGTCGCTGAACTCGACCGAGTCACTTGCGGCTTTGCTATCGAACGCCTCCTCAGGCACGTACCATTCGAAAATCGCCAGCGAACGCTCGGCCTCGAGCGGCAAAACGATATTCAAAGAAACATTGTCGGGATAACAGTTGAGCATCCAGTTGGGGAAGATCCAGAAATAGTCGGTGGTCAGATCTTCACGAGCCTCCTGATAGCGGCGCGGAGTTGCATCCCCAGGCTGCGCGCCCCGAATTGGACTGAACTGGCGCACGTGACGCGCATAGGGTTCAACTGTGTAAGCTCCGTAATCTAATTCGCGGTTCAGTCCCGGATGCACGCTGGGCAAGTGATAGCCCTCGAGATAATTGTCAACGTAAGCCTTCCAATTGCAGCGCATCTCGTACGTCCGCCGCTGGAAAAGTTTCATGCCGGCAAAATCGAAGCGCTCCACTTGTGTTGGCAGTGTGCCCAGGCTGTTCACTAACGCCTCGGCATTCGGATCGAGGTTGACGAAGATCAGGTTGAACCACTGCTCGGCACGTACCGGGATTAGCGCGAAACGGTCCGATGAAAAGTCAGTCTGCCCCTCGAACTCGGGAGCGCTGATCAACGATCCATCCAGCCCATACGTCCAGCCGTGATACCCGCAGCGGAAGACCTTACGGGAACCGCATCCTTCAGCAGGCGGTCCCGCGCGATGGCGGCAAACATTGTAAAAACCGCGCAGCTCACCACCGGCGCCGCGAACCAGCAGCAAGGGCTCCCCGTGAAGTTCGGTGGTAAAGAAATCGCCCGGATTCGCCAGTTGATGGCAATGTCCCACCACCTGCCATGTCTTGCCGAAGAGCTTCTCGTGCTCCAATGCAAGCAGAGACGGATCGGTATAAAACGGAGCCGGAAGCGACCAGGCACGGCCAATATCTGGATCGATATGCAGGGATTCGATGGAAAGTGTCATGGGCAAACGGCATTCTAAATGGGGACATCGCCAGGAAACGGAATCCGGTTGACGAAATTTGTCAGACCTCACCCTTTACGTCCCTATGTTTGAGTCGGTTTCAACCCTCAAAACACTCCCGTTCTTTCCCAGACGTGGCAGCCGCAAGACTTAGCCGACAGTGAGTTAGTGTGACGAAGGCTGTCCTCAATGGCAAGCAAATTGCCATATGTCTAGAGTCGGGTTCAAGAAACTCATCCATTGCGGAGACATTGTGAAACAGAAAATGCTGAAACAAAGAGGCTTCTCACTTATCGAACTCCTGATCGTGGTGGCCATTATTCTGATCATCGCTGCCATTGCTATTCCGAATCTGTTGCGGGCGCGTATCGCGGCCAATGAATCGTCTGCGGCCAGCTCGGTCCGTACCATCAACACGGCTGAGGTTAGCTTTTATTCCACCTACCCGGCCAACGGCTACTCGACGGGCCCTGGTGGTGCGGGCCTCCTTGCGCTCGGTCCGCCGGCCGCGACCGGTTGTCCGGCTACTGGCCCGGTGGTCGGTGCGGCTTGCCTGATTGACTACAATCTTTCAAAAGCCTCCGCGGTAGCAGCCGCCAAGAGCGGTTACTATTTTGATATTGGACCAGCCAGCGCCCCTACGAACACAAGCTACACGGTTGGTGGCTCGCCGGCTTCCTTCAACCAGAGTGGCGTGCGCAGCTGCGCCGTCGAAGACGGCGTAATCCACTACGTTGCAGTACCGGCCGCTATGGCCCCAATGACAACCCATGCGACCTGCGTCAGTGCAGCATGGCCACAGTTGCAGTAGTCTGAATTGGCGAAGTGCCTGGGGGAGGGTACAAGCCGGGGAGCAACGGAGCAATCCGTTGCTCCTTTTGCGTTTGAGGCAAAATGGTCGCCACATCCCAGCACCAACCGGCTCGAAATCCGGCTGGGCCGTGTCTCATTTGCGCGATGCCAAAATGACAC
>CAWGBX010000004.1:0-130737 GCA_963820925.1 uncultured Acidobacteriota bacterium
TTATCAACAGTAATCTGTGCACGTTCGAGACGACGGTGTAAGGTGGACCCAGCAACCCTATTAGAGTCACTAGATGAAAGGGTTTTTTTTCCGCCTGCAATGTCTCGTGATCGGCTGCGCTTTGCCGGAGTGCTCAGTCGCTTCCGGAAATCAAGATCTCGCCCGAATGAAACACGGCTAATTGTGAGGGGAAAAAGGCGATCGGTGGACGCTCCATGACCACCGACGATTCACGTGTCCCATCGGGAGCGAAATTGTCGACGATCTTGGTAGCCCCGTCCACGCGCATCACAATGACGCCACCACCAGGCCGCACTGCGTAGCGGTTGACCACAGCGCCCGAGGTATCGAACTCCGCTTCCACGACGCCCTTAGTCGACAACCTGAAAAGGGGGCCCACCATTCCTGGACCCCCTTTAATCCGCTTGACGTATGAGCGCCCTCGTTCGTCACAAGCGGTCGGAAACGCAATACCGCCAGGATAGTTGCCCGCGACACTGACGGGCACACGGCTCTTTGCCACAAGAATCCTGGTCTGCGCAGCCATCGGAAGTGCAGTCACACACAGGAGAGCAAAAACTGAACAAATCTTATTCATGTGACAGTGTTTCTGGTGAATCATATTCTTCGTACTTTGGGAGATCGAGAGAATTGTCCTAATATGCGGACTTTATTGCAGCATTGGGATACCTGAGGAACTGTTGCCCCACGGCTTTCGTTGACTTGATCGTTTCAAAGACGTAGGATTTTGCTCCAGTGATCGGACGAACCATTTCGCACTACCGCATTCTTGAAAAGGTCGGCGGTGGCGGGATGGGGGTCGTCTACAAAGCTGAAGACACAACTCTTCATCGCTTTGTCGCGTTGAAGTTCCTACCCGAGGACCTGGCAAAAGATCGACAGGCGCTGGATCGGTTCGAGCGGGAAGCCCAGTCCGCGTCAGCCCTGAACCACCCTAATATCTGCACCATCTACGAAATCGGACGGCATGACAACCAGCCTTTCATCGCGATGGAGTTCCTGGATGGCCAGACCCTGAAACACTCGATCATCGGGCGGCCGATGGACCTTGATCAGTTACTTGAAATCGCCATCTCCGTCGCCGATGCGCTCGACAACGCCCACAGCGAAGGCATCATTCACCGCGACATCAAGCCGGCCAACATTTTTGTCACCAGGCGCGGCTTGGCCAAAGTGCTGGACTTTGGTCTGGCCAAAGTCGTCTCCCGCAAAGCTGAGTCGGCTGAGGCCAGCGCGACCGCGTTTAGCGACCCGCATCTTACCAGCCCGGGCAGCACGCTCGGAACGGTGGCCTATATGTCGCCCGAGCAGGCCCGCGCTAAGGATCTGGACGCGCGCACGGATTTGTTTTCCTTTGGCGTGGTTCTTTATGAGATGGCTACCGGTTCGCTCCCGTTTCGCGGCGACAGTACGGCAGCGATCTTCGAGTCCATTCTGCGCAAGGCCCCCGTGCCTCCGGTGCGGCTCAATCCTGATCTTCCTCCGAAGCTCGAAGAGATCATTAGCAAGGCCCTGGAGAAGGACCGCAACCTGCGCTATCAGCACGCCGCCGACATGCGGGCGGATCTGCAGAGGTTGAAGCGGGACACGGAATCCGGCAGGAGTGCGGTCGTCGAAGCTGCACCGCCGCCACCCCCATCGGCCGTAACACCCCCGGCGATCGATTCCGCGACTCCTCCTCCCCTGGCTAGAACTTCTTCCTCGCGAACTTCAGCCGCGCCAGCGAGCCAGATAGACACTGCGGCCCCGGCCCCGAAACGCACATGGTTGGCTATCTCTGCGACCGCTGCGCTGATCATTGCTGCGATCGCGGGTTTCTGGTTCTTCCGCGGTCGGGCCGCTCATCCTGCCGGCAGTCAAACCCACAAAGCCATTGCCGTTCTGTACTTCTCCAACCTTTCGCAGGATCAATCGCTCAACTGGCTGGACAATGGTCTCACCGACATGCTGACCACGAACCTGGCCCAGATAAAAGGTCTGGATGTGCTCTCCACCGAGCGTGTGATGAGCGCCGTGCAGCGCGCCAGCAAGGATGGCAAGTCCATGGATCCCGGGCAGGCACAACAAGTCGCACGCGACGCCGGCGCCGACGCCTACATTACCGGCGCCTTGCTGAAGATCGGGCCCACACAACTGCGCCTCGACGTGCGCGCACAGGACACGGGAACCGGCCAGATTCTCTTCTCCGACAAATTGGAAGGGCAGGACGTCCAGAGCATCTTCGGTATGGTGGACAGGCTCACCGCCAACCTCGCCGGCAGCTTTCTGCCCGCTTCCGACCTGCCGCAAAAGGCACCGGAGATCGAGCAGGCTTCTACCTCCAATGTCGAAGCCTACCGCCACTACCAGTTGGGCATTGACTATGCCCGTCGCTTTCTAACGACCGATGCCATCCGCGAGTTGGAGGAGGCGGTCCGTTTAGATCCACAATTTGCTCTGGCCCAGATGCGTCTCTCCGATCAGTACTACCTCCAGGGGGACGTGCGCCGCGGTAGCGAGGTTGCGACCAAGGTTGAGGCGATGCAAGCGCGTCTGCCGCGTTATGAGCAACTTTCGTTACAGGTACTCAAAGCCAGCCGTTCTCAAGATCCAGAAGCTGAACTGGCTGCCCGTCAACAGTTAGTCTCAGAATTCCCCCGCGCGACTGAGGACCGCGGCATCCTGGGCGCCGTCCTGTCCGGCTTCGGCAAGCGGGAGCAAGCTGCTGAGCTGTTCCGGCAAGGCCTCGCGTTGGACCCGAAAAGCGAAGACTTGCTCAACTTTCAATCCTACTTTCTGGCTCAGTGGGGCGATTTTGATGGCGCCCTGAGCGCAAATGACGCTTACATTGCGATTCGTCCCGGCGATCCCAATCCCTTCGACACCCGCGGCGACATATTGTTCATGGCAGGCCGCGATGACGAAGCTCTTGCCGCCTACCGGAAAGTGCTCGAACTGAAACCAGACTTCAGCGACTACGGCGAGTACCTCAAGCTGGCCATCGTCTACACCGATCAGAAAAAACCCGACGTCGCCAACGCCGCCTTCCAGCAATTTGCGAAACGTGCGTCTCCCCTCTCGCGCCTGTATGTTCCGGGCTTCGAGGCGCAGTTCAAGCAGACGGCAGGTGACTTGGAAAGTGCACTTGCCAGCTATCGGGAGGCAGTGCTCCAACTTGGACGGGCAAAACAGAGTGAAGTTGCTGAGTCTTTCCTGCGGCCATTCGCTGCGCTCTCTATTTTGTTGGGAGAAGCTCCAGCGGCTCTTTCCTTTGTTCAACAACAGAAACTCGACGGCGAGGAATTGCAAACCGTCGCATTCCTGCAAACCATAGCGGGAAATCCTTCCGCCGCGCAGCAGAGTCTACAGCGATTCGCCTCCAGCCATCCCTGGATCGCACGTCGCGCCCTCGAAATTGACCAAGCATATGCTGACATCACCGCAGCCGTGCACAACGGGGATGGGCAAACCGCGTTGAGTCGTGCCACCAGCATTCCTGATTTCCAGCAGCCCTATCTGCTCTTCCTCAAAGCTCGCGCCCATCTGCTCACCAATGACTATTCCTCGGCTGAAACCGAGTTTCGCGCAGCCCTGCGGCGCGATCGCTCGTTGGAAAACTCCCAGATTATGACTGGGCGATTTCCGATGCTTGGAATCCTTTCGCACTATTATCTGGGCCAGCTCTACGAGCGTACCGGCAAACGCGATCAGGCGATCAACGAATACGAGGAGTTCCTCTCTCACTTCGCGAGTCCGCAACCCCGGCTCGTCCAGATCGGTGATGCTCGAGCTGCCCTCAAGCGATTGATGCAGTGAGGTCAAGCTCTCCCCCAATTAGTTCCCCGAAAACCGGACACAGTATAAAGGGGCCCTGCCCGCGTGGACCTTGGTTGGGACCGAGTTCCTGCCCGCCAAGTGAATTTATAGCGGCAGGGTGGCCAAGCGGAAACCGCAGAAAATATTTTGTGCCACAGCCACGTTCGCGGTACCCTCTTGTCGGGCATATCTGCCCACGTGAGGCCCTATGCAGCGAATTCGGTTGGTAGTTGGTTGTGCGTTTCTGACCGCGTGTCTTATTGTGGCATCCAGCCTCGCCCAGGATAATCAGATCGTCAAGGTGGGTATTACGGTGCTTGGCAGTGCGAGCGGAATTACTGGTGTCGCTGCGCGCGACCGGCTGGTAAAGGCTTTTAGTAAGTTGAAGAAGTCTACCGTACAGGCAGTGCCGCTGAACGCCACCGGCGATCAAGTCTCGCCCGAGGCCCGGCAGAAAGATTGTATCTTCGTGTTGTTCACCACGTTAACGGAAGCGCATAACGAAGGCGGAGCATCCGGCAAGGCGGGGCAGACCACCAATATCCCGGAATACCACACCACTGTCGAGTACAAGTTGTACCGGGTCTCGGATGGGACCGTCGCCGCGACCGGTTCGGCTATTGCACAAGATATCGGTTCCCTGGGTGAAGTCGTGGAGCAGGCACTGGACCACGTCGCCCCCAAGGTTGCTGTCGACATCAAAAACCTGGGGACGCCCAAGTAGCCGCTCGGCACTGCGCAACCAATAGGTTCCACTCGTACAAAAAATGGGTCAGGTCAAACTCGTTGACCAGACTCCGTTCAGTCCTAAGGGTGTTCCGACAATGAAGCTGCTAACGAAGTTCAACCTCATCTTGCTGGTGTTGTTTGGAGCTGGCGGGCTGATTATTTCGCAAGTCACGTACAGCTTCCTGATCAACAACGCCCGCCGTGAAGTCCTCCGCGAAGCAGAGTTGATGATGGCCAGCGCCAAGGCTGTGCGGGACTACACGGCTTCCGATCTGGCGCCCTTGCTCGAGCAGAACCCGCAACACAAGACAAGATTCCTGCCGGAGACGGTGCCGGCTTTTGGAGCGATCAGTACGTTCAACAAGCTGAGGCAGAAGTATCCCGACTACGCGTACCGGGAAGCCACGATCAACCCGACGAATCCGGAGCATCGTGCCGCCGATTGGGAAGCAGATATCATCGCATTTTTGCGTGAACACCCGGAGCAGAAGCAGGTCACAGGAGAGCGCGAGACACCGGTCGGTCCTTCGATGTACCTGGCGATGCCGATTGCCGCGGAACCGTCGTGCCTGGAGTGCCACAGTCGTCCGGCGGTCGCCCCGCCCGCCATGGTCGAAAGCTACGGGTCGACCCGCGGCTTTGGCTGGAAACCAGGCTCGATCGTAGCCGCGCAGATCGTTTCTGTCCCCATGGCGTTGCCTGTGCAGAACGCGAAACAGACCTTTCATGTCCTTCTCATTTGTCTTTTAATCACTCTGATTGCGACCATCGTCGTCCTGGATGCCGCGGTCTACTTGATTGTGATTCGGCCGCTCCAGCTTGTGTCGGATGCCGCTGACCGCGTCAGTAAAGGAGATATAAACATACCCCCGTTGCCGGTGAAGGGAAGCGATGAGATTGCGACTGTGACCGCATCGTTCAATCGAATACAGCTCAGCCTGGTCAAGGCATTCAAGATGCTGGGGTAATCTCACACTTTCGGACGCACAAAATGTTCTATCCACCCGAAAGTGTGAAGTTGACAACAATCTGAGTGTTCACCGCTACCGGCTCGCCTTTCACGACATAGGGCTTGTATCGCCATTGCTTAACGGCGTCGACCGCTGCCGGAATCAGCATGGGATGGCCACTAATCGCCTTAAGAGTTTCAACCGTGCCGTCCTTTGAGATATCGGCGTCGAGAACTACGGCGCCCTGAACATGCGCCTGCCGCGCTAGTGGTGGATAGACGGGCAAGACTGTCGTCACAAGCAGACCCCGTGACTCTTCTTGAGAAACACGAACCCGTAGTGGAGATTTAGGTCCGCTGTCATTGGGAGGGCGTGTAACCGGCGCGGAGGTTTCTGCCGGTGGAGGCGGTATGCCGGCTTTGTCCGTAGCAGATTTCTCAACCGTGGCCTCCTG
Source organism: uncultured Acidobacteriota bacterium (assembly GCA_963820925.1). Lineage (GTDB taxonomy): Bacteria > Acidobacteriota > Terriglobia > Terriglobales > Acidobacteriaceae > JABDBE01. The sequence continues at coordinate 5,950 of CAWGBX010000004.1, forward strand.
AGGCGAAGGCCGAAGGGTCTGAGAAGAGTCCGCTCCTTTCGATGATCCGAAACGTGTGCTGAAAATGAGCACTGCGACCAGGACGACGCCTCCCCCGCTTGCGAGAAGCAGATACCTCCATCGGCGCGACAATCGCGCCCCGGTTGTGGGTGGAGGAGGCTTGACCCCTACTTTCTTCTTCTCTGAAAGCGGAGGAACCTCCGAAGGTTCCGCCGCATTCTTTGCTAGAGTTGTGGCTCTGGCGATATCGGGGAGTGGAGTCGACGAGATAGGGACTCTCTCTACAAGGAATTTCTGGCGCTCATCCGGGGAATCGATCTCTCCCGCGACTTTAAGATAGAGATCTTCGATCGAGTTACACTGCGGGGCCGCACGTTTCACGACGATGCCAGCAATCGGTCCGATATGGAGCGCAAGTTCCCGGCTGACTTGCTGCAACGCCGCGGGATCGATTCGCGCGGAACCGCCCTCCACCTTCGCTGATCCTGCCACTTCCTCCTGAGTGCGTCGGGCTGAGGCCGCCGTTGGGTTGGGTCCCACTTTGGTTCCGGCTTGGCTTGGATCTCCCAGCAGACGACGCAACGCTTCGATCAGCAACTGGATGTCCGATCTCCATCGGGCATGTGTCAACTCGATGCAATTGCGATAAGCCAGCTCCTTGAGTTCCTCTGGCAAGTGCTCAGCGGATGGCATCCTCGCGCTACGCACCAGAACCGGAATAACAGGGATGTCGCGCTTCAGGGCGGCAGCGGTTTCGATGCGGACGAAATCCGCGGGATCGTCGAGACGGCGTGCTCCGCGCTCGTCTTTCGCGTTGAGCCATTCCGGGCCCATGACTACAAGTAGCACGCCACATTTGGTGACGCCTTCCTCTATTGCTTTGCGGAAGTCGCGTCCCGCCTCGATGGCGGATACATCGATGAACACTGTGTGTTCGTCGAAGTGCTTGACCAGATCGTCAAACAAACGACCGGCCTCTCCTTGCGAGTCGCTCCGTCGATAGCTGACAAAGATGCCGCCCAACTTTTGCGTTTCCTTAAACGAAATTCGAGATCTGCTAACGGGTGCGCGGCGCAGTCTCGGTTGGCTGAGTTTGGTTCGTCGAGTCCGGTCAGCCGCATCGTAAGCGAGCCACGGATCAGGCCGACTTACCCTTCGGATCCTGTTGCTGAACAGATGCCCACTTCGACTGCTCCTGCGAAACCAGCGACTCAACCCGCTCTGCCAGCAGAGTGCGAGGCTTCTCCACATTCGAGTACGGGGCCGCGTTCGCCAGGAAAATGTATTTCTCGTGTTTAAGAGACTCACAAGTCGAGCGGTATCTTATCCAGTTCTCATGAAACTGGTTGAGTTGCAGCATCCCTTCAAGCACTGTAATCAGGACACCAAGAACACCGGTCGCGACCGCAGCACGGGGGAGGCGGGACGCCGCCAGCAACGGGATGATCGCAGCGGAGAAGATCTCCGTGATTTTGATCCGCTTGAACCATTGCATGTTGGATTTACTTCTTCGGTCGTACCAGCGAATCTGGTCCTCAAGGCGCTCGATGATTGGGTCAGTTGGGGCGAGGCTCGCAATTGCCGCGTTCACGGTTACTCATTCTAAGACTTGGCAAACCGAAAACAAAGCATGAACTGTCCCCAAATTCTAGGTTTCGGCTTGCCCGAAGGATGGGAGGGCACGAGGTCTGTTGCCAGCATTTCCCGAGACCCGGTATGCTCGTGAGCGCGAGTAGCCCGAAATATAAATCCGAAAGCCGCGGAAGCGAGATCTATTTCTGGTGCGTCGGATGCAAGCAGGCCTTTGACAAGCCGCCCGAGAAATAAGCGCTCGCGATGTCCGGTTGAACGAACAGGCGAGGCCCTGTCTTTTATCAGGGATCCAGCGGTAACCAGAACTTTCGCTACGTTTCCTGGCTGGGATAAGGACGGGTCACGCGTTCTGCGGCGGCCGAGCCGGAATACGAGCCAATAGCAACAGGTGACGACAAGGTCGGCGTGCCCCAGGGACGGTACTTACAGTCGTCAAGCAGATCAGGCTCTCATAATCGGCAGTCTTCCGGATGGTCAATTGATTTCCCAGTCGGATGCAATCGTTTGCAACAGACCCATGCGAGCCACTTCGTTTGGGCCGTGTTGCCACGTACGGCAAAGGACTATTGCGAATCTGGGCCAAGTACGAAGCTCACGCTGTGGTTCTCCCGGACCGAAAGGGCTATGCTGGCAGGGCTCTTCAGCCTCATCAGGATCGCGTTGAGTGCAAAAATTTGCGCAGAGCTGAATTGCGTGAATTCGCCGATAACCATTGACTATCGGCCACAGAAGCGGGTAGGATCGCTCAGTTCCTGCAATCCCCCTCAGGAATCGGAGTCCTGCTGAAGACAGTCAATCTCAGACTCCGAGCCTTATCCCAGGTTTTCGTTTGAAGCCCAGGCGGAAAAATCCCGACAAGGGAAAGCGCCACGGTTTGCAACTCTTCGCCGGCGGAGAGTCGCTGACGGCTTGCTGTAGTGCCGATTGGTCAATTCGACATTCAGCCTGCCCAGTCTACTCACGTTAAGTTCAAAGGCGCGACTGGCAAAGCCAGCGTGCGGTAAAAAGGGGGATGTATGAGGGTAGGAATCACGAGGTTCTTCATGATGGCCGCGCTCGCGGCTTTGATGGCTTTTGGCGGAAGTAAGGCGGCGTGGGCACAGTGCCCTGCGTCTCCTAATTATTCTCCGGATTTCACTTCGAACCAGAATTGCCTGACCTTGAATGGCACCAACGCAGGGTATCCAGGTTTCTTTCCGGCAGTCCCGCCTCCGCCACCAGGGGTAACGACTGTGCTCCGGGTCACGCCAAATCAGACCGCTACGGCGGGGTCTGCCTGGTTCAACAGTCAGCAGCCGGTTTCCGGCGTTTTTTCGACTACCTTTATGTTTCAGATCACCGGGGGCAATACAGATTTGAGCCCTGCAGACGGTATTGCGTTCGTAATTCAAAATTCGGACGCCGGGACGAGCGCCTTAGGCCCTGACGGCTGCGGGATCGGCTTCGGCGGTAATACTTGCACCGGTGGCACTGGCATCACCAATAGCCTGGCGGTGGAGTTCGACACCTTCCAGAACGACGGCGACCCCAACAATAACCATGTTGCGGTTCAAAACTGTTCGGGCACTGCTGCGAACAGCACCTCACCCAGTTGCCGTCTTGCGGATAACTTCAATCTCAATGCGCTGCCGACCCCAGTCACCCTGGCGGACGGAAACCGCCATACGGCGACGATTACGTATACGCCGTCTTCCCTGATGACTTGCGGTTCGAACCACACTGCGACTTGCAGCAGCCTCGACGTTATCTTGGATGGCAACGATTTGTTTCCGGGCGGCGTGCTCTTTGACTTGAGCACAATCACTTTGAACAACGGCAATGCCTGGGTCGGGTTCACGGCCTCGACAGGTGGCGGGGACAACAATCAGGACATTCTGAGCTGGACATTTACGCCGAACGCTCAGACGGCAGTGATTTCGACAGCCGCGTTAACGACTCTTCCTTTCCCAAACGCCTCAGGAACCCAAGTCTACGACTACAACGCACAGCTGACGGCTTCATACCCGACGCCGGTGGTACAGATCCAGCCGATACTGATTTCTCAATCAGCTTGCAACGCACTGGTGCAGAGAAGCTTCTGGCCTGCACACTGCTTTGTCTACGAGAACGCCGAAGATTCAGGTATCGATTCGTCCGTCATGTTCGAAGTTACCTGCCCTCTGTCTCCGGGTGGAACCTGCGGTTCGGGCACCGACCAGAATTTCTTTGCCGAGCTTGGGACCGACTTCGAGTTCTTGAGAGCCGACAACCCAATGTTCACCTACCCCGGGATTTTTGGCCTTTTGAACCCATTCCCTGGTTGGCTCAAGGGCGATAGTGGTCCCGATCCGCTGCACCCGTGCACGCCGCCAGCGACCGGCCCACTGTTCCAGAGCAACCAGATCGATACATTCTTTATCGATAATGGTACGACCAAGGGCAAAGGCAATGGTGGAGCTTCCTGCTGGGTAACAACCTATGACACGCCGGGTGAGGCCCTGCCGGGGATCAAGATCAGCTCTCCGAAGTTCACGACCTACACCAAAGGTCAGTCGGTCACGGCGTCTTATAGCTGCACCAATCCGTTTACGTCGAAACCTGCCAACAACCCGACCGGTCCCTATCTGACGGACGCAACCTGCACGCAAAAGCCAGGCACGCAGACCTCGTGCACGCAGACCGGCAACGGGTTGGCGTGTACCGGCAGCGTCGATACTTCCACCCGAGGGCTGCACACGTTTACGGTGACGGCAATCGATAGCGGAGGAAATACCAACGTCAACGCTGTCGTGTACAACGTCAAATAAGTAACAACTGACTTCGCGGGAACTGAGCGCTGTCAATAACCAAAGGGTGCCACGGAATGCGGCACCCTTTTTTGCGCTCCGATTGTGCTTCACCTTTACACCAGCTTGACAATTGCCGGATCCAGTTACGATTCGGTACGCCGAGCGCAACCAGGGATCTGGCTGTTTGCTGGAGTGGTGATATCAGTTGTGACGTAAGAATATAGATGGCTACCGCGTTCGGGGTAACAAGTGCGTTCCAGGTCAGGATGACGAGTGTGCTCTGATGCATTCTAAGGTTCCGACGGCGGTCTAGTTCAGGGTCGCCTCGGTCGCTCGCGTAGACTCGTCGTAGATGGCCTTAAAGTCCGAGCGCTGTAGTAGGTTCTCAGCGCCGGGATCCAATTTCATGGTGTCCAGGAGGCGGAGAGCCTCACGATAATTATCCTGCGCCTCACTGCTGTTACCGGAATCTCGCTCAATCGTAGCCAACAGATAATGCGTCCGGGCGCTCAGCGGTTGCTGTCCGAGTTTATCTGAGAGCAGCAGAGCACGCTCCAGTTGCTGGCGCGCATGAGCGAAGTCATGGTTTTGCATCATGCCTTCCGCCATGAAGATGGAGGACTCGACTGAAACGTACTTCAACCCGAGGTCATCCGCTTGCTGGATCAGCGGGCGGAGGCTGGAAATAGCTTCCTGACTGCGTTTTTCCTCAACTTCAACCATGGCCAGGTTGGCTTTTGCAACCACGATCGTGGCCGGCTCCTTGCTGCGCGTGGCGGCCTGCAGCGCTTGGGAATACGAAGAATGCGCAGATTTAAAGTCTCCGTTGTAGAAGAACGCATCGCCCTGGAATCCCAGTGTTTCCGCCAACACGCCGTCATTCTTCAGCTCGCGCGAGAGCGCGAGAGCCTCGTCCGAGATAACTTTTTGCCTCGTCTCCGCGTCCGGCGAGGATGAGAGCTTGCGCGGTGCCGCCCAACACTCTGGCCATCCAAGGAGTCCTATCCTTGATATCGCGGAAAGTCTTAAGCGCTTCCTGATTTGACTTGATGGCCGCCCCGAACCGCCCCTGATAACCAAACAACGTGCCCAGGCTATAACTTTCAATGGCCGCCCCCTGCGGGTCGTCCATGCTGCGGCGCAAGTCCAATGCCCGCAGGTAATACGAAATCGCCTGATCGTACTGACCCATTTCGGCCGAGGTATATCCGAGATTGTGGACCGCCTCGACGATGTCCTGCGGCACTTTCGATTTTTCACGCAGTTGCAACGCCTGCTGGAAGTAGGTCAGTGCGTCCTCGTATTGGCCCTTGTTGGAGTACGCGCTTCCGATGTTGTTTAAGCAGATGGCTTGCAGGCTTTCATTTCCGAGATCGCGCTGCAATTGCAGTGCTTCTTTGTACATTTTGAGCGCCTGGTCGTGGTCGCCCTTGTCATCATAGAAATTACCCAGATCGATCAGAGTATCGCCCAAGCCGCGCTTGTCGCCGATTTCACGCTGAAGCTGCATCGCCTCCTGGAAGTTGGCCAGAGCATCTTTGGGTTTGCCGAGCGAAGCTTGAGCTGTGGCCATCTGCTTCAGGCTAAGCGCGAGCCCACGCTTCTGGCCGATACGCCGCCAGATAGTCAGCGCCTGTTCTTCGTTGCGCAGGTCTTCTTCCGGCTTGCTCAACATTCCGTAAGCCACCGCCATGAAGTGCAGACTGGCAGCCTCCTGCTCCGGATTGCTCATCTGAATTGCCAAGGTATAGGCGCGGCTCAGGGGGTCGAGGCTACCCTGGGCGTCGCCACTCTTGATGGCTACGCGTCCCAGCTCAAGCGTTGCGGCAACGTCCTTCGGGTTCGCGGTCAGGAGCTTCTGGTAGTATTCACGAGCCTTCGCGAGGTTCCCGGAATCCTTATAGAGGTTGGCCAGCGCTGATTCCACGTCAGAGTTATCCGGCGAAGCCTTGGCGAGATTCTCGTAAGCCTTGATTGCCTCCGGATAATTCTTGGTTACTTGGGAATGAATGGCAGAAATCAAATACTTCTCGGCTGTGGGGAGGTCCTGGCTCAAGAGCACCGCTTTTTGGGCGGACTGCTCGGCCTCGCTGTCATAGCCCAGACTGCTGTAGGTCTGGGCCAGCTTGGAAAAGGCCAGTGCGAAGTTGGGGTCTGCTTTCGTCGCCGCCTCGAATTGTTTCTGAGCTTCCAGGTTTTTCCCGTCCCGCTGCAAGCCGAGGCCACGGTTGTAGTCACGCAACGCGGCCACCGATTTTGAAGTGGTTTGGAAGGAGCTGGCCTTCAACTCCTTAAGCACATTCTCCGGGAGCGCAAGTTTCTGACGGATGGAATCGGCCAGGCGATCGATCGCGCCCGGAATTTCCTTCTCGCTGGGGATGTCTGCCTTCAGCGCAACCGTGCGGCCATTCTTGATGTCCTGCAGTGTGGCGTCAATGCGGATTTGATCGCCGAACTTGGCATACTGACCCCAAACCACGCGGTCGGCGGTGCTGAAATCAGCTACACGGCGAATTACGGTTGGATCGAGCTCGGTGGTGGAGGAAATGCGCAGGTCGGCGAATATTTGGTGCAGACGGTTGGGGCTTACGGTGCGCAACTGCGATGACTGTCCCACATCCGTGCTCAACATCTCGGCCAGGCTCGAACCCAGCCAATCCAAAGTGGGGTCTCCGGAAGCATTTCTAAAAGGCAGGATTGCCAGCGACACGGCCGGAGCCACAGTGGTTTGCGCGGGAGACGGCTGAAACAGCTTGTCGCGGAAGTGGTATCCACCGATCGCGAGAATGACTACGATTAGGCCGGCCGTAATCGATGGCCATGGGATCGTCCGGCCCCACGGACCGATCTTAGGCTCGAAGCTTAAGGTAGCGCCGGCACGTTTGCCCTGCCAGGTTTCCAAGTCAGCCAAAAGCTCGGCGGCGGTTTTATAACGCAACTCCAGATCGCGCTCTAAACATTTGGTGACGATTTCGCTCACCGACCGAGGAATAGTGTTGTCGTGATCAGAAACGGGCGTGACCCGCTCCTGGGTACGTCTGATGAGGCTGGCGATAGTGCTATCCGCCTTGAACGGCATTTGCCCGGTGAGCATTTCGTAAAAGATGAGTCCCAGGGCAAAAATGTCGGAGCGCTGATCCAGAGGCTTGCCCAACGCCTGCTCGGGAGACATATACTCCATCGTCCCCACCAGGGCTCCGCTCTGGGTCATGCCATCGCCTTCCAGAGTGCGAGCCAGGCCGAAATCCATCACCAGGATCCGCCCGGTTTTGTCGCGCATAATGTTTTGCGGTTTCAGATCGCGATGAATCACGCCCACAGTGTGCGCGGCCTCTAACGCCCGGCACACCTGCTGCATAATCTCCACCGCTTCTTCGGGAGAGAATTTCTTTTTTTGATGGATGAGGGTCAGCAGGTTCTCGCCCTCGACGTACTCCATGGTGATGAATTTCATTCCGTCCGCTTCACTCAGGTCGTAAATGCGGATGACGTTGCGGTGAGTCACCTGATGAGCCAGCAGCAGTTCCTGCTTGAAGCGATCGACGATTGCCTTGTCGCGAGCCAAATCAGGCCTGATTACCTTCAGCGCAACGGTGCGGTTCAGTTCGAGATCGGTCGCTTTATAAACCGCGCCCATACCGCCTTGCCCGAGAATCTGGACGACCTCGTACCTCTGCGCAAGCAGCATACCCGGCTGCAGTGTGGTCGAGTCCGTTGGCACGACGGGCCTGAGTCGTTGCTTTGAATTGTCCTTCGGGGGTACGGCGGGGGAGCCCAGCGAAATGTCGATCACCGTCGGCGCGTCCGGCGAATAATCCACGAAGGTTGGAGCATCGGAGGGTAGATTCGCATCGGACGAAGAACTGGCTCCCTCTGACGGCGTGCGTACGCCGGCAGCGTCGTTTCTCGGCGCATCTCGCTCCTGGCGCGGTCTGGGGTCCCGTGTCACAAATAGCCTCAGCAATGGTAGCCTAAACCAGGCTTGGCTGGCGGGAATTCTTGGGGGAACGGCGCAATCGTGTTTACCGCCGGGGAGACCGCCAGGCGCTGGTTAGGCGGCGCCCAGCCCCGCGTTCATCCTTCATTCGGGATACGGATACCCCCGGGCGAGGACCTTTTCTAGTTCAGCGTCGTAGCCGTAAATGTCGTCGAAGAAATGAACCACGTTCTGCTCGTCCACAACCGCTGTTCCGTAGAGGATCAACACGGGCACAGGCGCGGTGAGATTGACCTGCACGTTGTCTTTGCCCGTCTGCATGGCCGCGCGGATGCGCTCCAGCGGCCAACCCGGATTATCCCGTAAGACCCACGCCGCCAGTTCAGCAGGCTTTTCAACCCGAATGCACCCGTGGCTGAAGTCACGGCGCGATTGCGAAAACAACTGCTGGGATGGCGTACTGTGCAAGTAGACGTTGTATTCGTTGGGGAACATTAGCTTTACGAGCCCCAGGGCGTTGGATGGGCCGGGCTTTTGCCGCACCAGCAACTTCCCGGCGCTGAGCTGCTGGAGAACATCATCGCTGATCGTGCCCGAAGTTACTACGCTGCCCTGAGGAGTGACCACCTCGTAGTTTTTCTTGGCGATGTAGTCACGGTCCTTTCTTATCGCGGGCACGATTTCAGAGCGCTGAATGCTCGGCGGCACGTTCCAATACGGGCGGAACACCACGTATTTCATATCCCGCTCGAAGACCGGAGTCTCGTGGCGATAAGCCTTGCCCACAATCACATTCATCATCAACGCGATTGTGCCGTCCTTGTCGTAGGTTCGCAAGCGAAACTCGGGGATGTTGACGACGATTGGTGGCCGAGGGAACGCGTACGGAACCCAGCGCCAGCGTTCCAGAGTCAGACGCAACTGTTCAATTCGAAAGCTTAAAGGCAGATTTAGCTGCTTCAGCGTCTGCGTACCAAGGCGTCCATCCGGACTGAGGCCATGCCGCTCCTGAAAGCGCTTGACGGCAGCGACCACAGGGCCGGCGTAAAGATTTGTGTTTTCGGGTGGGGTGCTATCGGGGAGGTCTCCCAGCAGGCGCAACAAACGCGTCAAGCGCAGTATTCCGTCATACGCACCGCCGGGTTCGACCGGCTTGGCAGGAATTGGCAGTTGCTCTCCGTCATCCTGTCGCGACAACTCCATGTATTGTTGCAGGGCTCGCTCGGTGCGTTTGTACCCGGCGAACGGGGGTTCTACCTGATCCAGTTCGGCCCGCACATCCGCGCCATTGATCAGCTTCTCCCGCAGAAACAATGGCAGATCGTATTTCTTGGGCGCGACGTCGAGATTGAACTTGAAATGCTGCGGATTGACTCTCCCAATGTGCAAATCGGAAATGTAACGCATGGCACAAACCGTGAGGGCAGCATCAAAGCGTGCCTGGTCCTCCTGAGATGGGGACTGGTGCAGACGAGACAGGCGATCTGCCCAACGTGAACCATCGTAGTCTTCGGCATTCAGGCCCTTGCTGTCGGCCTGCTTCAGCACCTCGATCAAGGTTTGCGCCTGTTGGGTTGGCTCATTGTTACGCAGCCACGCCGGGGCGTAACCCGCCGCGTCGTAAAAATTCGCTACATGGACCTGGTAGTCGGAAAAATCGGGCCAGCGAAGATCCGACAGGCGGCCGGATGCGGTGATCTGGTGCAAAGTAACGCTGAATTGGGATGAGGCGTCAGCAGTCGCAAGACTTTGCGACCCGAGGGCCGCGGCTGCCAAGAGCACCGCCAGGCAGGTGCTTCTCATCAGGAACAGGGTTCTAGATTTGGTTGCCGACTGATGTTTCATGTGGACGCTTAGCGGGCTGTGAAGTCGAACCGCGACGACCCCACAGCCTAGAACTTCCCTCCCAGATGTGCAAGCAAGATGCAGCTTGTTCGTAAACCTGATAAGTTTATAAGCCGCCGACGGGATCAGAGAATCGCGACCCGTCGGCGTTGCGGTAAATCGAGGTCCCGCTTGAATCGAAGAGTCCTGACGGTCTTCATTGTGGTCGCGGCGGTGATGACGCTGGCTTTCTCCAAGCCGAAGTTGGTCATGAGTTGGAAAAACCCCAACTACCCAACAGAGAAGAATTTTCGCCGGGTCCTGGCATTGGGGCTAAGCGACAAGACCGGGATTCGCGCCGATTTCGAGGACGCACTTGCGGAACAGCTAGCGCAAACCGGCGCGATAGCGATTCCCGGACACGCGATTCTGCTTAGGCCTGAGTCCACGCAGCTCGACCTGAATTACCTGAAGACGCAGATCCGGGAGAACAAGATCGACGCGGTTGTGGTGTCGCGCCTGATCAAAGTAGAAAAGAACGTCACCTATATCCCAGGTGGCCCTTATGTCTCGCCCGTTCCGTACTACACCACCTTTTATGGCTACTATCGCGTGGTGTATCCGGTGGTCTACTCGCCCGACTACCTGCGGGAAGAAAAGAAAGTGCGCATCGAGACTAATCTTTACAGCACTGCTTCGTCCGATGGGGATCTGGTCTGGACCGGGGTAACCGACACCTTCAATCCATCCAACGTCCACAAGACGATCAACGGTTTGGTCAAGCTCGTAGTGAAGCAAATGCAGAGTGAAGGCGTGCTGTAGCTTGGGGATCTATCCGGCGTCTGTCGACCGGTCGCAAACTATGCCTTGCAAAGAGAGAAACGGCTGACCATGGTGGCTGGGAGAAAATGGCTCCGCAGAGTCGGTATTGGCGTCGCGACTTTGATCGTGGTCGTGCTCACGCTTTGGGCGACGGCTGCGCTGTATTTCGATCTACCGCCAGCCTCGCTTCGCAAGCCGGTCGCCGCGATCTATCTCGTCGGGATATCCGGGGGCGCGCTGTTCTACCGTCGATTTGCCTTCCTGATCCCCCTCGCTGGGTTCGTCCTCGTGCTCGCCTGGTGGCTCTCACTCAGGCCATCGAACGCGCGCGATTGGCAGGCCGATGTAGCTCAAACACCCTGGGCTGAGGTTGACGGCGATCGTGTAACCATACACAACGTCCGCAACTGCGATTACCAGGCCGAGTTCGACTACCACTGCAACTGGGAGACGAGAACCTTCAATCTTTCGAAGTTGAACGGATTGGACATCGCACTGACGTATTGGGGATCGCCCTGGATTGCGCATCCCATCGTCAGCTTCGATTTTGGCGACCAGGGGCGCGTTCCCATTTCGATTGAGACTCGCAAGATCGTCGGTCAAGGGTATTCTGCGATTCTCGGATTCTTCCGGCAATACGAACTGATGTACATTGTCAGCGACGAACGTGACCTGATCCGTCTGCGCACGAACTATCGTACCGGGGAAGAGGTTTACCTGTTTCATACGGTTGCCACCCCGCAGCAGGCGCGCGGGCTGTTCCTTCAATACCTGGGCCATATCAACCGACTGCACAACACGCCCGAGTGGTACAACGCTCTGACCAACAATTGCACCACGAATATTGCAGTGGCCGAAGCCGCAAGAGAAGGCGTCCGGACGCGCTGGGATTGGCGCATTCTGCTTAACGGACACTCCGACGAAATGATGTATGAGCGACACCAGTTGGTGACAGATGGCTTGCCGCTCAAGGACTTGAAGGAGCGGGTACACATCAACGCGGCCGCCCGCCTGGCGGACAAAGACCCCGAATTTTCGACGCGAATCCGGGATGGACGTCCCGGCTTCTCCAGCCCGCGCTGACCCTCCGGTTGGCAAGCGCGCTGACCCCCTATCAATAAAATCTGGCTTAACAAAGAAAATGCTAGTTTCGTTCGACCGCGAAAGGGACTAAAAGCAGAAAAGGCTACTCCGCATCCTTCCGCCGCGCCACACCTGACGGTTCCTTGCGAAGCTGACAACTCGTCGTGGCAAGGATGCTTAATGGCCAATACATGGTTCCCGATCAGTACCAGCGCGATCTTGCTGCCATTAGCATCAATCCGCATTCTCGTAGTCGATGACTTCCAGCCCTTTCGGGCTTTCGTGTCTTCGGTGTTCTCCAAGGCACCGGAATTGCAAATCATCTGCGAAGTGTCCGATGGATTAGAAGCTGTTAAGAGGGCCGAGGAACTGCGGCCAGACTTAATTCTGCTCGACATCGGTCTTCCAAAACTGAATGGAATCGAGGCTGCTCGACAAATTCGCAAGCTCGCACCCAATTCCAAAATACTCTTTCTCAGTCAAGAATCCTCGGCCGACGTCATCCAGGAAGCCCTCAGACTGGGGGCCATGGGCTACGTGGTTAAAGCACATGCCGGAAGCGAACTATTAGCCGCTGTGGAAGCGGTTCTTCAGGGCAGACAGTTTGTGAGTAACGAATTGTCTGGTCGCGATTTCACCAGTGCCGCAGATGCGCAAGCCCTTGATTGCGTCGGCGACAAGGAGGTCGCGGCATCGGTTACGCCGACTTTGCGATAAGAAGTAGAAACCCATCAGCTTCAACTCCTAAAGAGGTTCCTCCGCGTTTCGGACTCGGTGTTGTTTTCCGACTTGCTTTTACCCGGTTGCACGCATGAAGTTGGCGCGTGAAGTCCGAGTGTCAACATCTTGGAAGCCTTTCGCCACTGGGATGCATCCGTAACCTCCATGAGGCCGCCTTGCGATGAAGCCGTAATCCGATCAGCGAGTAGTGGAGTTCCGTGTAGAGAACAGGCCAGACTCTGGATACTGGCCGCAACCATTCTAGGTTCCAGCATGGCTTTCATCGACAGCACGGCCGTGAATGTCGCTCTGCCTGCCCTCCAAGCATCTCTTCAGGCCACGGTTGTAGATGTGCAATGGGTGATCGAGTCGTATGGATTGTTCCTGGGGGGATTGATTCTTGTCGGTGGTGCTCTCGGCGACTTATTCGGGCGACGCCTGATGTTCATCGTGGGAACCGCCATCTTCGCGCTAGCTTCCGCTGGTTGCGGAGTTGCCTTCAACATTCATCAGCTGATCGTCGCTAGGAGCATTCAAGGTGTGGGGGCAGCATTGCTCGTGCCCGGCAGCCTTGCGATCATTAGCACATCCTTCGACCAGAAAAGCCGCGGTCAGGCGATCGGCACATGGTCGGGTTTCACCGCCATCACTGCCGCAGTGGGGCCCGTCCTCGGGGGCTGGCTGGTCGAGCATGCTTCCTGGCGCTGGGTATTCTTCATCAATCTCCCGGTCGCAGCGGCCGTGATGGCCATTTCGACTCGGCATATTCCTGAAAGCCGCAATGTCAACGCCGGGCCTATCGATTGGCTTGGAGCCCAACTGGTCACTCTTGGACTGGGAGGCTTGGTTTACGGGTTCATCGAATCAGTGAACCTGGGTTGGGCGCATCCTCTGGTGCTCGGGAGCTTGATTGTCGGCTTCGGCTCTCTACTTGTGTTTCCGTTCGTTGAGTCTAAAGCGACTGCACCGATGGTTCCCCTGTCGTTGTTTGCGTCTCACAGCTTTAGCGGCGCCAACCTGCTCACGCTGTTCCTCTACGCCGCGATTGGAATTTTCTTTTTTTTGTTTCCGTTGAATCTGATCCAGGTCCAGGGATACTCCGCAACCGGAACCGGCGCTGCCGTCCTGCCCTTCATCCTGCTGATGTTTCTGCTTTCCCGCTGGTCTGGCGGACTCATTGCGCGCTATGGTGCAAGAGGCCCACTGATCATCGGACCGCTGATCGCCGCATTGGGTTTCATTTTGTTTGCTGTGCCCTCGGTTGGCGATAGCTACTGGAAGGCGTTCTTCCCAGCGGTGGTTGTCCTGGGGTTTGGGTTAGCGGTCACGGTAGCCCCTCTCACCACGGTCGTGATGGATTCAGTAGATCACGATCGAGTCGGAACTGCTTCTGGAATTAACAATGCAGTTGCCCGCGCAGCTGGTGTGCTCGCGATTGCAGTCCTTGGGGTGGTGATGGTGAACGCCTTTGGTTCTCGACTGAATCAGAGTCTGGCTCATCTCCCGCTGCCGCCGGCCGTTCTGCACCAACTCCAAGCAGACGAGATCAAACTCGCCGGCTTGCAGATCCCCGCTGGCCTCAATCCCAGTACAACATCTGCCATCGAACAACTGATTCGGAAAGCGTTTGTGTTTGGATTCCGAATTGTCATGCTGATTTGCGCAGGGCTGTCTGTCGCAAGCGCTATGGTCACGAGGTTTATGATTCCGGATGGCACACTAGCTGCTGTCCCACCAGTTGCCGTCACACCATGGGCTAGGCAAACGGAGAACAACTAATCTGGTGAGTTTCGTCAAGCCCGAACCTATGCCGATAAACCGACTCGATAACACGACAGCCCGCCGATGAATCAGGCTGTGAGTTACCATGGTCGGAGAAGCTATGCACATTCTCCATGTCGTAGGAGCCAGGCCCAACTTTATGAAAGCTGCGCCCGTCATGCGCGCTCTCGAAAAGTGGCCCGGAGCGCGGCAGACCCTGGTTCATACTGGTCAGCACTACGACAAGAACCTGTCAGATGTTTTCTTCTCCCAACTCGGCATACCCGAACCGGATGTGAACCTCGAGGTCGGATCCGGCAGCCATGCCTGTCAGACTGCAGAGGTGATGACCAGTTTTGAACCGGTGGTTCTGGAGCAAAAACCAGACGTGGTGCTCGTATACGGGGATGTGAATTCCACACTAGCAGCAGCTCTAGTGTGCTCGAAATTGCTCATTAGGGTGGCCCACGTCGAAGCTGGACTCCGCTCTTTCGATCGCACCATGCCGGAGGAGATCAACCGCATTGTGACCGACGGCATTGCCGACCTGTTGTTTACTCCCTCAGAGGATGGAGACGTCAACCTTCAGCGCGAGGGCATTCCCCCAGAGAAAATCTACCGCGTGGGGAATGTGATGATCGATTCTCTCGTTCAATTTCTTCCTGCTGCGATGCGATGTTCGAAGAACGGCCTGCCGGAGCGTTACGCTCTGGTTACCCTGCATCGCCCCTCGAACGTCGACGACAGTGTGAGTTTGCGGAGTATTCTCCAGGCGCTTCTTGAAGTGAGCGAGCAACTGGAAGTGTTCTTTCCCGTGCATCCACGGACACGCCAGCGTATCGAACAATTCGGCATCAATGTCAGGATGCTTCATCTTCTGGAACCGGTACCTTACATCGAGTTCCTTTCCCTGCAGCGCCAAGCCGCCGTGGTCATTACCGACTCGGGAGGCATTCAGGAAGAAACAACCTATCTCGGCGTACCCTGCTTGACTTTGCGCAGTAACACCGAACGCCCGGTTACAGTTACTTTGGGAACAAACGTTCTGGTTGGGCAGGATCTAGTATTGCTTAACTCTGAACTGGCGAGGATTCTTGAGGGAAGAGCCAGGAAGGGATCGATACCGCCGTTGTGGGACGGTCACGCAAGCGAACGGATTGCCAAAGTTTTGCAGGGGTATTTTGCTTCGTGAGTTGCTAAAGGACAGATGAGTAGATTGCCGCCATTTCTGAAATTTAGTCTTGCGGTTGCGGGTTCTCTCGTGGTCGGATGGCGCCCCCTGTTGGGAACCCTCGCGCTTGCATTGCGACGCGATGAATATACGCAAATTCTGCTGATAGTTCCGATCAGCGCGGCTCTGATCTATACGGAATGGCCTTCACCGAAAGCCGATAGCAAATCAAACTATAGCATCGGTACAGCTTTGTTGATCGTGGCAGTATTGCTTGCTTTGGGTGGAAAGTTTGCCGCGCCAGTCGATACGCAACTGACATGGGGCATGATCTCGCTTGTGACATGGTGGCTGGGGGCCTTTATTGTCTGCTTCGGGATTCGGACTTTTCGGGCGTTGCTCTTTCCTCTCTGTTTTCTATTCTGGTTAGTTCCTGTTCCAGCACTCACGCTGGATAAGATTGTGGCCCTCTGGCAGCACGGTTCGGCCCTCTCGGCCAGTTGGCTGTTTTCGGCATGGGGCATTCCGGTTGCTCAGGATGGTGTCATGCTATCGATACCAGGATTGAGTCTTGAGGTGGCGCAGGAATGCAGTAGCCTGCGCTCCAGCCTGATGTTGATCGTCACCAGCATGGTTCTGTCGCATCTGTTTCTCCGGTCGTTTTGGCGGAAAGCTGCTGTCGTTCTGGCCGCAATTCCTCTCTCCATTGCCAAGAATGGGTTTCGGATCTTCACGATCTCCATGCTCGGGACCCACGTCGACCCTGGATTCTTGCATGGCAACTTGCATCGGCATGGAGGAATTCTCTTTTTCCTGCTGGCATTATTTGGAGTATTGCTATTGCTGTGGCTATTGAACCGCTCTGAAAACCGCTTATCCGAGAATCAAAGCCATCGGCAAAACCCAGCACGCGCAGAGCAGCACGTCGGTTGAGAAACTCCTGCTCTGTTACGAAATCATTTTCGGGGAGTAACCACGGGCCATTCGACGACGCGGATCTTTCCGTCAGGGTCGCGGGTGAGCGTTGGCGCGTAGAGTCCGACGAACTGACGGCGCCACCAGAGCCCTGTCTTGCGTTTCTCGTCCATCGTGGTGAACCAATATTGCCAGAGAACTGAACGCACCTGGCGGGGCGGCCCTTGCGGAAATGGATTCCCTGCAAAAAGCGCAAGTACCGCCGGTTCGTTCGCAAGCAGCCGTATCTCGGTGCTAAGTACGATCGGATACTCGCGCCACGAGCCCAGAGAAGCGAACCACAGGTTCCAGTCGAAGCGCGGCTGGTAGGGCGCGTAAACGCCCGGCGGCTTGGCTGGGTCCTGCGGTTTATAGCGGAAACCATATGCCTGCCAGGCTTGCCCGTCCTCCGAGCCTTGGAACTCGATTTCGTAGCGGCCTCGAGTCATGACGGCAAACAGGCCGTATCGATTGGCGATGCGAAATGGCTCGAGCGCTTCGACCGGTGTGGTGGGCAGTCTTAGCGTGGGTATGACGATCCACAGTAGTTCCACCGAGGTCGCGTAGAATACCCAGCCAAGCACCACTCCGACTATTGAAAGTTTCAGCGCGTTCAGCTGCGGACGAAAGTGCTCTCGCCAATTCTGAGCGCGACTATGTTCGAATCCGCTGGCTTGACTGGATCCTGTGGCAACATCGCGCAACTTGGAGGAAGAATCGGGTCCGGTCGTGCCCGCGTCGGTTGGTTCTGACAATGCTGCACGATCTACGTCTCGACGATCAAGAAATGGTTTTCTCCACCGCCGCGGCAAGAGGTGCAGTAACACGCGGTCATCCAACAGCAGGAAGCCCAGCGCGAGGACAAGGTAGTTCAGAAATGTGTAGTTGGCCGTGAGGATGATGCCGATTTGCCACGGCGTCACGATGAAAAAGCACACAATCCGCAAACGCCGCGGCAGAAATAGCATCCAGACCAAACCCAGTTCGAGTGCGAGCGTGGCATACACCGTCGAGGCATGAAACCAGTGTGGCAGATGATGCGCGTACCAGCCGATCCAGGTGGGCAGCGGTCCGTTCTGATAGTACTCGTCCATGGCGGTCATTTGACGCCATTGGGGCTCTCCACTCACAATCTTGACGATGCCGGACTCGAAATAGATGCGAAACCATTCCCACTGCAGCAGGAACAAGCTGGCACGAGAAGGTGGCCGGGCAGCACCCAAGCCCGGGCGAAATCCCGGGGGAGCAAAGAAAAGCGCGATGAATCCGGCTTCCAGCAACATGCCGTCGGACTGGTAACCAGAGAAGTCTCCGGCTGCACTTACGAAGGAAAGAAAACACACGAAACAAACTCCCAGCGTTCCGCGCGGCCACACATTCAAAGCCAACAGCAGCGACGCGACCATGCCTACCGTACAAAGAGCCACGAGCATGCGCGATCCGCTTGAAAACCACAGGAGCGTCGGCGCAAACCAGAAGCGTGCGTGGCCAAACGAGTGCGCTACCGCTTGCAGATAGTCGTTTGCCGGTAGAATTCCCTCTGGACCGATAAGCCCGCGAATTTGAAAGAACAGCGAGAAAAAGGCAGAGAAATAGATGAGGCCGAGCGCTCGCAGGAAGAGCCAGCGTGGAATCAGGCGGTCCGCAGCGCCATGCTCCGAGTCCAACAACCAGCGGACGGCGGATGCAGGTGCCCAGTCCATGAACGCTGGGCATTATACACAGGAAGATGGTGGCGTTTGCTATCGGGCTGCGGAATCAAAACGCGAAGCCCGCTTTTCTGTTCGTTGTGCTAGGAAGATTTCTGGTGGATTCTCGCGCCGAGCCTGAAGTATGGTGTGAACCAGGTGAGCTTGATTATTCTCCGCCTCTTGACAGAGCCACGACCGTGTCCATCTGATCCCGTGCGCCATTTTCCAACACTTTGATGGTGAAGTTCACCGTGATCTTGGCTTGGGTCTCGACTGGCTGTCCGTTCTCCAAATAAGGCTTGAATTGCCAGCGGCGCGCAGCTTCGCGGGCCGCCGAGGCCAGAATGGCAGGACCGCTGAGCACGCGCAAATCCCGGATGACGCCGTCGGCTCCGATGAGCGCTTGCAGCAACACGGAACCCTGGACCTTCATTTGCCGGCCCAGTAAAGGATAGGGCGACTCCTGCGGCGGTATCGTCGCTTTAGCCAGAGACATCTGTACCCGCTCCGCTGCAACCGTGGCCGGACCCCGTTCGGCGGCCGTTGAACTCGCAGCTCCGGACCTCGAAGCGGGTGGCATCTCAATTTTGGCGGCGTTGCTACCCAGATGGACGGTGTCGCGTGTGTCGCCGGCAATCACTTCGACTTCCAGTGGCGGAATCACGGTCGGCGGATTGGCGGTACGGCTGGTTGCGATTGCGGGCCGCGCCACAACTACCGGCTCGGCTGTGCTCTTGGCGGCAGCAACATGTACCTTGGCTTTGACAGCTGGAACTGCTGGCGCTTGTGCGATGCTGCTCGGAACCCACTCAGGTGACGTCTCATCGGCGACGGACGTCTCTGCATCGCCAAACCAGAATCCGCGATCCTTCACGACAAGTACGGCAAGCGCAACTAACAGGAGAACGAGCGCCAGACCCAGCCGGCTGCGATCACTTTCGTAAGCCGCGCCAACCCACGTCGTGCCAGCTTCCCGTTTTGTCGTTTGCTCTAACATCTCAGACTTTCCTTACCGCGTAAACACCCACCAATTGGGTGCACTACTAAGATGATGCGTTTCACCTTCAAGCGCAATGGCACGACGGGCTAATGGCCATGGCACGATAGGGCCATAAAACTCGAAACGGGTTTTGGTCGAAGAGTTCGTGTTTTGGAGAGGAGGCTAGGCACAAATCCGAGCTTGATTTTTCGAAACTCCGGTCGTCGTTTCGTATGACCTTCGCCCACCCGGTATCAGACCATGAAGCGTTTATGACACTTTTCAACACCTTGGTGGAAAAGACTGTGGAAAAGGGGGGAAGTATCTGTGTAACTAGCTCAGCCAGAGATGCTTCTACACCTTGCACTGAGTTGGTTGCTGGCACTTTGGTGGTAAGTTGGAGGCTCAAGAGTTGCAGACCTCGATGGAGACGATTTGAAAGTCAGGCTCGACAAGCTGCTGCTGGAGCGCGGAATCGCGAATTCGCGCGCGCGGGCGCAGGCGCTGATATTGGCAGGAAAGATTTTGGTCGGCGGACAAAAAATAGAAAAAGCCGGCACGGGCGTAGATGCGGAAGCTGACATTCGTCTTCTGGGCGAAGGCTTGAAGTATGTCGGCCGTGGGGGCGTCAAGCTCGAAAAGGCGCTTGAGCATTGGCGCATTGAGGTTGCGGGCAAAGTCTGTCTCGACGTCGGAGCGTCCACAGGCGGTTTCACGGATTGTTTGCTACAACACGGAGCAGCGCGGGTAATTGCCGTCGACACCGGTCACGGCCAAATTGATTTCCGATTACGCCGGGATGCGCGGGTGTGCCTGCTGGAAAAGACCAATGCCCGCTACCTGGCCCGGGAACAGGTCGGCGAACTTGTTGACTTTATCTCGATGGATGTTTCTTTCATCTCTGCAACCCTGGTTCTCCCCGCGGTCATCGCCGCGGCATTTCCGGACTCTCACGAGGAACGTCGGGGCCGGCAAGTGGTTGTGCTGGTGAAGCCGCAATTCGAGGCGGGCCGCGAACATGTGGGGAAGGGAGGAATCGTGCGCGACCAGGCCACACAGATGGACGCGGTGGAGAAGGTGCGTCTCGCACTCTTGGCTCAGAATTGCGCACGTACGGATGTGATTGAGTCTCCGATTTTAGGCGCGGAAGGGAATCGGGAGTTCCTGCTATTTTCAGTTTTCTGAAGTTTCTTGCCTTTCCCGGTCTACTCTGCAGATAAATTTTGTTGGCGATTTCTGTACAATTCAAAGTTCACTATGGATATTGGAAAGACTCCATCCGCGATCGGCAAAGCGGCAGCTATTGTTTCCAAGCCGGACAAGCCAGAACTGGCGACCATTGTGTCCGGGCTCGTCGAATGGTTTGGTCAGCATCAATACCAGGTTGTGGTAGACGCAGAGACGGCACCGTACGCGGCTGGCATCGAGGCCCTCACCCGCGACGAAATGGCTTTGCGGCCTCTGAACTTCGTGGTCGTGCTCGGCGGTGACGGAACTTTGCTTTCCGCGGCCCGTTCCATGGCGAAAGTCGGAATCCCCGTGCTGGGGGTGAATTTGGGTTCCCTCGGATTCCTTACCGAAGTGCCTTTGGAGGAACTTTACCCGACTCTACAGGGCATCGAAGAGGGGTGTTGCAATGTGGAAGAGCGCTCCATGGTGCATTGCGAGGTGCTCCGCAAAGATTCGCTGGTTGCCAGTTATGACGCGCTCAATGACATCGTGGTGGGCAAAGGAACTATTTCCCGCCTCAACCATTGCGACGTCTACATTGACGGGGCCTTTGTCTCCGTGTACAAAGCTGACAGTCTGATCGTCTCCACCCCCACTGGCTCGACTGCCTATTCTCTGGCGGCGGGGGGGCCAATCCTGATGCCATCGGTGGATGCGTTCGTGGTGACGCCGGTTGCGGCCCACTCACTGACGCATCGGCCACTGGTGGTCCCTGACACGTCTAAGATTGAGATCGTGGTCAACACCGGTCAGGACCAAGCATACTTGAGCATCGACGGTCAGGTTGGCATGCCGATGTACGACGGAGACCGTGTCGCCTGTCGCAAGTCGGAGCGTCAGGTCAAATTGCTGCGCATCCAGGGAACGTTCTTCGACGTGCTGCGCGCCAAGTTGAAGTGGGGACAGAGATGAGTAAGGCTGATGTGTTTTCGTTTCGACCGCAACCCCATAATCCCGCACACAAAGGACGAGAATGAAATTAGAAACGCTGCTCCTGAGCAGTATTCTCGTAAGCAATATGCTGGCCCAGTCCAAACCCACCGCTGACCTGATCATCACCAACGCTAAAGTCTGGACCGTCGACAAGGCCCATCCCACAGCTCAGGCGGTCGCCGTTCTTGGCGACCGCATTATCGCTGTGGGCTCGAACGACGATGTCGCGGTCCTGCGCAGTCCCGACACCAAAGTGATCGATGCGGGTGGCAAGCTTCTTCTTCCGGGCTTCAACGATGCCCACGTGCATTTCGTTAGCGGCGGCTTGCAGCTCGACGCCGCGCAACTTAATGACGCCACCACTCCGGAGGAGTTCGTCCGCCGAATCGGCGAGCAGGCGAAGAAAACGGCGAAAGGAGAATGGATTCAAGGGGGCGATTGGGATGAGACGAAATGGATCCCGCCCAACCTGCCTACCCGAGAGTTGATCGACCCGGTGACGCCGGACAATCCCGTATTTCTCAGCCGTTATGACGGACACTCCGCGCTGGCGAACTCCGCCGCGTTGCGATTGGCGGGCATCACTTCCCGAACACCGGACCCGCCAGGGGGCACCATCGTCCGTGATCCGCAGCGCAATCCCACCGGCGATTTGAAGGACGCAGCCATGGACCTCGTGTTCAAGGTGATCCCGCCGCTTTCGCACGAACAGCGCCTGCGGGCGGTGCGGCGTGCGCTTGCCCACGCCGCTTCGCTGGGAGTTACAAGCGTGCAGCACATGGACCCCGACTATGCCGACATCGCCGTGTACGCCGAACTGCTGCAATTCGGCGAACTGACCACCCGCATCTACGCCGCGCCGCTGATCGATCAGGTAGACGACCAAGTCAAAATCGGCATTCGGCACGCCTTTGGTGGACCATTTCTTCGTATTGGTGCAGTCAAGGCTTTCGCCGACGGCTCGCTCGGCTCTCGCACTGCATATTTCTTCGAACCATTTAGCGATGAACCGGGCAATCACGGTTTGCTCGCTGAAGGAATGCAACCGCTTTCCCTGATGCGCGACCGCATGATGAAAGCCGATGCTGCCGGTTTGCAAATTTGCACCCATGCGATCGGCGACCAGGCAATCTCCACGGTGCTTGATCTGTACACCGATGTAGTCAGGGCCCAGCACGGGATGGAGCGCCGCTTCCGCATTGAGCACGCGCAGCACATGGCGGCAAAGGATTTCGCCCGTTTTGCCCAGTTGGATGTGATTGCATCGGTCCAGCCCTATCATGCCATCGACGACGGACGTTGGGCAGAAGCGCGCATCGGCCACGACCGGGCCAGCCGGACCTACGCTTTTCGAACGTTTCTAAATCATGGCGTGCATTTGGCTTTTGGCACTGATTGGGATGTGGCACCCCTGAATCCCCTGCTGACAGTTTCTGCTGCGGTCACGAGAGCCACCCTGGATGGGAAGAATCCTAACGGCTGGTTTCCCGAGCAGAAGCTCACCGTGGCGGAAGCTGTCGAGGCTTACACCATGGGCTCGGCATACGCTGAATTTCAGGAGCAGGAGAAAGGTTCAATCACGCCCGGCAAACTGGCGGATATGGTGCTGTTGAGTGACGACATCTTTTCCATCGATCCTGCGAAGATTCGGGACGTCACAGTGCTCAAGACGATCGTCGGCGGAAAAGTTGTTTGGGACTGGGACCACAAGAAACAGTACTCCACGACGAACTAAGTTTCGCCACGAACCAGATCTGCTATGCTCTCGCGCCGTCGGATCACTTTGACCGATTTTCCGTCGACCAGGACTTCTGCCGGACGCGGCCGGGTGTTGTAGTTCGATGCGAGCACCATTCCGTACGCGCCCGCATCGAGCAGCGCCAGGAGATCTCCTTCCCGCATGACTGGAAGTTCGCGGTCGCGGGCAAAGAAGTCTCCGGTCTCGCAGATCGGTCCTACAACGTCCACCGTTTCGCGAGCTTGGTTCGATGATGCGTCAGATGATCGGACAGGTACGATTTCGTGATAGGCGTGATACAGGGAAGGTCGCAACAAATCATTCATCGCCGCATCCACGACCCCGAACTTCTTCTTGCCGTTGGTCTTCTTGTACAACAAGCGAGTGACTAAGGCTCCAGCTGGTCCAACAATGCAGCGGCCGGGTTCGAGCAGTAGATGCACCTTCAGATCCCGCAGTGGTTTGAGCAAAGCGACTGCGTAAGAAGAGACATATTCCGCAAACTTCGGTAGGCTCTGGTTCTCATAGGCGATACCAAGACCGCCGCCCGCGTCCACGTAACTGATCGCATGACCATCCGCTCGCAGTGCCCGCGTCAGTTCTGCCACTCGCTCCATGGTTGCCGCGAAGGGTTTTACGTCTGTGATCTGGGAGCCGATGTGTACACTGACACCGGCAATTTTCAAAGACTCCATTGCGGATGCGCGGGTATACAAGCCCCGTGCTTTCTCAATCGGTATGCCAAATTTGTGTTGATGCAATCCCGTGGAAATATACGGATGAGTCTTGGCGGAAACGTCGGGGTTCACACGCAGGGCAATCCGTGCCTTCGTTCTCGACCGAGCGGAGCATTCCGCGAGCAAGCACAATTCCGATTCGCTTTCCACGTTGAAGAGCAAGACCTCTGCCTTCAGAGCAGCTTGCATCTCATCCGAAGTTTTTCCCACGCCGGAGAAAACGACTTTTTTCGCGGCGCTCCGGCTGACGCGCAACACTCGCTCCAGTTCTCCGCCCGACACCACATCGAAGCCGCAACCCATTCTGGCCAGCAGACGCAGGATGCTGAGGTTCGAATTGGCCTTTACTGAGTAGCAG
Organism: uncultured Acidobacteriota bacterium; assembly: GCA_963820925.1. Lineage (GTDB taxonomy): Bacteria > Acidobacteriota > Terriglobia > Terriglobales > Acidobacteriaceae > JABDBE01. The sequence goes on from CAWGBX010000004.1 coordinate 30,249, forward strand.
ACAGTGTGGGGGACGTTTCGAAAAGCGCGTTCAAAGGCACGCATGCGTTCACGAATTGTTGAAGCAGAATAGACGTATAATGGCGTGCCAAAGCGCTCCGCTAGGTCAGCAAGAGGCACTTGGTCACAGTGAAGCGTGGAACCGGAAGAGCGCCCGGAACTAGAACTGTTCCGCACATTGCGGTATGAAAATGCTGGTGGACGCCCTTGGCGCCGGTTTCCGGCGCGCATCACTTGCGCTTCCCGGGGGCGCCTTTGACCCGGATCGCAACCACGGTCTGATCGTCGAACGCTTCCTCTCCGGAGGCATGCTCGGCCACCGCTTGGAAGATCAATTTCACAATGGCGTCGGCTGAAGCGTTGGGGTTCGCCGCCACGATCTCCCCGACGCGTTCCCGACCAAAAAGTTCTTCTGCCTTGTTGCTGGCATCGAGAATGCCGTCGCTGAAGAACACGAACATGTCTCCGGGTTTGGCCCGGAAGCTGAACTCATCGTAGTCGGCATCGTCGAACAGCCCCAGAGGCAAGCCGGTCGCTTCGATGACCTCGATCTTGCCTTGGTGGCAATAGATGGGGCGCGGCAAGCCGGAGTTCGCGACCTGCAAGGTGCGATTGCGATCGTCCCACACGGCATAGATCAGCGACACGAACTGGCCCTCGATGCGACGTTCGCCCAGGGAAAAGTTCACCGCGGAAAGCATCTCCGCGGGGCCCGGCTCAATCGGAGCATGAGACCGCAGAATTCCGCTGACTAAGGCCGCATAAATGGCTGCCGGTGCGCCTTTGCCGCTTACGTCGCCAATCACGATGGCCGTGCGCGACATGGAATAATTCACAAAATCGTAGAGATCGCCACCGATCGCTCGTGCCGGCACGAACTTGGCCGCAATATCGAGATGCGCAAGCTTGGGAAGTGTTGGCGGCAGAAGCCGGAACTGCAACTGGCGCGCCATCGCCAAGTCGCGCTCGAGGCGCTTTTCCTGGCGGGCAATTTGTTCGTAGAGTTGCGCATTTTCGATCGCAATCGCAACTTGGGCCGCCAGCGTTGTCACGGTTCGCTTGTGGTCGTCGGTGAAAAAGCCGCGACGCGTGTGCTCGAGGTCCAGCACTCCAATCGCCTTGTCTTTATAGATCAGCGGCACCGCCAGTTCAGAACGGGTTTCCGGGTTCCCCTGGACATAGCGCGGATCTTTACTCACGTCGGGAACTAACACCGCCTGCTTGTGTTGCGCGGCGAAGCCCACGACACCCTTGCCTAACGGGATTTCATGTTTGAGCTGAATGTTCTCCTGAAAGCGTTGCGAGAAACGGTGCTGTAGTTTCTCTCCGGTGGCGTCAAGTAACAGAATGCTGAACATCTGATAATCGATCAATCGGCTGAGCAGTTCCGCAATGCGCTTCAGCAACTCGTCAACATTCAGAATCGATGTCAGCTCGCGCGCGATTTCATTCAGCAAAACCAGAGTGCGCGCTTGACGCGTGGTTCGCGTGTACAGACGAGCATTCTCGATGCCCACCGCCATGCGAGAAGCGATCAGCGTCAGCAACCGCTTGTGCTCCTCGGTAAAGTGGTAGGGCTGTGGTGACTCGATATCGATGACTCCGATGAGGCGGTTCTTAATAATCAGCGGAACCGCCAACTCGGAGCGCACGTTGGGCACCGCGGAAATATAGCGAGGATCTGTGGATACATCGTCAATTAGAATCGCTTCGCGTCGCTGCGCTGCGATGCCGGTGACGCCTTCGCCTACCTTGATCCGCATGCGCTCAGCAACTTCCCGCGCGTATCCCACCTGAAATCGGAAATACAGTTCCTGGGTTTTTTCGTTCAGCAGCAGGATGCCAAAGATTTCGTAATCGATAACTTTGCGTACCAGCTCAGCCACGCGGCGCAGTGTGGTGTCCAGGTCGAGCGTGGTATTGACTACGTCCGCGACTTCGAGAAGAAGAGGGTCGACTTTGGATTGAAAATCAGTTTTGGTTGCAGCCATTTCCACTTTCCTATGATATCAGCCGCAGTTTGCATGCCCTGGAGACTGTGAACCCACCAAAGGCGGTGCTCGCAAATTACGCGATCAGCCTTCCCTCGGGACTACGCAGATGTCGGGCAAGTTGCGGTATTTTTCGGCATAGTCCAATCCATACCCGACCACAAACTCGTCAGGAATGCTGAAGCCCACGTAATCCGCTTTGATCGGTTGTTTGCGCCTTGACGGCTTGTCCAGCAGCGCGGCAATGCGGAGGGCTTTCGGCTGGTGGCCCAGCATAATTCTTTGCAGGTAGTTGAGCGTGAGGCCAGTGTCCAGGATGTCTTCGACCAGGATCACGTTTCGATTTTTCATCGATTGGTCCACATCTTTGGTGAGCTGCACCTCTCCAGTCGAGTCCCATCCGAACTGCAACTCATGGGCTGGGCTAGGACGGTTGCCGTAGCTGGAGACTCCAATGAAGTCGAAGGTAGCGTCGAGTTGGACATGGCGTGCCAGATCACTGAGAAAAATGGCCGCGCCCTTGAGCACGCCCACCAGGATCACTGCTTCCCCGGAAAAGTCTCGGGTGATTTCAGCGCCCATGGCGGCTACGCGATGGGCGATCTGCTCACGCGAAATCAGAACCTTGAGTTCGGTCACGGCGAACTATATTAAACTAGCAGTTGGCAATTAGCACTTAGCATTTAGTCCCTAAGGATCTTCGCTGGATTCGAGCAAGCTCTTGAAGGGCCAAGTGTTAATTGCCAAGTGCCAATTGCTATCTAGCCCAACACTATGAATCTCAACGGCATCAAACTCACTTGGTTAGGCCATGCAACCTTTCGGGTTGAAACGCCCGGGGGGAAAGTAATCTTGATCGATCCCTGGGTCATGGGAAACCCCATGTGTCCAGAGAAGGAAAAGAATGTAAAGAAAGTCGACGTTCTGCTCTGCACTCACGGCCATTTTGATCACATCGGAGATGCGGTCGAAATTGCCAAGAAGCACAATCCCAAGGTCGTCGGGATTCCTGAGTTGTGCGGGTGGCTGGAGAAAAAAGGCGTGAAGCAGACCGCGTCCATGAACAAGGGAGGCACCCAAGCCGTCGACGACATTAAAGTGACGATGGTTCACGCCGATCATTCCTGCGGTATTCAGGACGGGGATCAGATTGTCTATGGCGGTGAAGCGTGCGGGTACATCGTCGAATTCACCAAGGGGATGAAGATTTATCATGCAGGCGACACCAACGTCTTTGGCGACATGCAGATCATCCGTGAGCTTTACGCGCCAGAAATCGCTATGATTCCGATTGGCGATCACTACACCATGGGCCCACGCGAAGCTGCTTATGCCTGCAAGCTGCTGAAGCCGAAAATGGTCATCCCCATGCATTTCGGAACATTCCCAGTGCTGACGGGAAAGCCGAGCGAACTGCAGAGACTGGCGCCCGAAGTCGAAGTCAGAGAAATGAAGCCGGGCGAAACGATTTCGTAAAAATGTATGGAGGACGGGCGTCCCGCCCGTCCGGACAAGCAAAGTTGCGCCGCAAGGAGTTAAATTGCCGAAGTCAAAAGCTACAAAGCCAGATTGGCAGATGTCCGGAATCACAGCCGGGCCTGTCGAAGACTATCTCTATTCCATGCTTCCGCCACGCGATGAAGTTCTCGCGCAGATGGAGGCTGAAGCCGCCACGCGAAAGATCCCCATCGTTGGCCCGGCGGTCGGCCGCATTCTGCATCAACTGGCGCTCATGATCGGTGCCAAAACAGTCTTCGAGATGGGTTCAGCGATCGGCTACTCGACGATCTGGTGGGCACGAGCCGTGGGTCAAGGCGGACTTGTGTTCTACACCGACGGAGATCGAAAAAACGCCGATGAGGCGCGGGGGTATTTTGAGAGGGCGGGAGTCGCGTCACGAATCAACATGGCAACTGGCGACGCGCTCGAGCTTCTTTCCGAACACAAGCAGGAGTTCGACATCATTTTCAACGACGTCGATAAAGAAGACTATCCACGCGCCTTCCGGTTGGCTGTGCCGCGTCTGCGCAAGGGCGGGTTATTTGTCACGGACAACGTTCTGTGGAGTGGGCGGGTTGCGCAGAAGAGTCATGACTCGAGAACCAAAGCGATTCTAGAATTCAATCGGCTGGTCTACGATTCCCCACACCTGTTTACGACGATCTTACCGATCAGGGATGGGGTCGCTGTGGCAGTTAAGAGATAAGTCAGATCGACTTTACCGGAATCAAAGTCAGATCTTCCACCAAACCCACTTCCTTCTGCAAGAAATGGTTCCGCGTAGGTCACACCGCCCAGCAGGCCGTAGAAGCGTGCCATGGCTTCGATTCGTGCACGAATCTCGGCCTGAGCAGGGAACAGGTCCTTTCCCGCTTCCTGATCGCTGAACTGTGACTTGTAGGCCATCAGCGCCTGAAAGCGCGTTTCGAATAGCTCAGTGATGTCGACGACGAACGTCGGTCGCACGTCGTAATAAAGCGTCGCGTAGATAATCTTGAACGGCCGATGCGGCGTAGGATTTGTGGCGCTGACATCCTGATTCGCGGGCGAGGGCGCGCGCGCCACACTAACGTCCAGCTTAGCTAATCCAGCGAGAAAGCAAGCTTCATACCCGAGCGTCGACGCGGTGTAGTGATCCGGATGGCGTCCCTTCCAGTAAGGAAGGATCACCACGCTCGGTCGCTGCTCGCGGATCACGTGCGCCACTTTCAGCCGATTCTCCCACGTGTTCTCGACCCGCCCGTCCGGAATATCGAGAGCCTGCCGCCATGAGACGCGTAGTATCTTCGCGGCCTCCGCAGCCTCTCGCGCACGGTCTTCCGCCGTGCCGCGTGTTCCCATTTCTCCCTGAGTGAGATCGAGGATGCCAGTGCGCCGTCCGCGCTGCGCCATTTTCAACAAGGTGCCGCCGCAGGTTTGTTCGACGTCGTCGCGGTGGGCAGCGATAGCTAGAACATCAAGTGGCGGAGCGGACGCGGAGAGAGTGGACATATCAGTCGAGGCTTCCCTGTTCCAAAATCACGTTTTCGCGCACGATCAAACGGTGGGCCGCCATCTCCTTCAATGTGGGCAGAACGCGGTTTACGTGCTCATCTGTATCTACGAAGATGATGATCACAGGGAGCTTTCCACCAGCATCGACAAGATGACTGGTTTCCACGCGGTGCCTCCCCAGAAACCCAGCGACCGCATGGATTGCGGTCGCAGCATAGACGTTCTCCCGCCGCAGGTAGTTGAGGATTTCAACGTGCAACGGCCGGTGATGCCATTGGTCGGCTTCGTTGAGGTAGATCGTGACTTGAACAGCCATCGCGTCTGGCATTTTACAGCACCCGCGCCAAAGCCATGCCGGCGAGCGCCCCACCGAGGCATAGTAAGTTGTTGGTAAGCACGTTGGTGAGCATCAGAAGCCACTGGCCCTGTTCGAAGTAAGCCATGGTTTCAAACGCGTAACTTGAGAAGGTTGTGAATGAACCGCAGAAGCCGACGACGACCAGCAGGCGCCAACGCGGGTCGGTGAGCACGCGTTCCGTGGTCCAGACCACGAAGAAACCAACGATCAGGCTGCCTGCGATGTTGATGAACAGAGTCCCGTAAGGAAAAACGGGACCTAGTTCTTTTGCCGTGAACCGGCTTAAGAGATAGCGGGCATTGGCGCCGACGATTGCGCCCAGAGATATGACGAGAAGATCGATCACGATGGAGTTCTCCCTACACAATTTGTAGGAGTCATCAGCCGGAGCTTATCGAGCTTATCAATTCGACCCAGGCGGTTATGGCGAACTCCATCGCCAAAATCATCATACCAAAACGCAATTAGCGAAGCGTGTCGGGATTCAAACCAGCGCCGCCGTCCCTCCCGTATCACTGAGGGCAGGATGCCGGCGCTACTTTTTTCTTTCCACGAGGAATCGTGCTAGTGCCTTCAACGTGTCCGCTCCCGAACCGAAGCCGCCCAGTGAACCAAAGGCTTTTTCCACCAGAGTGTCAGCTTTCTTCAGCGACTCCTCGATCCCGTAGAGAGACGGGTAGGTCGCCTTCTCCGCGGCCGTATCTTTGCCGGCAGTTTTCCCCAGTTGCTCGGAAGTCTGGGTGACATCGAGCACGTCATCGACGATTTGAAAGGCCAGCCCGATAGATTCCCCAAAGGTCCTCAACTTCTCGACCGCGTCATCGTTTGCCCCGGCATAAAGTCCACCGCTGACTACGCTAGCGGTGATCAGAGCGGCGGTTTTCGAGCGATGGATGTACTCCAGCATCTTCAAATCGGGCTTGGTATGCTCAGCCTCAAGATCGACCACCTGGCCGCCAATCATGCCGTTCACGGTGCCTGTGCCACGAGCAATCTCTTCGATGATGCGCACGCGGGCTTCTGCTGGACAGCGCAGCCGCGCCAACGATTCATACGCATGGGTTTGCAGCGCATCGCCTGCCAAAATCGCGATGGCCTCGCCAAAAACCTTGTGACACGTAGGCCGGCCACGGCGCAGGTCGTCATTGTCGAGCGCCGGAAGGTCGTCATGGATCAGGGAATACGTATGCAGCATCTCCAGAGCGGCGCCCAATTCTTCGATGCCCGCGGGAAGTGAGCCGGCGACCATCTTTCCTGCTTCCATGCACAGAATGGGCCGCAACCGCTTGCCGCCCGCGAAAACGCTATGCCGCATCGCGCGATGAATGGAAACCGGATGCTGTGTCGCCAGCGGCAGCAGGCGTTCGAGCGCCGCATCGGTTAGCTCTCGGCCTGCCTCCAGGGTGTCTTTGAGCATGACGGTGAGTATAGCAAGCGGACTTTGGTCTTAGCGCTCACCAGCGCCGTATCAAATGAAAAGGACGCCCGCAGGCGTCCTTGATTGTTAGCGGTTATTTCTACGCGGCTGCGGAATGCGCGACAGAGCCATTTCTCAGAGCAGCCCGGAGGATGCATCGAGTATCTGATGGAGGACAGACGTCGGCAGCGCCGGCGCTCACCGCCGCTGTCCACATATCTTCATCGGCCAAGCGATGCGTGCACACGATGCAGGCTTTCGGAAACTCACGGGACAGATGCTCGACATCAGAAATCGAGGCCGCCTCCATGTCCACAATGGCAATGCCCGCACGGTGCTTGGCGATGTTACTGCGCAGTTCGCTCAACGATTCGACTTGGCGAACCGACGAGCAAGAATTGGCTAGGGCGGCTACGAGAGACTGCGCTACCCTCGAATCGCTCTGGAGGAGTACTACATTGAGAGGCTGCATTACTTCCCTCTGGCTTCTACCGCTAGGCACGGCGACCGGGCTGTGCGGCGTTGCACGGACGTGAACGCTGCCACAGACGTTAATACTTATGAGCGGCGTAACAACCGATACGGCCTCTTACTTTTTCCCGGCCGCGGTCTCGGTCAAGGGCTCAAACGACTCGGCCTGGAGCTTCCCATTCTGCTTCAGCAGGATTTCCACCTTGCCCTCGGCCTGCTCCAATTCCTTCCGGCAAGTGTTTGACAACTGCATGCCTTCCTCAAAGAGAGTCAGAGATTTTTCCAAGGGCGCTTCTCCCTTTTCAAGCTCCTGCACGATCTTCTCCAAGCGCTGGAGGCATTCCTCAAATTTTGCCAACGGGTTTCTACCCCTGTAACTATTCTAGCCACTTGGGGCCGGATTTTGTCCAGTAGAAAGTAAACTTTAAAGAAGAATTAACAAAACTCATACCGAAGTGGGACGGGATGTCCCCAAGGCTTCCAGAACGTCCACCGCCAAGCTATACCGACCCAAGGGGGCGCTGATCTGAGCTCCCTGTGCCATCTCGCGGACTGCGACCAACATCTCGCGCGCGATTGCAACCCCTTCCTCCCGCGCCGCCTCCGGGGTCTTGGTTGCAGACATGCGATCCAGAATGGAATCCGGCACGGAGACGCGCAACTCATTCTTCATGAACTCCGCATTTCGCACGCTGACCAGCGGCCAGATCCCGGCAACCACCGGAATCCGGCAGTGCTCGATCCGGCGCAGAAAGCTTTCCAGCAGGCCGAGATCGAAGACGGGCTGGGTCACGACATACTCGGCCCCCGCCTGCACTTTGTACTCGAAGCGCCGGATTTCCTCGTCCATGTCGCTCAACCCAGGGTTGGCGCCTACGCCGATCACGAATGTCGTGCCAACTCCAATCGGGTTGCCGCCAATGTCGAGGCCGCGATTGAGATTGTGAACGACATTCACCAATCCGATCGCATCCACGTCAAACACGGCGGTGGCATCGGGATAACTGCCCATTTTTGGCGGATCACCGGTGATGCAGATCAGATTGCGGATTCCGGTAGCCGCAGCCCCCAGCAGGTCCGACTGGATGCCCAGCACATTGCGGTCGCGGCAGGTGTAGTGCAGGATGGCCTCGATGCCCACCTCCTGCTGGATAAGCAACGAGAGGGCCTGATTGCTCATACGAGCCGATGCCCGCGGACTATCCGGGACATTGATTCCGTCCACGCCCACCGATTTGACGAAACGTGCGCCTTCGATTTCCTTGCGGATGTCCGTTCCTTTGGGCGGAACGATTTCGACCATGGTCAGAAATTCACCGGCGGCAAGCTTAGCGCCAAGACGGGAGCGCTCCCCCAAGGGGGTAGCCGGAGTTGTTGCAGGTTTCACCGGGCCCGTGGCTGGCCCCGATGTCACTCTGGCACGTGCATCTCCCACCCGCAACGCGGATTTCATCACCCGAATGTGGTCCGGAGTGGTACCGCAGCAACCGCCCACGATCCGAACACCCGCTGCCACGAATTTGCGGGCATAGCTGGCCATATATTCAGGGGAACAAAGGTAGATATTCCGGCCCTCCACGGAGCGCGGCATGCCGGCATTTGGTTGCGCTGCGAGGGGCAGGGAAGTAGCAGCCCGTATGCGCTCAACCGCATCGAGCATTGCTACCGGACCTACACTACAATTACACCCGATGACGTCGGCACCCCACTCTTCCAGCCGCGGAGTGAAGGTTTCCGGGGTCGAACCGTCAAGACAATTCCCGTCCTCATCGATGGTAACGTGCGCCACCACCGGGACCTTCGGGTTCACATCACGCGCCGCCAGTATGGCTTGATGAAGTTCTTCCAGATAGCCGAACGTTTCCAGCATCAGCAGGTCGACCCCGCCTTCAACCAGTGCCGCGATCTGCTCGCGGAACGCGGTACGAGCTTCCTCAAAAGACGTTTTGCCCAGAGGTTCGATGCGTACGCCCAGCGGTCCTACCGATCCGGCCACCCAGACATCAAAGCTTTTGGCGGCTTCTCGCGCCAGCCGGGCCCCCGCGAAGTTGATCTCGTGTACCTGGCTAGCCATACTGTGCCGCGCCAAGCGGAACGAATTTCCACCGAAAGTATTGGTTTCAATAATCTCCGCACCCGCCTGCAGATACTCATGGTGGATGCCGCGGATCAGGTCAGGCTGCGAGATGTTCAACTCGTCATAGCAGCGATTGATGAAGATGCCCTTGGCGTAGAGCAAGGGTTCCCATCGCGCCGTCGCACAGAACGGCAGACTGTTTTATCCGGGTCAGTAAGTCAATTGCCATACCCTTCAGAATACAAGAGGATTTCCGCTTTTGCATCTTGACAGCAGAGATGGGGCACCACCCGCCAAAATTCCCCCAAGTCGCTCTGTTATAATCCGCTTTCTTGCATCTAAATCTCTGTCCCTCATGCTCTTCGGAGTCCCAGGTTTGAAGAGAATCTTCATTAGTATTTTTGTGCTCATAACTGTCAGTGTCAGCATTATTTCCTGCGGAAGCAGCAATAGCAGCTCTTCCACGACCACCACACATAAGCCCAGCGGCATCAAGTTTCGTGTCTTCATTTCGAATCCACTCTACCCCCAAGGGTCTAGCGGCGCCGTAATCAACACGCAGGTACTGAACATTGTGGACGCCACACTGGACAAGCTTGCTCTCACTTTTTTTGTTCCGTTAACTGGCACCAGTCTGCAGCCTTCGCTTATGACGCTTGCCCCCAATGGGAAGTACACGGCGGTTTTCAGCCCCAATGGCAACTCTGTGGCGATCGTCGACAACGCGACCGAAGCCATAGCGATCCCCGCCGGAGGCACAACACCATTGCCTTCTATCCCCCTGCCCGGCTTTACCGAGAGCCTCGTGGTTAGTAATTTCGCGACCAGTGCCTATGCCGCTGTACCCACCGCCCCGATCGCTGGACAGCCTCCGGGCGCCGTGGTGGCAATGAATTTACAGAACGGGTCCGTAGCCGCGACCATTCCCGTGCCTAGCGCGCACTTTATCGTGCCCAGCCCCGACGGCAACCACATCCTGGTGTTTAGCGATAACTCCGATACGGTAACGGTCATTACCACGATCCTGGTCGGAACCTCTACGGATCCCCGGAGTTACATCACCGGCTTCGACCGCCCGGTGTGGGGGATTTTCACTAGTAACGCTACCGCTTACATTTTGAATTGCGGTGCGCAATGCGGAGGGACGGCGGCAGGGGTTGGCGTCCTCGAGCTGGGTTCCTCGACCGTCACGAGCACAACGCCGGTAGGCGCTGCCACCTTTGGTTTGCTGAGCAACTCCACCTTGTACGTGGCTGGAACGCCGCCGGCCAACCCGCCCGGATCGAATACTTGTGCGGGGACGACAACGGCGGCCACTTCCTGTGGCAGGCTGACTGCGATCGACACCAACTCAATGACCGTGACCGGTTCGGCAATCATCACCGACGGGTTTCACACGCGGATGCAGCTAAGCCAAAACGGGCAGATCTACATTGGCTCCCAAGGCTGCACCAACGTCGCGATCGCGGGCGGTGAGCTTCGCGGCTGTTTGTCCATCTTCGATACAACTACCGGTGACGTCGTAATCCCACCTAGCATTGGCAATGTAACCGGCCTCCAGCAGATCAGTGGACGCGACACAGTCTACGTGATCCAGAACAATATACTCGGCATCTACGACACGACGACCAATAAGTTGCAGGTGACCCCCTCCAACGGTAACAACAACGATGGCCAGATTGATATCGTCGGCCAACCGTTCGACGTAAAACTGGTGGATTGAGAGAGCGTTCAGGCTGTGCTTTTAATGTGTACATGCATCAACCGTTTGGCGGTCCTCACCATGCTGACGCTTCTGGCAAGCGCCCAGAACCCGGTCGGTACCACGACCGCATTTCATAGCGATCACCAACCCATCACCATTGAGCGATTCGATCCTAAAACCGGGAGCTCCCATCTGGCGGTAATGCTGGCCCACGGGGGAGCCGGACCGCAAGGGGATTGGAGAAAAAGCGGAATTCTCGAAGCGCTCACTACGGCCGGCTACTCTGTCTTCGTCCCTCACTACTTCGATGGTCCCGGGCAATGGAGTCCTTCGGATAAGCCGGAGATGTTCCTGAAATACATCAGTGTCTTGAACGATGCCACTCGTTACATCGCGGCGCAACCTGAAATTCGCAACAAAGGCATCGGGGTCGTCGGCCTCTCGTTGGGAGGGTATCTGGCGCTCGCTCTTGCCGAGGAGGAACGCAGCCATCCTCCACCTTTGCGTTCACCGGAAATCAAAGCTGTAGTCGAGTTTTTCGGCGGTATGCCAGGTTTTGCGGAAGAACGCATGACCACTATGCCGCCGGTGTTAATCCTGCACGGTGAGGACGATGACGTCGTCCCGGTCAGCAATGCCTACGATTTGGAAAAACTGCTCAAGAAGAAGGCTCTCCCGTACGAGATCAAAGTCTACCCTCGTCAAGGACACGGCTTCAGCGGCGACGCACTGGAGGATTCCAAGAGGCGCACAGTTTCGTTCTTGTCTGCTCACCTGCACTAAACATTCCTAAAAGCCCAAAGCCGCCCTACCTCTCCGGCTCCAGCACCAACTCATGCGAACGCACCTTCTCCAGTGCCGGCCCCGAAAACGGCCAGGCAAAAGTGTAGCCCTCGTACCACGCTCTCCACTGGTCCATATAGAACGGGCTGAACAGACTCCCCGCTTCCCCCGTCACCAGATTCAGGTTGGATTGATCGAGATCAGCCAGATCAACCGTCATTCGTTCTGAAGGGCCATGGCTGCGCGACACCGCCTTCACCGTGTATTCGCTCCCCGACTGCGGCTGCTGTCCCGGCCCCGACCAGCGCCGCAGCAGCGGAATCTTGCCAAAGATCGGATGCTGAATCTCCACGGGATGAAAACCTCCCCACTTCCAGGAATTCAGGTCTGGCGGCGCATCTGAACCGTGCGCCGGATTCGATTCGACTGCGGCCACAACCGCCGCCGTCAGAAGTTCGTCGTAGTTCGCATACGCCTCAGGCAGCCAGCGTTTCGGCTGATGCTGGACTACGTTCTCCAACCAAACCGAGCTCATCATCCAGCGATAACTTTTCCAACTAAGAGTGCTTTCGAGTTGCTGTGGATCTGCAGGAGCCGGGCCCAGCTTGGGCTCGAGCACCAAACGCGTGAGTTCCTGCCGCGCCCGGACTGCGATCGTGGGCGCTGCCGAATCCTCAATCATCCTGCCATCCCACTGTCGCAGGATCTCCGCCGCCGCCTTTGCTCGGACCGAGGGATTCTTGGCATGGTCCACGGCATACACAAACCGCTCCCCGAAAAAACGATCCAGTTCAGAATAGATATCGGTTTCGAGCGCCAGCATATCGGCCGCAGAAAACTTCTTACCCGACTCAAGCACGCGGTAAATACGCTCCGATCGCCAGGGAGCTTCCCATTCCGTGCTCAAGGAATATCGATACCCATCCGGCGTGATCCGGCTGTTTGCCGTGGCGATAATTCCCGAGGGCGGATTGAATACATATGGCATCTTCTCAAACGGAACATAGCCCACCCATTCATGAGCGTTGTCGCTGCCGTTCTCCGGCAAGCTGCCATCGCCCGTAGGCCGGATGGGAATCTTCCCGGTAGCCTGATAGCCGATGTTGCCATCGACGTCGGCATACACAACGTTTTGAGCAGGCGCATCAAGTTCCGAAAAAGCGTGCCTGAATTCTTCCCACTTGTGGGCCGAATTGACCGCGAAGAAGGGACTGCGCATACCCTCATACATAGTCCAACGCAATGCCAGCTTGCGCGTCTCGCCCGGCACCATGTCCGTAACGATTGGTCCGTGTCGCGTCAGCACTACGTCTAGCACAATATCCGGCTTGTCTTTCACATGGATCACCTCACGTCGATGCTCCGGCTGCTTCCATCCATCCGGCGTCAGATATTGACCCTCCGAGTTGAAGGTCTCGACATAGGCGTCTTCAACCGTCGGACCGAGATTAGTGAATCCCCAGGCAATCCGCTGGTTGTGCCCGACAATCACATAGGGATATCCCGGCAGCGTGACTCCAGCGACATCGAAGTTGCCACAGGCCAACTTGCTGCACCGAAGATGAGCTTCGTACCAGAGATTGGGCATCTGATGGCGCAAATGCATATCATTCGAAAGCAGCGGCTTGCCCGAAACCGTGTGCGCCCCCGAGACCACCCAGTTGTTTGATCCCAAAACCAAAGACGGCTCGTTGAAGAACAGTTCCGGACGCAGCGGCGACACGGGATTATCTGGTCGTAGCGTCAAACTCGTAACCGAGCTGTCCGCGCCGGCATCGTCCTCTTCATCGTCGTCATCATTCTGATCGTCGCGCTTAAGCTCCTGTTCGAGGTTGGGCCGCGACACCGTCGGCGGCCGATCGTGCCAGGAAGAATTGACATACAGGTCCGCAGTCAACTCCGGCCCCAACTTGGCCAGGATTTTCTCCCGCACTAGCGCATGCCGGGGGCTGGTGCTCAGATCCTCCACCATTTGTGCACCAATCAGGGCCGAGTCTTCAGGTGTCCACGGCCGAGGCGAATACCGCAGAAGGCGAAATTCCAGCGGCAAGCGATCGCGATGCGACTCGATGTACGCGTTCACGCCGCGCGCATAAGCCTCGAAATGAGACCGATCCTCTGGCGATGAGGTGTCTATCGTCGTTCTCGCAACTACGCTCAGCCCTAGGATTCTTTGTTGGCGATCATGTTCCAGGTAATCGCTGCCGAAGACTTTCGCAAGCTCGCCCGCGGCGAACCGCCGCATCCCATCCATTTGGAACAATCGGTCTTGCGCCGTCACGTAACCCTGCGCGAAAAAGAGATCATCAAAGTTAGCGGCATCGATCGTGGGCGATCCGTGGGCATCGCGAACCACCATCACTCGCGCCGAAAGTCCGGCTACCCTGAGCCTGCCGTCCAGTTGGGGCAAGGCAGACCGTGCCACAGAATAAAACCAGGCAACACCTCCCGCCGACACCAACAAAATCACGGCAAGGAAATAGAGGACAAGGCGCGCAGGGCGGGAATGCGGAGAAGATGTAAGGGAAGTCGGGGTCGTGACCATGCGCAACTTTGATTCTAGGTGGACTCGGTTACGGAACACAAACTTGGAGACTGGAAGAGTCATGTGGGGTAGCCGCCCCGGCTGTCCAGCCGCGCAAAGCTGGGCAGGGGTTGCCGATGATTCGTATCGGGATTCAGCCAGATTGCAAGCTCTTGCCAACAGCCGTCACAACCCTTCCACCCGAAAGATGAGCTTTCCAAACTGCAGTGTTATCCTGTTCCCGCCGGGGGAGCCCACTCCACCAGTTCCCATGCTGCAGAAGCGCATTGACGATCAGCCCAGCATCTCGCCCGAGATGGTTCGCGAAGCGCAGCAGATTCTGCATCGGCATCTCAAGCGCGTTGGCCTGAAACATACGGCGCAGCGCGACACCATACTGCGAACCTTCCTGGAGACACGCGAGCACCTCTCCACCAACGAACTGCACCGACTGGTACAAAAGAAAGATGCCCGCATTGGTTTCACCACCGTCTACCGCACTCTGAAATTGCTGTCGGAGTGCGGCCTGGCCAGCGAGGTCGCTTTTCATGATGGCATCGCCCGCTACGAGCATCAGTACAACCGCCGCAGCCACCATCACATGGTCTGTACCGGGTGCGGGAGTTCGGTAGAATTTTTCTCCCCCGAGGTCGACGGTTTGGAGCAGGAGATCGGAAACCGGTACCGTTACGCCACCACCCGCCACACCTTTCAGATTTATGGAGTCTGCGAGGACTGCCGCAAGAAGAGCACATCGCGCCGCCTGGCCTAAGAAAAATCATGCCCATCACATGTCCCCAATGTCACGCCGAAATGCCCGAGAACGTCGCCTTTTGTCCCGGCTGCGGTCGGAGAATGTGGGTTCCCGGTCAGAATGTAAGTAAGGCTGCGGCGAGTCCGCCCGTCGCGCACACTCCTGCTGTACCTCTGGTCACGATGCCTGCTGTGAGCGTGCCCAACCAGCTTAAGGACAATCTCATTGCCGCATCGGCCTACATCACCTTCATTCCTGCCATTGTCTTCGTGCTGATCGAGCCCTTTAAGCGCAACCGCTTCATTCGATTTCACTCCTTCCAATCCATCTACCTGACGGTCGCTACAGTCCTCGTCGCAATCGCTATGCGGATCCTCTATTCGGTGCTCACCCTGATTCCGGTGCTGGGATACCTTCTGGCTTGGCTGGTGTTGGCGGTGACGCTACTGGCCTGGGGGATTCTCTGGCTGGTCTTGCTGGTAAAGGCCTTGCAGGGCGAAACCTTCCGGCTCCCTCTGATCGGGAACCTTGCCGAAAGGGTTTAGAGCGTCTGTAGGGGCTCGGCAAAGTGCGATTTCGTTTGCCTTGGGAACCCAATTCTGCTAACGTGCGCCCGTTCTCAGTCGCAGTCCAAAACCAACGCTTGAGGGGGATGCTATGGCTTTTTGCACGGTGTGCGGCGCTCAAACGCCAGATGGTTCCACAATTTGTCCGGCGTGTAGCCGCTCGGGAGCCCCGGCGGCACGACCCACTCCAGCCGCTGCAGGCGGGCTCACCGACAACGTAGCTGGCATGCTGGCTTACGTTACCATTATTCCCGCAATTGTCTTCCTGGTGATGGAGCCTTACAACAAGAGCCGATTTATTCGCTTCCACGCGTTTCAGTGCATCTTTTTCCACGTTGCCTGGACCGCCTTGTGGATTGTGCTGAGCATCGTCGCTCACGTTCCTTTGCTCGGCTGGTTGACCATCCTGATATGGCCGCTGATCGGATTGGCGGGCTTCGTGATCTGGCTCGTTCTGTTGCTCAAGGCGAATCAGGGCCAAATGTGGAAGCTGCCGTTTATCGGGGACCTGGCTGAGAAACAGGCAGGCGCCTAGCCTCCAGAAACGGGACTGAGCCGCAAGAACCTGGTTGGCTGGAGGTGAAGGGTGAGCGCAGTCGCCGGCTGCATGTGGCAGAATGCAGGAATCCACCAGCGTTCCGGCGCGCTGGTCGACAGCGTACTGACGGAGATGAGATCCCTAGCCCACTTGCGCGTGCTGACGGGAAGAACTCACCGCGGCGAAAGCCTGTTCCAGATCAGCAATCAAATCGTCCGCATTCTCGATTCCCACCGACAGCCGGATCAACTGCTCGGTCACGCCCATCTTCTGCCGTTGCTCGGCTGAAATCATGGCATGGGACGTGAGCACCGGGATAGAAACTAGGGAATCCACTCCGCCCAAGCTTGGGGCCAAGGTAAAGAGGTGGAGCGATTCGGTCAGTCGCCGTGCATCTTCTCCGGTGCCATCCACTTCGAAACTCAGCATGCCACCGCCGCCGTGCATCTGCTCCATCGCGACCGCCCGTTGCGGATGACCCTCAAGAAACGGGTAGTGCACCCGCCGGACCCTGGAATGTTGAGTCAGAAACTGTGCGATGCGCAGGGCGCTCTCGTTCTGCCGCTGCACCCTTACAGCCAGCGTCTTGACGCCGCGGAGCAGCAACCACGCAGCATGCGGGTCCATCACTGCACCCAACGTGGTCCGGGTTTCATGAATCTTCTCGATCAAATCCCTGCGACCGGCAATGATGCCGGAAATCAGGTCGGAGTGCCCGCCGAAATACTTCGTGCCCGAGTGCATTACCAGATCAATGCCAAATTCCACCGGGCGTTGGTTAATCGGCGTGGCAAAGGTGCTGTCGATCATGGTCACCAGATTGTGCTTTTTCGCCAGGGCAGCAGCCTTGTGCAAATCAACGATCCGCACCATGGGATTGGTCGGGGACTCCAGATACAGCAGCTTGGTATTAGGTTGGATGGCCCGCGCATGTTGATCGTACTCGGTCGTGTCGACCAGCGTGGTTTCGATGCCTAGCTTCGGAAGCCATTGGGTGAAGAACTTCGTGGCACCACCGTAGATGTCTCGTTGCGCCACGACGTGGTCGCCACTTTTCAGCAGGGCAAGAATCGAGGTGGTAATCGCTCCCATGCCCGAAGCAAACAGCAAGGCCGCATCGGCACCCTCGAGCTCTGCGATTGCCGACTCAACCACCGTGTTCGTCGGGTTCCCGTAGCGCGTGTAAAACATGTCGGTATGAGTCGCGCGCAGTTGCTGGTCGTTATCCGTGACCTCGAAGGTCGAAGTTTGGTAGATGGGAGTGGCAAGGGGGCCGTTCTTTTTGTCGAGGTTGGTTCCACCGTGAACCGCTTCAGTCTCGGGTCGGTGCTGATGCTTCTTCATAAGAAACTCCCCTCGGCTGATTTCAGCCGGAAACTGGGCAACCAATGGTCCATCAAGAGTATCGTTCACGGGCGAAGGGGGCAACAGCCACAGAATCCCGCCGACCGATGCGGCCAGGGCAACATACCTTTATAATTCCAACACCATGGACACAGGCCTGAAGAATCGGGTTGCGATCGTGGCCGCCTCCAGCCAGGGAATCGGCCGCGCCACGGCGGAGGCCTTTGCTGCCGAGGGCTGCCGGGTCGCGATGTGTGCCCGTAATTTTAAAACCCTGCAGACGGCCGCCGAGCGCATCGCGAATCAATATAGCGTCGAAGTATTTACGCAGGCTCTGGACGTAACCGATGCAGATGCGGTGCATCGCTTTGTCGATGCGGTGGTGTCGAAATTTGGCGTCGTAGATATTTGCGTCACCAATGCCGGGGGTCCGCCGGCAAAAGGATTTCTTGCTGCGAGCCTCGAAGAATGGCGAAAGGCCGTGGACGCCAATTTTCTCAGCACGGTTTATTTCGCTCGCGAAGTGATTCCGCACATGCAGCGCCAGCACTGGGGGCGGATCATCACCATTACTTCCATCACCACCAAGCAGCCCGTCGCGGATCTGGTGCTGTCGAACGCAGTACGCGCCGCGGTTGTCGGTTTGGTGAAAAGTCTCGCCAACGAATTCGGTAAAGATGGCATCCTCGTAAACAATGTTGGGCCGGGCTACACTGCTACCGATCGGCTGAAAGAATTGGCCAAGGCGCGGTCCGCTGCTGCCGGGAAGAGTGAAAAAGAAATCTCCGACGGATGGAGCGCGGACGCACCGCTGAAGCGCCTCGGGGAACCGCGTGAGGTTGCGGACGCGATTGTGTGGCTGGCTTCCGAGCGCGCGTCGTACGTAACCGGACAGACCGTGCTCGTGGATGGAGGCCTCTACAAAGGGCTATAGCAAATGTAGGCGCGGGCGTCATCGCCCGCGCAGCGTGCACCTTGATCTAAACGCGGGCCCAGTTGCCCGTGAGAAGCCGTTGGAAGGAAATCCATGCGACCGTTAGCTTCGCGAATGGCAGTGATGACGGGTGAGGGCGCACTGTCCGTGTACGCTCGCGCCAAAGAACTCGAGCGCGAAGGACGTTCCATCATCCATCTCGAACTCGGCGAGCCAGACTTCCACCCCTCCGCATCGGTAAATGACGCGCTCAAGCGAGCCCTGGACGAAGGCAAAGACCGCTATTGCGCTGTAGCCGGCGTCCTGACCCTGCGAGAAGCCATCGCGAACTATCTTCACGACACGCGCAATCTGAAGGTTTTGGCGGAAAACATTGTCATCGCGCCGGGCTGCAAAATCGCCCTCTTCATGGCAATGATGACGCTGATCGATCCCGGCGATGAGGTTTTGTATCCCGACCCCGGTTTCCCTGGTTATCCCTCCATCACTCTCGGGCTCGGTGGTGTCCCGGTACCGTTTGAGCTTTCCGAACGCAATGATTTCCAACCGGATGCGGACGAAATCGTTGCGAAGATTACACCTCGGACCAAAATTTTGATCGCGAACTCCCCGGGCAATCCGACGGGCACGGTCTATAGCGACGAAGCGCAGCGTCGGCTGGCAGAGCTGTCGGTAAAACATGATCTGCTCGTGCTCTCTGATGAAATCTACGCTCGGGTCATTTACGGCGGACAGTACATTTCGCTATTGAACTATCCGGGAATGGAGGAGCGCACGCTGATCATCGACGGCTTCTCCAAGAGTTTTGCGATGACGGGATGGCGGCTGGGATATGCCGTTGCCCCGCCCCGCATCGTCCCGGCGCTGCAGATGCTTGCGGTCAACAGTTATACCTGCGTTGCGGAATTCAGCCAGTATGCAGCCATCGAGGCCCTTAAGGATCGCGAGGGCACAACTCCCCGCATGGTCGGCGAGTTCGCCAAACGACGCGAGCAGTTTATTCGTGATTTGAACCGTGTTCCCGGATTCCGCTGCTCGCCTCCAGAAGGCGCGTTCTACGCGTGGGTCAACATTTCAGAGACAGGACTGAGCGCGGAAGAGCTCTGCCGGATCATGCTGGAAGAAGCCGGTGTCGCGGCCATCCCCGGCGCGGCATTCGGGGCCGCCGGGGTTGATTTCATTCGCTTCTCGTTTGCATCGTCGACCGCTACATTGCAGGAGGCTGTGGAACGGATTCTTCGCGCCTCCGCCGCTTGGCAAAGAACCGTCGTAGGGCGATAGCGAGCCGGCAGCATGTTTGTCGAGGACTCACTGAACGGAGACTTCATGAGGCAAAGAGCTTACGCGTGTCTAAGCGGGCTGATGATTTGTGGGCTGACAGCATTCGCCGCGAGTCAGGCGCGTCCCCTTCCCGGACCCGACGTACAACAAATCTACCAACGGCTGCTCCCTCAGATCGAAAAGATCCCCATCTTTGATCATCACGCGCACCCCGGTTTCTCCGACGATCCTGACCTCGACGCCATGGCCGCGCCCCCCGGAATCTATGCACTCCGTTTGCGTGACACGAACCCCGAACTCGTGGTTGCCGCCAAAGCGCTTTTTGGATATCCCTATGATGACCTCTCGCCCGAGCATGCGAAATGGCTGGTGCGGAAAAAAGCAGAGCTCAAGAAGGAAAAGGGCAACGCTTATTTCTCTGACATCCTCGATAAGTTGAACATCGAGCAGGGTGTCGCGAACCGCGCAATGATGGCCGACTACCTCGATCCCAAACGCTTTGTCTGGGTATTCTTTGCGGATTCATTTATGTGGCCGTTCAACAATCAGCGGGAAACCGCCCGCAACGCCGACGAGGAAGTTTACATCCCGCTCCAGGAGAAGATGCTGCATCGCTGGATGCAACAGGAAGGCGTGAGCAAGTTGCCAGCGGATTTTGACGACTATCTGAAGTTTGTCAGCCGTACGCTGGAGGACAATCAGAAGAAGGGCGGCATCGCCATGAAGTTCGAAGTGGCGTATTTCCGCTCAACCAAATTCACCGATCCCTCCCGCGAAGATGCGCAGGACATTTATGAGCGATTCGTGGCGGGTGGAATTCCGAGCAAGGACGAATACCGCACTTTTCAGGATTTCATGTTCCGCTACTTGATTCGGGAAGGCGGTCGGCTTCATCTCCCAGTTCACGTTCATTCCGCAGTCGGCCCCGGCGATTACTTCAACCTCACCGAAAGCAATATCATGAATTTGGAAAACATTCTTCGCGATCCGCGCTATTCGAATGTCACGTTTGTGATGATCCACGGCGGATTTCCCTATGATCGTCAAGCCATCTGGTTGGCTGCGGTGAAAAACGTGTATCTGGATTCGTCGGAGACCGAATTTCTGCTCTACCCCTCTGAGTTCAAGAAGGTTCTCAAGCTGTGGCTCGAGACTTTCCCCGAGAAAATTACGTTCGGTACCGACGCATTTCCGTACAACGACGTTCTAGGTGCGGAGGAGAGTTACTGGCTGGGAGTGCAGTCGTCGCGCACGGCGCTGGCGGCTGCGTTAGCGGAAATGGTTTCAATGGGAGAGGTCAGCGAGGCGCAGGCGCTGCAATTGGCTCGCGGTTACCTGCACGACAATGCAGTCGGGCTCTACCCGGGAAAGGTGCACTGATGGCGAAAGCGAAAAAGACGAAGCGGGCGACCCCAAAGACCAAGAAGCGAGCGAAGGGAAGGGCAACGACAAAAAGTGCTGGAAAGGCTGAGTTGCGGCATATTCCATGGAATTCCATCGAACTTGAGGATTTAAATCCGCTGCTGCAACGCCACTTCGTCGTGGGGCAAAACGTGATGGTGGCACGCGTCCTGTTGAAGAAGGGTTGTATCGTGCCCGAACACAGCCACCACAACGAACAAATTACCTATATTCTCGAAGGGGCATTGAAGTTTTGGATCGATGGCAAAGAGCTCGTAGTGAACGCCGGCGAGGTGCTGACGATCCCGCCAGACATGCCCCACAAAGCGGAAGCCGTGGAGGATACGGTGGATCTCGACATATTCAATCCTCCGCGCGCCGACTGGATTAACAAGACCGACAAATATTTGCGCGGCGGGAAGTAGATTGCACTAGACAATGTTCCGCTCGCCTCAATCCGGATGACCGACCAGACCTCACGCGAGTCCAAGCCCGCTCAGACATCACAACTG
Organism: uncultured Acidobacteriota bacterium; assembly: GCA_963820925.1. GTDB lineage: Bacteria > Acidobacteriota > Terriglobia > Terriglobales > Acidobacteriaceae > JABDBE01. The sequence continues at coordinate 51,898 of CAWGBX010000004.1, forward strand.
CGATGCATCGGTTGCGGAGTCGTGTGCGAGGAGGCGGAGCAGAATTTCCGCTGCAGGAGTTGTGGCGATCTGCTGGAAATCGTATATCCCGCTTGGAACAGAACCCAACTGAACGCAACTGAACTCAGAGCCCTGTGGCGTCAACGCCGCACCTCGGGACTTCCCGTCGACGAAAGCGGCGTCTGGCGTTTCCGTGAATTGTTGCCTGGCTTTCACGACTGGCAACAGATCATCACCTTGTGTGAAGGAAATACTCCCCTGTATGAAATGCCTGGTTGTGCGCGTATTGCCGGGCTGCAGCAGCTTTACGCCAAGCACCAGGGCATGAATCCCACGGGATCGTTCAAGGATACGGGAATGACCGTGGCCGCATCCGTCGCGCGGCGGGAGGGATTCCGCTGGGTGGCTTGCGCCTCCACTGGCAACACGTCCGCCTCCATGGCTGCCTATGCCGCGCGCGGCGGAATGCGGAGCCTGGTGCTGATCCCGGAAGGTAAAGTCTCGTGGGGGAAACTCTCTCAGGCGCTGGACTACGGCGCCTTGACCTGCCAGCTGAAAACCGATTTCGATGGCTGCATGCGCGTGCTGAACGAGGTGGTGCAGCGGATGCCGGTTTATCTGTTGAACTCCGTCAATCCATATCGTCTCGAAGGGCAGAAGACCGCGGCGGTCGAACTGATGGAGCAATTCGATTGGCAGACTCCCGATCACATCATTGTCCCCGGTGGAAACCTGGGAAATTCCTCGGCGTTGGGAAAGGCTTTCCTTGAGATGAAGCAACTCGGTTTCATCTCAACTCTGCCGAAAGTCTCCGTTATTCAGGCGGCAGGAGCCAATCCACTGGTGCGGACCATGCGCGAAAACGGCGGCAAGAAACTGATCCCGGTGCAAGCGGAGACTGCGGCTAGCGCGATTCGCATCGGAAATCCCGCATCGTGGAAAAAGGCTGTTGCGGTGCTGGAAGCTAGCGGCGGAACTGTCGAACAAGTCAGCGAAGTTGAGATCGCTTTGGCTAAGGCGGAAATCGGAGCCGATGGCATTGGCTGTGAACCAGCTTCCGCGGTGACCCTCGCCGGGCTCAAAAAGCTGGTGAAGCAAGGTTTCGTCAAGGCGGGAGAAAGCGTAGTTTTGATCCTGACTGGACATCTGCTCAAAGATCCCGACTTCACTTTGAAGTTTCATCGCGGCGATCTGTTGGCGGGGACGGAGAGCGAAAAAGAAGCTGATATCCTCAGGCCTCAGCAGCGCGCCCCCATCGTATTGGAGGCCAGCGTGGACGCTGTCATTCACACCTTGAAGGCAGCAGAAGAGTGGCTGGAGACGTAACCGCCCATGACCGATCGAGCTCATAACAAGCGGCCCAAACCACCCTCCCTGGAGATTGTCCTCCCGGCGAGTTCCGCGAATCTCGGTCCGGCCTTCGATGCCGCTGCCTTAGCCTTCTCGATGTTCCTCAGAGTCCGGGCGAAGTGCGCGAATGAATTCTCGGTCACAGCGTGTGGGCGGGATTCGGAAATCTGCGCGCAAATCGACAATCACCTTATTCTGACAACTTATCGTGAGGTGCTGGAGGTTGAGAGAAAACCGGAGCAGCCGCTCGCGCTCCGCATCGATAACCAGATTCCCATTGGCAAAGGATGTGGCTCCTCGGCGGCCGCGCGGCTGGCTGGAATCGCCCTGGCAGTGCACTTTGGCCGATTGCGCTGGACCGATAAGCCGGATCGTATACGAAGCAGCCCAGCGCGAACACCATCCCGATAATGCTGCGGCCTGTTGGATGGGCGGTTTAGTAATTGCACGAGTGTCGGGCAGCGAAATGCAAATGGCGCAGGTGCGGCCGAAAGGGAAGTGGCCGCTGTTGCTCGCGGTCCCTGACGGGAGCCTTTCCACGGAGGATGCGCGCCGGGTTCTGCCCAATCAGTATTCGCGTGCTGATGCCGTGGCGAACATCCAGAATTCAATGCTGCTGCTGGCCGGATTTCTTCAGGGGCGGAAAGATCTGCTGGCGTTCGGTCTGGAAGATCGCATCCACCAGCCCTATCGCGCCTCGCTGTGCCCTTTACTGCCGGCGTTGCAAAAGCTGACCGGGACTCGCGGAATCTTGGGTTGCGCTTTAAGCGGGGCCGGGCCTTCTGTACTGATCTTTCTGGACCCAAAGTCGAGTGCGAATCAAGCCCGGATGCGGGTGCGAGACCATCTGCGAGCGCACGGACTCAGCCCGGAACTAATTCACACGGAGATCACTGCGCGCGGGGCAAGCCAACGGGTGCGGTGAAGAATCGGGAAATGGCAGACCTGGCCAGCGATGCTATTCGTCCGTGCCGGGCGAATGAGCCCCGGTCACAATGTTGCACAGGTGCTGTTGGAAACTCAAGTAAGGCTCGCGGGCAAATCGGTCCGGGTAAGACCTGACGGCTCGAAGAAAACTGTCTATTTCCCGCTGGACTTCGTCATCGTGCTGGACCTCGTGCTCCCCTGCGGCGCCCGGTACACGAAGATCCGCGGCGTGGTGCTTCTTAGTCTTCATCTACTTCTCCCTGCGATTCGGGTAGGCTCCCAGGGCTCACCCGCACATCCCGATTGCTACACACACGTTCCCTTTTCGGAGATTTAGCTCACCTCGCAAACTTTTCAAGCGAAAAGGGGAAGCTGAGAGTATTTCTCATTCCTGGACGTGTAAATAGCACTAAAGTGCTACAGGGAATCCCCGATGGCGGATAAAGGGAAAGGCCGGTGCATGCGTCCTTTTCCAGGCGGTTCCGTTATGAGCGGCTGGCCGGAGGAACGATGCCGTTCATCCGCAGGTATTCCACGATCTGCCCGTAGTGGTCGAAGCAATGTCCCACGATTAAAGTGGCCATCCCCAGTCGCGTGACCGTGCTCTCACCAAAGGGGCTCTTGATGGGACTTAGAAGATTCCCCTCATTGATTGTGCCGACAGCTTTGTGAACATACACGAACGAGTCCTTCAGGAATTTCACAATATCCGCCTTCGTCTTCACCGAATCCGGACCATTTTCCCCGCCCAGTTCGACTGGCGGTTTCTCCTCAAGAATGGCTGCTCCGACCAGGTAATTGACTGCGGCCACGTGCTTCACTTGCTGCGCGAAGCTGCGCACACCTTTGAACTCGCCATTTGATGGTGCAAATGAATATTTATCCTCAGGCATGGCGTCGGCAGCGGAAACGAATTCATTTTCCACGCCGGTCACAGTGCGATCGAAAACTTGGGCGATAGTGCGATGGTCCGGCGGCTTAGCATCCTGCCCCAGAACAAGAACGTTCGCCGCCAAGAGAAGCATGGATGTAAACAGGCATTTCATCGTCTTCATGAGACTCCTCGAAAGTGATTGTTGGAATAGGAGAGCCTGGCCTTGTATCAGTCTCGCACCACGGACGGAGCGTACTGCAGTTCCTGCGACGTCAGGGGATAGCGTCGCACACTCACCAGTCCAACCACAAGCGCGATTGCAGAGCACAGGAATGCAGCTGGGACTCCTACGCGGCTGGCCAGTGCACCCCACAATGCGCTGCCGATCGCCATCCCTCCCTGCAACACCAAAAGGTACAGAGACAGCGCTCGCGCCCGCAGAAACGGAGGGGACATCGTCTGTGCGGCGACATTGAGACAAGCCAGGATTCCAATCCATGCGGTTCCGCTGGTGAATAGTACCAGCTCCAGCCAGCCGAAGGTTTGCACGCGTCCCGCCGCGAATGTCATGGCGGCAAACACCAGAATTGCGACTGTGACAACTCCGTCCACGGAGAGAGTGCTCCGCAGTCGAGGAAGCACCGCCGCGCCCGCCAACGCGCCCAGACCAAATGACCCGAGCAGCAAGCCGTAGCCGGTGGCCCCGTGAGGACGCGCAACGATCGGCAGCAGGGCTAGCAGGGAACTCGCCGCCAAACTGAACGCCCCGGTGCGGATCAGGACGCAACGTACGACCGAAGCGTCGCGACCATAGCGCAGGCCGGTGAGGATGGCATCGGTGACGCGTCCCGTTTCCACATTCTCAAAGTGCGGCCGCTTCCAGCGATAAAGAAAAAAGATGACCCCGAAAAACGAAGCGGCATTCAACAGAAAGGCGACGCCGGAACCCGCGATCGCGATGACGATCCCGCCCAGCGCCGGACCGACGGCGCGAGCTACGTTGAAGCCAACCGAGTTCAAAGCCACTGCAGGCGCGTGCTGTCGGGGAGAAACTATTTCCGGCGTGATAGCCTGCCATGCCGGGTCGTTCATCACCGCCCCCAGGCCCAGCACGAATGTGAACAAAAGCAGAATCCACGGGGTCACAGTTCCCAGCAGAGTGAAAATGCCGAGCAAAGCCGCAGCCGCTACCATCCAACCCTGAGTGATCAGCAGGAATCGCCGCCGATCCACCATATCCGCCAGCGCACCTGCCGGCAAAATGACGAGAAACACGGGCAGAGTTGAGGCCGCCTGCACCAAGCCCACCATCAATGGAGACATGGTGAGCTGAGTCATCAGCCAGCCCGCGCCCACGTTCTGCATCCAGGTTCCGGTGTACGAGATTACCGCTGCCACCCAGAGTGAACGAAAGAGAGGCTCGCCCAACGGAGCCCACGCCGAACCGTTCGCAATCCTTGGCAGACTCGCTGGCATCGATGTTTTCAACGCTCCGGCCATGGTCAGTTGCCTGCGACCCTTTCAGCCAGCCCGTGCTCCCCAAACGGCCACTCCCCATGACGCCAGGCGCGCAGCAAATATATAGTCACACCGCTAATCAGGATCAGAGCTGCGTAGCGAATCTGAGTTAATGAGTTCGTCCGCGAGACAAGTACGAACAAGAATCCGACCGAGGCGGCTAATGCAGGTAGCGGGTAAAGCCACATGCGAAAAGGGCGCGGCAGGTCAGGACGCCGGACGCGCAACACAATCAGGCCAATCGCCTGCACCAGGAACTGCAACGTAATACGGATAACCACCAACCCGGCGATTACGTCCGCCAACGATAGAAAACAAAACAGCGCCGCAACCGTGGCCAGAGCGAGCAACGACACATACGGAAACCGACCCTCCGAGTGCAAGCGCGCGAACGCTTTGAAATAATTCCCGTCGAGAGCGGCGGCGTACGGCACGCGCGAATATCCCAGCATCAGCGAGAACACCGAGGCGAAAGCCGTCCACATGACCAGTCCGGTCGCGAAATTGGCCGCCCATGGCCCGTAAATCCTTTGCATGAAAATCGACACAACATACAAGCCACGGTTGTCTTGCCCTGCCTGAATTTCCTGCCATGGCACCACGCCCAGAATGCTGATGTTCATTACCACGTATAGACATCCCACCAGGAAAATAGATAGCAAGATCGCTCGCGGGATCGTTTTCGCCGGTTCCTTTACCTCGTCGCCGAGGAAGGCGACGTTGTAATAGCCCCAATAGTCATAAGTAGCGACCAGCATGGCCGAGCCGAGTCCCAGGAAGAAATTGCGCGACAGGGTGAACGCGCCCGGTGGAAAACTGAAGGCTCGCGAAGCGTCGAAGTGGCTGAGTCCGGCAATGATGATCCAAAACATAGTTCCGATCACCCCGGCCAACAGCAGTTTCGAAATCCATCCGATACTCGTGATCTTCCGATACAGAAGCACCGTGGCCAGAGCAACCATGCCGATTGCCACGAAGGTTGCCCCGGAAACCAGCCAGTGCAGTTGCAATCTGCCTAGCAGGGGCAGGGGCACGCTCCAATGCCGTGCGGCGTATGGCTTCTCCAGCCCTGGCCAGAAGTAGGATGCGTAGCCCGCAAGGCCGATCGATCCCGACGCGATCGAGAGCGGCGCACTGAAGGAAAGTTGCCAGACAAAAAGAAAGGAAATCAACCGGCCCAGGCGATTGGGCCCATAAATCTCGCGCAAATAACCGTACGACCCACCCGACTGGGGCATGGCCGCGCCCAGTTCCGCCCAAACCAGGCCATCGCACATGGCAAAGATGGCGCCCAGAATCCAGCCGAGCATCGCTTGTGGCCCACCCATTGCGCTCACCATCAGAGGGATCGTGATGAATGGTCCCACGCCGATCATGTCAATCATGTTGAGCGCAGTTGCGCTTCCCAGGCCCACCCCACGAATCAGTCGCGGTGAACTCTGGCCGGTCTGGGAGGGAGTGTGCATTCTGCGAACAACTCAGAACCGAGAACTAGAAGCTGACAACTAGCTATGGACGGCCGCTCTTCTCATGTCCCGCACTCAACAAGTTCACATACAGCCGGATTGCCCCCGGAACTCCCGCAGGCAACTGGCGGAAGAAGGCATAACCCGCGTAAATATAAGTCCCCTTGCCAAACTGCGTGCGCAACAAGCCGCCCTTCTGTGGCGACTCGCCAGGATCATGGGAAGCGAGCAGTGGTTTGAACTTATCGTCCCACTGATCCATGAAATACAGCCCACGTTCCTGCACCCATCCGTCGAAATCGCGCGCTGTAATCTGGTTGGGATAGTGAAAGACTCCATCGTCCGGAGCCAGAATGTCGACCGGAGCCTCTTCAACCGAAACCCGGGCGCGGCTGAGTTGCGCGGGGTAAGGCGTGAATTTCCCTTTGTTGAAATCAGCGACGCCAGTTTCGTACTGTGCGACGAGCGTTCCGCCGTTGTAGACAAAATCCAGCAGCTTCTTGTTGTTGGTTGCTAGATCCTTTTGCGTATCGTAAGCGCGGATTCCCACAACAATCGTCTGGTATTGACTCAAGTCCTCGCTGGCAAGTTTGTCCGCCGGAATCAAAGTAACCTTCATTCCAATCTGCTTGAGCACGGTCGGAAGGTCATCGCCCGCGCCCATGATGTAGCCGACCGTCAAATCCTTCGGTACTTTCACATCCACAATGCTGATGCGCTGCAGCGCAGGCTGGTAATAGTAAAAGCTGTCGAGATCCTCCCGGGAGACGAGACTGTAACCCTCGCTGTAATTCACCTGGCCCGACTCGAAAACTGCGCGGATTTTCGCTCGTCCTTCCTTCAGGCTAGCCGGAAATATTTTGAACTCGAACTCTTGCTTCTCACCGCGCTTGTGGAACTCCATAGCCAATTTAGCGGGCTCCACGCCCCAGCCCGTGGGCACTTCCAGATGAAGAGTCCCATGGACGGTTGTAGAGAAATTGCTCGAAACCCCAACTTTCACCCGGCATTCCCCATCGCCTTCGGTGGGAATTACCTGCTGGCCCGGTTCCAGCATGACGGAGAACGCGGGAACGATCGCGAGTGTCCGTCTGCGCTCCACACCCCTGTCATCCAGGAACGGTACGACCACTGGGGATGAAATCTCCGTCTCCGGTCCGTCCGACCCTCCCAGTTTGTGCGCCCCGCCGAAGAGAGTTAGATCGTGTGCCGAGTGGTGAGAGTGGTACTGGACCGTGGCATGGAAAGGAGGCGGCGGGAAGGGCAGAGTCGCGTAGCGCTCATCATCGACCGTATTAATGCTTTCAGACTCTGGGTCAGCGCGATGCCAATAGGGGCGCGTGTAAAAATTGGCCTCAGCGGCGTCAGCGGGAATCTGCACGACGAAGTTCGCGTACTGATCCGCGCCGGGTGCGACAACCAAAACAACTTCCTGATCAATCTGTTTGGCCCATCCTTGGGGAGCATCCAGCCGCATGCGGTCTATGACTAACTTGTCCTTCGAGCCATTGTGAAACTTGACCCTGACCAGGAACTTCTGCCCAGGAGACACGACTGTCAACGCGTCTTCCTCCTTCGGCACGCCCGCGCCAACGCTCTGGGGAGGAGCGACCGTCGCTTCCAACGAGATCTGCATGGCCGAGTTGAGTGCGGCCTGCATCTGCTGCTGTTTCTCGTGAAGTATTTCTAACAAGTCCTCCTTCTGCGGCGAGTTGATCTGGCTGCTTTGCACGTGGGTTGTAAGCGCGTCCAAATCCTGCAAAGCCACAAGCAACGGCCCGGCTGCGTCGCTCGTTTCTTTTTCGCTGCGCTGGGTCGCATCCTGTACCCGATTCGCAATCTCTGTCAGCGCGGGTCGCAACCACGCCACCTTCGCCTCTTCCGCTCCCAATCGCGACGCCAGTCCCGGCAGAGTCGTGTCAATCCCGTCAAAGAAATCCTGCTCATGACCGTCTTTATCGGTCGCCGGCGGCAGAACCGAATCCAGCAGTTTGTAATATGTGTAACGAGGGCCAGATTCCACGGAATAGCTCCCCGCTCCCTGCGAAAGCTGATGCCGTAATCCCTCCAACGCAAATTGGATGTATGACATGCCCAGCCTTGGATTCTGTTCTCCGACATTCAGCCTGACCGTGTAATTCTCCGCCGGGCAGGTCTGAGCCCCAAATCCGCACACGTTCCCGATATAAAGTTTTTTTGCCTGCCAGGGCAGCAGACCTTCTTTGATCTGTTCAGGAAATCGATTCGGATCAGCCGCCGCACGAAACGCTTCGCGCGTAAGCAGCGACGAGGCCTGGTGATGTCCATGCCCATCACGGTCGGTGCCTGAGAAGCGGGCCACCAGGACGTCGGGGCGGAAGGTGCGAATGACCCGCACCATATCTCCCAGTGCTATATCGTGACCTTGCCACTTCTGAAATGTCTCCTCGGCATTTTTGGAAAAGCCAAAGTCCGCAACCCTTGTGAAGCGCTGCTCCACGCCGTAATAACGGTCCGCCCCCAGCAGTTCCAATGTCCGCAACACGCCCAGCACGTCGAACAAATTGCTGCCGATCTTATTCTGTCCGCCTTCGCCGCGATTCAAAGTCAGCAGCACGACCGTCGCACCCTTCCCGCGCGACTCCAGTGTGAGCATGCCGCCGTCTTCGTCATCGGGATGCGCCACGGTCTGCAACAGGCGTGCGGTTGTCCGCAGCCGCAATAGCATCTCCTGCAAGCCGGCCGTGCCCGTATCCTGCGGTAGAGGATCTACAAACCGTGCATCCGTTGTGCCTGCTGCTTTGGGTGCGGTCTGCCAAATCGAGGCGACAGTCAGGAACAGAATCAAAAGAAGCGCGAGACATAACTGCGGAACGCTGGGCCTAACTCGTTGGTGCCAGACCCCACGCTCATCATCTGTCATAGATAAAGGATTGTTTTTCGTGCGGACAGGAGCCAATATTTTTCCCGATACACCGTTTTAATCATCGACTGATTGGGACAGAAAATGGTAGTCGCAACCCACGCAACAATCCTACCTGATTCACTGGCCTTGTGGGTTGCGCACGGCTTCCTGGCACTCGTGGGCAGCGGTCAGCACAGCATCAAACTCCTTGCTGCTGCGCAGCTTTGCCAGCACGGGATCGGACAGCAGAGCCGAATAGGCGCAATAGTTTTGGTCGACTGCGGCTTTGATCATGCGAAGAGCAATGTCAGGCTTCCCGCAGAACGCCATAACCGTTCCCTCGTAATACCAACGCTCGGGATCGGGCTCCGCCAGCACGGAAGCTTCTACTTCGGAGGTGATCTTGTCCAACTCGGAAGCCGGCCGCATCCCCAGGCACGCCTCCAGCAGATCTCGATGATAGTGCGCCGCCGGAGACACTTTCTTCACGCTCTCTCGCGCTTCCGCCAGTTTCCCATCGCGCAATAGAATCAGGGGAATCGCGAAGTTGGCCCATTCCGAGCCTGCATCCAGACGAACATAGTCCATCGCGCGCTTGGTTTGGCCCAATTCCATGAACCCCCACGCGCACGACCGCCACTGGTAATTTCCTGGCGATATCTCCAGCGCGATGTCACACTCACGCGCCGATTCCTCTTGCATTCCCGCATAACGGAGAACATAAGCCCGGGTGAAATGGGCCTGACCACTCTCCGGACGGCTCTTGACCAAAGCCTCCGCCGCCGCATAAGCCTTGGTCAACTCACCCCTCTCCACACGGTTTGTAATCAACTGGCTTGCGGCCACGATACGGTTGGGATCAAGCGCCACCGCACGCTCAGACGCTTGATTGGAACGCTGGAACATCTTCTCGCCGCCGTTGGAGTAATCCGCGTCATAGTAGGAACGCAGGCCGAGTTCCTCCCACGCAGGAGCATAGTTCGGATCCGTCTCCACAACATGTTCCAGCACCGCGATCGCATCCTTGTTCGGTCCAGCATCATGGGGCAGCGCCAGGCTATGCAGGTAAAGATCATAGGCTTCCTGGCTCTTCGGCCGGGTGCCGGTATCGAGATAGCTGCCGGCCGCACCCAGAATCGGCAATAACCCCTGGCGGACTTGGTTGGCAAGCTTGTCTTGTAAGGCGATCAAGTCGTCGCTGGACGCGGTGAAATTCGTCTGCCACAACATGCGGTTATTCTTGGTTTCCGTGGCTTCCAGCGTCACCAGGAGATGGTCCCCTTGCCGCAGGAAATGTCCGGTCAGGACGCTGCCCACGTGCAATTCCCGCCCTACCTTCTGTGGGTCGATATCTGCACTTACGAATTTCCGCGTCACTCCGGAAGGACGCACGTCCAACGTGCGGCTGTGGGTCAGCACATTGGAAATTTCGTCGGCCAACGCAAAGCGCAAATAATCCACGCTGAAGTCGCCGTTCAGGTTCTGCAGCGGAAGCACTGCGATGGCACTCCCACCGGTGTTGGCACTCGTGCTGCGGTGCTTGAACCACCATGCTCCCACGGCTCCCAGGACCGCAATCAGGAGTCCGGACATTGCCAGCAGCAGGTACTTCTGCCACGCACTGGAAGTCTGGAAAGCATTGGTGGCCACGCGCAACGTCACTTCCCGGGAATTCGTCTTGACCGATCCTGATTCCGTTTGCTTTTTCAGGCGCTGCAGGTCGGTCTTCATCTGAGCGGCGCTCGCGTAGCGCTTGTCGCGCTCCTTTTCCATCGCCTTCCCGATAATGCCCTCGATCTGCGGCGGGAGAGCGGGGTTCAGGCTCCGGGGTGGGGCCGGCTTATGATGCAGCATCGCATCCAGGGTGGTGACAACGTTCGCTCCCTGAAACGGCTTCTTGCCCGTAGCCATTTCGTAGAGCACCACGCCAAAGGAAAACAGATCACTCCGCGGATCAAGTTCTTCGCTGCGTGCCTGTTCCGGAGACATATAAACCGCCGTCCCGGGAACCACTCCGATCGCGGTGAGCGAATCCTCGTACGGGGTGTCTTCGCTCGCTGCCACGCCCTGGTCGCGGGACAGCTTGGCCAATCCAAAATCCAGAATCTTCACTTGCCCGGTATTCGTGAGAAACAGGTTTGCAGGTTTGATGTCGCGGTGAATGATTCCCTTGGAGTGAAATGCCTCCAGCGCCTCAGAAACCTGCACGGCGATGTCGAGCAACTCCTCAAACTCCACCGGCTTCCCGTGAATCCGCTGCTTCAGACTTTCCCCTTCCAACCTCTCCATGACAATGAAAGGATGGCCGCCGTTATCGTCGATTTCATGAATGGTGCAGACGTTAGGGTGATTGAGCCGCGAAGCGGCGCGGGCCTCGCGCTCGAAACGGTCCAGAGACTTACGGTCGCCGAGCAGATTATCGGGAACGAATTTCAAGGCAACGTGGCGTCCGAGGCGTACATCCTCCGCCTCATAAACCACGCCCATGCCTCCCCCGCCGATCTTTCCCAGGATCCGATAGTGGGAGACTGTCTGGCCGACCATGAAGGAAACCGCCGTTCGCGGTAATGTTAGGCCGCCCCGAGGCGGAGGTCAACCACTACGTAGGAAACGGAGAACTGAGAACCAGGAACTGGAACCAAGAATTAGAAGCCGAACCCCGAAGTGTCGGAAACTGAAGTCCGAAGCCTGAAGCCTGAAGCCTGAGACCCCTCACCCCGTGTAAAACCCAGCCGACGACCCCACCCATTGCATGTTCTTGTTGTGGTCCACACCCATCATCAGCCCACGCCCCATGCGGACGATGGTCATGACCGGCAGCAGTTCGTCCAGCCAGATGTACATGATGCGGATCTCCGCCTTGGTGCCCCCCAGCGGCGTCTCAATCACCGGCTCAAACTGCATTCGCTCCTGCAGAATGTACTGCGAGCGCTTCGCCTTGGGGAGGTTCGCCAGGTCTTCTTTTGTAGGCTGAAGAATCACGCCTAACCCGGCAAAGGAGAACAGTGGCTTCACCACGTAGTTTTCGAGATCGTGGGGTAGGGGTTCCACCCGGTCAAGGAAAGACGTCTTGGGTACGCACTGATGACGCAGGAATGGCAACGAAAACTTGCTCATCCGAAAGTACCAGTTGGGGTGCCCCGCCCACTCTACGTCCAACTCATCCGTAAGGTTAAAGGAAAGCTTCAGCTTCTTGCGTACCAACTCATCCACAATCGCGCGGTTGTAAATGCGCCGGATGGGAATTCGCTTGCCATCGCTTTCGTAAAACAACTCCTTGCCTCTCTTCTCAATATCGGTGATGGAGACGGTCGCAATTCCAAGCAGTTTTTCGGTCAGCAGAAAGTCCGGAAGCGTCTTTTGATGCTTCGGATCAATCTCCATCAGAATCACATTCTGCGGGTCCTGATCCCCTAAAATGGCCTGCCGCAGCAGCTTCTTATATCCCTCCCAGTCGAGCCCGCTCAGCAGATACTTCAAGTTCTCATCGAGCTCGAACACTTCCATGTACAGCTGCGACAGCATCGCCTGATACGCATAGAGAGAAGGGAAGCCCTGCAACTCAACCAGCTTGGGCTGCAGCTTGCCGGCAGCGTCCCGCACCAGTCCAAAGTCCACTTGAATGAACATCGGATGCGGCGCCTCGCGGGGAACATTGAAATCGGGCGGAATCGCGTCGAACGAGGCTTTGCGGTATTCCAATCCGCCCAACTGTTGGATCAGCTCTTTACCATACTGCGACATCTGATCCAGCAGCGGCTTGGGAAAGAAGCAAGGTGTCTCAGAAATCTGGAACGGGACCGGCGCGCCGCAGCGCTCTTCCATCAACTTTAGAAAGGTCTGGTATTTCTCTGGCGTGAAGTTCGAGTTGAACTGCTGTCGCAGGGCAGGAATCATGATTTCTCAAAACAAACTGTCATCCTGAGCGCAGTAGCTGATAAAGCGGCGAATCGGCTACGGAGTCGAAGGACCCCGAGTTTGTTGGCAAATTCCACAATGCCCCAGGAAATTTCTCTTACGCTTCCAGCAAGAACTTCCCATCCCGCATAATCTGCTCGCTGTCCACCCAAATATCAAACTTCCGCCCCACTACATCGATATGAGTGGACGAATACCATTCCGCCCCAGTGTGCGCACCATAAGGATTGCCGAAAGCGATGTGCACGCCAGGATATTTCTCATCCTGAAGAATCTGCCCGATCACGTCTTTCAACTCAATATTCGTACCGATGGCGAATTCGCCCACGCGATCGCTGTTCTCGTCGGTGTGAGTGTAGCTCCAGAAATCACTCTCCAGCTCATGATTTGTCGAATGAGCCTCAATCACGCGATTTCCCTTCACCCGAATAGTCAGCGGATGCTCCCGCAAACTCCCAAACTTGGCGCAAAGCCAATCGCCCACAACGCCATCGATCACAAACGTCCCATTCACCTCGCCCGGGGTGGTGAAGACTTCTCCGCCAGGCAGGTTCCCCCATTTGTCTGGGCTGATGATCCCGCTGGTTTTCACCCAGCGATAATTCGGATTCAAATCCGCAACCAGATCGGTTCCCGCCGCGGTCTTGGCCCGGACCTGTTTCGCCCGGCGTACCATCTCGACCACTTTGACGCTGATGCGATCCACTTTGAGAAAATCCGCCCGCATTCCCTCCAGCATGATCTGCCGGTTCACGTTCACCATGTGAGCATGGCGAATCTTGCGCCGATTTACCACGTCCGTCATTGCATGCGCGAGCGCAATTCATTGGCCTGCGCCTGCACCGCAAAGATGCTGACCTGGCTGCTCTCAAGATCCTCAACGATCTCCCGCGGAAGATCGCCCAGCGGTCGCGGCGCCAAGTCTTCCAGCACCCACGCGTGGTACGGAGCCCCTACGGCTTCCAATTCGCGAACCATGCTGGCTGCAATTTCCTTGGTGGCTTCGTCGGTGATGACCGTGACCTTCTCGCCCGGTTGGACGCGCAGACAAACCTTGATCGCGTTGCGCGCTCCGGGAGTAAGTTCAGGATCGAAAGGGATCGTATTAAACTTCCGGTTGGCTGTGCTGACAGGAACGCTCATTACCCTACTTTTCTAGCGGAAGCCGTGACCGGCGCTTCGGTCAAGCCCACTTCCGTCTCTTCAATGATGTAATCCACTACCTTCTTCAGATCGCCGGTCTCCTCGAACACGCGCAATTGCCGGTCGGCTCCGGTTCCCATTTCCAGGATCTCGTGAATGTAGTTCAACTCCTCGCGCGAATCCAGTTCGTCGACAACGTCATCCACAAAGTGCAAGATACTCCAGCATCAGATCGCGCGCCGGAAACCTCTTTCTGCTTGCCGAAATCGATCAGCTTCCCTTCCAGCCCGTAGCGCGCGGCGCGCCACTTGTTCTCCATCACCAGCGCCCGCCGGTAAAGCCGGAACCCCTGGTTCGCCGAATACAGCTTATACAGCTTGGCGACGGTGGCCTGGATGAGCGCCGCCAGCGCAATGGTTTCCTCCACCCGCATCGGAATGTCGCACACCCGGAACTCCAACGTGTTAAAGAACGGGTGCGGCCGGATGTCCCACCAGATCTTTTTCGCATTGTCGATGCAGTTGGTCTTGATCAGCAGCTTGATAAAGTTTTCGTATTCCCCCCAGCTGGGGAAATAATCCGGAATGTTTGTCCGCGGAAACTTGTCGAACACTTTGCAGCGGTACGACTTCAACCCGGTATTCATCCCCAGCCAGAAAGGTGAGTTCGTCGAGAGTGCCAAAATATGCGGCAGAAAGTACCGCGCGTGATTCATCAGGTGGATCGCCGTCTCGCGGTCCTCGACTCCGACGTGCACGTGCAGGCCAAAAATCAGGTTGGCCCGCGCCACCAGTTGCATGTCCTCGACAATATTCTTGTAGCGTTCGTCGGGCGTGATCTCTTGCACCCGCCAGTCGGCAAACGGATGCGTCGCAGCCGAGGCCAACCTAAGGCCATTATCCTGGGCCAGTTTGACCATGTCCCGGCGCAGAGTTTTGACTTCTGTCTTGGCATCTTTAATATCGGCGCAAACCGAGGTCCCGACCTCGACTACTGCCTGGTGCATCTCCGCCTTCACCCGCTCCTGCAGGCGCATCCGGCCCTGTTCCATCATTTCCGTATGGATGTGCGAACGCAGGTCGCGGGTGACCGGATCAACGGTCTGATACTCTTCTTCGATCCCGAGTAGTGAACGTAGGTTGCATAGTCAGAAACCCAACTCAATCAGACATTATAACGAATGACGACCCCAGATTAAGCCCGATGTTTCTACCCGGGGATTTCCTTTGTGAACCTTCGTGTCCTTAGTGGTTAAGCCTTCTCCCGTCGTGACCTTGTGGTGAAGCCTTAAGCCCGAATCCGCTTTTTCGCCGCAGGCTTGCCGAAGGCACTTCCACCGGCTCCCCCGCCAGAAACGCCGCCCAGCGCAACTCCCGGCCCGGGTTCTCCTCGCTAAGCGCCTTATTCACAGCCATTTCCGCCACTGCATTCACGACCCACTCAAAGTTCTCCTGACCCACCGACGTAGCTTCCGCATCGGGCGCCGGATTCATAAAATCAATCGCGTAGGGAACGCCGTCCTCCACCGCAAACTCGACCGTGTTCAGGTCATACCCCAGAGCGCGGCACAAAGTGATCGCATCCCGCTCCACACGCTCGAGCAATTTCGCATCGGCGGAACCGGATTCCGCACATAGCGCTCATGGAATGGCACCCGCGGATCGTACTTCATGATCTGCACCTTTTCCTGACCGACCACATAGCAGCGGAAATATTCCTTGAACTCCACCCCATGTTGCAAAGTCATGCACAGGTCACCAGTCTGGTTGTAGTGATGAAAGAATTCTTCCGGCGAATCCACCTTGTAAACATGCTTCCAGCCCCCGCCCGAATAAGGCTTGAGGAAGGCAGGGAAGCCGACATACTCAAAAATCTCGTCCCAGTTCAGCGGGAAGATCAAGTTGCGCATCGACTGATCGGTAGTCCCCTCGGGATGTTTGTTGTGAGGCAGGAGCACTGTCGGCGGAATCGCCACTCCCAGCTTGCTCGCCAGCGCGTAGTTGAAAAACTTGTCGTCCGCCGTCCACCAGAACGGATTGTTGACCACAATGGTCCCGCTCAACGCCGCATTCTTCAAATACGCCCGATAGAAAGGAATGTCCTGCGAAATCCGGTCAACGATCACCCGATACCCGCTGGGATCCGCCATCTTCACCCCACCCAGCTTCACGAACTCCGCGGTCACGCCGTCGATTTTCATGCTGTTGACCTTGTCCACGAAAGCCGGCGGAAAAGTATTCTCCATGCCAAACAAAATTCCAATTTTCTTCATAACAATCTCCTGTACAGACGTTGCTCTGCAACGTCTCAACCCGCGAACCAACCACCCGCTGTTATCACAAAAATTGTTTGTCATTCCGAGGAGCGAAGCGACGAGGAATCTGCTGTTGCCCGGCCGAGCGCAGAAACTAAACCCTCCGCTACGGCCAAATCAATCAAACGCCCAACTCAAAAATACTTCGCCGCCATCCTCTGCCACAACGGCCAATCATGCTTCGAATGATCGCCCCAAATATCCAGCCAATTGGGCACACCTTTTTCATTCAGCATCGCTGACATCTTCACATTATGATCCAGACACATATCCCAATCCGCCGAGCCCAGCACAATCTTCATCCGCCGCCAGTGGCTCAGAAACCAGTCGTCGCTCATCTTCGGCACGTAATCCGGCGGACAATTGAAATAACAGTCGTCGTCATAGTACCCATCCAGAAACTGGTGGATGTCATACGCCCCGCTCATGGGCACACAATGCGTCACCACATCGGGATGCTTCAAAGAAAAATTCACCGCGTGGTATCCACCAAAACTGCATCCAGTCACCGCCAACGTCGGCGTCTGATTCTTCCAACGGGCAAACGGAAGGAATTCATGCAGAATGTACCGTTCGTACTGCAAATGCCGCATTACGCGCACCCGCGGATGAACGCTCTTGTTGTACCAACTCTCGCCATCGACGGAGTCCGGACAAAACACCTGCAATTCGCCCGCTCTCGATCTTGGGCGCCAGCGTCCGGATCATCCCTGCGTCCTCATATTCAAAGAACCTTCCCTGTGACGAGGGAAACACAAGTAGCGGCGACCCGCCGTGACCGAAGACCAGCGCCTCCATGTCACGATGAAGTTCCTGGCTATACCCTCTGTGATATTCGCGGTTCATGAATTAGCAGACCGAACGACGAAGTATCTTACCTGATTCCGCCCACTTGTGTGGTGAGGTTGTGTGTAGTGACGGGCGACTCGCCCGTCCAGTCGCGCGTTGGGCTCCGTGAAACCCACGTAGCCCCGGACGCCTCGTCCGGGGGAACGACGAGAAGTCACAACTGCCCGACATATTTCAAACCGACTAAAATCAATTCATGCGTGCGATGATCCTCGAACGTCCGCGACCGGTGGGAGAAGCTCCGCTTCATCTCAATGAACTCCCCACCCCAACTCCGGGCCCCGGAGAAATCCTCGTGCGCGTGCGCTGCTGCGGACTCTGCCACACCGATCTGCACACCGTCGAAGGCGATCTTCAGCTACCAAAACTGCCGGTAGTCCCCGGTCACCAGATTGTAGGAATTGTGGACGCCCTCGGCCCCGCCGCCCAGATTTTCAAGAAAGGAGACCGCGTCGGCATCCCCTGGCTGCACTCTACCGACAATCAATGCGATTACTGTCGTCGCGGCCTTGAGAATCTCTGCGACCAGGCTCAATTCACCGGATATCACGTCAACGGCGGCTACGCCGACTACACCGTAGTTCATGAAAACTACGCGTATCCGATCCCGGAAACATTCACCGACGAAAACGCAGCCCCGCTGCTCTGCGCCGGAATCATCGGATACCGCTCATACCGCCTGAGCGGCATCCGGCCAGGCCAGCGCCTCGGACTCTATGGGTTCGGCGCCTCAGCCCACTTGGTCTTACAATTCGCACGCCACCAGGGTTGCGAAATTTACGTCTTCACTCGCACCCCGATCCATCGTGAATTTGCCCAACGTCTGGGTGCCGCATGGGTAGGCAGCGCGGAGGACACGCCACCTCATCAACTCGACGCCTCGATCATCTTCGCACCCGCCGGCGCGCTCGTTCCCCAGGCTCTGCGCGTCCTGCGCAAAGCCGGCACGCTCACTCTGGCTGGTATCACCATGACCACCATTCCAGCAATGGACTACTCGCTGCTCTACCAGGAACGCGTTGTCCGCAGCGTTGCCAACAGCACCCGCCAGGATGCCCGCGAATTCCTCCAGCTAGCCGCCGAGGTCCCACTCCAAACCGATGTAGAGATCTTCGACCTGGAACAAGCCAACCAAGCCTTACAGGCGTTAAGAAAAAGTGAAATTAAAGGAGCCGCAGTCCTCAAAATGTAGGCGCGAGCGTCCACGCTCGTGTAAGCCCAACCAAGACTAGTTCTTCCCCGAATCGAAAGGCCGCAAAAACTCAGCCGGCTGAAACTTGAAGTAAGCCGGAGCAACGTGCTGAACCTTCTGGCCATTTACAAACAACACACTGAACTTGGGCCCCAGTGCCTTAGCCGCCTTGTTCAACGCGCCAGCCCCGAGCCCCGGCCATTTGCCCGTATCCAAACGGCTGACCAGCGCCTCGAAGGCGACCACGGTCTCCGCCGGAGTAAACTCGCAATGCCCCGCGCGATGCACAAACACCCGCCGCAGCAGCGCACCGTTCTGCTCCTCGTCAACCACCTGCTGATACGCGCTCTCGTCTTCCACTACCACCAACCCATCGCCCTTGGTATGCAAGGTCAAGACAGGGATAGGAATCTGCCCATTGAAAATAATGTTGCGCTTCAAATAGTCCACCGCTGATTGCTTCGCCTTGATCCGAGCCGCATCATTCAAAGCCTGGAGATCGTCATCCAGACTAAGCCCCGCCGCCGTGTAGAGCGCCTGCACCTCGGCGTGGTCGACAGAATTCTGAAGCTGTTTGGTGTAGTCGACTCCGTCGTTCCACGACGGATTCCCGCCCGCTCGCCCTTCCAGTTCAGCCCGGAAGTCGAAGCCAAAAGGAAAATCAATCTCGGAAAGCCAATCGTACTGGTTCACTTCCTGCGTCACATAATCGGTAGAAGATGGTTCGGGCGACAGCGGCTTGAACCACCCAGGAGTGTCGTCGAGCGCCGCAGCCAGCGCGATCCGCGCCCGACCCTGAGCGGTCCTTTGAGCAGCCTTGAGCAGGCCTTCGGCAATCGTGACATTGTTTATGGGGTCGGTGATATTGACCAACTGCAACCCCGAACCCGACCCCAGCAACACGTCGAAGGCAAAAGCCGAATCCAGAGCCAGGTTCCACGTGCCCACGCCTCCCGCCACCACTCCGCACATGGGCAGAGCCGCGTCAAAGCGGGCGGGATACCTCTGGACCAGACCAGCCGTGACCATGCCCCCCAGCGATTGTCCCCACGCGATCGTTCGCGTGGGCGATCCGACCAGAGTCTTGAAAGTGTCCAGCACTTTTATCTGATCCGGCAACGCCTGCTGGATGGCCCACCCCGTCGTCGCATAAGACGATCCGCCCAGCGCATAACTGTTCGCCAGAAGATAAGCCCCGGTAATCGGATCCCCCACATCCTCAGCCGGGTTCGGGAGCCCCGGTATCGCATATCCGTGGCTGTAAAGAACCAGCGTCCCATTCCAGTTCGAAGGAACCTCAATCAGGTAACTCGCCCCATCAGGAAACGTCCCCTTATAGGTCTTAACCCCCGCGTGAGCGCGTCCGACGGAAAACAAAAACAGCATCGCCGAAAACGCCAAAAAATATGTCAGCCTGATGGACCTGCGCATGGTCAACCTCCGAGGCGGGAAAGTAGGGAACGCGAACAAATCGGAGCCAAACTTTAAGTCGGGACGGGAAGCGTTGTCAACAGCGCCCGAGGAGGCAGGGTATATACCTCAAAAAATGCGTTTTCCTCCTAAATCTATGAATTGATTGGGTCGGAAAACGAGATACCCACGTAAAATACCCCTTCTAAAGGACTTAGCGAAGGGATACCCACGTAAGATATCTCTTCTAAAGGACTTAGCTCTTGAGAAATATACTCTCGGTCGGCCTTACTGCGCCCATATCGGGAACCAGGATCCCCCATCGGCGTGCCATCCGCGCTTAGGGGCAGAGTCAGTACGAGCCGGTAAGGGCCGGCTGCCTAACAAAATTTTCAAAGAGCGGGTAGCGGCCGCTGTTCTCAAACAGCAAAGTTAGTATTTAATTATCTTAGCTATACGGAAACGCTGGGTCAACTGAAAAAGGGGCAGAATCGGGGGGCTGTCTCAAGATGAACGAACCGACCCGTGTAGCGCGGACACTCCTGTCCGCGTGTCGGGAGCCCGTTACCTCCGATTCGGTGGAGACCAACAAACTCAATCGAGAACTCCCGTCAATGGGAAAAAATCTACGACACTATCCGCCCTCATCCGGCGCTCGGCTACTTGACCCCGCAGCAGTTGCTGCTGCAAATTTATCCCGACGAAAAGAATGAAAGGTCACCCATCTACTGGACGAGTACAAGTCCAGCGTTACCCCATTGACAGTGGAATGGCCGGGGAGCATAATCGAATTCTTCCCTCCTAAGTAGGCGCCTTCGCGCCGAAAGCATCGCTCTAGGCTGGTGTTTTTGAATCGCCGAGGCAACTCCGCGCTCTTCGTCCCGCTGCTTGCGGCCATGGCGCTTTTCTATCCATCGGTTGGTCGCCGGGCATCGCCGGAGCCAAGCCAAACTTCTGGCAGCCAATCGGAACAGCAGAACGCTTCCGACAAGCGTCCGGCAGCCTCAGAAGACCTGGAATGGAAGGGAGGAAGAAACCTGGTTCGCTACTTCTTGGGTTTGCCCAAGGACGACAAGAAACCCTTGGGAAAGTTTGACAACCGCAGCCAGACCGAGGTTGAGTTCCTGATTGCCACTTTGCCGGACCCGGTGGACTCCGGACTGCCTCATCTCTTCGACCGTCGTCTGAGTTCAATTCAGAGGGCCCTGCAGCAGGCCGGTTATTTCCCCACTGGTCGTTTTCATTTGCCCTGGCAGGACTGCCTGTTGGGAAACGCCAAGACCGCGGCAGGCGGCAAAGAGGACGACAAGGAGGGGAACACCAAGACCGTGGCAGGCGGCAAAGAGGCCGCCACCGACAAGGTGGCAGGCAAGGACGACAAGCAGAAAGCGTGTGAGCAGCAACGGCCTTTTGTAAGGGAGCCCGGGGTCGTGCTGCTACAGGATACGAGTGGCAAACCGGGCGTGCATCTCTTACTTCTCTACTTGATCGGGGAAGCTCCGATCGGTGGGATCCAGAAAGGAGCGCTCCGGACGGCACTGGACGAAATGGCCTGGTTTTGCGCTTGGCACGGCCACGAGCAGGACAAGAACCCAAAGGATTCGCTCTTTCAGACACTCCGTGATGAGTACACAAAGTGCGGACAAATCCGCGTTGTGGGACCAACATTCTCGGGTTCAGCGCAGTCTCTGGATTTTGCTCTGAGCTCCTGGTTGAACTCTGCAGGCGCCCCTGACGTCCAAGTGCGAATAGTCTCTGGCAGCGCCACGGCAATTGATAACAATCCTGATCCTGAGGCGATTGATCTCAAGGACGGCTTTCAGAATCTCAAGGCGTTCTACAGAGGCAAGGGCATGCCAACCTCCTTCACTTTTTCCTCAATGGAAGCGCCGGACGGGGTCAGTTATTGCGCCTTCCTCCACTATCTGAAGCAGGTGGAACCAGATTCTCAGCGGGGCAGGGTGGCGTTGCTGTCGGAGGGTGGTACGGTCTACGGACGGAGGACGCGAGAACTAAGTTGCACCAACACAGAAGTCACAATCATAAAATTCCCACTTCACATTTCCCAATTACGGGCCGCCTCCGAACAAGTAAGGGAGTCGCAGCAGCAGACTGCTCCGCAGATCGGCGCTGTCCCTGAGGGGCTGCCGCTGGCGAAAGCGCTCGAAGAGGTTAATAAGCCACACGACACCATACCGCCGTTGTCGCTGCTGGATCCATTGACCGCGGAGCAAGTCATCGGCCAGCTTCTGTCAACCATCTCCCACGGGGGCTACCGCTACGTAGGAATTGTGGCGACCGACACCCGCGACACGATGTTTCTGGCCCAGGAAGTTCGCGAACACTGTCCCTCCACCGTATTGTTTGCCTTCGACCCAGACCTCCTATTCCTACACCCAGAGGTCAATTCCAACCTCCGCGGGATGCTGCTGGTCACTTCCTATCCCTTGTTCAACACGAACTTGCTGTGGAGCCCGCCGCATCCCCCGCCGGGCCAGCACCATGTGCTGATGCAATTTCCTGACCAGGGGTCGGAAGGCACTTACAACGCCACCCTCGCTTTGCTAGGCCAAGACGAGCTTATGCTGGAGTACGGTTTGCCCTTCGGACACGAGCCCACCCTGGCACCGCTTTGGATCACGGTCGTCGGCCGCAATCAGATGTGGCCTCTGCAGCTTTACGACATGAAGGCGGCCCGGAATTACATGTACGCGGCAGGGCCGGATGTACCCCTCGTGCCGGAGACGAAAGAAGGCATTGAAAAAACCAAGGAGATAGAAAAGCAGAAAGAGAAAGAGAAGGAAGAGGCCGAGGAGAAGAAAGTGTGGTTTGGGACCGTCTATCCAACCGAGGCCACCATTCTGGTGGCGGCACTCGCTGCTCTCTGCATCGTTTTTTGCCTGCCGCTATTAAGACGTTTCCGGATACACGCGCAGAATGGGAATGTGACCGGGGCTTCGTTTGGAGGGGCGTCGCTGGAACGGTTTCTAGGCGAGGCGGTATCGGAGCGCTATCGTCGTTCGGGAGAACTCTACCTACTGGCGGCCTGCATTTGTCTGGCAATTTTATTGGTTGTCACTCTTGCCGCCTTGCTTGGCCCGGTTATCGTCATGCTCCAGCCTGGGGTCAAGGTCTCCCCGCGCTGGGAGATTTTGGCATTCTTAGCCCTTTGTACTCTAAGCGCGGTGGTTCTCTTTGCAGCAATTGCGGCCCTTCTAATTGCGCTCTGGCCATCCGGGAAAAAACAGGTGGGGAGGGAGACGGCCAAAGCGGAGGACGAATTGAACCTTCCAGCTTTGGGCTCCGCCATCACCGTGGTGGTTGCCCTGGTCCTTTTTGCAGCGTTTCTCTCAGGCGGCTGGCTCCATAAAGCGAGTTCGAAAGACTATTACAGCGCGTTCTTCACGAGCCTGCGGTCCCTTGATTTGTTCAGCGGCGTCTCGCCACTCGTACCCTTGCTCCTGATTTTCATGGCAGGCTTTCTCTGGGCGCTAAGTTCTTTTCGCCGCTTGCGGCAATTGGAAGTCTTCGAAGGCAAGAGGGGCTTTCTTTCCTTTGCTGGGCCATTCTCGGAAATCAACCGATTCGAGGACCGCGTGCGCGGCCACTTGGGGTGTCCCTCCCTCCATCTGCCGGGTGCGATTGTGGTCGTTGTGGTCGCCGAGTGGTCGATCGGATACTTGTTTGGTTTTCGACTGGTGAATTCCTTTGAGGACCCCGCTTTCAACTGGCTGCTGGGAGTCGCGTTCTTCGTTGTGAGCCTGGCGCTCTGGTGCGGCGTCTTGCGCTTCTATTGTGTCTGGCAGGAGTTGCGCCGCTTGCTCCACCATCTCCACTGCGCCCCCCCGAAGGCATACAAGCGCTTCCAGAGCAGCTGTGTGGCGGCACACAAGATTGATCTTGCCTCGCCTCCGCCGACCCTCGCCTCTTTGGCATACTCGATAGACCAGGCCTGGACGCTTTGCCTACGCGCCAGACGCTTGCTACTCGCGCAAAAAGTGCGTTTGAAACCGGCGGTGGGTGATGAAGCACGGTGGGCCTCGGCAGAGATCAGGAGCCAAGGCCAGGAAGCCCGGTGGTCAATAGCGGAATTGAAGAACCGGACCGAGGCCGAGCCCGTTGTGGCAAGAGAGTTGACTCCAGACCAAGTCGTTGCGTTGCAGCGGCTCGGCTCTGATGAGATGACAAACCTTGTGCACGACGCCGAAACCCACTTTAAGGATGCCCGCTTGGCGGATGTGGAAGGCGACTGGCGAGGAGCCTTGACGCACCGAGTGAACGCGCGGGAAGTGTTGTCCCACGTAGTCGGGAAGGTATCGCTCGCGTTGCACGATGCTTGGTGGGAAGAACTGCGCGGTCCTTCGGAGAAAACAGCCGACCCCGCAAAATCTAAGGCCGAGGAGGACGTGTTCCGGCTCGGCGAGGATTTCCTAGTAGGTCGCGTGGCTAACTTCCTGGCTTATGTCCTGCCCCAGATGCAGAACCTCATCGTCACCTCGATATCGGGGCTGCTGCTGCTGCTCTTCGCCGTCAGCTCTTATCCCTTCCAGCCGCACAATCTGCTCCTGCTCTTCAACTGGGTCGTCATCCTCGCGTTTGTAGGGATCGCAATGTGGGTGTTCATCCAAATGAGCCGCGACCCGGTCTTAAGCAGTCTGAATGGCACAAAACCGGGCAAGATCAATTGGGATTGGGATTTCGTCTTCCGGATCTTCATGTATGGGATTGTCCCCATCCTTGCCCTCCTCGGAGCCCAGTTTCCACAGTCCGTCGGACAGATTGTGTCCCGTTTCATTCCTTCCCAAACTGGACACTGATTAGGAGCAGGCGGGCGGCCCACCCATTATTAAGCCAAATCCAAGTCACACAACAAAAGAGGGTGCCCCACTCTTCCGCGTTCTTTGCGAAAGGGTAGGACGCGAGAAAGCAAACACCAAACGACCGCCCTGTCGCCATCCCAAGAATCGAAGGACTTGGACCTATTCCTTCGCACCCAAAAGCAAAACCTCGGGCGCTTTCATCCGGGCGCCCCACTCTTCCGCGTTCTTTGCGGAAGGGTGGGACGCGATAAGGCAAACGCCAAATGACCGCGTTGTCGTCGGAACGAATGCAAAGCGACGGTCCATTTCTCGGCACTCCTAAAAGAAGCGCCTGTTCTCAGCCCGAGAGCGTAACTTGGGCGTTCCGGATCATAGCCCGACCTTAGGTCGGCAAAGTCAAAGACGGCGGACAGGAGTGTCCGCCCTACACTGCCATGCGAGCATTGCAACATTATGGCAGGCGGTGGCTGGCGGATAACTGGCGGATCGACCGGAGGAAGACAAAACCCTCAGTCAGGGTCTTTGGAGTGCCGATCCGAATTGACCTCCCTGCCTTTCTGTTAGATATTGTGATGGATGGACGCCGAGCGGACCATTACCGAAATCGAGTGGCTGGAGCGCGTCTACGCGGTGCCGGACACCAGACCGCTGAGCGCAAGCGACATCTCGGCCGCGAATCGAAGGCATGACGACATGCTCGCGCATAGCCCGTGGTTTCGGCTTTGGCAGCAGTATGGGGTTTGCTGCCGCCCGTAAACGGGTTACCTCTTCCAATTATCGAAAGCCAGCCAGAAGCCAGAAGTCTAAAGCCCGCAGCCAACGAAAAGAAAGGTAGTATACTAGTAGTATGAAAGAGAAGACCTCTATCACACTATCTGGCGAGGTATTGGCAGCCATTGACCGCATCGTGGGGTCCAAACAATCCCGATCCGCCTTTATCGAGCGTGTGCTCCGAGAGTTCTTGCGCGAAAGGGCGCGGGCCGCAGTGCAGGCGCGCGACCTCGAACGGATCAACGCCGCCGCGCAGCGTCTCAACGCCGAGGCCTCCGACGTCATGGATTACCAGTCAACTGGCGAAGCCGAATAACCATCCTTGTGGAGTTGGTGTGAAGCGCGGAGAACTTTATCGTGTCTACAAACCCGGAGGCGATCCCAAGCAGCACCGCACGTTCGTTGTTGTGAGCCGGCAGATCCTGATCGACTCCCAGTTCTCGACCGTAGTTTGCGCCCCCGTATTCACCCACGGAGAAGGCCTGTCTACGCAAGTGGCCGTCGGAACTGACGAAGGATTGAAACACGCCAGTTGGATCATGTGCGACAATCTGGTAAGCCTGCGCAAAACCTATCTCACCAACTTCCTGGGTTCGCTGGCCCGGTCCAGACTGGCCGAACTGGACCAAGCGCTGAAAATGGCCCTCGATCTCGCCTAAACGGAAGCCTGAAGCCGTAAGCCTGAAGCTTGGTCCACAAACCCTAATCCCCTCAATCACTTACACCCATCCAATGCACCATTCCACCGCTAAACCCCGATTTTGCCCCTTTCGTTGGGTTGCGCGTGCCATCACCGCATTGGATTCAATAAGATAGTCACACCACGAAATCCAGGGAGAGGTCCATCGAGAGGCACTCTTCCTATTGAGTTTTGAGCCGGACAGGCTCAGCAGCGGTTTCGGAGTGAAGGTTAGTACAGGGGTAGGCTCTACAGGTTCAACCGTTTTCAGAATTGATTTGCGGATTTGAATTTGAAAAGCTTCACCCAGGGAAAAGTGGCAGATGCCTGACTTGCCATAATCCCAAGCAGTGGAAAGCGAGAGGACATGCACAAGCCAGTAAAGTATGTGGAGAAAGCAGTGACCGTCGCCGCCCGTGGCGCATGGGCGGTATTCGAGCGCGTCAACCGGATCAAACAGAATCCGTCTCCCAAGCCCAAGTGGTCCGACAAGCCGCTGCTCAAGTCGTATGAAAAGACCAAGCCTCAGCTCGGTTGGCCTCGTACCACTGACTCGCTGTGCCCGAGGTGTGTGCCCGAAATTCGCCAGCAGATTCTCGATGGCAAGTTGCCCGTCGAAGTGCTGTCGAACGAAAAGGTCGGCGAGATCAAAGCTCAGATCATCGAGCGCGACGGCAAAATCCTGATGGTTAAGGATTGCGAGAAACATGGCCACTTCGAAGATGTGATGTCGATTGACACCGACTTCTCGCGCCACTGGAAGAAGTGTTTCCCTGGCCGCGACATCGTCGCGCACAACGACGAAAAGCTTCATCACCACGGTTCGAGCACGGTGAAGTACGGACGCGGCTCGGTGCTCACCATCGACCTCACCAACCGTTGCAACATGATGTGCGATCCCTGCTTCATGGACGCCAACCAGGTCGGCTTCGTCCACGAGTTGAGCTGGGAAGACATCAAGACCATGCTCGACAATGCGATCACGATCAAGCCGCGCCGTCAGATGTCGGTGCAGTTCTCCGGCGGCGAACCAACTTTGTCGCCGTACTTCCTGGATGCTGTCCGCTACGCCCGCAAAGTCGGATACAACAGCGTGCAAGCCGCCACTAACGGAATCGAATTCGCCAAGAGCCTGGAGTTTGCCCAGCAAGCTGCCGAAGCCGGAATGCGGTACGCCTATCTGCAATTCGACGGAATCGGCAACGCTGCCAACGCGCACCGCAAAGTCGGCAACCTCTTCGACGTAAAGTTAAAAGCAATCGAGAACCTGCACAAAGCCGGAGTAGAAATCGTTCCGGTAGTGACCATCGTAAACGGAATCAACAACGAGCAAGTAGGACGAATCATCAAGTTCGCGCTCGACAATCCCAAGCGAATCGGATTCCTCTCATTTCAACCAGTAAGCTTCACCGGCCGCGACGAAGCCGTAACCGACGATCGCCGAGAAGCCCAGCGTTACACGCTGTCCCATCTGGCCCACGACGTAAAAAATCAAACCGGCCTCGGCGAACCAAGCCCGCGACTGGTTCCCCATCTCCTTCATGGGAACCTTCAGCGACTGGGCCGACCTGATGCACGTGGAAGACAAAAACAACGACTGGGGCCAATTGTCATGTGGTTGCCACCCTAATTGTGGGACGGGGATGGCGGTGATGATTGATAAGGAGACCAAGGAGGCGGTTCCGGTTACGGCTTTCCTGAAGGGCGATCAGTTGGCTAAGGATATTCAGAAAGTCAATGATGCGGCTCGGGGGAAGTTCCTTACGATTGCGGGGATGGCTTTGTGTTTGATGAAGAATTACGACCCGTTCCAGTCGCCAACCCACTTCAAGTTGATGGACCTTTTGAAGAAGTTCGATAAAAACTTTAATGCTACCGGAAAGAACTACGGGAAAGTGGGTCCGGACCGCACGATTGAAGACGTGATGAAGCGGCGGCAGGACCGGTGGAACTTCCTGTTTATTGCGGGGATGTGGTTTCAGGATCTGTTCAACTACGATTTCCGGCGGACCGAGCAGTGCATTATTCCTTATGCCACGCAGGAAGGTGAGATTTCGTTCTGCGCTTACAACACGGGTGTGGGCTGGCGGAACATTATCGAGAAGATGCACATGACCGCGACCCTCACCAAGTGGTATGAGGAGCACGGGCGGCATGAGATCTTTGCGGGCGGGAAGAACGTGAAGATGGAGTCGACGGCGCATTCTCTCCTGCTTAAGGATGAGCTGGTGACCAACGAAGAGCAGCACGATCTGGATAAGCTGGGCATCGCCAAGAACTCTGGTGAGGAGAAGAAGCGCGCGCGGGATGCCAAGCAGGCGGCTGCTCGTGGTCCGCAGAAGGACGATGCGGCTTACAATGCGCGCATGGCGGCGCTCTATCGCGAAGTCGTGTTGCAGGAGAAGCCCGTCGTGGCGGAGAACGGGTTCATTCCGTTGGGGGCTTTGACTGCTTCCAAGCCTAAACCAGAGGTGGGGGAGCCGGTTTTGGGGGATTAACTTCTTTAACGCGGCGGTCGCGGAGGCCGCAGAGAACAGGTCAGTGCTTTGTGAAGGGCCGCCATTGTTGGCGGCCTTTTTCGTTTTGGTTGCATGACGGAAGGCATTAACCACTAAGGACACTAAGGTTCACAAAGGAAAGCAATCGGGTCTTGATTAAGATATGGGGATGCTTATCACGTTGGAGCAGGTGGAGGAGGCGCGGCGGAATATTGCCGGGGTCGCGTTGCGTACGCCTTTGGTGCGGTGCAACACGGATGCATCGGCCGAAGTGTATTTGAAACTGGAGAATTTGCAGCCGATTGGATCGTTCAAGATTCGCGGGAGCGGCGAACGTGATGGCACGGACTCCGCGGGAGCAGTTGGAGCGGGGTGTGCTGACTGCTTCGGCGGGCAACATGGCTCAGGGAGTGGCGTTCTGTGCGCGGCGGATGGGGATTCGAGCAACGATTGTGGCTCCAGAGACGGCTCCGGCTACGAAGGTTAGTGCGGTCGAACGGATGGGTGGGCGGGTGATCAAGGTTCCGTTTGCTGATTGGTGGCGGACTTTCGAGACTCGGTCTTATCCGGGCGTGGAGGCAACTTTCATTCATGCTTTCGATGATCCGGATGTGATGGCGGGCAACGGCACGATCGCTTTGGAATTGCTGGAAGATTTGCCGGATTTCGACGCGGTGGTGATTCCGTGGGGTGGTGGAGGGTTGTCGTGCGGCATCGCGGCGGTGTTGCGGGCACGGGCGCCACGAGTGCAGGATCTACGCGGCGGAGATCGAAACCGGGGCACCGCTGGCGGCATCGCTGGCTGCGGGCGAGCCACAGACAGTGGAATACAAGCCGTCATTCGTGGATGGGATTGGCAGCAAGATGGTGTTTCCCTCGATGTTCGAACGCGCGGGACGGTTGCTGGATGGGTCTCTGGTTGTAACTCTAGCGGAAGCGGCGCAGGCTATGAAACTGGTGGCGGAGCGGAATCGCGTCATTATTGAGGGAGCAGCGGCGTGCGCGGTTGCGGCGGCTCTGGCGGGACGAGCGGGCTCGGGGAAGATTGTGGCGATCGTGTCTGGAGGGAATATCGACCTGGATAAGTTTGCTCAGATTGTTGGACAGGCTTGACGGGGACGTTCGAAGTAGCGGATGGCCTGAGAACTGAGAGGTGCACAGATGCTTCGATACGCCATCTGTTGTCTGCTCATTGCGGCAGGAGTCGCGACCAATTCGGCGGCAGCACAGACCACCAAATCGGCAGGCTGTAACGGATTGCCCTGGTTCGGTTCAAAAGACTCGCTGAACACCGCAGACCTTCAGGTGGCGCACAAGGACTTGAGGGTACAAGTGAATAAGGAAGGTTTGGAGTTGCGCTTGCAACTCGAGCCTGACCCCGGATGGAAACCTGTGGCGAGCAATGGCGCCTCGGCTGGCATCGCTTTGCAGCAGGTGGGATGGATCCATGTCTTCGCCTGCGATACAGGAGCCCTACTCCAGTCAGTGGAGGCAGAAAGCTCGGGAGATCCGGGAATGTTTCTCAGGTTCTTCGAGGTGAAGGACGTGAACTTTGACGGATCCCTGGACATTGGGGTTCTGCGGGAATTCGGCGCCAAATGGGGCACTCAAACCTGGCGGGTGTGGGATCGGGGGTCGCGCCGGTTCGTATCGAACGAATTCACGAAAGCGCTGGAGCAACTGAAGTCGAACGGTCTGGTATTGGATACGGCCCAGCACAACATCATCGCAGGGCACATGACCGATTCCACAGGGTGCGGGCCGACTAAGGACATCTATCACGTGGAAGGGCAGCGTCTGGTTCCGATTCACGAAGAGAAGACTAGCGTTGGCCCTGACGGTTGCACCCTGACCACACTGGATCGAGTTCATGGCAATATGCAGCGCAGCGACGTGCGGCAATTCCCGAGCTTGCGGGGATCGCCGCCATAACGCGGTTTCGAAAGAACCGCGCCCGCACTCGACCAAGTATGCTGAAGCACGCGGAGGACACGTCAACTCTGGCGATAGAACGAAAGCGAAATTGCTAGAAGGAGGTATGCGGTGGTGAAAGGCAAGTCTTTAATTGGTGGTGACAAGGTTTGCCCTGAAACCTTGTCACCACCGGTGATTCTTAAGCTTCGTGCTTTTTGTCGCTATTGTTTACAATAGAGAGTTTGCCGACAATGAAGAGGGAGGCGTGGGCACCAGGGAGCGCCTGAATAGCGTTCTGTGGCTGTGATCCCTTACTCATTCGGTCGCGGTTATCGCGGAGCTGGGATTGCGTGCTGAGAACTATTCTTTTGCCCGTTGGGGCTTGTCTGTTCCCACATTTCCCACGGCCGGCGCCGTAGGCTGCATTCTTAACGCCGCTTCGCGGCTAACAACGTTTAGTCAGAGTTTTACGGAGTACTGAGGGGCCTGAATTTGAAAGTGTTGGATCATAATCCGGGCGACGGTGGGACCGCTCCGCGAGTGTACTGGCGGGTGGAGGGTAGTCTTCTGGAGTTGACTACGGTGCGCCCGATCGCGTTCTTTACCTGGAACGGGCAGACGTTTATCGAACGCTGGATGAGGCGGGGTCTGGTTCTAGTGATGGCGGTGCTGCGTCCTTTCTTATATGCCTTGAATCGGGTGTTTGCCACGCGAGTAGTTCACACGGTGCTGCGCGGGATCAGCCGGGACCGGTTGGATCTTTTGGGTGAGGAATATTTCCAGTACAAGTTGAAGCCGCAGTTGAAACCCGAAGGCGTGCAGGGAGCTTAAAGGGTTGATCGATTCGGGGCCGATGTGGTGCTGGTGAGCCAGGGATTGGATCACGTGATGGGGCCGCTGGCGCGAGCATCTGGGAGCGAAGTGGGTGATTGCGAATCGACTTGAGTTTCGCGATGGCATGGCGACCGGGAGATTGCTGGATCCTGTGATCGTCCTCGTGGGGTGTTTGCGAGGATCACCGGGGCGGGGCCGGATGGAAGGCGGACTCCGGATCAGTTGGTTCGGGATCTGGGTTTGACCAGCGGGTTCGTCTGCGGTTGATGCATTGCAGTCGGCGGTGATCCGGGCGAGCGCGGACAGCACCGGTGCTGGCGCATCCGATCGTCGACTTCGATGGCGGGCCGCAAAGTCCGGGCCGTTTTCGGTGCGAGCGGCGCTGGCGGGCAAGCAGATCATGCTGATCGGGGTGACCGGTTTCATCGGCAAGGTGTGGCTGGTGAATCTGCTGATGGATTTGCCGGAGATCGGGCGGATTTATTTGCTGATCCGGCGGCAGAAGTCGAATCCGGCGCAGCGGCGGTTTGAAAAGCTGGTGGAGGATTCGCCGGTCTTCGATCCGTTGTATAAGCGTTATGGCGCCAGGTTGGCGCGGTTTCTGCGAGACCGCGTGGAGGTGGTGGAAGGCGACGTTTCGCAGCCGGATCTCGGTCTGGCTCCCGGAAGTATCGGAAGGCTTGCGCAAGAAATCTGGATCTGATCGTCAACAGTTCGGGGCTGACGGATTTCAATCCTGACCTGCGGGACGCGCTGCTGACCAATGTGGATGCGGCGGTCAGCGTGGTCGAATTCGTGCGCAAGTCGGATCATGCGGGCTTGTTGCATCTTTCGACATGCTACGTGGCGGGGACACGGGATGGCCGGGTGAGCGAGATCCTGCGGCCGAATTACACGCCGGCGGGAGTGGCAAATTTCGACGCCGATGCGGAGTGGCGATCGCTGCACGAATTCGTGAGGCAGGCGGAGGAGAAAGCGGAGAGCGCCGAGGTTACGGACGAATTGCGGCGACAGGCATTGCACAAGGAGCATGCGTCTAAGGATCTGAAAGGCGCGGCGCTGGAGAATCAGATTCGCAAGAACCGGGTGCGCTGGCTGCGAAACTTATCTGACCGATGCAGGGAAGAAGCGTGCCAACGAACTGGGCTGGCCGAATACATACACGCTGACCAAGAGTCTGGCGGAGTCGTTGATTCACAAATACGGCGCTGGCCTGCCGATTGCGATGGTACGACCGTCGATCGTTGAGACTTCGGTGGAGAAGCCGTTTCGGGGTGGAATGAGGGCATCAACACTTCGGCTTCGCTTTCTTATTTGCTGGGAACGTATTTCCGGCAGCTGCCTTCGAACGAGCGCAAGCGTCTGGACGTGATCCCGGTGGACTCGGTGTGCCGCGGCATGACGTTGATTGCTGCGGCCATTGTGGAACGGCGGAATGCGGAGATTTATCAGTTGGCCACTTCGGTGACCAATCCGTGCGATATGCGGCGGTCGATCGAGCTGACTTCACTGGCGCATCGCAAGCATTACCGGGCGCTGGAGGGTCTGGAGAGCTGGTTGCGGCTGCGGTTCGATGCGATTCCGGTTTCGAAGCAGCGCTACGAGCGCATGTCGGCGCCGGCGCAGAAGGCGATCATCAAGTCCATTCAGCGCATCATGTCGCCGCTGCCTTTGCGCAAGACGCCGCTGGTGCGGGCGGAACGCAGTCTGGAAAAAGTTGAGAAGCTGATTGAGCTGTTCGAGCCTTTTATTCTGCTGAATGAGCATGACTTCGTCGCGGAGAATGTAGAGAGACTGGCGTATGCGCTGGTGCCGGAAGAGCGGGCGGACTTCGGCTACGACACTCGCGGCCTCGACTGGTGGGAGTACTGGATCAATATTCATATTCCGGCGCTGCGGCGATGGACTTATCCGCTGATTGAGGGGCGTCCGCTGGAAGCGCGGCCGTCGCGGAGTTTTCAACTGGCCGAAGCCGAGAAGTAACGGCGACACCGTCAAAACCGGAACAAACGGAGCAACGTGGCGATATTCCTGACCGGATCCACCGGATACATCGGCGGGCACGTCGCCGCCAACCTGTCTGGAGAGCACGGAGCCTCGCTGAATGTGCTGGTGCGGGCGCGTGATCCGCATGAGGCGGAAGTGCGGTTGTGGCATGCCTTGCAGCTGCACATGGACTTTCCGCGCTTCTATGAGTATCTGCAGACGCGCATCAGGATTTTTCGCGGAGATCTTGACCGGGACGCAGTTCGGGCTTGCCCGCGATGACTACGATCGCTTGATTCACACCACCGATTCGGTGATTCATTGCGCGGCGTCGTTGAATCGGAAGTCGGAGAAGAGTTGTCTGAATGTGAATCTGCGGGGCACGCTGGAAGTGTTGCAGCTTGGCATGCGGGTGCATCACTATCACGGCTTGCGCCGCTTCAGCCATGTGAGCACGGTTGCGGTGGCGGGAAAGCGCAAGAGATGAGGTGGTGACGGAGGAGAAGTCGATCGATTGGGAGCGGTCGGATTATGATCCGTATGCGCGCACCAAGAAAGTTCTGCGAGCACATGATCCGGCAGTTCTGCCGGAAGTGCCAATTACGATTTTTCGGCCAAGCATTGTGCTTGGAGACAGCCGCCGCGCGGAGACTACGCAATTCGACATGGTCAAGGCTTTTGTTTTCCTGGCGGGCTTGCCGGTGCTTCCGTTCCGGCCCAATGACAAGATCGACATCGTGAATGTGGATTTCGTGGCGGATGCGATCGCGACGCTGCATCAGAAGGACAATCCGGAGTACGACACCTATCATCTTTCTTCGGGCAGGGAGTCGCAGACTTTCCGCGAATTGACCAGCGCGCTGGCGGCCGCACAACAAAAGCGCGCGCCTGTGTTTGTGCCGGTGCTGGAGCGGCCTTTTTCCGGCACGGTGAATACTTTGGCGAATCGCAAGGGGGCGGTTGCTCACGGCGCTTCGCTGATGAAGGTCTTCATGCCGTATCTGGTGTGGAATACGGTGTTCGACAACACGCGGGTGACCTCTGAATTGGGCCGCAAGCCGGTGCCGTTTTCGCAATATAGCTATCCACTTGCTGAAGTTCAGCCGGGAGACCAACTTCTCGTACACGTTATCAGGACTGGCCGGCGAAGTTGGAGGGTCCGCCGCATGATGGACTTTCGTGCTCGAAGCCTGGGTCAGCGCTCTGATTGAGAAATCGAAAGCGGGATGGATGCTGGGCAAGGGGAAGCCCTGGCAGCCGGGAGAGAAGCTGAAGTTGCTGTTTGCGGGGTACAACGGGACGCGCAACATGGGTTCGGATGTGCGCGTGGAAGAGATGCTGCGGCAGCTGCGGCACATTCTGGGCGCGGACCGCGTGGCGATTCAGCGTGATGACGCAGGTTCCGAAGTTCTCCCGGGGATATTTCGAGGGCACGGCGCAGGTGCATCTGCCGGATATTTTTCCGCCGTTCCTGTCGGACGAGGTGCCCAAGCATCACGGCGTGGTGGCGTGCGAAGGCTCGATGTTCAAGAGCAAGTTTGCCAACGCGCTGACCACCATGATGATCGGATCGTTGGGCATCGCGGCGGCGCAGAACAAGCTTTCGGTGGGTTACGGCGCCGAGGCTGGGCACATGGATCCGTTGGTCGCTAAGATGTGCGCGCGCTACTGCCAGAACTCGCTGGTGATCACGCGGAACGAGGAATCGCGCACCATCCTGCGCGAACTGGGCGTGCCCAACGAGTTGGGTACGGACACGGCTTGGACATTTGAGCCGCATCCTGCGGAATATGGCAAGAAGGCGCTTGCGCGAGGTGGGATGGGACGGGAGCACGCCGGTGCTGGTGGTGTGTCCGATTAATCCTTTTGAGTGGCCGGTGAAGGCTTCGGTCGCGAAGTTTGCGCTGCACGGCTTGGTGGGAGCATATAAGGATAGCCACTACCGCTCGGTGTACTTCCATAACTCGGGGCCGGAGGCCGATCGCGCATACGAGCACTATCTTACGGCGATCGCGAATGCGGTGGACGCGTTTCGCAAAGCAGCGGAAGGTGTTCGTGATCCTGGTGGCGACGGAGCGTCTGGATGCGCGTCCGGCGGGTCGCATCTCAGAAAAGCTGGGTGGAGTGCCCGTGCTCAGCTCTGAAGACTACAACATGTACGAATTGGTGAGCATTCTGCGGGCTTGCCACATGATGGCGTCGTCGCGCTATCACGGGATTGTGACGTCGATGCCGGGGCTGGTGCCGTCGGCCGGTATCACTATGGATGAGCGGATCCGCAATCTGATGCGCGAGCGGGGGCATGAGGATCTGCTGATGAATGTGGACGATGCTGATCTGGAGCCGAAGCTGCTGGCGGCGCTGATCAAGTTGAGCCAGGAAGGTGAGCGGATTGCCGACGGCATTGGGCGGACGGTGGTACGGAATTTGAAAGTGATGGCGCGCATGGGAGTGTACTTCGAGGAAGAAGTGCAGAGGCGTTATCCGGAGTTTCCGACACGCAGGGGAGAGTGGAGTTGGGAAGATTATTTGCCGCCTATGAGTGAAGGATTGCGACAGTTAGCCGAGGCGTACAGTCAAAATTAGTGGAGGGCCAGCGTGATTTGTCGGATGTGGCATGGCTGGACGGCGACGGTGAACGCAGATGCCTATGACACTTATTTGAACGGCGAACTTTTTCCGCGTCTGGAGCGGGAACTCAGACAGCATGGTTACCTTGGATTCCAGGTACTCCGTCTGGCTAAGGGAAGTGAAGTGGAATTCGTCACCCTGGTATGGTTTCATTCGCTGCAGGCGGTGGCCTCCTTTGCGGGTGAAAGCTACGAGAAGCCTGTCATCACAGAAAAGGCACGGTCGTTGCTTTCGAGATATGCTGAACGTGTCGAGCACTATGAAGTCAGTGGGTTTCGCTGGCCGGGAAACCACTCCGGTTGAGGGTTGCGGGACTGAACATCTACTCATCCATGAACTTTCTAGAGAGGATTTGTGCGCAGCTTGAATCGACGGGGGAGACCTTCATCCTGCAAGAGCTGGGCGTCGGGGAGACGCAGCAAGCTGCGGCACCGCTGAGCGGGCGTGATCTGCTCGGGATGATCGGCGAAGCACGAAATTTTCTTGCTGCCAGGGGATTGAAGAAAGGCGACCGCTGCGCTCTGCTTGCGCATAACAGTGTTCGCTGGGTGGCGATGGATCTGGCGGTTATGGCCGAAGGGCTGATCGTGGTGCCGCTTTATGCGCGGCAGGCTGCGGAGGAACTCGTGGCCATGATGAAGGATTGCTCTCCGGCGTTAGTTTGCTGCGGGGATGCTGGGCTGCGGGATGGGATCGTGGAGAACTGGCCAGAGGCGCCCCCGCAAGTGCTGTTTGAGGATGTGTTTACAGGCAGGAAAGTTGCTGAGGGGGAGGAAAGTCCCAACAGTTTGCAAAGAACGCGAAGCATGGGGCATCGGGAGGGAGAGCAGCTTGCTGACTCCGATCCCGTGGCCATTGTTTACACGTCCGGCACGTCGGGTGAGGCCAAAGGGGTTGTCCTCACGGCGGGAAATGTTGGCCACATGCTGGGCTGCACTTCCGCGCGCCTCGATGCTTTGATGCGGAATAGAGCAGGCCAGGATCAGGTGTTCCATTATCTTCCGTTTTGTTTTGCCGGCTCCTGGATCATGCTGCTGAGCTGTCTGCTGCGGGGCAGTTCTCTTACGCTCAACACGGACCTCAGCAAGATCGGGAGCGAGATGCGTTCTGTCGCGCCCGACTATTTTCTGAACGTCCCGGCGCTTCTCGAACGGATGCGCAAAGCTGTTGACGAACAGCTTTGGAAGACTGGCGGAATGGTTCTTGGTATTTACAGCCGGGCCAAGAGCGCATGGGTGCGCAAGCAGGGGGGACAGATAAGTTTCGCAGATTCGAGCTGGCTGGTGTTGGCCAATGCGATTGTGTTTCCGACTATTCGCAAGAGAATGATTGGGTCTCATCTGAAAGCGCTCATCTGCGGTTCAGCGCCGCTTAGCTCTGGAGACGCAGCTCTACTTCATGATGCTGGGAATTCCGGTTCTGCAGGTTTATGGGTTGACTGAGACGACCGCCATCTGCACTATGGATGATCCGCGATCGGGTCGAGCCAGGGCGGGTGGGGCCGGCGATCAAGGGCGTCGAAATGAAGTTGGGCGAAGATGACGAGATTGTTGTGCGCGGGCCGAATGTTTTCCCGGGATACTGGAATCGTCCGCAGGAGACGGCGAACGCATTGCGCGATGGCTGGTTCCATACTGGCGATCAGGGCGAGGTGGATGCTAGAGGCAATTGGCGGATTGTCGGGCGCATTAAGAATCTGATTGTTCTGGGCTCGGGTCACAATATTGCGCCCGAGCCGATCGAAGATGAGTTGCTGCGAAATTTGCCAGAAGCGCGGCAGGTCGTGCTGGTCGGCAACGGGCGTGGATATCTTTCGCTGGTCGTGACCGGGGACGTGACGCGGGAGCAAGTGCAGGCTGCGCTGGATGTGGTTAATACGGGCTTGCCGCATTACAAGCAGGTGCGGGCATTTCATATTTGTGCGGAGCACGTTCTCGATTGAGAACGGCTTGCTGACGGCGAATGGAAAATTGAAGCGGGACTTGATTGCGGCGCGTTTGAAGGACGAGATTGAAGAGATGTACGGAGTGAAGCAGGCTTCGTGAATCCGGTCAAAAGGCATCAACCACTAAGGACACAAAGGTACACAAAGGACACCCGGTTGGGCATGGAATCTTTTCACGGCGAGGCGCTTTCGTGGGAGCTTGAGCACGGCGTGGTCGAGCTGGTGCTGCATCGTGAGCCCTGCAACGAGATTGGCTCGCTTACGCTAGAAGAGCTCGAAAACTTTGTCGCGGTCCTGGAGGGCTTCGAGGATAACGCCCATGCGCTCATTATTTATAGCGAGATGAAGTCGGGGTTTTGCGCTGGAGCGGACTTGCGAGAGCTGTATCGGCGATCCCAGGCGTTGGAACGGAAGGAAGCCGCCATGGGCGTACGCGATTACCTGGAGCGCATTCACCGGGCTCTGAACGCGATCGATGCTTCGCCGCTGACCACCATCGCGGCGGTGCATGGAGTGACTTTTGGTGGAGGATTTGAGCTGGCCCTGGCATGCGATCTGATTATCGCCGACAAGATGGCGAGGTTTTGTTTCCCAGAGCTGCGATTGGGATTGATTCCGGGTTTTGGGGGCATTCCGCGCCTGAAGCGTGATTTGGGGAATGCTGTGGTTCGCGATTTGTTGCTCACGGGCCGGAGTTTTAATGCTGCCAAGGTTCAGCAGGTTGGACTGGTGAGCCAAGTGGTGGGTGAAGGCGAGTCGCTGCGCGTCGCGCGGGCAACTGCTGCTCAACTTGGGAAGTTCGACCGGCGCACGGCGATTGCGGCGAAGAAATTTATCAAGCCGATCCCCTATGAAGAGCTGAGCAAGGAGATCGATATTTTCTGCGAGCTCTTTGCCCAGCCAGCGGTCGAGGCCGGACTGAGAAAGTTTGCGGAAAGTGAAGACGCTTTGCCCTATTTACCCTGATATTTTGGTTAGGCCAAATGCATAGGTCCTATGCTTCCATCAGGGTGACAATTGACACTCGGGGAACAAGATAATGGCTATATCTCAACAAACACTTGAAGAAGTATTAAATCTCGCATCGGCGCACTTCAAGGTGCCCCGGGAGAAGCTCACCCCCGACGACGACTTCTTCAAGACGCTCGGAATCGACAGCTTGCAGGCGCTCGATCTGCTGACGCGGCTGGAGCATCACTTTCACATCGAGCTGCCGGATTACGAATTGCAGGGAGTATCAGATTTCCGCACGCTCGCTAACCGGATCCAGGCTCGTTTGTAATTCGCAGATGCGACAAGCTTCCACTTGTCTTCAGTTTGAAGTCAGCGGCGTCGGTGAACTGATTAACATGCGTTTCTCTGAGTCTCTGTGCCTCTGTGGTGAAATAAAGCTTTCATGCTGAATCTCGACCAATACAGCTGTCTGGGCGCTGCTTTACGGGATGCGCTCGACCGCTGGCCGAATGAAACTTGTCTGATCGAGGCGGACCGCGACCGGGAAAAGACTCGGCTTACTTACTCCGATTTCAAAGAGGTCGCTCTGCCGTTGGCTCGCGCGATCGAGGATGCCGAATTCAATGCCGGCGATCGTGCCGCGATCATCATGACCAACCAGTCGAAGTGGCTGATTTCGGCATATGCCATTTTTTATCGCGGCGGGGTGGTGGTGCCGCTGGACTACAAGCTGACCGCGGCGGAGCATCTGGAATTACTGGCACACTGCAAGGCGACGTTTCTGATCGTCGAGTACTATCTGTGGCGCGCAATCACACAGTCGCCGGAATTCAAGAATCATAAACTCAAAAAGGTGTTGGTCACGGAAGCGCCTCTGGGAGCCGATCTCGCGGGTGCGTATCGCTGGGAAGATTTCCGCCGCAAAGGCGATCCGGGGTTTGTTTCTCGAGGGCGGTCGGACGTAGCCTGCATTGTCTATTCTTCGGGTACAGGCGGGCGTCCCAAAGGATGCGTCCTTACCCATGAGAATTATCTGGAGCAGATGCAAGTCGCTGACGGCGTGGTACCCATTCTGGCCAGGGGTGCGCTACCTTAGCATTCTGCCGACGAATCATGCGATTGATTTCATGATTGGATTCATTGGCCCGTTTGTATGTGGCGCTTGCGTGGTGCATCTGCGAACCCTTCGCCCGGAATTCGTGCGCGATGCGTTTGTGCGTTACAAGATCACCTATGTGACGCTGGTGCCCATGATTCTAAAGAATCTGGAGCGTGGACTCCGAGCCAAGTTTGACGAGTTGTCCCCAGCTGAAGCGGTTTTTCCTCAACCGGATGATCGGGATCAACAAGCGGCTCACCAAAAAGCGGCCTAAGGTCAAGCTGAGCCGGCGGCTGCTACCGGGAGTCCACAACGCCTTTGGCGGTGAACTGCTGGCCTTGATCACCGGCGGCGCGTTCGTGGAGCCGGGGACTTTGCAGTTCTTCTATGACTTGGGTGTACCGATCGCAAATGGCTATGGCCTCACCGAGGCTTGCACCGTGCTTACGGTCAATGACTTGAAACCGTTCCGCGCCGATACCGTGGGGAAGTGCCTACCGGGAGTGGAGTTGCGAATCTTGAATCCCGATACGGAGGAAATCGGAGAAGTTGCGGCGCACACCAAGACGGCGATGTCGCACTACCTGGATGATCCGGAATTGACTGCCCAGACCATCGTGGACGGCTGGCTGCTGACTGGAGACCTGGGCCGTTTCGATGGCAATGGGCATTTGCAACTTTTCGGGCGCAAGAAGAACATGATCGTCACCGAGGGCGGCAAGAAGATTTATCCGGAGGACATTGAAAATGTATTCGATGGCTTGCCGGTGAAAGAAAGCTGCATTTTCGCCGCGAATTACCTTTGGCCGGCCAAGGCCCTCGGACGCGAGATGCTGGTCTTCCTTCTGCGCCTGGAGCAAAACCAGGAATTCACCGATGCGCTGAAAGAGGAGATCGTCGCGCGCAACCGCCGGTTGCCTGATTTCAAACGGGTAGGTGGATACTTGCTGTGCAATAAGGATTTTCCGCGAACCGCGTCAATGAAAATCAAGCGTAACGAACTGGCCGAAGAGGTCCGCAAGAGTCTCGGCCGTGCTGCCGTGGTCGAACTGTGAGCAACGCAGGGACGTTTTTTGCCGTCGTAAATCCGGCTGCGGGCGGAGGACGCTGTCGCAAGCTTGTGCCCGAGATGCTTGACCGCTTGCGCGCTGGCGGAATCCAGTTGGATGTCGTCGAAACCACCGGCCCAGCCCAGGGCGCCCATCTGGCACGTGACGCCTAT
Source organism: uncultured Acidobacteriota bacterium (assembly GCA_963820925.1). GTDB lineage: Bacteria > Acidobacteriota > Terriglobia > Terriglobales > Acidobacteriaceae > JABDBE01. Next base: position 93,096 of record CAWGBX010000004.1, read on the forward strand.
GCCCGCGGCTATCGTAAATTCATTGCCGTCGGAGGCGATGGCACGTCGTATGAGATCGTCAACGGGCTTTTTCCATCCCGGGAATCTGATCAGCCCGCTACGCTGGCATTTCTGCCATTGGGCACAGGAAATTCATTCCTCCGCGACTTCACCGATCGCGGGGTGGACCACGCGGTCGAGGCATTGCTCGAGGGGCGGACCCAGCCCTGTGATGTTTTGCGATTACGCCACACGGAGGGAGTTCTCCACTATATTAACCTGCTGTCCATAGGGTTTGCCGCGGACGTTGCGACCTTGCGGGCGCGGCGTTTCAGCGGGTGGGGAGAACTGGGCTATCAGTCGTCCATCTTCATTGCGCTGGCCCGCTTCCGCCGCCGGCCTTTCCCTTTGCGCGTCGATGGCGAAGCAGAGATCGACCGCCGTCCTTGCCTGTTTCTGACCTTCAACAATAGTAAGTTCACCGGTGGAACCATGATGATCGCGCCCAAAGCGGAGGTGAACGACGGGCTGATCGAATACGTGCGCTGGGGGCCCATCGGGCGACTCGGGTTGATTCGCAACTTGCCGACACTCTACGACGGTACGCATATTCATCATCCGCTGGCTGAACGGCGGGAGGCAAAACGAATCGATTTTTATTTGGACTCTCCGGTGGACGTGATGGTTGACGGCGAGGTGCTGACATTACAATGTCAGACACTGGATGTTCTGCCATCCGCCTTGAACGTCGTGGTATAAGAATTTATCCCTATGTCACAAGAGCGCAGAAAACGACAACAACAGCGGCAAGGGGAAGAGCAGCCGAACCCCAGGCGGTCGCGTTTCATAATTATTGCCGTCATCATCGTAATTGCGTTTGCCGCCGCATACTATTTCGGGTGGCACCGACACACCACTCGTCTGGATGCTTTTGCCAAGTGCCTGACCGCGAAGCAAGCCAAAATGTACGGTGCTTTCTGGTGCCCGCATTGCGAAGAGCAGAAAGAGAAGTTCGGCTCATCCTTTCAGTACGCTCCCTATGTTGAGTGCGGGATCAAAGGCTCGAAGGGCATCGAACCGGTTTGCACCGAGGCTGGCATCAAACGATTTCCTACCTGGATCTTCGCGGATGGCACGCGGGTCGAAGGAGAGCATGAGTTGGAGTTCCTGGGTGAGCAGACTGGATGCAGCCTGCCATGAGTTCAGCCGCCCGCCGGGTCTTTCAATTAATCGCCGTTCTGGCGTTGGCCGGTGTGACGGTTTCCTCTGTCTCGCTGTATCACCACTACGGCACATCGCAGACGACCTATTGTGATTTCGGAGCTAGCTTTAATTGTGACGTCGTCAATCGCAGTATTTACTCGACCGTGCTCGGCATTCCTGATGCGCTGATCGGCATTCTTGGTTACGGTCTGCTTCTTGCCCTGGCAACATTTTATCGGACGAAGTCAGAAACGCCCTTCATGCTTTTGATCGCTTCGACTGCCGGACTGGGGTTTGCTCTCTATCTCACGTACATCGAGAAGTTCGTGCTGGCGACCTGGTGCATTATGTGCCTTTCGTCGCTGACGTTGATTGTTCTGATTACGGCGCTCTCGTCATTCCTGGCCGCAGGTGCCATGCGCCGGGGTTGACGTAGGGCCGGTCACGAATTTCCTTGGCCGGCTCCAGCACGGGCGCGGACGCCGGCGCCTACATTGGATGATGGAAGAAATCAGTCAAGCGCAAACCGTGCCCCAGAACGAATCCGTTACTGGAGATCTTCGGGTGCACGAATTCCACAGCCGAATATTTCGTAACACGCGGATGCTGCGGGTCTGGCTGCCTCCACGATACGACGCACCGGAGAATGACAACCGGCACTACTCCGTGCTGTACCTGAACGATGGCCAGAACTTGTTTGACCGCGCTACCGCCTTTGCTGGCGTGGAATGGCAAGTGGATGAAACTGCCGACCGTCTGATCCGCCAGGAGGTGATTCCGCCGCTGATCGTGATCGGCATCGACAACGCCCAGAGCGACCGCATCAAGGAGTTTTTGCCGTACCGCTCGTTTCATCCCCCGGTTTTGCGGCCGCAAGGAAAGCGCTATCCAAGCTTCCTGATGGACGAGGTCATGCCGTTTGTGTACGAGCGATACCGCATTGCGAGAGGACCTGAGAATACAGGGCTGGGCGGGTCGTCGTTGGGCGCGCTCATTTCGTTGTACACCGTCACGGAACGGCCGGCGTGTTCGGTCGCCTGCTGCTGGAAAGCCCGTCGCTGTTTGTTTCCAATCGAAGGATGCTGAAGCACAGCCGCCGTTTTCGGCTGTGGCCGGAGAAAGTGTTTCTGGCCATCGGCAGCCGCGAAGCGGGTCGCGAAGATAAAGACAAACAGGTCGTGGAAGATGTCCGCGAACTCGAACGGAGCCTGCGCCGCGCGGGCCTGGACCAGAGCCGCTTGATGGTGAGGATCGACGAGGGTGCAGCTCACAATGAAGGCGAGTGGGCGAAACGCTTTCCGGAGGCGCTGAGTTTTCTGTTTGGGCGGTAGGATGCGAAGTTGTGCGCCAAGTCGTGGACAGACGAGAACGCCGTCATCGGGATGCGCACCACACTGGTACAATTCCTTTGACCGATGAAGAGTTCGCGGTTTTCCCAAACCGTTTTCAGAGTCGTGAGTGATCCGCGCGTCGTCTTTGTGATCGCATTCATCGCGCGGCTGCGAGTGTTGTCTCAACTTCTTCCAGCGAACGGCGGGCGAAATTTCTACCTGTACAACGAACCCTCCCACATCGCCTGGGCACTGGTCTCGGGATTCGGCTACAGTGCGCCCTGGCCTCACACCCCAGTGGCTGCCACCGCGCAGCAGCCTCCGCTGTATCCCATTCTGATAGCGGCCATCTTCAAATTGGCAGGAGCCTACACCTACTTGTCGCTATGGATTGCGGTTGGACTGAACGCGTTTTTCTCGGCGCTCACGGCAGTTCTGATTCTGCGAATCGGGAAGCGCGACTTTGGCATAGCCACCGGAATTCTGGCGGCCTGGGTGTGGTCGTGCTGGCTGTATGAAGCGGTCGTATCTATCCGGCTGTGGGAAAGCAGTCTCTCGGCTTTGTTGCTGATGATTGGAATGTTGTTAGTGCCAGAGCTAGTTGATTCGCTCCGAGCCTCACGCTGGTTACTTCTGGGAGCTCTGGCGGGAGTGGCGGCTCTGACTAACACAACTCTTCTGTCCGTTTTCCCATTCTTCTGGCTCTGGTTATGGGCAAGTTATCACCGGCGTGGGCGCTCTTGCTCCAGGTTGTTGCTGGCGTCGATCGCTATTTGTGTTCTCACCTTGCTCCCCTGGACGATTCGCAATTACATGGCCTTCCACCGCATCATGCCGATCCGCGATAATTTTGGCTTGGAATTGTGGGTGGGGCTGGAGTTGGGAGCGGGGAGAGCGCAGCCAGTACTCCACCAATTTTTCACGCGAGACTTTCCGCTGACTGATCCGACGGAATACAACCGCTTGGGCGAGATTGGTTTCATGGAGAGCAGGCGCCAGATGGCGCTGACATTCATTCGCCAGCACCCACGCGAGTTCTTGCACATGGTTGCCATTCGTTTCTTGAGGTACTGGAGGGAACCAAGCGGGACTTCCTGGCCGCTAATAAGCCTGCTGGCCTGGTTGGGAATGTGCCTAGCGGTTTGGCACAAGGGACTGGATGCAGCTCTTTATGCGGTGGTTCTGATCGCCTTTCCTCTGGTCTATTACATCACCCATACGTTTCCCACCTATCGTCACCCCATCGAGCCCGTAGTGCTGTTGCTGGCGGCGTACGCTGCCAGCGTCGTAGCCGAGTCGCTCCTAAAGAGAATGCAACGATATGGATCGAAGCCTTCCACCTTGACGGCGCGCTGTTTCTAAGCGGATCCCTGTCCGGTTTATCTTTATGAGATCCCTGGTTATTTCCCGGTCCCGGTTATGATGTTCTTCCTGGGTACAGTAGGGGAGCTACCTCAATTGCCACGGCCCGAGCAGCCGCAAGGTCCAACTCCGATAATCAGTGAGCGTTGGGCGCGTGCCGTGGGCCGAGTCATTAGTTCGCCACTCGCAGTTTTTTCCCTGGCATGGATCGCCCGCCTGAGGGTGCTCGCGGAATTCCTGCCAAGGCACGGCTGGAACAACGATTTCTATCGATACAACGAACCGTCGCACATCGCTGCGGCGCTGGTGTCGGGGCTGGGCTACAGCGCACCCTGGCCGACCACGATCATCGTGCCCACTGCCCAGCAACCGCCGCTCTATCCGCTGCTGTTGGCTGGTATCTTCAGACTTGCGGGCACATTCAGTTACCCATCACTGTGGATAGCCTTAGGTCTGAATGCGGTGTTCTCGGCGGTCACCGCTGTACTGATTCTGCGGATTGGCCGTCGGGACTTTGGCGACGTCACGGGTATTCTCGCAGCCTGGGTATGGTCTTGCTGGCCGTATGAGGCGGCGATATCGGTTCGTCTGTGGGACAGCAGCCTCGCCGCTTTGCTGCTGGTGATGAGCGTGCTCATGTTACCGAAGCTCGCGGAGACGCTCAGCCTGCGACGCTGGCTGCTCTTCGGAGCACTTGTGGCTGTCGCTGCCCTCACCAACACCACGCTGCTGTCAGTTCTCCCCTTTTTCTGGTTGTGGCTCTGGATTCGTTATCGGCGGCATGGACAATCTTGCGCCAAGGTGTTGCTGGCTTCCCTGACGATTTGCGTTCTTGTTTTGCTTCCGTGGACCATTCGCAACTACACAGTCTTCCACCGTCCGATCCCGGTTCGCGACAATTTCGCTCTAGAGTTGTGGGTCGGAATAGAATTGGGCTCAGCAACACCTGGGGCGGTAATTACTCGACCATTTCCCAGTGATTTTCCGCTGGGTGATCCGACGGACTATGACCGCATGGGAGAGATCGGCTTCATGGAGAGCAGAAGCCGAATGGCGATGCAGTTCATCCAGCAGCACCCGCGCGAGTACCTGCGGATGGCCGCGATACGCTGCTTCAGATTCTGGAGTGAGCCGGGAGACGGGTGGCTGCTGATAAGCGCGCTGGCTTGGCTGGGGGCGATTCTGACCGTTATGCGGAAACGGATGGATGCGTTGCCTTACGTTGTAGTCCTGGTGATTTTTCCTCTGGTCTACTACATCACCAATACTTTCCCCACGTATCGGCACCCCATCGAGCCAGTAATGCTGCTGCTGGCAGCTTACGCTGCGGTCAGAGTTGAGCAAGCGATTGCGCGATGGCTGTTTCGAATTGGATCGAGCAGCCCGTCAGCGGCGTAACCAGTCGACTGGATGGCACCGTGCGTCGACAGATTGTGCGGGCTTGCTCGGGATACTTTTCACCCATGAATGCGAGCATCGGATGCTGCCATGTTAAGCTGGCGACGTTCGGGTGAAAAATGCGCACGGAAATTGAATTAATGACGAAGGCAGCTGGTTCTAGGAGTGCCCTTGACCAATCATTCGCGAGTCCAAAAAATGGCAGAAACTTGCAAGATCTCTGCAGGATCCGGTTGATCGCCCTTGCATCGGGGATTGCATCAGCCACGCGAACTATGAACCTTCGTCACGATAATTCTGAATTCGCGCGACCTGAAAACCCGATCGTCTTCGATGAGTACGCCAATCTGGATGCCGAGTGGACGGGAAAATACGTGGTGAAGCCGCCCGATCTGCCACTTTACGGAGTTCTCTGCGGGTCGACCTTGTGCGACGTGTGTTGGCGTTCGCTGGAAGCGGGTGAAGGGATCGGGAAGATAGGCCGAAACTGACTCGATAAGACAACTCAATGTCCAGGTTTATTCGAATCCTGATTTGGCTTAGCATCGCCATTCTTGGTGCGCTGGCCCTGGCCACGATCGCGCTGCATCGGGGCGAGCAGATTAATGCCATGTGGCTGGTGGTTGCGGCCGTTTGCTCCTACGCGTTGGGATACCGTTTCTACAGCAAGTTTGTTTCCGCCCAGGTCCTTGCCCTCGATGCACAGCGGGCCACGCCCGCTGAGCGGCTGGACGATGGCCGCGACTTCGTTCCCACCAACAAGTGGGTCGTGTTCGGGCATCATTTTGCCGCCATCGCCGGACCAGGGCCGCTGGTCGGTCCAGTGCTTGCCGCACAGTTTGGCTATCTTCCTGGCACGCTTTGGATATTGGCTGGCGCTGTGTTTGGTGGCTGTGTGCAGGACTTCGTCATCCTGCTGTTCTCTGTGCGTCGGGATGGAAAGTCTCTGACCGAAATGGCGCGCGAAGAGATTGGCATCGTAGGCGGATTTGTAGCCTACGTGGCAGTCATCAGCATCATCGTGGTTCTGCTGGGATCCGCTTCTCTGATCGTGGTGAATGCTCTGAAAGCCAGCCCATGGGGCGTGTTTACCATTGCCATGACCATCCCCATCGCGCTCTTGATGGGCCTGTATCTGCGCCGCTTGCGTCCCGGCAAAGTGCTGGAAGTTTCGCTTCTCGGATTCGTTCTGGTGATGCTCGCGGTTTGGGGCGGGCAATGGGTCTCGCAGAATCCGGCGCTGGCTCCGTGGTTCACACTGACAGCGCCCACGCTTGCCATCGTTATCATCATTTATGGATTCGCTGCTTCGGCCCTGCCTGTGTGGTTGCTGCTTGCGCCGCGCGATTACTTGAGCACGTTCGTCAAGCTGGGGACGATCGGACTGCTGGCCCTGGGGATCATCGCGCTCCGTCCCACGCTGCACATGCCGGCTCTGACCCGATTTATCGACGGATCGGGGCCCGTGTTTGCGGGCAGCGTTTTTCCATTCGCCTTCATCACCATCGCGTGTGGCGCCATCAGCGGATTCCACTCTCTGATCTCCAGTGGGACCACGCCAAAGCTCATCCGCCGCGAGCCCGAAACTCGCATGGTGGGCTATGGCGCGATGATGGCCGAGTCAATGGTCGCAATTATGGCGACCATCGCTGCTTGCGTGCTGCAGCCCGGCATTTATTTTGCGATTAACAGCCCCGCGGGAGTCGTGGGCCAGTCGCCTGAAGCTGCCGCCACAACCATCAGCGCCTGGGGATTCCCGGTGACCGCGGCCGGGATGCATGCGCTGGCGCAGGCCGTGGGCGAGCAGACCTTGTTCAACCGTACGGGCGGAGCACCCGCTTTCGCCGTCGGCATGGCCCACATTTTCTCCAGCAGCCTGGGCGGACAGGCGGTCATGGCCATCTGGTATCACTTCGCCATCATGTTTGAGGCTTTGTTTATTCTTACCGTCCTCGACGCCGGCACCCGTGTGGGCCGTTTCATGGTTCAGGATGCACTCAGCCATGTTTGGAAACCGCTGGGTCGTACCAGTTGGTATCCCTCGATTCTGGTCACCAGCGCTCTGATCGTGGCTGCATGGGGATCGTTCTTGTGGCAAGGAGTAAAAGATCCGCTCGGCGGAATCAACTCTCTGTGGCCTCTGTTTGGGATCTGTAATCAACTATTGGCGACGGTTGCGCTATGCGTCGCCACGACGATTATCGTCAAGATGGGCAAGGCGCGCTATGCGCCTGTGACCTTAGTCCCACTCACCTGGCTGGTCGCAGTGACATTCACGGCGTCATGGCACAAGGTGTTCGATCCCAATCCGCGGATTGGATTCCTGGCGCATGCCCGGCAACTTGCCTCTACCGTGGCGCCAAGCCACGAGATTTCGCGGCTCATCTTTAACGACCGGCTTGATGCCGCCGTGGCGGGAGTGTTGGTCTGTATGGTTGCGCTCATTTTGCTGGAGTCGATCTCTTGTGGGTGAGCGTGGTCTCGGGCCGTATGCAAGCGAGAGTGAGGGAATCGCCGTTCGTGGCGACGCGTTTTGCCGCGGAGGAACAGGGATGAGCTTCGCAGAACTGCAATTGAGCGTCGAAAGTGCCCAGTGCCGAGCCTTGCTCGGCCGGACGGACGGGGGCGTCCGTCCCTACGTGGTTTGCTGGTGCTGCCCGTTTATTGCTCGCGACTCTCCGCGAGATTTTTGACGAGTCCGCCTACGCACGTTTTCTTGCACGCCATGAAATAAGTTCTTGCCCTGACGCCTACGCCGCAGTTCCTGCTCGAGCAGGAGCGGACGAAGGCTCGCTGCCCGAAATGCTGCTAGCTTTGACGGTGCGGCACGTTCTCGAATAGTCTGTACGTCTTCCATAGTCAACCCACATGAGCGAACCAGCCATTTCCGTGCAGGCATTGCGCAAAGCCTACGGGCCTGTCGAAGCCGTTCGCGGCCTCGACTTTGAAATCCAGTCCGGGGAGGTCTTTGGTCTGCTTGGTCCCAACGGCGCGGGCAAGACCACGACAGTTGAAATCCTCGAAGGCTTGCGCCCGCGCAGCGGGGGACAGGTTTTCGTCCTGGGCTTCGATCCGGAGAAGCAAAAACAGCAACTCAAGGATCGCATCGGTGTCTGTCTGCAAGCCACGAATCTGCCGGACAAGATTCGCGTCCGCGAAGCCCTGCACGTGTTCTCTTCGTTCTACAGCCGCAACGTAAATGCCAACGAGATACTGAAGCGCCTGCAACTGGAGGACAAGCGGGACGCTTTCTACAGCACACTCTCAGGCGGACAGAAACAGCGCCTGGCGTTGGCGCTAGCATTGGTCAACGATCCTGCGCTTCTCTTTCTGGACGAGCCCACCACCGGCCTCGATCCCCAGGTTCGCGCCGAGATTCACGGCCTGCTCGAGCAACTGCGCGATGAGAAGCGCACCATCCTGCTGACCACCCACTACATAGAAGAAGCGGAGCGCCTTTGCGACCGCGTTGCCATTATCGATCAGGGCCGCATCATCGCCATGGACACGCCGAGCAAACTGCAGCAGCAGAGCCGCGCGGCTTCGACCATCGTGGTGACGTGCGATAAAGCAGTTCCGGCGCAGCGTCCGGTTTGGGCGGAGGCGATCGAGAGCACTGTGGATTCGACTGGCCACACTCTAACCGTGATATCCCGTCGTCCCGCAACCACGCTGGTGGACTTGATCAAATGGATTGACCAGAGCGGTCTTGAACTGGTGGATGTCCATCTCAAGAAGCCCACGCTGGAGGATGTGTTCATCGAATTGACCGGTAAGCGCCTGCGCGATTGAATGGTTCGACCGAAAATGAAAAGTTACGTCGCCCTCATCCAATTGGACCTGAAACTCGCACTTCGCCAGAAGTCTGTCCTGTTTTTCAATTACATGTTCCCGCTGATTTTTTTCGTGGTCTTCGCTCAGGCCATGCATGGCGATCGTGGCAATGGTATGACCCAGATTGTCACCATGGTGATCATCATCGGAGTGCTGGGCAACGGGTTGTTCGGGGCGGGCATCCGTGCGGTGCAGGAGCGCGAGTCGAACGTGCTTCGCCGCTACAAGGTGACTCCTATCACAGCCGCGCCAATTCTGATCGCGGCGACGGTCGTCGGGTGGATCATTTTCATTCCCTTAGTAGTGTTTGTGTTTTGCTCGGCGCACTTTGGGTACGGTATGCCGTGGCCGCCAAGGCTGGGATCGATTTTTTTGTTTGCGACGCTGGGAATTCTGGCCTTTCGGGCGATAGGGATGATTCTCGCCGCCGTGGCAAATTCCATGCAGGAAAGCCAAATCCTGGTTCAGTTGGTCTACTTGCCAATGCTGTTCCTGAGCGGCGTTACATTTCCGACTTCGATATTTCCTTCATGGCTGCTCATCGTGACGCAATTCTTGCCTGCCACTTACCTCGTATCCGGTCTGGAAGGAATGATGCTGCGCCAGGAAAGCCTGGCGGCGAACGCCTTTCCAGCGCTGGCGCTGCTGATTACGGTCTTCGTGGGACTCTTCATTTCGTACAAACTCTTCCGCTGGGAAAAAGAGGAAAAGATTCGCGGCTCCGCCAAGCTCTGGGTGGGCGCGGTCATGTTGCCGTTTATCGTGCTCGGCGTCTGGCAGGCACACACCCGGCAGAATGTCGCCAAGACCAGGATGCTGAACCGGCAACTGGCGCGGGGTGAGACCTACCTGATTCGTGGGGCACGCATTTTCGTTGGCGACGGAAAGGTCATCGAGTCGGGCGCGATCCTGATTCGCAACAGCAAGATCGCCGGGATTTATGAAGGGGAAGGCCCGGACCCAAAGGCGGTGAAGGCCACGCCCATCGAAGCCGCGGGCAAAACCGCTCTGCCGGGCCTGATTGATGTCCATGTGCATCTCACCGCGCCGGGCGGTTTCTATCCAGACATGAGCCAATACCAGCCTGAGCCCCATATGCTGCGCAATCTGGCAGCATACCTGTACAGCGGCGTGACCACGGTAAGAAGCGTGGGCGATCCTTTGGACATTGTGCTCAAGGTGCGCTCAAACGTAAACAACGGCGAAAGGCTAGGGGCTGAGCTCTTCACCTGTGGACCACTGTTCACAGCTCCCGGAGGGCACGGCACGGAGTACTTCAAGGGCCTGCCGCCAAATATTCGGGAGCAGGCGGAAGCACAGTTCACGCGGATGCCTGCTTCCGCTGAAGAAGCTCGGCGACAAGTCGATGAACTCAAGCACTCCGGTGTCGATTGCATTAAGGCCATACTTGAGGCTGGCGGCGGTTCAAGCGTCTTCAATCGTCTCGACAGCACGATTTTCCAGGCGATTGCTCAAGAAGCCCACGCTCAGCGGCTACCTCTCGCGGTTCATACAGGAGATGTTCGCGATGTGACCGATGCGGTCTCCGCCGACGCAGATTCCATCGAGCACGGCTCGTTTCGCCAGGCGATTTCCGATGCGTTGTTCCAGCAGATGAAAAGCAAGAAGATTTTTTATGATCCAACTCTCAGCGTAGGAGAGGCGTTCAGAGACTTTGCCGCAGGCCAGACGGATCTCCTGAAACGTTCTCTGGTGCAGCAAGTAGGGCCAGCGGATCTGATCGAAGGCACCGAGAAGGCGATGGCGTCCAAAGACATCGAGCCGATCCGCGAACGCATCGCGCAGTTTCCCATCAACCTCGACATAGGGACGCAGAACCTGCTGCGAGCCTATAAAGACGGCGTCGGCCTCGTGACCGGCAGCGACGCGGGCAACTTCCTGGTGCTTCATGGGCCGACGGTTCAACACGAACTTGCACTCTGGGTGCGCGCCGGTATTCCCGCTGCAGTTGCGCTGCAAGCTGCGACTTACAACGCGGCGCGCTTGTTGCGCGCGGAAAATCATATCGGCTCGATTCGCGCGGGCAACGATGCCGATCTGCTGCTGGTCGACGGGAATCCTCTTGAAGACATCACCGCGGTTGAACGCATCTCGGTCATCGTTTTCAAAGGTGAGGAACTTGACCGTTCCGATCTGTTCAATCAAGAGTAAACAAGCAGGAGTAAACAAAATCCGGCGCGCCGGATGCTAGACTCTGGTGGATGCGCGTTCTCGGAATTGATTGCGGCACCGAGTATACTGGCTACGGCGTGGTCGAACTTTGTCACGACGGCAAGTTGACCTGCCTCGCCTGCGGTGCGGTCAAGCTTTCTCCACGCGAGCCGATGCCAGCGCGTTTATCGATCATCTTCGACCGCCTGGGCGCTATCATCGTCGAGCACCGGCCGGATCGGGTTGCCATCGAAGACGTTTTTTACGCCTTGAATGTGAAGTCGGCCCTCAAGCTTGGTCAAGTGCGCGGGGTCGCGATGCTGGCAGCTTCTTCAGCCGGTCTCGAGGTCGCCGAGTATTCGCCACTCTCCATCAAGTCCGCGGTAGTCGGTTACGGCAGAGCAGAGAAGCAGCAGGTGCAGCACATGGTTACGCGGCTGCTGAATCTGGCCGAGATTCCCGAGCCGCCGGACGCTGCCGATGCCCTCGCGATCGCCATCTGTCACTTGCACACCTCAGCCACACTGGAACGCCAGCGGGCATGAGGAGATTACCCGCCGCGAGCACATTTTGGCATAATTCTCTCTACATGTTTTTCAGACAGTCTCGACCAGGGTGGGTTCCGACGGAGCGACAGGCAGCCCCGCTGGTGAAGTCGTCCGAGGTGCCAGAATCGAGTTCATAGTTCCACGCTCGTTTGCATGATTTTGTTCTGTCTGGTTTCTACGCACGCCCAGCAAACGGTTGTCCCCACAGTCTCCTTTACTTGCGATTTTCCCGGCTCTGAGCCGGATCACTACATGGTATCGGTTTCCGAAGATGGCAACGCTGCGTACGACTCCGACAGCAGGCTCAACGAATCTGCTGCTAGCGAACCCTTTCATTCAGCGTTCACCGTGTCGCAGGACGCACGTACTCGCGTTTTCGACCTCACTAAGCGCGCGAATTATTTTCAAAGCGACCTTGATTCCAAGAAAAAGAATCTGGCTTCGACTGGCGTTAAAACCCTGACCTACAAGGACGCACAGAAAAGCACACGCGCCACCTACAACTATTCGCCCGCCCCCGCAGTTCAGGCACTGACCGCGTTCTTCCAATCTCTGGCCACCACCCTGGAGTTCGGCCACCGGCTCGATTACTACCTGCAATATCAGAAGCTTGCCTTGGACGAGGAGCTGAAAAAGATGGAGGAAATGTCGAAGAGCGGAGGGCTCGAGGAAATCTCGGCCGTAGCGCCCATCTTGCAAAAGATCGCGGACGACCCGGCCGTGATCAAGGTAGTGCGAGCCCGGGCTCAACGCCTGCTGCAAGTTCCCGCGACCGGAGGCAAGTAACTGGCGGCAAACGAATATGTGCGATCTCAGGCAACAAAATAGCCCGAACCGTGTTCTAATAAAGCAGAGGGGCCGTTTCCGGGGGTGTCCATGTCTAGACTGAGCATTAAGCTGCTAATGAACGCGGCGGTAGCGTCTTCTCTTATCTTGATTTTGACGGTTCCTTCCTTAACTGTTCCCGTTTTTGCCGATTCGCAAGCCCGCGTAGTGCGGTTGAGCGAGGTTGAGGGCGATGTGCAGGTCGACCGCAACACCGGACAGTATGAGAAGGCATTCCTGAATTTGCCCATCACTCAGGGAGTCAAGGTGCAGACCGGGAAAGACGGTCGCGCGGAAGTGGAGTTCGAAGACGGAAGCACACTCCGCATGACTCCGGCCACCGTGATCGAATTTCCTCAGCTCTCGCTCCGCGACTCCGGAGCGAAGGTCTCGACGGTGCATCTGCAGGAAGGCACAGCCTATGTTAACTTCACGGGCGCGAAGGACGCCGAGTTCACACTGACCTTTGCTCACGAGAAACTGTCGCTTGCCCATTCGGCTCACCTTCGCATTGAAATGGCGGATACCACTGCCACCTTGGCCGTCTTCAACGGCGAGGTGCAGGTCCAAGGCGATTCAGGGACGGTTGCTGTTAGTAAGAACCGCACCGCATCGTTCGACCTGACGGACGACGACCGCTACACCGTGGCCAAAAATCTGGAACCCGATCCCTACGACACATGGGATAAAAAGCAGGATCAATATCACCAGCAATACGCCAGCAACTCCTACAGCAGCTACTCGCCCTACGCGTACGGCACCACCGACCTGAACTACTACGGCAGCTTTTCCAATGTGCCGGGCTATGGCACGCTGTGGCAGCCTTACTTTGCGGGCGCCGGCTGGGATCCATTCATGAACGGAGCCTGGGCATTCGCCCCCGGGGTCGGTTATGGCTGGGTGTCTGGGTACCCGTGGGGCTGGACCCCATACCACTACGGCTCCTGGGTTTACCTCCCGACCTACGGTTGGGGATGGCAGCCCGGAGGGTCTTGGGCGGGATGGAGTGCCCCGAGAATCGTTCGTCCGCCGTCAAACTTCGTCGCGCCGCAGCCCCCGGCAAGTTCGGGCCAGGGAATCGTCACCGTGAACCGGGGCCCGATGCCAATCCAGATGGGAAGGTCATCCAACCGGCTGGAAATCTCCAGGAACTCGGCGGGACTCGGAATTCCGCGTGGCGGCATCAAGAATCTGGGCCAACTATCGGGTGCCGTGCAGCAGCAGGGATTTGCCACGGCGAAGGTTCACACCGCGCCGGTTGGAGTCCCTTCATGGAATGGTGGACTTCATTCTGCTCCGGTTTCGCAAGCAGGGCCAGGAGCATGGCATGGCGGCGGTGTTCCCAGCACCTCGGTTGGACATTCCAGCACGGGTCATTCCGGTGGTGGAGGTCGTCATTAGAACGATGGGCCGGCAAACGATAGCCTGAAACATTTTGTTGCAGCATGTGGGGCGGCCCTCCGGTCGCCCCATTGTCTTGTTATGACATCAATTGCGGCTTTCAATGCTCGTGAGGATGCCAGAATGAAAAACGCGTGATAAGCTTTCTGTCCGCCCCAGCAAACCGGAACTCGGAGGGAAGTCGGCATGCGATGGTTCGCAACACGGATTGTTCTTTTGGCTTGTTTGTCATTTCTTGGATTTACTCATTTCGCGTACCCGCAAACCGCGCCCGCACAGGACTCCAGCAAATCGGTTCAGCTTGATCATTTCGATCCGAAGAAGGTCGATGCTTCCGTTGATCCTTGTACCGACTTTTATCAATACGCGTGCAACCGCTGGATTGCGGACAATCCCGTGCCCCCAGATGAAGTGTTTTGGGACTCCTTCGGGAAACTTCAGTTGTGGAACGAGACCTTCCTCCACCAGACGGTACTCGAAGTAGCGGCCAAGCCAGCGACCGAGCGCACGCCAGTCGAGCAGAAAGTCGGCGATTACTGGTCCGCCTGCACCGATGAGAAACAGAGAAATGCCACTGCTCTCCCCACCTTGCGGCCTCAATTGGACAGGATTGAAGCCATGTCCAGCAAGACGCAACTCGCTGAGGTAGTGGCCGATCTCCATCGTTCGATTCCCGGCGTCTGGAATCCCGCTGATCCCGAAACCTATGCGCCCTTGTTTGGCTTTGGCGCGCAGCCTGATTTCCACGATACGACGCACGTCATCGCACAGTTTGATCAAGGTGGCATGGCGCTTCCCGGCCGGGACTTCTATCTGAAAGACGACGCGAAGTCGAAAGAGATTCGCGAACAATACGTCAAGCACGTGGCCCGCATGCTGGAGTTGAGTAGCGAAGCACCGGCCCAGGCCGCCAAGGATGCGCAATCTGTTCTGGCGATGGAGACCGACCTGGCGAAAGCCGCCATGGACATTGTTCTGCGCCGCGATCCCAAGAACCAGAACAACGGAATTAGTCGCTGCCGCAGGTCCAGGCGCTCACGCCGTCCTTCAACTGGAGCCGTTACTTTGCCGCCATGCAGGCCCCGGCTTCGCCGCAGTACATGGTGCTGGCGCCCGGCTTCTTCCAGGGGATGGCAAGCTGGTGCAGTCACATTCCATCGAACAATGGCAGGCCTATTTGCGCTGGTCGACGTTAAACGAGCTGGCGTCTTCGCTTAGTAAGCCCTTCGTCGAGGAAGATTTCGATTTCTTCGGGCGCACCCTCGGCGGCACCAAGGAGCTTCAACCCCGCTGGCGGCGCTGCTCCAACTACGCCGACAACGATCTGGGCGAGGCCGTCGGACAGGCTTACGTCGCCAAATACTTTCCTCCGAAAAACAAAGAGCGCATGCTGCAGATGGTCAAGGCCATCAAGGCCGCGCTCGATCAGGACATCGATGCTGCCACCTGGATGTCGGACACGACCAAGAAAGCGGCGCACGCCAAGTTGGCCGCCCAGGTGGACAAGATCGGATATCCCGACCACTGGCGCGATTACTCATCAGTCGAGATCAAGCGCGACGACTTTCTGGGCAACGTGCAGCACTCGTCAAGTTTCGAGATCAAACGCCGCATTGCCAAATTTGGCCAGCCCGCCGACCGTTACGAATGGGGCATGACGCCCCCGACGGTCAACGCCTACGAGGATGCCCAGGGCAACACCATCAATTTTCCCGCCGGCATTCTGCAGCCGCCATTCTTTGACGCGTTGGCCAGCGATGCCATCAACTATGGCGCCATTGGCGCCGTGATTGGACACGAAATCACCCACGGCTACGACGATCAGGGACGCAAATTCGATGCGGATGGCAATCTGAAAGACTGGTGGACCGCCGCGGACGCCGCCAACTACGAGCAGCGCGACAAGTGCATCGCCGACGAGTATACCGAGGACGTTCCTGAGGCCGGTGTCCAGCAGAACGGCCGCTCTCCGCGGGCGAGAGACACGGCCGACAATGGCGGAGTCCATCTGGCGTTATCCGCACTGGATGCGGACCTCAAGAGCAAAAGCCAGAGCCTCGACACCAAGGGAGAAGACGGCCTCGACCGCGCTGCAACGCCTCTTCCTTCTTTATGCCCACATCTGGTGCGGCAACTTGCGTGCGGAAATGGTGCGGACCGTCTGCTCATCAACGCGCATCCTCGGACAATTACCGGGGTCGACGAGTGGTGTCGACCATGCCGGGATTCGCCAGGGCCTTTGGCTGCCATAAGGGGCAGGCCATGGTCGGGAGAACGCCTGCCGCGTATGGTGAGCCGGGCGGATAGAGCCGCAGCGTCAAGGCCCGTTCAGCTCTTCGCGTTCGCAGCTTCGTCCTTCAGGTAGTTGGCGCTCAGCGTTCCTTTCTTTTTTAGCCAACTCGATCAGAGTGGGATAAAACTGCACGAAGGTTGTGTCCACCGCGCGCGTGCTGCTCGTGGCAAGCGTAGCAGGACGCTTCCTTGGGCACCTGTTTGGACGGGCTGTCAGTCTCGAATCCGAAGAACGCCCATTTGCCGGGGAAGCGCGATTCATCTTTAACGTGCACCTCGCGGCCCATGGTGTCCGATGTCTGGTAATGGCCGCTCTTGTTAATCGAGGCCTTGCTTCCTGCCACGCGAACCTCGAGCACCAGCATGGTTTTGTCGGGCCAGGTTCCGGTCTGAAGGAATGCCTTGTAGGCATCCGGATTCACGAAAACGTTGTCGAACATGGAGTGGTCCATCGCCATGGCATTTGGGCTGTAGCTCATGTCGATGCCGGAGGTCAGATAGACCCATTCGCGATAGTTTGCCGGAAACAAAAGACGGCCATCCTCCGTGTAAGTTGGCGTCTGCGTGGATGACGTGTGTTCATTGCCCTGCGCAGGCGTAGTCTTCGAGTCGTACTGCGCAGGGAATAGGAAAGTCAGGCAGAACAAAAACAAAGCGCGCATGTTTGCGTCCTCCTTCCACGCTATAGACGATCAATCGAAACCACGGTTAGCGCTACCTATGGAATACCAATAGGAAAACCGTGAATCGCGATGTAGCTCTCCGCGTTACCCCTGCGCCCCTACGTAATGTTCTCGGCTTCGCAATAAATCGCGTATACTAAATGCAGCCCTTAACCACGAAGATTATCGCATCCAGCCCTGCGCCTTCGCGATTGAGAAGACTCAAAAGCCGAGGTCCGGGAGGAGATATCTATGTCGTTAATCAATGGAGACAAGTCCAGAGCCCATCGTGAACGGAAGCAGAACATTCAGCGCCGGTTACGAACTCACGCACTACTCCAGGCCGAGGCTGCAAAAACGAAACAAGCGGGCGTGCCTAGGAAGGCGAAGGCCGCTGTCCATCCCGAGCCCGTCGCGACATAGCTTCGTGACGACCCGGAAGTGACGATCTCGGATGGATCGCAACCCGCAAAATCATCCCTGGAGGTGGATATGGCTGGTCGAAGTCGTTCAAGCTTTAACAAACGCCAGAAAGAGCGTTCGCGTCAGGACAAGCAGCGCGAGAAATTAGAAAAAAGACAGCAGCGAAAATTAGAGAAACAGTCGGGCGTCCCCGGAGAAGACGACGATTTCGGGCAAAACGATTTCAGCCTGGCCGGGATTACGAAGATCCCGAAGAAGTGGCCACCTCCTCCAACACGAACGCTGAAGATTAGACAACCGCACATTCCTCGCGGTACCGACGTAGACCCGGGCGCCCCCGTCCGGGTGGCCGAGCAAAGCTCGGCTGGCTTCGCATCCGGGAAAGGCTCTCACTGCTTGCCCAGGAACGCGTGTTTGGCCTTTTTTCCGGAAGCTTGCCATAGCTTGAGAATCTCAAACACGATCACCGTCGCGTAGCTGACCGCAATCCAAAGACAGACCTCCTCGATCGGCAGGCGAGCCCAGGCTCCAATAAACAGGCCTGTCATTTGTGTTGGCTGGAAGCCCCACCACTGATAGGGCACGGCCAGAGTGGCCTCCCAAAGCAAACTCACCAGCACGATGATGAACAGCGTCAGGCTGAAGGCTCGCCAATTAATGAACGGCCGGGCCGTCGGAAAGAAGCTCATGGCGGGAACGAAAGCGCCAACCACGAGGAACGTGAAGTAACTCGGGAAGCCGTCGGGAACCGGCGAGAACATTTTCTTGTAGACCACCGCCATCACGATCAGGACCACGCCAACGATCGCGGACGTCGGATGGAACTGGAGCAGGCGAGAGATCTTTTTGGAGGTGCCCGCGTAGTCGGGAACGTTGTACGCCGCCAGCCAGAATTCGTCCAGCCAGACATAAATCAACAGCACACAGAGGAAGCCGGTGAAGTAGAAGATGTATTCTTCGACGGGAACCGCGTGGCCCAGAGCCGGCGCTGTGATGCCCAGCGTCGCCGCGGAGTTGGGGAAGACAAAGAACCAACGGGCGAAAAAGAAATCCAGTCCGAAGCCCAGGGGAACGAGGAGGGCGATGGTTCGCCAAAAAGCCTGCCGCGGAATCTCCACTCCCTCCGCGGGCAGGAACCAGAAGCCAATCACCACAATCGGGACTATGAATAGCAGCAGGCTCCAGGTATAGCCATGCGGGGTCGGGTTGGCGGCCGAGACCTGCAGCGTCCCCGGGGAGCGTACCGTGAGCAGGGTGATCGCTGCCGGAACCACGACCATCGCCAGCATCGCAACGACGATCCAGGCGCTCAGGCGCGGGCTGGGATCTTGGCCGGGCACGCGAGAGCACATGCGGGCGATCCCTCCTGAAAGTTTGGAGTGAGGTTCGGAACATTCTACTACTCCTCGTGGTTTGTGACGTCGTGGAGTCGTCGGGTTGTGTAGAGCGGGCACCCTCTCCCGCTGTTTACTGATATGCAAACTTCAAAGCATGAGTGTTTACTATGCTGAAAAGGATATATACCCGAAAAAATGTGTTTTCCCGCTAGATCCATGAAAACAAAGGGGGTATTTTCGAGATACCCACGTAAAATATCCCTTCTAAAGGACTTACAAGTAGGGATACCCCAGACTGTGTGGCCCGGACACTCTTGTCCGCGGGCCTTAGCTCTGGACCACGATGCTAATACCAGTATGACAGGTTGAAGGGGGTAAACATGACATGGTTTGGAAGTTTATATTTGGAATGGAATGAGGTGGTTGGGAAAAATTGAGGGCCGTTGGGGGCTTGACAAGATTTTTGGGAAGCCGGGGACAGCCCGCAGGGCCGTCCCCTCTTCAGTCGACTTCCGTGTGCAGATCGCGACCACAGCCGTATCAGCATGCACCCGGCGTTGCAGTACACGCTGCGTTGAGGAGGACCTGGATGTTGCCGCTGGTGAACGGGGCCGCCCCTTGTTCCTTGGGCGAAGTCGATGTATAGCCCCAACTGGTTACTCCGATCACAACATTAGCGGGGGAAAAACCGCCGCTTGTTTCGCCGGTCAGCTGGGCGGGTAATCCAAAGTTTTCGATCCAGGGACCACCACTTGACCCCCCATCCATGTTCGAACCAATAATAGTGTTGTTGGAGTTACTGGCACTTATATAACCATACGAGTCATTACGTTCCATAAGGGCCGCACTATTCAGGCCGACTGGGTACCCGAGCTGCGTGACTGAGACAAGGCCGTCACGTGAAACCGCCGCCGTACCAGTACCCGAACCATCCGGTCGGGTTCCCCGTAGGCGTTAGCTGTTGTTTCAGTATCAGAACCGCAACGTCATCAGGACAAACAACGCCATATACGGCACAACCGTCGGTGCCGTTGTAGTAGGCGGTCAATACCCAAGCTTGTTTTACGGTCCATGTGCCGTATGGGGCGTTGCCGTTTCGATAGGCTGGCACAAACTGCCAGCCACTGTAGAACTGGCTCTGTCCATAATTTGCCACGCAGTGCGCTGCGGTAACGACGATGCCCGGTTTGATAAGAGACGCAGAGCAAAGATAAGTGGATCCGTTGATCAAGAAAAACAGCTTTCCAGCCGCGCGATATGGGTAATGCTTGTTGGTGTTTTGTGAATACAGATCGGCTCTTGCCGTGGTGAATGGGTGATTGTTGGTCCCGAAATCCGGTGGCAAGATTTCGTCGTTAGCCGCGGGCGTGCCGAGGAAGGCCGGGCTCTCGATTCCGGTGCCCTCAGCACCAGTACGAATATCCAGACGGACCTAGCGCTGGTGTGGTTCGCAAAGCGCGTATCAGGGCTTCGGTTGAGTCCGCGGGCGAGGGGTTGATGGGGAGTGGCATAGCTTTGGCATTCACAAAATCCACGCTGCTCCCTGAGTTCTTAGCGTTGAGGACGGTAACGCCATTCTGTTCCCTCACCTGAGCATTAGCCAGTCCCACGCAGACGCCTGCGACGGATGACAAAAGCACTGCAAATGCAAATAACTTCGTCTTGTTCATATATTTCCTCCATTAATTGAAATCCAGTTTTGAGCAACCACGGAACGTCTCGACGAAACCTCCCGAAGATGCGTAACGGCCACTTTCTCTCGGGAGGCCGAACTTCTCGGCTGAGGGTTTGGCTTCCCAGAAAACGAATTGCCTGCCTGAGCCCTTTTGATGACTCAGGAACGCACATTCGTGTACATAGTGTCGTGCGCGTCGACTTCGTTTCAGGTGTTGCGCACGCACCTTCACTGATATGCCTCCGTGCCTTTTTTTTGAAACACAGTGTGCTTAAGCCGATTTCTTCTTCAATGAGTCGAACTCGATCACTTGCCCGCGTTGTTTCATGGGGGTTCGCTTTGTCTTTTTGCGGAAGTTGTTAGGTATGTAAAACTCGATGACTTTTGCCACAAACCACCTCCTGCTTTATGTTCCGAGAGTCTCGACATCGCCGCACCCCCGGCTCTGCGGCCAAATCAGCCCTGTAAAAGAGAACCACTAGGGGAAGGAAACTGTTTTGATTCTGTAACCGTTCACTTCACTAGCGGGAACCGGGTCTAGAACGCTATTCTCGATTGCAACTCGCGTGCCAGAAAGCTATCCCGTTGAGAATACGTTTCCCAATAGCGGTAACTCGCTGATGAACTGAATAGTTGACCTGATGCTTGTGATAGGCGGACTTGCAGAATCAAGCGTGATCGACGTTCTTTCTAACCGGACGGTTAATTACACCATCCCACTGGTTAGTTCCCAATTCATATCTCTACCTCGGGTAGTGGTCTGTCTAGCGCTCGATGTCCAGCGATAGTTGATGTAATCGGGTGTCATCGTCGAACGTCTAGCCTGACGCTCAGTCAACTGTTGAAATCAGGTTACACTCGTTGACTCGGTGGCGAGGCAAAAACTAAGAATTCAGTATTGTGGTTCTTAGGACCCGATACTCGATCTAGGCATGGGAATTGGAGGTGTGGTCGCGGTCGGAATGGTTCTCCCTCACCGCACCACGATTCCTGCGTAGCCCACCACCATTTCGCGATCGCCGGAGACGTCGCCTGATGTCGCGTATTTGATCAGTTCGGCGAGAGGTTGCGCCCAATGCGCTTGGCGGCGGTTAGCATCACGACCGCCGGACCGAATCCGCACATGCTGATGTCTTCCCGCATGACCACATCGAATAGCCCGCGGGCATCCAGCGCCAGCATCTTGTTCGATTGCCTTGTGGTCTTTTACCCGGGTGACGGCGTCG
Organism: uncultured Acidobacteriota bacterium; assembly: GCA_963820925.1. Lineage (GTDB taxonomy): Bacteria > Acidobacteriota > Terriglobia > Terriglobales > Acidobacteriaceae > JABDBE01. The sequence continues at coordinate 114,764 of CAWGBX010000004.1, forward strand.
TTCTCGTAGTGGTTCATGTCACTCGAGGCTACGATCAGGATTATTTCGCCCTGCGCCTGCACGGCTTCGGCTATGGCTTCGCCCAGTTTTTCCAGGATTTCGAACTGTCCTGTGCCCAACGCAATCGGCACGAAAGTGAAATCGGGGCGGCGCACTTGCAGGAACGGCAGTTCCACCTCGACGGCATGCTCGCTGCGATGTGCGTCTGCGTCTTCGGTCAGAAGAGGGAAGCTTCTCTTTAGAGCATCCGCCAGGGGAGAATCAATTGTGGCCATTGGCCCAGCGGAGTCTCCCATGCGCCACTGCTCATGATGGCTAGCGCGCGTCCTTTGCCGGTGTGGTTCGGGCAGAGAACGATGATGCGCTGTGGCAAGTCCATCTCGGCAAAGACTGCTCCCGCTACCGCTCCTGAGTAGATGTATCCCGCATGTGGCGCCACGCAACCCAAGGCTGGCGCGGGTGTCGCTTTGGTTGCTAGATATTGGTGAACATCTCTTTGCAAGGTGTCGCGGTCGTTGGGATAGAAGCGTCCAGTTACTGCGGGTTGGCGTGCCGAAATCATCTGTGCCTTTTCTTGTGATTTAGGAAAGAGCGTTAACCACAAAGGACACTAAGGTTCACGAAGGAAATCAGCTGGCTGTGGCTTCGAGCAGCTGCCTTGAACAATGCTGCGCTCTTTTCCAGCGACAGTGCTTCGGCCCGGACCGTCGGCTTTACCCCGGACTTTTCCAGGGCTGCTCGCAGAGTTGCGCGCCGGATAGTCCGATTTCAGATTATTCCACAGCGTTTTTCGTTTCTGGCCGAATGACTTTCTCAGGAAGTCGATGAAGCCTGCCTCGGGCACGTTCAAGCCTTCGATACGAGAGGCGATCGTAAGCCGAACGACCGCGGAGTGTACTTTGGGCGGCGGCGAAAACGCGTCCGGGGGCAAACTGAAAAGTTTCTCGACTGCGGGCATAGAGCTGAGCCGTGGCGGAAAGCACACCATACTCACTGGTTCCGGGAGGCGCTACAAGGCGGTCCGCAACTTCACGCTGCACCATGAGCACGATGGTCTCAAAGTATCTTCGGTAGGCGAACAGGCGCAGCAGGATGTCGGAAGTGATGAAATAGGGAAGATTGCCAACCACCCGCGCGGGCTCCGGTTGATGATTCATTCCCGGACGCGTGCTTCCGGGCTTGGGTCCGAAGATCGTGTCGAAATCGATGGCCAGAATATCGCCCTCGATGATCTCGACATTCGGGACGAGCGAAAACTTCATGCGCAACTGGGCCGCCAGCACGCGGTCGAGTTCGATAGCGATGAGGCGTCGAGCACGCCGGGCGAGCAGGGAAGTCAGGGCGCCGCGTCCGGCCCCGATTTCGAGCACCGTGCTCTGCGAGAGATCGCCGAAGGACTTCGGCGATGCGCACTGCGGCTGCCGGGTCGGCGAGAAAATGCTGACCCAATTTGGGTGTTCGGGGAGCCGGACGCGCGGCAGATACTTTCGGCACATTGACCCTCTTTCTTTCGGGCGACTACACTGGACTTTCATCCCGCGAATGTTACGGCGCAGGATGGCGTGCACGATGACGCCTCCCTATGATAACTTGCGCCGCAGTCGCGGGCCATAATTCGGAGGGTGGTTTTCATGCATATTGCTTTCGCTGCCTCGGAGTGCGTGCCTTTTTCCAAGACCGGCGGATTGGCAGACGTCGTGGGCGCTCTGCCGCGAGCTCTGGTCGCTGCCGGACACCAGGTCAGCGTTTATCTCCCGCGTTATCGCCAGACCAAGCTTAGCGATGCGCAGACGGTGGTCCGCAGCATTACCGTTCCTTTTGATGACCACTACCGATTCTGCTCGGTGGTGACGGGCGGAAGCCATTCGGGCGTGCGCTTCTATTTCGTCGACTATCCTCCATATTTCGACCGCGAAGCACTCTATGGAACTTCGGCCGGAGACTATCCCGACAATGCCGAGCGCTTTGCGCTGTTCTCGCGGGCCGTGCTCGAGGCTTCGAAGATTTTGGGCGTCCCCAATGTTTTTCACTGCCATGACTGGCAATCGGCGCTGATTCCGGTGCTGTTGCGCACGCAGTACGCCGAAGACCCGCCTTCCGCGATGTGGGCACCGTCTTCACCATTCACAATATGGGATACCAGGGACTGTTTCCGCCAGACACTCTGCCGCTTCTTACCCTGCCCTGGGACTTGTCTGGCGATCGACAAGATGGAATTCTTTGGGCAGGTGAACTTCCTCAAAGGGGCGCTGGTGTACTCCGATTTCATTACCACGGTGAGCCGCAAGTACAGCCACGAAATCCAGACTGCGGAGTTCGGTTTTGGCCTGGAGGGCGTGCTGCGCGACCGGGCTTCGACCGTGACCGGAATTCTCAATGGCGTGGACTACGATGAGTGGAGCCCGCAGGCCGACAAGTTCATCACCGCCAAGTACTCTCCCGAGGATCTGATCGGGAAGGCCAAGTGCAAACAGGATTTGCTGGCGCTTTCGGTGTCGCCAACCCCGACCTCCGCTTGCCGGTGATCGGCATTGTCTCGCGCTTCGCGGCGCAGAAAGGCTTTGACCTGATCGCGCAGATCATGGACCGGCTGGCGCGCGAGGAGATGATCATCGTCGCGCTGGGCAATGGCGAAAAGCAGTACGAAGAGATGTTCGCCCGCATGCAGAAAGCAGTTTCCGCAGAAGATCGCGGTCAAGATCGCTTACGACAATGCCGTGGCCCACAAGATCGAAGCGGGCAGTGACATGTTCCTGATGCCATCGAGATACGAGCCTTGCGGCTTGAACCAGATCTACAGCCTCAAGTACGGCACTGTGCCCATTGTGCGCGCCACCGGCGGACTCGACGACACCATCGAGCCCTGGGACGCGCGCACTGGCAAGGGAACCGGCTTCAAGTTTACCGACTACAGCGGCGAAGCTCTGCTGCTGACCATCAAAGAGGCCCTGAAGGCTTTCCGCGATCAATCGTCCTGGCAGACGCTCATGCGCAACGGCATGAACAAAGATTTCTCCTGGAACGCTTCGGCCAAGGAGTACGTTCGTGTTTACGAGCGAGTGCGGCAGGCGCGGTGCGTGCAGAGTCAGGTACTGACTGCGGTGTAGTCGCCGGATGGTGCCCACGGCTGCTTCCGGCTGGTTCGGGTTCAAAATGGGACGGGTCGCTCTGTCATTCACAGTGACAATAGTTGTCACGAATCTTGACAACCCGACGAGCACGTGCGTTAGTCTTTAACTTGCCGCTATTTCAGTCCTATCCTGCGGTGCTTTCTAATCTTGTGGGCTTCTTTCAGGCCGAGAGAGTAGACAGACCGTCCGCTCCCGCTCTCCTGCCACATCTAAATCCCGCGCCTTTCAGAGTAAATGAAATGACGCGGAGCCTGTCACTGTTCGCGCAGCGACGAGGTACCAATCATCGCGACTGCGTGAGGGCGATCGGTTTCAAAGGAGGCTCCCGGCGTGAAGGTTCACCTGATCAATCCGAGCAGTGTGTCATTTGGGACAGCAGTCATTACCCCGCGCTGGCAGTATGTGCTGGCGGCGGCAACGCCGGAAAGCTTCGGCGATCCCCTGTCTGGTCGATGAAACGTTATCTCAGTTGCGTCCCGAATCGATTCACGCCGGGCGATGCGGTCGGAATTGGGATTCATACCGCGAACGCGCTGCGCGGTTACGAGATTGGCAAAATGGCGCGCAGCCGGGGAGCCTACGTAATTTTCGGCGGGATTCACGCGACACTCTATCCGGAGGAGGCGACTTGAACTGGGTGGAGCGCATTCGGTGGTGAAAGGTGACGGGGACATCGCTTGGGCAAGGGCGCTTTCCGATTGCAGCGAGGCAGCTCCAAAGCCTATCTATGTCGGAGGCCAGATTGAAGCCAGCGATTTCGTCGCCGCACGCTGGGACCTGATTCCACGCAACCGCTACATGTGGGCTTCGGTGCAGACGGTTCGCGGTTGTCCGAAACACTGTTCTTTTTGCTCGGTCTGGCGCACCGACGGCCAGCGGCCACGGCAGCGTGCGTCCGATGTCGTGATCGAGGAAATCGTGCAGTTGCGACGGCTGGGCTTTCGCTTTATCGCGCTCGCCGACGACAACTTTTATCCTGTCACCCTGACCGACCTCAGCCTGGCGACTCAGCAGAAACAACACGGCCCGGCTGAATGAACTGAAGTCCGTTCGGGCGGAACGTTTCGACCTTATGTCTCGTCTGGCGCAGTTGCCGGATGACATGGTGTTTCTTTACTCAGATTACGATGGAAGCAGCGGAGGATGTGGAGTTTCTCGATGCTATGAAAGCCGCGCGCATCAAGGGCGCTCTGGTCGGAGTGGAATCGGTTACTCCGGAAGGGTTGAAGGATGTCTACAAGGATTTCAATCTGGCGGGCGAAAAACTGACGGAACAACTTCGGACATTCCGGCGTCACGGCGTGCACGTGCTCGGCTCTTTCATTTTTGGCTTGCCCAGCGATCGTCCGGAGACCTTCGCGGCTACGGCCGCTGCTGCCATCAGCGCAGAATGCACGTTCGCGCAATTCGTGATGTTGAGCCCGTATCCTGGAACCGTGGATTTCAATCGTTGGGAAAAGACGCTGGGCGACCGATCCACCAACCATCGCGGGAATTCCGCTCACCCGTCGTTGGCTTATACCCCAAGCGCTTCGTCCCAAGCTGTATTGGGACCATCCCGGTGATGTCGGCCGAAGAAATCCGTTCCCGGACTCAGGGAGTGTGGGACAAGTTTCTACAGTTGGGGTCCCATCTGGAAGCGTTCCCGCTTTATCAAGTCGAGCCGGGGCCGGCTTGGCGTTCGTTCTTATTTCTCAGAATCTATCGACTCATGTATGCGGATACCGGCATCGCCACCGACAGCGCCCGCGTCACCTGGTCCGGACACTGGGCCCGGTGGATGGCTAAGCCTTGCCGGTATCTCTTTGCCGGCAGTCCAATGCCGGACCTGGAAGTGCCGGGAGCGCAGCAACCGGATCTCAAGTTACCGGCGTTGGTTCCGTTGTCGTCTGAGCAAAGGAATGAATTTGTCGACCCAGGGTGCTGAGCTCTCGCCTTGGAAAAATCCGCAAAACTGCCTCCGTCACTGATACAATCCTTCCAGGAATCTCCTGCGGTCCTCCTATGTCCGCGCCTGCCAAGACGATCTTTCACGTCGACATGGACGCGTTCTTCGTCTCGGTGGAAGAGCTGTTTGATCCTTCGCTGAAAGGCAAAGCCGTGGTCGTCGGTGGCCAGCGCGATGAGCGCGGCGTGGTTTCGGCGGCATCCTACGAAGCGCGCAAAGTTCGGCGTGCATTCGGCCATGCCGCTGCGGACCGCAGCCAAGCTTTGTCCGCAGGCCATCTTTGTGAATGGCCATCCGGAGCGCTATCGCGAGTGCTCGGAGAAGGTTTATCGTGTGCTGACGTCCTTCTCGCCGCTGGTCGAGATGGCGTCGATCGACGAAGCCTATCTCGACATGACCGGAACCGCGCGCCTGCATGGTCCGCCGTCTGTGCGCTGCCCATGCGCTTCATCAGAGGATCAAAGCGGACACGCAGCTGAATTGTTCGATCGGCATTGGGATCTCGCGCTTGATCGCCAAAGTTTCCTCGGCCAAGGCCAAGCCGCACGGAATACTGTGGGTCATTCCAGGGCAGGAGGCGAAGTTTCTCGCGCCGCTCGACGTGCGCGATATCCCTGGCGTGGGGAAGGTCACGGAACAAAACCTGCATGCCTTGGGCATCCGGCAGGTCGGCGATCTTGCCCGCTTCGACGATGCTTTTCTCGCGAACAGCATTTCGGCAAGTGGGGTCTGGCGCTGGCCGGCAAGGCGCGCGGAGAAGATGCCGGGGGATGGTTCGACACCGAAGTTGGCGCCGACACCGATCCCAAGTCCATCAGCCACGAACACACTTACAACGAAGACACCGCCGACCCCGAGCAGATCGAGTCCACATTGATGCGGCTCTCCGAGATGGTGGGCCGCCGCCTGCGCGAAAACGGCTTGCACGCGCGCACCATCCAGCTCAAACTGCGCTACAAAGACTTCACCACCATCACGCGGGCTCATAGCTTGCCCGCGTCCCACGCAGCTCGACACCGAGATCTTCGAGCAGGCGCGCGCGTTATTTCGCAAGAACTGGCGCAAGGGAACGCAAGTGCGTTTGCTGGGAGTGCACGCGTCGTCATTCCAGGGGAAGTCGAAGCAGGAAGATCTGCTCGAGGGCGCTCGGCGTCAACGCTGGCAGCAAGCGCTATCGGCCGCGGACCGCCTGCGCGACAAATTTGGCGAGTCGAGCGTGTCGCTGGCCAGCGGATTGAGAGGCGGCTTCAGGGAACGCACCCACGAGAATCCAGCAGGACTGCCGGGCAAGGGGAAAAGGCAGGAGTAGTAAGGTTCCCGCCGTCACAAATATCCTTTGTGTCCTTTGTGGTTGAAGCCTTTCGACCATTGGGCAGGAACCTAAAGAGCTTCAACCACAAAGGTCACAAAGGTACACAATGGAGTGGACCCCGAATTTGAGACAACCAGTTAAGCCCTAAAATGCAGCGAAAGGGGAGAACTGGGATGGGGTCTCGAAGGCAGTTCAGCAAGGAGTTGAAACTGGATGCGGTGCAACGGTTGCGTGCGGGTGAGTCGGCGGGGTTGGTGGCGCGCAGTCTGGAAGTGAGCCGCCAGGAGTTGTACCGCTGGAGCCGCGATGTGGACAAGTTTGGGGAACGGGCGTTTCCCGGCGTCGGGCAGAAACGGGCGGAGGAGACGCGGATCGCGGAGTTAGAACCTAAGATCGGGCAGCAGGTCCTGGAGATCGATTTTTTAAAACGAGCCTTGCAGCATGTAGAACAACAGCGCCAGCTGCGGGCCGCCAGTGGGGGCGCACCGTTTACCAACAAGTCGAACGCGAAATGAAGGCCGGAACGCAACTCGCCATCCGCCGGATGTGTAAGCTGACCAGAGTCAGCCGGGCGGGGTTTTACCGGCGCGGCGTGAGCCCTCGATCGGCGTCCGTGGAATTGCGCGATCAAGTGCAGCGCGTGGCGCTGGAATGGCCCACCTATGGCAGCCGGCGGATCACGGCGGAGTTGCGCCGTGGCGGCCTGTCCGTCAACCGCAAACGGGTGCAGCGGCGGCTGATGCGGGAAGACAAAGTGCTCTGTTTGCGGAAGCGTAAGTTTGTGACGACCACCGATTCCGCCCACGGGTTGAAAGTGTATCCGAACCTGGCGGCGGGGCTGGTGGTGAGCGGCATCAACCAGCTCTGGCGGGCCGATATCACCTATATCCGGCTGTTGGAAGAGTTCGTGTACTTGGCGGTAGTGCTGGACGAGTTTTCGCGGCGGGCGATCGGCTGGGCTCTGGAACGGCGGCGCCCCGCGCCCGGATTGGTGCACCACTCCGATCAAGGCGTGCACTCTGTAAGTCACGACTATGTCACCCTGTTAGGGACGCACCAAGTCCGGATCAGCATGTCGCGCCGGGGCAATCCTTGGGACAACGCGAGTGACAGGTCGTTCGGAGGTTGTGGCAATGAGGCGAAAAGTGGGAAGCCCGGCTAGGAATGGGTTGTAGCGGTGCAAGTTTTTCTCTTCTGTTACTGAGTAACAGCCGGGGGAGAACATCCTCCGGATGGCATCATAAATGTTAATAAGGTTGGGCTGTTTTTTGTTGGAGTAAGTAATGGGATAAGGGAATCAGGGCAGGAAGCGAATGAAAACTTGGAGTACAGTGTCTCGAAGAAATCGTGTATCGCACACAGTCCTTCCATTCCTTCGACCAAACTATCTGCATCGGCTGGATGTCCTTGCCCGAAATTTATATTGAAGGTGATGGTTGGCTGGAGCTGCAGCTTGTCCTTGTGGATAAGCGGGACACTGATTCTGCTCTGAATGTCATCGACAACCTCGGCAGAAACAAACTCCCTGGCTGCGTTCGGGAGATATACGACCATCTCGCTGCCATTAGCTGGGATTCTCCTGTGTTTGTCGATGTTTCCCAAGGCATTCAGTCGCCACAGAGGATGGGATTTATAGGCTGTTCCTCGGCGGTACGGCTGGAATCCTTTGATCACTTCCAGCACGTTATCGGGGATTCCCGCAGTTTGAGTATCGAAACGTTTCCGCCCGTCGGAGTTGTCGATGTCAATGACAGGGAACTGCGTATGCGTTGGGTTGACGATTCCGCCTAGTCTTTTGGCAAGAGCCCAGATTAGTTGGCCAAGCGACGATCTCATGCAGTAAAGGCTATCCCCGGCAATGAGGGAAACATTGTCCGGAACATCAAAAAGACGGAACGTCATAACATACTGTTGCCGCTCAAGATCATCATAGGAAGTAATTTCGTAAGGCTTTCCCGCTCGGAAGGTATCAATCTCACTCTTGAGGTTATCAAGATGTAGCTTCGCCCGACCAAGCTTCAAATAAGGATCGGTCAGACCTGACATGCGAGGCATGAATAAATCGTATCACTGTGAGACCGGCCATGGCATTAAGCCTACGCCTCTGAGAGAATGAAAATCTAGTAGCCCTTTAATTCCCAGAATTGCTGTCGATGATGAGTGTAATCGGGATTTTGCGACAACTGACTATTCGTGCCTCAAGTCATGGCGTGTGAATCGCGGTTGCACAAGGCATCACTTGACACGCCAGGCGGCTCCGAGCAGCATGTTGCGTGATACGGAGGTGCATGATGGCAACAGGGAACGATCCCATTCTCGACAATCTCGGAATGGCTCACCTAGGCAGCCCGAAAGCCTTGCTGGGGAGCAAAGGGCGGATGCTCGGAGAATTCAGAGAGTTTGCAATGCGCGGCAGCATGCTCGACATGGCGGTAGGCATCATCGTGGGCGCAGCCTTCGGAAGAGTGGTGAGTTCCTTCGTCTCCGATGTCTTGATGCCCCCGATCGGATTGTTCACGGGCCACTCGGATTTCTCGAACAAATTCATTAACCTTTCTGGACATGCATATGCCACGCTCGCGGAGGCCAAAGCTGCGGGTGCGGCTACCATCAATTACGGCGTCTTCTTCAACGCCGTGTTCGACTTCTTGATTGTTGCTTTCGTGGTGTTCACACTTATTCGCCAAGTGAACCGTTTGAAGAACGAACAAAAGGCGTCGGTCGCAATGACGAAAGATTGCCCATTCTGCCTCTCTGCCATTGCGATCAAAGCAACCCGCTGTCCGCATTGCACATCCGCGTTGAAAACAGCTTAGGTTCAGTCCGTAGATGTCTCCGTTGTGGCCACGAGCTCGCGACCCGGTCATCGCCGTGGATGAGTCTCCAGCTGGCTATTCCTGGCAGGTTGCTCTCCAGCAGAGCCCGCTTCCCGCTTCACCAGCCGGAGCTATACTGCCCATCATGCAACCTCGCCCGACAAGAAGGCGTGCGGATACCGGGGGTGTCCATACGGGCAACGGCGACGGATCGTTCCAGTCAGCCAGTCAAGATTGACCGACTAGCGGCGCTTGCGGATTTGCCGCCGACCTGAATGGCGATGGCGTCGACTGGTCGTACCGAGAATCTGTGCTTCGGCAGCGAACGGCGGAATGTCGTCGCGTAACTAATTGTCTCAGCCGAGGGGTCCAGTCCAGAATCGTCAGTCTGGATCTGGGAAGCGATATTTCGTCTAATGGGAGACAACAACGAGTCCTTCGTACTCTTGGGTAATGGTGATGGACGTTTCAGAAACGACGCGCCTATGCAACCGGATATTTACCGCTGGGAGCCGCCTTCGGGGATTTCAATCACGATGGCATCTTGGACTTGGTGATCGCGGATCAGGGGACCAATGAGGTTTCCGTCATGTTGGGAACCTCGGTACAACTCCAGCCTGACAGCCTTGACTTCGGGACCGTAAACGTCGGTAAGACTGCCACGCTTACGACGAAGCTGACCAATATTCGGAAATCAATTCTGGAGATTAACAGTATCGCCGTGCCGCAGGGACCTTTCTCCCAGACGAATAATTGCGGAAACAGTGTGGGCGAGGACAGTCCTGCACTATCACCGTGATCTTCTCGCCACCAAAAGTCGGGTCGTTCATCGCACCGGTCATGATCAGGGACAAAGCCACCGGGAGTCCCCAACGTGTCTTCCTGTGGGGCCGCGGTTCCACCACCGCCCTGGCGAAGAAGAAGTGAGGGGATGGAGAACCAATTGGGCTAGGCCGCAGGAAGACAGGCTGACGCTAACAGGCGTGGGTGTTGAAAAAGTCACTGTGATTAGCGATCGGAAGGCGGCAGAAGCATGGTAATAAGAAGGAGGAATGCTTGCCATGCTGTGGAGCGCCATTCTCGGAGGCGTGCTGATCATGATGGGGCAACACGACCGTTCTGAAGCGTTGTTCTACTACTTCCGCCTGGAAGATCAGGTTCCAGAGACCCACCTGCTGCGGCTCATCGAAAAGCACATCAGCTTTGCCTTTGTGCGGGAGAAGCTGAAAGCGAGTTACAGCGAGACCGGTCGTCCCTCGATTGATCCCGAGCTTCTGCTGCGCATTCTTCTGATCGGCTATTTGTACGGCATCACCAGCGAGCGGAAACTGGTGGAGGAGTTGCGCATGCACCTGGCGTGGCGCTGGTTCACCGGTCTGGGCTTCGATCAGGAGATTCCGCATCACTCCACGTTTTCGAAAAACCGGCACGGACGGTTTCAGGAATCGAAGCTGTTCGAAGAGCTGTTTGAACAGATCGTACGGCAATGTGTGGAGGTAGGACTGGTGCAAGGGAAACAGCTGTCGGTCGATGGCAGTTTCGTGGAGGCGAATGCGGCGAAAGAGAGTCGTATTCCCCGGGAGCAATTAGCCGAAGCTGCCCGAGTCCACTACACCATGCGCCAGTATCTGGTGGAACTGGAACAGCAGAACCCGGTGGAAGAACCGGTGCATGAGCAAGATCAGGTATCAACCACCGATCCCGATTCCACCTACGCCACCAAAGGTGGTACACCGGCCCGGCTGGGTTATTACGACAACTATCTGGTGGACAATGCAAGCTGCGTGATTGTGGGAGTGCAGGGAACGGCGGCGCGAATGAGCCAAGAGACCGTCGCCGCACAAGACATGCTCACGCGTTTCGCACAATGGCAAGGACGAGAGCCAGAATCGGTGGCCGCCGACACGACGTACGGGAACGGGGAGTTCTTGCAGTGGTTGGCGGATCGGAGCATCACTCCTTATATGCGAACCCGCGACAGCATCCACAGAAAGAACAGCCCGTTCTATGGTCCCGAGCATTTTACTTACCAGCCGGAACACAATCGCTATATCTGTCCCGCGGGCCAGCCCCTCAACTATGGTGGTCGAGTTCATCGCAATCGCGCCTACAACTACATCGGAACCCGCAAGCGTTGTGGTGCGTGCTCACAAAGAGGGCAATGCACCAGTGCAGCCTTCCGATCTCTTATCATCCACCGGTACGAATCGGCTCGGCAACGGGCGCGGGATTTGGCGAACACGCCAGAGTTCGCCCATGCACAGCAAAATGACACCATCGCCAAAGTTCTGGCACTTGGTGAGAGGGTGCCGATTCGCTCCGGATGACAGTGGGGGAGCTTTACGCTATTTGTCTTCCCGAGCGAAGCGAGGGATCTGGGTCTGTCGTGTGGGCCCCGAACACCAGATTCCTCGTCGCTCCGCCCTCGGAATGACAAAGCGTGTGGGTGACCCTTATTGTTTCAGTAGCTTCTCGATCGCGGAAGTCACTTCCGGGGAATCTGGAGTGACGGCGGGTTCGAAGCGCTGCACCACGTTGCCGTTGCGATCCACGAGGAACTTGGTGAAGTTCCACTTGATGTCTCCGGTGTGGGACGGGTCGGCGTCTTTGGTGAGGTATTGATAGAGCGGCGCCTGATCCGATCCCTTGACGGAAATCTTCGAGTACAGCGGGAAAGTCACGCTGTACTTCCTGGAGCAGAACGTCTTGATCTCTTCGTTCGTTCCGGGCTCCTGCTGGCCGAAGTTGTTTGCCGGAAAGCCGAGGATGACGAAGCCCTGATCTTTGTATTTTTCGTAAATGGCTTCGAGAGCGCTGTACTGGGGCGTGAAACCACACTGGCTGGCCACGTTGACCATCATGATGACTTTACCTTTGAAGTCGGCCAGGGGCATGGGTTTTCCGTCGATGTTGGACAGTGTGAAGTTATAGAGGTTCGAAGCAGCGAAGGTTGATGTAGCCATGAGGGTCACCAGTCCTAATAAGAGATATTTGCGGACATGTCCATTGCGCACAACGATCATTTCTTCTCCTTGACGCTGCTGATAATTGATGACGCGATTGCGATCAGCATACCGGAGGCGAGTTGGGATGCACAACTCTGGCTGGAATCGAACTCCGGGTACTGCGCGCGGGATCCCTCGCCGGCTGCGCCGGTCTCGGGATGACGGCGGGGGGCGATGAACGATCCTGTGTTCGTATTCGGACAGTTGCTTCCCAAGAATGAACAGAATAACTTCATTGAACGATGCTTTGTCTGGTGGTAAGCATATGGAGACACGCAACTTACATGAACTCAAACTGTGGTCGTGCGCGTGCCATTCTTTAAGGCAAATGGATATTGCTCGCCCATCGGTTGCGGGTCAACGTCGCCGCCGCCAAATTATTTATGCCGCCGTCGGAATCGTGCTTGTCGCTTTGGTGACGATGGGGTTGTCCCGCCTGAAGCCCGCGGCTCCTACGGTTGAGCGGTCGACAGTCTGGGTGGACACGGTGAAGCGGGGTTCCGTGCTGCGGCAGGTGCGCGGTCTGGGGACGCTGGTTCCGATGGAAGGATCGATCCAGTTTCTGCCAGCGATCACCGAAGGGCGAGTGGATAAGATCCTTGAACTGCCCGGAGCGCAAGTCAAGGCCGACACAATATCTACTCGAGCTTAGCAATCCTCAGTTGACGCAGGAGGCGCTCGATTCCCAGTGGAAGTTAAAAGCCTCCGAAGCCGATTACAAGAACCTGGAAGTGGCGCTGGCCAGTCAGGTGTTGGCGCAAAAATCGTTGTCGGCGCAGGCCCAGTCGGAATACAGCCAAGCCAAGATGCAGGCGGACATCGACTCGGAATTGGCCAAGCTCGGCGTCATTTCGCAACTGAGCATGAAGGTTTCCAACCAGAAGGCCGCGCAGTTATCCACTCAGAACGACATCGAGAAACAGAGGTTGGTGAACAGCAGCGAAGTGCTCAAAGCGCAACTGCAGGCCAAACAGGCGGAGGTGGAAGAATTCCGCGCTCTGGCACAGTTGAAGCAGAGCCAACTCGAGCACCTGCGAGTGCGCGCGGGGATCGACGGAGTCTTGCAGGAGCAGACGCTGAAAATAGGCCAGTTTGTGACACCGGGCACCACACTCGCAAAAGTGGTCCAGCCACAGCGGCTGAAGGCGGAATTGAAAATTGCAGAGACGCAGGCGAAGGACATCCAGATCGGTCAGCCAGCTTCCGTGGATACACATAACGGAGTAATTCCTGGTCACGTTGTGCGCATTGATCCGTCTGTAGTGAATGGGACAGTCACAGTGGATGTGACCCTCGACGCCAAGCTTCCGCAGGGGGCGCGGCCCGATCTCAGCGTAGATGGCACTATCGATCTGGAGAAGATGGAAAACGTGTTGTATGTGGGACGTCCAGCCTTCGGGCAGGAACAGAGTACGGTGGGGATGTTCAAGCTGGAGCCCGAGGCGAATAACGCGGTGCGCGCGCAGGTGAAGCTGGGCCGCAGCTCGGTGAATACGGTTGAGATTCTGCAGGGGCTGAAGGAAGGCGACCAGGTCATTCTTTCCGATATGTCTCGCTGGGATTCTTACGATCGCGTTCGTCTGGAATAGCTGAGCGCTGAAAAGAGAAAGGAACTTCAATGGCCGACGCAGGAACGATCATTTCGATGGAGAACATCACCAAGGTTTTCTTCACGGATGAGGTGGAGACCCATGCGCTGTCGGGGATTCACATGGAGATTCGTAAAGGAGAATACGTGGCGATCGCCGGGCCGTCCGGCTCAGGCAAGTCGACGCTCCTGGCGCTGATTGGACTGCTCGATTCGCCGACGGATGGTACCTATGTACTGAATGGACACGCCGCCGCGAATCTCAACATCAGCGAGCGCTCGCGTATCCGCAATCGCGAAATCGGATTCATCTTCCAGAGTTTCAACCTCATCGGCGATTTGACAGTGTACGAGAACGTGGAGCTGCCGCTCACCTATCGCGGCATGCCGGCGAATGAACGGAAAGAGCGGGTGCACAATGCCCTGGAGCGGGTGGGGATGAACCACCGCACCAAGCACTATCCCTCACAACTTTCTGGTGGCCAGCAGCAGCGCGTGGCCGTGGCGCGCGCATTGGCGGGTTCACCCGCCATCCTGCTGGCTGACGAGCCGACCGGAAACCTGGATTCCCGCAACGCTGAAGCGGTCATGGACCTGTTGCGCGATTTGCATCGGGAAGGCGCGACCATCTGCATGGTGACGCACGATCCCCGTTTCTCGCGGCACGCCGAGCGCACCATCCACATGTTTGACGGTCGAGTAGTTGAGGAGAGCGTCGAGGTGAGCTGATCGCTGCAGCAGGAGAGTCGCTTTCAGCCCGGGGGATCCCGCGATCGATGCTGCCGCCGCAGCACAGTTTCCCGAGGACAAGAAATGATTCAGCTCCGCAATATCGAACGCACTTACAAAACTGGCGCCGGGGTCACCTATGTTCTGCGCCGCATCGACCTGGATATTCGGGAAGGGGAGTTCATCACGGTGATGGGGCCTTCAGGGTCCGGGAAATCCACACTCATGAGCATCATCGGCATGCTCGACGACAGTTGGGCGGGAGAGTACTACCTCTTTGAGAACGCCGTGCATAAGCTGGACCGGAAGAAGCGTTCAGATCTGAATCGAAAATATATTGGATTCGTTTTCCAGAGTTACCACCTGCTGGACAACCTGACAGTGTACGAAAATCTGGATGTTCCGCTTTCTTACCGCAATATCTCCCGCTCGCAGCGCGCCAGCATGGTGGCCGAGATCCTGGATCGCTTTCAGATCGTAGGTAAGAAGGATTTGTTTCCCAATCAGCTTTCAGGCGGACAGCAACAGTTAGTGGGAGTGGCGCGAGCGGTAGTGGGAAATCCGAAACTGATTCTCGCGGACGAGCCCACGGGCAATCTGCATTCCAGCCAGGCGAAGGAAATCATGGAGTTGTTCAAGAAGCTGAATGACCAGGGAACCACCATCATTCAGGTCACACACTCCGAGGCCAACGCCGCTTACAGCGACCGGACGATTCAGTTGTTCGACGGTTGGATCGTGAAAGATCCTGCTAGTCCTGACGCAACGCCTGCAGTGGCCGCGCCGCAGTCAAGGTAGCTATGAGTACTTTGCTCCAGGACCTTCGCTACGGCTTCTGCATGCTGCGGAAGGGCACCGGGTTCACGATCGTCGCGGTGATGGCGCTGGCTCTGGGCATTGCCAGCACCACCGCCATTTTCAGCGTGGTGGATGAGATCCTCCTGCATCCATTACCGTATCCGGATTCGGGCCGGATCGTTTCCGTCTTTCAAAAGCTCAGAAGCAATGGAGCCTACGCCAGCGCCTCCCCGGCGAACTACCTGGATTGGGCAGCGCAGAACCACAGTTTTTCGTATATGGCGGCATCGCGGGGATTTCAAGGCAACTTGTCGGGTGGCGAACGTCCCGAACGTATTCGGTTCGTCGTGGTTCGGCGAATTTCTTTCCGCTGTTTGGCGTCAGGCCCGTACTCGGGCGCGGCTTGCTTGCCGAAGACGAGAAGGCGGGTAGCGACCACGTAGTTGTGCTTAGCTACGGCCTTTGGAAAAGTCGCTTTGGTTCAGATCGCGGCCTGGTAGGCCATAACATCACTCTAAATGGCGAACCGTACACCGTGGTTGGTGTGATGCCAGCCAATTTCGCACCGGATGATGACGGTCAGCTCTGGATGCCGTCCTCGTGGGACGTGCCACCGTACCCACTCTCACCCACCAAGGATCCTCGCT
>CAWGBX010000005.1:0-284639 GCA_963820925.1 uncultured Acidobacteriota bacterium
GACTTCTCCGCTGAAGCCGTGGCCCACGCCGGGATAGATTTTCATTTCGTAGGGAATCTGCTTCTTCTCCAGCATTTGCTGCAGATGGTAGGCCTCGGCGACCGGGACGGTTGTGTCCTGCTCGCCGTGCAGGATCAGCACCGGGCAGAAGCGGCGCATGAACAGCTTCATCTCTTTGGGAAAGCCGCCGAAGTAGTCCACGACGATCTTGACGCGCGAATCGATGGCGGCGGCGGAGAGCGCGAGATAAGCCCCGAGGGAGAATCCCAGAAGACCGATGCGCTCGGGATCGACCGACGGCTGAGGGCTACGAAGCTGACCGCGTCCCAAAGAGTTTTCATCCAGGCGGGAAAGTTGCGGGCGATGGTCGCCAAGCCGTCGATTTGCGTGGTGCCGGTGCGCTCGAAATAATGCAGCACGTAAACCGCGATATCCCTGAGCGGCGAGAAGGCTGGCTGGTTCGGCCATGCTGGCGTGGCCGCCGCCGGAGCCGTGCAGTCCGATGATGGCGGGAAACGCTGGCCGTTCGGCATCGGCAGAAAGCAGTCGAGGCGAATGTTTTTGCCGCCGCTTTCGAAGGCGAGTTCGGATTGGGTGATGGAGTACATGGAGAAAGCAGTTGGCACTCAGCAATCAGCCTCGCGAGGACGTCGCGTAACGCACTAGCGCTGGATGCAGACTGCTAACTACCTGTCCCGCCAGCTGCCTGGCTATCTCGCACGACTCTTCATACGGCGCTCGCGCGATGCCGCGCTCGGTCACGATCGCGGTCACATACTTCGCCGGCGTCACGTCGAACGCCGGGTTCTCGACTGCACGCCTTCCGGCACCATCTGCTTGCCGGCGATGTGCGTGACTTCTTTGGCGTTGCGTTGCTCGATGGGAATCTTGCTGCCGTCGGGCGTGTCCAGGTCGATGGTCGAGAACGGCGCCGCCACGTAGAACGGAATGTCGTGTTCCTTGGCCAGCACGGCGACGGTGTAGGTTCCGATCTTGTTGGCCACGTCGCCGTTGGCCGCGATGCGGTCCGCGCCCACCACGACCGCGCCGATCTTGCCCTGCTTCATCATGGCGCCGGCCATGTTGTCGGAGATCACGGTGGTGGGAATGCCGTCCTTCATCAGTTCCCAGGCGGTCAGGCGCGAGCCCTGCAGGAACGGGCGCGTCTCGTCGGCGTAGACGTGAATTTTCTTGCCCTGCTCGACGGCGGCGCGAATCACGCCCAGCGCCGTGCCGTAGCCGCAGGTGGCCAGCGCGCCGGCGTTGCAATGGGTGAGCACGCCGCCGCTCGCGGGCATCAGCGTGGCGCCGAAGCGTCCCATGGCCTGGTTGGCGGCGATGTCTTCGGCGTGCATGCGCTGGGCTTCCTCGATCAGCGCCTGCTTGATTTGCGGCAGCGGGCGAACTCGTCAGCGATTCGAACTTGTCCTGCATGCGGCGGATGGCCCAGAAAAGATTGACTGCCGTCGGCCGCGTCTTGCCGATGACTTCGCAGCATCGGTCGAAACTCCGTGCTTCAGTTCGCCGCCGGTCTCTGCCTTTGAATTCTTCACTCCCAGCGCGATGCCCATGGCCGCAGCCACGCCAATGGCGGGCGCGCCGCGCACCACCATGTTGCGGATCACGTCCGCGACCTGCTCGTAGGTGCGGCAGGTCACGTAGGTTTCTTCCGTGGGCAGCTTCGTCTGATCGATGAAGCGTACGCCGGATGTCGGTCCATTCGAGGGTTTGAATCATGGTTTGATTCTCAGTCGTTTGTCACCTTAGCAGTCTGTGCATGGCTCCAGGGCATGCAAGCCTTGCTGGCTCGTTGGCACTACATCTGTGCGCGGCGCAGCGGTTTCTTGGCATGTTGGTGACGGCTTGCCGGCCGCACACTTCGCAGCTAGCTGCGACCGCGAAGTTGGCGCAGATGCTACGTCTTTCGCCGCAAGTGCACCTTCTCACATCGTTCGCCGTGAAGATCGAGACAAACGGCGCCGGCGCTGCAGCCTTCTCCACATTCGGGCGCCGCCGGCTTCTTCGCGCTCCACCAGGCACATCACGCCGACGACTTTGAATCCAAATTCGCGCGCGGCCTCGATCGCCTGAACCGTCGACGCTCCGGTGGTGCAAACATCGTCCACGATCACCACGCGCGCGCCCTTCTTCGCGAAAGCCTTCGATGCGCTGGCCGGTGCCGTGCTGCTTTTCGGCTTTGCGCACCAGAAAGCCATGGATCTTGCCGCTGGTCACGGCGACGGCGACCACAATCGGGTCGGCACCCATGGTCAGGCCGCCGATGGCTTGCGGCTTCCATCCCCGCTTCCTGATCTCTTGCGAGAAACACCTGGCCGGTGAGCTGCGCGCCGCGGGCGTCGAGCGTGGTGGTGCGGCAGTCCACGTAGTAGTCGCTGGTGCCGCCGGAGGAAAGTTTGAACTCCCCCAGGCGAAAGGACTTTCTTGGCCAGCAGACGCAAGCAGTTCCTGACGAGCGGAAGACATGAATTTCTAAGATAACATGAGCCTGGAGGTGCGGACAGCGCAGTGCCAGATTTCGGCCGAGCGGGCCAGGCGCCCGTCACTCCACGTGCGGCTACTGATTCAACCTCTCCAAATGGCGGAAGCCGTCGGTTCCGACGAAGAGCAGCTACAGAAAGCGTGCTGTTGTAGGCGACGTGGATCAGGAAGCCGGGAGCGACCGACTTGGTTGCCGCGCGGGCAATGGTCAGCGCCAGTCCGACCAGAAAGATCACCAGCACCGGCCCCCACGCGCGTCCGAGTTGCGGGGCATGAATGAGGCCGAAACCCGCGGAGGTCAGGAGTACTGCGGTCGCGGTTCCGAAGCGGCGCACCAGCACCGGATAGAGAAAGCCGCGGAAGAACAATTCTTCCATCAAGGAGCGAAGGTAGCCGAACAGCGACAGTACCCAGGCTTCCTGCGCGGTGCGGAAGAAGCGGTCGATGGGCACTTCTTTGGGCATAGGGAGAAAGGTGCGCGAAGGCCTTGCAATGCGAACGATAGGGCGAACCCGCCCACCAAGTACAGCGCCCAATGTTCTGGCCATTTCCAGCGGATTTCCTGCCAGAAAATCCTGGCCGGGAACGCGTTTGACAACTGCAACCATGAAGCCGAGGACGACCACATAGGCCAGCAACTGCGCCACGACAGTCACCAGGGGATATTGTCACGACCTCACAAAGGCGCGAGTTGGGATAGAGCAATCGATGGGCGCCGACGGCGACACCAGTAGAAAAACGATGACGAAGCGATGGTGAGCAACGCGATTTGGAGCACGTCCCATCCGCTCCAGACGGGGTTCTCGGAAGGGATGGGGGATAGGCGCCGGCTTCGGGGATCGGAGGGAGCCCCGGCTCGGGCCACGGATTTTGGAAGGAAGACACGGGATTCGGTGTAACGGGACATTCTTGAATCTACACGAAAAGCAGAAAACCGATGCCGACTCGCAGAGTGCGGAGGAACCGCAATCGCTGGTACGACATCAAGCCGCGACTCACGCAGTCGAAAGACTTTTTTCGACGTTCCCGCTGAAGTATGCGCCAGCGCCTGCCCGGTGTACGACTTCTTGTTTCTCGCCACTTGCTCGGGAGGGCCCTGGGCTACGATTCGTCCGCCATCTTCGCCGCCTTCGGGGCCGAGGTCGATGATCCAGTCGGCATTTCGAATCACATCGAGATTGTGCTCGATGATGATGATGGTGTTACCGAGGTCGGTGAGGCGATGCAGCACGTCGAGCAATTTCTTGACGTCGTCGAAGTGCAGGCCGGTGGTGGGCTCGTCGAGCAGATAGAAAGTCTTTCCGGTCTGGCGCTTGCTCAACTCTCGCGCCAGCTTGATGCGCTGGGCTTCGCCGCCGGAGAGCGTCACCGCTGACTGGCCGAGGTGAATGTAGCCCAGGCCGACGTCTACAAGAGTTTGCAGCTTCTGCTTCACTTGCGGGATGTTTTCGAGAATCGGCAGAGCGTCGGCGACCGGGCTCTCCAGCAGGTCGGCGATGGAATATCCCTTGTACTTCACGGCCAGGGTCTCGTGGTTGTAGCGTTTGCCGCCGCAGACTTCGCACAGCACGTAGACATCGGGCAGGAAATTCATTTCGATGCGACGCTGGCCTTCGCCCTGGCAGGCTTCGCAACGTCCGCCGGACACGTTGAAGGAGAAGCGTCCGGGCTTATAGCCGCGTTCGCGCGACTCGGGCAGCATGGCGTAGAGATCGCGAATCTGGGCGAAGACTCCGGTGTACGTCGCGGGATTCGAGCGCGGCGTGCGTCCGATGGGCGACTGATCGATGCGAATGACTTTGTCGACGTTCTCCGCGCCGGAGATCGCTTTGTGCGCTCCGGGTTCTTCGCGCGAGCGGTAGAGAGCCTTGGCCAGTGCGCGATACAGAATGTCATTTACCAAAGTGGATTTGCCGGAGCCGGAGACGCCCGTCACCACCGTCATCACGCCCAGAGGGAAAGTGACGTCGAGATTCTTCAGGTTGTTTTGGCGGGCGCCCAGAATGCTGACGCCGGCGCCGTTGGTGCGGCGGCGTTCTGGCCGCATTTCGATGTGGACTCGGCCCGAGATGTACGCTCCGGTGAGCGACTCCGGCACGTTCCATGATTTCTTCCGGCGTGCCGTGGGCAACCAGTTCGCCGCCGTGCCGTCCAGCGCCGGGACCGAGGTCGATCACGTAGTCGGCGCGGTTGATGGTCTCTTCGTCGTGCTCGACGACCAGGACGGTGTTGCCCAGGTCGCGCAATTCTTCGAGCGCGTGCAGCAGGCGGTCGTTGTCGCGATGGTGCAAGCCGATGGAAGGCTCGTCGAGCACGTAGAGCACGCCGCGCAGCTTCGATCCGATCTGCGTGGCCAGGCGAATGCGCTGGCCCTCGCCGCCGGAGAGCGTGGCCGCCGAGCGGTCGAGCGAAATGTAGCCCAGACCGACTGCGTCCAGAAACTGCAGGCGCTCGACGATCTCATGCACGATGCGGCCGGCAATCAGCGCTTCCCTTCCCGTGAGCTGGATTTTTCTGGCCAGCTTCGAGCGCGCGCGAAACCGGCAGGCCGGTGAATTCCGCGATGGACATGCCGTTGACTTTGACTGCCAGACTTTCCGGACGCAGCCGCTGGCCGTGGCAGGCGGGGCATTCCGTCGCGGACATGTAGTCGAGCAGGAAATCGCGGTAGCCGTCGGAGGTCGAGTCGTCCAGAGCGCGCTTGAGATAGGCCAGAATGCCGACGAATCCCGTCTTGCCGCTTTTGCCGGCTTCGCCGTTGAGCAGCAGGTTTTGGATCTTTCTCGGGAAACTTTTCGAAGGGCGTACTCAGGTCGAAGCCGTGGGCTGCGGCGGTAATTTGCAGCATGTGGATCAGGTTCTGCGACGCTGATCCCGGTCCCAGCCCGCCATCGAGCAGAGGCTTCGACCAGTCGGCGATCACTTTGCCGGGATCAAAATCGTAGCGGCTGCCCAGTCCGTGACATTCGGGGCACGCACCGTAAGCGCTGTTGAACGAGAACGACCGCGGCTCCAGTTGGGGCACGTTGATGCCGCAATCCGGACACGCCAGCTTCTCCGAGTAAAGCTGCTCTTCGCCGCCGACCACCGCGACCTGCACCAAACCGCCCGCCAGCTTCATCGCCAGGCCGACGGAAAGTTCCAGGCGATGCTCAATTCCCGGCTTCACCAGCAGACGGTCGACGACGACTTCGATGGTGTGGTTCTTGCGCTTGTCCAGTGGGATGTCGTCTTCGAGGTTGACCAGTTCGCCGTCGACCCGGGCGCGGGTGAAGCCGTGCTGCACCAGCTTCTCCATTTCTTTCTTGAACTCGCCTTTGCGCCCGCGCACGATCGGCGCCAGCACCATGACGCGGTCTTCGGGGGTGAGCGCCATGACCCGCTGCACGATCTGCTCCGCCGACTGCCGGGCGATTGCGCGGCCGCACTTCGGGCAATGCGGCACTCCGATGGAGGCGAATAAAAGACGAAGATAATCGTAGATTTCGGTGATCGTACCGACGGTCGAACGCGGGCTGCGGCTGGTGGTCTTCTGCTCAATCGAGATGGCGGGACTCAGCCCGTCGATGGCATCCACGTCGGGGCGTTCCATCTGGTCGAGAAACTGGCGGGCGTAGGCGGAGAGCGTCTCCACATAGCGCCGCTGGCCCTCGGCGTAAATGGTGTCAAACGCCAGCGAGGACTTGCCTGATCCGCTGAGGCCGGTGATTACGGTCAGGGTATTGCGGGGAATCTCGACGTCGATGTTCTTGAGATTATGCTGGCGCGCCCCGCGCACCGAAATCTTGGTGATGGCCATAAACAGCGAGAGTGATGCCCAGTGCCCTTCCGTAATGTGGACGGGTCCACAGAAATGTTGGAAAGTGGAGGTGCGCAGCTCTACTCACGTATCTTATTTGCTAACAGCGGCAAGCGTCAACGCGGGTAGATTCAGGGAGCGGCGACATCAGCAGGATTTCGTCAAAAGGCAGGGAACTTGGGCAGTCTATTGAGCGTTTGCATCCTGTGTTTCACCGTGGTTACTGTGCTGGCAATTGGAATCTTATCCGCCTACGGGTCCGTCATCGGAATTCTGCACACTTTCGCGAACCAGTCCCGGCAGCGCATTGAGCAAAAGCCACTACTGGCCCCCCGCCAAGCCCGTGCCGCCCACGCCGGCGGACGCTAGCCTACACTTTCGGGTGAATCCGCCCCGTTACCAAAGCTTGTCCTGACAAGAGAGGGATGGCGATGCCGCCAACTGAAGCAAACAATGCGCCTTCCAGGGAGGGGTTTCACGCCGTTAGGCGGGAGAAATACCGCGCGCGGGCTAAAGCCACCTAGTTGTGAGGTGGGGCGTCGGTTCCGCCACCGGGCTGGGCCGGTACTCCAGGATTAGGGAACTGCCGCATTCCGGGCTGAATTCCCGGCTGAACTCCGGGCTGAACTCCTTGTTGCTGAAGCTGTTGCTGCCGTTGCTGCAGTTCCTGCAAGAGTTGCTCGGGAGTCTTGACCGACTGTTGTCCATCTTGTTGCGGCTGCTGCTGGTCATCGCCCGCCGTCTGATCGTCTCCCTGGTCGGCCTGGTCGCTCTGGTCGGCCTGATCATCGGCGGTGTCATCGGTAGAGTCAGCGGAGTCATCCGTCGCGTCGTCCTGAGCGTCTTGACCCTCGACGGTAACGGTATTTCCACCTGGAGCTGCCATCGGAATTCCCGCCGGCCGGTTATAAACTCCTTGGTTGTAGGCATTCGCCTGCTGGCTCAGTGGCTGGGGATTGCTCTCGGCTGGAGCGCCTGACTTGGCCATCAGAATCACGCGGTCCAGGGCACCGGGGTCAGTCGACGACCCCAGCAGAAGGTAATTGAAATGCGATCCGTTGAGCAGTGACGTGAGCACATCACGAGCCGGAGCGGGACCGAATTGTCCCACGACACGCTCAGGCGCCGTGCCTGGAAGGTCGATGGTCGCACCGGTTTGCGCCCGAACTGCTTTCAAAATATCGCCCAAGGTGGAATTCTGGGCCGAAATCGTCAGTTGGCCTCCCTGGAATGAAACTTGGGGAGGAGTCGCGGGCAGCTGTGCGAGAGTCGGCGGAGGAGCCGCCGGGGCCGGTTGAGCCGCGGGCTGTTCTTGTGTGCTTGACTGGCTAGCTGTTGAGTGCCGTTTCTTGCCAAAGCACGGCGCTGCCAGCAGCAAACAGGAGAGACTCGCGATGAAGAGAACCTTTGGCTTCAATGGTCCACCTGACACGGGAACGCCGGCACTGGCCGGTCTTGCAGAAATTCGTACTCCCCAGCCACCAAATTGTAGCACCGTCAGCCTGCTCCCGGACCGGAGAAAAAGCGCCAGAAGTCAACGGCTGGTTGGAATACAGGCAGCGACCACGGCCGGGGCACGCCTACTGCCGCGGCGCGTAATATCCCTTGCGGGAGCGCACCTGAAGATCCTTCTTGAGGGCAGTAATTTCAATCGGGCGATAGCGGCCGTTCGCCTCAAAATCAGCCGGATGATAGGAAACGATGTATTGGCTCCGTAGCTCGTCTTCAATGGCCGAAAACGAGTTCTTGATGTCCTTCATCTTGTAGGGGAAAAAAGCGCGGCCGCCAGTGGCATCCGCGATCCGCTGCAGGACTTTATCGCCCCGCAGGATCAAGCCGCTGTCATCGGTCGAAATGGCGTAAATGATAACCTCGGCCCGTTGCGCCATCTCGATTGCCTGCCCCTCGCTAAAGTCACTCTGATTGTCCTCGCCATCACTGAGCACGACGATGGCCCGCCGCGAAGGACGGTCTTCGTGATCCTTGATCAAATTCTCATGACAGGCTCGATAGATCGCATCGTAGAGTGCCGTCCCCCCGCCGTCCTGCAAACGGTGTACCGCGGCGGACAGCAACGCGGCGTTGTCGGTGAAGTCCTGCATCATCTGACTATGCCCGTTGAACCCCACTACGAAGGCCTTGTCAAAATTAGGGCGGACAGTGTTTTGCAGAAAACTGCTGGCTGCTTCCTGCTCGAAGTCAAACCGTCCACGCACCGATCCGCTGGTATCGACCAAAAGTCCAAGTTGGATGGGCAGGTCAGTCTCGCGACGGAAATTCACGATGGATTGCGGCGGTTTATGATCGTCGAGGATTGCGAAGTCCTTTTCGTTCAGATTGCGCACGAACTTGCCGCGCTTGTCGGTGGCGATGAACAGCACATTGACCTCGTCCACCCGCTTCTTGATCGTGATAATGGAATCGTCAGGCTGGCTGGTTTCAGGACTAGAAGGGGGCGATGACGCCAACCCGTTGCTCGGGGCAAGATATGTCACCTGCGCCCGCAGCGGCAACCCTGCCGCAGCCACTAGCATCCCGGCGAGCAAAAAATACTTCCCCATGTACTTCATTCCACATCCCGTCCCGACTTACCGCGTTAGTCTTCCGCCCGGCGCGTTCGTCCCAGCTAATTAGATGCACGCCAGGGGCCGAAGTACCCGCCAGATGCCGCTCTTACTCATTAGAACTCTAGGAGACCCTTTTGCAAATGCCAAGTTACAAAAGGAGCACTCACTTAGCGGCAAAAGCCCACAATCTCTTCAACTTAGGTGACCCTGTCGCGCCACTCGGAAGGGCCTGTCCGGCATCGGACCGCACCGTTCACGGGTTAAAATAGCGCCACCACGAAAAATAGGAGACTCCATGAAAACGCTGTTATCTCTGTTCCTGATGTGTGCCCTAATCCTGCCCGCTCTCGCTGACGATAGCACGGAAGTTGATCGGGTCGAGAACTCCGGCCACGTTCTCAAAGAAATTCTCAACATCCCTGACAACATTCCTCAGGACCTGCTCGACAAAGCCGAATGCATCATTGTTTTGCCTTCCGTGAAAAAGGGCGCATTTGGAATAGGCGCCAGCTACGGTCGTGGGGTCATGATTTGTCGCGGTGGAATCTCCTACACCGGGCTCTGGGGACCGCCCGCACTGTATGCCCTGGAAGGTGCCAGCATTGGATTTCAGCTCGGCGGTCAGGCTACGGACTTCGTTCTTCTGGTAATGAACCCAGCGGGAGCGCGATCCCTGCTGAAAAGCAAAGTGAAGCTTGGAGGCGACGCCTCTGCCGCAGCCGGCCCCAAGGGTCGCACGGCCGAGGGAGCGACTGATATCGTGATGACCGCCGAAATCCTTTCCTATTCCCGCAACAAGGGATTATTCGCCGGGGTCTCGCTCGAAGGTTCCACCCTGCGCTCCGATGGCAGCGCCAACGAAAAGTTGTATGGAAAGAAGGTAAGCGCAAGAGATATCATCCGCGACGGAAAGGTGAAGAGCCCCGCTTGTGCCGCGGAACTGGTCGCGCTCCTGGACAAGAAATCTCCCAGGAACCTCTCCGATCCAAAATCGCTCAAGTAACCAGTCTGCAGTATCCTGTGGGGGCGGGGCGGACTCTGACCCGTCCGCGTCGAGCGCAGCTCGACTACTGACGATGAACTCAAGGTCCGCTACTCTGACCCGCTGCCCCTGGGCAAGCAACGATCTCTCCATCCGTTATCACGATGAAGAGTGGGGCCTCCCCACTCACGACGACGCCAAGCTCTTCGAATTCCTCATCCTCGAAGGCGCCCAGGCTGGCCTCAGCTGGGACACCATCTTAAAAAAGCGGGAGAACTATCGCGCCGCGTTCAGTAATTTCGATGCAAGAAAGATCGCACGCTACGATAAACGCAAATTGCAAAGCCTGATGAACGACGCCGGCATCATCCGCAATCGTCTCAAGATTGCCTCCGCTGTCGCCAACGCAAAAGCCTTCCTCCAAGTGCAAGAAGAGTTCGGATCGTTCGACGCCTACATCTGGCAGTTCGCCAACGGATCGCCAATCGTGAATTCCTGGCGCTCCGCAAAGCAGGTCCCAGCAAGCACGCCCGAATCGGACGCCATGAGCAAAGACCTGAAGAAGCGCGGATTCTCCTTCGTCGGCACCACGATTTGCTACGCCTTCATGCAAGCCGTGGGCATAGTGAACGACCATCTGACCAGCTGTTTCCGCTACTTCCAGCTACGGCCCCGAAAACTCCAGCGCACCCGAAGCAAAAATTAAAGCTTCGAATTTCGGGCCGCTTCAAGTCAGTTTTAGAGCCCCGGCTCGGGCCTCGTCTCGCCCGTAGCGTATCAACGTCCGCAGAGTTATGATTGCCATCCTCCCGATCTCGAGCCTTGCTCGCATCGTGCTCTGCCTCTGGAGCCTGGGGCTAACACGGTCTGCGAGCCAAGACCGATCGCAAGGCAGGAGGTTATCCGTGAATTGTGTTCAGGCAGGAGCAGGCAGCGTGCTGCTGGTTCTCACACTTCTAGGCACAGCGTTCGCTGAGCAGCCCGTCGTCAACGGTGTGCCGGGGGGTCTCGCATGGCAAAACGTTCCAGTAGCGTGGCACGTCGAGCATGGCAGCGAGCTCACCATCCGTTCGGGCAAGGAAACCGACTGGTTCGTCGATCCGTTTGACAGCACGGTTCATAGCACGGCGCCTATGCTCCTCTTTGTGCCTGCAGACGACTACGTCCTCAGCGCAAAAGTGAAAGTCGGTTTCCATACGAAGTGGGACGCAGGAGCTCTGATGGTCTGGGCAGACGACCATCACTGGGCAAAGCTCTCGTTCGAACTTTCACCCGCGAAGCAGCCTACCATGGTAACCGTAGTCACGCGCGGTTTATCCGACGACTGCAATTCCATCCCGATCCCCGGTAACACGGTTTACCTGCAAATTGCGAAAAGCGGCCCGGCGTATGTTTTCTATTCTTCAGCAGACGGAAAGATCTGGCAGGTGTTGAGGGTCTTCAACCTGGGAGAGGGCGCAAAGCCAAGAGTTGGATTTGAATCGCAATCTCCTGCGGGCGATGGAACGGAAGTCGTTTTTTCCGAGATCCGCTACAGCACCCGGAAGATCACGAATATCTATAACACCGAAGGTCTCTAAGACCGGAGGTTTTTCAGCCTTTCCTTTCCCGAAATACGTTTTCGCTGTGTTACAAGAATTACTATGCCCGCCGACGCGCTTCTTATTAAAGACGACTGGTTCACCGTGGTTGCCATGTCGGCGCTCGCCTGCATTCTCCAGGACGTTCTCCACGAAGGCATGGGCCACGGTGTGACCGCCTGGCTGAGCGGAGCCCATAGCGTCACCATCAGTACCGTCGCGCTGCAGTCTGATATCGACACGCGCTGGATTTCGGCGAATGGCACGCTTGTTAATCTACTTTTCGCGGCGGTCTTGTGGCTCCTACTGCGGAAGCCGCAGCGCTACCGACCCACCACTCGCTACTTCCTCGTGCTGGCGATGGCCAGCAATCTCTTTACCGGGACCGGCTACTTTTTCTTCTCCGGTGTCACCAACTTTGGCGACTGGGCGGCGGCGATCCGCGGCTTGCAACCGCATTGGATGTGGCAACTCGGACTCGTCGTGCTGGGCGCGGCCTCGTACTATGCATCCATGCTGGTCGTAGCCGCGAAGCTGAAACCATTCCGTGGCCTGGATGAAGGTTCGCGCCGCCTCCGTGGACTGTGCTGGACACCCTATTTTACGGACGCGATTCTGGCTGGATTGGGAGGCCTGCTCAATCCCGCCGGATTGTTCTACGTCATAGCCTCGGCGTTGCCTTCAACTTTGGGCGCAAATGCCGGCCTGCTTAGTTTGCCCAGCTTGATGCGGAGATGGAGCCGCAGCGAAGAACAGCAAGTTGGGCCAATCGACCGTAGCACCGCGTGGATCGCCACCGCTGCCGTAGCCAGCCTGCTCTTCATCTTCGTGCTCGGCCGCGGGCTCACCTGGTCCCGATAACTTCGACGACAGGCAGATCACTTGGCCAAACCATCTTGCACGTCGAAACCGTAGGTCCTCAATACCTCGCCCATAGCAGCTGTCTTGAAGAACGACAAGAATTGTCGCGCAGTTTCCTTGTTCTTTGACGAGCCGACGATGACGCAAGCCTGCTCAATAGGCGGATATTCGTTGCCGGGAACGTCGGCGAAACGTCCTTTGTCTTTCATATTCGGAGACAACGCAAGCGACAGGGCTACGATGCCCACGTCCGCCGAGCCGGAGACAACAAACGATGCTGTCTGTGAAATGTTTTCGCCGAGGACAAACTTGTCTTTCACTTCTTCGTAGATCTTTTCCTTCTGCATCGCTGCCACCGCCGCCTGCCCATATGGAGCATGTTGCGGGTTGGCGACAGCGATCTTCTTCACCGAAGGATCGAGAAGCACCTGCATGCCGGAGTTCAGATCGAGTTTTGACTCGTTCCTAACCCAGATCACGATCTTCCCCTTCGCGTACTGGTAGTAGCTTCCCGGCTCAATCAATCCGGCAGCCTCCAGTTTCTTCGAATAATCGAGATTCGCCGAAAAGAACATGTCAAAGGGAGCGCCATTCTGAATCTGCTGGAAGAAATTCCCTGACGAACCGTAAATGACCTTAACCGTCTTCCCTGTTTCCTTTTGGAATCGGGCAGCCACATCCTGCATGGCAAATTGGAGGTCCGCCGCCGCCGCCGCGGTGATTTCTTGCGCTAAACAGAACTGAGAAAGAAAACCAACCACGAGAACCGCAATCCGGCTCCGTCTTCGGACGCTCATGCGCTCTCTCTCCTTGGCTTATAATGACTGCATGCCAATCTCAGCCAGAAATAAACTGCGAGGAAAAATCGAAGAAATTCAGCTGGGCGATATCATGGCCCACGTGGTAGTTCGCGTCGGGGATAACCTCATCGAGAGCGCCATCACCCGCCGCAGCGCCGACGAACTTAAGCTCAAAAAAGGTGACACCGTTAGCGCCGTGATCAAAGCGACCGAGGTGATGATTCAGAAGGACTGACCCGCTTCACTGCACCTCGACTATCTTTAGTGCCGTGACCTGCCTCACCCATCGCGCCATCCTTTTTTCATCGGGTATCACTAGGCGGTATGGCCCCTCCTTGTCATCCAGAGGTTTCCCATCCTTCGAGAAAGCCAAAACAACCTGCTTGTCAGTGAACGCCGGGTCTATCTCGGGCAGAGCAATCACAACGCGATAGCCATCGGCGGCTTCCACCAAGAGGCAGAACGCCAATCGATTCCCCCTCAGACTTTCTCCGAACCCAACTCCTGCTTTCTCCAACACGGCCCTGAGCAAAACGCCCTCAAACGTTGCCGACAAACCGGAAGCGCCGGTCGTGACCTTGACATGCGGCAACGCCTCGATGTCCGCCCGTCCCAGGACGGTCGGTTTCCCGCTCTCAGTTTGAATAGCGAGCTGCTGAGACTGCGTCGAGCCAGCCTGCAGCATCAGAGCCAAGAGCGCGACGGGAAGGAACAGCCGATGCTTCATGTTCACACCCGCAGAATCATCACTTCGGTGGCTTTGATGAGAGCGGCCGCCGTCTGCCCTGGCTTCAACTGCATCTCGCGCGCCGAGCGGGAAGTGATAATCGAAGTGATTTGCTGGCCCCCGATCGAAATTGCGATTTCTGCCATCAGGCCGCTGATGCGAACCGCATCGATTCGTCCTACGAGCTGATTACGTCCGCTCACGCGGCGGATCACTTGCTTGCGTTCCTTCTCGGTTTTGCCTCGCGTTCTGAAAAGCAGCCGGTCCACTTCACTCTGCGGAATACGGTGATGTCCTCCAGCCGTCCGGATGCTGCGAATTTTCTTCTTGTAAATCCATTGCTTAATAGTGGGGAAGCTGATCCCTAGTTGCACTGCCGCGTCACGCAGCTGCAACAACTCGTCATCCTTCCCTTTTGAGTGCCGAATATTAGTCTTCCCAGTCATTTGGAAAGAAATCCTACAGTGACGCCTTGCCCCCGTCAATCGATCCAGAGTGGACGTGCCTCCTTCGTGGGAAAATCCGTCAAGATTGGCCCGGCACCGCCCCGTACATTAATCATACATAACTGTATGCTATTAGACACTATAACCGTATTTGAGATACATTGTACGGTTCCTGACTAAGCACTTATTCACTGAAATGAGGAGAGTAATGCATAACGCTGCCTGGGGTCTACGCCGCTCCCACCCCGCTTCGCTTCGACGATTGCGTGCCTTCAATGCGGATATCGGCCGAGTCGTCCGGCTGAGTCGTTTGTCGATGCTGACATGGCTGCTGCTGTGCCTATGCGTCCCATCAGCTTGGGCTCAGGTGTCGGCGAACTTGTCCGGAGTCGTAGCCGACCAATCTGGCGCAGCCGTGTCCGGTGCGGCGGTTACCGCGCACGACCTCGATACGGGGCTTTCGCGAAGTGCGGTTACGGACCAGGCAGGCCGATATCAAGTGTTTGCTCTTCCTGTCGGACAATATGAAGTCCGGGTTAAGAAGGACGGCTTTGCGGAAGGAGTCAGGACAGGAATTCGCCTGGTGGTTGGCCAAGATGCGGTTGCCGACCTGCGCCTCCGAGTCGGGGCAGTAAGCGAAGAAGTAAAGGTGACGGGGGACGCGGCAGTCGTGAGCGTCACTACCCAGGACATTTCCGGGTTGGTCGGAGAGCAGCAGGTGAAAGATCTGCCTCTCAATGGCCGGAGCTACGACCTGTTGCTGACCCTGAATCCCGGCATTGTTAACTTTACTTCGGAGAAAACGGGTGGGATCGGAGTATCCAATTCCACCACCGGAAACAATTTTGCGGTCTCGGGAAATCGGCCTCAGCAAAACCTTTTCTTGCTGAATGGAGTCGAGTTTACCGGCGCGGCCGAGAATAACATGCAGCCGGGCGGGACGAGTGGGCAATTATTGGGCGTCGACGCGGTGCGCGAATTCAACGTACTCCGAGACTCTTACGGCGCGGAATATGGCAAACGCCCAGGTGGTCAGGTCATTATCGTTACTCAGTCCGGCGCAAATCAGGTTCATGGATCCGCCTATGAGTACTTGCGCAACAACGCTCTCGATGCCCCCAACTACTTTGATCAGGGCTCCGCTCCGCCTTTTCAGCGTAACCAGTTTGGCGGGTCTCTCGGGGGTCCCATCCAAAAGGGCAAGACTTTCCTCTTCGGCAACTACGAGGGACTGCGCCAGCACTTGCATCAGACATCGGCAGCGTTTGTGCCGGACGCTGCATCGCGGGCGGCCGCCGATCCCAGCGTCGTGCCTCTGCTTAATTTGTGGCCGGTCGCGCCAGCCGGAGCCCCGGACTTCAGTGGAATCGCCCAGGTTTTCAGCAGTCCCTTACAAACCATTCGAGAGGATTTCGGAACGGCCCGCCTGGATCACATCTTTTCCGCGCGGGATTCGCTGGCAAGCGCCTACACCATCGATGATGGAGCTGACACAACCGCGACTACGCTCAATCCCTACAGCACGGATGTTGTCAGCCTCCGGGAACAAGTCTTCAGCCTGGAGGAGACACACACTTTTTCACCATCTACTTTGAACGTTGCCCGCATCGGTTACTCGCGCGCGGGATACTTTTTCACCGGGGAACCCACTCCTGGCACTCCGGCAGCCGGTGTTCCCGGTTTTCTGCTCGGACATCAGGTTGGCGCTGTGGTCGTCGGCGGCAGCGCCGCCTCCAATCCACAAGCTCAGATCGGCTTGGCGGGTAGCAACAACGGTAGTAACCTCCGGATTGCGCGCAATCTATACACCTTCGAAGATCGGGTGACCCTCACCAGGGGTCGGCATCAATTCAGCTTTGGCGCCTGGTTCCAGCCTTTTCAATCGAACGAGACGATCGCACTCAGCCAGTACGGTCAAGCGACTTTCACCAGTTTGCAAACGTTCCTGCAAGGAACGACATCAAGCTTCCTCTATGACCCCGCGCCAACCGAGATGAACTGGCGATCTCTTTTTGGGGCGTTCTACGCGCAAGATGTCATTCGCGTGACCCCCAAGTTAACCGTGTCACTGGGCTTCCGGGATGAATTCTCGACCGGCTGGAATGAGGCTCACGGTCGCGCCGCCAACTACACCTTCAGCAATGGGATAATTTCCAGTCAACCGCGCATCGGAGACGCGACCTTCACGGTGAACAATGCGAAGTTTCTGCCGCAGCCCCGGATTGGCGTGGCTTGGGCTCCGCTGAGCTCAAAAACCGTTTTTCACGCCGGGTTTGGGATGTACAACGAACTCCAGGATGCGCTTGGGTACCGCACAGATCAAAATGCCCCGTTCAACCCCGCCTACAGCATTGCGGCGTTGTCCGTCTCCGATTTCCCCATCGATCCTACGGCCCCTGCGCCCGCCAAGGCACTATTGGTACCCGGAGGTGTTCAGCCGGACATGCAGATGCCGACGCTCATTTCCTGGTCCTTCAACGTTCAACAGGAAGTTTCTCCGAACACAGTCTTGACTGTGGGTTACGTCGGATCCCATGGATACCACGAAATTATCGGCATCGACGGCAACCAGCCATTTCCGACGATCTGTCCCGCGTCGCCGTGTCCCGCCACCTACCCAAGTACTTTCCCCGGAGCCTTGGCAAATGCGCCGATTCCCGCCGGAAGCTACTACATTCCCGCCAAAACGCCCAAGGCAAACCCCAACCTAGCTAATACGTGGACGTGGTTTTCGCAGGGAATTAGCAATTACAACGCGCTGCAGGTTGACGTGAACCATCGTTTCAGCCATAACATTTCTTTTCGGGGAGTCTACACCTGGTCCAAGGCACTTGATGATGGAGATTCCTTGAATGCCACCACGGCGGGGAATGCTCCCGGACTGGTGTCGAACCCATTCAACTTGCGCGCGGACTATGGCCTCGGTACGTATGACGTGAGGAATATTGGAGTGATCAACGCCATCTATGCGCTGCCGTTCGGGCACGGACAGGCGCTGGCAAGCGGCCTGCAAGGCTGGAGCAACGCCGTTGTGAGCGGTTGGTCAGTGACCAGCATCGTCACGCTTCAAGCGGGATTTCCCTTCACGCCGCAACTCAGCTATAACCCATCCAACAACGGCGACACACGCAATCCGGTGCGGCCGTTTGTAAATCCCGACTTCACCGGGCCCGTCATTCTCGGAAAACCCAATCAGTGGTTCAATCCGAACGCGTTTCTCCAGCCGCCACCGAACAGCGGATTTTACGGGAATCTGGGGAGAGACACTCTAATCGGCCCGGGACTGGCCACGTGGGACTTTTCAGTCTTGAAAGATACCGCGATTCACGAACGCCTGACCCTGCAATTCCGCGCGGAGATTTTTAATCTCCTGAATCGCGCCAATTTCAATACTCCGAATCTGATCGTGTTCACTCCCTCCGGACTTTCGGGCACGGCCGGGGCGATCAGCAGCACCTCCACCACAGCACGGCAGGTGCAGTTCGGATTAAAGCTCATTTGGTAAAGAGTTCACGAGTGAAGTTCCGTGAGCGCCTTCCTTTGTGTACCTTTGTGTACCTTTGTGTCCTTTGTGGTTTGATGAAGTGCAAATGCTAGAAGCACAAAAGACGTAAGGATGCCCGCGGGAAGTTGAAACTCAAATTCAATCAGACTTCCTTAGCTCGAGCTTGGCTGATTGTCTAGGCTTACGGGCGCTTCTCTTGGAACAGAGACGATCCGCTTCGGTAGCTCCTTGAGAGCGAATCCGGTCAAGGCCGAAATGATCGAACCGGCAACCGTCATCATGAGTGTGCCAGCGTAGCGACTGAACCACCCGTTGTTGCTGGAAGATGACGGGGCCCCTGCGGCGTCCGTGGACTGCGAGATGAAGGGCTGCCAGTGTAAAGAAAGGTCAGCGTGGCTGGCGTTCACGGACAAGATCTGCTGCTGGTTGCGAGCGAAGTCACCGCTGATTGTGTTCTCTCGCTCGCCACTGTCCGAAACGATCCGCAACTTGATTTGATGTATGCCGGACGCTACCGGCAGGGTCTCCGATAGGCTCCCCTGCACCTCCGGAATCAGACCGAACTTTCTTTTGGCATTGCCGACAAGATTTCCGGAGTAGGCCAGGTCACCATCCACCCAGAGGGAAAGCTGCCCGCTGCGCAAGCTGTGCTGAACTTTGAGCCGCAGGCTTGCGTCTTTTCCCGAGAACGCCGTATGCAAGGCCATCAGTAAAGCGGCTAGCAGGAAGAAGCCGAGCATAACCCGAGCAGTCGCTGGAAGGCGCACGAATTGTCCGCGCGCCCTCTGCCAAAGCGCGACCAGTTGCCCGCGAATTGCGTCCCTGCGCTCCAGATTCATACCGGGATCTATTTTCGCCGCTTACCCCGGTGGAGGCCCAGTTACCAAGGTGCCAGGCTGATCGGATGCTGTCATGAAACCAGATTGTCATTCCGAGCGAAGCGAGGAATCTGCTGTCTCTCGGAGCCGT
Source organism: uncultured Acidobacteriota bacterium (assembly GCA_963820925.1). Lineage (GTDB taxonomy): Bacteria > Acidobacteriota > Terriglobia > Terriglobales > Acidobacteriaceae > JABDBE01. The sequence continues at coordinate 18,736 of CAWGBX010000005.1, forward strand.
GAAAATGCCGATCCTCGCGCCAACGACAGCGGTCCAATAGACCTTTGTGGGATGCGTCACAACGATATTCAAAACAGCCCTGCAATTCCGCGTTGAGAGTAAAATCCTTCTTCATGGCTATAGTTAGCCGAGGCGAGTGAACGCCGCAGGATAAGCAGTGGAAAGTTATGTTCGAGAGATTCACCGAGAAGGCGCGTCGAGTTGTTTTCTTTGCCCGCTACGAAGCCAGTCAATTCGGCAGCCCCTGCATTGAAAGTGAGCATCTGCTATTAGGACTGCTCAGGGAGGATAAGGCCCTCACCTACCGCTTCCTCCGCCCATCTGGAACGATGGAAGCCATCCGGAAAGCAATCGAACAACACACGGCCGTCCGTGAGAAAATCCACACCTCGGTTGACCTGCCCCTCAGCAACGAAAGTAAACGCGTGCTTGCCTATGCGGCGGAGGAAGCCGAACGGCTGCTGCACAAACACATTGGGACGGAACACCTCTTGCTTGGCTTGCTGCGCGAAGAAAAGTGTTTCGGCGCACAGGTGTTGCGCGACCACGAGGTTCATCTCGAACGAGTCCGGGAGGAACTAAGAGGATCACCGCACGGCCTCCGCAATCTCAGGAACGTGCCAGGCATTCTTCAGCCCAGTTCAGCCGAGACTTCGTCCGCGACCTGGCCCAACTCCAACCGCTCGTCGGGCGGGAGAATGAAATGGAGCAGCTCATTTGCATCCTTTGCCGCCGCACCAGAAAAAATCCGATATTGGTGGGCAAGCCGGGTGTCGGCAAGAAAACCATCATTGGTGGCCTGGTCCAGCGCATAGCGGATGGGAGCGTTCCCACGATGCTGTCGGGAAAATCGATCCTCACTCTCGATGTTAGCGCCGTCGAACGAGATTCCGCATTGCTCAGAAACTTCCTCGCAGCGTTACCAACCGAGAGCGCCATCTTTTTCGTCGATGACTTGCACACGCCTGCGAACTCGGTCTCGGGCAGAGGCTCGTTTCACATCGAGGAGATTCTCAAACCGCTGGTCATGAGCGGCAAGATTGAATGCATCAGCACCGCAACGCCCGAGGGGTACGCTAAGTCGGTCGAAAACTATGGTTGGTTGGAGCAGCACTTCCAACCGGTGAATGTGGCGCCTGCCACTGAAGCCGACGCTATTAAAGTCCTTGTCGGGATCAAAGACGAATATGAGAGATTTCACGGCGTCACCTATGCCGAGGACGCACTCACCTACGCCGTGTATTACGCCAGTTGTTGCATCCGGGGACGCGCCCTTCCGGGCAAGGCCGTGGATGTGATCGACGAGGCTGCGGCCGCTGCGGGCCAGCACCACAGCGCGCTGCCGCAGGAGGTCGCCGAACTGCAGAAGCGGGTCAAGTTTATTGTCCATCGCATGGAAGCGGCGGTTGCGAAACACGAATTCGAAAAGGCGCGCTTCTATTCAGACGAAGAACATAAGGAACGCAAAAACCTGCAGCTGCTCCGAGAGAAATACAAACTTGACGCGACGGCCATCACTCAGGTCACGCGCGAGCACATTGAGAACGTCGTGTCTCGCTCGACCGGAGGAACGATCGCCTCGATCCGCCAGGCATTAGCGAACTCTAAGAAGCGACATCCTTGACGTGCGTGGCGACGTACCATTGATTGCCGAAAGCGTCCTTCACCCCGCCGCTGCGGTCGCCGTAGGGGTGATCAACTGGTTCCGCAATCGAAGTCGCACCAGCCTGCAGCGCCCGCTGGTAGACCTCATCGCAATCGGGCACGTACAGATAGAACATCGTCGGCATTGGCGGGTACTTCCCATGGGCCTCGCCCATCTCCACCACTGAGTCGCCGACTCGTATCTCAGCGTGATGAACAACCCCGTCCGGCGACGCGTATTTCGCAATCTCCCGCGCCCCGAAGGCCCGCTTCAGGAAATTGATGACGGGCTCCGCCCGCAGCGGATGCATGTACACGTTAACGCTGTTCAGACCCTTCGGAGTGTAGCTCTCGCCTTTGTGCGTAGCGATATACCAGTAATTCCCCGCTGGATCTTTCACGCTGGCCGAGCGCTCCCCGTATTCCTGATCCCGGGGTTCATCGATCGAGGTAGCGCCCGCCTGCAGCGCCCGTTTATAAACCGCATCGCAATCGGGAACATAGAGATGCAGCGCGTGAGTGTTTGCAGTTGAACGAAACTCCCGTCCCGGAATCCCCCCACCCAACATCAGCATCGAGTCGCCGATGCGCACTTCGCCGTGCAGCCCGCCCGCCGATCCTACGGTGCGAAAGATTTCTTCAGCGCCGAAGGCTTGTTTTGCAAAGTCCATCAGAGCCGGCCCATCCGCCGCGATCAGATACGGCGTAACCGTTCGGTAGCCTTTAGGAATCGGATTAACGCTGGATTTCTTGGCTTCGTCGCCTTTCATCATCGCCCGGAACCGGCGGTGCATTTCTTCCACCGGCATCGCTTCCTGTACCGTACGGACGTTCCAGGCATATCCAAAAGGATCAAGCAAGTCCCCCACGCGGTATCCATAGAACTGGTCTGATATCGGACTCTGCAGTTTGGCGCCGGCAGCCACGGCGCGCTCCACAAAGTCGTCCACATCGGGAACGTGGATCACCATGCTGACCGGAGAACTGCCCGTAGTCTCCGCGCTGTAGCGTCCACCGTCGGGCCACTCATCCGTTAACATGATTACCGAGTCGCCAATCAAAAGCTCGGCATGAGGAATTCCGGTTTCGAGTTCGAAGCGCATGGTTTCTTTCGCTCCGAAGGCTTTCTTGTAAAATTCGATCGCCTTCGCCGCATCCTTGAAAGTCAGCCTCGGGGCCGCGAAAGTGTGAGTTGCAGTCACAGGTGCTGTTGTAGTCGCCATTGAAATACTCCTTTCCAAGTCATTCTTCAAACGCATTTTGAAATTCTCCCGAGGCAGATCGCGCAACTCGGCGGCAATGCGGACAAGCGGACTCACGCCCGTATCTCCACTCGGCAAGGGTGCACCGGGATTACCGATCAGCCCTTGCATTGCGTCATCGAGTTGTTCGATCAAACTACGCCTAGGCATCTTTGTCACCCGGCTTCGTGTTCCCCTTTGCGTACCTTTGGGTACGGAGCCTGCCCTGAGCGGAATCGAAGGGTGGTTTCCCGCCTTTGATCTCCACCCGCAGACTCTGCAACCCGCGGAATTGCAACTGCTTCACCGCACCCTCGGTGCGTCCCAACGCCTCCGCGATTTCGCGGATGCTCTTCTCCTCCGCAAACCGCATCGCAATCACGCGCCGCTGATCCGCCGGAAGCTGCTCCACCAGACGAAACAACCGCGCCCGCCGTTCCACTTCTTCCAGATCAACGTCGGCAGTCGCGTCCGCCGCCAACTCCGGAGGATCTTCCACCGCCAACTCTTTCCCCACGCGCCCCGCCCGGTCCGCAATCGCATTCGCCGCAATCCGCAGCAGCCAAGCCACGAACGGCACTCCCCGCCACTCGAACCGCGGAAGATTGGCCAGCGCCTTGTGAAATACCTCCGAGGTCAAATCCTCAGCCGCATCGCGATCGCCCACGCGCCGCGCGATGAACCCATACACCCGCTCAAAGTTGATCTCGTAGAGTTCGGCAAACCGGGCAGGATCCTTCTGCGCAGCCTCGACCAGCAGACGATCCTCCGCCTGCTCCGGGGACCGCCTCGATGCCGGTGCTCGCACGACCATCGCGCCTCTAACTATAGAAACTGCCGCCAGCCGGAAAGGTTACGCAGGATAATTCAAATGTAGGCGCGGGCGTCCACGCCCGTGCGGCAGTGCAAAAATCCAAGCTTAGCTATGACTTCCCAAACCGGGGAACCCAGCGCGAAACGTGAGTGCAAAAACTTTCATACTCAGCCCCGAAGCTCCGCCGCAGTACCGGCTCTTCATAGAACAAGACGAACAGGTGGAAAGCAATCCAGACCAGAATTCCATACTCCAGAACCCGCAAATCCCCAAACAGCAATCCCTGCCCGAAAATCACCGCCGCAACCGCCAAATACATGGGATTCCGCACGTAGCGATAAAGCCCGCTAACCACTAAATGTCTTGTTGGGAAAACCGGGGCCGGAGTCCCCAGCCCCTTCCAAGCGAATCGAGCAAAAGAATCCAGCAGGACAGGAAGGCCAGCCACAATTAGCAACGTTCCCAGCCATCGAAAAGTAGAGAACCCAAGCAGCGGAGCCTGCACCCGCCAGCCAGAAATCCACCAAGGCACAAGTCCAGCCACGGTGCCGGGCGCAAGCAACAAGAACGGGCGCAAGCAACAAGAAGAAGACCGACCCCAGAACTGCCGAGACTCGCCGAATCGCGTCCGAACTCAACGCGCGGGAGCCTTGCCCGGTTCCTCTACCTTCCTGACGTTATACCTCGACCCCGCCAGGCAGGTCGACTGTCCCGCCGCCTCGGTTACATCCGAATGCGGACTCTCGCGTTTTACCAGGAAGGTGTGCATCGTGTAGCAAGTCACATCCCCGTCGCGCGCCGAGTCCGCGCGCGAACCATCCTGACCCGCGCGATCACTCGATGCCAGGTTGAAGAGGTTGGGGCGCACGATCCCCGAGGAGTTCAACCAATCTGAGTTAAGGGAGTTTGCCGCCGTTTGGTTGGATGGGCTCTGCCGGGTGTCGCTAGCTCCACAAAGCGCAACCAATGCAGACAGCAAAACCACGAGGAGGCCGAAAATTCGCATACAGGTTCCTCCGATAGGCCGAATTATACCGCCAACCCGCGTGTTCGTAATTGGCAAACCAGAGAGAGGTAATACCGGAGTGACAAACCAACTGCGGGGCCCTTCAGGCACTGGATGGGGGAGAGCCGAATGCAGGGCCCCGCAATATGCGGAGCCCTCTTCATACACCCCCAGCCAGCCCACGCCACAACAAAATGGTTCTTGTTCCATTTTCCGAACAACCCTGTGGAAAAGGATCGCCAAGGTATAACCTGACGGTTAAGCACCGAACCGACCCCCTCTGCTGCTTGGACGCCTTCCCAACAGCAAAGTCATCCCCGGCAGAGGCCTGTTTACTCATCGGTATCGGGGTACCCCCCTCCCCCTGGTCTTTTGGAATCATGGGGTTATGGCCACACTACCACCAAAATCTTTGAGGAATAAGGACTTATACGCAAAATATTCCGGACAAAGGACTTAGCCGCTATTGTGTTGTCAAAGAGCTAAATAGTAACCAACAACATTAGCTGCTTGAGCAGGACAAAATCAAGCGAAGAAGTGAAAGCGTCGAGGGGGCATTCCCGTTTTGGAACGTTACGCGGAGTGCCTCAATATTTCCCGTGTGGCGCGGGCGCGCTCGCCCGTGAGGATTTGTAGGGAAGGGCACGACTTCAATCGTGCCGCAAGCGACAGAAAGAGATTCAGGCACCGCAAACCTGCCAGACCAGCCAAAAAGCATTCCGCCCGCTCACTTCTCTTTCTGCAATCGCTCCGCCGCCCTGTCAATCATGTCCCAAGTGATGGAATCATTCTCGATCTTGACGTTGCCGTAGGCAAAGCTGCGCCGCTGCCGTTCAGCCTGTTCCGGCGTCATCCGTATCGTTCTAGCCCTCTCGATCAATTCGTCCAGTTCTTTCGACACGGGCGTCCCTCGCTGAAACGGCCTGCTACGGCCAAATCTAAAGTTTGAAGATGATCATAGTGTGACGGCACGACTCCAGTCGCACCGTAAGCGATAGGAAAAGATTCAGGCTCCAGCGAGCTCTAGAAACGGCGGACCACGTTCTTCCGCATCCCGTCTTTTTTTGATATCCAAGTCCACCTTATTGCCAGTGTGTAGTCCGCAGCGCCAGCGGGCCTTTCATCAAAGACCTTGACCTCAACACGGTCAACCCACTTCAGCCCCGTGGCCTGAGAGATCAGGGGTGCGTCCTCGATCACGCGAGAGTAGTAAGTGAGGAACGCAATCCAGCGTTCTTGATCTGTCGCTAACCCGCTGTCGAGGCCGTGTGAATTAAGGTAAGCGCCGAGTTGGTCCCTGAACTTGGTGAGCTGAAAACTTTGATCGAGCTCGTGCAAGAAGGCCGGATAGACCTCGGTTCTACCAGGCCCGGCCAGATCCTCCATGAATTTCTGATACTCGTTGAAGCGCTGTACGATTCGTCGCGCGCCAGATTGGTCGAGACGGACGTGTACAGCCCAATCACAGTAAAACTTCAATGCAAAATAGCTATTATCCGCAGGCGCCCCCGCCTCGATCCTACTGATGGACTCCAGTTCCATCAGTTTCCGAAGCTCAGCAAGGATGTAGACGACTTGCCTCTCAGAATGGATACGTTCCCTAAGTTCGCTGCGAAGTTTCTCAATTACGTCAGGTTTCATACAAACGTTCTTGCGAGTCCTGGCTGTGTTCAACATCAGTTACGCTCAATCGACATTCCCACTCCTGACGCGGAGGCTTGGGAACACTCGTTCTGCTCATCGTCCGGATTTATTCCTAAAGCTTCTCCAAAAACAAGGGTGTATCGAAACTCTAACTCCGGGAGCTATCTCGGAAATCGAAACAGATCTGCGCCCAGATGTCGACCATTCCACGCTCTCAAATCTCTCTAGTTTCAAGCCCACAACGCCGACCCGATACAGGAGAGCCACGACACAGCGGCGAAGATTATCTGTAGATGCCGGATTCCTCTCGACCTGATTGATCGCGCCGTGCAGTTCCTCATCTACGATGCTTTGATCCATCAGTCGTATCGCGAGTTCAACACAGTCATCGTCCGAAATCGATTTGATGGGAAACTGGGCTGTTCGGCCCTTCAAAACATCAAAGATCGACATCAGATATGGAAAGTCCGCCGACCATTCGTCCGCAAGCGACCTCAGCCGCTGGCGCGAATACTCTCCTTCGGCCTCCTTAAGCATTTGCGGCGTGATCTGAGCATTGCCCGGGGCTTGCTTGATACACGTATTGAAGAACATTATTACGTCACGGGGCCGCATGAGCGTTCGGGCAAGCATGTAGTCTATCGCTGGCACTTTATTCACTAATTTCGGCAGAACGTCTGCGTGGGTTACTGGGCTAGAGCTGTACTGCTGGCGCACTAATTTGTCTATTCTCTTGTCGAGCAGCTTCGTGAGCTGTTCCTTATTCCACGATAAGTCGACGTACAGCGATTCGTATTTTTCCTCCTGGAACCCAGCGCCACGAGAGAGCCGCAGCACGCGGTCTAACAGGTCGTATCTCAGCGCAACGATGATTTTCGCCTGTCGCACCCTGCAGAAATCCCGAACGGTTTCAATCAAAGCGCGAATCAATAGATAGCGCAGCTCTTCCTCGATCCAGTTTTCGTCTAGGCGGTCTATGACGATGTAATAGCGTTTCTGAGGATCGTCCAGAATCGAGTCCAAGAGCTCAAGAACGTATGTCAGTTCCTGAATCTGAACCTGATTTACGACGTACTTGGCTCGTTCGACAACCTTTCCCTTTTCTTCCTGCGAAAGAGCTTGAGCACCCCCCAGAACTATCTTCGTGGGCGGTAGAACGGTGCTGATGGATGTCCTCAACTCGTTCTCGAGTTTGGTCGTTAGCTCCTCGATTCGATAGTCGGTCTGCTCCCAAAACCTACTGCCCCATTTTTCCAAATAAGAGAGCGCCTTCTCGTGTTGTCGCCGCTTGTCGCTGAATTGGTTCTTCAGCCACTCAACGAAGCCTTCCTTCGCTGCTGCACTATCTAAGTGGAAGTGCGCCTTAATTACCTCAACAGTAAAGACGTGTCTCCAGAGCAGCTTGAAGAACGTATCAAGATTGACGCCCAATTCGTTTACGAATTGCAGAATCGTCGAGTTGGAGATGTATGCCAGAGCAAGACTCTCCGGCTTGATCGTGATCACCCTGTTAGTACGCTCTGAAAGGTGAGTCAACAAGGCCGTCTTTCCCGCGCCGGTCCTGCCTAGGATAATCCGCCGGTGATCGTTGCAGTCCAACAAAAGGTCAATGTCGCCGTTGTCAATGAAGCATTCGCGGAGGAAAGCCTGATCGGATTCGGCGTCTGCTGCGCCGATGTGGTCGTGGCTGCGAAACCTAAACTTCATGCCCATCTCCTAGCGTTCGGAATAACTCAGCAAAACAAAAGGGGGCACGGCGTTAGCCGTGCCCCCTCACAGCTTGCGTCTAAACTGCTAACGACTTCTTGGCCTCAGCGGCTAAAGCCTTTGAGGTTGGTTACTCTTTCGACATGGCTAAAGCCATGCCCTCCCACAAATTGCGTTTCCCGCATCCCTGTGGATGCTTTGCTCCGCTGGACAGCCCCTTCGACTTCGCTCAGGGAAGCCATCCCCCACGTGGACCTAGCTGCACCCGCTCGTACTCCCGCAGCTTCCACACCTGTAGCAGCTTCCGTTGCGGGTCATGATTGAGCCGCAGAAGGAGCAGGTTGGAGCGTCGCCGAGGTCGATGATTCCGGCGAGGGCGTCGGCGGCGTGGATTGTGCCGGTCGCTGGTCGTGGGTCGGTGGTCGTCGGGCCAGAACCCAGCGAGCCGTTCATGTCTCCTACTGCCTCTGGCGTGGGCGCGGGATTTGATCGTAGGCGCAGATTCTCGAAGAGCATTTGCTGCTGGCCGGTGGAGAAGCGCAGGTCAAGCCAGCGGAAGATGTAATCCATGATCGACTTGGCGAAGCCGATGTCGGGATTGCCGCTCCAGCCGCTGGGCTCGAAGCGGGTATGGGCAAACTTCTCGCATAACAGTTTCAGCGGCACGCCGTGTTGCAGCGCGATCGAGATGCCGCAGGCGAAGCTGTCCATGAGGCCGCTGACCGTCGATCCCTCTTTAGCCATGGTGATGAAGAGTTCGCCGACGTGGCCGTCGGGATAGAGTCCGACGGTGATGTACCCTTCGTGTCCGCCCACGTTGAACTTGTGCGTGATGGAAGCCCGCTCGGCCTGCAACTTGTGCCGCACCGCCTTCGGAGGCCCGTTGAGATTCTCTTCTTCAGCGGGAGCGGCCGCAGTCGCGGCATCGCCTTTCTTTGAAAGCGCGGTCGTAGTTCCGGCGGCGCTGAGCGGCTGCGACTTCTTGCATCCATCGCGATAGACGGCGACCGCTTTGAGTCCCAACTTCCAGGCCTGCAGATAAGCTTCCATGATGTCTTCGACAGAAGCGCTCTCAGGCAAGTTGACCGTCTTAGAAATCGCTCCGGAAATAAACGGCTGAGTGGCCGCCATCATCCGCAGATGGCCCATATAAGCAATCGACCGAGTCCCCTTAGCCGGCTTGAACGAACAATCAAACACCGCCAGGTCTTCATCCTTGATGTGCGGTGCGCCTTCGATCGTACCGGTCGCATCGATGTAGCTGACAATCTTGTCGGCCTCATCATGCGAGTAGCCCAGCTTGAACAAGGCCGTAGGCACAGTATTGTTCACAATCTTGATCATGCCTCCGCCGACCAGCTTCTTGTACTTCACAAGTGCAAGATCAGGCTCAACCCCAGTTGTGTCGCAATCCATCATGAAGCCGATTGTTCCTGTTGGGGCCAGGACTGTTACCTGGGAGTTGCGGTAGCCGTGTTTTTCGCCGTTGGCGAGGGCCTCGTCCCAGGTTTGTTTGCTGGCTTCGTAGAGTGGGGTGGGGACGTTATTTTTATTTATGTTATTGACCGAGGCGCGGTGCATGCGGATTACGTCTAAGAATGGCTCACGGTTTATGTACCAGCCGGGGCAGGCTCCTCCGGGCATAGCGGGCGAGGGCGCCCGCTCCACACTACCAAGGTTGGTGTCGGCCAACGTTTTTTGGGTGGGCTCGGTTGCTGGAACTAATGCGGGACATGCTTCTGCGATTTTGGAAGACTGCAGGTAGGCTTGGCCGCACATGATTGCCGTAACGCAGGCGGCGTAGTCGCGTCCGGCGTCGGAGTCGTAGGGTAGGCCGGCGGCCATCAGCAACGCTCCCAGATTTGCGTAACCCAGGCCTAGCGGGCGGTAGTCGTGAGAATTTTTGCCGATCATTTCTGTGGGGTAGCCGGCGTTGTCTACCAGAATTTCCTGGGCCGTGATCAGCACATCGACGGCGTGGCGATAGGCTTCGACATCGAAAGTCCCGTTCGGAGCGAACTTCAGCAGGTTCAGGCTGGCGAGGTTGCAGGCCGAGTCGTCGAGGAACATGTATTCGCTGCACGGGTTGCTGGCGTTAATCCGATTCGTGTTCTTCGAAGTGTGCCAGCGGTTGACCGTGGTGTCGAATTGCATGCCGGGATCGCCGCAGCGCCAGGTGGCGTCGGAGATTTTGAAGAGCAGATCTTTGGCTTTGAAGGTCTGCATGGGACGGCCGTCGCGCACCGCTTTGGTGCTGAAGTCGGTGTCGCGGAGGACGGCGTACATAAAGTCATCGGTCACGCGGACGGAGTTGTTGGCGTTCTGGAAGAAGATGGACGAATAGGCTTCGGAGTCGGGTGAGGAGCCATCGTAGCCCGCGGCTACCAGAGTGTGCGCCTTGGCTTCTTCTTTCGACTTGCATTCGATGAAGTCGATGATGTCGGGATGGTCGATGTTGAGGATGACCATCTTGGCGGCGCGGCGCGTCTTGCCTCCGGACTTGATTACGCCGGCGAAAGCGTCAAAGCCTTTCATGAAGCTTAGCGGGCCGCTGGCGATACCGCCGCCACTTAGACCTTCGGTCGACGAACGCAATGGAGAAAGATTGGTGCCCGTGCCCGATCCCCACTTGAAGAGCATGCCTTCGGTCTTGGCTAGAGTGAGAATGGAATCCAGCGAGTCCTGCACCGAATTGATGAAACAGGCGGAGCACTGCGGGGTGCTGTAGCCGGTGACGCCGAATTCGACGCGGCCTGCGACTGGGTTCCAGTGCCAGTTGCGGGCGTCGGAGTCGGGTTCGATGCGGTCGCAGCCTACGTTGAACCAGACTGGCGAGTTGAATGCGGCGTATTGGCGGATGAGGATGTGGGACAGTTCATCGTGGAAAGTGGCGCCGTCTTCTGGTGTCTTGAAATAGCCTTGGGCCAAGCCCCAGTCGCGGATAGTCTCGGCGACGCGGGTCACCAGGGCGCGGACTCCGGACTCACGTTCGGGCGTGCCGATGGTGCCGTGCAAGTATTTCGAGGCCACGATGTTGGTCGCGGTCATGGACCAGTCTTTGGGGACTTCGACATCTTTTTGCTCGAAGATGACGTTGCCTTGGGCGTCGGTGATCTGGGCGGTGCGGCGCTCCCATTCGACTTCGTCATACGGCGAGACGCCGGGTTTGGTGAAGAAGCGGCGGAAGGCCAGGCCCGGGGCTTTCTTGGCGATGGCGTTGGGGACCGTGTTAGCTGCGGTCTCGGCGGTGGTGCGGGCTCCTTTTGCAGTTACTTCCGACATGTCTTTTTCTCCTGCGGAGTCTTTGCCCCGCTGTTCTCGCGCCGCTATGCGGTTCCCAAGTCGGGCGGAACGCCCGTCCTCCATCAATTTATTCTTACGCCGATTGCAGCTCCGGGGTGCTCAAAAACCTGACGGAATCGGCGATGGTGGTCCAATCTGGGCCTGTTTATTTGATGATTCAGGCTCTAACGAAGCATCTGCTGACTCGGTAGAGGCAGTCGCTAAAGCCGACGATGATATTGCGGGGTTTGCGGCACGACTGAAGTCGTACCCTGATACGAACCCGGCCGAGCTTTGCTCGGCTCCCTGGACGGGGGCGTCCGGAGATACGTGGATGTCATCTGAAACTGCTTGCGAAACGCCGGAGGCGGCTTCCGCTGACGAGGCCATCCAGCGCTGTAACGCCGTGAGTGCGGTTCGGCGCTGATTTCCGTCCTCTATTATCACGTAGCGGGCAAAGCAGCGGCCGCTGGCAAAGCGTTCGCGCTCTGGGCTGCCGGACAAGAACAATCGGCCCAAGGCCATGCCGAGGTCGTCGGCTTCTGAGACCTGGAACAGGGCCAGCATGCGTTTACCCTCGCCGACCCCCATTTCGCCGGGACCGATCACCTCTTCGCTCAAGGCGAAAAGCCCGGGTTTGCAGGGAGCGAGCACTAAGCTGAAACTGTCCTGGCAGCGAAACCAGTTCGACCACTGCAGTCGACGATGATCGAAGGTGGGCTCGAAGCCGTGGCGAACCAGGGATTCCGCGACCAGATGGGCTAGACCTTCCATTAGAGCTCCTCAAAATCATCTCGAAAGAAGAGGGCTGCGAGCCCTCTTGACGAGGCGTTTTCCACAACCTGGTTGTCAAAGTGTTGTCGCTCCCCGTGGGGATGTCCGGAAAGACCGGACCGGGAAACGGCCACCGCTCGTTCAGGCTTCAGGTGTCAGGCTTTCGAAACCATGAAGCTTTGACACCCTGGTTGAGTTGGCGGGGCGGCGCGGGGTCACCTCGGCCACGGCGTCCGCCCCTGTTTTCTTGCACTTACTGCTCTCACCTTTGCATCGCTCCACCTCCGTTTCCGGAGGCGTAAACAGCCTATGGGATGGCAACAGTACTCCCGCCAGTTGTGGCTGTCAAGAGCTAATCACCATATATTGTATCTCAAAGCAATGACTGCGTAGATGCCCGTTTGTTCGACCGGTTTTCCACAGCGGCTACGCAGGCTCGGTTTCATCGATTTATTAGCGCCCTTTCGCGCGAATCCTGCCGAGTTCTTGCTTTGGCCCCGGACGAAGCGTCCGGGGCTACGTGAGTTTGCCAAGTGACGTCGAGCTTCGCTCCGCCAAGACGGGCGAAAGGCCCGAACTCCACGAGCGAGGCTAGGCCGTGGCTGCGGGGCGGGTGGAGATGCGACGTTTGGGAGCCGGTATCGCTACTCCGGAATCCAGTCTCGGTGGCCACCCTGGATCGGCCAGACCCATGGCCACGTAGACGTCTTCAAAAATAAGTCGTGGCGCGATCCGTCTGGCGCCGTCGGATGACTCAACCAGATAATCGCCTGGCTGGCCGCAATGTTCCCGCCCGAGTGCGTCGACGAAGAGGAGCGGTTGGGTGAGTTGTCGGGCTTTGATCAAGAAGCGAGTGCGATAAATTTTCCATGTGGCGGACGATTTTTTCACGTTCATCAACCCTTCGGGGGGAGGGAGAATGAAAAGGCGTTTTCGCAATGCGACTGCCGATTTCGATTTCTGCTCTCTCCAGCTCAGCCTCTTTGCCGGAGGCATATTGAATTATTGTTGGCTGAAATGTGTTTGAGGACGAGGACGAATCTACGCGCGCGGGAGGAGGAGGTCAATTACCAAAGATTGGTGCAGTCGAGGAAAAAATCTGCGGCAGATTTTGTTTGATGAATCGTGATCAGGAAACTTTTTCTTGTCGATTGATTCAGCTATGTGGCGCTGGGGTTTTCTGCCAGATTCGAATTGGCAAACGAAATCTACGGGCAGCAGTCAACATAATTTCCACAGAGGGTGCACAGGAAATGCAGAAATACGGTAGCGGATTGTCGCCAACAGCGGAGCTTAGCTCCGCAGGACAGCCGGGGCGGCTGTCCCCACGTGATTTTGGCGGGGCCGGGTTGCTAAGACCCGGCCCTGGGCTGGCTTTGTTGCTTATCGTCCTGCTAATGCTGGTTCGTGATGGCTCTGGAACGTTTTGAGGCGATGATTGATTTCTTCCCAGTTGACCACGTTCCACCAGGCCGCCAGGTATTCGGGGCGGCGATTGTTGTACTTCAGGTAATAGGCGTGTTCCCACACGTCGTTTCCGAAAATGGGGAACAGACCCTGGGAGATTGGGCTGTCCTGGTTGGCCGTGCTCATGATCTGCACTTCGCCGCCAGGTTTGCCAGCTAGCCAGACCCAGCCGCTGCCAAATTGTTTGATGCCGGCTTCGTTGAACTTGGTCTGGAAATCCTTGAAGTTGCCGAAAGTCTTCTTGATGACTTCCGCGATGCCGCCGCTGGGGTCGCCCCCGCCCTTGGGCTTCATGATCTGCCAGAACATCGTGTGATTCACGTGTCCGCCGCCGTTGTTGCGGACGGCACCGCGGATGTCCTCGGGTACTGCGTTGAGATCGCGGATCAAATCCTCGGCACTCTTTGATTGCAGGTTGGGATATTTTTCGAGAGCCGCGTTTAGATTCTTGACATAGGCCCCGTGATGCATATCGTGATGCAGTTTCATGGTTTGAGCATCGATTGCGGGTTCCAGGGCGGAATAGTCATACGGTAGATCGGGTAGCTGATGCGCCATTTTATTCTCCTTCGTTACTTAAGGATGATCAGGTTGAGTTAAACGATGCACGCTGTACTGATTTTACCGCAGCCTTGGGTGCGGCGGGGTACCGTGGCGTGTGGCCAAGCTCTTGTTGTCTCCGCTGGTACATACTCGTTCTGGCATTGAGCCGCTCGCGGACTTCGAGGAGAATCAGAGACAACTAAGAGGAGGGGATGTGCACTGGCGACGCGGACTTGCGGCCGCAGTGGTCATCCTGGGCGGGACCGCACTGGCTCAGGGCAAGGACCTGGCCTTGATTTCCAACAAATCGAACGAAACGGTGGCGATCACTCTCCCCGAACTGGTGAAGGTGTGCAAAGGCCAGGTGAACCGCTGGCCGGATGGAAAGCCGGTCAGCTTCATAACGCGTGATCCAACGGCGCCGGAAATGAAGCTCTTGCTGGAGAAAGTCTACGGTATGTCGAAGGAGGAAGTGAAAGAAACGATTGCGAGCGCCAACCATAGCCGAGCCAACCATGCTGCTATTCTCGTGGTCGAGTCCGACGACGCAGTGGTGAAGAAGGTGGAATCAATTTCCGGAGCGGTGGGTTTGGTGGATGTGTATTCGATCAGCGGGGGAGTAACGGTGTTGAAGGTGGGCGGAAAGTTGCCGTTGGAGCCCGGATACCCTTTGCACGGAAATTAGATGCAGCTTCGCGGTAGAACCAAGCGGAGGCTTTTATCTCCAACTCGAAACCTGCTAAACACAGCGGCCGCCGATTTCCGCGGTATCAGGTCGACATGCGGATCTCGGTGCAGATCTTTCGCTCAGGTGAGACAACATCCTTGTGGGGACGTTCGAACGAGTTAGGCGAGGACGGAGTAGGCGGAACTCTGACCGGGGAACTGGAGGTCGGCGAAGTTGTTTCCATGGAACTTTCGTTGCCTCTGGCCGCGTATCCGCTGAAGCTTCGCGCACTGGTACGCTACCGCATCGGTTTGCTTCACGGTTTTGAATTTCTCGCCATCAACGAGCAACAGCGGGACATGCTTCGCCGGGTATGCGACATGCTGGCGACCGGGCAATAGGGGCTTCTCTCCCCGACCTCGCGTGGTTCTTCCTTCCCAGAATTACCTCCGTAACTTTCGAGTAACCGGCTGGCAATCTAACATCTGAAATGGCTCCAGCTTTAACCGAGGGGGTTAAAAATGGGTGACAACATCACCCAGCCAGCGAAGTCGGCTGAGCTTTCGCGCGCGAAGTTTCTCAGAGAGGCACTTCAGCGCCACACGCTGGCGCTTTCTGACCCCGCAGCGACCATCACAGCAGCGACCGAACCCATCACTCCCAGCTTTGCCACCGACAGCCCTGAGTTACAAAGAGCGTACCTCGAGCAATTGGTGGAGTGCGCGCCGGAAGCCATTAGTATTCTGGATCCGGAGTACCGGATTACACGCCTCAATGGCGAGTTCACCCGTATTTTTGGCTTCTTCCCGGAGGAGGCTTTGGGACAGCGCATTGATTCGCTGATTGTACCGCCTGATCGGAGTGCTGAGACCCGCTGGATTGCGGAGCTGTTGGTAAAAGGGCAGAAGGTCGTCCTCGAGACCAAGCGTCAGCGCAAGGACGGAACGTTGCTGGACGTTTTTATCTCGGCTGCTCCCATTGTGATCGACGGCAAGCAGGTGGCGATGTGCGTTCTATATCGCGATATCTCGGAACAGAAACGCGCTGAGGCGCTGCATTCGGCGCTCTACCGGATCACCCAAAAAACCAGCTCAGCGGACGACCTGCAGCAGTTCTATGCCGCGGTTCACGGCATTGTGGGTGAGCTTGACGTATGCTCGCAACTTTTACATTGCGCTCTATGATCCGCTGACGCAATTTCTCAGTTTTCCTTATTTCGAGGACGAAGAGGATTCCGAGGCCCGCTCCCAAGAAGCTGGGCAGAGGCCTGACCGACTACGTGCTGCGAACCGGGGAGCCGCTGTTGTGCACACCGGAAGTCTTCGACGGCCTGGTGAAGCAGGGAGACGTGGAATTGATCGGCGCGCCGTCGCTGGACTGGCTCGGCGTTCCGCTGAAAGCCGGCGGTAGCACGTTTGGCGTGCTGGTGGTGCAGAGCTACAGCGGCAACGTGCGTTTCGGGGAAAGGGAGAGGGAGATTCTGCAGTTCGTCTCGCAACAGCTTGCCAGCGCGATTGAGTATAAGCGGAACGAGGAGGCGCTGCGGCGTTCCGAGGCGCGCTACCGGTCGCTGGTCCAGAGCGCGGTTTACGGGATTTACCGGTCCAGCCTC
The DNA here is from genome assembly GCA_963820925.1 of uncultured Acidobacteriota bacterium. Lineage (GTDB taxonomy): Bacteria > Acidobacteriota > Terriglobia > Terriglobales > Acidobacteriaceae > JABDBE01. The sequence goes on from CAWGBX010000005.1 coordinate 35,137, forward strand.
GAAGGCAGATTTTTCGATGTGAACCCTGCCCTGATCGCGATGCTGGGTTACGATTCGGCAGAAGAAGTTCTTGCGCTGGATCCAAAATCGGATGTTTTTCTGGATCCCAGCGAGCAGGAACGAGTGATGCGTGAATTCCAGCGCGGGGCGCGTTTGGACAACGTTGAAGTCCGCTGGAAGCGCAAGGATGGAAGCGCGATCACGGTGCGCCTGAGCGGCCGTGCCGTCAACAGCCCGGAGGAGGCTGCCGAGGTTCTGGAGCTTATTGCCGAGGATATTACGGAACGGCGGGTGCTGGAGAATCAGTTCCGCCAGGCCCAGAAGATGGAAGCCGTGGGACGTCTGGCTGGAGGGGTGGCCCACGATTTCAACAATCTGCTGATGGTGATCAGCGGTTACGCGGAAGTTTTGCTGGAGCAAACCAGGAAGGGCAATCCGCTGTATCCGAAGATCGAGGCGATTCACCAGGCCGCTGACCGGGCCACGACCCTGACTCGCCAGTTATTGGCTTTCAGCCGCAAGCAGCTGCTGGAACTCAAGGTGGTCAATCTGAATATCATCATCGAAGATATGGAGCGTCTGCTGCGGCCTTTGATCGGAGAGAACATCGAGTTGCACACGCAGCTCGCGTCCGACCTCGGCCGAACTCGCGCCGACGCGGGCCAGATCGAGCAAGTCATTATGAACCTGGTGGTCAATTCTAAAGACGCCATGCCCACGGGCGGAAAAATCAATATTCAGACCGCCAACGCCAGATTGAACAATGAGGATCGTCGCCGGGAATACACCTATATCCAACCCGGCATCTACGTGGTCCTTTCGGTTACCGACACCGGCGAGGGTATGGACAAAGAGACCCAGTCGCGCATCTTCGAGCCTTTCTTCACCACCAAGGAAAAGGGAAAAGGTACGGGCCTGGGTCTTTCGACGGTGTACGGCATCATCAAACAGAGCGGCGGCTACGTACTGGTCGAGAGCGAGCCGCGTCTGGGAACGACTTTCCGGATCTATCTGCCGCGGGTCGAAGATACCCTGGAGCCAACGGGCCCGATGGGTGCGTCGCGATCGCAGGCGATTGGCTCGGAAACCGTGCTCTTGGTGGAGGACGAAGAATCGGTGCGCCAACTGGTCCGCGAGACTTTGGAGTCGAAGGGATACAAAGTCCTCGAGGCCGAGAACGGAGAGGCGGCGCTGCAAATCGTTTCTGATTATTCGGGCAAGATCGATATGCTGATCACCGACGTCGTAATGCCGGGGATGAGCGGCCGCGAGTTATCCGCCCGGCTGTGTGCGTCGTACCCGCAGACCAAGGTGCTCTACCTTTCCGGGTACACCGAAGACGCCATCGTGCATGAGGGCGTGATCGATCCCGATACCGCCTTCCTGCAGAAGCCCTTCACCCTGCAAACGCTGTCCCGCAAGGTGCGGGAAGTCCTGGGCGATCGGGGCTGAAGAGCGCCGACCTCGCGCCATTCCTGGGGTTTCGCCACACCATTGCAACTTTTCCAGCCATTGTGCGTCCTATCAAGTAGCGTGTCCGGCCGCTACCCATCCACGGAGCGGTGGTTCCCCGTACACTTTAGTAAGGACGGTTTTCATGCTGATCAAGAAGTCGCCTGATATTCCTTCATCTGAGATTACTCCGAAGAGTTTGTATTTGAACCGCCGGAAGTTTCTTGCGGGTACAGCTCTGGCTGGTGCCGCGGCTGTAGCGGGCGTGAGCCTGGGCGACTTAGTCTCCCCTTCGAAGACAGCGCTGGCCGACGCCAAAATTGACGGCATCAAGCCAAGCTCGTTCTCGACCAAAGAAACCATTACGCCATACAAAGACGTCACCAATTACAACAACTATTACGAGTTCTCGACGGACAAGTACGAGCCCGCCGGATTGGCCAAGAATTTCAAAACCCGGCCGTGGTCTGTAACCATTGACGGAGCGGTCGAAAAGAAGCAGATCCTCGACGTAGATACGATTATCAAAATGGCTGCGCCCGAGGAGCGGATTTACCGGCATCGCTGCGTGGAGGGCTGGTCGATTGTCGTACCGTGGGTGGGCTTCTCGCTGAGCGAACTGATCAATAAGGCCAAGCCAACCAGCAAGGCGAAATTTGTGGAATTCACCACCATCGAGGATCCCAAACAGATGCCGGGGCAGCGGGGCCGGGTGCTCGATTGGCCCTACGTGGAAGGCCTGCGCATGGACGAAGCCATGCACCCGCTGGCGTTGCTTTGCTTCGGCATGTATGGCGAGGCTCTGCCCAACCAGGACGGCGCTCCGCTACGCGTCGTGGTGCCGTGGAAGTATGGGTTCAAGAGCGGCAAGGCAATTGTGCGCATTCGCTTCACCGACAGCCAGCCACGGACCACGTGGGCTGGGATGGCCCCGAACGAGTATGGATTTTACGCGAACGTGAATCCGAATGTGGACCATCCTCGCTGGAGTCAGGCCAAAGAGCGCCGCCTGGGAGAATTTCTAAAGCGTCCCACGCTGATGTTCAACGGCTACGATCAGGTGGCAAGCCTCTACACCGGCATGGATTTGAAGAAGAATTTCTGAGCATCTTAGTAGCGCCGCTCGATCGCAAATGATTCGCCGATTCAAACCCGTTGTGTTTGTCCTGTGCCTCATCCCCTTTGCGCTCCTGGGATGGAAAGCCTACAGCGGCGCACTGGGAGCAAACCCGATCGAAGTCATCACCCATGCCACGGGCGACTGGACTCTGCGGTTCCTGCTCATCACCTTGGCCGTCACGCCCATTCGAATGCTGACCGGGCGGCTTTGGCTGATCCGTTACCGCCGCATGTTTGGACTGTTCGCCTTCTTCTACGGCACGCTGCATTTTCTGACCTACATCTGGCTGGACAAATTCTTCGACCTGCACGAGATGCTGCACGACGTGGCCAAACGCCGCTTCATCACGGTCGGATTCACTGGATTCGTTTTGCTAATTCCGCTTGCACTCACTTCAACCAAGGGCTGGATTCGGCGGCTCGGCGGGAAACGCTGGCAAGCGCTTCATCGCTTAATCTATTTCAGTGCGATTGCTGGCGTGATTCATTACTGGTGGCTGGTAAAGGCCGACGTTCACCTGCCGTTGGAGTATGGAGCTATTCTCGCGGTGCTGCTGGGCTACCGGATCGCAGCGTGGGCGGGTCCGAAGCTGGCTGCGAACAAAGCGAAGTCTATTCGCGAACCCCGGGTGGAAGTTCCGGAGGGATAAAGGCCAGTCCGAACTCATCTCATAATGGACTGTTCGGTAAGAATCCCTCGTTCAGCTCACCAGTCAGATTTTCGTGACAATCCGAGAGTCTCTCCGCAACTGGCTGTCGCAGTCCTTGCCAAACACCTTCATGCGTCTTGCACACAAAACATATTGGTCGGAAAGCTGGTTATACGGTAAATTGATTCGCCGAGCCGAACCAAATGTCCTGGGAAGAAAACTCGCAAACCTGGAAGATGATGCCGCTTTCCTCTTCTATCCTCTTCTTTGCAGGGGTTTTCTGTCTGTTCGCTTCGCTGTTTCTGATCGGTTCGAGCATGAACTCTCAATCGCAGTCAAGGCTAGACATGATTGGAGGTGCGCTGATTGCCGGGGGGTTCGCTATTGGGTGGGCCTATGCCGGCACCCGGAGAATCTTCTGGCTGTTCCTGGTTGTGGGTCTATTGCAATTCACGGCTTTCAACATTCTGGCGCAGCTCGACGGTTCTCACCACACGCTGGATGCTCAGGAGTTAGAGCGCAAAGTGCGACTCAACGGACATGCGGAAATCGTGCTGGTGATCGCTGGATATGTCTTGTTCATTGTCTTCTTCAATCGTGAAGGCGCGAGATTCTTCAGGACGCAAACCGAGGTGCGGCTCGCCGGCGAGATCCACCGTACCCTCGTCCCTGCAAGGCACGAAACCATCGGAAAGGTTGAGCTGTTTGGCAGTTCAATCCCCAGTAGCGAGGTGGGAGGTGACCTTTTTGACATTGTCCAGATCAACGGCAGTTGGCACGCCTATGTGGCGGACGTCTCTGGGCACGGAGTTGCCGCGGGGATCCTCATGTCCATGATCAAAAGCACGGCTTCCATGCAGTTGACCAAACTGAACCGCCCGGCAGATCTGCTCACCGATCTAAATGACGTCATGCAACCCTTCACTTCGCCCGCAAACTATCTCACCTTCGCCTATGTGGGTGGCGATGGAGCCGAGAATCTCAACTTTGCGCTCGCCGGTCACCTGCCGATCCTGCATTATCAGGCGCAAACCCGGACCATCATCGAGCACTCCGACGGCAACGTTCCCATCGGCCTCTTCCAGAACCAGACCTTCGAAATCTCAAGGCTTTCTCTGTTGCCTGGAGACTTGTTAGCCGTCGTTACCGATGGATTTACCGAGGTCTTCGACTCCAGGGAACGGGAAATCGGGATAGAAACATTCAAGTCAATGCTTTTAGAGAGCGCAGAAAAGCCTCTGCCCGAAATTTATCGCGAGCTTCGCGCCGACACGACCAAATTCGGCAAGCAGACCGATGATCAAACCATGCTGCTCATCCGGCGATTGGCATAGCGCGTCGGAATCAACAACGTGAAGCGTCGCTAAGTGGTATATTTCTCGGCGCCTGCAGATTTTGCGAACGCGTTGGACTTTCTTTCTCCCCATCTGTCGTCTTTTCCCTTCGGTTTCCGATACCTAAGCTAGAAGCCAAATACGTCCGCGTCTCTGGCGCGGGACCGTAGGACAAAAATGGAGGTGGTTATGGGCCACAGGACTTGCAACCTTATTCTGTTTCTGCTCCGCGAAGCGCACCTGGGTGGTGGCTGGCGCGGTGTTCCTGCTCGCGATAGTTGCGTGCGTGCCGCAATCTGCAATTGCCCAGGCTGGCGCTATCCCGGGACGACTCCCCGGGTTAACTGCGAAGCCGGTGTTGGAAGGCACGGCTAAGCTCATCGGACCTTACGCTCCCAACCAAATGCTGCGACTGGTCTTCGGTCTTGAACGGCCGCACATGGCCGAGGAAGAGAAATTCTTGGAAGAGTTGCACACCCAAGGTTCGCCCAATTTTCAGCATTTTCTGACTGCGGCGGAATGGAATGCGCGCTTTTCGCCCTCGAAACGAAACGAGCAGGCGGTCGTCGACTGGGCCAAGAGCCAGGGCCTTACCATAACCCACCGCTATCCCAATCGCTTGTTGGTTGACGTGGAGGCACCGGTGGCGGTTATTCAGCAAGCGCTGAGTATCAACATCAACAGCTACGAGGTGGGGGCGAAATCTTACTTTGCCAATGACCGCGATCCTGTGATTCCGGCGAGCATGATGGGCCTCATTCATTCCGTGGGGGGCCTCAACAACCTGCAAGTATTGACTTCCGGGGGCAAGTCCATGAACCAGCCGGTGTTCCCCGTCTATGTTCCAGGTCCAGCCTTTGCCAAGGGAATGTCCGGAGGCCACGATGGCAACGGCAAGAGGCCGAAGGGAATTTCTCCAGCCAAAGCAAACAATCCACCTATCACGAACTCTGCGTATGATCCCACAGATATGTTCAGTTCTCAGGCTTACGATACCAACGCGCTCGACGCCCAGGGGCACTGTTGCAATCCATTGGGAAATCCTGGCGTCACGCCCCCTGAGACGTCCATTGCCATCGCCACAGCCGGAACTCAGGATGGCAACGACTTCAACGGCTTCCACAATCAGTACCCCTATCTAGCTGATCACTGGCAACAGTTCTATATTGGCGGGACGCCGACGTGTTGCGACGGAGAGGGAACCATGGATATGGAGTGGTCTACCGCCATGGCCAACAGCTTTGGCAGTTCCGCGGACACCGCCATGATCTATATGTACGACGGCATCAATACTAATTTCTCAACCTTTACTGACATATATAACCATGCGGTGAGCGACGGCGTAGCGCGCGTCTTGAGTACCAGTTACGGCTGTGCCGAGATTGATTGCACGCCGACATCGGTCATGGATACGGACCATGGCATATTCAACTCGATGATCGGCCAGGGCTGGACACTGGTCGGGATCGCGCATGACGGAGGGGCCACTGCGCCGACCTATCCGAATGGAGTAGAGACGTGCCCGCATCACGATGCTGTCAGCTATCCGGGCTCAGACCCGGATTTCGTCTCAGCCGGTGGTACTCAGCTATCGCTGTCCAGTGGCCCCTCTTACAATTACGAGGTCGCCTGGACCGGAGGCCCCGCTGGCTGCGTATCGAACGATGGCGGAGGCGGGGGTGGCGTGAGCGCCTATTGGGCAGCCCCGTCGTATCAGACGCCTCTAGGGTTTGCCAGTCGCGTGGTTCCCGACATTGCCCTTAACGCCGACTGGTACTACACTCCACAAAACCTTTTCTTCAATGGATCCTTGCAGGGAAACGCCGGAACCAGCATCGTCGCGCCTGAGATGGCTGGCTTCTTCGCCCAGGCGAACGCGTACATGGACTACGTGGCCACCATCACCGGCGGTTGCTACGGCGGCGGCAAATGCGCACCCATTGGCAACGGAAACTGGTACCTCTATTATTTTGGCGAAAACCGAGACTACGCAGCTCACTATCCTTTCTACGACATCACCTCGGGCTGTAACAACAATGACATCACTTCAACTTATGGCTTGGGGTACTATTGCGCGGCTTCGGGTTACGATGCGGTCACGGGCTGGGGGTCGATTAACTTTCTGCAACTGTCCTGGGCCATCAACACCTACCGCGCAGGTGATTTTGGCGGGCCTGTCATCAGCTTCTCCGGGCCGGCTAAATCCCAGTGGTACAACACCGACCAGATCGTGACCTGGTCGATTTCCGACAGTACTGAAAATGGTAACCCGGCAACCGGCGTGTCGGGTTTAAGCCAAGGATGGGATTTTGATCCGGGCGACGTCTTCAGCGAAGCGACGCCCGGCGCAGGTAATTCCTTCTACAGCGGACCGCAGTATCCCAGGTCCGCGTCCGGCTGCCTAGACTTCACGGGGGCCCTCTGCGCCGGCAGCGTTGGCCAAGGCTGGCACTACGTGAACGTACGGGCTTGGGACAACACGGGAGTCGGGTCAGGCGATTACGTGTATGGCCCTATAGGTTACGACACAATCCCGCCGTTCACGACATCGAGCCTGAGCGGCACCAAAAGCGGGAGTATTTACGTGTCTGCGGTGAAGGACACACTGAGTGCGACGGACTCCTCACCAGGTAGCGGCGTCGCTAGTACCGTGTACCAGATAAATGGCGGGTCCGTACAATCCTATGCCGGCCCCTTCAAAATCTCGGAGAATGGCAACTACACAGTCGCGTTCCATAGCACGGATTTTGCCGGTAACGTTGAAGGCACCGAGTCGACAAATTTCACCATCGCTCGTTGGCTGCCAGAGACCAGCGGCATGAGCGCTAAACTCCTCGGAATCTCCTGCGTGAGCGCGACCAAGTGTGAAGTCGTTGGTCATGGCGGTGCGGTCCTTGGAACCACCAACGGCGGTGCAACCTGGTCCGCACAGACCAGCAGAACTACTAACAACCTGACCGCGGTAAGCTGTCATGGCAGTTTCTGCGTGGCAGTCGGCGGCGAGGGTACCATCCGCGTGACCACAAATAACGGTGGCACTTGGACTGCGAAGACCAGCGGTACCACTCAGAATCTGAACGGAGTAAGTTGCGCCAGTAGCACCTTCTGCGTGGCCGATGGCAACGCAGGCACGATCCTGGTGACCATCAACGGCGGCGGCACCTGGAGCAAGAAGAAAAGCGGTACGGCTAACAATCTGAACGCAGTAAGCTGCTCAACTACGAGCCATTGCAAGGCGGTGGGTGCGGCGGGCACGATTCGCACAACCACCAATGGCGGTGGCACCTGGACGGGACAAACAAGTGGCACGACCAATGGTCTTCATAGCGCGTATTGCGGCACCAGTACGAACTTCTGCATCACGGTCGGTGATGCCGGCACCATCCTGCTGACCACAAATGGTGGCAGCACCTGGAGCAAGAAGGCAAGCGGCACGACCAACAGCCTGGAATCCGTGAGTTGCGCGAACACAACGGTGTGCAGGGCTATTGGCGCCAGCGGGACAATCCGGGCGACCACCGACGGCGGCGGGTCTTGGTCTGGGCAGCCGAGCGGGACTACCAACGATCTATTCGGCGATAGTACCCAGAGCATTACCGTGGCCTATGCCGTAGGTGCGTCGGGCACGATCCTGAAGCAGTAGTTTAAGGGCAGGCCCACAGGTTTTGCTTGTACAGCCGACCGTGCGCCTGCCTATTTTTCTTGCTGAACTTTTCCGATACGATCTGCGAGCTGCCGCCGGGGGGCTGGCCCAGGCCTTTCCTTCCGATCTCACTTTCAAGGGTGCCCTGCCCTTGTCTCTCCGGTTTCTCGAGAGACAGTGCAGCTATTTCACCTGAATGACTGAACCGACCGGGCCTCCGCAAAGAACGCCCGTTCTGCTCACCTCCGCTTGGGCCACGGCCGCCACTCGTACAAGGACCGATCTCCTGCGGCAACCAGTTCGCGAGCTCGAGCCGGATCGAGCATCGACTTCTGTGCGCTGCGCCCGCCGCCGGACCAGAACTCCCACTCATGCAACGCGGTTCCTTCCGCGGAGATCCGGACCGCTTCCCGGAAGCGGCCTGCGGTCAGGTTGTCGACGAGTGACTTCAAACGTTCGATTTCGCCTTCGGCCGTTTCATCACACGCATCGCATCCGCAGGTGGGGAAAGCGGCCGTGCACCAGCGACCGAAGCGGGCGACGATCCCGGGGAAGGTCGAGAACGCAACCACGATGGGCGCGGCGCCGGCGTCTCTCGGCACGAGGGTAACGCTCGGACGCGCCAGTTTGATGCCCTGCTCCAGCTCAGGGTCAAGACCATACCCCTCCGCGCGCTCGACGTCGAACTCCCGTTCCAATCGGTCCAGCAACTCTGCCGCAACCTGGTGCAGAGACCCGAATCGCTCCGGGTCGGTGACCCGCGAATAAGCTTCTAAAGGCGGACCCTCAGCTCCCCAACGATTTCCATTCATCGGTTCTATTATTCCATCGACTGACAGGAAGCTGGGGGGCTGCCCCTTATTTTCAACACCAGAAGAAGCGGGTGCCCTGCCCTTCACGCGTTCTTTGCGAGAGGGCGGGGCCTCTAGCTGACATCGCGGTGCCGCGGGTGGCCCACTCAAGCCGTTCTTTGGCTTGAGTCGGGCTGTTTCACCGCAACTTTCCACAACTGATTCATTGCGGACATTGAAATCGTAGTAGCGTTTTGCCAGAAGTGCTGGGTGCCCCGCTCCTTGCCGCTCTGTGGCAAGGGGCGGGTGACGATTGTGACATCAGGCAGATGAGCCTGAGACAGCCAGCGTAACGCAAGCACCCGCCCCAAACCTGAATTGTAATTCTTAGGTCCGGGGCACCCGGCGGTGATGCGCTCAAAACGTGCCTTTAGTTTTTCAAAGGCTCGCAAACAAGAAGGCGGGGAAGTAAGCGAAGCAAAACCGGAATCGTTCGTGGATTCCGGCATTACTTCGGCTTTTCAACTGGTGCTGTCCAGCCGGTAATCAACGTTAGTGGTGACGAGCTGTTTGCGGTAAAGGAGTTGATAAGAAAATGGTCATCTCGCGAAACAGCGTACTGAGTGCCGGAAAAATTGGGAGCAATGATACTGGATTGAAAAAGCACGCGTGGTGCAGACGCCGATTTTGCTCGCGGATCAAACTCGACTACCATCAACTTCCTGTCGGGCGCCACATAAAACAGGCGTCTCCCGTCGTGCGCCCAGGTGGGCTGCGCGCCGCTACCACTGGAAACGCGGATATGCTCGCCGGGACTGCGGAATGGCGCAATGATGATTCCGTCGGAACCCGGCCCACTCAGTGGCCCAACATAGGCGATCCATTTGCCATCGGGTGAAAATCGCGCCTCCGCGCCAATCCCAAAGGGCACCACTTGCCGATCCGCCGTCGAGTAGACCTTGAGCGAGGGAGCGTCACCTGAGAAAACTGTGAACACAACGTGACCATCGGCGGACCAATCCATATGCCCTAAATAAGGTTCGCCCTTCAGCAGGACCTGTGCCGGGCCTGAGCCATCGATAGGAATCTCTGTCAGGGCATCGATTGTTCGATACATGATTCGTTTGCTATCAGGCGACCACGCAGGAGAACTCTCATTTCCACCGCCAGTAAGGCGAGAAGAGATGCCACGCGTGAAGTCAAGCACACGGATCACAGATTTTCCGTTTCGCTCATCATCCGATGCAACGGCGAGGTAGTGTCCATCAGGAGAAAGCCGCGGGTCCAGATAGCCGGTTCCGCCAATCTGACCGATTTCTTTTCCCGCAATATCAAACCACGCCAGCCTCGCGCTCGAATCCAACAGCGACTGGAACACGAGCACGCCGTTGGCCGAGACGGAGAACTCCGCATGCGAAAAGCTCTGCTCCTGCCCCAGTTCCTGACTGGTAAGGGAGGTAGGGGAACCGCTGAGTTCCAACCGGCGTGGGTCGAATGGTTGCGCCCAGAGGATGTGGTCGTGGCCATAAACCAAGTAGCCGGCGCCGTATTCGGTGTTCCCCGCTGTCTTCGACGCTATCAGCTTGGGAGAGCTTCCATCGAGAGAGCCAACATAAATGCTCTCCCCTTGCGGATCATTGAGCCTCTCCTCCGAGTAGAGAAAATGTCTTCCGTCGGGTAGAAAAGAGGGCCACATATGTGATCGGCCCGAACCCGTTTCGGCGATCCGGGTTACTGGTACAGCTGCGCCGCCCCTGTCAGGAACCCGATAAAGGGGTCCGTCAACAAACGGCGAAAACACAATAGTGCCATCGCGGCCCCATGTCCCGCCGCCGCGTCCGAACGGGGCGTCGCAGATTACCCGCACTGCACCGCTGTCCAGCTCCACTATTGCTAACTTGCCTGCCGCGAAGAAACCAATTCGGCGGCTGTCGGGCGACCAGAATGGCAGCAACGCGCCTTCAGTCCCATTGATTTGCGCTGCATTCGAAGCAGATAGTGCGCGAACCCAGAGTTTGTCATTCCCCTCGGGGCCGAAGGCCACAAAGGCAAGTCGCGTACCGTCAGGAGAAACGGAGAAACTGCTGTGTTCGAAGTGCCAACTGGATGGTGGCAGGATGGACGAGCGGGTTGGCCGCAGTGACTGTTGGCCGTCACCTGCAGAGTGGCGCGTGTACATCATCCAGCCAACGAACACCGATAGCACACACGCAGCGGCGAACGCAGCCCACCAGAGAATCGGAACCCCCAGGGCTATGTGGGACTCTGGTTTGGTTTCAGGGGCAGGAGGCGGATTCGCCGCGAAGATTCTCTCGACAGGCGCCACAAAACGGAAGCCATGTTTCGGGATCGTCTCGATGTAATGGGGAGTCTCGGCGTCGTCACTCAGTGCTTGGCGCAGTTTCCTAAGAGCCGTGCCAAGGCTTTGGTCAAAATCGACGAAGGTTTCGGGAGGCCATAGCTTGCGGCAGATTTCTTCGCGGCCAACCACTTCTCCGGCGCGTTCCAGCAGCATGAGAAGAAGTTGCGAGGGCTGCTCCTGAAGCCGGATACGCAGACCCTGCTTGCGCAACTCGCCGGTTGCGGCTTCGACCTCAAAGACACCGAAACGGAAGACGCGCGCTGACTTTGCGGTTTCCTGCACTGTTTTCCTGCTGAGCTTTTGGAGTATAGCAGCCGCTACTCAAAAGACGTGGAACGCAAGCAGACTGGCGGGTTCATCGCCTTATTTATCCGCTTTAGAAACAATAGCCTACCGGTTCAAACGCAAATCGCTTGTAGTTGATGTGCGGTCTATGGACGCGTTTCTTAAACTTCGGCAGACTCGCCAATACCCGGAGTAGCCGGGGACTTCAGAACTAGAGAGGAAACATATGAATATCGCGTTGCTTGGAATCAAAACAGACATGAATCGAAAGGTTGGAGCGCTGGTGCTCGCCGCGGCAGCCCTCGCTTTCGGTTACTTGAGTCAACCAGCAAATGCACAAGTTGATTCAGGACGGAGGGCGCGTATCGAGGGTACCTGGATCATGCAGGTTCACCGCGTAACGCAAAACATCACCTTCACTGCCCTTCAGTCGTTTACTGCCGGCGGGGTTACTCTCGCCACAGGGACAGTCGATCGGACGCCACCTCCTGCCATCTCGCCGCTCTACGGCACCTGGAAACGCATCGGCGAGAACAGCTATGCAAACTCGCTCAGCTTCTTCATCTTCGACGGAGACGGCAACGCCGTCGCGATGCTCCAGAACTACGCGACTTTTCACCTGAATGCGTACCACGATATCGTGGGTAGGGGCGAAGCCTATCTCTGCGATCCCAAAGGCGACAACTGCGTGAATGCCAATTCGCCGATCACATTCACCGGCAAACTCATGAATGCCCAACACCGTTGATCCTTTTCAACGCTGAAACCGGAACCGGGCTGACGACATTCTGTTGATGTCGGATGTAGTCGCGATTTCAGACCTCGGTTCCGGGTTCAGAGATGTTCACACCCGAGGATCATTCGAGGGGGGGGCTGGGCCAGCCTTTCCTTCCGATTTACAAGAGCGTGGTGCCTGCCCAAACGTCTCTTCCGCCAACGAAGCGGGTGCCCCATCCTTTTCCGCGATCTTTGCGGAAAGGGTGGGCGCGAGATACCCAATTTGGAACCGCAGCAGCAGCCCGCCCCACTTTCTTCTTGACCTCGTGCCTTCGCCTTCGATAATATAGACACGCATAGATTATCTGCAAGATAATCATTGATCTTTGACAACCTAACCGGTGGAGGGCAACCTTGCACCAACGTCCCAGTCCCAGGATGGAACTGCAGCAATTAGCGCATCGCGTAACTGCAATGTTTCCAAGATTTTGCCCGTAACTACCTTAAGAACCATAGATCTAGGAGGCGAGAAAAATTGCGGCCCTTTGTTTTCTATATTTTAGGCAAAAAAGAGCTTTTTTTTAAATACCAAAACAGGCAGATTTCCCTGGAAACATCGGAGAAAGCGCGGACAGCACACCCGGATAGCCACCGATTCGATCGTTTCCGGCGTTATTAGAACCGATTAACCGGTTTTTCGTGCCCTTTAGGATCGACTAGCTCAACTGCCAGATGGTGTCGAGTACAGTGCCGTCCACCCACTTCACGACAGCCACGGGGCGATCGCCCAACTTCGGCTGCGCCGGCTTGCCGCCGCAGATGCGTTCGACTTCGGCCTTGATGTCCTGAATGGGACGGATGGGGAGGCTAGAACCTTTAACCGCGTCCAGCAGATCCTGACGGCGGGGATTGATCGCGATGCCGCGCTCGGTGACCACGACGTCAATCAGTTCACCGGGTCCGGTGAGCGTCGTTACTTCGTCGATGATCACGGGAATGCGGTCGCGGAATGACGGCACGGCAAGGATCGTGCACCCCGCAGCCAAACAATTTTGCCAGCCGCCAATTCCATGCAGAAGGCGCCCATCGGAGTGGGTGACCACGTTCGCGTTGAAATTCACATCGACTTCGGTTGCGCCGAGGACGACCGCGTCGACCAGAGAAGCGAAGTTCCCCTTGCCGTGATAGTTGTACGAGGTGAAGGGCGACGTCGCCACGTGGCGTGGATCGCTGCCGATGGACTTCACGCCGTCGAGATCGAACGTCTGCCCGTCGAGAATGTAATCGGTCAAACCTTCCTGCAGCAATTCGACCAGGAACTTTGTCGATCCGCCGCGGACGAAGCGGGCCTTCACCCTGATCTTCTTTCATCATGCGGCGCAGGTAGTCGACAAAGGCAAGGGCGATTCCACCCGCTCCGGCCTGGAACGAGAACCCGTTGCGCATGATTCCGGCGTCGCGCAGGAAACGAGCTACAAATTCCGCGATGCGCAAGCGGTCCGGAGAGCGCGTGATCTGGGTTGTGCCCGAGACGATCTTCGCGGGATCGCCGATCGAATCGACCTCGACGACGTAGTCCACGTTGTTGCCTTGAATCTGCCAGGGAATGCAAGGGAACGGGAACCAGATTGTCGGTTACTACAATGACGCGGTCGGCGTAAATCGAATCAGCCAGCGCGAAGCCCAGCGATCCGCAGGCCGATTTTCCATGCGAGCCATCGGCGTTGCCAAATGAATCGGCGGTGGGCGCTGCAATTACCGCGATGTCGATGTGGACCTCGCCATCCTGAATGGCCTGCCAGCGCCCGCCATGGGAGCGCAGTACGCCCATGCCCCGCATCTTGCCCTGGGTGCAGTAGTCGCCGAGCGGACCGTTCATGCTGCCTTCGATGTGATGAATGACGCCGGATTCGCATGAGGTCAATCGCGGCTTTTTGCGAGGGGAAAGACGCGCTCGGAAACCACATCAGATCCTTGACGCCGATCTTTGCCGCTGCTTCGAGCGCCATGAGCGCGACGCGGTCGCCGTCGCGCAGATGATGATGATTCGAGATGACCATGCCGTTGCGCAGACCGCAATTGCGCAAAGCGGTTTCGAGATCGGCTACGCGCTTGTCGCCGTTTTCGGGATAGTCCTTGCTGGAGTAGATGGGTGGGGCAGCTTTTCGTCCGCGGGGTTGGTATTGTCCTACGCCCAAATATGGAATCTGCGGCCTGCCGTTGACCATGGTTGGCACGCTGCGTCCGGCGGCATTCTGGGCTAGTTCAATGCGTTCGCTCATTCTGTTCTTGTACCGAACTTGTGTAGGGACGGGTCTGTGACCCGTCCGGGCCGAGCAAGCTCGGCAGTCTACGATGCTCTACCCATTGCCTTCGCTCTTGCCACCAGCTTGCGGGCACGCTCGACCACCGGTGGATCTATCATCTTCGAGCCCAGGCTCACGACGCCGAGTCCGCGTTGCTGCGCGTCTTCGAACGCGGCGACAACCTTCAGCGCTTTATTAATCTCTAGCTGCGACGGAGCGAAGGCTTCGTGAATGACGGGAATCTGCGAGGGATGAATGCATCCCATGCCTTCGAATCCCAAGGCGCGGGAGTTTTCTCCCCATTGGCGCAGGCCGGCCAAATCACCGACATCGCTAAACACAGAGTCGATGGCCTGCACGCCCGCTGCTTTCGCAGCGTTTACCAGCCGCGTGCGCGCGTATTGCGATTCGCGACCTTCCAACGTTTTCACCACGCCCAAGTCAGCGGTGTAGTCTTCCAGTCCGATGGTCAGTGCGCAAACATTTGGACTCACCGTCCCGATGACAAATGCATTTTCGACCCCCAGGGCAGACTCGAGGATGGGCATCAGCCAAATCGGACGATCGGTGCCGTGGCTGACTTTCAGTTCATGAATCAAGCGATCTGCCTCGCCCACTTGCTCCGGCCTTTCCACCTTCGGAATCAACACTAGATCGGGAGCTTCGGGGATAATCTCTGCCAGATCCTGCAGCCCCAGCGGCAGCTGGTTGATGCGAACCATGCGCTCGCAACTGCCGAAATTGACGGCTCGCAGCGTGTTTCGCACCAGGATTCGCGCCGCATCTTTTTCGGCGTGGTGGACGGAGTCTTCCAGATCGAGGATGATGGCATCAGGGCCGTGCAAAGCGGCGTTGATGAAATACTTGGGCTCACTTCCCGGCAGATAGAGCCGCGATCGCCGTAACCGGTCGCGCGACGTGGATTCTGGGAGCGTGGCTTTCTCCGGCAAGATTTTTGGGTCGCCGCCCAGGCCGGCGCGTTTGACGGCGGTTTCGATTCGCGCTGAGATCACAAACGGCAGCGCGCCCTCATCGTGGATCGAAATTCGCGCGTGCTTCACGCCAAGCGATTCGAGCACCTGGCGTGTCTGGCTCAGGATCGAACTGCCGTAGTAGAGACCGACGCGAGACTCTAACGTGATCTCAAGACCCCCGCTGTTGCGCGGTTCGATGGACACGTGCACGTCGGAACGCACGTCTTTTCCGTAGTGGCCGGCTTCGGCGGGGTGCGCGCTGGTGGCTGTGTCAGTGCTGCTCATCGAAGATCATTAACCACAATCGTTAACCACAAAGGACACGAAGGTTCACAAAGGAAACCTTACAGCATGCTTCGAAATCAGTTTAATTTTGCCAGGATCGCGTCCGTCATCTTTATGGTCGAGGCGGCGCCTTGACTGATCGACTTTGCGCCGCCCGAAATTCGCATCATGTCGTAGGTTCGTACTTTACCCTCTTTCACCACGGTGGAGATGGCATCTTTAATTCGCTTAGCCTTGTCATTCTCGCCCACGTGTTCGAGCATCATGACAGCGGAGAGGATCATGGCGATCGGATTCACGATGGGCGGATTCAACTCGGCGTACTTGGGGGCTGATCCGTGCGTCGGCTCGAACACTGCGACTTCGTCTCCGATGTTGCCCGAGGCGGCGAATCCCAGACCGCCGACCAGGCCGGCGAACGCGTCGGATAGGATATCGCCGAACAGGTTGGAAGCTACGATTACGTTGTAGTCTTCAGGATTCTTGTTCAGCCACATCAACTGGGCGTCGATATTCGTGGACCACAACGCGATTCCCGGATAACTCTTGGCGACTTCTTTTGCGGTCTCTTCCATCATGCCCGAGGTTTCACGGACTACGTTCGGCTTTTCGCAGATGGTCACGCCTTTGAAACCACGCTTTTTCGCATACTCGAATGCGGCGGTGACGATTCGCCGTGCGGCCGGACGAGTGATAATGCGCACGCTGACGGCGATGTCTGGGCCAGGCACGCCGGCGAAGGCTTTGAACTTGGGATGCGAGTTGAGGGCGGCACGCACAATCTCGGGCGGGTTGGTCCATTCGATCCCGGCGTACATTCCTTCTGTGTTTTGACGAAATACTGTGGTATCGATCTGGGGCTCGTCGTAGTCGTCGTCCACGCGCTTGCGAATGTAGTTCAGAGGATTGCCGGTGAAGCCGATGCAGGGGCGCATGCAGATATCGAGGCTGAATTTTTGGCGCATGGTCACGATCGGGCTGTAGTAGACCAGGCCCTTGCCTTGCAGCTCGGGCTTGAGTTCGGCCTGAGCTTCTTTATTGGGCTTGGAGGTGATGGCGCCGAACAGGCCCAGCTTGTGTTTGGCCAGCAAATCGATGGTGCGGTCGGGGAGGGCGTTGCCTTCGTTTCTCCAGCATTCCCAGCCGATGTCGGCGTGGATATATTCGGCATCAAAGCCGACGGCTTTCAGGACGCGCAAGGCCTCGGGCAGGACCTGGTTTCCGATTCCGTCACCCGGCATTGTTACTACTGTATGTTTTGCCATGAATGCGTTTCTCCTAGAACTTTTTCACCACAGACACAGCGTCACAGAGGTCTTTTCTGGCTTAGGCTGGACGACGTTGCACACAACGTCTCTACAGAAATGCTTTCGCTTCAGCTAAGGCCCAAACGCTTTGCTACTAAATTCTCAACTCCCTCTGCTATGACTAGCGACTGCGGAACACTTCCCAGCGCGGGGAATGCGAACTTCTCTCCGCGCCAGTGGATCACGCTGGAGGTGAAGTCGATATCGATTTCTTCACCGGGAATAACTGTTTTTTCTTTTGCCGAGACCTCTTTCGCGAGTTGCTCGCGCAGGCGCTTTACTAGTTCTGGCACCTCGACGCACAAGAAGCCATTGTTATATGCATTGCGCAGATAGGTCTGCGAGAAGCTGGCCGCAATCACCAGCGGGATGCCTTTGGCCTTGAGACAGGTCACGGCCTGCTCGCGGCTCGATCCGGTTCCGAAGTTGAATCCGCTGACCACAACATCCCCCGCGCGAGTGCGAGAGGCGAATTGGGGATCGTAGTTTTCCATCACGACTTTCGCCATCAATTCTTTGGTGACGTCGTCGCGGTAAGTGTAGTCCTTTCCGTAAATCGCATCGGTGTTGACGTTGTCTTGCGGGAGGAAGACAAGGCGGCCACGGACTCGCGCGGGAAAGCCAGGCAGAATGTCGATTTTCTCCGTTGCGGCACTGGTCGAAAATTCCGTGTAGCTGCGCGACGGCTCGCCGCCGCTGATTTCATGCGGCCCGCGAATATAGCCTGCTATTGCGGAGGCCGCGACTACCTCTGGACTCGCCAGGTAGCACTTGGCGTCGCGCGATCCCATGCGGCCTTTGAAATTGCGATTGGTAGCGGAGATTCCGACTTCGCCGGGCTCGAGCAATCCGACTCCCAGTCCGATGCATGGGCCGCATCCGGCGGGCAAGGGGTTCGCACCGGCATCGAGTAGGATCTGCCAGATGCCGCGCCTCTCCGCTTCTTCCTGCACCCACCTGCTGGCGGCTCCCAAGTAGAACTGCACGCCTTGAGCCACCTTCTTGCCTTTCAGAACTTTCGCGGCAGCATCCAGATCTTCGAGGCGCGAGTTCACGCAGGAGAGCAGGTAGGCCTTCTGGATGGTGACTTTGTGCTTTTCCATTTCGGCGAGAGAAGCCATTGTCTGCACCGTGTCGGGACCAGAAACGTGTGGCGTCACCTGGCCGAGATCCAGCACGATGCGAGCAGCGTATACGGCGCCGGCATCGGGTCGCGGCGGATTCTTCGTCCAACTCTCGATGTCTTTCTCAGAGAATCGCTCGACGCCGGTTGCTTTCAGACGCTGATGCACGTTCTTCAGATATTTAATCGTTACTTCATCGACGGGGAACCAACCGACCAGGGGGCCCCATTCCGTAGTCATGTTGGAGATGGAAAGGCGCGCGTCCATGGAGAGGCTGGCCACGCCGGGACCGCTGAATTCAATTGCGGCGTTCAGTACCTCGTCGTGGTTGTAGAGTCCGCACAAGCTGATGATCACGTCTTTGCCTGTGGCGCCTTCGGGCAACCTGCCTTGCAGCACGACCTCGATCGAACGCGGAATCTGCCACCAGAACTCGCCGGTGGCCCAGACGGCAGCGGCATCGGTGCGTACGATGGGTGTGCCGATCGCCCCCAGGGCGCCGTACATATTGGAATGTGAATCGGAGGCGACGACGAATGTTCCGGGGACGACGTATCCGCGTTCCACCATGATCTGATGGCCGATTCCTGAGCCTGCCGGATAGAAGTCAACGCCGTGCTCCTTCGCGAATGCCTCGATGGCCCGGTATTTCTTCTGGTTGGCTTCGTCTTTGTTCTGAATGTCGTGATCGAGGGCGAACACGAGTTGCCTCGGATCGTGAATCTTTTTTGCGCCGATGCCTTTGAACTTGCTCATTACCGCCGAGGTGTTGTCGTGGGTCATTACGTGATGCGGGCGGATGGAGAGGAAGTCTCCGGTGCGCAGCGGGCGCTTGGGGCCTTCGGCGAGATGGCTTTGCGCGATTTTTTCAACGATGGTCTGGGGCATTGTTGGATCTCCGCTATGCAACCAAAGAACCTGCCGAGCTTGCTCGGCCTGGACGGGCGAGGGCGCCCGTCCCCACACGTTCATCGCCGTGCACGCTTTTTCTTCACTGCGACCTTTTTCGGGCGCACGTCTGCTTTCATAAGAGCCATCAGCTTGCTTACTGAGCCGATCTTCTCCAGGTTCCAGATTGCGTCTTTCAGCTTCTTCTGGGCTTTCGGCGACAATACGCCTTCTGCCAGCGCGGCGAATTTCTCTTCGACCTCCTGATCGGTGAGCGGGTTGCGCGGATCACCCTTGGGATAGTCGAGTTGCTTGGTGAACGTCCGTCCATCCGTGGTTGTGATGTTTACGATCACCCGCTGCAAAGCTGGAAAAACCTTTTCTATCTCGGGGTCGGCGACCACTTCAACTTTCTGCAGCTGAGCACGAATCGCGGGATCCATGATCTTTTCCATGGTGAATTGCACCGGGGTTACTTGCCGCTCCGCCAGGGCCGCCGCGATCACGTAGGGCAAGGAATGATCGGCAGTTTCTTTGCTGCGGGGATCGTACTTGCTGGGATCGGAGAGAATGTCCGCGGCGCGGGCCAGCGATCGAATCTGAATCTTGGTTACCTGGTCCGGCTTCAAGTCGTTCGACTTCACGATGTCGAGTACGGCTGAGATCGGCGTGTGCGTCAGCGCCTCGGTGGGAAACGCCTTCATGCCGCACTGCGTGATGCGCCATGAATCGCCCAGACCGTCGGTCAGGATGTTCAGTTTCCATTCCGGCCCGAAAACGTGGGTCAATCCTTCTTTGCCGTCGATTACGTGCTCGGGCCCGGTGTAACCCTTCTCCGCCATGAGCGCGGCCAGCATTCCGCTCTGCGTTGCCATTGGGTCCACAGTGTTCTTCATCATGGTGAGCTTGCCCGCAGTTACGGCTCCCAGCGTGGCGTGGCGGCTGGCGGATATGCCTACCGCGTGTTGAATCTGCTCCCAGGGGAGATGCAGGGCGCGTCCGGCGACGAAGGGTGAGACGAAGGCGGTCAGAGTGGCGTGATGCCAGCCGCGCTCGCGGATACCTGGGAATGCGGCTTCGCAGAAACGCATTTCGAATTCGTGTCCCAGCACGAGCCCGACGATCAACTCTTTCCCATTGCTTTTCGTGCGCTCGCAACCCGCCATGGCTGCCGGGAAAATGTCGGAGGGATGCGACGGATCCTGCTTCCAGTAAATGTCGTTGTAATCCATGCAGCGGATCATGAGGCCGTTGGCGAGCGAGGCGGAGACGGGGTCGATCCGCTTGCCGGTGCCGATCACGGTGGCCGGGCCTTTGCCCGCGATCTCATCGAGCACTTCGAGGGCGATCTTCACGTCGTGTTGCTGGTAGCCGCCGAGAGCACAGCCCACAGAATCGAGCAGGAAGCGTTTCGCCTGGTAGACGGCGTCTTGCGAGAGTTGCTTGTAGCCCAGCGTGGCAGCCCAGCGGGACATCTTCGCGGTGATGGTTTCTTTGGTGGCGACTGCTTCTTTAGCGGCGGACAAGGGGTCTCCTTGGGTTGCTTCAATTGTTTCGACTTGTTATCCCGAGCGACGCGAGGGATCCAGCATTCAGCGCCGGCGCGAAACAGCAGATTCCTCGCTTCGCTCGGAATGACAAAAAATAAGAACGAATGGCTGTTTGGGACTCATTTCACCTTCACGTTCTTCGGATTCTTGAATGGTAGAAACGCCATGAAGTCGGCGTGATGCACGATGTAGGCTTCAGTGGTGCGCTTCACCAGATCACCCTCGGCGGCATGGGAGGCGATAATATGGCAGACTTCGTCGGGCACGCCGCATTCGAGCGCCAGCGCCACCCCCGTAAAGGGATGCCGCAAGGCTTCGCCCCGCTCGCTTTGACGGCTCTTGCCGTCAGGTCCGAGTTCATACTCGAGCAGTTTGCCGACATCCGCGAGAATTGCGCCCGCGATCACGATGTCCATGTTCACCGGCAGCGCACGCCCCATGAATTCGTGCATAGACTCGGCACTCTGGCGGGCGATATGGACCACGCAGCGCTTATGCTCCATGAACGTGATCGGACAGTTGGGCACGAGCAGAGTGAATGGAATCCGGTTCAGGTCGTCGGGCTTCAGGGGGCTGCGTTCCAATGCCTTGATCCAAGTCTGGGTGACCTGCTCCCGCAGTTTGGGCTTCTCGATCCACTGGATTTCCGGCCACAGCCGTGCAACTGCATCACGCATGCATTCCGCCCCCTTTCGGAAACTATCTAGCTTATCGTGCGGGTGGCGGCTGCGTCGAGGGGGACAAGGCACGAGCTATAATCCGGTCTGTGTCCACCCGACCCGAGATAAAGCTCGAATACCGGTGTGTGCTGGCTCTCCTAGTCTGTTATTTGTGCGTCTTTGCCAGCATTGCTGACGCCCAACAAGGCGCGGCGAGTGGCGAACCGCTTGTGGTTCTAACCACAAGCTTGCCCAAAGCATACCTCAGGCAATACTACGAAGCTCATTTGGAAGCGCGTGGGGGGATCACTCCTTTGCGGTGGGAGGTCACGGAGGGTGCTCTGCCCGCTGGCATCGTGCTGGGGCGAGATGGGGTTCTGAGCGGCGTTCCGACGGAAAACGGAGAGTTCCGGTTTACGGTAACGGTGACCGACGGCGGCAGACCTGCGGTACAACGTAACCAGCAACTTGTGCTGACGGTTGTGGCGCCGCTCATGGCTGCAATGGAGTCGCTACCCCAAGGTGACAGGCCGGCGGTTGGAGGGTTCAATGATGGTGTCCAATCAGACCGGGCAGGACTTTGATTTGACCGTAATCATGATGGCTGTGAATGACATCGGACGCGCTACTGCGATTGGCTACCAGCACTTTACCTTGAAAAAGGACACCACGAGTTTGGAGATTCCTTTTGGAGAGAACTTGCCACGTGGTTCGTATGAACTGAATGTGGATGCGGTGGCTGAGGTGGCCGCGACCAACTCGATCTACCGGGCGCGACTGGTGCCGAACGAGAAGTTTCAAGTGCAGGAGGGGCCGTGAAAACCGTGGACAGTGGTCGCCTTGCTACGGATTCGCAATTAACTTGGGGGAGAGCTGCAGCCCAGGCTAACCACTGGCCACTAACTGCTGCAGACAAAAATTAAGAGTCCCGAGGTGGTGTTGGGATCATTCGTCTCGGCCAGTAGCTCGCTTTAGACCCTCGCCGACCTGCCCTAGTTGCGATCCTTGCGGATGGCAACTCGCGATCATTGCTCGGGCTCCGGGCTTACCGCCAACCGGATAAACCAACCCAACGCCTCGGGACTCTATCCTGCCTTCGACAGATCTTCTTGTTCGCCTCGACCAGCACTTTGCTATAGACCCTTGCTAACCCTCCCTCAATCATTTTGCAATGTAGAGGGTGACTTCGCTTGAGCCCCGGACGCCGCACCAACCGGGAAAACATCAGAAGTTGTCAAAGAACGATTATGGTTTTACTCTTTTCATTTCTGGAGTCAATGAAAAATGCGGAACCGTATCTTCCGAATTTTCAATCGAGTGCGGGTGGTTCACAGGCATGTGCAGCAGATTTGGTGCAGTCCTTGTATGACAAGGATTGGGCATGCCTGTAGTGGCGCAATTTCTGCGGAATCCTTTTATGCGGCACCGTTGAGTACTATGAAACGAGGGTGAAGTGCATTTGTGAAAATCATAGGCAAAACCGCAGTGGACGGGCCGTCTCGCCGCTTTGTCATCGTCACGGGATATCGAGTTAGTTGCCTTTCGGCTGGCGTAGTTGAAGGAAACTAGGTACGCCTCGAACTTGCCCGCAAGTCCGGTGGTTCTCTCCTTGCTTCGCGCGGGACAGGACGGGCGAGACGCACGTCGTCCATCGATTGATCTCAGGCGCAAAAGTCGGAGCCTCCGCAGGGAGGCTCTAGACTTCTTGCAAAATCCGCAGCTGGAAACTTAGGCCTTCGGCGCTTCTTTCTTGGCGTACTTCCGGCGGAAACGTTCCACGCGGCCGGCGGTGTCCATCAGCTTCTGCTTGCCGGTAAAGAAGGGATGGCAATTGGAGCAGATTTCTACGTGGATGTCGCCCTTGTGGGTCGAGCGGGTGGTAAAGCTGTTTCCGCATGCGCACATAACGCGGATCTCGTTGTAAGCGGGATGTATGGCTGCTTTCATGGTCTCCAAACCTCTGTATCGAACCATTTGATTCTAAAGGATGCCCGCAGGATTCAGCAAATCGGGTAGCCCTTTTAGTTCCTCGTAAGAGCCACAGGAAAATCAATAACCACAAAGGACACGAAGTATCACGAAGGGTTTGTTCCACGGTAGTCGACACGGCTTCTCCATTAGGACATAATTGACAGTGTCATGAATGACCTAATAATCCTGGCTACTCTGCTCGATGGCCCGAAGCACGGATACCAGTTGAAACGCGAAGCCGGGTTCATTCTTGGGCAAGGCGCGATGCACAACAATCTGGTCTATCCCCTGTTGCGCCGCTTCAGCGCTGAGGGCTGGGTGAGCAAAAAGACGATGCCGGGAGAGCGCGGTCAGACGCGTCTGCAGTACGCAATCACCACACTGGGACGGCGGGAGATGGTGACGCGGCTGAGCGAATTCGGCGAGTCCGATGCGTCTTCGTTTGCCGGTTTTATTACGCGAGTCGGAATGTTCGACGTGCTCGAGGCGCCGATCCGTACACGCATCCTCAAAAAGCGGGAGAGCTACCTGGAAGGCCGGGAAGCGAAGCTGGCCAGCCTTCGGCGGAGCATAGACTTGGGGATTTATGGCGGGGAGGTCGTTCGCTACCTGATCGAGCAGATTCATTCGGAACTGGCCTGGATCCGGCGGCTGCATCGGCTTGTGGCAAGCCCAAGAAGCGGTCATCGCGAAGTGGCCGGGAGGAAGATATGACCTTCATGATATTGCCAAGCCCAGATTTGATTCCATGGTATGCGCTTGCCGTTTATTGGACAGTCAGTGCTCTGCGTGTGAAGCGGACGAAGGTCGAGGAGGGTCCGGGCAGTCGCCTATTCCACATCGGCCTGATGGGTCTGGCATTTGTGCTCTTGTTTTCCCACAGGCTGAACCTCGGCACGTTAGGCTTGCGTTTTGTGCCGCAGAACGCCTGGCTTCGGGTATCGGGAATCTTGCTGACATTCGTTGGAGCTGGAATTGCGATCTGGGCGCGGTACAGTTTGGGTCAGTATTGGAGCGCCCGGGTGACTCTTAAGGTAGACCACCAACTCATTCGCTCTGGTCCTTACGCCTATGTCCGTCATCCGCTCTATTCCGGGCTACTTCTGGCGATGGCGGGCACGGCACTAGTCGTTGGAGAATGGCGCGCTGTGATCGGGGTCCTGGTCGGACTGGTGGAATTCTCTCGCAAAGCGGGGAAGGAAGAAGCGTTGCTGGCAACTGAATTCAGCGACGATTACCAGGAGTATCGAAGACACACTGGCTTTCTGACACCGCGCCTCCGGTGAGCTTTTGAGTTCTTCACGGCTCTGACGGGCGAGACGCCCGTCCTCCATTGCTTGTTCGTTCGCGCCAAATGAAAAACGGCAGGGCCGACCCCCTGCCGCATTCGATGTGAAATCTGGCCCCAGTTACTTACTGCGGTTGACCGCTTTCTTGAGTTCGGCCCCGGCCGAAAACTTTGCTACCTTCCGGGCAGCGATCTTGATGGTGGCGCCGGTCTGCGGGTTACGCCCATTGCGAGCCTTTCTCTGCGATACGGAGAAAGTGCCGAAACCAATCAACGCTACGCGATCGCCTTTTTTCAGGGCGGACGTAATGCTGTCCACGGTTGTGTCGATTGCGGTAGCCGCCTGAGCCTTGCTGATGCCGCTACCAGATGCGATTCGGTCAATGAGATCGGCTTTGTTCATCGTCTCTCCTGGCAGGTCTCTTTGTCCTCAAAGGGCGCGGGGAGGGAGCACTCCCTGAGTGAGAAACCCGGCGGCCTTATTTAGCTCCCAGCAACGGCGAATGTCAACTGTGAAAATCGGCTCTGGATGCCATGTTTGGGTCGGTTCGGTGGAAAAGCTGTCCAAGGGTTGGAATCCGGCTCAAAACCAAAGCCACTCTCCTCGCTTGGTTGAGCGATTCAGAAGAGTGGCTTCTCAGCGAAAAATCAGATCCGCGGGGCTAATCCCCGGAAGGCATTAAGCTCTCCTCTGGGCCGGGTTCTGCACTTTGTAGTTGGACGATCTCCGATGGGCAGTCCCCGAGAATAGGCTGGCAAGCCGCGTCGGGGCCGCTCTTCGGGCGCAGCTGGGGCTTCATCTGGGCGAACTGCTCGGTCTCCGTCGAACCGGCCAGCGCCGTCACCGATGACGTTCCCCCAGCAATCACCTGCGTGACGGCGTCAAAATAGCCGGTGCCGACGAAGCGCTGGTGTTTTACGGCTTCGTAGCCATGCTGGTATTCGCGGCTGAATTCCTTTTCCTGGAGCCGCGAGTACGCAGTCATGCCCGTGAGTTTGTATCCGCGGGCCAGTTCGAACATGCTCAGGTTCAGAGCATGGAAACCAGCCAGGGTGATGAACTGGAACTTGTATCCCATGGCCGCAAGTTCAGTCTGGAAGTTGGCGATGGTGGCATCGTCGAGCTTCTTCTTCCAGTTGAACGACGGGGAGCAGTTATACGCCAGCAGCTTGCCGGGATATTTCGCGTGGACCGCTTCGGCGAACTGGCGCGCTTCCTCGAGGTCAGGATGCGAGGTCTCACACCAGATGAGGTCCGCATAGGGTGCGTAGGCAATGGCACGAGCGATCGCTGATTCGATGCCCCCGCGGATGCCGAAGAAGCCTTCTGGAGTTCGCTCTCCAGTAAGGAACTCGCGATCGCGCGGATCCACGTCGCTGGTCAGCAGGTGGGCGCTATCGGCATCGGTTCGTGCCATGATTAGCGTGGGTACGCCCAGTACGTCGGCTGCCAGGCGGGCGGCAACCAGCTTCTGGATCGCCTCGACCGTCGGCACCAAGACTTTGCCACCCAGGTGTCCGCATTTCTTCGCGGAGGATAGCTGATCTTCAAAGTGCACGCAGGCGGCGCCAGCCTCGATCATGGCCTTCATCAATTCGAATGCGTTCAAGTTGCCACCGAAACCGGCTTCGGCGTCGGCGATCAGCGGAGCGAACCAATGGACTCCGTTCTCGCCTTCAGCATGGTGAATCTGGTCGGCGCGAGTGAGCGCCTGATTGATGCGGCGACAGAGATTAGGCACGCTGTCGGCGGGATACAGGCTCTGGTCAGGATACATCTGGCCGGCATCATTGGCGTCGGCTGCAACCTGCCAGCCGCTCACGTAGATTGCCATCAGCCCAGCCTTGACCTGCTGTACCGCCTGGTTCCCGGTCATTGCGCCGAGGGCCGGAACGTAAGAGTCGTTTTGCAAGAGGTCCCAAAGCCGCTCTGCGCCTTGCCGCGCCAGGGTGTGTTCGATGTGGATGGACCCGCGCAGACGCTCGACATCCTGCACAGTGTAAGGTCGGGTAATTCCTGCCCAGCGCGTACTCAACTTCCATTCTGTTGCCACGTTTGAGCTCTTTCCGTTTCCGTTGCTTGACATATTCTCCTTTGTGCAGCGACTGGGGTTTACCGGTTCTCTGGGAAAGGCCTAACCTGAACCCGCATTCAAGCCCGAACCGAGAGGTCTACATCTGTGTGGATTGTGGAGCAGAGACCGACGCTGGTCAAACTGAACGTTTCTATCATGCTGATAAATGATTGTTATCAGGGCCTATGTTTGTGATAATGGGATGTTGTTAGGAAGTCGTATCGCTGGGAGGCTAGGGATGGAAATCGACCAGGTTGAGACCTTTCTCGCGGTGGCTACGTTTGGGGGCTTTCATCGCGCCGCGGAAGCGCTGCGGATCAGCCAGCCTGCGGTGAGCGCCCGGATTAAGGCTCTGGAGGAGTCCCTGGCGGTGAAGCTGTTCTCGCGCTCCCGGGGTGGGCTGATTATTTCTGATGCTGGACGGACATTTCGCCCTCACGCCGAGCTGCTCTTGCGGACGGCTGCACTTGCGCGACAAGCGGTCCATGAATCGCAACCGGCCAGTGGAACTCCCCTGCAGATTGCTGCTGCTCTATCAATCTCTGTCTACTTCCTCCCGGACATTCTCAAGCGCTTTCAGCGGGCGCATCCTAATGTCATCATCAGCATTCGCCCGGGACATTCGAAAGAGGTATTGGACATGGTGTTGGGAGGAGACGCAGAAATTGGTCTGGCACGCTCGCTGCACCACCCCGAGGTCGAAACCATAAGTCTTCGGGATGATCCGCTGTTGCTGGTCGCACATCCGAAGCGAGGTCCGAAACATTCTCGGCGGGCTCGTTTGGAGCAGGTAGCGAGCTGGCCGCTGATCTTTTACGAACGGGGATCGAGCGACTGGACTCTGACCCATAGCCTGTTTCGCACTGCCGGCTTGGTTCCCAACGTTGCCTTGGAAGTAGACTCGATTGAAACCGCGAAGCGGATGGTGGAACGCGGGCTTGGTCTCGCTTTCCTGCCCCAGATAGCGGTTGGCCGGGAAATTCGCACCCATAAACTAACCACCGTGAAACTCTTGGACGCCGAACCTCTTCGGCGCAGCCTGGATGTAATTCATCCTCGCCATCGACCGCTGAGAACTGAAGTGCGGGCGTTTCTCCAGATGGTCAGAGAGGCGGCGAATGAAGATTCGCCCGGAGGAAGTTCTGTTACGAATAAGCGGAAGCATTCAAAGTAGTCGAACTCAGACGGAAATAGCCGTCCTCGGCTGTCGTGTCGAGCAAAGCTCAGCAGATTTCGCTCAGCTGATGTTTTTCCGCCTTCGTCCACAACCTGGACCACATCTCCACAGCATGTGCACAGCTTGAGAGTTTTTTCCTGTTGCGCGATCCGGGGCAATCGGGCACCCTTCGAAACGCACCCTTAAATCATGGCATTGCTATCCGTAGCTTTTTGTGCGGAATCATAAAGGACCGTAGGAAATGGGAAAGCTACCCGCCTTCATGTTCTACCCAGGAGATTGGCAGAAGGACCCTTGCCTTCGCCGCTGTTCAAAGGCAGCGAAGGGTGTCTGGATGGATTTACTCTGTTTGCTTTTTGAATGTCCGGTTCGCGGCGTGTTCGTTGATGCCAGCGGTAAGCCTTGGAGCGATGAGGAAATCGCAGAGGCAATCGGTGGCGACATCGGCGCGAATCTAGGATACATCGCGGAGTTAGTGTCGAAGGGCGTGGCCCAGAGAGATACTCGCGGGGCCATTTTCTCGCGACGCATGGTTCGGGATGAGCAGACTCGTCGATCAGCTACAGAGAGAAAGCGTAAGGAACGCTCCAGTCACGCTAGTGTCACACCAATGTCTGTAAATGAAGGTGAAAATGAAGTTGGAAAACAAATTAAATTATTTGTAGAAGGAAAAGGATTTGAAGAAGAAAAGAAAATGATCGACAATCTGAGTTCAGATGTCGATAAAATTGGGCATCTCTATCCGGCAAATAGCCACCTAACGACCCGCTCCCTTCCGCAGGTGCAGCAAGATGCCATTGCTGAGGCCATTGGGAGGGATGGAGTGAATCATGTGCTCAGTGGAACTAGGAATTTTGCGGATAAAGTGGCCCACTGGCCATCAACTGAATTGCGCTTTATTCCAAACCCGGTCAAGTTCTTCTCCGAGGGCCAGTATTTAAAGATGCCGGAGTTTTGGGAGAGGAGGAAAGAAAATGGACGAGAAGAGTGTGCGCAGCATCCGGACTCTGGTCTCACCCAGTGGGGAACTTGCTGGGCCTGTTACTCCGCAAAGTGCAGTGGAGAGCGCGAGCGTCAAGCAAGCTGAAGGTGCACCCAGTTGTATGGTCTGTGGAGATACTGGCTGGAAAACGGTAGCGTTTGGGAACGATAAGCGAGTGACCCCCTGCGAATGCCGGTTGCTTAAACGCTCCGAGCGCCTGCTGAGCCAAGCTCTAATTCCACCCCGCTATAAGTCCTGTGATTTTGGCTCCTATGCAATCGAAGGCTCACAACGCGGAGCAGCATCGGCAAAAATAGCCGCCGCTAAGTTCGTGGAGCAGTATCCGCTGGACAGGACAGGTTTGCTCTTAATCGGGCCGAGCGGCGGGGGGAAGACACATCTCGCCATCGCGATCCTTAAGGAACTCATATTAAAGAAGGGTATTCCAAGTTTATTCTGCGACTATCGTGATCTGCTAAAGCAGATTCAGAATTCCTACAACCCTTCGGTCGAAGTTACTGAATTAGAACTCCTAAGGCCAGTATTTGAAACGGAAGTCATAGTTTTGGACGACTTGGGAGCCGTAGTACCGACCGGCTGGGTTTGGGACACTGTCAGCGTCATCCTTAACACACGCTATAACGAGAACCGCACGACGATTATCACAACGAACTTTCAGGATGGGCCTGCCGCCGCAGTCGCTGGTCCCCGAACTAATGAGCGGCAACCAACGACTCTGGGCGATCGGATCGGTGAACGCATGCGTTCGCGGTTGTGTGAGATGTGCCGCGTTGTGGACATAGATGCCCCAGACTATCGGAAGAAGTTTCGGACCGCCGGCTTCCGCTAAGGATCATGTAGGGACTTGCATCCGACCCGTCCAGGTCGAACGAAGCTCACCAGGGCTTGGATTCAAACCCCGTGAAAAGGCCGCGTCTCCTCTGCGCCAAATCCAAACTAGAATGGACTTCGTGCTGACCTGCTGCCTGGAGTTCGTTCCCGTCCACGATGCTGAACTCTGGGCCACAGTTCCCGCTGCGCCTGCTGTGTTTCTCCTTCGCGACGATCAGCAATCGGAGCCTTACGTCAGTAAAACCGCCAATCTGCGCCGCCGACTCCAGCGCTTGCTCGGCGCGCCCGCGGAACACAGCAAGAAACTCAACCTGCGGGATCGCATCCGCTGGATTGAATACACGCCGACGGGTTCAGACTTTGAATCTGGATTCTTGCTTTACCGGCTTCTGCGTTCTACTTTTCCACAAACCTACAGTAACCGCCTGCGGCTGCGCCGTGCCCCTCTGGTCAAGCTGCATATGGAAAACGAATTTCCGCGTGCGTCGGTCACTACCCGGCTTGGCCGTCTCGGCGGGCGCAACATTTACTACGGACCATTCCGCTCGCGGACCGCGGCAGAGAAGTTTGCCAGCGACTCGCTCGATTTTTTCAAGATGCGGCGCTGCGTCGATGATCTGAATCCCGATCCCAAGTTCCCGGGTTGCATCTACTCGGAGATGAAGATGTGTCTCGCGCCCTGTTTCAAGGGCTGCAGCGACGAGGAGTACCGGGCCGAGGTGGCCCGCGTGCAGGCGTATTTCGACACCGGCGGTGAATCCCTGGTGCGGGAAGTTTCTCTGCAGCGCGACGCCGCCTCAGCCAATCTGGAATTTGAAAATGCCTCCGCCCTGCATGCGCGGCTGGACAAGCTCAGGCCCGTGATAAGCCAACTCGCGGAAATCGTTCGCCGCATCGATCGTCTCGCGGGCGTGATGGTGCAGCGAAGTGCCAGCCCGGGATCAGTCAACTTCTTCCAGATGGATGCTGGACGCATCTCCGGCCCCCTGAACTTTCCAATCCAGGCTGCGGAACACACGAAGTCGCAGTCGATGGAATCGCGAGTACAAGAAGCCCTCGCCTCGTTTCCAGCAGCCAATGCAAGTACTGCCCTTGAGACCATGGAGCACCTGGTGCTTCTGAAGCGTTGGTACTACCGCAGCAACCGCGTAGGTGAAATCTTCTTTGCCGAAGAGAAGGGTACACTGCCAATGCGTCGCATCGTGCGAGGCATTTCGCGTGTTTATCGAGCCGAACAATCAGAGGAAGAAGCGCTGAAAATCATCAGTCCTTCACCTGGCCTTTGACTGTCAACCGTTTAAGAGGAGTCATGAAATATGAAAGAAGATCACAAGGACAAGGCGCTGCGTGAGCATGTTGTTTACTTGCTCCAGGGAGGCGGAGCCCACGTCAAGTTCGACGAAGTGATCGCTGACATTCCGGTCAAACTGCGCGGGCGGAAGCCTGCCGGTCTGCCCCATTCGCTGTGGATGCTACTGGAGCACATGCACATCGCGCAATGGGACATTCTGGAGTTCAGCCGCAACCCGAAATACGTCTCCCCGAAGTGGCCTGAAGGGTACTGGCCGACAACGGATGCTCCGCCCAGTCCTGCCGCTTGGAATGCAAGCATCAAGAACTTTCGCCAAGGCTTGAAGGCGATGCAGGATCTGGTGAAAAATCCGAAGACGGATCTGTTTGCCAGCATCCCATGGGGCGACGGCCAGACGATCCTGCGCGAGGCCTTGCTGATCGCCGATCACAACGGGTATCACTTGGGCCAGATGTTATACGCGCGGCGCATGCTGGGAGCGTGGCCGGAGAAGTGAGCGTCAACGTCGCGACGGATTCGCACGGATGAACGCGGACTAACCTTTGCAGGCATGGCTGGTTTAGCCAGCTTTAGTGATCTGCACATTTCGCACGGGCCGCTTGCTGAACACAACCCGCACTCCCTCGCGCCATCTCTCGTCAATGCCCAGCAGTGCCCAATCGATCTCTGGCGAGATGTAATGCAGCAGCGTGTCCGTCGCCGGATGCACATGCAGAGCCGGAGCCACCAGGAAGAGCAGAGGCTTGTCGGCGCACAGCTCCCGTCCCGGAAAGTATCCGAAGCGCTGGAACTCGTCGCGGGCGTGATGCCATGCAACTCGCGCCCAGTAGTCGAGGCCCTGTAGTGGCAAATGGATGTCCTCATCGGCTTTGAGCTCGACGACCGCGAGACGTCCCTCTCTCGTGACGGTGAGCACGTCAATCATGGCGCGGTCGGACGCCGAGAACGCCGGCACCTGCGAATACAAAGAAGCCCGATCGAGGCGTTCGTTCACTGCTGATACGTCTCGCAGGACCAGCGATTCCAGCCAACGTTCCGGATGCAGCCGCCATAGTGGATGATCGCGCGGGCCCTCGGGATGGCGTACTTCGCCGATGCTTCGTACTAACTCCGTGAACGTTGAAAGGTTGTTGTCGCGTAGAACTCTCTCTTGCGCACCCACGCCGAAAACAATCTCGGACGTGCTGAGAAACGACCCGGGCTCATGAGCCAGCCGTGCCCGCGCGAACTCCAGCCCATGACAACGAAAAGCAATCTCCCCGGGGGATAAAGTCGTGACGTCGGCTTCGGTCATCAGTTCGCGAACCTGCGAAATTGCAGTCGCAAACCTTGCCAGAGTTGCCGATTCGTCGGTCGAGTGCACTAGCCGCGTTGCCACGTTGCCGCAGTCGGAAATGTCCCGCTCTTTCAGGCTGTGGTCGCGCTCTTCCACTTCGTACAACTGCCACTTGGCCGCCTCAGGATTCAAATGCGCCATGCGCTCCCGGGTTAGAGCGGATGTTCCCGCCGGCAAGAACAGCTTCAGCCCTTCGACAACGAACTTCCCAGCTTTCGCAACCCGGCACGCATCGAGCCATAGAATGCCGAACGTCAGCGTCGCGTCGATGGAACCCTGGGTCTCCTGGTCCATTCACGCCCAGCACGGCAAATGCAGATTGTCCTCTACGCAACAAGCCTCGCGTATAAACCGGGCCGAAGGATCGCTCAAGATCCATGGAGGTACTGAGCGGGTCCACGGTGAACCCGGGGAAGTGGCGCTGCAGGACTTGTTGCAACACACGCTGGTAGGCCATGCGCGCGGCTCGCTTGGCGGTGGGCGTGCGCCGATCGCGCTCGCGGCAGATCTCCAGCTTGGTGGGTTTCGCCTGGCCCAGACGTTGCACTGCGAGGCGGAGGATTTCATTCTTAACCTCTGCCTCCAGAACTCGCCGCACAAAGTTCCGTTCCGCCGACCACAGGTGCAGCAGACACTTGTTGCGCTCCCCGGAGATCGAGTACCTGGATTGAGCAAGATCGAAGACTACAGCGCCGTCTTCAATGATTACGGCATCGCGCGCGCACGTAAGAAAGTCTTCGACCGTGCGGACGAGGGATTCTGGAGTCACTGCGGAATTGTTTCAGGCTTTCCACTTCGTCGTCTGTGACGAGTGAACACGATCTTGAGCGGTCGTCGGACAGTGGTAGAGCCCCAAGAAAACGCGGTCGCGGTCGCCCGCGCCACACCATCGCGGTGTGGGATAATGACTCAAGGAGCTTTTTGGAGTCCGAGGGCATCTAATCAACGTGGACAAAAACAGATTCTTTTTCCAGCATTACGGCCTGACTGAACACGATCTCGAGCATTATCTGGCAGCGGCTCTTTCGGCAGGTGGCGATTACGCCGACCTTTATTTCGAGTATCTTTCTTCGACTTCTTTGATGGTAGACGAGTCCATGGTGAAGTCTGCTTCTCAAGGGATTTCGGCCGGCTGCGGGATTCGTGTGATCGCCGGCGAGCGCACGGGATACGCTTACACCGACGACCTTTCTCCGGAGCGGATTCTGCATGCCGCCCGCACCGCTGCGTTGATCGCCAGCGGACCGGCAAAGACGCCAGCAGTGGGCTTTCAGGAAAAACCCGCACGCAGTCTGTACCCGGTGACCCTCCCCTCGGTGGACGCGGAAATCACTGCCAAGGTCGAATTGGTAATGCGAGCGGATCAGGCAGCCCGAGCCTACGATCCCCGCATTAAGGAAGTGCGGGCCAGCTACGCGGATGAGCTTCGCAACATTCTGGTCGTCGGATCGGACGGCACCTTTGCTGAGGACTCCCAGCCGCTGGCTCGGGTGAACGTCTCTTGTATCGCAAAAACTGACGGAAATTCCGCGCGCGGCAGTTCCGGCGGTGGTGGACGGGTTGCGTTGGACTTTTTCTTCGGGGAAAAGACTCCGGAGTATTTTGCGAAGGAGGCCTCACGTCAGGCGGTCCTGCAACTGGATGCTCGTGAGGCTCCGGCGGGCGAGATGGAAGTGGTGCTCGGTCCCGGATGGCCCGGTGTGCTTCTGCACGAAGCCGTGGGTCACGGATTGGAGGCTGACTTCAATCGCAAGCAGACCTCCGCCTTCGCGGGATTGATTGGAAAGCGGGTGGCCAGCGAAAAGTGCACGGTGGTGGACAATGGCACCATGCCGTGGCGTCGCGGCTCGGTCAACGTGGACGATGAAGGCGAGCCCACGCAGAATACCGTGCTCATCGAAAAGGGAATTTTGAAGGGATACTTGAGTGACAAGCTATCCGCGCGCTTGATGGGAATGGCCGATACCGGGAACGGACGCCGCGAAAGCTACGAACACATCCCCATGCCGCGCATGACCAACACCTACATGCTGGCTGGGGAAGATGATCCGCAGGATATCATTCGTTCCGTGCGGCACGGCCTATACGCCGTGAACTTCGGCGGCGGGCAGGTGGACATCACCAGTGGCAAATTTGTTTTTTCAGCGTCAGAAGCTTACTTGATCGAAGACGGACAGATCACCGCGCCAATCAAAGGCGCGACCTTGATTGGGAACGGTCCCGACGTGCTCACGCGCGTTTCGATGGTGGGCAATGACCTGAAACTCGACGAGGGCGTTGGCACCTGTGGCAAAGATGGACAGGCCGTACCCGTTGGCGTTGGCATTCCGACAATCAAGATCGATCGCTTGACCGTGGGCGGAACGGCCAGGAAAGATGTCGGCGGTTTCATGCAGTAACTCCGGCCGAGGAATCTGCAGCTTGTTTCCTTTGTGTACCTTAGTGCCCTTTGTGGTTGATGCCTTTAAATGCCCTAAACCACAAAGGACACGAAGGTTCACAAAGGAATTTTGCCGAACGAAATCATATGTCCCAAATCCAACTTGAAAATCGAAACCAGAACATTGAAACAGACCTCCGTGAACTGGCTCAGGACATCGTGCGCCGTGCTGTGTCCGGTGGAGCTACCGCCGCCGAGTGTGTTGTCCGGGAAGGCGACGAGTTCTCCACTGTGGTGCGCCTGGGGCAAGTTGAAACTCTGAAAGAGTCCGGGTCGAAGGCAATCGGCATGCGTGTTTTCTATGGCAAACGCGCGGCCAGCACTTATTCCAGCGACTTCTCCCGCGCCGGCCTCGACCGTATGGTGAAATCGGCGCTGGAGCTCGCCAAGATCACGTCTGAAGATCCCTATGGGGGAATACCGGAAGCCTCGCAACTGGGCTCGATCACCGGCAATCTCGATTTGTACTCGGCTGATGTTTATTCGCTTCCTGGAGAAGAACGCATCAGCTACGCACGCCGCGCGGAGAAGGCTGCGCTCGACTACGATCCTCGTATCAAGAACTCCGAAGGTGGTTCGTTCGAAGCTGCGACCGGACACAAGATTCTGGCCAACTCTCACGGATTCGTCGGCGAATACCAGCGCTCGTATTGTTCCCTCGCAGCTGTGCCCATTGCGCAGTCGGATGACGGCGCCAAGCAACGCGACTACTGGTTTTCGGTTGCCCGGAGCCTGAGCGGGCTTGAATCTCCCGAGCACGTGGGGGAGACGGCAGCTCAGCGCACTTTGCGTCGCCTGGGCGCCCGAAAATCGAAAACCGCGCGCGTCCCAGTGGTTCTCGATCCAATGGTGTCCAACTCGATTCTCGAACATATTTTCGAGGGCGTGAATGGGGACTCAATCTATCGCGGCGCCTCGTTCCTGGCGGGCAAACTGGGACAGAAAATCGCCGGCGAGGGCGTCAACGTGATCGACGACGGCACCATCCCTGGTGGTTTTGGGACGAGCCCGTTTGACGGTGAGGGTGTCCCTTCAAGACGGACCATCGTAATTGAAAACGGCGTGCTCAAGTCTTATCTGCTAAACACGTACACGGCAAAGAAACTCGGCCTTCAAACCACTGGCAACGCGTCTCGAGGTTTGGCTGGAACGCCGGGAATCGGGCCGGGAAATTACTTCCTGCAGCCGGGTACAAAGACGCCGAAGCAGGTCATCTCAGAGATTAAAGACGGTCTTTACGTGACCGAATTTCTCGGACACGGAGCCAACCTGGTGACCGGCGACTATTCCCGTGGGGCTTCGGGACTCTGGATTTCTGGGGGAGAGCTCGCCTATCCCGTCGAAGAGATCACAGTGGCCGGAAATCTAAAGGAAATGTTTTTCAATATCTCCGAGATCGGAAACGACCTTGAGTTCCGGGGCGCCGTGGCTTGTCCGACTATTAGGATCGACGGCTTGACGGTAGGCGGAGAGTAGCCGAACCGATCTCCAGATTTTCAATTGCCAATTGTTCCCGCCACGCCGAAGTCTGTTTGCAATTGGCAATTCGGCAATTGCGAATCGGAAAGTCTGGTTCCCGATCGGCGGTAGTACAATCTCATTACATGGGCGGTCTCACCGAGCCATCTCCGCTGGCGGAGCGGCAACGCGACTCTAATTTGGTGCCAATTCTGCTGGGTGTTGCGTTCGTCTTGGTGGTGGTGGGTGTGATCGCGCTGCTTTCCCGCAGCAGTCCTAAGAAAACAACTCCGCCGAACCCTTACGCTGCCAAGCTCAATTTCTCCGATCTGAAAATGAGTGCTGCAGAGAATTTTGTTGGGGCGCGTATCACCTACATCGATGGAACCGTCACTAACACCGGTGACAAGACGGTTACGCACGCGGCCGTCCATGTTGCCTTCAAGAATTCCCTCGACGAAGTCGTACAGTCCGAAGATGTCGTTCTCTATGTTCTGAAGACCGCTGGTCCCTACCCGGATACTGTCGACCTCAACTTGTCACCGCTAATCCCTGACCAGCGTGCGCCGTTTCGTCTTACGTTTGACCACATCAGCAATGACTGGAATCGCGCCTACCCCGACCTGCAAGTGACAGATGTCTCGGTGAAATAAAAGTCAAGAGCGCCACGGATCGCGACGGATTGTCACGGATTTTCCTTTGTATTACTTGGTGTCCTTTGTGGGTAGAGCTCTTTGCCTGCAATAGCAAATCTTGTAATTCCTTTAGAATGCCCTTATGGCCGATGCAACGCCAATACGTTTGACGGAGTCCGTAAAAGCTGCGGGTTGAGCATCCAAGCTGAGTCCGGCGGCGCTGGACGCGGTGCTTGGGAAATTAGCCCGGCAGCATGACCCGAATGTTCTGGTCGGCTTCGACCAAGCCGACGACGCCGGAGTGTATCTGCTCGGGCCCGGCACTGCATTGGTGCAAACCGTGGACTTCTTCACGCCCATGGTGGACGATCCCTACACGTTTGGTCAGATCGCTGCTACCAATGCCCTCAGTGATGTCTATGCGATGGGCGGCTATCCGCTTACTTCACTCGCGTTGGTATGTTTTCCGGAAAAAGCCGATTTGGCCATCCTGGAACGAATTCTCGCAGGTGGACTTTCCAAAATGATCGAAGCCAGTTGCTCCGTAATTGGCGGGCACAGCGTGCGCGACGAAGAGATGAAGTTTGGATACTCCGTTACCGGCTTGATTGATCCTGCCAGAGTGCTTGCAAATGGAGGCGCGAAGCCAGGCGATCGTCTCCTTTTTACTAAGGCGCTTGGAACCGGCGTAATTTCCACAGCGATCAAGAAGAAGGCGGCGAAGCAGCCTTGGATCGATGCCGCTATCGCCTCCATGACTACGCTGAACAAGAAGGCAGCCGAGGTGATATACGGGCCGGGTGGGACCGGGTCTTCGATCTGGTCAGTCGGAGCAAAGCTCGGCAGCCGACGACCGCTTCAGTGTCCACGCCATGACCGACGTGACCGGATTCGGCCTGATCGGACACGCCCGCGAAATCGCCCTCGCGTCCAGCGTTTCGCTTCGCTTCCATGCCAATCGAATTCCGCTGCTCGAGGGCGCGCTGGAATGCGTTCGCGAAGGTCACATTCCCGGAGGCCTTAAGGCCAATCGCGAATTCGCCGAGTGCGTCGTCGGCTACGAAGCTGGAATCAGCGACGAGAAAAGAACAATTCTTTTCGATCCGCAGACCGCCGGAGGATTGCTGATCTCGGTCGCACCCGAAGATGCAATTGAACTCACTCGAGCTCTCACTGCGGCCGGGGTTCCCGCAGTTGAAATCGGCGAAGTACTATCTGCGGCCAAACGCCTGATCGCGGTCGTGCGCTGAGCGTGCCGTCCAAGAAACGCGATTAGTGAAACGCCTCGTTTCGGGCCAGCATCGCAAGAATCATCTCCATGCGCCTCTGCTTTGTTTCAGGCTTCTTTGCCGTTTGCAAGCGATAAGCAATCGCGTAGCGGTTCGCCTTGTTGAGCGACTCGAAGAAGGTCCTGGCTTTCTTGTTTCTGCGCAGTGCTGCCAGAAAATCCTCGGGAAAGGTAGCTTTGCTTGGGGAGTCGTAGGCAGCTGTCCAACGGCCATCTTTCTTCGCGGCATCTATTTCGGCCTGACCCGCTGCCTTCATCCGGCCTGTCTGTATTAGCCTTTCCCCGTGTTGCGTGTTGATCTTGGACCAGCCACTTTTGGGGCGCCTTCGGGTAAACCTTTGCAGCCACGAAGAGTCATCGTGGCTTTGCTTCTGGCCGTCAATCCATCCGAAGCAGAGCGCCTCATCCAGTGCTTCGGCATAAGTGACAGTGGGCTCCCCCGAGTCCTTTTTGAAAATACGCAGCCAAATCCCGTCGGATTGACGGTGATTCGTGGACAGCCACTTACGAAACTCCGAGGATGATCGAAAGCGAAGAATTTCATTCATGCGGTCTGCCACTGGCGTTCAGCGTTCTTGGGTTGCCCGTGAAATCGCGCAATTTGCGCCGGCAGCGTCTATTTCAAGAGCTCCCAAATCCGGGCCAGATGGTGATCGTCGTGCTCCGCGGCGAAGTACAAATGGTCCACCAGGCGGAGGGGCTTTTTCAGCCGCGGATGCGGAATCGATCGGGCAAACAGCGCGGCCTCCAGCCCTCCCACTCGATTCACGAGTTGCAATCGCGCCTTCCGGAATTCCGCGAGAATCTCTTCGATACGATGCTGGTTATATCCCGCTTCGTGCGTTTTCCGATTGCTCAGGTCGGCGGCTGTGAGTTCAGCTCCTCCCGCGAGGTAATCGTCAACTCGCGCCATCCACAAAGATTCAAGGTCAGATAAATGCCCGACATGCTCCTGGGCCGACCACTTTTCTCCCGGTTTTTGCACCAGCTGGTCGTGGGGACATGCGCGAACCATCTCCTCCAGTCTGGCCGGCGTGCCTCGCAAGCGAACACAGAGGTTCGGATATAGCTCTACCGGAAACGAGAATTCGAACTTCCGATCAAACCAGTTGGGGACTTGACTCATTGATGCACCGAAATCCAGAAGAATGAGAGCATTAAACTACCGAGGATCGCACGCTTCCTCGCGGCATTTTCGCGGTTCCAAGCAAAAGCAGATTCCTCGCCACGCTCGGAATGACAATTGTTGCATGACGAGCGGGTCGAATTGTTGCACACTGCGCAATTCTCAAATAGATCTCCACGTGCGACGGCCTGAAATGGTTGATGCCTGCCGACCGCCACGCGCATCTATGATCTGGTAGATCAGATTAGAGTTTTTCTTCCCACGTTTCTTTTTCTTCATCAGGGGGCATTATGAAAACTCGCAAGCTTGGACGTAGCGGCCTTACCGTTCCAGCCATGGGCCTGGGCTGCATGGGCATGTCCGAATTCTATAGCGGACGCGACGACAACGAATCGCTGGCTACAATTCACCGTGCCTTCGAACTCGGCATCACTTTTCTTGATACTGCCGACGCGTATGGACCGTTCACCAACGAAGAGCTGGTCGGCAAAGCAATTCGCAAACGCCGCGACCAGGTTGTGCTGGCCACAAAGTTTGGCATTGTTCGTGATCCTAAGAATCCTGGCGTCCGCGGGGTCAATGGCAAACCGGAATATGTCCGCCAGGCTTGCGAGGGCAGCCTGCGGCGCCTGGGTGTGGATACGATTGATCTCTACTATCAGCACCGCGTGGATCCTAATACGCCGATTGAAGAGACCGTCGGCGCGATGGCGCAACTGGTCAAGGAGGGCAAAGTCCGCTACCTGGGGCTGTCGGAAGCGAGTGCTAAGACGCTACGCCGAGCCGTAAAGGTTCATCCCATCGCCGCGCTGCAGACCGAATACTCGCTGTGGACGCGCGATCCCGAAGACGAAATCCTGCCCACCTGCCGGGAGCTGGGGATCGGATTTGTCGCTTACAGCCCGCTGGGACGCGGCTTCCTGACCGGTCAGTTCAAGACCTTTGATGATCTTGCTCCTGACGATTACCGCAGAAATTCCCCGCGTTTCCAAGGCGAGAACTTCCAGAAGAATCTTGATCTGGTGCGCCGGGTTGAGGAAATCGCGAAGGAAAAGGGTTGCAAGCCTTCGCAGTTGGCGCTCGCATGGGTACTTGCGCGGGGAGACGACATTGTGCCAATCCCCGGCACCAAGCGTCGTAAGTACCTCGAAGAGAACGTAGGCGCCCTTGATTTGGAGCTTGCATCCGAGGATCTGCGCCGAATCGAGGAAGTGTTCCCGCGCGACGCCACCGCCGGAGCCCGCTATCCGGAACACATGATGCAGCTTGTGAACGCGTGATGCAGGCAATCGGGTGAGGGCATAAGCAAGAAAGGGCAGCCTTAGAGGCTGCCCTGGTCCAATCATAAACATCGGATAAAGTCTACGCCCTCGCGGGGCTCTCCCCACCCTTGGCAATCCCCGGCCGTCCCGGCTCCGGCTTCAGCACCTGCTGTACGCCATCATCGGACTTAGGCGGAGGAGTCATCTTTGGCAATTCCTTGCCTTCGATGATCATCTTGATCTCGTTCGCATCAAGCACCTCACGCTCCAGCAACGCGAGTGCGATCCTGACCAAGGCGCCGTTGTCTTGGGCCAGGATGCCTTTCGCGGTGTTGTAGCCTTGGCCGACGATGCGGCGAACTTCGTCGTCAATCTTGATCGCTGTAGCCTCGCTGTAATCGCGATGCTGGGCAATCTCACGTCCCAGGAAAATCTGCTCTTCCTTCTTGCCGAAGGTTAGCGGACCCAGATCGCTCATGCCGAACTCGCAGACCATTTTGCGTGCCAGTTCAGTGGCTCGCTCGATGTCGTTGCCTGCGCCCGTGCTCATCTGGTTCAGGAACATCTCCTCGGCGATCCGGCCACCCATC
This sequence comes from uncultured Acidobacteriota bacterium, assembly GCA_963820925.1. GTDB lineage: Bacteria > Acidobacteriota > Terriglobia > Terriglobales > Acidobacteriaceae > JABDBE01. The sequence continues at coordinate 76,375 of CAWGBX010000005.1, forward strand.
ATGATGGCGATTTCCGTTTCCAGATATTCCTTCGTGTAATTGTGCTTGTCATCGATCGGCAACTGCATAGTCACACCCAGAGCCATGCCGCGCGGGATAATCGTGACTTTATGCAGCGGATCAGAATTGGGCAGTTTGGACGCTACCAATGCATGCCCTGCCTCGTGATACGCCGTCACCTTCTTCTCTTCTTCCGTGAGAATGAGCGACTTGCGCTCCACGCCCATCAGGACTTTGTCCTTGGCGAGTTCGAAGTCATACATGAGCACAGCTTTGCGGTTTTGCCGCGCCGCGCTCAACGCAGCTTCGTTCACCATGTTGGCAAGATCGGCTCCGGAGAAGCCCGGTGTGCCCCGTGCCAGGACGGAAAGATCGACATCGTCGGCCAAAGGAATCTTGCGGGTGTGCACTCGCAGGATCTCCTCGCGTCCGCGCACATCCGGTCGATGTACAACCACCCGGCGGTCAAAACGACCGGGCCGCAGTAACGCGGGATCGAGCACGTCAGGACGGTTGGTCGCCGCCATCAGAATGACGCCTTCGTTCGATTCGAAACCATCCATCTCGACCAGCAACTGATTCAAGGTCTGCTCGCGCTCGTCGTGTCCACCGCCGAGACCGGCGCCGCGATGACGTCCCACCGCATCGATTTCATCGATAAAGATGATGCACGGGGCGTTCTTCTTGCCCTGTTCAAACAGATCGCGCACCCGGCTCGCGCCGACTCCTACGAACATTTCCACGAAATCCGAACCGGAAATAGAGAAGAAAGGAACGTTGGCCTCACCCGCAACCGCTCGCGCCAACAAAGTCTTGCCCGTTCCGGGAGGTCCGACCAGCAACACACCCTTCGGAATCCGTCCGCCCAATTTCTGGAACTTCTGTGCCTCACGAAGGAATTCGATGATCTCCTTCAGCTCTTCTTTGGCCTCTTCCACGCCGGCAACGTCCTTGAACGTGACTTTCTTCTGTTGCATGGAGAGCAGCCGCGCCCGGCTCTTTCCGAACGAGAGCGCCTTGTTTCCACCCGTCTGCATTTGCCGGATCATGAAGAACCACAGGGCGGCCAGCAAGATCAGCGGCGCCAGGTTCAAGAGCCAGCTGGGCCAGCTGCCGCTGCTGGCGTCCCGGACGTTGATAACCACGCCCTTGTCGCGCAGCAACTTGATCATGTCTGGGTAGTTCGTGGGAACGGTAGTGTGAAAGGTCGAGCCATCATTCGTAAACTTGCCATGCACCTCTTGCAAGTTGATGGTGACCTCTTTGATGTTGCCCTGGTCCACATCCGTCATGAATTGCGAGAAGTTGACTTCCTTCTCTTTTTGACCCGCGCCCCCCGCTTTTACCACCTGCCAAAGCAGGAACGCCGAGAGCACGATCACAAGCCAGAAAACCACGGTCTTGACTGTTGAATTCACCTAAAAACTCCTGAGAAAGTTGCGCCCTGTTCCAAAAACGCAACTGGGGCTCCGCCAATACAATTTAGATGCCAGCCGCAGGGATTGGATAGAGGAAATTGCCAACCCCATCATTCTAACGCTTCTTGTGGAAAAAAGGATGGAGTTCTTGCCATGACTTAAGTCACAGACAAGCTTCAGCTTGCAGCCGCCACGTAGGGTAGGTTGCGGAAGGTCTGTTCGGGAGATCCCAACCCATAGCCCATCAGGAATGCTTCGTCTACCAGAAACCCGAAGTAATCCGGCTGCAATTGCACTCTCCGAGCCGACTGCCGGTCCAGCAAAGTGGCCAGCTTTACCGATGCTGCTCCCCGGCTTCGCAAATCATTCATCAAGAACTCGCTGGTCACTCCAGAATGCACCAATCCCTCGATCAGCAATACATGTTGTCCACCGATGTCCAGTTCGTGGCTGAAGAAGATCTCCAGAAAGCCCGCCGCAGTATTCTCCTGCTCCCGCCGGTACTTTGGCTTGATGAACTGGCAAATGACCGGCACCTCCAGGACCCGTACCAGATCAGCCATGAAAATGAAGCCGTTTTCCAACAGCGCCAGGGCGTGAATGGTCTTGCCCTGATAGTCGTAGGAGATCTGCCGCGCCATTTCGCGAATGCGTTTCTGGATCTGTTCGGTGGGAATCACGGTACGTAGCTGTTCAGGTTTTGGGTTGGCGTTCATATGTTTTGTTCGTGTGGAGACGGGCGCCTCGCCCGTCCGGTTTAAGCCAAAATCACACCTGCAACCTAATCTCCCGGATCGACACAGCGCTCTCATCCGGGCTGCGTGGCCGCAAGCGAGCCGGTACCAAAAAACCACGGACCCAGACCACATCCGCCCCGCTCACCACCACCGGCCACAGTCTCCGTTCTGGACCGGTCACCTGTCGCTCTTGCAGCAGATCTTTAATCTTCTTCGTGACCTTAGTATGCGCCGGCCAGAAACGATCCCCTGGGCGCCAGTTTCTGACTTTCAATTCTGCTGTCAGTAACTCTCGGTCCAGCAAATCATCGGGATTATAACCTTCAGCGGCGTTTCGGGGAACCAATACGGTCTCAAAGCGTGATTGCGTTTCCTGAACCTCGACCGATCCAGGCACGGGAAGGCAATACTCGTAATCCAATTGGCCAGGCGTGTCGCCTTGAAGGTCGAAGCGCAATTCTTCCTGCTTTCGCAAAACCACCCATCCATCCGGCAGCACCGTGGACTTGGCCGATCCCGCGCGATTCGAGCATAAGGCAAGAACCTCTTCCACGTGATGGAAATCCAGCCGCAACCCCAACGATTGGCTGGCGGCTCGGACCACACGCCGTTGCAGCGCGAGAGGCAAGTCCGCCAACACTGAACAAGTAAGCACACCTCCGCCAACGCTGACGTTCGCCCCCGCCCAAACCATCGGCAGTACCCGCGAAACTTCCTGTTGCCAATATTCCTCCTCCGCGCGCGCAATCTCCGCCGTCTCCGCAAAGGCTTCCCGCACCGCTGGATTCAGATAGCGCTCCAGCCGTGGCAAAATTCCATGCCGCACTCGATTGCGCATATGCCGCAAGTCGCGATTACTCCGGTCCTCCCGCCAGTTCTGTCCGAGCGCAAGCAGATACGGCTCGAGCTCTCTGCGCCTGGTCCCAAGTAGCGGACGAATGATCGAAAGCCGCGTACTCTCTGAGAACTGAGAACTGAGAACCGACAACTGAGGATAAATTCCTGCCAACCCGCGAGTACCCGCTCCACGAACGATCTTCAGCAGCACCGTCTCCGCCTGATCATCGAGCGTATGCGCGGTAGCAATCTGGTTCAACCTGCCTTCCAACAGCAATTGCCGAAGGTACCGGTACCGCATTTCTCGCGCGGCCGCTTCCAGACTCAAGTGTTTTTCCGTAGCGTAAGCGGACACGTCGCCACTTTGGCATTGCAGCTCCAGCTTGTGCTCCTGGGCCAATTGAGCGACGAACCGTTCATCTTCCTCTGACTCAGCGCCTCGCAACTTGTGATTGAAATGAACCACCGAAAGGACAACGCCAATTTCCTTACGCAATTCCAGCAGCAGACGAAGCAGGGCAACCGAGTCCGCACCTCCTGAAACAGCGATTCCCACGCGGTCCCCAGCTTTCAGGAGTTCATGCTTCCGAATGTAGTCAAGGACGCGCTGTCGTAACCTCTGCACGGGAACATAGTACATCCAGAGGTCGCCCAGGGACGGACGACTCGAGCCTCCATTGAAGGCAACCTGCGGCCGAACGAAGTCCGGCCGGATTCTTGAGGTACCACAGCCGAAGATTACCGACGAACGACTAACGACTGCTCCTTCTCATCTTCTCCAAAAACCTCCCCACACTCACTACCGCCCGGCTCACTGTCCCTCGGCCAATTTCCTGGACATCGTCCCATGCGATCACCCGCACCGCATAAAACCTGCCATCGAAGGACTCCAGCACCGCCTCCACCCGTATCCGCGCTCCAATCCCGCTCGCAGCCCGATGCTCCACATGAATTGCCGTGCCCACCGTAATCTCATCGCCTTCGCAGTAAGGCTGCAGCGCATGGAAAGCCGCGGTTTCCATCAACCGGATCATGTCAGGAGTCGAATAGACCGGCGGCAACTCGGGATGATGCGAGGTCAACGTGTGCTTGAATTCAACTGTCTCTTCCGCCGTCGCGCGAGCACCAATTGGCATTGCCTTCGCCATAAAAGAATCCCCACAAAAAAGAAAGAGCCAATGATTCTATCGAATCACCGGCTCCATTCGTCACTTCCCGGTTTAAGGACTACGGTCTACGCCGCGACCATCTCCGTCCGCCGCGCCTCGATTCCATCCAGCGCATGCCACAAGGCCTTCGCGGCATTCTCTCCCGCCGCCAGCGCCTTCTCCGCCAAGTGCAGATTTGATTCCAGCCGTTTCCCTAATTGCTGGCGCCAGACCTGGGAGTGATAAACATCCGCCGTCGTGTGCAAGGTGAAGTAGCCGGTGACGCGTTCGTCGGCGCCATACATTTCTCGCAACCCGCGAGCCTTCTCCTTCGCCACCCGCGGAACTTGCGACTCATACGCGTAGAAGGCGGCCAGCGCTTCTTCCGGCGTGCCCTCACTGGCTACGCCATGGAAGAATGCGACCAATGCCGCAATTTCGGGTACCGGACGATGACTGCGGATATCGCGGCGTGCACCCATGCCTTGAGCAAAGTCCAGCCACAGTTCGGAATGCGGCGTCGATTCCTGGCCTGACTCGTCCGCCAGCCCTTTTTCATCCGCCATGTTCGCCAGAACCGCCCGTCGGAGTTCGCTTTCGTCAAGGCGGATGCCCAGCTCCGCCAGATAGATGGGAAAAGCCTCAACGTGATGGTAGTAATCCCGCGCGTACTCCCCTAAATCCTCGCGCGTAAGTTCGCCCGCACTCCACGCCTGATAAAAAGGATGGCAAAGCAGGTCGTATTTCGCGATCCGCCTATCCAGTTGCTCGAAGAACTGCTCAATAGTCATAATTGCGCCTCCAGGACACTTAACTATACGAGGCCAACAGGGTGCGTGCAACTCGCCCCAATCCGGGAATTCACTGCAGACACAACCCAGTTTTCAGAGAGTGAAGAGCAAGCCCCGTCAGATAATGTAGGCGCGGGCGTCCTCGCCCGTGCGGGCTCTATTTATGCACCGAGGGAAGCGCACAACGATTGCAGCGATCGTTTGTGGAGCGTTGGTCTCAACGCTGTCGACAAGAGTAATCGCACAATCGTCCCACCCGGAGATTCTTCGCATCTCTCCCACCAGCGGGCCGGAGGGTTCCCGCGTGGAAATCACCGGCAAGAATCTGCAGCAAGCCTCGGCCGTTTTCTGTGGCAGCGCCAGTTCCGCTTTCAAACTCGTTTCTCCCGAAGAACTCATCACGATAATTCCTCACAAGAGCGTCACGTCTGCCATTACGGTAGTTACTCCGCAAGGCCGTGCTTCGAGTCCGTTCCCCTTCGTCATTGCCAACGATCCGCGCGTTCCCGACGAGGTCAGCTACAAAGCAGGTTACGTGAACCCGGTTCCGCCGCCACCCGACTTCAAATCCGCCCTGCTATGGGGAATCGCAATCGCTGACCCGCGTCTTCCCGGCCACGAATCTGCAGAGGTGGAAATTGCCTCGACCCAACTCACCTGCCGCGTCGATGGTAAAGACGTAACCATCAACGACGATGGCGGCAACGTCCGTGGCGGACTTTACCGCCGCGACCCGTGGTTTGGAACCGATGAGCATGAACCGATACGCCTAACCTACGATCACGCATATCACGCGGTCATCCTCCCGGTTGGCCGGCGTCCCGATCGCGTCTGGCATTTCTGGAGTCCTCGCCCCGAGCCGCCCTTCCACCCGGTAGCCTCGAAGGCTGTACCGTCAAAGCCCGCGTCAAGATTTCTCCCGGAGCCCTACTGCAAGTGGGGATGGACTACTGGCGCAATCCAACCGTTGCCTACGGCCCCGGCGGAAACAACCACGAAGCCGGAGCCAGCAACTGGTATTTCCCGTCCCCGCAATGGCAAGAAGCCACCTTCACCGACATCGGAGGCCCACAATTCTAGCCATGTCACAACCCTTTCCTTTGTGAACCTCAGTGTCCCTTGTGGTTAACGCTCTTTGCCGCCAGTTGCTAGAATGGAACTCGAATGCGGCAATTCACCGAGCAATTCGACGTAGTCGTGGTAGGAGCCGGTCACGCCGGATGCGAAGCCGCCATGGCCGCGGCTCGCATGGGTCTCAAGACTGCCCTCTACACGCTCAATGTCGACTTAATTGCGCAGATGTCCTGCAACCCCGCCGTAGGCGGAATTGCCAAAGGCCACCTGGTCCGCGAAGTCGATGCCCTCGGCGGTATCATGGGCGAGATCACGGATGCCGTCGGCATCCAGTTTCGTCTGCTGAATACCTCTCGCGGCCCCGCCGTCTGGTCTCCCCGCGCCCAGTGCGACAAGCAAGCCTACCGCCTCAAGATGCGCGAGGTCCTTGAATCCCAGCCCAATCTGAAAATCAAGCAAGCCGAGGTGGCAGACCTAGTCATTGAGCCGTGTTATCCCGAGCGGAGTGAGGCGCAGCCGACCACGGTCGAGGGACCTGGTGTTTTTCCCCAAGATCGAACCACTCGCATTTGCCGCGGCATCCGCCTCCGCGACGGCCGCACTGTCGGTGCCAGCGCCATCATCATCACCACCGGCACGTTCCTCAACGGCCTCATTCACTGCGGAGAGCAGCAATATCCAGCTGGACGCTCCGGCGAACCCGCCGCCGTCCTGCTCGGCGAGTCTTTGAAACAACTCGGCCTCCGTGGCTGCCGCCTCAAGACCGGCACGCCGCCACGCCTCGACGGCCGCACCATCGACTGGTCGCAGTTCCAGTTGCAGCCCGGCGACGTTGATCCGACTCCGTTTAGCTTCCGCACCAAGCGAGTCGCCCATCACGATTCGCAAGTCCCATGCTACATCGCCTGGACGACGCCGGAAACCCAACGCATTATCCGCGAAAACGTGCATCGTTCGCCTATGTACAGCGGGCAGATTCAATCCATTGGCCCGCGATATTGTCCGTCGATCGAAGACAAGATCGTAAAATTCCCCGACAAGACGACGCACCAACTTTTCCTTGAGCCCGAGGGCCTGAACACCCACGAGATCTACGTCAACGGCATGAGCACCTCGCTGCCGGTCGAGGTTCAGCTTGCGATTCTCAAGTCCATCCCGGGTCTTGAGACTGCGGAAATGCTGCGCCCCGGCTATGCCATCGAGTACGACTCGATCGATCCCACCGAACTGGAACGCACGCTTGAAACCAAACAGATCGCAGGCCTGTTCCTCGCCGGCCAGATCAACGGAACCAGCGGATACGAAGAAGCCGCCTGCCAGGGCCTGATGGCGGGGATCAACGCCGCCCTGAAAGTGAAGAACCAGCCGCCACTCATCCTGGACCGCACCGAAGCCTACACCGCGATTCTCATCGACGACCTGATCTCGAAGGGTACCAACGAGCCCTATCGGATGTTCACCTCGCGCGCCGAATTCCGCTTGCACCTGCGCATCGACAACGCGGACCGCCGCCTGACCCCGCACGGCCGCAGAATCGGATTGATCTCGGACTCAGCGTTGGCAGACTTCCTGGCCAAACAGCAACGCCTGGAAGCAATGAAACAACTGCTCGAAAAAACCAGAATAACCAGCACAATGCTGGAAAAGATTGCAGAAGTGCTAACCCCCTGTCATCCCGAGCGGAGCGAGGCGCAGCCGAACGAAGTCGAGGGACCCTGTGTTTCTATGCTGCATGCTAATCACCTCTCTGCCGCTCTAGGTCAGACCTGCGCCCAACTCCTCAAGCGCCCCGAGATAACAATCGAGAACCTCGTCCCAATTCTCCGCGAGCTTGACCCAGCGTTTTTTGAACGAGAACAAATCCGTGCCAATCCGCGCGAATCCACCCCCGTGCTTTCCTCTGAACTAAGAAACGAACTCAAGTCAGTCGAAACCGAAATAAAATACGAAGGCTACCTGCTACAGCAACAACGTGCCATCGACCGCCTGAAAAAAGCCGAGCAGCGTAGCATCCCCGAATGGTTCGATTACAAGTCAGTAAGCGGTCTCTCGAAAGAAATGCAAGAGACTCTGCTGAAGATAAGGCCACGCACCCTGGCCCACGCATCCCGGATTCCCGGCGTGACCCCGGCAGCAGTGTCACTGGTGCACATTTACATAGAAATTCAGGCCAAGCGCCGCCAACAAATCGCAGCCCTGTAGACTGACGTGGGGACAGCCCGCCCCCGGCCGCCCGCCCGCATATCCATGTCCGAAAATGGCCAAGTTTCCCCGGGTGATGGTCTATCTTGTTAGGGACTCTCCGATTATTCTGCCAACGTCGGGAGCGTCACGGTACATTCTTTGTGTACCTTCGTGTCCTCTGTGGTTAACGCCTTTGAAAATGCACCAACCACAAAGGACACGAACGTACACAAAGGATGCTCTGGAGATGGCACGCAGCAAATCAGGGTCTCCTAAGAACTCCCGAGACAATGACCAGATGCTACACTCAAATCGAAAGCCCGCTAGGGCCCTTGCTGCTAGCGGCAGATGAAGCAGGGCTCCGCGAGATCCATTTTGTGAACGGAAGGCACCCGGCGCAACCAGAGGCTTCTTGGCAAGAAGATCGCGCCCCGCTTAGCGAAACCATCCGCCAGCTCCAGGCCTATTTCGCGGGAGAACTGGAGACCTTCGACTTGCAACTCGCGCCCGAAGGTACGAAGTTTCAGCTCGAGGTCTGGCGCCGTCTTTGCGACATCCCCTATGGCGAGACGGTTTCCTACGGCGAGCTGGCGGGCAGAATCGGAAATCCCAGAGCTTCCCGAGCGGTAGGCCTTGCCAATGGCTCCAACCCAATCCCCATCGTGATCCCCTGCCACCGCGTGATCGGGAGCAATGGCAAGCTCACCGGATACGGCGGCGGTCTCCCCATCAAAGAAAAACTCCTCGCCCTGGAACGACGGCAGCTGCGGCTGCTCTGATCTAGTCTTTTCGCCCAACCTTGAATTCGCCGACAGACCCGGTACGAACGCCAAGTTAGGGTAAAATATGGATTGTTTGAACTCAAAGAGGGAATCCCGGCCTAATGCGGTACGTTCTGGTTTCATTGACACTTCTTGGCTTCATAGCATCCGGCCTGGCGCTCCGGGAACACTACCGGACCGACTCGTCTCCCTGCAGCATCAACGAGCGCTGGGACTGTGGAATCGTCAACCACAGCCCGTTCGCGATGCTCGCCGGGGTCCCGGTGGCTGCGATCGGCATGGCTGGTTACGTCTTCTTGGCTGTGCTTGCCCTTAAGCGCGCCTATCGCTTGTTTCTGGGTGCAGCCTTGGTGGGCCTGGCGTTTTCGCTTTACCTGGCGCACGTGGAAGCTCATATCCTGGGCGTGTGGTGCGTGTACTGCGTCGCCTCGCTCACCGCGATTTCATTGCTAACTTTGCTGAGCTTTGGGACAATCATAGTTTCGCGCCCCCGCAGTGCCGGTGCGCTACATCAGGAAGGTCTCCGCTGATCCTATGAAGAGAAACTTGGCCCGATTCACCTTTGCCGCTGTTCTGCTTACTTCGGTTGCTTTCGCGCAGGAAGCCATCAACCCGGCCTTGCGTCCGCCGAAAGGCGCGCAGGTCGCCATCGTTGTCTTCGAGGATCTGCAATGTCCGCAATGCCGGCGTGAGGCTCCCCTCGTCGCGCAAGCCGGCAAGACTTACAAAATTCCTGTAGTTCGCCACGACTTCCCCCTACCCATGCATAACTGGTCGTTCGAAGCCGCAGTCATCGCTCACTATTTCGACAGCCGCTCCCGGCAGCTTGGGTTGGACTTCCGCGACTACATCTTCGAGCATCAGCCCGAAATCTTTCCCACCAACCTGCGTCAGTTCGCGGAGAAGTTTGCCGCCGACCATAAAGTCGATTTGCCCTTCGTAGTCGATCCCCAGGGCAAGTTTGCCGCCGAGGTCAACGCCGACCGCGAGCTGGGAAAAGAGCTTCACCTGGAACACACTCCGACCATCTACGTGGTCAGCAGCAAGCCCAAGGGCCATCCGTTTGTTGAAGTCAAGGAGCCAAGCTCCGAGCTCTTCCAGTCGATCGATGCCATGAAGGCTGAGTAGAACTGCGTCGTCCGTGAGCTTCACCGAAGATAAGTGCAGATGGAAGGTATCTCATGGCTCTAAGCTTTGCCAAAGACATTCGCCCCATGTTCCGCGACACGCCTGACGTGGATACGATGAAGGACTTCGGCCTCGACCTCTCGTCATATGCTGACGTGAAGGCTCAAGCCGAAGGGATTTATGCCCGCCTTCTCGACGGCAGCATGCCCTGCGACGAACCCTGGCCTAAGGATCAGATTGCTCTCTTCAAACAATGGATGACCGAAGGCATGGCTCCTGTAGTCCAAAGTCTCATCCGCGTTCGAATGCGTGCTTCTTTTCCAGCTCTTCGAGTGCCGCACGCATATCGCCCTCAAACCTCGCCGCCTGTTCCATCAATGAAGGAGTCGCAGTGGCCCACTCCCCATCAAATTTGATCAGTCCATCACCCTCCAGTTTCTTGCCGACCGCGAGAAGATGCTCCACGGAAGTCTCAACGTAGAGCGCCTCGGTCGGATCGCCGATCCACACCGTCCCACCCACCAACCGCGCCTGCCAGTAAACTTTTCGCGACAGCAGCACCGCAATCTCCTCGTCACTGGCTTTGCCAAACATCCACTTATTGCGTTTGAAATCGTAGTGACGGCTGGAAAACTGAACTGGCACGAGTTTGCCCGACTTCACGAACTCCAGCTGTCGACGGTCGACTTCTTTCCGCAATGCGTTAATCACTGGATCCTGTACGTCCTTTGGCTCGAGCGATGGCAGCACCTCGCGCACGGTAGCCGACAGGTTCACCGCTACCGGCGCGTGCAACCCTGCCGAGCCCTCCAGCCGGATATCCGTATGCAGAAAGAAAAAATCCGCCCCTGAAGTAGACTTGCGAAAAGGCCACTCGAAATGAAATGAAAGAGGCAACCCAGCCAGGGTCACATAAATTCGCTTCTGTCCGTCTCCATCGCCCGTTGCGTGATTGCTCATACGTAGCTGTTCTCTCGCGGATATTCTACCGCGACCCGTCGAGGGACGGGTCTCTGACCGTCCTAGCCGAGCAGAGCTCGGCAGCCCCGAACGCGAGTTTCCACTCGAAGGTCGTTCCAAGCGAATTTCCGAGCCAGAATCGACTCAGGGAAGGCACTGCTCAACGCTCCCATTCCACTCTTACTATCTTGATTCTTATCCGACGAGATAACCACGCCAAAAAAAAGGCGGCCCCAAGGCCGCCTCACGTCGAACTGATAACACATAACAGAGAGCTGGGAACTGCGAAGAAGACTATTTTCCGGCCGCGGCCCCTTTGGCCAGACCGTGCGAAGCAATCTCGCCATTTGCCATCATCGCAGCGATTTTCGCCACCAGATCAGCAATGCTCCTTCCGGTATCGATGTTTGCATCCACTGCCGGGTGCCCTTCGCCATCGGTGTGCATGACCAGAACGCGGGTCGCTGCCTGCGCCTTCTTGATCACGTATGGCAGGTGATGCCGGTCGTTCTTGGTCAACGTCGGACCGAGGATCACCAGGTCGAACGCTCCCCGCCGCATCGCTTCGTCAACCCCCTTGCGGCCCACCGCCGCCTCCACCTGATGCCCTGCCTTTTGGATGGAAACTGCTTGTGAGGCAAGCACTTCCGCGTCGCCCTCACCGTAGAGAATCTTGAGCTGAAAAGACGATTTCTCACTCTTTGCCATGATGTGATTAGAGCCAGCCTTTCTTCCCGCTGGCTTATCACGGTAGCAATGCCCGGAAGATAAGAGAACGTCACCGAAGACCAATCCCGAAATAGGCCATGGAACCTACTCGAATCTGGCCCGTCGTGTTAGTCGACACACATAGGCCCGGACGCTCCGTCCGGGCGGCCGAGCAAAGCTCGGTACGGAGCGATAAGTCCAAAGCTACATCGCAGAAGCACCTCCGGCGTGGATTTTCGCCTGCAATTGCGGCCCCGCCGACGTACAATGAACCCGCATTGGCTGTCTGAGTCTCAAAGTCTAGTCCGCGGAGAAACACTTCATGCGTGTGCTAGCCGTCTGCTTCGTCTTGATCGCGCAATCTTTTCTGGCCGCCGCTGCGCAAGCCAGTCCGGATGACCAAACCGCAACCGCCTCCTGCGATTTCGCCGACGCCAAAGAAATCACCGTGCAATACAACACCACGGTCATGAGCGACAAGGACCAGCCCCACAACGGCAAAGTGTGGATGCCGGGCGGTTCTCCCCTGACTCTGTTCACCCAGGTCGCGCTAATTCTGAATCACCAGGAGCTCGCCGTCGGCGCCTACAGCATGTACGTCATCCCGAACAAGAAGGAGTGGACCCTGATCGTAAGCAGGAACGTCACCAACCCCAAAACCTACGACGAGAAACAGGACCTGGTGCGCGCGCCCATGGAAATCGGCGGAATCACAGGTCCGCCCAAGCAACTGCAGGTTTCATTTGCCCACATCGCGCCGAAGCAGTGCAGCATCCGGCTTTACTACGAGACCGTTGGAGCTTTCGTCGAGTTCAACGAGAAGTAGTGATGCAGTTCTGTGGACTCTCCAAAAATTGTCAGTATTCAAAACAATTGTCATTCCTTCAAACAATTGTTATTCCTTCCAAAAAATTGTCATTCCGAGGAGCGCAGCGACGAGGAATCCGGTTTCCCCGGGGAGTGGCACTAACTCCTCAGCATCGTCGAGAGCCGCCGCACCAGCTTCCCATCGGTCACCGGATAACGATCTTCCGGCGGATACAAAGCTCCCCCAAACGTAATCGCCGGCCGCGCCTGCGTCGAAGTATCGGACACCATCCTCGACGCAGTCAGATGCACCTGCCGGCACCCGGTCCGCTCAATCATCTCTTTCACATTCCAAGGCTGAATCCCGCCCCCGGGAAGAATCTCAATCCGATCCCCCGCCCGCTCGATCAACTTTTTGATCAGCTCCACACCCTCCGGCACACTATCTTTCTGCCCGCTGGTAAGAATGCGCGTGATTCCCAGATCCACAAGTTGCTCCAGAGCGTCGAACGGATCAGGAGTCACATCGAACGCCCGATGAAATACAGCCTGGCGCTTCCCGATCAATTGGCGAATCCGCCTGCATCGCGCAACATCAATTCTTCCGTCGGATTGCAAAACGCCAAACACCACGCCGTCGGCCCCATTTTCGACCGCCGCTTCCGCATCGCGTTCCATGCTCGCCATCTCAGCTTCGGAGTAAGCGAACCCGCCCCCTCGCGGACGAACCATCACCACGACCGGAATCTTCAGCCGCCGCTTCGCCTCCTGGATCGTTCCTGACGACGGCGTCAACCCGCCAAGAAAAAGAGCTGAACAGAGTTCCACCCGATCCGCCCCACCCTTTTCCGCCTCAATCGCGTCATCAATCGATCCACAACAAATCTCCAGCAGAACCTGCGCCATGGGATTCCTTCTTCGCTCGGCGTGTCGAGATGCAAATCATGCACGCCCAACGCATGACTTCTGTCACAATCATCGCATGCGCCGTCATTTTCTCGTTTTGCTCTGCCTCGCTACCTCCGTCGTTGCGCAGAACCTCACCACCCAGAAATCCAACACCACCGAAAATCTTCGCGGCGTCAGCGTCCTCGCAAACCAAGTCGCCTGGGCCAGCGGCACCCACGGAACCTATCTCCGCACCACCGATGGCGGAAATTCCTGGCAATCCGCCCAGGTCCCCGGCGCAGATGCCCTAGACTTCCGCGATGTGGAAGCCTTCAGCGCCGATCTCGCCTACCTGCTGAGCGCCGGACCTGGCGATCAGTCGCGCATCTACAAGACCACCGACGCCGGCAAGACCTGGGCCCTGCAATTCACCAACAAAAATCCCAAAGGCTTCTTCGATTGCATGGCTTTCTGGGATGGCGATCACGGCATCGCAGTCGGCGACCCGGTCGCCGACAATTCCGGCAAACTCAGATTTGAATTGATCTCCACCGAAGACGGCGGCAGAAACTGGAACCCCATTCCGACCGACTCGCTCCCACCGGCCATCGAAGGCGAAGGCGCATTCGCCGCCAGCGGAACCTGCATCGCCGTCCAGGGCAACGCCAACGTCTGGTTCGCCACCGGAGGCAAAGCCGCGCGCGTATTCCGCTCCGCCAACTCCGGCAAAACTTGGACCGTCGCCGTCACCCCGATCATCCACGGCCCAGACTCCGCCGGCATTTTCTCCATCGCCTTCCGCGACGCCACCCACGGAGCAATCGCCGGGGGCGACTACAAACATCCCGCGCAGGACGGCCCCCACCTCGCCTTCACCAACGACGGCGGCCTCACCTGGAAGCTGTCCCCGGTCTCGCCGCAAACCTACTTCTCTGCCGTAGCCTTTGCCAAGCCGCACTCCGAAAGCGGGGCCATTCTGGTTGTGGGATCGTCGCATTCAGCCTACGAAGATGACATCGCGCAAACATCGGGCCGGAAAACATCCTCGCAGAAAAGCTGGGATTGGAATCTGAACGCGGTGAGCGTCAGCCCAACCGGCGAAGCCATAGCCGTCGGCCCCAAAGGCCTGATCGTCCGCATCCCACCCGCCCCCTAAAGCACTTTGTGGAGGGCGGGCGCCCCCCGCCCGTCCAAAGCTCTTAGGGACGTTGCGCCCGTCTGCTCCCACTCAATGCGAAGTACAATGACTTCCTTTTGCCCAACTCGGCGCTATAATCGCGCTTACAAAAGACACTGTCAGGTTCCTCAAATGATGAAGGCGGAGGGGCGGAGCCGGGCAAAAACCATCTTTCACCGCGTCCTCGAAATTCCCCAGGAGAGGCGGATGGATTTTCTCGCCGAGGCGTGTGCGGGAGATTCCGCCCTCCGAATCGAGGTGCAGGAGCTTCTCGACAGCGCCGAGGAGACCACCTCATTGCTCGATACCGAGCCCTGCGGTCGTGTCTTGCCTCAACAACCTCACTCCCGTCCCATTTTTGCCGCAGGCGATGTCGTGGCCCAGCGATACGAGATCATTCGCTTTGTCGCGAAAGGCGGGATGGGAGAAGTCTATGAGGTTGAAGATGGCGAGCTGAAAACCAGAGTTGCGCTCAAAACGATTGCGCTCTCCCTGGCACTGTCTGCTCATCAGCTCACCCGGTTCAAACGAGAAATTCAGCTGGCCAGGAAAGTGACTCATCGGAATGTCTGCCGGGTCTACGACATCGGGCATCACAGCCATCCCGCCTACGGTGACGTACTTTTCCTTACGATGGAACTGCTGCCGGGTATCACTTTGGCTGGACATCTCCAGCAGCACGGAGCGATGACCTGCGATCAGGCTCTTCCCTTGATTGGCCAAATGGTCTCAGCGCTTTCTGCAGCGCACAAGCTGGGGATTGTTCATCGAGATTTCAAGCCGGGGAACGTAATGCTCGTCGAGGAAACAGGCGAGAAGCTGGTCAAGGTCACCGATTTTGGTCTGGCAAGAACCGTACAACCTGAGGACAATTCTACCCGCTCGTTCGCTGAAGTCGTCGGTACTCCCTCCTACATGGCTCCTGAGCAATTCCGTGGCGCGTACGGGCCGGAAACCGACGTCTACGCCCTCGGCTTAACCATTTTTGAAATGCTCACTGCCAAGCTTCCCACCTCTCGTGATGCCCCTTTCAAAGATGTTCAGAACGGTAAAGCTCAACCAATTGGCGCACGATGGAAGAGTGTTATCACAAAGTGTGTCGCGGCGGAGCCGGCTGAACGCTTCCATGAAGTCGAGGACGTCTGGCGATCCCTGTCCGGGGATGGCTCGGCCAGCTTTGGTTCACATCCTCTTTCTTCTGTGGTGAGGCGCTACTATACCGTTTTCAGTGGGATCGTCCTTCTATTGGTCGCCTTCTTCGGTCTGATCTGGGCGGGCGTTCTTCCCAACCCATTCCGTCGCCTGCCCGAGCAGAAGCACATTGCCGTGCTCCCTTTCCAGAGCATCGGCAATGACGCTGCAGACCAGGCTTTCAATGACGGTGTGGTCGAGAGCCTGACCAGCAAGCTGTCACAATTGGAACGTTTTCAGAACTCGTTCTGGGTGGTTCCGACGACTGACACCAGACAAATCAAGAGTCTGGACGAAGCCTATCGCAAGCTCAACGTCACTTTGGCGGTGACCGGAAGCATCCAGCACACGAGAACGGGAGTGACTCTCACGACGAACCTCGTGGACGCAAAGAACCACAGACAGTTGGCGTCCCGAACCATTTACGCAACCACGTCGGCACTGGATGGACTGCAAGGGGACGTGTGGGAATCCGTCGCTGACATGGTGGACTTGCAAATCAGCCCCGAAGCGGCACGCACCGTCAACTCAGGAGGAACGAATCTGCCGGGGGCCTATGAGCTGTACGAACAAGGAGTGGGTTACTCCGAACGATATGACAAGGAAAGTCTGGACCATGCCATTGATTTGTTTACCGCGGCCCTGTCGAAAGATCCTGATTACGCCCTCGCCTATGCGGGGCTAGGCAGCGCCTATGCCAGGAAATATAACCTCACCAAGGATCCGCAATGGATCAAGAAGGCCGCATGGAACGGCCAGCACGCTCTTCAGTTAAACAATCGACTGGTGCCGGTTCACATCGCTCTGGGCCGAATTTATCAGCAGACTGGAGAGCTCGACAAATCATTATCAGAGTATCGCCGGGCTCTCGACGAAGATCCTTCTGCGATAGATGCCGAATATCTCAGTGGCGGAATTTACGAGGCTCAAGGGAAGCTTGCCGAGGCAGAAGAAGCCTTGACATCGGTAGTGAATCGTCGACCGGGATATTGGCTCGGGTACAGCGGCCTGGGCGCTTTTTACTATAAGCATGGAGAGTTCTCAAAGGCTGCCTCGCAGTTCCAGGCCATGATCGATCTGCAACCCGACAATTCCATGGGATACCACTTGCTTGGCGGAGTTTATATCGCGATGGCTCGGTACGACGACGCGATCGACATCTTGAAAAAAGGGCTGGCTTTGAAAGAAACCTCCAGCGCCTGGAGCAATCTGGGATCGGCGTACATGTATCTCAGCCGCTATCCGGAAGCGGTCGATGCCATGAAGAGGGCTACGGAACTGGATCCGCACGATGATATCTTATGGCGCAATTTGGGGGACAGCTATCGCCAGATTCCGTCGCGGGCGTCCGATGCGACGGTGGCTTACCAGAAGGCTTTACAAGCTGCAACGGATGAGCTCAGTGTCAACCCCGACAGCACAGAGGTGCTGAGCGGAGTTGCTCTTTACGATGCGCATCTCGGCCGAAACAGAGATGCAGAGACATTTATTGGCAAGGCCTTGAGACTGGCTCCGAAGGACAGCGATGTTTTATTTACATCCGCTTTGGTTTATGAGATCATCGGCAACCGTAATCGGGCCCTTGAAGCGATCGACCTGGCTGTAAAGTCTGGCTATTCGGTTGAAGACGTTGAGCATGAACCGGAGCTTCATGCATTACGCTCCGATTCCCGCTACCAGAGATGGTTGCAACAACAAAAGGGAACGTCCCAAGCTTCATCCAGACAATAAATCCACACAATTGATTAAAGGAGCGCCATGAAACCTGGTCGCTTGGTTTGCACAAAGGCAGGGTCCACTCTGTTGGCTCTTGGAGCTTTGGTCGGTTCCGCGATTGCGGGTCGGCACGCCTGTAGTGATGACCCCAGACTTGCAGCCACCGGAGGTGCGGGCGGTCGGGTACGCCGTCTTGCTATGTAAGGATTTCAGGAGACGCCAGTGCTCTCCACCGTCACAGCCCAGGATTCGGTTGGACGGTGGACGCCGTGTGCGTTGACCGAGGCACCGAGATAAATGGTTTACCTTGGATCCGATTCGAAGTTTACCGTCAGTTTGGCCGACGACCATCCGTTTGCTCATCCGACAACCCCAGCCTCGTTCAATGGCACCGATCGGGGACGAGCCGCAGGGTGGCACGGTACGTCATCTACCAGCAGATACCAGTCCGCTGCTACCAGTATTCTGTGACTTATAGCGTGAAGGGGTCCCCGAGCGCGGCCTTAGATCCGAAAGTGATTGTCAAAGGCGCGACCCTTGTACGTCCATGAGACGCTCGACCGTCTCAACACTAGTGGCCTGTCGTAGAACAGTCATTACTAGGGCGAGCTTTCGGTTTATTTGCTTTGGGAAGGGCACGGCTTCAGCCGTGCCGCCCGGAGCTGATAATGACGCGGGCTTTAGCCCCTGAGGGATTCCGCGGACCGGTAACGAACTCACCGCGACAGGCCATTAGCTAAGAAGTGAGTCGACCTTCGCCGGCATCCTCGAAAGCGGGTGTAGTGCTTTCAGAATATGAAATCGCCCCGTCTCCCAAACCACGGAAAGACAATACAGGTACCCCACGCCGGCAGGATCAATGAAAGGATGGCCCACGCCGACCCGATAATCAATAAGTTGCTTGAAACCCCTTGTACGCGGTTTCCCCGTACCTTCAAAATGCGCGGCCAGAGTGCTTGAAATCTCTGATCGCTTCCTGTCGGGAACATTATTCTCCACCGCCCCTCAGTACGTCGCCGAGAACCCCAGCAGCACTCCGCTCTCGGTGGTGAACGCTCCAACGATGACGTTGTGGTCAGGAATTTTCAGCGTAAGAACCATAAGTGATACCAAGCCCTGTCAATAGACCCAAACTTCCCTAGTACACAGCTATCCTCCCACTCGCCCGAGTTTTCCTGCCCGTATGCCCAGCGTCCGCCCCAGTCAAACGCCCCGTCGATCCCACAGTTCACCACCTTGATTCGTGCCCATCAAGGTGCCCCACCTTTGTGAACCTTAGTGTCCTTTGTGGTTAAAAGCCTTTGACGTTTCGTCCGCAATCACCAGGGAGCGCAACCATTCCCGAGTCCTACCGCCCATATTCCGTAATCTCCCCATCCACCGCCACCGCCACATACTTATGAGTCGCGAGGTCCCGAAACTGCACCACCTGATGTTTCTCCCGCGCTAGTTTGCCCCACCGGCTGGGCTTCTCACGATTCTGCTCGATGGCCTCAAACATCCGCTCATTCAATTTAAACTGCACCATCCGTAAACGCCCGCTCCCCACCCGCTTCACCCGCAGCTTCTGACCATCCTCTTCCAACACGACTGCGTCTCCATTCATCAACTGCACCGCCACCGATTGCAGCACCTTCTGCTCGGCGGTCACGAACATTTCACCACTCCAATGGATCAGAACCAGGTCTGTTTGCGGTAATCAAGGTATGCCTGCCCAAACTTTGCGTGTAACACTCCGGCTTCCCGCCGCGCCTGGCGAACCTGAAAGACCACCAATACAGCAAGGATCACCAGCAGCCAGTACAACTCCAGAGACAAAATCAGGCCCAGCACCATCAAGTCCAGGAAAACATACATGGGGTTGCGGATTCGCGCATAGAGACCGTGGGTGATAAGTTCCCTGGCCTCAGGGCGGACAGAAAACGACTTACCCAATTGAATTCGGGCCGCGACGACCAGTGCGTAGGTGACGACGGCCAGGACCGCGCCGCCAATTCGCAGCGCCGTCCAAGGCTGCTCTTTCAGACCCGGAATAAAGAGGTAAAGCAGAAGCACGGCAACCGCAATGAAGATCGCCGGTATGAAGGCCCGCATTCCCCGGAGTCTACCAAAAAAGCAGTCTCGCGGCCCATTCTAGGAGAGCGTCCCGCAAAAGCAGAGTCATTCGCGATTTCCTTTGTGGACCTTTGTGTCCTTCGTGGTTAAGCCTTTGACTTGCGGCTCTTCATCCGTCATCAAGAACGATTTACCACTTGTCCCAACCAGACTGCTCGTTAGCGCCCTTCATTCCCGATTTCCTTTGGTGGACTGCTCGTTAGCGCCTTTCATTCGCGATTTCCTTTGTGGACCTTTGTGTCCTTCGTGGTCAACGCCTTTGACTTGCGGCTTTTCATCCGTCATCAAGAACGATTTACCACTTGTCCCAACCAGACTGCTCGTTAGCGCCTTTCAGTCGCGATTTCCTTTGTGGACCTTTGTGTCCTTCGTGGTCAACGCCTTTGACTTGCGGCTCTTCATCCGTCATCAACAACGAGTTACCACTTGTCCCAATCAGACTGCTCGTTAGCGCCTTTCAGTCGCGATTTCCTTTGTGGACCTTTGTGTCCTTCGTGGTCAACGCCTTTTGACTTGCGGCTCTTCATCCGTCATCAAGAACGATTTACCACTTGTCCCAACCAACTGCTCGTTAGCACCTTTCATTCGCGATTTCCTTTGTAGACCTTTGTGTCCTTCGTGGTCAACGCCTTTGACTTGCGGCTTTTCATCCGTCATCAAGAACGATTTACCACTTGTCCCAACAAGACTGCTCGTTAGCGCCTTTCATTAACTAGATGCGCGGCTTATCTGAGCTTCTAATCCCACAGTTACCAACTCAGATTCGTGCCAATCCGAATTCCGGTTCAGAGCCCTCGTACGCGGCTCCCATAAATATTTCCCACTCAACCGATAAATCCAAACATCAGCACCGCGCACGTAGGCTAGAATTCAACCGGCTATTCCACGGGTTTACTCTCTTGATGCATGACAATCCGGATTCCGCAACCTTCCACGGACGACGAAAAGGGCGGCCAAAGCTGCCCTGACCGACGACTAACGACCACCCTTCAACATCCCAACCACGCGATCAAAATCCTCCAGGGATGCATACTCGATCTCAATTTTCCCCTTGCCCTTGCGATCGCGAATCCGCACCCGCACTCCCAGAGTGCGTTCCAGTTCCGTCTGTACATGCCGCACATTCGGATCCACCCAGCGCGCCGTTCCCGGCTGCTTCTCCTTCTGCAAGGGCACGTTGGTGTTGAACACCAGGTCTTCCAGTTGTTCCACCGACATGTGCTTACGCACCGCTTCATCGGCAATCTTCGGAATCATGTTCGGATCGAGCAACGTCAGCAGCACTCGAGCCTCGCTGAATCCCAGTCGCCCTTCCTGCAGATATTGCGTCACCGACGCCGGCAGCCGCAGCAGGCGCATATAATTCGAAACCGATTCCCGCGAAATCCCCACCCGCTGCCCAATCTGCTCCTGCGTGAGCTTGAAATCCTGGCTCAACTTCGAAAACGCGGCCGCCTGCTCCATACAATTCAAATCCTGCCGCTGCAGGTTCTCGACCACCGTCATCTCCGCCGCCTGCTGGTCGGAAACTTTGCGCACAATCGCCGGAATCGTCGTCCGGCCCGCAATCTTCGAAGCCCGGCACCGCCGTTCGCCCAGAATCAGAACGTAGCGCCCCTCCACACCCGGCCGAACCGAAATTGGCTGGATCACTCCATTAGCCCGGATCGAGTCCGCTAATTCCTCCAGCGTGGTAGCAACCAGATCCTCCGAAGCCGGCTCATCTTTCGCAAAATAACGCGTCTGATAAGGATTCTCATCGATCAACTCAAGCGGAATCTCCACCACCGAATCGCCCCGCACCGCCTGAGCATGAACCTCAGCCAAAACCGCGGAGCGTGGCTCGGACCCATGTGGCGCGGGCGCCCCGCCCGCGTTCCCAGCGTCCACCACCCGCGGCCCCGGCAGCAAAGAATCCAACCCCCGCCCCAAAGCCCGCCGCTTCTCAATAACCTTATCCGTACCCGCAACTGTCGTAGTCATAACCCTCCAAACTCACGTGGGGGCAGCCCCCCCAGCTGTCCAGGCGACCAAAGCTCGCCAGCCTATCAAAAGTAAAACCGACGTCATCCTGAGCGGACGAAGTCCGAGAAGGATCTCGCGCGCACAACCTAACCGCTCCCTCCATCAACACATCGACGCTCATCGATCTAATATATTGATGGTCGTCAATTTATTCCGCTCCTTGATCCACCGCTTCCACCGCGGCGCATTCACCACCTGCTTCTCCTCCGTCGGCGGCTCAGCAGGCGCCGGCATCTCTACCGGCAGGCTGTGCCCAATGATCTCCTTGGCCAGCTGAATGTAGCTCTCCGCCCCCCGCGACCGAACATCGTAAAGCAGCGCCGGCTTACCATGACTCGGAGCCTCGGCCAGTCGCACGTTGCGCGGGATCGTCGTCTTGCAAAGCTTGTCGCCAAAGTATCGATTCAGTTCCGCCGTCACTTGCTGAGCCAGGTTGGTGCGATCATCGAACATCGTGAGCACCACGCCCTCGATCGTGAGCTCAGGATTCAACGACGCGCGAATGCGCTCGATGGTGTCAAGCAACTCCGACACACCTTCAAGCGCGAAGTACTCGGCCTGCATGGGAATCAGAATGGAATCCGCCGCGACCAGCGCGTTGAGCGTCAGCAGGTCCAGCGCCGGCGGACAGTCCAGCACGATGTACTTGAAGCGATCTCGCAAAGGCGCGAGCGCATCCCGCAAACGAAATTCCCGGCGCTCTCCCTCGACCAACTCAAGGTTCGCGCCGATCATGTTCTTGTGCGCCGGGATGAGCCACAACTGATCGAGCTCAGTCTTCTGCAGGGCCTCCTGCGCGTTGGCCTCGCCCATCAGGAGATGATAGGTGTTGATTCGTTCAGGATCTTTGACCAGGCCAAGTCCGCTGGTGGCGTTCGATTGCGGATCGCAATCGACCAGCAGCGTATCCACCTCTGCTGCGGCAATGGACGAGGCCAGATTGATGGCAGTCGTAGTCTTGCCTACGCCGCCCTTCTGGTTGGCAACCGCGATGACGCGTCCCATTTAGTTTTCAGAGAATCGGAGAGACGCTTGCAGAATAGGCCGAATCGTTGTGCATTTGCAATGACAGATTTCAGTGCAACCAACTCACGAGGACATTTCGTTGAAAGATTAATCAGTTACGGGCGCAAGCAAGCCGATCTTTCCACAGAAATGTTCCACGTGGAACACTTCTTTAAAGTTGTGTTGTGTTCCACGTGGAACATTCCTAAGAATGCAGCAGGGGTGAGGCGTAGAATAAAATGGCAAGAGTTGTTCCGGATGAGTCTCCCACTTCGAGCCCTTCCCCTGCCAAGGATCTAAGCTGTGGCACTCGCAGACAAACTGTACTTATAGGACTTGCCTCCCACTTTGCTCCTTGGGGACAGTAACATGCCCCACTGTTGTCGAGGATGGTTCGTGCGGTTCAAGGTTCCCGGAGGCCGATGGCGAGGACGCGGCTTGCAGGACAGGGGGACTGGGATTGGGGGCGCCCAAGTGAATGCTGGGGTTAGGTCTTGGGTGCGGGCGAGTTGGGATTCGCCGATCAGGAGGGCCAGGCGGCCGCCGGCTGCGACTAGGCGGGCGGCGGTTGGTAGATTGGTCTCGAAGCGCTCTACTGCGCGGAGGGTTGCTAGGTTGGCTGGGGTGCCTGGGTAGTTCTCAGCGCGTCCCTGGAATACATCGATGCTCGTCAATGTAAGGGAACGGGCGACCTCGCGGAGGAAGGTTGCTTTCTTTTGGTTGGACTCGATCAGGGTGAGGTGGATGTCGGGCGCCCAGATCTTTATGGGGAGGCCGGGAAAGCCAGCGCCGGAGCCGACGTCGATGGCTCGCAACGCATGGGCGGTCGCGGTGGGATCTGTGGATGAAGGGTTCGCGGGCGAGGGCGCCCGCGCCACACAGGGGAAGAGGTGGCGGGCGGCGAAGAGTGATTCGCCGAAGTGGCGGGTTACGATTTCGTCGGGTTGGCGGACGGCGGTCAGGTTGATGCGGGCGTTCCAGCGGAGTAGTAGATCGATGTATGTCGATATGTCCTGCAGTTGCGCTGGGCTGAGGGCAGCAGATTCCTCGCTTTGCTCGGAATGACAAGGGCTTGGGGGGGCGGGGGTATTCAGGAAGGGCTGGAGTAGTTCGGCGATGCGGGTTGTGTCCATGGAGAGTGAGATTGTAGATGGTCGGGGAAAAATCTCAAATCGCAGCGCGGCTATGGCTATCGGGCACCGTTGGAGTTGACCTTCTGGTATCTCAGCGGGCGGGGGGAGGGCTGCTACACTCGCGAGTTATGGCGGTGGTGTCGGAAGAAACAGCAGCGGTGGGCGCGGATAAGGTTCATGCGCTGGTGCAGTTACTGCGAACCCGGTCTTACGAGGAGATTCGGCAGCGGATGTATGACAATCCGCCGGGGAGTCCGTGGTGGTCGGCCTGCAAGATCGAGCTGGACATTCGCAATGGGGAGCAGATCGCGGCGGCGCTTTCGGCGACATCGCATGTGCTGGAAAAATTGCGGGGGTCGACGCAGCACTTTGAGCAGCTGGCTGAGACTCTGCATGACAGCACCAAGGAAGTGCTCGAGATGCTGGCGGGGACGAAAGAGGCGGGGCGGCGGTTGGAGATTGCGGTTTACGTCACCATCGGGATCACCCTGGTGCAGCTTTTTAATTTGATTTTTGAGGTTTTTCGGAAGCGGTGAGGGTTCGCCGCTGAGTGTTGTCCCTGACGGGACTTGGGGTTCTTCTTCTGCTTTCCCGGCACTGCCGTGCCGGGCTTTCACATACCGCCGCTTCGCGGCTGGAATTCGTCTTGTCCCAATCAGATTGGCGAAGGCACAGGTCCACAGCGTTTGGGGCGGTTATCCTAAATGCTTTTTCGGGTGCGGAGGGTGAGTTTTTCGTGGTGCGCGCGAGATCCTTCGCGGACTTGCGTCCGCTCAGGATGACGTCGGGATTTGGGGTTTGGCAGGGGGTGAGGGGTGCGGAACGTTGCGAGTGTTAACAGAGCGTGTGCGCGCGAGATCCTTCGCGGACTTGCGTCCGCTCAGGATGACGTCGGGATTTGGGGTTTGGCAGGGGGTGAGGGGTGCGGAACGTTGCGAGTGTTAACAGAGCGTGGTGCGCGCGAGATCCTTCGCGGACTTGCGTCCGCTCAGGATGACGTCGGGATTCTGGGTTTGGCAGGGGTGAGGTTTGCGGAACGTTTGCGGGTGTCAACAGAGCGTGGTGCGCGCGAGATCCTTCGCGGACTTACGTCTGCTCAGGATGACGTCGGGATTTTGGGTTTAGCACGGGGTGAGGGGTGCGGAACGTTGCCGGGGTCAACAGAGCGTGGTGGCGCGCGAGATCCTTCGCGGACTTACGTCTGCTCAGGATGACGTCGGGATTTTGGGTTTAGCACGGGGTGAGGGGTGCGGAACGTTGCCGGGGTCAACAGAGCGTGGTGGCGCGCGAGATCCTTCGCGGACTTGCGTCCGCTCAGGATGACGTCGGGATTTGGGGTTTAGCAGGGGGTGAGGGGTGCGGAACGTTGCGGGGGTTAACAGAGCGTGGTGCGCGCGAGATCCTTCGCGGACTTGCGTCCGCTCAGGATGACGTCGGGATTTGGGGTTTGGCAGGGGGTGAGGGGTGCGGAACGTTGCGGGGGTTAACAGAGCGTGGTGCGCGCGAGATCCTTCGCGGACTTGCGTCCGCTCAGGATGACGTCGGGATTTTGGGCTTGCGCGGTCATGAAGCGGAATACATCCGGTCCCATATGTTTACTTGGCTAGGGCGGCCAGGGTGTTTCTGAACATGGCTTCAAAGGTGCCTTCTTTGCCGTTCTTTGCTAGCGAGGCCAGGGCTCGTTCTGCGGCTGGGCGCTGGTAGCCTAGATTCACCAGGGCGGAGAGTACGTCTTCTTCTATGGCTGTCATGGCGGCGGCTGCGGGGAGTTCGGCTCCGGGGGGTGTGAGCTTGTCGCGGAGTTCGAGGACCATACGCTCGGCGGTTTTCTTGCCGATGCCGGGGATACGCGTGAGGCGGGC
The DNA here is from genome assembly GCA_963820925.1 of uncultured Acidobacteriota bacterium. Taxonomy (GTDB): domain Bacteria; phylum Acidobacteriota; class Terriglobia; order Terriglobales; family Acidobacteriaceae; genus JABDBE01. The sequence goes on from CAWGBX010000005.1 coordinate 102,061, forward strand.
GATGTCGTTGCCGCGAATGGCTCCTACCATTTCATCAGCAGGCATGCCGCTGAGGATGGTGATGGCTAGCTTTGGTCCTATGCCGCTTACGGTGATCAGCCTTTCGAACAGCTTTTTCTCGGCTGGTCTCAGGAACCCGTAGAGCGCGATTTGATCTTCGCGGACGTGGGTGTGGATGTGGAGTGCGACTTCGCTGCCGACGCCGGGTAAATCCGAGAATGTTGGAATGGTGATGGTAACGTCGTAGCCGACGCCTCCGGTTTCGACTACGGCCTGGTTGGGATGTTTGGCGAGCAATCTTCCGCGTAGATGGGCAATCATGCTGGGGACATTGTAGCTGCAACGCGGTGGCCCCGGGGTGTTAGACTCTGAGGTTTTCCTGTTGGGGAGATGACCTCATGAACATTCAGCGTGTGGGCGTGGTCGGGGCGGGGACGATGGGCAACGGCATTGCTCATGTTTTTGCGCGCGGCGGCTATCGGGTTTTGTTGTGCGATGTGGAGCAGCGGTTTCTGGATCGAGGGATGGAGGCGATTGGCAAAAATCTTGACCGGGAAGTCGCGAAGAACAAGATCACTGCTGAAGACAAGGCTGGCGCGCTCAAGCGCATCGAGCCTGTGGTCGAGCGCGCGAAACTTGCTGCCTGCGACTTTGTGGTTGAGGCGGCTACCGAGAAGTTCGAGATCAAGTCAGAAATCTTTCGCGACCTTGACCGGCTTTGCCGGCCCGAAATTAATCTTGCCTCGAATACTTCCTCCATTTCCATCACCAAACTTGGAGCATTGACCAAACGGCCCGACAAAGTTATCGGGATGCACTTCTTCAATCCTGTGCCGGTCATGAAACTGGTGGAAGTTATCCGCGGACTGGCTACCTCGAACGAAACTTTCCAGACGGTGCGCGAGCTGGCGCTGAAACTGGAAAAGACGCCGGTCGAGGTGAACGATGCTCCGGGATTTGTCTCCAACCGGGTGCTGATGCCGCTGCTCAACGAGGCCATGTATGCGGTGATGGAAGGCGTGGCTACGGCGGAGGCGGTGGATGAAGTGTTCAAGCTGGGGATGGCCCACCCTATGGGGCCACTGACCCTGGCGGATTTCATCGGTCTCGACGTGTGCCTCGACATCATGCGCGTACTGCACGATGGGTTGGGCGATCCCAAGTACCGGGCTTGCCCGCTGCTGATCAAGATGGTGGACGCGGGCTGGCTAGGGAGAAAGAGTGGGCGGGGATTTTACAAGTATTAGGAGCGCGCTCCGATTCGAGATCGCGTAGCTAAAAGCCCCGCCCTCTCGCAAAGAACGCGAGAAGGGCGGGGCACCCGCTTTTATGTGTGGCTGAAACCAGCCGGGTGGCGTGAGGAACTAGATCTTTTCTTCTGGGAATTCTAACTCCAGGCCCAGGGGGTCGGTGAAGCGGTTGGTCAGGTTGGCCAGGCCGGCCAGCAGATGCACGTCGACAATCTCCGCGTCGGAGAAATGTTTCTTCAGCTTTTCGAAGTCGGCGCCGGTCACGTCTCGCGAGGCACGAGTCAGCTTTTCCGCATACGCCAAGGCTGTTTGCTCTTTCTCGGTGAAGCGGGCGTAGTTGCCGTCTTTCAGCGCTTGCCAGTCTTCCGCTGTCAATCCGACACGCTTGGACGATGCTACGTGATGCTGCTGGCAGTAGTGGCAGCCGTTGATGAGGGAGACGCGGAGGTAAATCATTTCGTACAGCTTGCGGTCGAGCGATCTGCCAACACTGGCGTAGAACGGCAGAAAATTCTTCAGCATGTCCGGACGATGAGCCAGCGCCTTTTGCACGTTGCCCGGCTTGCCGCGCAAAGTTTTTTCGTAAATCTCTTTGACTTCGGGAGTGGCGTTTTCCGGTTCAATTAACGAAATGCGTGCCATGAGGACCTCGCGGGGAGTGAGACTTGCACTCCGTATAATAAAGCAGCGGCGGCAGAGAACGCTTTGTGAAGCCACAAGTCACAATCATCGGCGCGGGGTTGGCGGGATCGGAAGCGGCGTGGCAGTGTGCTCGCCGGGGCGTGGCCGTGGAACTTTTCGAGATGCGTCCGGTCCACTCGACTGCGGCGCATCAGACGGGGGATTTCGCTGAGTTGGTGTGCTCGAATTCCTTGAAGTCTGATAGCGAGAATACTGCACCCTGGTTGTTAAAAGAAGAAATGCGGCGGGTGGGATCGTTGTTGATTGGAATTGCGCGGGAATGCGCTGTGCCTGCGGGGCATGCGCTGGCCGTGGATCGGGCGGCGTTTGCTGCGCGGGTAACGGAGGCTGTTTCGTCTGAGCCGTTGATCACGATACGTCGCGAGGAGGCTACACGCATTGATGAAGATCAGATCACGGTTGTCGCCACGGGGCCGCTGACGTCCGATGCGTTTTCGCGGGAAATCGGGCGGTTGTGCCAGTCGCATGAAGCGAATGCGACTGATCCGTTGGCTGGTTCTCCGCGGGCGGGGGCGCCCGCGCCACATAGTCTTTTTTTCTACGATTCGATCAGCCCGATTGTTGAGGCTGATTCCATTGACATGGCGAAAGTTTATCTGGCGGCACGCTATGACAAGGGCTCGGCGGATTACATTAATTGTCCGATGTCGCGGGAAGAGTACGACCGTTTTTACGATGCGTTGCTGGCGGCGCAATCGGTTGAGGAACGGGAGTGGGAGAAGCTGAATTATTTCGAAAGTTGTTTGCCGATCGAAGAGATCGCGCGGCGGGGCCGCGACACTTTGCGCTTCGGGCCCATGAAGCCGGTCGGGCTGAAAGACCCACGCACTGGGCGCATTCCTTATGCGGCGGTGCAATTGCGGCAGGAGAATCTGCGGGCGGATTCTTACAATTTGGTTGGATTCCAGAACCATTTGAAATTCGGTGAGCAGGCGCGCGTGCTGCGGTTGATTCCTGGGCTTGAGAACGCCCGGTTTCTGCGCTATGGGCAGATTCATTGCAACACGTACATCAATGCGCCGAAGCTGCTTTCGGAGACTTTGCAGATGAAAGAACATCCGCGCGTTTTGTTTGCGGGACAGATTTGTGGAGTGGAAGGATATGTGGAGTCGATCGCCGCTGGGCTTATGGCGGGAATTCATGCGGCGGCGCTGGCCGCAGACGCCAAGCCAGTTCCGCCGCCTCGGGCTAGCGCGTTTGGATCGCTGACAAACTACATCACGCATGCGGACCCCGGAAAATTTCAGCCGGCTAACATAACATTCGACCTCCTGCCGGCGTTGGATCGGAAGATTCGGGACCGTCAGGAGCGGCATCGGGTGCAGTGCGAGTTGGCGCTTCGGGAATTTGAAGGTTGGATGGAAAAAATGGGAGCAATCACGGCGCGGCCGGCATAGGGCATTAACCACAGAGGACACTAAGGTACACAAAGGGAACATCGCGTAATTTCTGCAACAAATCCCTTGACCTCCTGCCGGCGTTGGATCGGAAGATTCGGGACCGTCAGGAGCGGCATCGGGTGCAGTGTGAGTTGGCGCTTCGGGAATTTGAAGGTTGGATGGAAAAAATGGGAGCAATCACGGCGCGGCCGGCATAGGGCATTAACCACAGAGGACACTAAGGTACACAAAGGAAACTCGCGTAATTTCTGCAACAAATCCCTTGACCTCCTGCCGGCGTTGGATCGGAAGATTCGGGACCGTCAGGAGCGGCATCGGGTGCAGTGCGAGTTGGCGCTTCGGGAATTTGAAGGTTGGATGGAAAAAATGGGAGCAATCACGGCGCGGCCGGCATAGGGCATTAACCACAGAGGACACTAAGGTACACAAAGGGAACATCGCCTAATTTCTGCAACAAATCCCTCGCTTTGCACGTATCACTTATCAGGACGTCGCCTTGACCGGCTTACGTTCCAGGAGTGGGCGCGTCCAATGAAGCAGTATGGTCCTCCGCGATCTTATTGGCGATGTTCTTCGCACGCTGTGGTCGCACAAGCTGCGCACCTTCCTCACGATGTTTGGCATTGCATGGGGGATCGTGTCGATTGTGCTGATGGTGGCGGCCGGGGAAGGCTTGCGCAAGGGACAGGAAGACCAGGCCAAAACCCTGGGCAAGGATGTGATGATCGTTTTTCACGGTCGCACCAGCTTGCAGGCTGGAGGGACGCGGGCCGGGCGAGCGGTGCACTGGGAAGATCACGATGTAGCGGCGGTACAGGCCGACTCGCCGGATTGCGAATACGCGATTCCGGAACTCGAGCAGGAAGATGTGCGTGCGCATAGCAACTACAACAATGCCGCGTTTCTGATCACCGGTTCGCAACCGCCGTTTCAAGAAATACGCAGCCTGGCTGTGGGACAGGGGCGATTCTACGACTGGGATGATACTCACGAAGGCCGCCGGGTTGCATTCCTGGGCAGCGATGCTTCCAAGCAGCTGTTTCCCGGGCGTAATCCGGTAGGCGAGAACGTCTATCTGAATGATTTCCCTTACGTCGTCATCGGGGTGATGGCGAAGAAGAAACAGGATTCCAGCTACGACGGTTGGGACGTGAACAAGATTTTCATTCCCTTTGGCGCCATGCGGCGTGATTTTCCGGACAAGCCTCCGGGCACGCCGACGACCTTCGATCAGTTGCTGGTGACTCCCAAATCGGTTGAGCAACACGAGAGTTGTAAACGTGAAGTGCGGGCGGCGCTGGGGCGAATGCACAATTTCGATCCGCATGACAAAGAGGCTTGCCCTATCTGGGACACGGTGCAGGAGGCGCAAGCGTTTCGCCAGATGACTGACGGCATGAAGTATTTTCTTGGTGCGGTCGGAGTGGTGACGCTGTTCCTGGGCGGATTGGGGGTCATGAACGTGATGATGGTGGCGGTGCGCGAGCGTACGCGCGAGATCGGGGTTCGCAAGGCTTTGGGCGCGCCGGCTCACACCATCCTGAGACAGTTCTTCCTTGAGGCGCTGCTGATTGCTGTGCTCAGCGGTGGGATCGGGTTGGGTATCGCCTACGGAATCTGCTCGCTGGTCGATCTGCTGCCGATGCCCGACTTCTTCGCAGGACTGCTGCCGACGTGGAAGACCGGGTTGCTGGCTTGTGGGCTGTTGGGAGGTATCGCGGTGCTTTCTGCGTTGTTCCCGGCGCGGAAGGCGGCGTCGGTGGATCCGATTGAGGCGTTGAGATTTGAAGCGGGTGGATAGAAAAGGCATTAACCACTAAGGACACGAAGGTCCACAAAGGAAACCGGGGTCCTCACGCTCCGTGCCCGCGCAAACAAAGTATGCTGATTGAAATCATTCGCGAAGCTTGGATCGCACTCAAGCGCAACACCACGCGCAGTCTGCTGACCATGCTGGGCATTGTTTGGGGGATCACGACGGTGACGCTGCTCATCGCTTACGGCAGCAGCTTCCGCAGAATTCTGGTCGGCGGTTTCGATGCGTTTGGGAAGAGCGCGGTGATCTGCTGGCCGCAGCAGACCAGCGAACAGCCGGGCGGACAGCGGGCGGGCAAGAAAGTGGTTTTCGAGCAGGCGGATGTCGATATGGTGAAGGAGACGGCGCCTCTGGTGAAGCATGTTTGCCTGGAGACTGTGCACCGCCCCGGAATTGCTTACGGTGACCGGATGGTGGGGACGGCGGCGATTCGCGGCGTGTGTCCGGAATATGGAGAGATGCGTAATGAGGTCCCGGCAGAGGGGCGATGGATTAGCGCGAGCGACGAACTGGAGCGGCGGCGGGTAGCCTTTCTCGGCGGACGCATTCGAGAACAACTTTTCAGCGGGCGTCCGGCGGTGGGCGAGACGGTAACGATTGGCGGCGTGCGCTTCACCGTGATTGGCATCATGGCGCGGAAGATTCAGCTCAGCAATTACTTCAGCAGCGACGACGAATCGGTCTGGATCCCGTATTCCGCGGCGGGCGATCTTTGGAACACGCGGGACGCGGCGGTGTTGATCTTTGCTCCGGTGGCGCCGCAGTTTGAAAAGAAGGCGATGGCGCAGGTGCTGGCTGCGGTCGCAACCCGACAGCAGTTCTCGCCGACCGATCCCAAGGCGATTCAGATGTTCGGGCGCGACGAGTTTCGTCCGGTCATTGACGCGCTGACCATCGGATTGCAGGTTTTGCTTACGTTTATCGGGACTCTGACCCTCGGCATTGGCGGCGTCGGGGTGATGAACATCATGCTGGTTTCAGTCGATGAGCGTATCCGCGAGATTGGCCTGCGCCGCGCTCTGGGCGCCCGGAAGCGGCACATCAAGTTCCAGTTTCTGGCGGAGACGCTGTTGATCATGATGTTGGGCGGTGCAATCGGCGTGCTGCTGTCGTACGCGATTGCCGCAGCCGTGGGCACTCTGCCGTTGATGGGGCCGCTGTTCGAGGATGAGTCCGGCAAAGCCGATATCCATTTGCAGATCTCTTGGATGACGGTAACGCTCTCCACGCTGGTGCTGCTGGTGGTCGGTGTGATCAGCGGGTTGGTGCCGGCGCTGCGAGCTTCGAAGCTGGATCCGGTGGAAGCGCTGCGGTACGAATAGAAGCGCGGCGGCGGATTTCCACGGATCAAACGGATCAAGAGAAAAAACCATGCGTGCTGATTGGTGGCGGGCTGGTCGGGCTCTCATCGATAAATTCATTTGACCGCACTCGCGGTTAGCGGTACCTTGCTGCCAGTTCCTCACGACTCCGCGAGGTGCCTGCTTGCCGATTTCGGCTGTCGATGCCATCAGTCCCGCCTTCCAGCACACCAAACAGCAACTTCTGCATCCGTTCCGCGCTGCGCAGTGGGCGAAGTTGGCGGTGGTGGGTTTTCTTGCCGGCGAACTCAGCTCCTGGGGATGCAACGGCGGGAACTTCCAGGCACCAAAACATCCGAGCAGTGGGCAGCCCTTTCCGCTGCCCCACGTCAATCTCTTGCTGTACGCCTCGTTGATCGCTCTGCTGATCGGGCTTGCGGCAGTCCTTTGGATATTGTTCCTGTACGTCAGCAGCGTGATGCGCTTCATCCTGTTTGACAGTGTGATCGCGAAGCGCTGCGAAATCCGGCGCGGATGGGCTCGTCGACATGAGGCTGGGCTGCGGTATTTCGTGTGGCAACTTCTTTTTATCCTCGCGATGCTCGTGGGCCTGACTGTCCTGGTGGGAATACCTGCCGCGTTTGCCCTAGCCGCAGGTTGGCTCAAGGATCCACGGCAGCACCTGATTCCATTCATCCTGGGCGGCATTCTTTTGTTCTTTGTTGTGGTCGGCTTCGTTTTACTCTCTCTGCTGGTCCACGTTTTGACCAAGGACTTCGTGGTGCCAGAAATGGCCCTGGAGAATATCAGTGCGATAGAAGCATGGCGGCGACTGCTGCCTATGTTGAAATCGGAAAAGGGCAGCTACGCCGGATACATCGGCATGAAGATCGTCATGGCTTTGGCAGCGGCCGTTATTGTGGGGATTGCCACGTTTATCGTAATCCTCATTTTGCTGATTCCAGTTGGGGGCTTCGGCGTCGTCGCCGTAATCATAGGGAAGACTGCTGGTCTGACCTGGAACCTGTACACGATTACGCTCGCGGTCGTGGTTGGATGTATTGTGTTTGCGGTGGTTCTCTACGTGATGTCTCTGATATCTGTGCCGGTGATCGTGTTCTTCCCAGCTTATTCCATCTACTTCTTCGCGTCGCGGTATCCGGCGCTCGACGCGCTCCTGCATCCGCCCCTACCGGCCGCGCCCCAGTTTCCTACTCTGCCGCCGCCAGTTTTGCCGCCGGAGCCGATCGCGTAGGACACGTGCTGATTGACGTGCGGGCAGAGCACGGGCGCGGACGCCCGCGCCTACAATGGCAACCGCGCTCAGGTCAATGCTTGTTGTTGTCGTGTGCCCAGGAGAAGCGCCGCCCAAGGATGCACTTGATAATCAGGTGATCGGTGGAGGCGGTCGCGCCGATGCCGACACCGAAGTTGAACTCCCACTCCGGTCCCAGATCGAGGTCGATGGCAGGAAAGAACTGCTGTTGCTGATCGTGGAGTGGACTGAAATCAGTGATCGGTCCGTAGGAACCGTAATATTCCAGGCCGCCTGCAATTCTTTTCGTAATGTCGTAACTGAACTTGAAATTGGGCGAGAACACCACGCCTTCATTAACCCCGGGGCCATGAAACGAGCGGTCGAGCGTAGGATTGAAGCTCAGATACCAGCGGCCGATTTTCTTATCCACGATGGGGCGGATTTCCCACGTCCACGTGTCGGCAGAGAATTCGGGGCGCTGGTAACCGATTTCGTTCGACAAGCTCACACCCACGGGCCAATGCCATGACTCCGGAATGCGGACGCGTGGGCGAATGTGATCTCCTACCCATTGCCAACCGTCATTCGGCTGAATGCTGGTGAAAATGTAAAAGCCGGTCTCGAACCAGGCGTTGATGCCCTGCGTGATTTCCACGGTTTCATGCTCGGCATGGTTGGTGGGCAAGACGCCGTCAACCACTGTCGTGCTGCCTTCTACCGTGAAGTTGGAATGCAGCTCGACCATCGTGTGCTTGGGTGGAACCAGATCGGAGCCATAGACTTGGATTTCATAATTGTCTTGTGCCCAGGCAGGAATGATCGCGGCAACGAGCAGAATCAGTGCAAAGACGTCGAGCGCGAGAACCAGGAATCGTCGAATATACATGCTTGCTCAGCGGCAGCGATGGCGCCGCGACTTGACTCTCTCATGATGCAGGGACGGAGCGAGGCGGTGCAAGTGCGAGTGGATCGGGTTGTACTGGTGACGAAGGAGTAGTGGTAGCCTTCCAAGGCAGGCTAAGAGTCGGCTTTACATTTGTGGAGGACAGCTTGGAAGCGTTTGAGAAAAAAGTGCGGCACAGTTTTGGACAACAGGCCTTCATGTTCACGTTGGGGGCGGAAATGATCTCGGTTGGTCGTGGCAGCGTTGAGATTCGGTTTCCATTCAGCTCTGAATTGACCCAGCAAAACGGATTCGTGCACGCAGGTGCGGTCACAAGCATTATGGACTCGGCCTGCGGCTATGCGGCTTTGAGCGTCGCCCCCGAGCAAGCCGACGTCCTCAGTGTGGAATTCAAGGTCAACTTACTGGCGCCGGGGATAGGTGAATCGTTCGTCGCCCGCGCGTCTGTGAAACGGGCTGGCAAGAGGCTCGTGGTGTGTACGGCTGATGCATTCGCGGTTAAAGCGGGCGAGGAAAAACTAATCGCAACCATGCTGGCCACGATAATGAACATAGATCCGAAGCCCAGCTGACTCTCTGATAGGGATTTAGTCCCGCGCGCGGTTCTTAATCCAGATGGGCGAGCCTACGAATCCGAAGGCTTTTCGGAGCTGGTTCTCCAGAAATCGCTGGTAGGAGAAGTGCAGCTTTACCTTACGGTTTGTGAAAAGCACAAACGTTGGGGGAGACACGCCGGCTTGAGTCATGTAATAAATCTTGACCTGTTGGCGCGCGGGGACTGAAGCGCGCTCGAAATCGACGTACTTCAAGAAGCGGTTCATTTCCGCCGTCGGAATGCGTTTGCGGCGCTCGGACGCGACTTGTTCCAGCGTGGGGAGAATCTTCTCCACCCCTTTGCCGGTGGCGGCGGAGACGAACAACACTGGCGCATAGTTCAGGAATTTGAGATCGTAGCGGACTCTTTGTTCGTACGCCTCGCGATCACTTGGACTCTTGCTTTCACGAATACGCGTAGCTTTTGACTCTCGCCCTGCTTTCTTCTGGCCGCTCGTCACCAGGTCCCACTTGTTCAGGATGACGATGACGGAACGGCCGCTCTCGTGAGCATAGCCAGCGATGGTGGCGTCAAGCGCGCTGACACCTTCGGTGGCGTCAATCACCAGCAAGGCGATGTCAGCAGCTTCGAGATGCTTGCGCGCCATCACGACAGAAAGCTTTTCCGCCATCAGATGCGTCTTGCCCTTGCGCCGGATTCCGGCGGTATCAATGAAGCGGAAACTCTTCCCGTTGATCTCGACGACTTCATCCACCGCGTCGCGGGTTGTGCCCGGGATCGGCGAGACGATGGCGCGGGAGGTTCCCGTAAGCCGGTTCAACAGCGTCGACTTGCCCACGTTGGGATGCCCGATAATGGCGACTTTGACTTCCTTGGGCTCAGGGGCGATTTCGGCTTCGGGCGCGTCCTGAGTCTCCTCGACCGGCTCTCCGATTTCGGGTCCTGGGTTTTCAGGCTCGGTCGGTTCGGCACGCAAGGTTTCGAGTTTTAACGCTTCAAAGACCGCTTCGAGAATGTCGTCTACGCCGCGCCCATGCTCGGCGGAAACAGGGAACAGTTTTCTGATTCCCAGGCGATGGAATTCGTCGGTGAGCGTCTGCTGCTTGTCGCTATCAATCTTGTTGACCGCCAGAAACAGCGGCTTGCCGCCACGAAGCAGCAGACGGGCCAGGTCGAGATCGGGCGCGGTGAGTTCGCTGCGTCCGTCCACCACCAGAATGATGGCGTCAGCTTCTTCCAGCGCGACCTTGGCCTGGCGAAAGATTTCTGCCGGGATAAAGTCTTTTTCGTCCGGCTCGATTCCGCCCGTGTCTACGATGCGCAGGCGGTGTCCTCGAAAGTGAGCTTCGCCGTAGAGCCGGTCGCGCGTGATCCCGGGTTCATCGCCGACAATGGCACGCCGTGAGCCGACGATCCGATTGAACAGCGTGGATTTGCCCAACGTTGGGGCGGCCAACGATGGCAATGGTGGGAACGCCGGCTGTGACCGGGGCGCTCATCGAGTTGGAATTGATTCTGGTCAAAGGCCTCGGCAACGATTACGTGGGGCCAGCCGCCCTCGGCTGTCCAGCCGGATCGAAGACCCGGTGGCGTCTACATTCATGTTGAACAGCGGACTCTTCGAGTCCGCCGGACAGCCGAGGGCGGCTGTCCCCACGTGTGCAGTGGCTTATTATAGAGACTCCGTGGCTCTAACCTCTCAGCCCGCTTCGACTGGTCTCAAGAAAAAGGACGTCTCGCTCTACCAATTCTTCGCACCCGGGGGCGTGCTTTCGCGCACCCATCCCGCCTACGAGTTTCGCCGGGGACAGATGCAGATGGCGCAATCCGTGGAACAGGCCCTCGAAGAAAAACGTCACCTCATCGTTGAAGCAGGCACCGGGACGGGTAAGACTCTGGCGTATCTCGTTCCTGTAATTCGCTCAGGCAAGCGCGTGATCATTTCGACCGGCACCAAGAACCTGCAGGAGCAGCTCTTCCACAAGGATATTCCTTTTCTTGAGCAAGCGTTGTTTCCTGACGGCGAGGGCCGGCTGAACGTCTGTTACATGAAGGGGCGAAACAACTATCTGTGCCGCAAGAAGCTCTATGACCTCACCGGCCAGCCCGTGCTCAGCGGTCTGGAGGAGATTGAGCACTACCGCGCTATTGCCGCCTGGGAGAAGGCGACGCAGACCGGAGACCGCGCCGAACTGGCGGAACTGCCTGAGGCTAGCGCGCTCTGGCACAAGATTGACGCGCGCTCCGATGCTTGCATTGGCCAGAAGTGCAGCGCGTGGGATAAATGCTTTATCACGGAAATGCACCGCCGGGCGATGGAAAGCGACATCATTATTGTCAATCACCATCTGTTCTTTGCCGATCTCGTCGATCAAGCAGCAGGCTGAATACGCGCCCGATGCGGGTATTCTGCCGGAGGTAGGCGCGGTCATCTTTGATGAGGCGCACGAACTGGAAGATGTGGCCGGCAGCTACTTCGGCGTTTCCGTGAGCAACGGGCGAGTTGAAGAGCTTTGCCGCGACGTAGAGGCGTCGCTGCAGCGCAACCACATGCTTTCTGCATCGATTTCAGGCGCGTTGAAGAGCCTGCGGGAACGCTCGATGTTCTTCTTTGCCTTGCTTCCTCAGGGCGAAGGGCGCTTTTCTTTTGAGAACCGGCGCGATTTTCTGGAGGAAAACGGCGACGAGTTCATGGCCGTGCAGCAATCATTGACCCGACTGAATTCAGAATTGGAAAACCTGCCGTCCAAGCCGGAGGAAGTCTTCAACTTTGCCAGACGCGCGCAGGAGTTGCAGGTGCAGTTCGGTTTCCTGATGGAATCGGAAGACCCAAATACCGTGTTCTGGATCGAGCGGCGCCGGGGCGGACGCGACAAATTCAACGTCTATCTGCAAGCCACGCCGATTGATGTGGCGCCAATTCTGAAGACTTGCCTGTTCGACAAGCTGGAGTGCGCGGTGCTGACTTCCGCCACGCTCGCTGTGGGTGGCGGCTTCGAGTACATGCGGCGCCGGCTTGGGCTCGAGCACACCCGGGAATCCGTCTTGCCCTCGCATTTCGATTACGAGAACCAGGCGTTGCTCTACGTGCCACCCGATCTGCCCGATCCGCGGACGCCACAGTTTGCGGCCAAGGCAGCGGACCGCATCCGGCGACTGCTTGAAATCACGCGCGGCCGGGCCTTCGTGCTGTTTACCAGCTACGCGCAAATGAACGATGTGTATCAGCGCTTGCTGGGTGAGCTCGACTTTCCCATGCTGCTGCAAGGTGATGCACCGAAGAACGCGCTGCTCGAAGAATTCCGCCTCACTCCCAACGCTGTGCTGTTCGCAACTTCATCGTTCTGGCAAGGTGTCGACGTGCAGGGAGAACAGCTTAGTTGTGTGATTATCGATCGCTTGCCGTTCGCCGTACCCAGCGACCCGGTCGTCGCGGCGCGGGTGAAGTCCATCGATGCCGAGGGCGGCAATGCCTTCTTTCAGTATCAAGTCCCCGCAGCCGTCATCACGCTGAAGCAAGGCTTCGGGCGCCTCATCCGTTCCTTGCACGACCGTGGCCTTTTGGCATTGCTGGACAATCGCATCTTAAAGAAGGCCTATGGAAGAGTGTTTGTGGAGAGCCTGCCAAATTACCGCAAGACAACGGACTTGGCGGTGGTTGAAGAGTTCTTTGGAGTCGTGTGACGGTCATCCTATCAGTGCAAGGACGGGGTGCATTAATATGACTGGACTCGGCATCAAACAACATGAGAGGACACTGGATGCTCAAGAACGCGGCACTGGTAGTTACGGCATTATTCTTTTTTACCTCGCTGGGTGTATGCCAGAAGCAGGGTCATTTCGACGCGAGCTTCAACGGCGCACTCATTTTCACCCGGTCATCTGACGGAAATGGTATTCAACAAAGCGCAACCATCGGCGCGAACTATTTCGGCACTTTTCGCTTCCGGTTCAAGCCCAAGTCCAAGAGTTCGCTGATTTTCAACTACGGCTACGCGAAGAACTCTCAGATCTACCAGAGCAATTTCGACTACCACCAACTGGACACGATTCATGAATACACCGGCGCCTATGTCCGCAACTTCTATGAAAAGGGAAAATTCCAGCCATTCTTTCTGGTAGGGGCCGGAGCGCTCGGTTTTTATCCCCGCAGCACATGGGTATTTTTCCCTAATCCGCAGCCCAATAACGTCCCCAATCACATGCAGATCAATGTAAATGCTCAATCGCAGACTGAGCCCGCACTTCTGTACGGCGGCGGAGTCGATTACCAGCTGCCGTGGAAGTTCGCCCTCCGCCTGCAATATCGCGGACTTTATTACAACAACCCAAATTTCAAAGTGAATACTCTTAATGGAAGCGCGATAAGTTTCGTCGCGGGCTACAGAGGCCACATGGCCGAGCCTTCGATCGGGCTGGTGTTCAGGTTCTAGATTTCCGGACCATAAGATGTGTGTGTCTTGATCCGTGTAAATCCGTGGCCGATTTTCAGGAGTTTAGTGCGGCTTTGCGTAGCTTCCGGCTTTCCGCCAGCAACGCCATCGAATGCATCAGGTTTTGCAGGGTGACAATGCCAATCAGGCGTTCATCCTCGACCACGGGAATAATGCTGAGATTGCGGGCGGTCAGCTTGCGGAATGCCGAAGCCAGCGATTCCTTCTTCTGCGCAACTTCGAAGATGCGGTTCATTACCGCCTGCACATATCCGTTCCCCTCCGCGCGCAGCGCTTGCAGGATTTTTTGTTTCGAGATGACGCCGACCATATCGCTGCCCCGAATGACGGGAAAGTCATCCTGCAGGGAGTGCACAGCTTTTTCCAATGCATCTTCCAAAGTGTCGGCCGGGGAGAGCGTGGCGAAGTCGGTCAGCATGATGTCTTCCAGGCGCACGGTTTCGAGCACCGACTGAAATACGGCCGAACGGTCCTCCAGTTGCGCCGCGACGAAAAGAAAAAAGCCAATCATGGTCAGCCAGATATTCGAGAGCATGCCTACCAGCATGAACAGGGTTGCGAAGGCCTGGCCAATCGAGACGGCGCGGCGCGTGGCCCGGACCGAATCCATGCGGCGGCTGAACACGGCTCGCAGCACTCGGCCTCCGTCCATCGGATAGGCGGGCAACAGGTTGAACAGGGCCAGCCCCAGGTTGGACCAGACCAGGCTGCGGGGCAGGTTTCCCGAGTAAACGTAAGGCTTCGTCCAGAGATGAATCTGAGGCGCCACCGCAAGCAGTAATCCGCCCGCGATAATCGCAATGACGATATTGACCAGCGGTCCGGCGATCGCGATGCGGATATCTCGTTTCCACGTGAGCACACCTGGCTCGATGGGACGCTGGGTTTCGTCCAGCAACGTGACCCCGCCGATGGGCAGCAGGATAATGGCTTTGGCGGGAATGCCGGCACGCATGCTCACCAGCGCGTGTCCTAATTCGTGCAGCACGACGCTGCCAAAAATAATTCCCACCAGGGCCAACCCACGACCGGGGTTGGCGGGGCCATGCGCGGTCGATTCGGTCAGCCACACGAAGACGAGCAGAAAAAAGAATGTCAGATGAATCCGGAGTTCGACTCCGAAAATCCGACCTGCCGGAATAGACCAGTTTCTCATCTGAGGACGCAACCTTCTCCTAAGCTCTATTCTATATAGTTTTAGACGCCGCAACGTGATCCGAAGGTGCGGCCGCGATAATCAAAGGTGCTGCGACCGGAGTTGCAGGTTGTTACCGCGAGATCAGACATGAGAGTAATTGCAGGAAAATATCGGAGTCGGCGGCTGCGATCGCTACCCGGCATGGATCTTCGCCCTACCGCTGATCGTTTGCGTGAAACGCTGTTCAACGTGCTCACGGCTGGAAATCCGACAGCGCTCGCGGGAACAGTCTGGCTCGATCTTTACGCTGGAACAGGAGCCGTGGGCATTGAAGCGCTGAGCCGCGGCGCAAGCATGGTTCACTTTGCAGAATCGTCAACGCGGGCCACGGAGCTGATCAAACAGAACCTGGTCTCGCTGGGAATAGAAACAGGATTCCAGATCCTGAAGCAGGATTCCATTCGCGCCCTGCGCGCGCTGGAGTCCGGTGGCTCTGTCGCAGATTTTGTTTTCTTTGATCCTCCCTACGACATGGAGGACGCCTACCGGCAAACCCTGGAGACACTTTCTACATCGCGGCTGCTGAAGCCAGAAAGCATCGTCATCGCCGAACACCAGAAGAAATTTGATCCAGGAGAATCGTTTGAATCGCTACGTCGATACAGGAAGCTAGAGCAAGGGGATGCGGCGTTGAGCTTTTATCGGCAGGCACCGGCTCAATAGCAACTCGCAGATATCTCTTTACATCAGAAGGTCGTTCGTCCGCCGTACAATCGGGTGCTGCATCTCCTGCAGATCGTTCTTGACCTGGTTGAGCCCGTAAACACACTGCTCGAAGTGACTCGACAGGCTGGCAAACAACGGCGCCACTTTCGTGTATTCGAAATGCTCAAACTTGGAGACGATGTAGTAGCTCTCCTTGCCGGCCTTCATCCAGTCCACGAAATTCTCCACCCGGTTGCGGCGCAGGCGAAAGTGATTAATGCTCTCCGGAAACATGCCTGCAAAGAAAAGGGTGTAATCCCCGATGTGCTTGCGCACCTGGCGCTCGCGATCGAAGGAAGGCGCAGGCCCGTACACAGGATCGGATTCGATCAGCATCTCCCCGACATCGGTCAGGGGCTGGCCAGCCGCGTTTCGTATTTTGAACAACTGCTCGACTTCGCAGAACTCGGCCATCAGATGGGCAACGTAGTTGACAATCTGAGGGTCGCGAATCCCAATCTCCTCGGCATAGTGTCGTCCGATGAGCTCAACAAAGAGCTGCTGCAGCGGGTGCGATTCCGGAATCATTTTTCAGGGCCCCCGAACTCCGCCTCCAAAGCGGGTTCCTATCTGTTGCGTGATGTTTTATCGTGATCACGCCAGGAACGCAAGTGACTTTTGTAAGTCACATGCATCTACTTTTCTTATGGTGCGAAAACCTGGCAAAGAGTTTCCTTAGAATTGTTGGCAGCCGCGGGGATCGACTGCTAATCGTCAGCGTTAGCCTCAAGTTACAATCACCGGCAGGAGGAACTTTCGTTTTTATGGAACGCCAAAACATTTCCAGCGGCACGCCTTGGGAGCCGATTGTAGGTTACTCACGTGCGGTCAAGGTCGGTCCGTACGTGCATGTGGCCGGAACGACCGCCACCGGCGCGGACGGAAAAGTGGTGGGGATGGGCGATGCTTACGCCCAAGCCATACAGACCCTGAAGAACATCGAGTCGGCTCTCGCGCAAGGCGGGAGCGACATTGAAGGATGTCGTCCGTACACGCATGTTCGTGATCAACATCGCCGATTGGGAGAAGATCGGCAAAGCTCACGGCGAATTCTTCCGCGACATCCGTCCCGCGACCTCAATGGTACAAGTCAGCGCTCTGATTTCTCCGGAGATGCTGATCGAGATTGAAGCCGATGCTGTGATTGCTGACTCTCAGAGCTTAACCCGGGCGAGCGAGAAGCTATTCTCATAAATGATTTGGGGAAGGGCACGGCTTCAGCCGTACCCACTCAGCACCAACAAAAATGCAGGCATTGGCCTTTTAGGGCACCTGGGTTTATCCTTCGGCTCCTTATGAGATGGCTTCGAGTATCCTTGGGAACGGTCGTGCGCTTGGGTTCTAATGACAACTCGACGCCCAAGTCTGGAGACTACACATGAAGATCCGCCGATTTTTTCTGTTTCTTTGTGTAGCGGCTGTACTCGCCACAGCACAGGAAAACGGCAGTCCAACCCTTCACCCTTTTACCGTCATCCGCGCTGGCACCCTCATTGACGGCAAGTCCGATTCCCCGCGTCGCAACCAAGTCATCATCATTCGCGGCAATCGCGTCGAAAGCATCTCCGATGCCGCCGCCGCGAAGATTCCCGCAGGCGCAGACGTGATCGACCTATCCCACGCGACGGTGCTGCCCGGCCTGATCGATTCTCACACCCACATTTTCCTGCAGGGAGAAGATCCAGCGCAGGGCGGATACGACATCAACATTCTGAAATATCCGCTGGCATTGCGTGCCGCCCGAGCAACGGTTTCCGTGCGGCGCGCGCTGGAGCAGGGGTTCACCACGCTGCGCGACCTGGAGACCGAAGGCGCGGGTTACGGCGACGTCGGCATAAAGCAGGCCATCGAGGGCGGATACATTCCCGGGCCTCGCCTGTTCATCTCTACCCGCGCTATCTCCACAACTGGTGGCTATCAGCTCGAAGGCTACGCGCCCGAACTTGACATGCCCACGGGTGCGCAACTCGTTGACGGACCGGTCGAGGCCCGCAAAGCCGCCCGGGAGCAGTTGTCACATGGCGCCGACTGGATCAAGGTCTACATGACGCATCGCTCCTGGGTAGGAAAGAATGGCGAGCTCGTTTCCCAACCTACGCTGACGGTCGAGGAGCTGAAAGCCATTGTCGACGAAACCCACGGCTGGGGAAAGAAAGTTGCCTGCCACGCGTATGGCGGAATTGGATTGCATCGGGCCCTCGATGGCGGTTGCGACTCAATCGAGCACGGCCTTGACCTCGATGACGCAGCTATCGGCCAGATGCTGAAGCAGGGCACCTGGCTTTGTCCAACCCTAAGCGCGTACTACCACGATTGGGCTCCGGCAGACACTCCCGAGGGTCAGCGCGACCGCAAGCGCGCCTCGGTGCATGAAGTCTCATTCCCGAAGGCGCTGCACGCCGGCGTGAAGATCGCCTTCGGCACCGACATCGGAGGCATTTCCTGGGGCGAGCCCATGGCACAAGAATTCCCCCGCATGGTCGACCTCGGCATGTCCCCCCTGGACGCAATCAAGAGCGCAACCTCACGCGCCGCGGAGATGCTCGATATGCAAGGGCAAATTGGCGTGATCGCGCCTGGGGCCTATGCTGACGTCATCGCAGTAAATGGTGATCCGCTGGGTGATATCAAGATCCTGCAGAATGTCGGATTCGTCATGAAAGACGGCAAGGTCTTCAGAAACGAAATCAAGTAGCCCGGGTAAGGATGTAACGAAGCTCCCGAAATTCATACATAATCAGAGCTTTCCTAGTAATTAATCTACTTGACACCGGCTCGGCACGCGTCATAATGCCCGAATCGTTGTCATCCCCCGAACTCGACAGGGGCAGCGCGGGTGCGCAGCGGAGGCGAGTATGAACGTACTTGAACTTTGTGATCCCGAAGCAGCAGCGGTTCCGGTCGAAGCGAGTGTGGCGGACGCCATCCGCAAGATGCTGGACTTCCACGTCGGCGCGGTCGCAATCATCGACAGCGAAAGGCGGGTGGCCGGTATTTTCACCGAACGCGACGTCTTGCGCAAGTTTTCTTTGAGCGGACGCGATCCCGCCCAAACGCCCGTTCGCGAACTGATGACCACACCCGTAGAGCTGGCCACCTCCCAAACCGGCCCCAGTGAAGCTTTGGTCACCATGGTCGAACGCCATTTCCGGCACCTCCCCGTGGTGGATAACAACGGCAAGCTGCTCGGCATGCTCTCGATTCGGAACGTGCTGGAGTGGCGGATCGAGGACTTGAGCCGCGAAGTGGGCTCGCTCGAACAGTACGTAAGCAACGACGCCCCCGGCGGAGATTAGCAATTGCACGTCGAGGGACGCTTTCCGTCTCGTATCGGCGAAAGCCGGTACAAGCCGAACGTTCACATGCCAAGTGGCGTAACATCGCCATCGCGATGGGGTTTTCAGCGAAATCGCCTGATAGTGTCAACCGACCGACTAACCGAGCCGTCTCATGACAAAAGGACCTTGCCCACAGGGGTTCCCGTTCGCAATTTGGCGTAGAATACGTGCGCTCACGAATCGGCCGTCGCAGTCGCCTAGTTGCCATTCTCAAAAGGAGTACGTGATGAAGCCTTTCGTTGTAATCTCCAGTAGTGTGATCGCTTTGTTGTTGGGGGCGTTCTTGTGCCCAGTCTTTGCTCAAACCTGGCCGCTGTCCACTCCTGACGGACGCCCGATTGTGATTCCGGAATCGAGTATCCCGCACCCGGGCCACATCCACACGAACTACTTCTTCGCCAATCGACCTGGGCGGAGTCAAGCCGGACCCGATCCCAGCGACGAGACGCCAGCTTCGGTGGCCTGCGTGTACAAGCTGGTGAAGACGATCCCTGGCTGCCCGATTGCCACTAGTAAGAACGATCCCACTGGCGGGGTGGGCGCCATCGCCATTGTTGATGCCGGCGATTTGCCGACCGCGAAGCAAGACCTGCACGCATTTTCCAGCTACTTCGGCATCCCGGATGCCGACTTCCACAAGGTTTACGTCAATGGCAAGAAGCCGCCTGTCTATCAGGGCTGGGACGTTGAAGAAGCACTGGACATCGAGTGGGCCCACGCGATGGCCCCTAAAGCCAAGCTGTTCCTGGTCGAGTCCTACCTGTGCACCTCCAACAAGTGCAACACTGACCCCACTTGGGAAGCGGTTAAAGTGGCGTCAGAGTTGGTGGCCAAGAATGGCGGCGGCGTAATCAGCATGAGCTGGGGCGATGCGGAGTGGCCCCAGGAGCGGCAGTTTGACCACTACTTCACCACGCCGGGAGTGGTCTACTTTGCCGCCAGCGGCGATGGAGGGATTGGGTACACTATTCATCCCGGAGCATCGCCCAACGTGATTGCTGTTGGCGGAACGTTTTTTGAGCGCGACTCCGACGGCAACTTCATGGGCGAGTACTACGATGACAACTACGACGCCGGCGGCGGGGGCATCAGTCGGTACGAACCCAGGCCGAGCTATCAGGACGTCGTCAAGAATATCGTGGGCAACTACCGTGGCATTCCCGACGTTGCCTCTCCTTTCTGCTTTGCCCCGATTTACATCACTGCAGGCGGTGGCTGGAACACAGTCTGCGGAACGAGTTGGAGCTCGCCGACCGTGGCTGGGATCGTCAATGCCGCCGGCTCGCTGAAGAAGTCGACTAAGGATGAGCTTACGATGATTTACAAGGAATATGGCAACCCCAAGGAGTACAAAGCCGAGTTCTACGACGTCACTAAGAGTGATTCGCACTGCATGAAGGGTTGGGACGAGTGTGCCGGCGTGGGTTCTGTGCGAACCTACAAAGGCAAGTAGATCGGGCATCGGGTGGGTCTGTAGAGGAGCGGACCTGCCCACAACTACCAATACTCGCAGCGTTCGGAGCCCGTTTTCCCCGTGGTAGACCGCGCGCAGCATTCCCGTGCGCAGTAACTCGGCCAGCTTGCGCGCATCCACCTGGTCGCCCTTGCTGCTCTCCATTAATAAGGCATTGCGCCGCGGAGGCGGCGCCAGCCATCCCACCCTCTCAATCGGGGCGGTCTTTCATAATGCATCGATTCAGGCATTCCCTGAGGGCCGCCCCGAGACTAGTCAGCTATGAACGCCGGTACAGATCATTGATCAACGTTCCTGCTTCACCCAGTTCGTACGGAGCGGGGGTTTCCAAATCCACAATGGCCTGGGATGACTTGCTGCGTTTGATTTCGACGGCAGCGTCGATGGTCGGCAGCCGGTAGAGCCTCAACTGCGTGTTGGTCGGGTAGCTTTTCTGTGCAATTCCGCGGTTAGCCCCTTGACTCGGAGAGCATCGCCGATGCGAGCGCCGCCGCCACCTCCACTTCCCGCAATGCGCCATAGCACCCGCTACTCCTTGTTTCGCCAATGCAGTGTGACGACCCATCGATTAACCGAACGGATATTTGCTTTAACCGCGGGGTTAGCGCGAACCGACTGGCCGACCACGCTCACCGTGTGCGTCCGCTTCAAGCTTCAGGTACAACGTAGTGCGAATCAGCGAGTTGATAGCAACCAAGGCTAATTTCTCAAACCTCGAGCTTTGGCCTGCCACCTGCATTTCATCGCACACAGCAGAGTAATTTGGGGCACCGACCGTTCGTAGAGGTGGATCAGGGGCAGCAGCGGTGGACCCGGAGATTTGCGGAATTGGAGGGAATTATGAAAGGGATTCGTCTGTGCGATCTGTCGAGGCAGTTTATAAATTGCGCTGTAGTCGTACTGTGGTTGGTGTTGACTTCCCTTGGACAACAAAACGCGGTCGTACCTGGGCAGGTCAATTTCAGCGGCACACTCACCGACACCAACGGCAAACTACTGAGCAGCGTGGCTGGGGTCACGTTTGCCCTATATAAAGATCAGCAGGGTGGATCGCCACTGTGGATGGAAACCCAAAACGTCCATCCCGACAAGAACGGGCATTACACCGTCATGCTTGGTTCCACTACAAGCCAAGGGGTGCCTCCTAACCTGTTCGCAGCAGGAGAAGCTCGCTGGCTGGGCGTGCAGCCGCAAGGACAGGAAGAGCAACCACGCGTCATGCTGATGAGCGTGCCCTACGCATTGAAAGCGCTGGATGCAGAAACGATCGGCGGTAAACCCGCATCTTCCTTCATGCTTGCACCCAGGGGCGGTGCGTCGGCCAATGCGAACAACCTGCCACCAGGCGCGATCACGGGGAGCGGAACAAAGAACTTCGTCCCCCGCTTTACTGGTGCCACGACGATTGGAAATTCGGATGTCTTTGAAGCCCCGACCGGCAATGTGGGCATTGGCACGACCACGCCGGGCAGCAAGGTGGACGTCAATGGTACCGGAGATTTTCGCGACACCGTGACGCTGTTCCCGACAGGAACGCATCCCACACTCTCAGTGCATGGTACAGTGTTCGCCGTCAGCCACACCGGTGAGGTCACTTTTGTGGCTGGGCAGAAGTTCCCGGGTACTGGCACCATCACTGGGGTGACTGCGGGAATCGACCTGACTGGCGGCGGCACGAGCGGCAAAGTCACGTTGAATCTCGACACTACGAAGGTTCCGCAACTAAGCACGGCCAACACGTTCTCGGCCAATCAGACTGTACACGGCACGCTGGCGGCTACGTCTTTCTCTGGCAACGGCGCGAACGTGACAAACGTGAACGCTGCCGAGCTTGGCGGCCTGGCGGCAGGGGCTTTTGCCCGATTGGGCGCGAACAACACCTTCACCGGGAATCAGACGGTGACCGGCAATCTCTCGGCCACCAACGAGGTCTCTGCTGGCAGCACGCCGACTGGCAATGTCGCTTCCGGCACGGTTGAGGTGGATGCGGCTGCTATCAACAAGGGCAGTTGGTCCCCGGCGTTGAACTTTGGCGGCGGCGGCGAGGTCATCGCTTCCAACCGAGCCGGTTCGAGCAACCAGTATGGCCTTGACTTCTTCACTAACTACACCCCGCGGCTGTCCGTCACCAACACAGGCCTGGTTGGAATTGGGGTTCAGAGTCCAGGGTGGATGTTGGAGGTGGATCCCCCAAATGACAGCGGGATTTCCGGCCCCGCGCTTTTCGGAGCGAACGACACGGGATCGGGAAATGGGGCGACATACGGCCTCTACGCAGCCGGCGGCTATGATATCACCAATATCAGTTTCAACTCCGCTGGGCTCGGCGGTTTTATCGTGGGGGGCAGCTCGAACGTTGGTTATGGCGGCGATGGGGTAGATGCCTGGGCCGGAACCGGCGCATTGGCGAATGGCTACGCTGGATACTTCAACGGTGATGTCAACGTCACAGGCCAAATCTTTGCCGGCACGAAGGATTTCAAAATCGACCACCCGCTCGACCCGGCCAACAAGTACCTGGTTCATGCTTCGGTGGAGTCGTCGGAGATGATGAACATCTACACCGGCAACATCACCACCGACGCGCAAGGCGAAGCCACAGTGCAGTTGCCGGACTGGTTAGAGGCCCTCAACACGGACTTTCGCTATCAGTTGACGGTGATCGGGCAATTCGCCCAGGCCATCATCGCGCACAAGATCGAAAACCACCAGTTCACCATCCGTACCAGCGTTCCGAACCTAGAAGTTTCCTGGCAAGTCACAGGTGTGCGTCAGGACGCGTACGCCAAAGCCCACCCGCTGGTGGTGGAACAGGAAAAGGAAACCAGGGTGCGTGGTTTCTACATCCATCCGGAACTCTATGGCGCACCGGCGGAGAAGCAGATCGAGTGGGCGCGCCATCCACAGATGATGAAGCAGGCCAAGGAACGGAAAACGGCACGTCCGGCGGTCAAGGGGGCAACGTTAACGCAAAGCCAGCAGCCATCCAAATAAGTCAGCTACATCTGCTGATCCGCTGAAATACCAGCCGGACGAGTTGCAAAACTCGACCGGCTTTTTTTGTATGGCGACAGCAGTGTGCCCCACGTCCTGCAAGGTGCTCCAAAAACGTGCCGGGACGCCGCTTGTCTGTGATTTTCATCACGCTCCACGGCTGACCTTTATCGACACTGACCTTTATCGAGGCCGCCTACAAACGAATGTTGGCGTAACATCGCCATAGCGCCAACAATCCTGGCGTCTGGGTTCAAAGCCAGTATGCAACAATGGCTCCGCGCACAGAATGACCATTCTGGGCTAGTGTGGAGGTCTTTTTTGGAACCGGATGCTAAAACAGGCGGCTCGGTCCGACCGTCTGCGAACCTCGCCAAGACCATTGCCGTCGTACGCATGGCCACAGCCGTCTTTTTCATCCTGTTCGGCCAGTACAAACTCTTCGGGTCCGGCTTCGCACACGGCGGATTTCAGGAATATCTGCGTGGCTATATCGGCAGCACGGCCGTCAGTCTCTACCGGCCCGTTCTCGCCAACCTCGTGCTCCCTCATGCCGTATTCATCGGATACGTGGTCGGAGCAGTCGAAATGTTTATCGGACTGTCGTTGTTGCTGGGGATATGGGTCCGGCCCGCATCGGTCCTGGGGGCGCTCCACATGCTAAGCCTGACCTTAGCCACCTGGTGGGATCCTGGCCACGGCGTTCCAGTGTGGCGCTATTTTGGCAACGAACTCGATCATCTGCCCGTACTCTTTCTCTTCATGATCTTCTTCGTTTCCGACGCCGGCCGGCAGTGGGGACTGGACGGACGCCGGCAACATTAGACCGCAGCCGGAACTAGAAGTTATTCGGGTTGACGCCTCGACCCGCCTCGTTCATACTTAGCCCCGCCAAAAAGCAGTCGCCCCAGGTACTAATCGTTCAAATTGCTAATTGAAGGAGCCTTCAAATGTTGCGATCGTTCCCGCCGTTGCTCGCACTTTTCGCCTGCCTTGCCGGTGCCACCTTGATGCAAGCCCAAACTCCAGCCCAGACCCAGCCGCAATATCCCATCGCCGACAAGCTCGCCGACAAAATCATTGCGAAATATCAGACCTCCAGCTGCGCTCAGCTGGCAGCCCAGAAACAAGCGCCTCCGAATGCCCAGCATGAAGAGATGGAGACCAAGGTGATCGATCTTCTCAAGCAGAATCCACCCATGCGCCAACACTTCCTCAACCGGATCGCTGGCCCAATCGTGAACAAGATGTTCGAATGCGGGATGATTCCCTGATCGGCCGGAAATGATCTGGCCGATAACGCAAGCCACAACACTTCGTCCAAAATTCTTAGGAGACCGGAAAATGACCAGTCGTGCACGGCAGTTCTTTAAGGTAGGAGGCTTCGCATTGCTGCTGGTTGCGACCTCGGCTTCCGCGCAGTGGGTAATGGTGGCGCGGGCAGTGTCGGGCCGGGTGCAGCAGATGAGTCACAAGCCCGCCAATGGCGCGGGTTATGACGTGGCTACCGTTGTGCTCGAGGCGAAAGCCGATAAGGTTTACGCCACCGCGCTGAGCTCGCTCAAGTCGCATCCCGGCATTACCGTCACCAAAAATAACGACCAGCAGCGAAAGATAGATTTTACCAATGGACAGCAGGACGCCAGCCTGCAAGCAACCCCCTTGGGCGAAAAGCTTACTCAATTGGTGATCGCGTCCAACCTGACCGCTACGGAGCCGAGCGCAACCTCCCTCGTCGTGCAAGGCGTAATGAAAGTTTGCGGCGAATTGAAAGTCGAGTGCAAGCTGGTACAGGACTAGCGGGGTGCGGAAAAAGACTGTGGTCTTGGGGAGGCGCCGCCTTTTGACAAACTTTTCGGCCGAGCCCATGCTCAAGCTGTCCGTCAGCCCCCGCCCGTGAGTGCTATGATGACCAAATCCTCGGCACTTCGGCGTCATGAGTAAGGGCCTTTCGCCGGACTAGCCGCGCTTACATGCGAATACGCCGCCGCCTCCCCATCATCTCGGCCGTCCTGCTGGTTGCAGCGGCGGTTGCCTTGGCCGTCGTGCTGCGCAAGCATGCCCCACCCGAGCCTGCGCGTCTCCTGCCGGGTGCGGATGGGTTCGTCTATGTAAACCTGGCATGGATGCGTCGCGCCAACATCACGGGCGAGCTGCCAGCCGTGCCCCACGACCCGGATTACGAACAGTTCATTCAGGCCACCGGCTTTCAGTTTGAGCGCGATCTCGACGAAGCCGCATTGGCAATCCACTACCCGTCCCAGTTGCCCGGCGCTAGCGCGCAACAACCGCGGTTTTCAGAAGTCTTTGTGGGGAAAATCGACGGCGAACGGCTGCGCGCCTATCTGCGCCAGATCTCGAGTTCGGTCGAGAATTACCAGACTCGCGACATCTACAACATCTCGCTCGAAGGCCGCACGGTGCGAGTCGCTATCCTGGGCGTCGACACGGTCGCTGCGTCAAATCTCGACGACCCTCTCGTCATCCGCGGAATCATTGGTCGCTCCCGCAAACTTGCATCGCCCTTCGGCGGGCCCGCGCTGCTCCGCCAGTATTACAAAGAAGTCCCTTTTGCCAGCCTCGGCTGGTCCGTCTTCAAGATTCAACCTTCAGGAGAGGTCTCCACTTCCGGCCCCATCGGATGGTCCTTTCTGTTCCCCAAACCGGCGACGGTAGTGGCCTCGGTGCGTTATCTCGGAGCCGTCCATTTCAAAGCCCAGGCATTTACCGGGAGTGAAGAGGAAGCGAATCAACTTGCCGGACGGATCGACACTTACCTCACCGTTTTTCGTACAGCAGAGAGCGCAGTTTCCACTCCTGGGCCCGATCCCGACATCAAAGCACTCTTCGATAGCCTGAAAATTCAACCGGAAAAGAGCCGCGCCGTGTTGACCGCGAACGTGCCCCTGGGCTTGATTCGCAAAGCCCTGGCCGAAGCTCCCACATCGGTAACCCCGGAACCCAAACCGCCCGCGCCTCCACCTTCTGACGGCAAGAGCAAAACCACGAAGAAAGCCCATGATTAGCCAATGCAGGGCAGGCTCCGGTTCAGCCCGCGCAACTTTTTAGCCTGGCCGGCGGGTGGCCCGCAGTTCTCGCCGACGTCATTAGCGTGGGTGCCCCATCCTTTCCGCGTTCTTTGCGGAAAGGGTGGGAAGCGAAACTCTTAACCCCCGGAACAAAAACGACAAAACGCCTTCACTCGATCGCGATCCACAGGGAATTGCCGCATCAGGAGATCCCCTTTTCTGGACTTGATGAACAGGCCGAGGAAGCAAAACCCGGCGACTCCATAGCCGGCTCTGGTGCCAACCGTGAGCGCCAAGCCAAATAAGAGCCAAAAGGCTGAATGCAACGGGTATTCTGCCCAATAGGCGGGTTGGAATGAAGTCCGCGTGAGAGGGTTGTCCGAAACTTTTTCGCTTCACGGGCGTCTAACAAACACTATGGAGTTGACCTTTCGAAACCTCGAGGCCCACTTATTCTCGAGCGTAAATGCCACAGGCAGGTAGAATAACCCTGTAATGACTAGCCTTCCTCTTCCCATTGCAGCCTTCCTCGCCGGCTTGGTGTCGTTCCTCTCGCCCTGCGTGCTGCCCCTGGTGCCCGGATACGTATCGCTGATCTCCGGCGCAGGTGTCGAGCAACTTAAGACGCATGAATCCCAACTCCTCCGGAAAGTCATGCTGAATTCCATCGCATTCATTCTCGGATTCAGCGTAGTATTTATCACCTTGGGAGCGGTCGCGACCGAGGTCAGCCAGATGCTGTCGCGCTACCGATCGACCCTGGCGCAAATCGCGGGCGTAGTCATTATTCTGTTCGGCCTGCACCTGACCGGAGTTTTCAAAATCAAGGCTCTCTACACCGACGCGCGTCTACACAGCGTGAAGGGCGGCAGCACCGCGTGGGGCGCGTTCGTCATCGGCTTTGCCTTCGCCTTTGGCTGGACCCCGTGCGTAGGACCGGTTCTGACCGTCATCCTGACTTTCGCCGCCGCTCAGGACTCGATCACAAAAGGAGTCATGCTCCTGGCCATCTATTCGATGGGATTAGCCGTGCCATTCCTGCTGACCGCTCTCGGCGTCGAGCGCTTCCTCAAGTTCTACAGCCGCTTCCGCGCCCACATGCATGCCATCGAAGTAGCCAGCGGCGCATTGCTGGTTGTATTGGGCATGCTGTTAGTATTGGGACGCTTCACCATCATTTCGAATTACTTATCTTTTCTGAATCGATTTGCGCTCTGATTGGAGTGTTCTGTGAAACGTGATCCTGTTGTCCTCATGGTGGTAGCCATGGTTGTTGCGCTGATGCTGGTATTCGGCTTCAAGCTGGCCCGCCACTCCACCCCGGGCATCGCCTCCGGCTCTGCCCAAACCCAGGCCCCCGACTTCACCCTGCAATCCCTCGACGGCAAAACCGTCCGCCTCTCCGACTTCCGCGGCAAACCCGTAGTCCTGAACTTCTGGGCAACGTGGTGCGGGCCGTGCAAGATTGAGATGCCCTGGTTTGTTGATTTTCAGAAGCAGTATGGACCGGCGGGGGTGCAGTTTCTTGGGGTGGCGATGGATGACGCGAGTACCAAGGAGATTGCGGAATTCGCGGAGAGCATGAAGGTGAACTATCCCATCCTGATTGGCAAGGAATCCGTGGGGGACGATTACGGCGGGGTGCAGTTCCTGCCGGAGACGTTTTATATTGACCGCAACGGTAAAGTTGTCGACAAGGCGTTCGGTTTGAAAGGCAAGGGCGAGATCGAGGACGCTATCAAGAAAATTCTTGGCCCGCGCTCCGTGGCACAGACGCAACAATAGACATTGAACCCAATCACAAAAACCGCGTTCCTGTTGTTGCTATCCGCTACTGCTCTTTTGGCGCAGGATTTGCCCGGCAAGAAAGCACCGTCGGTGACTCTGTCACCTCCGCCGGTCGCCACCGCGATCCGCGGCCGGGCTACGAATGTCGAGCTGCGGTTCCACATTGGTTCGGGCTTCCACATAAACTCCAACACGCCGGCGGCGGAGTACCTGATTCCGACGACCCTCAAGCTGGACGTGCCCACCGACATTGTGGTGGGGAAGGTCACTTATCCGCCGGGGGAGGAGATGAGTTTTGCTTTTGCTCCCGAGGAGAAGATCAGTGTCTATAGCGGCGAATTCAACCTGTCCGTGCAGGTGCGTCCGCTGTCCAGCGTGCTGCCCGGGAAGTACGAGATTCGCGGCAAGTTGAGGTATCAGGCTTGCGACAAGGCGGCCTGCTATCCGCCGAAACAGTTGCCTGTGGATTTCGAAGTCAAAGTGATCAAGGCTCCGCCTCCGCCCCAGAAGAATCCTGCCCAGAGTCCGCACGCGCATACTTAGAGCTCCTCTGATTCAGTTGCCGAGTCGTCCGGTGACCTTCTTCTTGCTTTGTGTACCTTTGTGTCCTTCGTGGTTGATGAAGTGCAAATGTAAGAACCACAAAGGACACAAAGGTACACAAAGGACGTGATGAAACCCCTTCACGAAACTGGCTGGCAAGACTCTGACTCAGTGTGAATCACGGCTGTGGCCGCACGAGCGTGGACGCTCGCTCCTACATTGCTAGTCCCAGTGCTTGAGCTGTGGCCAGGCTTCCGCGAGTGGCGGGTTGAAGTTGTGACAGAGCAGGATGGTGTAGTGCTCCCACCCCATGCCGTAATATGGCGCAATCGTCGGCCCCTGAACGACGTTGTCGCACCAGTGCTGGGCATCCTCGAGGTTCCATTCCAGCAAGATGATGCTTTCGCCGGTGTATTGCCTCGGCCCCCAATAATAATAGTTCTGGTGAGCGCTGATCGCCTTGGGCAGTCCGTAACGGGGGCCGAAGAAATCGATCGCTCCCGCTCCGCCGTAGTCACCCGCGAGGATTGCTGTCCTGGCGCGCTTTTCCGGCGGGAGCGCGTTGTAGACGCCCGCCACGGTCCCGACCATCTCCGGCCATCCGAACTCGTCCGCGAAGTATTGCGGGAGCGCGCTTTGCATGTGGGTCTCGGTTCGGGGTTGCTTGATGCCGAGCGCGTCGAAGTAGAGAACGATCTTTTCCGGAGGAAGAACCGGGAGCACTAGCGGCACCGCAACCAGGCCCAGCGCAAACACAGTGGCGGGCAAGGCAATGCGCAACCAGCGCAAGCGAGGACGCGACTCGGCCAGCCCCTCCCAGAACACTCCCCCGGCGGCGTACAGCATGGGATAGATCGGTGCCAGGTAATAATCTTTACCCTTCAGCGCCATCATCACCGCCAGAAAGACAAGATAGGTGACTCCCAGAAAGCGATAGCGTTTGCCTTCGCTGTGGAAGAGCAAGAATCCAAGTCCGGCGATCCAGACCAGCGCGCTGACCGGCGCTAGCATCAGGATCTGCTGGCCGATAAATGGCAGAGGTGGCAATTCGACGTTCTTGTGGATCGCTTTGACGTTGCGCAAGTCTTCAAGCGTGGGCAGGTGATGCAGATATTCCCAGACGACATTCGGAAGCGCGATGGCAAACGCGATGGCGGCCGCGACCCAGAACCATTTGCTGGCAAGCAGTCGGCGCTGTGGAGTCGCTAACAATCCCACGACTAGCGCACCCAGGAAGAACACCGTCGAATGCTTGTTTTCGAGGCCGAAGCCCAGCAGCACGCCGCACCACAACAGCAGCCTGGGCTGTTGCCGGTTTAACGCGAGCAGCAGGACATAAACGCAGCCCATCCAAAATAGCGGCTCGACGGGATTCATGGAAAGACGCGCCGCGTTGCCGAGAATTACGGGAGCCAGCAGCACCGAGCCGCATCCGAGCAACACAGCCCAGCCCCTCCCGCCCAGTTCCCGCGTGATAGAGCCAGTCAGCAGGACTTCCGCGCCGAAGGCGAGCGCAGGCAGCAAGCGAATAGCATGGAGGGATTCGCCGAAGACCACGCGGCTGGCATGCGTGAGCCATGCAATCAGAGGGGCAAAGTCGACGTAGCCGAGCGCCAGATGATCGCTCGCGGCCAGGTAGTAGAGTTCGTCGCGGAAATAGCCGTAGCGTCCATTGGTCAGCATTTGCACCAGGACGGCGAGTGCGGCCAGCGCCCACGCGTTCCACATTCCGCCGTTCGCGGAAGACTCGTGATCCTCAACGCGATGCATGTTGTCCTTGGATATGAGATTGTCGCATAGATTGGGGACACGCAACCAAGGGAAGCCCACGCTTACAGAGAGTGTGTAGAGTGGGGCACCCTTCATAGAAAAGCGAATGCCTAGTGTGGGCCACCCGTGCCAGTCCTGGCCCGTCTCCCAAACCCAGGCGTGAGAACCTAGGGCGCCAAGCGCACCAGCCTCTTAAATCGAGGCGTACCCAGTTGAGTTTCAGTGCGTGCCGGTTAGCGAATGCCGCCGGTAGCAAGAAGTCGCTCGCCGGTGAGCCAGGCTGAGTCGTCCGACGCGAGAAAGACAGCGATGGGTGCGATGTCGCTGACGGTGGCGCTGCGACCGAGCGGAGCCTGTGCGATCAGGGTCTTCTCGAAGTCAGAACCGATGATGCCTGCGGTGTGCGTGCCTTCGGTCTCCACTACGCCAGGGTTGATGGAGTTGACCCGAATTTTCCTCGGTCCGAGCTCTCGCGCGAGCACCCCGGTAATGGCGTCAAGAGCGCCCTTGGTGCCGCTGTAAACCGTGGAGTTTGGGGGTGTAATGCGGCTGGCGGCGGACCCAATGTTGATGATGCTTCCGCCTTCGCCGAGGTGCTTGACCGCTGCCTGCGTGGTCAGGATTGCGCCGAGCACGTTAATGTTGAAGCTCTTGTGAAAGTCCTCTTCGGTGATCGATTCAATGGACGCGAATCCGTATATGCCGGAGTTGTTGACGAGGATATCGAGGCGGCCGTAGTTCTTGATGGCTGCGTCGACGATGCCCTGGGCCTCCGCCGGCTTGGAGACATCACCGCCCACCGCGACCGCCTTGCCACCGGCAGCGGTGATGTCGGTGACAACCTTGTCTGCGCCCGCCTTGCTGGAAGCGTAGTTAACGACCACGGACGCGCCTTCTGCGGCAAGCGACTTGGCGATGGCCGCTCCGATGCCCTTGGATGCCCCCGTAACTACTGCTACTTTACCTTTGAGTTTGCTCATGTACGACTCCTTTGGGTAAACCAATTGCTGCTCCATGAGATGGGGAACGACGCTCCCAAGATTCAATGCCCCGGTCAGCGCCCGTTCATTCCAGGTTTAGTCTCGAGAATCGTCGGCAAGGATCTTGACGTCAACGCGGTCCTAGCCTCGATGCCGTCCTGATTTCGGCGTCCGTTGGGCCATTTCCACCTCAACGAAGCTCGCGGCCCGAAATCTGCTTTTTTGCCCGTTTCGGCGGAATCTTGTCAAGCCCCATGGGCATCGAATTTCCGCTAAGTCATTCATTGCAGACGGAAATAAAGTTGGAAACCATAGCATACTTAGCATATCCAATGTGCCATACTATAGCTAGTGGATCAATCAGAGGTGCAGGGTTGACGGCTCGCCTTTTTGTTTGCCTCGCACGAATCCCGAGCGGACATTTTTCAGAGGAATGGCAGTTGTCGTAGTGCGCGAGATCCTTCGCTTCGCTCAGGATGACCCAATACGTGAGAGAGATTGGGTGCCGAAGAAACTGACTCAATAAATTAACCGACCAAAAAGGAGAATCAGGCACAGGCTAACCCCTGTGCTTTTTTATTGGCTATGAAACAAGAATCTGGAGTCAAAGTTTTGAGCAAGGCGCTAGCCGGAAGAGCCGGTTTGTGCGCAATTTCAAGTGGCGCGGGGAGATCGCAGAGCTGGGCTTTCTGCACAAACTTGCAGGGATGGGTTTCGCTGTGACGAAGCCTTACGGGGGAAGCGAGTCCTATGATTTCATTGTGGATTCTGGCAATCGCCTTTGGCGGGTGCAGGTGAAATCAGGTTCATCGATGAAGAGAGAGCGTGCCGGGTCGCAGTCCGGCATTTTTGGCGCAAACGACAATCGAAACGGGCATATACAGCGGAGCAGATCGATATTCTGGCCGCGTATGTCGTGCCCGCAGATGCGTGGTACATCATCCCGGTATGCGTTGCCGTTTTTCCAGTACAGGGTCAACGCGGTCTCCGGAGGCTGAAGAGGTACCTCGGCGACAAGATGTCCGTTGGCCCGCAGATGGTCGTTGTACTCAAAGCATTCGTCGAACGTCGCGTGTCGCTCTGCCCGTCGGTCCTCGCATGGCCCAGGTTAGCTCCCTGAAAGCGAGGGCGGTGGGGTTGGGAAGTTGGCACAGGGGGCGCGAACCTTGGCGCCGATCGGAGATTCCAGATACCGCGACCTGTGCATTTCACTCGGCGCGAAGAGCCTTCATGACGTCGATGCGCGCAGCGCGCAGGGCCGGCACCGAGGACGCGACGATCGCGGCCGTCAGCAGCACGGACGCAGAAAGGACCACGGGCAAGGCGCCCGGCATCTTCACGTCGAGGAAATAGCTGCGCGCCAAACGCGCCATCACGAATCCGAATGCCGCGCCTGCGAGGACGCCGGCCGCAGCCATCACGACGCCTTCTGCGATTACGCCGCGCAGGAGATCCCGTGGTTGCGATCCCAGCGCCAGCCTGATACCAAATTCGCGCGTACGCGAGCTGACCGAAAACGCCAGCACGCCTGCGACGCCAACCAGGGCAATCGATAACGCGACGGCCGCGAATACGCCAAACGCCAGCGAGTTCAAACGGTCCGGCGTAAGCACTTCCGCGCGGACGTCTTCGAGAGTGGCAGCATGCTCAATGGGCTGGTCGACGGACATATCGCGAACAATCCGCGTGACCGGCGTGACCAGCGAATAAGGATCTGCATCGGTATGGATGAAAAGGCGGCCGCCAAACATTGGCCCTTCTTCAAATGAGCTATAGATGGTGACGATGGGCTCGGGAACGACGTGTTGGTCGTCAATATCGGCGGTGACGCCGATGATGCGGTGCGGGACGGCGCTGATCCCCGGGACGAATTTCAGCACGGGGTCCGTCCAATAGACATGCCGATTGATGGCATCCTGATTGGGGAACATGCGCTGTGCGAGAGTCTCACTGATGATGACGACAGGATCTTTATCTTTATTTTGTCCGTCGAGGTCGTTGAAATCACGGCCGGCGAGGATGGGAACGCCGAGCGCGGCAAAGAATCCGGGAGAGATGACGCGCCACTGCGCGCGAGGGTCCTCTTCGCCCCCGGCATGAACATGACCGTCGGCGGAGAATTGCAGGCCGACCCCGGCGGCGGCATCGCGCCAGGGAACAATCAGGCCGAAGGCGGTCTTTTTCACGCCGGGTAGCGCATCCACGCGGCGAATCGATTCCTTGTAGAAATCGAGCACCTGCTGAGGTGTTTTTCCGTAGGACATTGCGGGGACGTTGATGGCAAGGACGTGGCGGGTATCGAGACCTGTCTGCGCCGTTTGCAGTGCGATCAGCGTAGTGATCAACATACTGGCACCGGCCAGCAGCACGAAGGATGCCGCGATTTGTGTCACCGCAAAGATCCGCTGGCGGCGGCTGGTGCTGCCAGTAATCCGTACGCTGCCGCTCGCCAGGCTAAGGCCGCTGGACGTATCGGCCGACGGCAGGCGCGGGACGAACGCCAGAATCACCGCCGCCACGACGGCTAGCGCGGCTCCCGTCCAGAGCAGGCTGGAATCGACTGTCAAATCGAGTGCGCGGACCGAAAAGCGCGAGGCGTAGCGGGCCAGGATCGCCACCATCGGGTACGCGCTGATTACACCGAGAGCTGCGCCGGTGCTGCAAAGCAGAAGGCTTTCGGCCAGCAGCATGCGGCGTAGCGCGCCGGTGCTGGCGCCGAGTGCCGCACGGATGGTCAGCTCGCCTTCGCGGCGAACCGTCCGTGTGAGAATCAGGTTGGCGACGTTGGAACATGCGATGACGAAGACCAGTACTGAGGCTGCGAGCAGTACCAGCAACACGGTCCGGGCACCCGAGGTAATCTGGTCGTGAAACAGCTTCGCCCCGATCTGGAAGTCCGCTTTGGGCGAATATGCTTCGGGATGTTCCTTGACCATGGCGCCGTAGACGGAGCGCAATTCGGCGCGAGCTTGATCGAGGGTGGCACCGGGAGCGAGACGGCCAAAGAGTTCAGTCATGCGATGGATACGGCCGGTGACCATGGTGGCGGAGAGATGGTGCGGGCTGGTGACGACATTGGCGATGATTTCGGTGTCTTGGGGATATGCGACGCAGGGTTCGAGGACACCGATGACGGTGGCAGACCGATTGCCAAGGACACCGCTATCAAGGCGAATGGCTTTGCCGATGACCGAAGGATCTTTCTTGAAAGTTGTCGTCCAGAAACGATACGTGAGAACAACAACGCCGGCAGCGTTGGGGCCGTCGTCTTGAGGTCCGATGAGACGACCGAGGACAGGGTGAAGGCCCATAACATCGAAGTAATTGCCGCCAACGACACCCGCTTGAACTTCGCGAGGCTGACCCAGGTCGATCATGGTGAAACCGACGGTCGAGAAATCGCCGAACGCCCTCACGGTTTTAACTCCGGCGCGCAAATCCTGGATCTCGGGCACGGAGAAGTTTGCGTTGTCGTCGCCGACTCCAGGGGCGCTCTGGCGGATGTAGATCAGCCGATCCTCGTCGCGGTTCACAAGCGGTTTGAGGAGCACGCCGCGCACCAGCGTGAAGATGGCGGAGTTGGCGCCGATGCCAAGCGCCAGTGTGAGAACCACGGCGATCGTCAGCCCTTTGGTTCGAGCCAGCGAGCGAAATGCAACTTTCAGATCGTTAACGAATGACATAATTTTGCTCTTCCCTTCCGGAAGTCAGTCTCCCCAGCGATAGAGTCATTCCCTGGCTTTACACCCGTTTTGCGTCATTTTACTTAAACGAACTTTCCCTCGTGGCCGTCCTCATCGCGAGGTATCCTTTCGCCGTCGCCGCTGCTCGCTCTCCTTGATGATTTCGCTCAAATCCACAACCGGCCGTATCTCAATCGGTCCAAGTCCATACTTAAAACCGGGTTGCTGGGAGACAAGCTGGACGGCATGATTGAGGTCTCGCGCCTCAAGGATCTGAATGCCGCCAAGCTGTTCCTTGGTTTCCGCATAGGGGCCATCCGTCGTCGCGACTTTGCCGTTTTTCCAGTACAGGGTCAACGCGGTCTCCGGAGGCTGAAGAGGTACTTCGGCAACAAGATGTCCGTTGGCCCGCAGATGGTCGTTGTACTCAAAGCATTCGTCGAACGTTGCGTGTCGCTCGTCCTCGGTCATCCCTTCGAATTTTCCTGGCTCGATGTAGCCCAAACAGATGTATTTCATCGTTCTCCTCCTCTTGGTGGGAGCCAGCGGCACAGCCTTGCCCGCTGGATCGTTCATCTTATGGTCGTCGAGCACGGAAAAAATCGACAGCAGAGGCGAACTATTTTTGGAACAACTGGGGCCAGGGCGGACGGTTCACCAATCTCCATTCGTCAAAGAACTGGGGAACGTTCCTGTCCCCGATTTTTCGTCCAGCCCCCCAGCTACCTTCCGGAATCTCAATGACTACGACGTGGGTGCCATGGTACGACATCCTTCTGTTCTTCCTTCGAGTAGGGCTCACCAAAATATGGGAACTCGGTACGGATCCGATTGCGATCCGGGGCAGCGCCGTCCTGGAGGGGCCTGTTTGACGCCAATGTAAGCATCACATCCATAACATCATCACCCAGTGGCCTCCCATTGAATCCCGCGAGATCAAATGCCGCTGTCGTTCCTAATTCATAGGGCAAGGTGTTCGGGCACAGTCGAGTGGCCATTTGCTTTCCGTATTCTTCCGGGTTGACGGCAGATCCTGCATAGGTGGTCATCTTCTGGATATAGTCCGCGATGTATCCCGAGAATAAAGCGATGTCATCTGATGGCACTGATTTGTTGTAGGTCTCTTTCACCTTTTGATTGCCGGGATCGTTGAGAAAGAGGTGCGTGATCATCGGAAGGCCCCAACGTGATACCTGCATCTCGGGAGCATGGCCGTAAAGTGACACCGTAGCCCAGGCATGAATCGTTCCCTCGCCGATCATATGGTTTGGGACTTCGAGGACAATCGCAGTGATATTGCGATGGTCGAAGAAGTTCTGGCGCTGGCGCAGGAACGCATCGCCGTCATACCTGTGTTCGTTGTAGAAGGCATTCTGAAGACTTTGCGTTCCGACAGCGTCGGCGGCGAACAGATCGGGAGCGATTCCGACGAAGGCGCGAATACCAGACTTGCTATGGACCTTGCCCGTATCGCCTTCTATCAGAAGCTCGCCCTTGTCCCCGCCGATAGCCTCGCCAGTGGCTCGACGGACCTGAAACTTCTGCACATGAACATGCTCGTCCCCGTTCACATGTCTCGGTTCGTTGAACCTGAATTTGAAGACAACGTCTTCGCGAGCGTCACCAGTCAGGCCCAGGCGGAAGGCATACAAACCCTCAATGTGAAGGGTGTCCGGTGCAGAGAGGACAACATCAGGATTGACGGTCATCGCCATCACCGTTGTGTCGGGAGCGCCCTGAAAAAGATAGAGATCACACACGTTCAGGCTTGGATCCTCTTTCGCAAGTTTGGTATCGAAATGATGGGACATCGGTTTCCTCTCTGCCAATGCGTTATTGATTATTCGCGCTTATACAGACGTTTACTGAGGGGCGCCCACTGTGCTGGTAATGCCTGCAAGATCAAAAGCCCGGGCCACCCGGCCGAGGATCCTTCGCCAAGAACGCTCACGGTTTCGGCGGCGGGCTCCCGCTTCGCTCACGCCCGCAATACGCCTCAAGTTCATAGACTTCCGGTTGGGACTGCGCCTGCACGCCCGTAATTCACGATAATGACGCCTTTCGAGGTGACTGTGCCTTCCGTCACCTTGAATGCCGCCGGGATCGTGCCCTCGGCAAACAATCGTTTTCCACCGCCCAACGTTACCGGAAATATTTTCAGCCAGAACGCATCGACCAAATCATGCTTCATGAGCGTCTGAACCAGATTTGCGCTTCCATAAACATGTAAATCCGGCCCTGCCTGTTGCTTAATTTCGGTGATTTTTTCCGCAATATCTCCGTTTAGAAACACGGACGGCTGCCATTCGTGAGAAGTCATGGTATTCGAGGCGACGTACTTGGTCGCCGTTTTGACGGCTGGCCAAATGTCATAATGTTGCGGCCAGAATCGTGCAAAATTGTCAAAGGTTCTGCGCCCTAGCAACAAGTCAAACGGCAGGTTCATCTGCTTTTTTACAGCCGTTGAAGAAACAGGGTCGGCATGAGGACTTGTCCACCCGCCATACGCGAAGCCGCCACTGGTATCTTCCTCTGGCCCGCCTGGGCCTTGTATGACACCATCGAGGGAGATGAATTCAAGCACATTGATTTTTCGCATGACTGAGTTCCTTCGAGTTCTATCTGATTTTGTTTAATTTGAACCAGCAGCACGGCGACCGCAGATTTTTCTGTCACTGCTTCAAGTAACGAAGCGCAACACATCCTGATATAAAAGTCTTGGACTCAACAAGTTTTAGCCGCAATTTCTCCGGCAGGCTGACACCTTCCATCAACCGCCTCCCTTCCCCAGCAATGATTGGCATAACGACAAAACGATATTCGTCAACCAGACCAAGCTCTATAAGCTGCGAAGGAATATCTACACCACCGACCAGAATATCTTTGCCTGGTTCTTGCTTCAATTTAAGTATTTCGTCGCGAAGGTTCGTACGAACAATTCTCGTATTTTTTCCTTCGACGCTATCCAATGATCGCGAGAAGACAACAAGTTTCTTGGAGTCAAATGCTTGAGCAAATTCGATATCTGCTTTTGTCTCGGACTGGCTTTTTGCGATATCAGGCCAATAAGGAACCATCAATTGATAGGTTTTACGCCCATAGACGAGCACGCCCGCATCATCTCGCAAGAGGCTCGTGTAATGTTCAAGTAAATCTTCAGCGGGATTGAATTTGGTATGGTCGCAGCAGCCATCCAGGGTAAGGTTGATTGCGTAGATTACATTTCTCATTTGATTGTCCTTTCCCTCTCTCGTGTAACAGCGCTTGTGCGCCCTTTGCACAGTCCGGCTTAGCGACCTTCCGTTCCGTCCGACCACCGTTGCACAGCAACCACGAACTGCGTCAGGTGCTCCACGGGGTCGCTCATACCAACGACGGGGGAACCCGGCAGATTCGCTCCCCAGCTGGCGAGGTCGGCATC
Organism: uncultured Acidobacteriota bacterium; assembly: GCA_963820925.1. Classification (GTDB taxonomy): domain Bacteria; phylum Acidobacteriota; class Terriglobia; order Terriglobales; family Acidobacteriaceae; genus JABDBE01. The sequence goes on from CAWGBX010000005.1 coordinate 140,625, forward strand.
CGTATAGAAAAACATGAGGTGGGAAGGCCAGTGTGGTGCGCTGTCGCCGCCGTATCCTTCCTTGGACATCATGTAGCACATGGCCCCAGGCTCCATCGGCGGCAGTTCTTTTTTGGCGGTGGCAGCGGTGATGGACTCGGTCATCTGAGCTTGCGTACGCCCCGCCAGTCCCCACTCGGTCTCTTTGGTGAAGTGCAGAAGGTAAGAACGTGCGCCCGCTGCGTTAACACACATGGAAACCCGCACTTTCGGATTCCAAAAGTCGGCATCCGCAGCGGAGGTCCACCCGTCCCATGATACACACGAAGCCATTCGTGCCTTTGACCGCCGCTTCGAAACCATGACGTCCAAGAACCGGGACCTCTGCATCGCGTGCAATGGACTCCGGCGCTGCACTGCGCGCCAGGTCGATTTCCGCGGCTCGGTCGGCCATGAGGTACTGGTCGACCGGGGCCATCTTAGGATAAGGTGTCGTCGCATCCTGCGCCACCGCCTGGTTCGCCGTACCGAGGTACGACGTACCGAGCGTCACAAGCAGCGCGAAGCTTTTGATTGCGATTGCGCTAACCTTCTTTTTCCGCATCGGCATAATTTCTCCTTCCCCTGTAACGGTCTTCTTCCTGTGACACGTTCTTCCTGTAGGTCTTGGGCGGGACGGTTGCCCTGCCTTCACTGTATAGTCGAACGGCCGGACCGGAATTCGACAAATCGTCCAGGAAACTTTCCTCACGGCCCCGAACTCTGCCGCGGCGCTTCCAGCCTCTCTGCTAAACAGCTTTACCAGTGGCGAATGCCTTGCGCAGCGCAGTCTTCCAGCTTGCGCTGAATTGTTTGGAGGATTCGGCGTCCGGCACGAGTAGATCGAATCCGTGGAAAGCGCCACGCACGACAAGGAGCTCTGTTGCGACTCCGACGTGGACGAGCCGGCGCGCGTACTCCATGTCTTCTTCGACGAACAGGTCGATAGAACCGACACCGATCCAGGCAGGCGGTAGGCCGGCGACGCTGGCTACCCGGGCGGGGACGGCGGCTGCCGGCACCTTGGACGAACCCGCTGGAACACCGAGCAGCGAGCTCCACGCAAGACGATTGGCACTCGCAGTCCACATAAAGCGGCCAATGGCGGGCAGCGTTGGACGGGTGCTGCCCGTTCGGTCGTCTAGCTGGGGGTAGGTGAGCAACTGGAAGACGATGGGAACTTCGTTGCGGTCGCGCGCGTGAATCGCAAGGCTCGCTGCGTGGCCGCCGCCCGCGCCCTCACCGCCCACGGCAATCCTGGAGCGATCAATGCCGAGCTCCGCCGCATGGGCATGGGCCCATTTGAGCGCGGCGTAATTGTCCTCCAGCGAGCCGGGATAGCGCGTCTCCGGAGCCAGCCGGTAGTCAACCGAGACGACGACGCAATGGCAATCCGTCGCGATCCCCTGGAGCCGGGGCACCCACCCGGGATCGGTCATCATGAAGCCGCCGCCATGCATGTGAAGCAACAACGGCTTGCTCTTCTCCAACGGCGCAGGATCAACGACCCAAAGACGAACCTCGGGTGCTCCTGGCGGCCCGGGGATATGCCGCTCCACGGGCTGCGGCGCTGGAACAGGTAACGGGGGCGTGCCGGGCATTTGCCGGAACTTGCGCACCATCTCCGCTGAGAGGTCAAAGGCGGGGAACTGCTTGAGCGCAGGAAGAAGTTCCGGATCGACGAGGGAATATGGGTCCGCGACCGCCGGCGAAGTTTCTGAGTGCGTGGCTTGCTCAACCTCCGCCAGCGTAGCTGCAGGCGCGAGTCCCATAGCCAGACCTAAGCCGGCGGTGCGGATAGCGAAGTCGCGACGAGTCAGTTGATCGCTCATATTATTTAGTAAGCGATACGCGATGCCACCTGTCAGGCCAGCATCGAAAACGCCAGGTTGTTTACTTGCTTCCGCCGGGCCCTTGTTCCGGAGCCGGGTAGAAAAGAAGCTCGCGCACCTCGCCGGCCACATCGCAGGCGATGGCACCCTTCTTCGCCCATGCCAGCGCCTCGTCGATATCAGCGCATTCCAGTATCCAAAATCCGCCCATGTGTTCCTTGGTCTCGGTGTACGGCCCGTCGGTGACGAGCACCTTGCCGTCGGGCTGGGTCCGCAGCGTCTTTGCGTTGGCGGCCGGGGAAATGCCGCAGGCGAACTTTCTGACGCCGGCAGCAATCATTTCGCGGTTGAGCGCGTGGATCTCTTCCATCATCGCTTCGGTTACGGTGGACGGGTCGAAGTCGTCGGGCATGTAGTTAGCAACCAGATACTGTGGCATGACTTTTTCTCCTTGGTTTCTGTGGCTTGTTTCCGATGACTCGTTTCCTGTTCACTCGGGAACCGAAGCTCATCGTTCTTTTGTCCTATAGTCGTTGGGGAGGCGGAAAATCGACAGCTATCCCAATTTTTATTTCAGCTGCCGAATCCGCTCTTGCAGAAACTGCCGCTCCGGTTCCTGTTGGGTCAGCGCCAGAGCTTTCTCCCGGTTCCTGAGCCGATCCCAAGTACGGCGAGACGCGCTGCTACATCCGCGATCCTGACGGTCATATTATCGAGGTCGGATAGAGCACCGCCCTCACGTACGGATAACGCTCGGCCCGGACGGGACGCGGATTTAAACGCTTACGGATGTCCGCTTAGTGCTAGCCCGTTGGCGCGAACGATAAAACGCCGCTCAGCCGTACAAGGCCCTGAATTGGCAGGCGGCCTAGGTTCAGGCATAGAAAGGACTATCATAATGAACTTTAGGAGACCACGCACATGACCGCCCCCATCGCGTCGAACACGCTTAGTGTGAACGTTTTTACGGCCCCGGGAAAGGCTATGGTCGGCGAGCGGCCAAAGCCCTTCGGCGAAGCGCTCGGCTTTGACCCGATCACGTCGACTCTAATCTTCGGCGAGCACGACGCGGTGCTGGTAGACGCAATGACGACGGTGGCTGAGGCCGAGGCTCTCGCGGATTGGGTTGCTCTGCACAGCCGCAACTTGGAGACCATCTATATAACGCACGCCCATTTCGACCACTTCTACGGTCTGAGCATTCTGCTCGACCGTTTCCCGGGCGCTCGGGCGATAGCAACGCCCAAGACGGTGAACGCCATGCAGATGTCGTTCACTCCCACAGTGGAGCGGCTAGCCCGCCGGTGCTTTCCTGGGCAAGTGCCCACTAAGTTGGTTGCCCCTGAGCCTTATGAGCGCGACACGTTCACTCTCGAGGGCCAGGAATTGCGCATCATCGAACAGGGCCGCACCGATAGTGCCGATACGACGTCTCTACACGTTCCATCGATCGGCCTGATCGTCGCTGGCGACGTTGTGTACAACCAATGCCACATGTACGTCGGCGACACCACTCCCGAGAGCCGAAAGAATTGGATCGCGGCGCTAGACCGGTTAGCGGCGCTGAACCCGGCGATGGTTGTCGCCGGTCACAAGAAGCCGGGCGCGCCCGACTCGCCCTCGACGATCCAAGACACCAAGCGTTACCTGCAGGACTTCGATCGGTTGCAGAAAACCGCGACGTCCGACCAGGAGCTGTTCGATCAGATGACGGAGCTGTACCCGCATTGGGTAGCCAATCAGTCGTGGTTGATGTTCGGATTCCCGCAGCCATAACCCACATCAACCGCTGATGCGAGAAGAGTCTACAATTCGGGTGGGGGCCTAGCCGATGACCTCACGCAGGCAGCTGTTCCAGGGTCTCGCTTTACTCCTACCATCAAATCTTGGCGGCTCTTGGTTGCTAGAAACCGTGTCTACAAAACGGAGGAAATCTATGAAACGAGAAATCATTCGGGTCGAGCCACTGGCGACCTACCTCGAAAAGTACAAGGCGCCCGCTTCAACGGCGACTAAACACGGCGACACTATTTACGTCTCGGGCTCTCCGCCGTTCGATCCGAAAACCGGAGAGATTTTCCGAGGGCCTATTGAGCGCCAGACCGAGATCGTTTTAGACCAGCTTAAGCTCTGTGTCGAAACGGCGGGTTCGTCCTTGGAAAACATCCTGAAACTGAATGTCTACGTGACTTCAGTAGATATGTTTCCTGCTGTTAACGAGGTCTACAGGCGTTACTTCCCGGAGAATCCTCCTGCTCGAATCTTTATCAACGTTCCTGCTTGGAATGGCGGCTTCGACATCGAGGTGGACTGTATCGCCGCGGTTCTTTAGATCTGTCGATTGTCACTTTGATTGTCAATCTCCCGCTGCTCTTGTGGGCAGCGGTGAGACGGCTACGAATACAGAATAGCTTCGCCCTTTCGACCCTCGCCGACACCGGTCGGCAAGCGATTGGTAAACGAATGTTTCCTCGCGCATGAGTTCCAAATCCTGGTAAGTCGTGCCGGCTGGGGACAGGAGAGGTAGACATGAAACCCTGGAAAGCAGTTTCACTGATTCTGTTTGCGCTTGCGGTTGCAGCCGCGGTTTACGGGCTGATTCTCGTGCGACGAGGCTTCAGCGCACTTGCGACACCATCAGCGATTGAGGAGTTCGCGGCCACAACGGCACGCAAATTGGCCGTGCCATCCGCGTATAGCCAACTTCGCAATCCCATCGCGCCTTCAACGGAGAACATTCGGGGAGGCATGGAGCATTTCTCCTATCATTGCTCCCCGTGCCATTCGGATGACGGAGGGGGCCACACGGTATTCGGCAAGGGCCTCTATCCGAAACCGCCCGACTTGCGCGCAGCTGCGACGCAGAACAAGAGCGATGGCGAGCTCTACTACACAATTGACAATGGAGTTCGTTTGAGCGGGATGCCAGCCTTCAGCGGAACGCACACTGCCGCGCAAACCTGGCGCCTGGTTTTGTTCATCCGGCACTTGCCTCAGATCACCCCCGAAGAACTCAATGAGATGAAGGGGTGGGACCCGAAGAGTGAGGCGGAACCAGCGCATTTCTGAAGGGGCTAAGTTTTTCACAAGAGAGGAGAAGGTGCGCCATGCCTGACCATTCGCAGTTCGACATCGACCGTACCTATCCGGGCCAGTGGACGATTACGTTCAGCAACCCGCCGATCAATATATTTGTTCCCACAACGATCGTCGAATTGGGCGCGCTGATGACCGACATCGAGGCGGACCCGTCCCTGAAGGTCATAGTGTTCCAGTCGGCGAATCCCGATTTCTTCATCGCCCATCTCGACGTAGCCAAGGCAGCTGAACGGCCAGAGGTGCTGGGCCTTTGGCGGGACTTTGTGCTTCGCCTCTCGTTCACGCCGGTAGTGAGCATCGCGAAGATTCGCGGCCGCACGCGCGGCATCGGGAACGAGTTCGTGCTGGCCTGCGACATGCGCTTCGCCAGTCGGCAAAGCGCCGTGTTCGGCAACCCCGAGGTCGGCGTCGGACTGGTCCCGGGCGGCGGAGCGCTGGAATGGCTTCCGCGTTTGGTCGGCCGCTCGCGGGCACTTGAGATCGTGCTTACCGGTGACGACTTCGACGCCGATATCGCCGAGCGTTATGGCTGGGTGAACCGCACGCTGGACGATGACGGCCTCGACTCGTTTGTCGATGCGCTCGTCCGCCGTCTGGCCTCGTTCGACCATGAAACGCTGGCCGCGGCGAAGGCCCAGGTCAATCGCTTCGGGACGCCGACAGCTACCGAGCTTCAGTCGAGCATCGACCTATTCTTCCCACTGCTGGCGTTGCCAGGTGCGCAGGCGCGCCGTGCCAAGATCCGTAATGTCGGTTACGGGGTTCGGAGCGACTTCGAATTGAACTTCGGCCGGTACCTCCCTTCGTTTGGGCAGGCGGACGACCATGACACGGATACGGAGTCGCCGATGAAGATCTCAGGAAACAGACTCAATTTCAAAAAGGAGAACAAAATGACAATTAAAGGAAAAGTCTTAGTGCTAGTCTCGAGCGGTCACGGCTTGCCCTTGAAAGATGGCAAGGTTTATGCCGGCGCTGGCTACTACCTCAACGAACTGACGGTTCCGGTTCGCGCCCTGATGAAGGAGGGCTACGAAATCACCTTCGCCAACCCCAAAGGCAACACGCCGCAATTGGATGTCAATTCAGCGATAGCCCAGTTCTTCGGCGGGGACGAGGCTAAGCTTCAGGACTATCTAAAATTCCGCGACACCCTGACCGGGCTCAAGAATCCAACTCGTATCTCGGATGTCATCGCATCGGGCCTGGATCAATATGACGCTGTTTTCGTCCCCGGCGGCCATGGCCCGATGATGGATCTTCTCGATGATCCCGACGCTGGCACCGTGATGAGACACTTTCATGAAACATCCAAGCCTACGGCAGTGCTCTGCCATGGCCCGATTTCACTTCTCTCGGCGCTTCCGAATTCGAAGGAATTTGTTGCCGCGCTGGCGGCGGGCGATGCCGCTGGAGCACACGCAAAGGCTCAAGGCTGGATCTATGCCGGATATAAGATGACTATCTTTTCGACAGCGGAAGAGCAGCAGCGGGAGCCGCTTGAGATTGGTGGCAAGGTTCTCTTCTACCCGGACTTCGCCTTGCGTACGGCGGGAGGTGACGTAAGCGTGGTCGCGCCATGGCAGAGCTACGTCCTTCAGGATCGCGAGCTGATCTCAGGCCAGAACCCATTCTCTGATCAAGCGCTTCTGAACCTTCTTCTACCGGCACTCAATCGGAGGAAGGAGTCGGTTTCAGCGGCATAGGGAAAAATTGGGGACAGGTCCCCGGCTTTTCACGAATCCGCGGGTGCCCCATTTCTCGCGTTCTTTGCGAGAAGTGGGGCTTTTGACTTACAGCCCACGATAAGACCAGGCTCGCGCCAATGTTCATCCGTTGGCGCGAGTAGAAATCGGCGGAGCGCTGGCTGGCCAACCTCCGACTTCCCATTACCAAGCAGGGTCGAGGAGTGACTCGGCGATTTCGCACTCGTCGCCATTGTCGTAGCGAGCCCACTGGGATCAGTAAACAGAAATCAGGGATCGCAAATTTCACACTTGACATTGCCAGGTAATCCACTACCATATGGTTGTGGATAAATTGGGTACAACGTTTGCGGCTTTGTCTGATCCAACCCGGCGGGCAATGATCGAACGACTCTCCCATGGGCCTGCCTCTGTGCATGGATTGACGGAACCGTTTGCACTTTCGCAGCAGATGATTTCAAAACATGTTGCCTACCTGGTGCGGGCGCGGATTGTGATCAAGACGAAGCGTGGACGAGAGAGTGTGTGCACGCTTAGGCCAGCGGCGATCAAGACAGTCCGCGACTGGGCGATTAGCTATCGCCGATTCTGGGAAGAGAGTTTCGACAAACTGGATGTAGTTGTAAATCAAATGAAGAAAGAGGAGGCCAGAGATGACAAAAAACACGGTTAGCGAAATTGAGCGGATGGTCGTCACAAGAGTTTTTGATGCCCCACGCGAATTGGTTTGGAAGGCGTGGACAGACCCGAAATACGTGATGCAGTGGTGGGGGCCGAAGGGCTTTACTGCGCCGGTTTGCAAAATGGATTTTCGCGTCGGAGGAAAACTTCTCTGCTGTATGAGAGCGCCGGATGGGCAGGAGGGCTGGAATGCCGTTGAATACCACGAGATTGTTCCCCAGGAAAAGATCGTTTCCTCCATGTACTTTTCGGACTCGAAGGGAAACAAGGTTGACCCCGCGGAATTAGGAATGGAACATGAGGCTATCGACGGTGCGTACGACGTGACCATCTTTGAGGATCTCGGAAACGGCCAGACGAGACTCACCCACATTGGAAATGAACCCATGGAGAGCGCGAAAAATAGCGGTCAATTGGAGGGCTGGAACGAGATACTCGATAAAGTTGCCGCAGTGGTTACGGGGCTAGCGCTGGCGAAATAAGGGACTGAAGCTTTGATTCGCGAAACTCAATCGTGGAGAAAGACATGAAAAGAATACCGTTTCTCGCTATCGCCCTGCTGGCATTCGCATTTCCCGCCCATGCTCAGGACGCGATAAAGAAAGATGCAGACGTCAAACCTGCCGATCCGGAATTGAAAGTCGTGCTCGATTCCTGGAACGAGGTTGGCCGCAAACTCATCGCCATGGCCGAGGATTTTCCCGAGGACAAATACGACTTCAAGCCCACGCCGGCGCAACGCACCTTCGCCGAGCAGTTGCTGCACGCGGCAGGATCGAACTACTTCTTCACCAATCCCGTCATGGGGAAGGAGCCTCAGGCAGCAGAAGATCCCAAGCGCGACCAATACAAGTCCAAGGCCGACATTGTTGCGTTCGTAAAGAAATCCTTCGCCGATGGCGCAGCCGCCATCCAGTCGAAAGGCGAAAAAGGCCTGACGAAGGAGGTTGTTTATTTCCCAGACCAGAAAGCGCGCGTTCTCGACATAGCATACGGCCTCATCGAACATAGTGGTGAACACTACGGCCAGCTCGTTGTGTACTACCGCCTCGCAGGCCTTGTGCCGCCGGAGTCGCGGCCCAAGAAGTAAAGCTCAAGAAACAACCGGAAAAACCGGGGACGAAAGACCAGGGACAGAAAGACCGACGAAAGACCAGGGACAGACGGGACGTTGCACTTGTTTTCCCTTACTTGCAGTCCACCCGTCTGTCCCCGGATTCCTCGGCTCTCTCTACCTGTGTGGTTAATTATTATTGTTATTCATTTTGACTGGCCTAAGCAGATGCGAGAAGGTGAGTTGGGCGAGCTTCCACTTGCCGTTTTCCTTGATATACACCTCAGTCACCATAAAAGGATTGGTGACTTCGTGCTCACCGACTGCTGCCTGCAAATCAATGTCCTCTAGCAGGATGGCTGTGTTACCAAATATGCGAGCGTCAACTGCGTAAACTACAGCTTTTTTGTACCAGATGCCACCGCTTTTAATGGTAGCTGAGTTCCTGGGTTTTTCCCCATGTCCCTCCCATGTGTGTGAACATGGCTTTGTCATCAAATAGTGTCTCTAAGGAATCGACCTTCTTGGCTGCCATCCAATCCCATTTCATGTTTGAGAGGTCGATGACTTCTTGTTGCTCGGGTGTATGACTTGCGGCAGTTTTAATCGTTTCCGTTGGCGGCTGTGGCGACTGCTGCGCGTAGGACGATTGCGCAATCATTGTTAATAGAAATAGACCCATAATTAGGGTTAAGGTTTTCATGGCTCTCTCCAGGGTGCGCGTCTTCGTTTTGTTTCCCTTGCATTCTCGAATTTATGGATAAAGGGCCGTCAACCGGTAGCCCGATCCTGCCTACTTATTGCCTATTCCTCTTGTCACGCGAAAAGCCAATGGCATTCGTGGGGATGAAGAGGCTATCTTTAGAAGCGAGGTGCAGGCTGTAATATGAATAAATCCAAAGAAACCGTCACTGTAAAGGCAAATCCGGCCCGAGCGTTGCGTGCTGAACTCGCGCACAAGATTGCCTCATTCATGGGTAACGAAGAGAAACGTATAACGGCGATCTCCGGCATGAGCCTCCACCGGCGAACATCGCCCACACCACCGTGCCGAACTACGTACCATCCGGGCATCATCGTGGTGGCTCAGGGAGCGAAGCAAGTAAACCTTGGTCAAAAAAGTTTCATTTACGACGAGTCAAATTACCTTCTTACCGCAGTCGATCTGCCGATCGTGAGCTGGGTGGCCAAGGCGACAAAGGAAATGCCTTGCCTCGTTCTGTCACTCAAACTGGACATCGCAATGGTTCGGGAACTGCTCAGCCGTGAAGAGATTCACGTAGCGGACGCGCCGTCTGACAGTCCCGCCATGTCCCTCGGCGAAACGACGCCTGAATTCCTGAGCGCCTGCTGCCGGCTGCTCGATTTACTGAACAGTCCGCAGGACATTCCTTTCTTAAGCGGCCTGGTTCAGCGCGAGATCATCTATCGCATTCTGCGGGGACCCGAGGGCGCGCGCTTGCGCTCGATTGCAACACTCGGAGATCAAAGCCATCGAACCGCAAAAGCGATCGCGTGGATTGCTGCGAATTATTCCAAGACCCTGCGCGTAGAGGAACTCGCAGAGCTTTCGAGCATGGGAGTGTCCACGCTGCATCACCATTTCCGGATGCTGACTTCGATGAGCCCGCTTCAGTATCAAAAGCAACTGCGACTTCAGTCAGCGCGAAATCTGATGCTGAACAGCGGGATGGATGCATCGAGCGCCGCTTTCGAGGTTGGCTACGAGAGTGCCACGCAATTCAGTCGCGAATACAGCCGATTCTTCGGCCAGCCACCCGTCAGAGACGTGCGTGCCCTACGCGAGTCCAGCACAAGGCCTTCCGAGCCGATGGCCCAGCAGATCGCGTAAGTCTTGACGAAAACTTGTGCCGCGCGGGCGGGTGACGTGGGAGCGATTTTCCTGTTAGCCGATCCCTAAATCGAAAACGCCGGATTGCCTTCCATCACCTTCTGCTCGAGGTTCGGACGTTCGTGCTTGCGCCAGAGCTTGGCAGCGTGTCGAACCCGATAGAGAATAGGTCCGCCATCGGGCTGGTCCTGACGAACGATGGGACGCGGCAGGCAGATGAATTCCGTCTCTAGCCGATCCGCTGCTGCGTGCACCACCGCATACCCATGGCCGCCCATGTCAATAAAGGACAGGTGCGGTGACAAATCCCGGTTGGAAAGCTGGCGTGCCTTTTGCACATCACCACTCTTCGCATATTCCAGGCATGACCGAACACCGTGTCGCACCAGCATATTAATCGTGGGTTGCGGACGGTTGTCACCAGGACCTTGCCCGAGGAACAGAGTCCGCAGCGGAGCGTCTTTCTTCATGTGATATTCCAGTGACTCCACCATTCCAGGCGCGGAGATTGATCCAACCACGAATGCCACACCTACGGGGTCAAAGGTCTTCGGCGGGAGAGACTTCGCCGATAAACCAGCCCAGAAGCTATGCGCATCGCCCGCCACCGTGGCAAACCCCGTAATCCCATGCTCTTGAATAAAATCGTAAATCTCACCACGCTCCGGATAGGCAGAGCTGAAGTCCACGCCGCCAAAGCTGGCATACCCAGCACCGGGCCACGCGCTTGCAACCATCCCTGCAGGAAGGTTCTGCGGGTCGGCGCGCATATCCAGCGTCGAAGTTGTGCTTCCCCAGATCTTCCAGGCAGCTTTCGAATTCTGCAGCCGTTCCAGAAACCACGCTTTTTGCTCGGCTCCGAGTATGGTCTGCGCGGGGTCCGCCTTACGGAGGTTCTGAACTTGCTTATTCCCGAGGGGGATGGCCGGTGGCCCATTCAAGCCGCACTTTGGCTTGAGTGGGGCAGCTTCGCCGTTGGACAGAGTCCTTGCCACCCTTTCTCGCGGCCCATTCGCATTCAATTTCCACGTTTCCGGCGACAGCAGAGAGTCACTAAGTGACTCTGCCCAGATGCGTGAAATCGTTTCAGTCCCCAAGGCACAGCGGCAGCGTACGCCCGAGAACATCCCCACTCAAGCCAAAGTGCGGCTTGAATGGGCCACCTACGGGGTTTTTTATCGGCGTTCATCCGCGTTCGTTGGTGCACCCGCTGGATTCGCCCTGGAAAGACTTCGAGATGCGAAAAGCCGTGTTGAACCCTGGCCGGATGGCCTCAACCCCATGAAACATCAAGTTCAGGTAGTGCATCGGGGCTTGTCAGGATATATTCATGCCGATCGAGTTTTGTGCCGTCGAGGCAACGGGTCGCGGCGTTAGGGGCAACTCGTAGCTTCTGGAATCCCAATTTCTCCACGATGCGCCGGCTAGGCTCGTTTCTGTCGAAGTACCCAATACTGATTGCCTTCGCGCCAAGGTGGCCGAACGCGTACCGAATAGCTGCGTTTGCCGCCTCCGTCGCCATGCCTTGTCCGGCGTATTTAGGTGCCACCCAGTATCCTGTCTCATACACGTCTTGCTCGTCGGTAAGATCCAATGCGGTTCGGACGACGAAATCCCCGTTGCTGCAATGGAATCCGGCCAATGCGATTCCTGCTTGATTCTGGTAATCCATGGTTCGCCGGATGGAATCTTCCATCGCTTGCCGTGGCAGTTGGTTGTCGAAAGCCCAACTCATCCAGCGCTGCAAGTCAGGCCACGCTTCCTCTTTGGCGGTCTGAATCGAATCCAAATCGCCAAGCCTTGGCGGACGCAAGATCAGGCGCGGCGTAACAATCGGCATCAAATGGCGCATAGAGCGGCTACGCTGGAATTGTAGCGGACTGGTGAAGACGAAAAGGCCCTGCCTTCAGGCACTGCTCCGTCCACGCACCACCTAGAGATCCGTATATCCTGAGCTCGACTTGTCCCCTAACGCCATGCGTGGATGTTCGTAACCCGTTCCGAGCGTGTCGTCGGCAACCCGGAAGTAATCCGCAAACAGGCTCCCGGAAAATGCTCCGATAGTTTCCGCTTATGCCTGACACGTTCTGCCTCTTCCAGCGCAGCCCGGCCAGAAAATTGCCGGCCAATCCTGGCACTTTGGATTGTTGAAGGTTTGCCGTTAATCAGGACTTGTGCGCACTCCAAGAAAGCTCGCGGCAATTTCGGCCGCGGAGTCTTTCTGCATAAGGAGATCATCCAACCAAGGGTAGGAGAACTTCTATGAGCTTCGACGCAAGTTACGTGACTGCGATCGCCACCTCAGTATACGGGCTTGGCACTTTGGCCCTGGTCTATCAGTTGTGGCGCGATCGGGTCCAGAGGCAAGAGCACTTCGAGGCTGACAGGGCGGCCCAGAAAGTGGCCGACCTACACAGCGCCTTTTACGAGGCTTGGGGTTTTTGGCTTGGCCACAACTGGGCCCAGGGCTCGGTGCGTACGGATGCGATGCAGGTCGGAAAGCAGTTCGAGGCCTTGACAAGGCTAGAGTGCCAATTGCGGCTAAATGGGTATGAAGCAGTGGCGGGCAATTTGGGTTTTGCGATCAGGGTAGATCTTGCCGCCGTGAGGGACCGTGTTCAGGACGCAGGTCGCGCCCTAGGTCTGATTGCCGAAAAATACAGCCACGTTGTAGCAGTTGGGGGCCGCGCTGACGCCAATTGAATGAATCCGCTGGAGCAAAAGATAGAGAACGCCGCTAAACTCGGGTATGGCTTAGAGTGTCTCATCGCAACGCGCGGCACCTTTGTGATTGGCCGTGAGAAGCGCGACGCCCTGGTCATGGCCTACTGGTCTCTGATTACGGAATATTTTCGCGGTGCAATTTGCCTCATGCGGAATGACCTTTGGGCTCCGGCATTTGCGCTCCTACGACCTACCGTAGAAGCCTTGGTGCAGTGCTGTATGTCTCATGCAGGTCCCGAAGACTTCGTAGACCAAATCAAGGCTGGAAGATATCGCGTCAGCTACGAAAAGGACGGCGGGCGTATCGATCAGATGATGGGGACTGGCAAGTTGTACGAAAAGTATCTCAAGTCGTCGAGAGACATTCTGCATAACTTGGCGCACTCCGGACCCGCTCAGCTCAACATGAGATTTTCTGGAAACGACTTGACACCCAGCTACACGATGCCTCAGAAGCTCGGGCTGATAGCACACGTGGCCTCCACCGTTTTCTTACTGGCGCTAGTCACTGCTATGGCGTTCAATTACGGGCCCGAGTACGAACAGGCACAACATCTTTGGATTGAGTATGGGGACGGGAACCTCTCTGGGTGATAATAAAATTTGCGAGACGCGCACCTCGGCAGCCATGAAAACCTATCTTCCGGACACAAACGTCGTCATTGACTACGGACGGAACGCGGGCCGCAGGGCCAGGCTGGATCGGGCTGCGGTCTCGGGTTCCAAGTTTGTGATCGCCCCTCCTACCTTAACTGAGCTCATGGTTGGGGTCGTAAAGGGAGGAGAGTTCCACTTTGCGGTAAACAAGGTCATTTTCGCTTGGCTCAAGGGGCACACGGCCAACATGCTGGAGCTTCCTGTGCCCTTCATCGGCGACTTGCTGGGATTCCCGTCAAGGCGAAGCGACGTCACGATCAAGCACCACCTCCAGCGCATCGACTTGGTGACGAATTCGGCGGACTACGGCGACTTTCTGAAACGCAAGGATGCGGCTGGAAGCCTGTGGTCGGACGTCGAGCACTCGGCAGTCGTGCACGAGCAGCAACTGGACAAGGAATACGCCTCGCTCGCGCACATAGCGAAGAAAAAGCCAGGGTCCTACGACCTGGCCCAGGCGTTCTGCAAGACCTTCGAAGTCGGTGGCAAACTTCCGGACGAGAATCTGTTCAAGGATAAGTTCTCGGCTGCGATGGAGTACGCAGAGACGACAATCGCGAGGATAAGGGGAGGGGCCAACCCGCGCAAGAACGACCCCGGGAGGTACGGCGACTTCCAACTATTCTTTTACCTCGCGGACCCAGCCTTGGAACTGCTGACCACGGAGGACTTTTCAAGCGACATTACACGGTCGCCGCAGCGGACGCGGATAGTCAAGGTAGACTCGCTGCCCTAGTTCCACACCCCGAGGCAGAGCTTAAGTCACCTCGAGTAGTCCGGCCAATTGTTGGGAAGTATCCTGGCCACAAACTGGATAACGTTATTGTCCAGCCCTGCCTGTATCGATTTTCTTAAATCCGAGCCTGATGATGGGAGCTTCCCCTCTGCCAGAACCTTGTGCCACACGAGATCTTTTTCGCCATTGTGACCGAGGAAGAGTTGAGTGGCGAGACCATTGGATAGCGTGAACAGCATTTTTGGCTCGGGCCTGAACCTCTGCTCGAAGTACTGCCTGCCGGTTCTCCCGAAAATCGCTCCGATGGTTTCCGCTCATGCCTGACACGTTCTGCCTCTTCCGTGTAGCCTGTGGATTGGTCCTGGAAAGACAACGAGATGCGAAAAGGGTTTACGAGAAAGCCACAACCGGACGCCCCCGCGACGCCAGTCAAGAACTACCTCACGCCCAGCGGGCGCCGGGGTTCGACCAGGCTCCCCCAACGCCCGTTGACAGCATAGACTCGTGCCCCTAGACTGGCGGGTATGGAAGTCCATTTCACTCCGGAGCAGGAAGCGCAGTTATCCCAAATCGCCAGTCATGCCGGTACGGATACCGAGCGGTTGGTAAAGGATGCGGCCTTGCGTCTGCTTGAGCAGGACGCCCGGTTTCGCGCCGCTGTCCGAGAGGGCATCGCGCAGGCCGACCGGGGGGAGTTTATCGAAGAGGAAGAGATGGAAGCACGCATCGAGCGGATGCTTAACTCCTGATGCGTATTCGCTGGACGCCCACAGCCGCAGCGGACTTGCAAAACATCTACGATTACCTCAATGAACACGAACCTCACTTAGCGCGGCCCACTGTCATTGAAATCCGTAAGTCCGTCCGCTCATTAAAAAAGTTCCCGCTGCGTGGACGCAAAGGACGTGAGGAGGGCACTCGCGAGTTATTGCAGCGTCGCTTGCCGCATATCATCGCCTACCGCGTGAAGGACGATGCGGTTGAAATCCTGCACATCTGGCACCCGGCGCAGGACAGATAGCTCGCAGGAAATATGGGAAAAGGAAATGTGGGGACAGACGGAACGTTCCCCGTTTTTTCTTACCCTTGGGGGGCGGGAACTGGAGAACGGTCCGGCAGTCCCCGGTTAACGGAAACCGTGAAAAAATAGTCAGGGCCGCAGCGTTCATTCCCGTTCATTGGTGCAGCCGCCGGATTCGCGCTGGAAAGATTACGAGATGCGAAAAGGGTTTACGAGAAAGCCACAACCGGACGAGCCTGCGACGCCGGTCAAGAACTACATCACGCCGAGCGGCCTCGAGCGCCTCAAAGATGAGCACCGGTTTCTGCTCACCAGGGAACGTCCGGCGGTGACGGAGGTGGTGGCGTGGGCTGCGGGCAACGGTGATCGCAGTGAAAACGCCGACTATCAGTACGGCAAGCGGCGACTGCGGCAGATCGATGGGCGGATTCGCTTTCTCACCAAGCGCATCGAAGCCGCCGAAGTGGTGGACCCGGAAGCTCCGAGAGCGGGGCAGGCCAAGGAAAAGGAAAAGACGAAAGCATTCTTCGGAGCGACCGTGCGCTATGCCAATGCCGCGGGAGCAGAGCGAGTGGTGAGCATCGTTGGCACGGACGAAATCGATCTCGACCGCAACCACATCAGTTGGGTGTCACCGCTGGGGCGTGCACTGATGAAGTCAGTAGCGGGTGACAGCGTGGTCCTTCAATTGCCGGGCGGTACAGAATCCC
Source organism: uncultured Acidobacteriota bacterium (assembly GCA_963820925.1). Classification (GTDB taxonomy): domain Bacteria; phylum Acidobacteriota; class Terriglobia; order Terriglobales; family Acidobacteriaceae; genus JABDBE01. The sequence goes on from CAWGBX010000005.1 coordinate 156,715, forward strand.
TGACCGTGTTGGAAGTGCGTTACGAGCGCATTTCTGTGGAACCGTTCCGTGAACCGGCTGGATCCGAGGCCTCGGCAAAGGGACCCCACGTTTAGAATCAGTGGATGAGCACTGTATTGAAAGGAGCCATCAATGAGCAGCGTACAAATCGACCAGAAGAGCTATGAGATGCCCCCGAAAGAGGGGATCAGCATCGCGCATTTTCTCACCGTCGCCGACGTCGAGCGATCGGCTCGCTACTACGAAAAGGTCTTCGGCGCTCGCATTCTGACCATGGGTGACGGCAACGCGCCTCCGTACCTGCAGCTTGCGAATATCTGGATGATTCTGAACGTTGGGGGCGGGCCGACCCCGGATAAGCCGACGGTAACGCTCAGCGTCCCCGACCCGAATCACATCAACAGCTTTATGAATTTCCGCGTCGCGGATATTCAAGCGTGCTACAAATTATGGAAAAGTCGAGGAGCCGAGTTCATCACCGAGCCGATCCCCAAGTACGGCGAGATACGCTGCTACATCCGCGATCCGGACGGTTATATTATCGAAGTCGGACAGAGCACCGACCTGACGTACGGTTAACCCTCGGCTCGGACGGGATGCGGACTTAAACGCCTGCGAAAACTGGGACAGACGGGACGCTCACCAATTTCCATTCGTCGACAAATTGTGGAACGTTCCGTCTGGAGGCTGTGAAGAAATCGATTTTTTGGGAAAGACGAGCTTGTGCTTCGAACAATTTTTGCGGTTAGATGCCCTACAAGCGATCTTTGGCGGTTGGTGATACATTTTCGATCACCTGCAAAAAACTGAAATTCGATTTCTTCACAGCCTCCAGTCCCCGGTTTTTCCCCTAAATACTGGCTCATGAGTTCTCCATTCTCCGGTGGCGGCTACATAGACGTCGTACGAGGCCTCGCGAAATCGACAAAGCGCGAAGAGTTTTTTCACTGCTGGACCAGCTCAGCGCCGCCCATCTCGTCAGCGACGGCGTCGCCGAACTTCTTTCGGATCTCCTTTTGGGTCTCCGGATCGAAGTCGGTCATATCAAACATCCGGCGAACTTCGACCATTTCGTTATCCTTTCCGGGGATGCGCGAGGCCCATTCGAGCGCCTCTTCGCGCGACTTCACCTGGATGATCCAGTAGCCGCCGACCACTTCCTTCGTTTCGGTAAACGGACCGTCGGTCACTTTCGATTTTCCGCTTTTGAAGGTGACGCGCGCGCTCATCGTCGAAGGCGGGGTCAGCCCGTCGAGCGCGAGCAGCACGCCGGCTTTCTGTAGTTGCTCGTTGTACTTGCCCATTGCCTCCATGTCTTTGAAGTCGGGTACCCAGCCGGGTTTTGCGTTTTCGTAGACTTTCGGAAACATGATCATCATGAAGCGCATGGTGTTCTCCTTAGAGTATTGTGCGGACACTGTATCAGGGCCGCTACTTTTATATAAGAGCTTGGACCGCGCTGGGCGTGGAAAGTTGCGAGGCGCCGGGTGCGCGGTACGGCTCCACTTACTAGTCGAACGGGGTGGCGGGGAATCGACACGCGATTTGCAGATTTTTCGCGTAGCATATCACCCGGGAAACACTTCCTGGCGGGCCCGTTGCCCGGCCTTCACCACATAGTCGAACGGTCCCACCGGAATTCGACAAGTCGTCGAGGTTCTTATTTCAGCTGCCGAATCCGCTCCTGCAGGAATTGCCGCTCCGGTTCCTGTTGGGTCAGCGCCAGCGCCTTCTCATAAGAAGCCCGGGCCTCAGCTGTCCTGCCCAGCCTGCGGTACATATCGGCACGGGCTGAATGCGCCAGGTAATAATTTGCCAACTCGCCATGTTCCAACACCGCGTTGATCTGCGCCAGACCGGCCTCTGGACCATCGCACATCGCAATTGCCACGGCACGATTGAGCTGTACCACTGGCGAAGGCTGAATTCGTAGCAACTGATCGTAAAGCGCAACAATCTGCCGCCAGTCGGTGACAGCGACCGATTCCGCCTCCGCATGAACGGCCGCAATCGCAGCCTGCAGTGTGTAAGCGCCGAAGCGGCGGGACTTCAGGGATCTCTCCAGCAATGCCACTCCCTCCGCGATCTGCTCCCGGTTCCAGAGCGAGCGGTCCTGGTTCTCCAGCAAAATCAGCTCTCCGGCTGGAGAGGTTCTCGCGGCGTGACGGGATTCCTGCAGCAACATCAGGGAAAGCAGCCCCGTTACTTCTACCCACATGACTTCCGGCTCTGGCCCGAGTTCGGTCAGATGAAGTTCGGCCAGCGACCGGCCCAGTCGAATTGCCTCGCCGGTTAGCTCGGCCCGCGTTACCTCCGCTCCCGCCGCAGCCGAATAACCCTCGTTAAAGACGAGATAGATGACATGAAGTACCGCGCCCAGCCGCTCCGGCAATTCCTGCGGCGTCGGCACCTCGTAGGGAATCGGTGTCTCGCGAATCTTTGCCTTCGCACGCACAATGCGCTGCGCCAGCGTGCGCGGAGTGGTGAGGAAGGCCTTGGCTATCTCCTCGGTGGTCAGCCCGCACACCTCACGCAAGGTGAGCGCAACGCGCGCTTCTGGCGGCAGAGATGGATGACAGCAGGTAAAAATCAGGCGCAGGCGGTCGTCTTCGAGGGAGTCGTTCTCAAGGCGATCATCCTCAAGGCTGTTTTCTTCATTGGACCTTCCGGCCGAACTCGATTGGGCTTCGAGATGGCGCACGAGCTCGTCTTGGGAGGCATCAAGTCTTGCCCGTCGACGCAGAGTATCCACGGCTTTGAATCGGGCGGTCGAAATCAACCATGGTCGCGGGTTGCCGGGCACTCCATTCTTCGGCCAGAGGCTGAGCGCAGCCGCAAAGGCTTCGTGCATAGCCTCCTCGGCAAGATCAAAATCACCGAGCAAGCGGATCAGAGTTGCCAGGATTCGTCCCGAATCCACGCGATAAAGGGAGTCGAGCAATTCGCGTATCTGCTCGGTGGAAGGCTCGGATATGACACGCTCCGACATGACCACGACCTTAGCAAACCAGCTACGCCGAATCAATTCGGCAAACGGCGGATCGATGCCGGCAGATCGATGCCAAGTGCCCAAGTCGTGACTCTGAAATCTGGAGCAACAGAACCGCTTCCTCGGTTCACCCGAAATCGCCAATGCCCGGACTGCCAACGTTGATCGACGAGTCGGAGCGTAACCGACTCGAACCGCCGTGTACGGACCCGTACGCACGCTGGTGTGGCAGGGGTCGGCGGGCGACGTCGCCCCTATGCCGATCTGAGGGGCAATCCGGAAGTAAATTCTCAGATGGGAGTCCTGCTCAAGAATGGCAGGTCTCCATTCAAAAAAACAAAAAGCGGAGTGCCCGCCTTCTCGGAAGTTTTCTTCGCTTGGGCAGAGTGAAATCACCGTCGGTGTGCCGGTCCGGGCGGATGTATTCTTAAAGAGGTCAGAGTTTGTGACGAACCGACGGCCCCGCCCAATCGCAGCTTGGACGGCGCACCCTCGAGAGTAAAATGAACGCGATAGCCTGGGCCAGCCCCCTGCTGTACTTGGGCAGTGAGCACTAATGAGCCCCAGAGCTCTTACCGGACGCCACGCGTGATCCCTCCCAAGGCCCCCAGTCTCCGGCAGCTTCGCCGTTACGCGATCGCGCGCAGCCTTTTCAAGGCCACCAGCCTGCCGCGGGCCATTGCGCGCCTGGGCTTTGTCCAGGCCGACCCGATGCGGGCGCCCGCTCGCGCCCAGGATCTGATCCTCGCGCAACGCGTAAAGGACTATCGCGCCGGCGAGCTGGAGCGCCGCTACCCGCGCCTGGCGATCGAAGAGGCCTTCTTCGTCAACTACGGTTTCCTGCCTCGCGAGACCCTGGCCCTGCTGCATCCGCGCGAGGCGCCGCGCGCCTGGGACGCCAGGATGCAGGCGCGCGCCCAGGAGGTGCTGGCCTTTGTGCGCCAGCATGGTCGCACCCACCCCAAAGACGTGCAGGCGCATTTCGACCATGGCCGCATCAAGCGTTGGGGCGCCGACCTGAATGTCAGCACGCATCTGCTGGAGGGCCTGCACTATCGCGGGCTGCTGCGCGTGGCGCGGCGCGAGGCCGGCACTCGGGTCTACCAGGCGATCGAGCACCCGCCGCAGGACGACAGCCCCGAGGCCCGGCTCGCGCGCGCCGGCCAGTTGCTGGACATGATGGTGCAGCTCTACGCGCCGCTGCCTGCGGCCAGCCTGGGCTATCTGTGCAGACTGCTGCGCGATGGAGTGCCGCACCTGGCCGCCGAGGCGCGACAGGTCCAAGAGCACGCCAAATCCCGCTATGCCCATGCCCAGGTCGACGGCCTGCTGTGGTTCTGGCCGCAGGGCGAGAAGCCCGGGGCCGCCCGGCACCCGGTCGACGACAGGCTGCGCTTCCTCGCGCCCTTCGACCCCGTGGTCTGGGACCGACGGCGCTTCCAGTTGTTCTGGGGCTGGGAATACAAGCTCGAGGCCTATGTGCCGGCCCACAAGCGCCGCATGGGCCATTACGCGATGCCCATGCTATGGGGCGAGCAAATGCTGGGCTGGGCCAATCTGAAGGTGGTCGATGGCCGGCTGCAGCACGAGCTGGGCTTCGCCGGCCCGCGGCCACGCGGCAGCGCCTTTCAGCTGGCGCTGGACGAGGCATTGCAGCAGATGCAGGAGTTTCTGGAACTCTAGCACTCCTACGGCTTTCGTCGGGAAGGTGGCTCATCCTCACGTCGCGCTTTCCGACGTTATTGTGGGGAAGTCGCCTTCCGCCGACAGCCATCCCAGCTGCGTTATCGAGCGCAAACCGCCGATATAAATTGAGCCATGGGCAGCCTCTCCGGCGAGAGCATTTGATGTACTGCGGCTGTCGTTAGGAGAAGAAGATCATAGGTTTCGTTCCGTGCCCCCGTGAGCTTTAGGTGGCGGCTTGCTCATCTCCTATCCACCTTACCGGTTCGACCTTCCCCACCACAAAGATCCAAACCAATGCGCCCGCCCACACAACCCCGGCCACTATGCAGAATGCCGACGTAAAGTGTCCCGAGCGTTGCACAAGGAAACCCGCCACCGCCGGCGCAATCACTCCGGACAAATTGCTGAAGAACAATTGAATCCCGCACCATCGCCCTACCGCCTGCTGTCCCGCCAGCCGCTGCGTTATCACAAAAACATTCGAGCTGCACATGCCGAACGCCACTCCCATTAACAGCAAAAGCACCACATATGCTTCTCGCGGAGCCTGCACTGTCGCGATCAGCAGCACCCCCCCGGACATGCACCCAGTAATCATGAACCCTTTGCGCACTCGTGTAGGAGTTCCACCCCTTACGATCCAATAGTCAGACAGCCGTCCGCAAATGCTCGCGGAGATGGCCGCAGTAAAAAAGTAGGCTGCCCCCACCCGCGCCATTTCCCTCATCGTCAATCCACGCTCTCGCACCAGGTAAAACGGCAACCATGTCAGGAAGAAGTAAGTGAAATAGCTGAGGCTGAACAATCCAAGCGATACGCCCCACAGATCGCGGCAGCGCAGCAATTCCATATAGCCCGGGCCATGTCCTTCGGGCAATGAGCGTTCCGGCGCGCGCGGCATCCATCGCAACCAAGGTGGCAGCTACAGAAAACTTGCCGACCCCAGCACGATAAAGAACGGTCGCCAACCGAACCGCGACATCAACACTCCGCCAAACAGCAGCCCAATTCCCGGTCCAACTGACAACCCGCTCGCAATCAGCGCGTTCGCGAAACCACGCTTTTGTTCCAGAAACAGCCGCGACACAATCTTCGAACACGACGGATACGTAACTGATTCGCCGATTCCCAGAAGCACCCGAATCGCCAGCAGGGCCGCCAGCCCGTGTAGCAAGCCCGTGACCGCCGTCGCCGCCGACCATAGCACGAACCCCGCCGCGAACACGTACTTCACATCCAGCCGGTCCACCAGCCACCCCGTCAGAATCTGACACGACGCGTACGTCCAGAAAAATGCCGATAGAAGCCACCCCAACTGTTCCGCCGAAATTTTCAACTCATCCTTCAGCATAGGTGCAGCAATCGACAGATTGCTGCGGTCCACATAATTGAGAATCACTGATGCAACCAGAAGCGCGAGCACAATGCTCGCCCCAGGAACCAAGCGACGCGTTTCCAAGGGGGATCTGTTCACGCCGGATTTCTCTTGCTCTGCCCCAAGCCCGCCCATAAACTTTGAGCCATTGTGCCTAGCCCGTCCCGAGGATTGCAAGTCGTTGAAAGCCCGGCTAGTAGTTTGCTCCTATAATGATCATTGTTCGGCGGGTGGCCCATCCTAACGGCGCGCTTTTGGACGTTAGGGTCGGGAAGCCCCGGATGCGCTCAGCCGAGAGCGACCCCACCCAAGCGGAGCTCGGGGACACCCTCGGGTAAAATGAACACGATCGTCTGGCCATCCCCTGACTCGGATGAAGCATGCTCATAGAAATCGGACAAGTGGAGGCGATCTTCCGGTATCCCGTGAAGTCCATGGGCGGCGAACGACTCGAGGTCGCCGAGTTGGGCTGGCACGGCCTCGAGGGCGACCGACGCCTGGCGATCCGGCGGATTGATGACCGCAGCGGGTTCCCGTGGCTAAGCGCAGGTAAGCTTCCCGACCTGGTCCTGTTTACTCCGCAGCGGCGTGAAGACGGTGCTCACGGAGGCATCCCTACACATATTCGCACGCCAGATGGCCGAGAGCTGCCTGTCTTCGGCGAGGAGTTGGCTGCCGAGGTCGGACGCCGGCACGGCGCCCCGGTCGAGATGATGCAGTTGAAGCATGGCATGTTCGATGAAGCGAGCATCTCCGTGATCGCCTCCGATACGGTGCGCGAGATCGGACGACTCGCAGGGCGGAGCCCGGACGTGCGACGCTTTCGCCCAAATGTTGTGGTTCGTTTACTGCGACCGGCCCCCTTCCAGGAGGATGAGTGGTTGGGCGGTGTGCTCTCATTCGGCAAGAAGGATGACGACGACGCCCCCGCCGTCGCGGTCACGATGCGCGACGTCCGCTGCTCGATGGTGAACCTTGATCCCGACACAGGCAATCCGGCGCCAGAAATGCTGAAGGCGGTGGTTCGGGTGCATCAGAACACCGCGGGAATCTACGGTGCGGTCACACGCACCGGTCGACTAGCGCTCGGACAGACCATATTCCTCCGTGCGGCGACCGAGAAAAAGGAATGTGACACGAGCTGAACACCCGTTCACACACAAACGGCCTCTAAAAGCGCGTTTTGTGCATAGGGAAAGCATGGGCCAGCCCCCACCTTGCAGGGACACGTGAATGTGCCGATAGGCGATTGCCGTTGATCTGCGAAAGTGGCCAGTATTCTCGCTTACGCAAACTCTTCGACAAAAACTCTTTCAAACAGCCGAACGATTTCGCGCAACGCCTCGCAAGAGATTGTTAAGCCTAACCACACTAACCACGGGAATTGCCAGCCGGAAATCAATGGACCAAACAACGCCCATGCGATGAGCAGCGGCAGCGCTGTTCCGGCAGACCAGACGAGGCGTATTTCGATGCGCTGCAGCAGGCGGCCGGTTGCGGCACACGCGAATGCAGCCAATGGCAGTGCCGCATGCTGCGGGATCAGCCAACCGAGAACCGCTGCGAGCCCTAGACCCAAAGTGATGCTTGGCAGAAGCGCCCTCGCCAGAGAGGTGGGGAAAAGACGCTCCCCGGCGTACAGACTGCAATAGCCCGCCACTATCGCGCCGAATCCGAAACTTTCCCGATGGATATCCCGCAAGGTCGATACGATTGAGCTCGCAGTACAAATCGCAGCGATCGACTGCACCGTGCCGATTACAACAACCACGGCCACGGTGGACACAGTCACCAGAATGGCCGAGTGAAGAATGCGCCTTGCAAATCGTTCCGGTGAGTAAACAGAAGCGAATGCTGCGGCGACCTCCTCCGGCTCGCCGAACCGCATCCTCACGATCCGAGCAGCGGCCTCGTCGTCATAGCCCTGGGATCGCACTTCCTCAGCGAGATCATCCAGGTGAGCTCGCAATTCCTTCTCCACTTCGCCTCGGCGCTTGTTGCCGGGAAGCTTGGCCAGCAAAATTACCCGGGAAACGATGCGATCGAGGTGAGTCACGAGTTGGCCTTCGAAAGTATGGCGTTCACTACTTTCGTGAAAGAAAACCATTCCTGTTCACTGCGGCGCGCAGCTTTTCGGCCAGCCGCGGTCAAGCTGTAATACTTGCGTTGCTTCCCGTTCTCCCCCGTGCGCCATTCCGAGCGGAGGTAACCCCGCTTGTGCAATTGGTGCAGGGCCGGGTACAGCGTACCCTCCTTGAATTCGAATGCATCCTGGCTGCGGCGCACTGATTCCCGGATGATTTCGTATCCGTACATGTCGCGTTCGGATAGGAGCTTGAGTATTAAAAGCGTGATGCTGCCTTTCAGCAATTCTCGGTCGAACGGCACTCTACCCGCCTCGGGATTCTGTTACATCGGCTAAAGAGGTAGTGTACCTCAGTGCTGGTTCAAAAGGTATCAGTGAATTCTCCCACATGGTTAGTAAGTTTAGGATCGGGCTTTGATCAGGGTTTGACAATCAATTCTGGAAAAACGTAATCTTATACATCGTATTACAAAGTATGTGAGAGAAGGGAAATAATCATGAAAAGTGAAAGGGTGCTGCGCCTAACGCTTTTCTTAATCGTGGCGGAACTGCTGTTAGGGGGCCTCGCGGCTGCTCTGAATCGGACATTAGTTGAGATGCCTGCCTGGCACCATCTCGGAGCCGGGGCTTGGGCCACATTCAGCCGAATGGCGGATCTCGGAAATGGCGAGATTCTGTATCCGCTCGTGGGCATCGGCGGAACTGCATCGATCTTGGCGGCTGCGATCGCCTTTCGCTTCAGTTCGAGAAGACCTTGGTCCGTGGCCCTCCCGCTTTACGGGGCTGCCCTGATAGCGGTCTGTGGCTTACTGATTACTACTCAAGCTGCTCCCATCATGCTGAGTCTGCATCGAATCGGCGACGATCCTGCAGCGCTGAAGCAAGCTTTCGAAGGTTTTTATCGATGGGACTCGATCCGCGCTGTTTTTGGAGGTCTAGGCTACTGCGCAGAGGTATGGGCTCTGGTTGCACTTCTTTCCCTACCGGTTGGGGAGCAGGTGCCCGGACACAAAAACATCCTCTCATCCGAAAAGTCGTAAACAGCACGTGCTTCGATCGCTGGGACTAGGGGCGTGCAGGGCGGACTATGTCGCAAACCCTGTTGCAAGTCGATGGGATTGGGATGCTCTTCGAATCGTCCGCTTTCTTCCCAATATTGGGAGTCCATATTCTTGCCGGACTGGTCTGTGTGGTCACGGGAATCATCAGTGTGGTCAGTGGGAAGCGAGCGGGGCTACATCCGATATGCGGGACGAGTTATCACCGGGCCCTCGCCGTCCTTGTCACCTCCGCAGCTTTTTTGGCGGCGGCGCGATGGACGGACGACCGCCTGCTCTTAGTCCTGGGGGTCGTTTCCTTCGGTGCGTCATGCTTGGGACGCACGGCCCGAAGACGAAGGTGGCAGACCTGGATTGGCACACACATCATTTCTATGGGTTGCTCCTTCATTGCTATGCTCACGGCCTTCTGCGTCGAGGAAGGAGAGAGCTTACCCGGTCTGAGTGGGTTGCCCCGATTAACTTTTTGGTCCTTGCCCGCCCTGGTCGGAACGCCTTTTATCGTTCGCGCACTCATCCGCCACCGCCTGAGATATCGAGGCGCTGCGGTAAGACCCTGAAAGCCGGCTTCCGCAGCCCGTCCACTTTGCTCTTGCCCTCACCCCTCATCTGCGATAACGTAGAAACACGCAGGTTATCTAGAAGATAATCTGGATCACTGAAACAACCGATCTTTGATAACTCGACCGTCGACGCAGCTTTTTGGGCCGCCCTAACTGCGAAATCCGATCAATTACAGCGAGGGCGATGACCTTTGCCGGGGCTCCATCCCCGCGGCTCCAAACGGAACTGCAGCGGTTCCACGTGGTGCTAACTCCCGTGTTTCCTAGATTTTGCCTCTAACTACCTTTAGAACTATAGATCTAGGAGGGGAGAAATTCGCTGATCCTTTGTTTTCTGGATTTTGCGCCGAAATGAGAGCTTTCTTGAGGGAAATCTTGCACCAGAACGTGTGCACCAGAAACAGGACTTCGGGCTCGAGGCCACGCAGGGATCGAGCCACGCAGCTAATATTGGGGCAGTTTAGTCGTCTTTTCGCACGAATAACCCCGCCCCACTCCGATTCTCGCCGGTCGCTGCATTTGAAGTAACCCAGCGACCCTAGCAAGCGCCCTACGGTGTGATCTGAAAAACGACTCCCTGGTTACTGCCGCCGCCAATGGCGGTCGTACCGAAAAGATGGCCTGCTTTGTCGCTTACCAGTCCGTAAGAGGGGTTCGAACCGTCGGATCCTTTTCCAAACCGATGCACCGTGCTTTCCGCCCACTTTCCTCCGGATCTCGGAGTGAGTTTAAACACGACCCCATCGCCGTTGCTGTCACCGCCGGCTGAGGTCGTGCCATACAGATTGCCGTTGGCGTCAAACATAAGAGTCGTGGTCGGCAAGCCGCCATCCTTCCCACCGGTGAAGCTGTGCAGCACGGTTTCGGTGAAGGCGCCCATCGATTTCGTAAGCTTGTATACCGAGCCCGCGCCGTTCGCGCCGCCGTAGCCAGTTGTGCCGTAGAGACTTCCCTTGGAGTCCGCAATTACGCCGCCATAGGGAAATCCTGCATTCGGGATCCCTTTGAAGGCGTGGAGTGTTTTGAATTTCCACTTGCCTGACACAGGCGCGAGCTTGAATACGGTGCCGCACTGGCAGGACGCGTCCCCCCCGAGTTCAGCGACGCCGAACAAATTCCCTGCTTTGTCGACAAACAGCGGGCCCATGGAGCCCACGGCGCCATCCACGCCGCCGGTAAAGGTGTGCAGCACAGTCTGCTTCCAGCCGCCGCCCCTGACAGGCGAAATCTGGTAGACCACGCCGCAACCGCATTGTCGATTGCCTCCATCGGGCGTAGTTCCGTAGAGATTGCCGACGCTGTCAAAAACCAACGCACCGCCGGGGCCAAAGCCGTCCTTGCCACCGGTGAAGTTGTACATCACGGTTTCGACCCAGTGCTTGCCGGATTTGCTGAGTAGGAATACGACTCCGCAACCATCCCCGGCGCAAGTGCCGCCGGATCCTCCGGCCACGGTCGTGCCGTAAAGATCTCCTTTACTGTCCAAGGTGACTCCACCGTAAGGATTCTTACCATCGCTGCCGGTGAAGCTGTACAGCACCGTCTCTTTCCACTTGCCACCAGCAACCGGCGACAACTCGAACACAGTGCCGCAGCCGTTGTCGCCGCACGCCTTGCTCGTTCCGCCCACGACCGTGGTTCCGTAAAAGTTGCCGGCAGCATCCTCCGCCAATGTCACCGCCGGATCGATGCCGTCGTTGCCTCCGGTGAAACTATGGATCACCTTTTCCGTACTTGCCGCCCAGGCGCCATTCACGAGAATCACAGCAACAGCAACCACCGCAACCCCTACGTTCATGAAATGCGAAAACCGTTTTCTCCCCATGCTCGCCCCCCTCGATTCAGATTGTTCTTTCGATTTCAATACAGATCTTGCAGAGACTCGGTAGCGGGCTAAAACTATAACATTGAATGGTTAGTAAAACACGCGCCAGGTGCGGCTTTGACAGTTTTTTTTACAAGTTCAGCTCCCATGACATCTCAGCGTCGCCGGCGTCGGGCGGGTCGTCCCGAGGCCGTTGCCTCCAGGCCTTAGCGGCACCAGCAGGTGCGAAAGAATCTCGAACATTTCCGACGCAATTGTGAGATAAACTGGTTCGGTTTGGCACAGCCGAGCTCCCATGCTTGGGAGGATGGAAGGGAGTAGTCGGATCATCGGACTGCTACGGGCAAACGTATCCCCAGGGGGGTGCCTACGCGCGGACTCAGGGTTTTTGTAGTCTGCCTCTCGATTATCGGTTCACTGCTAGCTGGCGAGGCGCCCCGGATCCACGAGGCAGATGCGGCGAGCTTGCTGGTGGAAAGCTATCGACTGGGCAAGGATCTTGCACCCTCAGAACGGGCTATCCTGCTGACCTTCCTTTGCCGGTCAGCGTCTCAACATAACCTTTCCTACACCACAGAATGGGCCCAGGAAGGCCTTCGTATAGCGTCCCAGCTGCCCCCGGACTGGAATCGGCTAGCGATCCAAAAAAATGCGCTCGTTGCCTTGTCGTATGCGAATCCGGACCATGCAATGGCCTCGCTACGGTCAATGGACTTGCCGGTCGAACTTTCCAACGGTGTGTTTCCAGAAGATCTTCGTTCCGACGCCGCGATTAGCATCTTCAAGAACTACTGGTTTCAGAAGAAGCCACTGGGCCTGGACGAGGTGCGCAGCACGGCCGCCTATTTGGGGCAAACGGGGCAGTATCCTTACGCGGCCGTCGGTTTCATTCTGAACGATGTCATCTCCCACCAGAAAACGGCACACTCTGAACTTCCAGGCATCGCTAGTTCTCTCCTTCTTGACGCCTACGCCTCGTATCAACGCGGCTCGAAATTTAGGAACGAGGACGAGGAGTTCGTGGACTTTCTGCAGTCGCTTCAGACGCTCCTTCCTCCGGCGCTCTTAAAAAGCGGCGTAGAGATTGCCGTCGAGCGATTGACCTTGCAGAAGGAACCCACCGAACACCAATACATCTCCAGGATACAAACGCAAAAGGGTGCAACTACCTTCCATAGTCGTGCTGACGCGCTACTCTTTGAATTGCTGCCGCTTGTGCGCGAGGTCGACGCCGCCCTGGCTGACAAGTTGGTTGAGAGCCATCAAGCTCTAATGCAGGCAGGGGCAGCGGGAAGCACGGTTGTGGCGTCGGAGGGAGCAATGATCGTCGGATCCTCCGTGTCACCGGAGGAGCAAGAGCATGCTTTACAGCGCTCAAGAGCTCAGGAGGTTCGTGAAATCGCAAGTAATCACCCAGAACAAGCTCTAGCGTTGAGCCAAACAATTACTGACCCGGCGCTGCGCTCTGCGGCCATGGCCGACGTAGCAGAGTCAAGACCAACCCAGGCGGGAGAAATACAGAGCGCCATTGCCAAAATCGTGCCGACCATGCACACCGGGGAAGAAAGACTCCGGGTTCTGTCCGCGTTAGCACAGGCTTCGTGGGCCGCTGGCGATATTGAAGGATTCCACAATGCTCTCGGCAAGTCGTTCGCGTTAGGCGAAGAGTTGTTCGAAGAGGATATGGATGCGCACCCCGGCCAGGCAACTTACGGAGTCGAGGCCTACGGAACGCTGGCTGATCTGGTCAAGACGGGCGCACGAGTGGACCCCCGCAACAACCACGGCCATGGTCAATCAAATCGATGACATTCAGTTGAAAGCCTTCCTTTTGGCGCAATTGGCCGACGCGCTGTATTCGTCTCGTCCAGAATTGGCTAAGCCCGCAGCATTGGATGGCAATCAAGACGGGAAAGAATCCGCGCGACCTTCCGGTTCCGACTCCGTGACCGTCGGTCGTTGAATCACTACCACTCCGCCAGTTCCTTCATCGCACGCAACAGATCCTCAGCCTGGGGCAGAATCGCATCTTCCAGAATCGGCTGATAGGCGACAAACACATCTTTCGCGGCCACGCGACGCACCGGCGCGTCCAGATGATCGAACAATTGGTCGGCGATTCGGGCTGCGATCTCCGCGCCATAACCCCAGCTTAGAGTATCTTCGTAAGCCACGAGCGCTCGATTGGTCTTGCTCACCGAAGCTGCAATCGTCTCCCAGTCAAACGGATTCAGGCAGCGCAAGTCGATCAGCTCGACCTTGACTCCCTGCTCGCGTTCCAGTTTCTGCGCCGCTTGCAAGGCGCGGGGAACAACCGCGCCGTAGGTGATGACCGTCAGGTCGGTTCCCGCCTGCACCACCTTCGCCTTGCCGAATGGAATCATGTAATCCGACCCTGGATAAGGGGCACGACCAAAGGTCTCGCGATAAAGCCGCTTGTGCTCGAGAAACAAAACCGGATCGTCGCAGCGAATGGCTGTACGCAGCAGACCCGCCGCATCCAGCGCGTTCGACGGAAACACGACCCGCATTCCTGGCGTGTGGGTGAAGATGCTCTCGCCACACTGCGAGTGATAAATAGCGCCGCCGGTGAGGTATCCGCCGATCGCAACCCGAATCACGCAGGGCGAAGAAAATCCATTATTGGAGCGCCAGCGGATCAGCGGTAACTCATCCCGAAGTTGCATCATCGCCGGCCAGATGTAGTCGAAGAACTGAATCTCCACCACCGGCTTCATGCCACGCGTGGCCATGCCCACCGCGCGGCCCACGATGTTCGCCTCCGCCAGCGGAGAATTGAAAACGCGGTCGGAGCCGAAGTCTCGCTGCAAGCCGTAAGTTAGCTTGAAAACGCCGCCCTTACCCTTGATCGTCTTCTCGTCGAGATACTGTTCACGGCTGGCATCGGCTACGTCTTCGCCGAAAATCACAATTCGCTCATCCCGTCGCATCTCGTCGCGCAGCGTGGAATTGATCAGATCGGCCATGGTTTTCGGAGCCACCTTCTTGCCGTCCGCTGCCGGAGCAGCTGAGGCTGGCTCCGTCTGCAGCGCCGAAGATGTAGGATCCAGATCCGGTGAGTAGATGTACAGCGCAATCGTGTCCGGCGTCGGCGGAGCCGCCTCCAGCGCCTGATCCACCGCAACCTGCAGGTCGTCATCGACCTGCCTTTCCAGTTTGTTAATGCCCTTCTCGTCGAGAATGCCCTCGCGGATCAGGAACATCTGCATGCGCGTAATGGGATCGCGAGCCGCGTCGCGCTCGCGTTCGGCGTCGGGGCGGTAAAGCCGCTCGTCATCTGAGAGCGAATGCGAATACGGCCGGATCACATGCGCATGGATAAATCCCGGCCCCTCTCCCGCCCGGCAGTAAGCCACCGTGCGGGCAAATGCTGCGTACGACGCAACCGGATCGGTGCCGTCGATCTCCTCAAAATGGAAATTCGGGAAATCCCGCGACCAGCCGCGAAATGTTTCCCCCCGCAGTCTGAACCTCGACGGGAACGGAGATGGCGTATCCGTTATCCTGCACTACGAATAGCACCGGCAACTTGCGATTGGACGCCGTGTTCATCGCCTCCCAGAACTCGCCTTCGCTGGTGGCGCCGTCTCCAAGTGAAACGTAGGTGACCTCGTCGCCCTGGAACTTGACGTCTTTGAATTCGCGGTAGTCTCCCTCGACCTTCTTCGCCGCCTGCGGATGAGCCGCAAAGTAGCGGCCAGCTTCCGCGCAACCCACCGCCTGCAGAATCTGCGATCCGGTAGGAGATGACTGCGTGACCACGTTGAATTTGGGAAAGCTCCAGTGCGAAGGCATCTGCCGTCCGCCCGATTGGGGGTCATCCGCGGCCCCTACAGCCATCAGGAGCATCTCGTGCGGAGTCGCCCCCAGAGCCAGGCACAGCGCTCGATCGCGATAGTAGGGATAAAACCAGTCGTAGCCCGACTTCAGGGCAAAGCCCGCCGCCGGACCAACCGCCTCGTGGCCCGCCCCCGAAATCTGGAAAAAGATTTTCTGCTGGCGCTTGAGCAGGATCTCCCGGTCGTCCACCCGACGGGAGGTGTACATGATCCGGTAGGCCTCAATCAGTTGCTCGCGGGAAAGGCCTTCGTAGGTCTTACCCGTGCTCTTGATTTTCTCGTCCGCTCCAGCTGGCTTTGGATCTGTCTTGGTCGCCATCGCGTTTTCCATTGTAAATCCAGACTGGCGATTGAGAACAGCTATCAGCAGTCAGCACTCAGCACTCAGCCGGTGCAGCAATTAGCACTTGGCCCCTCGCCGGCTTAGCCGACCCCTCCACGACCAAATGCTAACTGCTAAGTGCCAATTGCTGAACTGGCTGCCGACTGCTCTTCAATCATTTATCCTGAAAACGCATGCGCCAATTCCACCGCCAATTCGATCCCCACAAAATCAAGCTCCTGATCTTCGATCTCGACGGAACCCTGATCGATTCGCGCCTCGACCTCATCCACTCGGTAAACGCCATGCTCAAGCACTTCGGACGCCCCGAGCTCCCCGGCGATGTGATCGCCTCCTACGTGGGCGACGGCGCCCCGATGCTGGTGCGTCGCGCCCTCGGCGATCCCCGCAATGAAGGCGTGATCAAAGAGGGCCTGGAGCACTTCCTGGGCTACTACCGCGTTCACAAACTCGACCACACCCACGTATACGACGGCATTAAGGAAATGCTGAGTGTGATTCGCAACGCCAACGGCATCTCTCGTCAGATGGCCGTGCTTTCCAACAAGCCCGTCATTCCCTCTCGAGCTATCGTGGATGCGCTTGGCCTCGCTGAATTCTTCATTCATGTCTATGGCGGAAACAGCTTCTCCACCAAAAAGCCCGATCCCAAGGGAGCACAGACCATCCTCCGCGAAACAAGAAGCCACCCGGACGAAACGCTGATGGTCGGCGACTCCTCCGTCGACGTAATCACCGGCCGCAACGCCGGTCTCTGGACGTGTGGCGTAACCTACGGTTTCGCCCCGCACACCCTCTGCGAAGCCCCGCCAGACGTCACCGTAGATTCCCCACCAGAACTCGCGAAGATATTCAGCTAAAGCCACCGCCGGGCCGCTCTTTCTCGCCGTCCAATCCAAACTGCCACCCCGCCCGTACTACACTTGAGCACAGCTCCCAATCCTGTCCGTGGAGGAACCCCATGAAGACCGTGCCTTTTGGGCCAATACTATGCCTGGCCATCGCCTCAATTACACCAACCGCATTTGCGCAACAACCCGCAGGTCTTGGACCCAACCAAACTCAGGGTTTTGGAGCCAGCAAAGTCCTTACGTTCACTTACACTCAAAGCTTCGACTGCATCGACCAACCGAAAGACGACCTCGATTTCAACAAGAAAAAAGCGCAATCGGATCCCGGAGAATTCCAAGTTCCTATCTGCCAGGCGGGAATCGATCCCACCATCAATCCGCCAGGAAAAACCGGAAAAGCTTCCAAGACGACAGCCCCGATTTTCGTTCTGGTTCCGATGTTCTCAGTCGACAACGACCAGAATCCCAAAGATGCGATCTCCTGCAAGGGAGTAGTCGAAGGCACAATCTGCGGTCCGGCATTGGGCAAGGCGTTGATCGGCTTCTTTGGCGCCATTCCCGAAGCCTTCAAGGCCAGCCCAAAAGTGTTCGCCCAGTGCCCGGATCCGGGAAAGAAGCCGGGCACCTGCACTATGCATGCTTCGAGAATTGACTTAGCCCCGGTCCTCGCTGCTCTGGGAATCATCAACAACCCTCCCACCGCGAACGTCTTCGTGCCCGATCCCAACCACAGTCACGTTCTCGCGGACGGGGACATCAATGATCCCGCGATCTGGTGGCAGGTCACACCGGTCCTGGTGCTGAGTCAGAAGGATTGGCCGCCGCAAGATGGCAGCAGCGGCATAACTTCAGTGGCGGCATTGCAAGCGGCCGAGAAAGCGGGCCGCGCCATTCAGGCGCCCTCCAATTTCTTCCTGTTCTTCAGTTCGCACACCGCAGCCGATATGCACATGAACTAATCGGATACCACAACCCACGCAGACCTGGTCGCTAACCAGCCAATCGGTGATCAGGTCTGGGGGTCCTTTGTGAAGCTTCGTGTCCTTAGTGGTTAACGCCCTTCCTCGATTCTCGCGATAAACTGCATTCAAAGATGAACGATTTCACGCTCCGCCGAACAACGCAAACTGCGCAGCCTGAAAACCCCCCACGGAATCCAGCGCTTCCTCGATGACATGCCCTACCACCTGGCCGACACTGCCTGGTCCCCGCGCCGTGTCCTGCACGAAAACACCGCGCACTGCTTCGAGGGCGCAACCCTGGCCGCGGCCGCCCTGCGAGCCAACGGATATCCTCCACTGGTCTTCGACCTCGAAGCGGAGCAAGACACCGACCACGTCATAGCCATCTATCGCACTAAGGGCCATTGGGGAGCCATCGCCAAATCCAACTACACCGGATGCCGCTACCGTGAGCCTGTCTATCGCACTCTGCGCGAGCTAGCCCTAAGTTATTTCGACGTCTACTTCAATCTCCGTCGCGAGCGCTCCCTGCGAACCTTTTCGCGCCCGGTCAATCTAGCCCGCTTCGACCGCCGCGACTGGATGACGACCGACCAGCATCTCTGGTTCATCGCCGAGTACCTGTTCACCATCCGCCATCACCCGCTGCTGCGGCCCGGAATGGCGAAGCGCCTGCATCGCCTGGACGACCGCTCCTTCCGTGCTGGCTGTCTGGGCCGCGCCGAAAAGTAGGATTGGCGTCACGGGGAGTTCACCCACAGTTTTCCCAGCCGCGGAGCGGCGCAAGAATGCAGCCCACGGCGTAAGCCGTGGGAACAATTGGGAGACTGCAACCAATGCGCTAGAATCAGCGAGAACTTCGGTCACTTGAATGCCGGAGCAATTCTTTTCGTCCAAGAAGAAACTCGCTGGAACCAACCGGGTTCTAACCTCGTAGCATGAACATGCCTCTCAAGCCCGCGCTGATCTTTCTCGTTCTCGTTCTCGTTCTTGCCAGCAGCGTCGCATTCGGGCAGGAGAAGGCAGCCACCGTCTCCGCACCAGCCCTTTCCGAGGACCAGATCCGTGAACTCATCCGCCAGACCGCCGAAAAGGACATGGAAAACGACAAACGCCAACGCGACTACACTTACATCCAACGTGAGGAAGAACACAAACTCGACGGCAAAGGCCAGGTAAAGTCCACGGAAACGAAAACCTCCGAGATCATGGAACTGTACGGCGAGCCAGTCGAGCGCCTGGTCGCGAAAGACGACAAACCACTCTCCGACAAAGACGCCAAGAAGGAAGAAGAAAAAATCCAGAAGGTGATCGACAAGCGCAAGAACGAATCCGCAGAAGACCGCAAGAAGCGCGAAGAAAAAGAAGAAAAAGACCGCGAACAAAGCCGCCAGTTCGTGCGCGAAGTAGCCGACGCCTACAACTTCCACTTGGCAGGCATTGAATCTCTGGCAGGACGCGAAACGTACGTCATTGATGGCGAACCAAGGCCGGGCTACCAGGCTCACCTGAAAGAAGCCAAAATCCTGCCCAAATTCCGCTTCCGCGCCTGGATCGACAAAGACGAATCGCAATGGAAGAAGCTCGACATCCAGTGCATCGACACAGTTTCCTTCGGCCTCTTCCTCGCGCGCATCCACAAGGGCTCGCGCATCGTCATCGAGCAAACCCGAATCAACGACGAAGTCTGGCTGCCCCAGCACGTGAATGTAAAAGTCGACGTGCGCCTCGCCCTGCTGAAAGACTTCGACGTCGAAGACGACATCACCTACCGCGACTACAAGAAATTCCGTACCGACACAAAAATCGTCCCCATCGGAGAGTTGCAGCAGCAGCCCTGATGCGCCGCGGCTGTGCCCCTAAACACGTAGTCCCGGACGCCACGTCCGGAGGCCGAGCAAAGATTGAGGATTCGAATCAGATGGGAAGGGCACAACTTTAGTCGTGCCGCAGGCGACAAGAGGATTCAGGCGCCGCAGGGCACTACAAAAGCAAGCATTCTCTATCAAGAGCCACACACCGAAATTCGACTGATCGCCCACCAAAAAAAACTCCTCCCGCACCCGCGGGAGGAGCACTAAAAACTCCCGAACTAGAACGTAAACTTCGCCGCCAACTGAATCCCCCGTGGTGCACCGCCACCCAGGAACGGGTTGCCAATCCCCACGTCGCCGGTCGCTGTGATCGGATAGCCGCCGCTGGCCCCGGCGACCTCGCGGCCGTTGACCACCTGGAACCCACCGGCTCCAGCGTCGGCAATGAACGCCGGCAAGAACGGATTGGCAAAGTTCGGATGGTTGAGAATGTTAATGAACTCGGCTCGTAGCTGCAAGCTCAGACGCTCGGTGATCGCGGTAGTCTTATAGATCGCCAAGTCCCATTGTTTGTAGGTTGGACCGTGCAAGGAATCGCGCCCCTCACTCCCGAAGTGTCGCGTACCCGGCACGCAATCAGCAGCCGTACCCGAAGGCGCAGCCTGCGCCGCCGCCGAGATCGTGCACGGGATCGCAAATGAGCTCATGTCAAGATAGTTCAGCGGCGTACCCGAATGGTACACAATGGGGCCGACCACGTCCGGCCGGTCGAAGCCGTTGCCGCTCCCGCTGAAGTCGTCCTCAAAATTGTAGTTCAGCTGGAATGGCTGCCCACTCTGCAGCGTAACTATGCTGTTCGTGCCCCAGCCATTCTTCAGGCGCCTCCAGTTGCCGCCCATCGTAGGCAGGTCGTAGGCAAAAATCCAGGTGAAGCGATTGGGCACGTTGAAGTTCGAAGGCGCATACTCGAGTTGGGGGTTGGTACTGTCGTTGGGCTGTGCCGCGTTGGGCTCGAAGTCCTCGCCGTCGCTCGAATTATCCAAAGACTTCGACCATACATAGTTCACAATCGACGTGATCCCATGCCATCCGTTCACCCGGAAGCTGGTCTGCAAGCGAGTTGTAATTGGACTGGCCGGAGGAGTTCTCCTGCAACACATAATAAGCCCCGTATGGGTTACCCGCGAAAGGACGCGCCGCACTACTGTAGTCGTTAATGCAGTTGCAAGCCACGTCGGCCGCGTTGATCGCCGCTATGCTCGGTTGGCCCAGATCGAAGAACCGCCACAAATGATGGCCCTGTGATCCCACGTACCCGATCTGCAGCACCGTCTTGCTGGTGATCTGCTGCTGGAAGTTCAGGTTGTAGTTCTCCATGTAGGGCGTCTTGATGTTGCGGTCAAAGCCGAAAACATCGCACTCATACTCGCAATCGGTCGCCGGCGCAAATACCGGGCTCCCGGAGACGATGGTCCCACCCACAACGCCCGTCGAAAGAATCGGCGCGGGTCCTATGTTGTTATACGCCGGTCCGGGATCAAAGTAAGGCGAGTACGGCAAGTGACCCAGAGCCATGTCCTGGGAGAAAGCGTCAAAGAAAATCCCATATCCGGCGCGGAGCACGCTCTTCCCTTTCCCAGTCACATCCCAAGCCAGACTGATGCGTGGGGCGAAATTTGTCTTGGACGAGTTATATAGACTGCTCAGCCCCGGCTGTCCCACTTGCGTTAGTGTGAACGTTCCGGTCCCCGTAGCTGGAGACATGCTGGTGATGTTGCTCAGCAGATTGTTCTTCTCTCCGACCACGCCGAAGTAGTCCCAGCGCAGCCCGTAGTTCAACGTCAGCCGCGGAGTGATGCGGTAGCTGTCCTGGCCGTAGAAACCAAAGTTGTTCGCAAATGTGTGGCGGGTCGAGTCCCCGAAGTATTGGAAACCGCCATCGACATACCCAGAAAGGAAATCCGCAAGCCCCGTGGTGGTGACTTCGACGCCCGGGGCGATCTCCTCGGTATGGCCCGTGAACGAGAGTCTCCCACGGAAGTACTTGTCGAAATACTGCTGCACCGTAGTGCGGTGGAAGTCCACACCGAACTTCACAGTGTGCTTTCCGGTCGTCCATGAGAAGTTGTCGATCACCTGATTGTTGCTATCCACCCGGTGACGCGGAACGCTGCTGGTTGCGCCGAGTTGAGCCACCCCGCTCACAAGGATGATGGGCAGGCCCTGGTTGGCGGCTCCGGTGCCCGTGTTGAGTCCAATCGAACTGGGTTGAAAACTCTGGTCCGCCGGGAAAAATCCTTCCGCAAACCGGTTCCAGCCATAGCGCAACTCATTTATCTTGTTCCCAAACGTGTGCGTGTAAGAAAGAGAAACCAACTGTACCCGGGTGGGCGTGTACGTGTTGAACCCCGGCAACTGGCCACCGCTAGCCGTCAGGGCGAGCGGAAAGGACTGGACGCTGTCGCCGAAGAAATACCGGCCGGTAAGAACATTGTTCGCGTTGAAGTTTTGGTCGACTTTCGCGATCACGCTGGTCAGCCGGTTAAAAGAAGGAGAAACCACGGAAGCCACGCCGTTACCCAAGTTCGGCGCCGGCCAGGGGTTTTGCGCAATCAAGGAGGCGATGACGGGATTGCTGGCATCGCTCGGGCTCAGCGCACCGCCAGGGCCGCTGCCCGTAGGCACGTTGGCCAGAGTTACGACTCCCACTGGCTCCTGTTGGCCCTCATAGTCCACGTAGAAGAAGGTCTTGTCTTTGATGATTGGTCCGCCGATTGAGCCGCCAAACTGGTTATTGTGAAATGGAGCCTTCGGATTCGAGGTCCCGTCTGCGTTCTTGACCGGATTGAAATAGTTTCGCGCATCCAGCGCATCATTGCGGAAGTATTCGACTGCGGTGCCGTGGAAAGCATTCGTTCCGCTCTTGGTGACGATGTTGACGACCGCGCCGGCATTCCGCCCATACTCCGGCTGAAAGTTCGAAATCACGTTCACTTCGGCCACGGCATCGATCGGCAGGATGGTCGACGGGGTGCCGAAAACACCGGCCTCATTGATCGCGGGA
The DNA here is from genome assembly GCA_963820925.1 of uncultured Acidobacteriota bacterium. Taxonomy (GTDB): domain Bacteria; phylum Acidobacteriota; class Terriglobia; order Terriglobales; family Acidobacteriaceae; genus JABDBE01. The sequence continues at coordinate 179,191 of CAWGBX010000005.1, forward strand.
TCGTTGCGGTAGCCGTCGTTCATATCCGTTCCATCAATCAAGTAATTGTTCGAGCGCCCGCGCGCGCCGTTCATCGAAAACTCACCGAATGATCCCGGAGAATCCGAAATCTGGTCCGGGGAACCCGAGACCCCTGGGTTGAGGTAGATCAGCTTGGTATAGTCGCGGCCGTTCACCGGGAGATTTTCCACGGTCTGAGCGGTGAGTACGCCGCCCAAGTCATTGGTCGTGGTCTCCACCTGGGGCAGACTCTCCCCCGAAACCTCGACCTGCTGCGTAACTTGCCCGGGCTTGAGCGTAAAATCCACACGGCGCTCGACGCTGACGTCTACGCTCACGCTGCTCGTCACCGAGGTCTGAAATCCACTCTGCGAAACGCTGACATTGTAAGTCCCGATCTGTAGTTCGGACACGGTATAGCTGCCATCCGAACTGGTCTGAGTGGATCGATCCTGCCCCGTGTTCACGTTATGCACTTTGACCGTCGCCCCGGAAACGACTGCTCCCGAAGCGTCCGTAACCGTCCCCAAAATGGTTCCGCGAAACGTCTGGGCAACCAAGGCCGTTGCCGACAGAATAATAAAAGCAGCCAGGAACATCCGCAATCTCATGATCAGTCTCCCCTTCCACTCCAAATCATTCACAGCAACGCTATCCAGCTGAGATCGAACTGCGCACCTAGTCTAGTGCCATTTCTTCCAACCGCCGCAAGCTAAATTGTTCATCGATAGCATCGAAATATCAGCAAGATACAGGAAACGGCGTCCGAAGGAACCGTTTTCAAGAACAGGCATTGTAGCGCAAGCCCAGCACAAAGCAAGTACGAAGGCGGTTTACCGCCGGGCGAACTCCGGCTGCACGCGTAGGCCCGGACGCCCGTCCGGACAGCTCCGAGCGACACCGGGTAGCGCCTTGGCCGGGAGCAGCCTCAAGCATCCATGTTAGAACGAAGACTTTGGCATCACAGTGGGACAAAACCATGAATTTTTATCCATGAAGCGGCGAAAGAATGCAGGCCACAGCAGAAGCAGTGCCGAAAAGTGGGAATCAGGTGAGCTTCAGCGAGGCGAACCTCTGGTCTGACTCAACCCTGTTCCCTCTCTCCCATCGCTGCGATAACCACCCCGGAATGAATCCGGAAGATTCGAGAGTGGAAACTCTTTGCACACTAAAACACAACACCCAGCCCTCCGGCTGGGTGTTTCACATCACAAGCTGATAGCCGACGGCTGAGTGCGAAGCCTGATTACACTACCTCTTCACCTCATCCCTCTCCACCACCCCATCCTTGATATGCACGACCCGATGCGCATATTCCGCAATGTCGTGCTCGTGGGTGACCAGGACTATTGTGTTGCCCTGGGCCTGCAGACGATCCATCAAGGCCATGATTTCGTTTCCTGTTTGCGAATCCAGGTTGCCGGTGGGTTCGTCGGCCAGAATGATCGAGGGACGATTCACTAGCGCCCGCGCAATCGCGACCCTCTGCCGCTGCCCGCCAGAAAGTTCGTTGGGCTTGTGCATCATGCGTTCGGCCATGCCCACGGACGCCAACGCCGCCTTCGCGCGTTCAACCCGCTCGTCAGCCGGCACGCCGGCATAGATCAAAGGCAGCTCCACGTTGTGCAGCGCGGTCGCGCGCGCCAGCAAGTTGAAAGTCTGAAACACAAAACCAATTTCTTTATTACGGATGCGTGCCAGTTCATCATCATCCAGTTCGCTGACCTGCTGGTTATTCAGCCAGTATTGCCCTTGGCTGGGAGTATCCAGGCATCCAATCAAATTCATCAGCGTAGACTTCCCCGACCCTGACGGCCCCATAATTGCCACATATTCGTTGCGCCGAATGTTCAAATTGACCCCCCGCAACGCATGCACCTGTTGCTCCGAGCCCATGTCGTATGTTTTCCATAAATCCCGCGTGGAAATCATGAAGATCTCGGGGGAGGATGACACTGGGGGTTGCGCGATGTTGATCACTTCTGCGGTAGCCATTCTTTTCTCCGTTTCCTCTTCGGACACTTGCCCGCGCTCCGATCTTTCCTGCTACCCTCGCCGGCTTCCCATTGGACGCTCCATCGCCGCGAAGGTTAGAACTGAACTATCAGCTGCTCTCTTCTTCCTTCTTGGGCGCCGCGTTGTCGACCTTCACGCTGCTGCCCGGACGCAGTGTACGCAACACCTTATAGCTGCCAGTAACGATCTCGTCTCCCTCTCTAAGTCCCTTGATCACTTCGATATCGGTCGTGCCCGCGATCCCGGTATCGACCGGCACGAATTCGGCTTTATGGTTGCGCAGGATGAATACGCCCTGAATCTCCAGCTTGTCTTTCTCTTTATCTTTCGACGCGTCCGTCTGGGGCGCTGCCGCCTGCACCGAACCTTTTTCATCCTTGGACACGAGATCCGACTGTCGACGCACGGTCAAAGCCTGGATCGGAATGGTCAGCGCGTTCCCGCGCGTTGCAGTCGTGATCTTAGCCGTCGACGAGAGACCTGGGCGCAGATCTTCAGGCGGATCCTGCAAGGTCACTACTACTTTGAAATCTTTCGCTTCCTGGCTGGTGCTGGTTTGTTGCGACGTGGACACGCCGGTCGAGCGCACGATGGCGTTATCCCCAATCTCGGTCACCAAAGCCTTGAATATCTTCTTCGGGATTGCGTCGATGGTCACTTGCGCCGGCTGGCCCATCCGCACATTCACGATATCGGTCTCGTCCACTTTAACCTCGGCGGTGATCACCGACAGATCCGCCAAAGTCATGAGCGTGCTGCCCGGGGCATTCTGGATTCCGATGACTACAGTCTCCCCCTCACGCACCGGCAAATTCGTAATCACTCCGTCGAAGGGAGCCTGATAAGTCGTCTTCTTTAAAACGTCGGAGGCATGAGTCAGGTTCGCATTGGCTTGCCCAATCCGGCGGTCCGCCGAATCCTTCTGCGCCTTGGCTTGAGCCACCCGCGCTTCCGCCTGCGCCAGCCCGGCCACAGCGGTCTGGTGCGCCGCCTTCTGCATGTCGTAGTCCGACTTCGCGATCAACGCATCTTTGTAGAGCCCTTGCGCGCGAGTCCAGTCGAGGTCGGAGCGCTCCGCATCCGACTTCGCCCGATTGAGATCCGCCATCGAGGTATTCAGCGCCGCCTCCGCCGCCAGCGCATCGGTGCGAGCCGCTTCCAGCGAGGCTTGCATGGCATCCATATCGGCCGCAGATTGCACGTTCTCCAACTGCACCAGCATCTGCCCCTGCTTCACCCGATCGCCTTCTTTAACGTACAACTTGGTAATCTTGCCAAAAGCGTTGGCTCCGATATTCACGTAGGTCTTCGGCTTGATTTCGCCGGATGCGCTCACCACCGCAACCAGATCCATCCGCTGCGCCTTGCCCGACTGCACCGTAACCACATTCTTGTGGCTCTGATAAACCGTGAAACCCACGATGGCGCCCAGCACCACCACCGCTCCGGCTCCGATCGCGATCTTTTTCCAGGTAGTCATAAACAGGTGCTTATAAAGAGGTGCTCATAGATCAGGTGCTCACGTGTCCCCTGTCAGCTTATTGAACGGCCAGCCGGGAATCTCTTGCGACTCATCGTAGCCGACTCGGCCAGCCCGCCTTTGGTACACAAATCCACTTGGGCGAAAGGGTCCACGCCATCTGATACGGCTCCCCCAAGGCAAAAGTTCCCCATTGTGGAAACCAGTAATGGATGCCAGAAAGCCGATGATTCCACAGGCCGACACGACATTATAGCTTGCCCGTCCAGCTAGGGAAGTGCACGGATAAGGACGGGAGCCAGAAGGCTTCGCGCGAACCGGAAAAGCAATGTGACGGTTGTCCCACCTTGGAGACCCTCTCAACCCGCGCAGAGGACGTCATCCTGAACCGGCGCAGCCGGCGAAGGATCTCGCGCGCATTGCCAGAAGCGCGGTCGACGCGTTACACAAGCACAGTCATCCTGTAACGATTCGTCTCCAAACTGCACTACCCAATTAAGCCAACGAACCCCATCCGAAATCCGGAGTAAACTCAGCTAATGCCGCCAGGACTCGACAACCTCAAGCACATCGTCGTCTTGATGATGGAGAACCGGTCGTTCGATCACATGCTGGGATCGCTGACAGCCGTGAATCCGAAGATCGACGGGATCACCGATCAGCTCAGCAATCCGGACACGACGGGTGCGCTGGTCAAGCCGCAACCCTTGGCGGACTTCCAGGGTCAACTCGATCCCGACCCGGACCATCACTTCCCCGCGGTCGATCTGCAAATTTTTGGCGGGGACACAAGTCCGAACCGGGTAGCGAACATGCAAGGGTTCGTGAAGAGCTATTTCAATCAGCGGCGGGATGTAGCCCACTCGAAGATGATTACGTACTACTTCAAACAAAGCGACTTGCCGGTGTTGAGCCAACTGGCCCTGGAGTTCGCTGTGTTCAACCGCTGGTTCGCGTCGATTCCCGGACCGACCATCTGCAACCGGGCGTTCGCTCACTATGGGACGTCGTTCGGCCGGGTGGACATGGATCCGTTCGACGTGATCGAGCCGATCAAGAGCATTTATACCCGGCTCATTAACGCCACTCCTAAGCACACCGCCAAGATTTATTACTACGATACGACCAGCTCGACCATGGAGGTCGTGAACCTGCTGCAGAACCAGCCGGAACTATTCGGAACCTATAAGCAATTCTTGAGTGACTGCGACAAGAACTTGCTGCCGGAGTATTCCTTTGTCGAGCCGAACTACAACGACCACCAAACCGACGGCGGCGAGGAAGTCGCCAGCGACCAGCATCCTGACCACGACGTGCAAGCAGGGGAGTTTTTGATTGCTGAAGTGTACATGCGCATCCGGCGGAACCCGAAGCTGTGGCCCAACACTGCCCTGCTGGTGGTTTATGACGAGCATGGAGGCATCTACGACCACGTGGTACCGCCAGCTTGCGCGCCGGACAAGTTCACGGCGGCAGCGAATAGCACGGGAACCGGGATGGAGTTCAAGTTCGATCGCCTGGGCGTGCGGGTACCGGCGATTCTGATTTCGCCGTGGATCCCGAAGAATACGGTTGTGGATCGGGTGTTCGATCACGCTTCAATTCCAGCAACAATGGCCAAGTTCTTTCAGGTAAACGCACCGTGTTCCCCACGAGAAACCAGCGCCGATGTTTTTATCGAGCCCAACACGCAGCCAGTTGATCCGAACCGCAACCTGCTGTCGCTCGCGACGATGCGCGACGATTGTCCGGTGTTTGATATTTAGAACGGAGTCTCTCGCATGAACATCATCCCCATCCATGTGCCCAGGCCATCGAAGAAGGCGGTGAATCCGGACCGGCCGGTCAATGCGCTGTTACTGGCGCAGATCTCGCATTTACAGCACGCAGAAAGGCGGCTCCCACTTCGCTATCGCAGCGAGATTTATACCCATGCCATCAAGACGGAAGGCGAGGCGGCTGAGTACATTCGCGAAGTGACCGAGGCGATTCATCAGGCCCATGCCGACGCTGGGAAGGCGCGAGCAAAACGCGCGCCCAAACGCGGGCTCGAAATTGCCGCTGCTGCCGAACCGCCGAAACCGAAGAGCAGTTCGAAAAGAAAAGCGAAGACTGGCAAGCGGGCGAAGAAGTAAAAGGAGATTCTCTTGGTGAAGCGCATGCAGTGGCGCGTGGCGGTATTGATGCTGATTGTGTGCACGATGGCGTGGGCGCAAGAAAGCCCTCTGCACGCAGAGTTGCGGCGCGAAGGCGAACGTGTGTCCGATGCCTGCGGAACGTTCAGCTTCAAATCGATACCGATGTGCGGCTACACGCTGTTCACCGATCACCCACTTCACATCGCGGCTGGGAGCATGCCTCCCCAGAACGGATTTGGCCTGGGCGCGGCATTCGTTTGGTCGAAGAACACCCGAAACTGGCGAATGAGTTGGGACCTCGACGCGGTTGGCGCCTTCAGCGGGGCGTGGCGCGCGGGCGGCTACATGACGATGGTGCACACGCCACATCCGGCGAAGCCGCAGATTCGCGCCACCCATCCCTATACCGTCTTCAATCTCTACGCGCAGTCAATTTCGCTGAACAAGCTGAACTTCTTCGGCTTGGGCAATGACACCACACTTTCTGGCAAGTCGCTGTTCGGGATGAGCCAAACCATTGTGGGGGCAAGCGCCATCAAACCAGTGTACGAGTTGGCGGCAATCCGCTGGCTGAATTTGTCCCTGCTGGGCGAGCTTAACGGGCGCTTCATTGATATCCGGGGAGCGCAGAGCCAGTCCGTGCCATCGATTGAGACCCTGTATACGAACGCGACCGCGCCCGGCTTAAGCAGCCAACCGGGATTCGTGCAACTGCTTGAAGGTGTTCGCGTCAAGCCGGCAATTGGAAACCTGCAATTGAACTACGTGGGGAAATTTGAACAGTTCTTCGCCCCGTCGAACTCGCAATACTCTTTTATGCGGTGGACAGTGGACCTGAACCACACCTACTCCTTGTATGGAAGGTCGCAATCGGCGACCAGCGCTGAAACGGTTGGTCCGGATTCCTGCGCGCCCAGCGGAGAAAAATGCCCTGAGATTCCGCACACGCGGAATTTGAACGGCTCCATCGGAGTGCGGCTGCTGATATCCGAGTCGCTCACTTCGGGAACCAGCGTCGTACCCTTCTATCTTCAGCAGACACTGGGCGGGTCCGATATCAACAGCGTGTTGACGCTCGGCAGCTATCAGGACTACCGCTTTCGGGCACCCAATCTTTTGCTCCTGGAAGAAAGCTTCGAGCATTCGATCTGGGGGCCGTTTGGGGTGAGGTTCATGGCAGATCAGGGAAGGGTCGCGCTGACGCGAAGCGATGTGGGATTCAGCGATCTCAAGTACAGCTATGCCGGTGGACTCACGCTGCGGGCGGGCGGCTTCCCCATGATCTCTGTGATGTTTGCCTGGGGTGGATCGGAAGGAAGCCACAATACTTTCAATATGAACACTTCGCTGCTAGGAGGTTCGGCGCGTCCATTTTTGGACTGATCGAGTTGGCCGGTTCGCCGTCTTACAAATTCTCTGATTCTAGCTGGCAAGGCCAGCCTGAAGCGCGACACCTGCCCTCGACGCGCAGCGGCCCGCGCGAGCCACTATGTGCTTTCCTTTGTGAACCTTCGTGCCCTTTGTGGTGAATGCCTTTCTTCAACCGCACGAAAAAAGGCTGTTCCCTCGCCCTTGCTAAAACCAGAAGAAAACCGGATGCAAATCCGGTCGAAGCAGGCACCTCCGAGAAGGTTGCCTGCATCCTACAATTTGTTTAGAGCCTGTGGGTTAGCCTTGCCTTCAGGTATCTGAAGACATAGAATGTTATTCATGCGAGAGTGTGTGAGGAGTACCCCTCTATGTTCCATGTAGGTTTGCGGAGATTCCTCCTTTCATCGTCTTTGGTACTGTTCCTTTTTGGGCTCGGTTGGTCTGCCGTGGCCCAGCAGGATGCCAAATCGGCTGGCGATCAGGCGGCTCCCGCGGCAGCCCCGGCCCAGGCAGGTCAGGCGGCCGATCCCCTGAAGCGTCCGATCAGCGACAAGCAAAAGAAAGAAAACGCCAAAGCCCTGAAGCAGGAACTCAGCAAAACTTACAAGAAGTGGCTCGACGAAGATGTTGCCTACATTATCTCGGACGATGAGCGCAAGGCCTTCAAGCAACTCTCCAACGACGAAGAGCGTGACCAGTTCATCGAAGCCTTCTGGCAGCGCCGCGATCCCACGCCCGACACCGAAGAGAACGAGTTCAAGGAAGAGCACTACCGCCGCATCGAATACGCCAACGAACACTTCGCAGCCGGCATCCCCGGCTGGAAAGCCGACCGCGGCCGAATGTATATCATGTACGGGCCGGCGGATGAGATTGAGTCGCATCCTAGCGGGGGCACTTACGAGCGTCCCACAGAAGAAGGAGGGGGCGAGACCTCGACTTTCCCGTTCGAGACTTGGCGCTATCGCTACATCGAAGGCATCGGCCAGGAAGTGATCATAGAGTTTGTGGACACTTGTATGTGCGGCGATTATCACATGACTCTGGACCGCTCCGAGAAAGATGCGTTGCTGCACACGCCCAACGGGGGGGCCACGCTTTACGAGCAGATGGGGATGGCCACGAAAGCTCAACGCTTCAGCGGCGGATTGGAGAACCTGGGACCGGGGCCTAATAGCTCGTCACAGGCTACCAAACAGTTCGACCGCCTTGAGCAGTATGCCAAGCTGACAGCGCCTCCGCCGGTCAAGTTCAAGGATCTCGAGGAAGTAGTCAGCCACAAGATCAGCGTCAATCTGATGCCGTTTGATGTGCTGGTTGATTTCGTCAAAGTGACAGGCGAAACCGTGCTGGTTCCCTTTACTGTCCAGTTGAAAAACCGCGACATCACCTTCGTGAACAAGGAAGGAGTGCAGCGCGGCGTGGTCAACATCTTTGGCCGGGTCACCACGTTAAGCGGGCACATCGCGCAAACCTTTGAAGATACGGTACAGGCGGATATACCAGCGGAATTGCTGGCGAAGGCGGCGGAAAATTCGCAGGTATATTGGAAGGCGGTTCCTTTGCGGACGGGCCGCTATCGCGTGGATATCGTCGTAAAAGATGTGAATGGTGACCGCGTGGGAACCTGGAGCAAGGGTATACAAGTCCCGGATTTCGCGGATGACCGGCTGGATGCTTCTTCGCTGATTGTGGCGGATCTGATGGAACCGGTGGCGGCCAAGAACGTGGGTACGGGAAGCTTTGTGATTGGCGCGACCAAAGTGCGCCCGCGGGTTCCTCCCGCCGACGGCAAGCCGATCGTGTTCAAGCGCAATCAAAAGCTGAACTTCTGGATGCAGGTTTACAATCTTGGTGTCGACGACAAAACACACAAGCCGTCGGCCACGGTTGAGTACAATGTGGTTAATACGGCGACGAATAAGCCCGTGATTCATTCAATTGAATCGACGGACCAGATGGGCAACATAGGCGACCAGATGACCCTGCAGAAAACGCTCTCGGCCGCCAACCTTGATCCGGGTGTTTATCGCATTCAGATCAAGGTGAACGATAACATCTCCAAGCAGACACTGGACCCTTCGGCGACTTTCGCCGTAGAGTAAACTGAAACGCTTGGTCTCCCTTGAGGTGGTGGGTTGCTGATACTCCGCAAGCTTGGGTTCTCGTTGCTGGTGCTGGGCCTGGCGCTTCCGGTGTGGAGTGCGGACAAGCCGGGTACGATTTCGGGATACGTGCGTGGCGCCACTGGCATGCCGCAAATGGGAGCCATGGTAGAGGTTCTGGGCGCGGCGGAGGATGGCCTCAAAGTATTCACCGATGGGGACGGATTCTACTCTGCCGCCGGGCTGTTGCCGGGAATTTACAATCTGAGAGTTTCCGCTCCTGCCTTTCTACCCGCCTTGCGGGAGCACATCGGCCTGCATGCCGGCACCAACATCATAGTGAATGTCACTTTGAATACGCTGTTCGAGGCCATTCAGATTGCTCCGGCGCACGGCGCAGCCGAAGAGGACGACTGGAAGTGGGTGCTTCGTTCGGTGTCGAACCGCTCGATTCTGCGGGTGGTTGACGACAATTCCCCCGCCGTTGTCGAATCCGCAAAAGGCCATCGTGAGTTGAGGGGAACTTTGTCGTTCCTCGCGGGGTCGCCATCGGAAGGGTATGGCAGCGCTTCCGATCTCAGTACTGGTTTCTCCATGGTAAAGCCGATCTTCTCCTCGGATACGATTGGCTTTCGCGGCAACGTGGGATACGGGAGCGGTCCTTCTCCGTCGGCTGTTCTGCATGGGTCTTTCCGGCACAAAATGGATGACGGATCAGAACCGTTGTTCGCGGTGAGCATGTGGAATCTGCCCGCACCGGACGTCACACTGCACAGCCTTCAGGCGCTTGCCCTGACCACCTCTGACGATGTCATATTGGGCGACGTTCTGGAACTCAATTTTGGCAGCGAACTGCAGACAATACAGTTCATGGGAAGAGTGACCACGTTCCGTCCATTTGGAACGGCCGACTTCCATCTTTCCCCGAACACGGTGCTTGAGTACCGTTACACCACGTCAGAACCGGACAGCCGAACCGATAAAGGCTTCGACCTGGCGCCTGCAGACGGGAATGAGGCCGCGCCCCGCGTCAGTATGGTTGCGTATTCGCCCTCGGTGGAGCGGGCGCATCATCAGGAGCTTTCGCTGTCGCACCGCGTCGGCAAGAACAACCTTCAGATTGCCGCATACAGCGATCGCGTGTCCGATCCTGCCCTGACCGGAGTTGGGGAAGTCACCACCGACAATGGCAACGTGTTACCGGATTTGTACTCCGGGACATTTACTTATCAGGGAAACGATTTCCATACCCAGGGCCTGCGGCTGGTGGCGCAGCGCCAGTTGACCTCGAGGGTGACTGGAACGCTGGATTATGAATACGGTGGAGTACTGGATTTAGCCACTCCGAACGTGAGTCTGGCGAACGTGTCGCAGTCGAGTGTAGTGCGGAAGCGGCAGAGTGTGGCGGGGAAAATCACCGGCACGCTGCCGAAATCGAAGACGCGCTGGATTGCGTCGTATCGCTGGATCAACGGAGAAGCTCTCACTCCGGTCGATATGTTCAACGCGTCGGCGGGACGAGCTGGTCCCTATCTGAATCTCTTTTTCCGCCAAGCCATTCCCGGCAGCGGATTCTTCCCCAACCACATCGAGGCCATCGTCGATTTGCGCAACCTACTGGCGCAGGGATACGTCCCAGTCCTGGGAAATGATGGGCACACGGTTTACCTGGTGCAATCCGCGCGGGCGGTAAGCGGCGGCGTGGCGTTCACGTTCTAGCGGGCTATCCTCGTGATTTCACCCACGACCGGTTGATGAGTGTAACGGCCGGTTACATCAGTTATCATCTGGGCCGGAGACGATCAGTCGGATGCTTGTACCTCGATAATCGGCCTCTGAGTCGGCGTGCCGCCCAAGGTGACGAGGATGGTGTCGTACATCTTGTTTCTTTCGCTCGTCCGGCACGGCGTGATGGTGAGACAAGACGTATTATCGATACTCGGTCACTGGCTTGGAAAATGAACCCAGGTTATGGCTGACAGATGCTTTTGCCAGCTTTGAGGCAGGCCTGAATCGGGGTCAGCACCGGAGCCGCTAGCCGAGACACTGCCGGATCGATCCAGCGCCAGCAGCGTGGGATGAACGAAGCCGGCGTCAGCAACTGCGGATCGATTCTTGCCAACCGGGCCAGCGTTCGCGCATCCAGCCGATCATCTTTCCGTCGACTCTCCCCGATCAAACGCACGTTACGCGCATGCGCCACGATCACTTCGTGTCCCAACTGGTTCAACACCCGGCTCACTCACGGCGAGTCCATTCCCGTCTCCAAGCGATCCGACTCTGCGGCATTCCCCCGAACACCTATTTCATCGCTTTCGGAGCCGCCAACCAGACCACTGGAACGAAATAAAAAAACTGGAAGCCTCCGTCGAAGGCGCAATGCGCGGCGACTGGCGAGACCTGCGCACCGTATTTAGCCCGTCGTCCTAGCCCGACCCAAGCCTCCGAGCCTGGCAAACACCGCCCAGCAAGAAAATCGTGTAGACGCGAGCGTCCCCGCTCGTGCAATTGGGACACAATTGTCATTCCGAGCGGAAGGTGAGGAGCAACACACAAAAATTGTCATTCCGAGCGGGAGCGAAAAATCTGCTGTCGTCTGGAACTACAAAAATGCTGCAATTCTCATCAGATCAGCATGCCCGCAATCGACGCCGACATCAAATTCGCCATCGTCCCCGCCAGCATCGCCCGTACGCCAAGCCGCGCCAGTTCCCCTTTTTTATTCGGGGCCAGAGCGCCGATGCCGCCAATCTGAATGCCAATGCAGCTCAAGTTGGCAAAGCCGCACAGGGCGAACGTGGCAATGGTGAACGAACGCGGATCGAGAACGGCTCTCTGCGGTCCGAGCATGGAAAATGCCACCAATTCGTTCAGCACCATTCGTGTACCAAGCAAATTGCCAACCAGAGTGCAGTCTTTCCAGGGAATCCCGATCACCCATGCGACAGGAGCGAAAAGCTTGCCAGAAATAATTTCCAGGCTCGCGGGAAACCAGGGAAACCCGAAGTGTGCCAGCCCACTGTGGATCCCGTACAGGATTCCATCCATCAAAGCGATCAGCGCCAGAAACGAAATCAGCATGGCAGCGATGTTCAGCGCGAGGTTCAGGCCGTCGGTTGTGCCCCGCGCCACCGCGCCCAGCACGTTTTCTTTCTTCTCAGCCTGCACTTCCTCGTCGCTCATGACGACACGGCCCGCAGTCTTGGGTTCTTCAGTCTCAGGTACGAGCATCTTGGAAACCAGGATGGTGCCCGGCGCGGTCATAATTACAGCGCTGAGCAAGTGTTTGGGTTCGATTCCAAAAGCGATATACGCGGCCATGATTCCGCCCGAAACATGGGCCATCCCGCTGGTCATGACGGTCATGAGTTCGGAGCGGGTGAGGTCCGGCAAAAAAGGCCGTATGGTCAGGGGCGCTTCCGTCTGCCCCATGAAAATGCTGGCGGCCACGTTCAGCGACTCGGCCCCGCTTGCGCCCATGAACCGGGTCATCACCCGCGCCGCTTGTTTGATGATGAATTGCATGATTCCGTAGTGATACAAGACGGCGAAGAACGCCGCAATGAAGATAACGGTCGGCAGCACCTGAAAGGCAAAATAGAAACCCAAATGAGATCCCTGCTTCCCCAAATCTCCGAAGACAAACTGGGAACCGACGAACGCGTAACTGAGCAGCTTGTTCACCGCGTCCCCGGCGTATTGAAAAATGCGGCGCCCGACGTCCATTCGCAGCACGAAGACGGCGAAAGCGAATTGCAGGCCCAGGCCCCAGGCAACCGTCTTGCCGCGGATAGCGCGCCGGTTGGTGGAGAAAATATAGGCCAGGGTCAGCATCGTCAGCAGGCCCAAAATCCCGGTGAATCGTCCCATGTCTTATACCCCCGATCCTCGAATCACGCGATGAACCAGCTTCTTTTTTTGCGGCGGAGTTTCTGCGATGTGATAGCTCTTCAGCAACAACTCAATTGCCCGAGCCGCCTTAGCCGCAGAGTTCGCATGCACCGTGCACAGTGGCTCGCCCGTCGCTACCGCGTCCCCCAACTTGCGGTGCAAAACGATTCCAACTGCTGGATCGACCGAGTTTTCCTTTTTCTCGCGGCCGCCGCCGAGAATTACGCAAGCGTGGCCCACCGCTTCACAGTCGATCGCCGCAACGTAGCCCCGATGCTCGCTCTTCACCTCTTGCTGAAGTTTCGCGAAAGGAAGGCGTCCGGGATCGTCGATCACGCTCGCGTCTCCGCCTTGCAGGGTCACCATCTGGCGAAATCTCTCGAGCGCCTTTCCCGAGGCGATCAATTGTTCAACTTGCGCCTTCCCCTGAACGACCGTATCCACGGTCCCGCCCAACTGGAACATTCGCGCCGCGAGTTCCACGCACAATTCTCGAAGATCCTCCGGACCCTTCCCCCGCAAAACCTCGATCACCTCGACGACTTCCAGCGAATTCCCCACATGCGTTCCGAGCGGCTGGTCCATGTTCGTGATCAGCGCGATGACAGACTTTCCCATGCGCTCGCCGGTTTCGACCATCAACTCCGCGAGGAATTCAGCGTCCTCGTCGCTTTTCATGAACGCGCCGCAGCCGGTCTTCACGTCGAGGACCAGGGCATCAATTCCTTCGGCGAGCTTCTTGCTCATGATGGATGCGCAGATCAGATAGGGACTCTCCACGGTTCCAGTGACATCGCGGAGGGCGTAGAGTTTTCTGTCGGCGGGAGCGATCTCGGAAGTCTGGCCAATCATGGCGCAGCCGCAGGCTTTGAGAACGCGGCGAAACTCGGGAAGCGGAAGATTCACATTGAAGCCGGGAATCGATTCCAGTTTATCGAGCGTGCCGCCGGTATGTCCGAGGCCGCGGCCGCTGATCATGGGAACGACCAGGCCACCGGCCGCGACCAGCGGCGCCAATACCAGCGATGTCTTGTCGCCGACTCCGCCGGTGGAATGCTTGTCTACTTTCTTCGCGGGGAACTCCGAAAGATCCAGCACGTCGCCGGAGTGGAGCATGGCATCGGTCAACACGGAGGTTTCGGCTCGCGTGAGTCCGCGAAGGATCACGGCCATGAGCCAGGCGGAAACCTGATAATCAGGAATCTCGCCGTTGGTGTAAGCACCAACCAGATACTGAATCTCGGCGGCCGAGAGCTCTTGCCCGTCGCGCTTCTTGCGGATGACATCGATGGCACGAATCGTCTGGTGTTGCTGCGGCTCACTCACTTGAGGCGGAACCCTTCCGGCAGGAGTTCGGTAATATGATTTTCCTTCCAGCCTTTCGAGCCCTGGAAAAAAACCGTCGCGTCCGGACCGAACTCGTAAATCACCTGGCGGCAAGCTCCGCAAGGCGAGCATGGCACTCCCTGGTCATTCACTACCGCGATGGCGCGGATGTTCAGGCCCGGGCCAGATTGTGCGATGGCCGCAAATATCGCGGTGCGCTCGGCACAGTTCGACAATCCGTAGGACGCGTTCTCCACATTGCAGCCCGTGAAGACTTTTCCCTTCGCGGTCAGCAAGGCAGCGCCTACGCGGAACTGAGAATATGGAGCGTAGGCCTGCTTCATAGCCTTTCGCGCGGCCCGGAGCAGGCGTTGGTTGCGGTCGCTCGAAACAACTTTTTTCTTCGCACTCATCAGAAGTCCACGCAGACAAAAGAATAGCGCCTGATTCTAAACCTCGACTTACTTTTGCGCCATGGTTTTCGGCACCGTCGCCCGGATTGAAAGCCCGTCGCACGCTGCTTGATCAATTATCTTGCAAAGCCTGAGCGTGATTTGCAACCAGCAAGAGACCGTGGGCCTTCGCATCGTTCTCAAGAGCGAGGAGGTGAGGTCGTGCCGCGGACGAGCCCAGTTGCAGCTCAATCTCGGCCAGCGCGAGACGGGCCTGGTACTCGTAGGAACGATATCCAAACTTGCGGGTGGAGGAGACCATCGCCTCCAGTGCCTGCTTGGCGTCGGATGTTTTCCCGGCCTTCGCTTGGGCGCGAGCATTCGCCAGAATGGCTTCGAAGCGCTGAGGCTGGCTGGCCGTCTGTTGAGAAAGCGTTACGGCCTGGGCAGCGACAGTTTGGGCCTCGGCTACTTTTCCCTGGCCCAGAAGATTTCGTGCCAACACGGCGCGAGCCCAGGCCGCGTTGTCGAGAGCGTTATCCTTGTCGAAGATTGGGATGGATCCACGGGCTAACGCTTCGCCGTCGGCAAAACGCTTCTCTTCCAGGGCGACCACGGCGAGCGCGGTCTGAATCTGCGCGGCATAGTTATCCTCATGTGCTTCCTGGGCAAGCTTCAGCGCCTCCTCGTACTGTTTGCGCGCCCCGGAAATGTTTCCTTGCATGAGCAGGGCATCTCCCAAGCCGCTGGTGGGGTAGGCTTCACCGGCCTGGTAAGAGATATCGTGCATGATGCTTAAAGCCCGCTCGAAGTTTTTACTGGCATTTGCGGGGTCACCGATTTCCAGCATCAGATTTCCAAGGTTGTTCAGCGTGGCCGCCGCACCTCGCCGGTCGCTGCTTTTTTCGAAGGCGGCAAGAGATTGTTCCTGCATTTTTCGCGCGCCGTTCAAGTCGCCCAAGCCATCGAGGGTGTTGGCGATGTTTCCGTAGTCGCCCGCCAGGTTGCTGGTGGTCCGGAGATCGAGATCGATGCGCAGGGCTTGATCGTAGTAACCCTTGGCCACCATCAGTTTTCCCTGGTCATAGAACGAGTTGCCGATTCTTTCCAGCGTGTCCCGAGTATGGCGTTGGTCTCCGATCTCGCGGAAGACGACCAGCGCTTCTTCAAAGTGTTTTCTGGCGCCGTCGAAATCACCTTTGTCATAGAAGCGGTCGCCGGATAACAGCACGCAAGCGGCGGCAGCGCTGCGGTTCCCGGCGGCGGTGTACAGGCTTTGCGCCTGGGCGATCAGGGGCTGGGATTTATCGGGTTGTCCCATGCGCTGCCAGGCATCACCTCCCACCTTGAGCGCTTCCGCGACCACCAAGTTCGCGCCGATGGCGGTTCCCTCGATGGCGGCTTTTTCGGCCGAAGACTGCTGCAGTTTGAAGTCAGTCCGCGCCGTAGCAACCGTGGCCTCGGCAAGGTCGACGCGGGCGGCCTCACCCTTGGATAACGGAAGCTTGCGAAGTTCGGCAAGGGTGCCGATGGCATCGTTGGCCTGGTCGTTTCGGATCTGCGCCCGAACGAATCGCAGACCATAGTCAACGCGATCGGGGAAAAACTCCCACAAAGTACGGTAGCTGGAGGCCGCTGCCGCCCAGTCTTTGGTGAGGTCGTGATAGCGCCCTTCGATCAACAACCGTTCCTCCCGCGAAAACGACGAAGACAGATCGAGGGCGCGCTTGGCTTGCTCTCTGGCCTTTTCGTCATAGCCGAGAGCGGCCCAAGCCTCCGCCAGCGCAGAACGTGTAGGGGCATGATTGGGATCGAGGGTTGTAGCCTTTTCGAGTAGAGTGCGGGCGGCCATGGCGTCGAACAGGCGCAGCTTCTCCAAGCCTTCGGAATAGAGGCGGGCGGCCTCGGGATTCGACGGAAGAGCGGCTCGAACGTTGGCGGACTCGGCGTCAGAGAGCCCGGCCACACCCAGCTTGGCACGCAGGTCGGAACCGGCGTGGCTCACTAATTCGTCAATCTGGGAAGTGCTGCCTTTTTCCGAAACCGAGGCCAGGATTTCGCCGGCGGCAGTGTCTTGCACACGCAGATCAAGGCGGATCAGTCCGTTGGCCAGGGGCACGTAGGAGCCGCCGACCACGATGTCCGTCCCCAGGTTCTCACGGATGCGCGTCAGGGTTTGTTGGGTGAAGCTGTCCGCATCCGGAAGCGCCAAGCTGGCTTTCATTTGCGCGACGCTCTCGCCAGAGATGGTTCGCAATTGATCGCCCTGACTGAGTTCGGTGGTGAGCATCTCGGAGAGCGCGGTGGAAAGCCACGATTGTTCCGGCTTGCCCGCAAGATTTTTGAACCCAAGCACGGCGATGGAGCGGCGGTGCTTGCCTGCGGTGACGGGCGTACTCGGTTGCCTGGTCCGGTGTGTGAGGAAATATCCGGCAATCGTCGCTGCCAGCAGCAGAGCGATCAAAGCTGCAAGGACTTGCTTTTTGAGCGGGCGTCGGGTGGTAACAATGGGTAGAGTGCCGGTGCTCAGGCGCTCGAGATCAACCCCCACTTCACGGACAGTCTGGTAGCGCAGGCTGGGATCTTTGTCGAGCGCCTTCAGAATAATCTGCTCCAGGCCTGCAGGGACCTCGGGATTGATGGCGCTGGGGGGATCCGGCTGTTGGTTCAGGATGGCGTTGATGAGCAGTGCATGATTGACTTGCACAAAAGGACGTTTGCCGGTTGCCATTTCATAAAGCACGGCCCCGACGGACCAGATATCGCTGCGTGCGTCAATGGGTTCTCCGCGCAATTGTTCGGGCGCCATGTAGGGGAGTGTGCCCGTAACCTGCTGCGACTTGGTCATGGTAGCCGTCAGTCCGAGTTCGTTGCCGCCGGGCACGAATCGAGCCAAGCCGAAGTCGAGGATCTTCAGGCGTCCGTCAACCGTGAGTCGCAGGTTGGCCGGCTTCAGGTCGCGGTGGACGATGCCCTGCTCGTGGGCAGCGGCGAGGCCCTGGGCCAGTTGCGATCCAAGCGCGATAACTTCCTTTGTGGAAAGCGGTCCTCCGGAAAGTCTCGTGTCCAAGGTGGTGCCAGCGATGAACTCGGTCACCAGGAAATCGATGCCATCCTGATCGCCGAATTCGTGCACGATTGCGATGTTGGGATGATTCAGACGAGCCAAGGCCAGAGCTTCCTTGCGGAAGCGTTTGCGGGCCGCATCATCGACGAGCGATCCGCGAGGGAGGACTTTAACAGCGACGTCGCGTTCGAGCTGCTCATCCCGGGCTCGATAGACGACGCCCATGCCCCCGGCGCCGATGCGCTCCAACAGCCTGTAATGCGACAACCTTCGGTTGAGCATTTGCCCCCAGGCCAAGCGGGCTAAGGATAGCAGTTTCTTCAGCCATGGAATAGCGGGCCGGGGCAGCGGTACGGGGACATTGGACAATAGGCATTTCGCCCATTGGTTTGATGGCACCAGCACGGGCGGGGACGCCCGCGCCTACATTCGGATTATTTTTCCATTAGCAGAACTTTCTCTGCGCCATCAATCTCTTTCAACTTTACTTCGATGACTTCGTTCATCGTGGTCTGTACGGTGCGACCGACGAATGCGGCTTCGATGGGTAACTCGCGGTGGCCACGGTCAATCAATACGCAGAGCTGCACGCGGCGGGGCCGACCTTGCGAAAAAAGAGCGTCCAGAGCGGCACGGATGGTGCGGCCGGTGAAAAGCACGTCGTCCACCAGGATAATGTTCTTGTCTTGAATGGGGAAGCCGATCTCTGATTCTTGTACCACTGGCTTCGGCCCGACGGTGGAAAGGTCGTCGCGATAGAATGTAATGTCCAGTGTGCCCACGGGAACCTGAACGCCCTCAATGTGCCCGATCGACTTGCTGAGCCGCTCCGCCAGCGGTACGCCGCGGCGCCTGACGCCAATCAGCCCTAAGCCATCCACTCCGTTTTCTTCGACGATCTGATAGGCGAGGCGAACCAGGGTGCGGTCCATTTCGGATGCGGTCATCAGTTGCGCCTTCTGGCGAAGACCGGTTTGTAGAACCACATTTTCAGTTGTCATAACGGTTGCATGATACGCAGGCGGCGGTCGGCTGGCAAGCTATTCAGACTCCATTTGTGTACCGGAGCCTGCCCTGCAATCTTTGTGGTTCTGGCAGTTGCAATTCATTAACCACAAAGGACACGAAGGTACACAAAGGGAAGCGTGCAAAGGCGCCTGGGGCAACTTAATCTGAGAACCTCTAGAGTATTCTCCTGTGCCACGTGATCAGGAGGGCGGAGCCGATGATCATCAGGCCGCCGCAGAGACCGATCCAGATGCCGAGCGCTCCCCATCCTAGTCTGAAACATAGGACGTAACCCAAGGGGAGGCCCATCAGCCAATAGGCGACGAAGTTCGCGAGCATGGGAGTGCGCGTATCGGCTGCGCCGCGCAGTGCGCCGGTGGCGACGGTTTGCAGGCCGTCGAATAGTTGGAACGCGGCCGCGACCAGCAGGAGTTGTGCACCCACCTGAATTACGGCGGGGTTCGGAGTGAACAGGCGGGCGATCAGTTTCGGAATGGAGACGAACACTGATCCGGAGCAGGCCATGAATCCGACTCCGATGAGAATTGCGGACCATCCTGCGCGCCGCGCTCCGTCCGGGTCGCGCCTTCCTAGTTGTTGTCCGACTCGGACGGCCGCCGCGGAACTGATTCCCAGCGGCACCATGAACGTGAGTGCGGCGCAGTTCAACGCGATCTCATGACCCGCCAAAGGAACGGGTCCGAGTCTGGCACACAGTGCGGTTGCGGCGGAGAATGCGCCGATCTCGCAGAGGATCTGGGTTGCAGCTGGAGCGCCCAGCTTTAGCAACGCGGACATTCTGCGAACATCAATCCGGATGCTGCCCGGCCAGCCCGGCTGCAAACGTTTTGACTCCACCCAGACAAGTGTGATCACGAGACATAGAGCCATGTAGACGCGGGCCATGCAGGTTGACCAACCTGAGCCGGTAATGCCCATGGCGCGAAAGCCAAGGTGACCATAGATCAGAACCCAATTTCCGACAACATTGACGAGGTTCGCAGAAATCAAGGCGAACATAATGGGATGCGCTACGTTCACCGCCTGGAGGTATCGCCGGAGCGCGAAGTAGGCGAGCAGCGGCAGAGTGCCCCAGTTAAGCGCGCGGAGGTAGGGACGCATCGGTTCGACTAGCTCCACACTGATTCCGAAGCGCTGCATCAGCGCCGGCCAGAATGACACCGCAAGCATCAGAACCGGGGTCAGCGCAAAGGCAAGGATCGCACCATTCACCAGGGAGTGTCTGGCGTCGTCTAAATCCTCGCGTCCGAATGCGTGTGCGACGAAGGTGTCCATGCCAAGCAGAAGTCCGCCGCCAAAAATCGCTACGCTGTGGTAGAGACTCTGGCCCAGGCCGGTTGCGCCAATTGCGACGGCGCTGTTGGGCAGCCGCCCGACCATAATCGTGTCCACGATTCCCATGCTCATCCAGCCCACCTCGGCAAAGATAAGAGGCAGCGCGAGGTGGAGCGTCAGGCGAAAATCCTGGCGCCAGAGCGGGAGAGAAGCTGGGTTGAGTTTCAGGGACATCTTCTTGATGGTGAATATATCAAGTCAGCGTGATCGGTGACCGTCTATCGTTTGAATTGCATTTGCGGAACTCTGATTAAGCGTGAATTTCACGACCATTTTTCAAGTAGCCTTTTTGTCCTTCGTGGTTCTAGCATTTGCACTTCATTAACCACAAAGGACACGAAGGTACACAAAGGATGCAAGACGACGCTCCCTAATTGACAACTTAATCATTGAAAACTTAATAGGAGAGTCCCCAGGGGCATGCCGACTTCCCGGACGAGCAAGCTACATCATAGAATTTATGGGGCTCATGGCGGCGACAAGAGTATAGTTTCGGTGCGCTGCGGTTTAACGCGATCCGGCAGCGGCAAAAGACGCTTATGAAACGCAGGTCATTCCTGAAGGGCGCGGGAGTTGTGACCGTCGTGGTTGTGGGCGGTGGAGTCTGGCGCGCCTACGATCAGGGCGTCTTCAGTATTGGCGAAGGTCCGGCTTATGAGCCGTGGAAAGACTGGCGCCAGGACCCTAAGCCTGGAGCGCTCGCACTGGTGCGGGCCGCGATTCTGGCCGCCAGCCCGCATAATACGCAGCCTTGGCTTTTCAAGGTGACGGATTCGTCGATTGAGTTGTATATCGACACCAATCGGAATGTCGGGGCGCTTGATCCCTATCTGCGAGAAGAGCACATCGGGATGGGCTGCGCTCTGGAGAACCTGATGCTGGCCGCAGCTGCCGGCTATCAAGCCACCGTGACACTATTTCCGGGAAAGCTGGGATCGATTCCCGTTGATCCCAAACCGGAGCTTCTGGCGCGCGTAGATCTCGTCCCGGGCAGACGTGAGGAGAGCGAGCTGTACGACGCGATCCCGCGGCGCCACACGAATCGCGGTGCCTACATTCCACAGAAACCGGTGCCACATGAGTTCATCGATGCTCTGAGCGGCTTGACCGGCGACGAACCAGACGTCAAGGTTTTCTGCTTCACGGCAGACGCAGACCGAAAAAAGATCGCGGAAATAAGCACCGCGGCAAACACTGAAATTTATTCCGACCCAGATGTTATCCGTGCCAGCGATCGATGGATTCGGATCAACTGGAGCGAAGTTCAGAAGTTTCGCGACGGACTTACCATTGATGCCTTCGGGCTTCCACCGATTGCGGCAGCAGTTTCCAAAATGATGCCTTTGTGGATGCTGAAAAGGGTTGCGTCGCGAAGCGAGATAGATGGGTATTCAGAGCTGATGCTGAGTGCGCCCTTGATCGGAATCATCGCCGTGCATGACCGTTATGACCGGGAACAGTGTCTAGGCGCAGGGCGAATTTGGCAGCGGGCGCACTTGCTGGCTACGGCCCGCGGCTTGGCCGGACGGCCCTGCAATGAGGCCGTGGAAATGATCGACCATGAGAAAGCGCTGGGAAAACCGGCACGACGAGCCGGTCTACTTGCCGAAGTACTTGGCGACGCGGCGTGGCAGCCGACCTTTCTTTTCTATATGGGCTATGCGACATTAACCGCACGAGCGAGCCCACGACGGCCGGTCGAAAATGTGGTTCTTTGATGCAGGTGCCAGTGACAGAATGTATCGACATGGACAGCCCTTTGATGGCGTGCGCCATTCAATTGTCGATCCGCCACGGCTGAAGCCGTGACCTTCCCAAAAACAGCAGCCGTGAAGCCAACTGCGTCCGCCCAATTCAACTCATAAGGAGAACGATTGATCGAGCGTTATTTTCGGCTGGCCGAGAACCAGACCACCGTGAGGCGGGAGTTGGTCGGAGGGCTGACCACCTTCCTGACGATGGCTTACATCATCGTTGTGAACCCGCAGATTCTGTCGCAGGCGGGGATGCCCGCCGAAGGTGTGGTGTTCGCCACCTGTATCTCGGCTGCGGCCGCGACTCTTGTGATGGGGCTCTATGCCGACTATCCCATTGCTCTTGCGCCTGGAATGTCGCTCAACGCCTACTTCACTTATTCGGTTTGCCTGGGCATGCATGTTCCGTGGCGGACGGCGCTGGGTGTGGTCTTTCTTTCGGGCGTTCTCTTTCTTGTGCTCACGGTCACCCGCATTCGGGAGCAGATCGTCAACGGCATCCCGGATTGCCTGAAGCATTCGACTGCGACTGGGATCGGGTTCTTTATTGCGTTTGTCGGGTTGCGGAATGCGAAACTCGTGGTGGCGAATCCAGCTACGTTTGTCGGCCTCGGGAGTTTTTCCGATCATGAGGTACAGACGGCCTGCTTCGGTCTTGTCCTGACACTTGTCCTGATGGTGCGAAAAGTCAACGGCGCAATCCTGATTGGAATTTTCGGGACTACGCTGGTTGGAATTCTTCGCGGGCTCTCGAACTGGCCGGCGGCGATCGTCTCGATGCCGAAGGCTTCCTCCACCTTTCTGCAACTGGATCTTCGCGGTGCGATTCATCTTGGATTTCTCGAGATCCTGTTCGCGTTTCTGTTTGTGGATCTTTTCGACAACATCGGGACGCTCGTGGGCGTGTGCGAGCAAGGTGGGTTCATCAAAGATGGCAAGATACCTCGAGTCGGGCGGGTGCTGTTGGCGGATGCGGTGGGGACGATTCTTGGGTCGCTGGCGGGGACGTCTACCGTGACGAGTTACATTGAAAGCGCAGCCGGCATGGCGGCCGGGGCGCGCACGGGACTCAGCAACCTGGTGGTTGCAGTGCTCTTCCTCCTGGCGATGTTTTGTTCCCCGCTGGCGGCAGCGATTCCGGGTTACGCAACCGCCCCGGCTTTGATTTTGGTGGGAGCGTTGATGACGCAATCGATTGCTCACATCGAGTGGCGGGAGTTCAGCGAAGCGGCTCCGGCCTTCATCACCATGCTGGCCATGCCGCTCACCTTCAGTATTGCAACCGGGCTCAGCCTGGGGCTGATCTCTTACACGGTGGTGAAAGTGGCGGCGGGAAAATATCGTGAGATCAATGCTCTGGTTTGGATCCTCACTGTCCTATTCATCTTGCGCTATGTCTATCTTGCGTCGGGTTAGCCGTACGATTTGCTGACTTTTCGGCAAACTACCGAGGCGAGGCGCGGGGCGAATCCCAGTTCCATGAGCAGTGAACAGCGGAAATTTCTATGTTATACTCCCGCACCGTTACCCCCGACTCGTATGTCCAGTTTCGCCCCGATCCCCGAGAAGCTGGTGCAGCCTTGACGAAATTGCCGGAGGCATTTAATGTCGCGACCTATTTTGTGGATCGCAACGTCCTCGAAGGACGAGGGGAGAAGACGGCGATCGAGTGTGGTGACGAACGAGTCAGTTACCGGGAACTGCTCGAGCGGACGAACCGAGCCGGCAATTCGCTTCGCCAACTGGGCGTGCGCCCGGAAGAGCGGGTCATGCTTTTGCTGCTGGACACTGCCGAGTTTCTCTACTCGTTTTTCGGGGCCATCAAGATCGGTGCCGTGGCCGTGCCGGTCAACACTTTTCTGAAATCGCACGAGTACGAATACCTGCTCAACGACACCCGGGCCCGGGTAGTGTTGGTCAGCGAAGCTTTGCTGCCGCAGCTGCAATCGATACCACCGGAACGGCTCAGGTATCTGCGGGAGATTGTGGTTGTCGGGACGCCGAACCAACATCAGCCCACCCTGAGCCAACTGATGGAGGCTGCGTCTCCGAAGCTGGAGGCGGAATCCACCAGTAAAGATGATGCCGCTTTCTGGCTCTACTCTTCGGGAAGCACCGGCGCTCCCAAAGGCTGCGTGCACCTGCATCACGATATGGTGGTGTGTTCGGAGCTGTACGCTCGGAACATTCTGCGCATGAATGAGCGAGATCGCTGCTATAGCGTCGCGCGATTGTTCTTTGCTTACGGTTTGGGGAATGCCGGCTATTTTCCGCTGGGCTGTGGGGCAACGACCATCCTTTCCCCGGCGCGGCCATCACCGGCGACAATTTATGCCGACATCGAGCGCTACCGGCCGACACTGTTTTTCTCGGTGCCTTCGAATTATGCCGCACTGCTAGCCTACCAGGGCGAAGGTGGAACGGAGTTTGATCTCTCTAGCGTGCGCCATGCGATCTCGGCGGGCGAGTCCCTGCCTGCCCCACTGTTTGAGCGTTTCAAGCAGCGCTTTGGCATCGAGATCCTGGATTCCCTGGGCTCCACGGAA
This sequence comes from uncultured Acidobacteriota bacterium, assembly GCA_963820925.1. Taxonomy (GTDB): domain Bacteria; phylum Acidobacteriota; class Terriglobia; order Terriglobales; family Acidobacteriaceae; genus JABDBE01. Next base: position 203,641 of record CAWGBX010000005.1, read on the forward strand.
ACTTTGCAGATGGTGATCGCGAATCGCCCGGGTGAAGCGAAGCCGGGATCCAGCGGTAAGATCATCCCCGGATACGAGGCCAAAATTGTCGATGACGACGCGCGATTGGTGGCTCCCGGTGAAATTGGCAATCTATTGATCAAAGGCGATTCCACCTGCGCCGGCTATTGGAACCAGCATGAGAAAACCAAGGAAACCTTTGAGGGCCACTGGTTCCGCACGGGCGACAAATATTACAAGGATGAAGAAGGCTACTTTTGGTACGCCGGTCGCGCCAATGATCTTTTTAAGGTGAACGGTCGATGGCTGAGTCCGGCTGAGGTCGAGAGCGCATTGATCGCGCATCCGGCCATTCGGGAAGCAGCGGTCGTCGCTCGCGACGATGAGAGCGGACTCACCAAGGTGGCAGCCTTCGTAGTAGTAAACGACGAGTTCGCCGCAAGCGAACAACTTACGCGGGAGTTGCAAGAGTGGGTTGCCGAAAGGATTGGTGCTTACAAGCGTCCCCGATGGATTGAGTTCTTGCCGGAACTCCCTAAAACAGCGACCGGGAAACTGCAGCGGTTTAAGCTACGCGAACTGCAGGCGAGGAAAACTCCAGGCCCATCCCAAGCCCTTTGATGTGCGGGACACTTAAACGGCGTGATCGAGTTCCAGCGACGCATACGTAGACCTGGTTGCCCTCGTCCGGGGGGCCGAGCGAAGCTTGGCAAAGGCGTACTTTGAATGAATCAAGCTGCGCATGGTGTCGAGTAGTTCGTCCAGGTTGCTCCCCGCCCCACATGGGCATCCGCGAAAATCAATTCAAAAGGCGGTAGAGCGGCAAAGCCGGAGAGCAGCACCACGGGAACATCGGGCTTCACACGCTTGATTTGTTGTGCCAATTGCGAACCAGTCAAATGTGGCATCTGATAATCGAGCAAGGCGAGGTCGAAAAAGCTTTTCTTGATTCGTGATAATGCCTCGATCGGATCTCCTGCACTCATGACTTCAAATCCGCAACTTCTTATCACACTGGTCAGCAGCCGTCGCGACTTTGGATTATCGTCCACATAAAATATTGTTCCGTGATTCATCATGCCGCAAGCCTCCCATTCTCTTCGCAAGATTGATCGCCGCTCACAATTAATGAACGCAAACGATCGGTTGATCTTGCGGAGTGTCTTGTAAAGAGTCTGTAAAACTTGGTAAAGAATGGAGGCGCCGTGAGTGACACAGGACGAAATCGTCAGCAGGCTGGCGGATTCTCGGAATCTTATCCCGAAATCGATGGCGAAGCCTGATGGTCACCTTCAGGTAGCCTGGTATGCGCCGAGAGCCTTTGATGACAAACGTCTTGGGCTGCGATACCATTCGCGTCGGTGATGGATTTAATCCTTTGTGAGTGGGCGGGAGAGCGTTTGATGTCCAAGTTGACTGATCAGCGTTCGCTGGTTACGCCATATCGGCGGCACGAGCCCGGAAGCCAACCGCCTTCGCTGTGTGAGCCGTATCGTTCCACCGTGCGGCGCGCACCGGCGAAGCCGCTGATCTTCCTTCCGCATACTTTGTCGGAGGTCACAGGCCCAATCTATGGGCACGGGGAGATAGCAGAAACCGACAACGACCTTACCCGCCAGCATACCGATGAGCCGCGCGGGGAACGAATCATCGTGACCGGGCGTGTGCTCGACACCAATGGACGCCCCGTGCCCCGCACCTTGGTTGAGATTTGGCAGGCGAACTCCGCGGGCCGCTATGTACATGTGAAGGACCAGCACCCCGCGCCACTCGATCCCAACTTTACCGGCACCGGGCGCACCCTGACCGATCAAAATGGCGCTTATCGTTTTGTCACCATCAAGCCGGGAGCTTATCCCTGGTTCAATCACTACAACGCGTGGCGTCCGGCGCACATCCACTTCTCGATTTTTGGGAGGGCATTTATTACGCGTTTGGTCACGCAGATGTACTTTCCCGGGGATCCGCTATTCGCGTTTGATCCGATCTATCAATCCATTCCGGACGAAAAGGCGAGGCAGCGCATGGTCAGTAAGTTCGACCTGGAAACCACACAGCCTCAGTGGGCGTTGGGCTACAAGTTCGATATTGTTCTGCGCGGCCCTGAGGCTACGCCGTTCGAGGCGTAACATGAGCTTGAGTCCGACTCCGTCGCAAACCGTTGGCCCGTTCTTTTCTTTCGGCCTGACAACTGAAAAGTGTTCGGTCCGCTGCATGGCAGGTCCGCAAGCTAAAGGCGAGCGCTTACTGTTGATCTGTCGTGTCTTAGACGGCGACGGCGCCGCGGTTCCGGATGCCATGATCGAGATTTGGCAGGCCGATGCCGACGGAAGATACAACCATCCTGCTGACGCGCAGCATGAAACCACCGATCCCGCCTGCGCTGGCTTCGGACGTATGGGTACGGCCGAGGATGGGAGCTGCGAGTTCGAGACAATCAAGCCTGGCCGCGTGCCAGGCCCCGGCAATGTTCTCCAGGCACCACATCTGAGCCTCGCGGTGTTCGCTCGCGGCATGCTCAAGCAGCTCTATTCACGGGTATATTTTTCTGGCGATCCAGCCAACCACAAAGACCCGGTTCTGGCGCTTGTTCCCGAGGAGCGTCGTGCGACCCTCATGGCCCACCCTGATCCCTCGCGTCCCAGTGTCTGGCGCTTCGATGTGCTTCTTCAGGGTGAGCAGGAGACCGTGTTCTTCGACGTTTGATGCGGGCGTGAGGCCGGACTAAGACGCCTTCGGAACCGCAGCTTCGAACGGATAGTGCCGCGCCTTGTGTTGCACCGAGACCCACTTCAATGTTGTGAATTCCTCGAGAGCCCATTTACCGTTGAGACGGCCGACTCCCGACGCTTTTTCTCCCCCGAATGCAATGAGGGGATCATCATTGATCGTGCCGTCGTTCACATGAACCATCCCGGACTCAATCTGCTTGGCCAGTTCAGCTCCGTATTCCACGTCCTGTGTGTGAATCGCTCCGCTGAGGCCGTACGGGCTGTCATTGGCGATTCGGATCGCGTCCTCCGGCGTGTCGAACGGCATGACGCAAACGGCTGGACCGAACATCTCGTTTTGCGCGATCCACATGTCAGGTTTCACATCGGCAAAGATGGTTGGCGAAGCGACGTTGCCATCCATCTTCCCGCGCAAAACGGTTCGGGCGCCTTCGTCAACTCCCTTCTGCACTTGCCTGGAGAACGTTTCGGCCTGCCGCTGATTGATGAGCGGACCAAGATCGGTTTGTGGATTTCGAGGATCGCCCGTCTTTAGTTTGGAAACCTGGCTCACGAATTTATCCAGGAATTTGCTATAGACACTGCGCTGCACCAGGATGCGGTTGGCGCACATGCAGACCTGTCCCTGATGAGCAAAGCGGCTGAAGACCGCGGCGTTGATCGCCGTCTGCAGGTCAGCATCCTCCAGCACGATAAGCGCGCTATTCCCGCCCAGTTCAAGAATGGCCTTCTTCAAAGCTTTCCCGGCAACGCCACCAATATGGCGGCCCACGCCTTCCGACCCAGTGAATGAGATAATACGGGGAATCGGGTGTTCTACAAACGCATCACCGATTTCACCAATGTCGGCCACAATCACGTTCAGCAGGCCTTTGGGGATGCCCGCCTCCTCAAAGATTTTAGCGATCAGAGTTCCTCCCATAATTGGAGTGTCGTCGTGCGGCTTCAGCACCACACCGTTGCCACACGCCAGGGCCGGGGCAACCGACCGCATGCTCAGATTGAACGGGAAATTGAAGGGGCTGATGACACCCACCACGCCAGCGGGAATCCGGTAGAGCCGATTTTCTTTGCCGTCCACGGTCGAGGGTAGAATTTCGCCGGTCATTCGCAACGGATAAGTGGACGCTTCTTTGATGAAACTTTTCACCAGCATGATCTCAATGAAAGCTTTGAGATGGGTGCCGCCTAATTCGTCGATGATGATGTCGTTGATGTCGGTTTCGTTTTGCTCAATCCAGGTGATCGCCTTTTCCAGGATTGCGCGCTTCTCGAACGGGTTGACCTCGGCCCAGATCTTCTGCGCGGCTGCGGCCGAACGGTAGGCTTCATCCAAATCCGACAAGCTAGCCAGTTTGAAGTCGGCGATCGGCTTTCCGTTGTAAGGATTCTTGTCGGTGAGCATCTTCTTGCTCGACCCGTTACGCCACACTCCACCGATGTATTGCTGGTTCAGCTTTGCGAATTGGCTCATGTGAGAAGCTCCCAAAACATCCCGTTTTCGGCTTAAAAACCCTAACAGCCTACCACCAGACCTAAGTTGTGGGAACACCACGCCTCTCGATGTTTGAGATCCGATCAATGTATTTCTAGTCGAATTTTCGTGAAGTACTGGCAAAAGCATATAACGAAATTTTCACGAATACAGGCCGATCGGACCAGGCACGGTCGTGTTTTCCCACGATCGCCCAGGCAATCGCTGCGTGCCCGACCTCGATGGGAATGCCATTGGCGTGAAACCTATCGCAGAACAACCGCATCGAAGCTAAACGCGAAAGATGCGTGAAGGGAGAATAATGAACACACTCAGAGTAGTTCGGAACCTGCTGGGAACAGCGGGATTGCTTTTTGCGGGATACATATTTCTGACCTCTCTTAAGGATTCCCGGCGGTACCTCAAGATCAGCGCGATGTGATCTGTCCTGAAGTTGTTTCGCCGTGGGTAGCTCCGGATCGTGGTTCTGACAAGCACTCTCTGGAACGGCTTCTTCCAGGGTTGACTCGCTTTCGGCTGTGGACTGGGGCGCCGCCCAGGGCGCCGCCGCATAAGCGCTAACTTAAGCAGTTCGGGGCTAGAGGTTGGCCCCGTTGGCTGGTTTCTGGGCTGGCAACCAACCTGATCCCTTACGAGCGGCCAATGCGCGGCCGAGTCACCAAGGTATCCCGCCGCATCGCCGGGGGCAGCAGTTGTACAATGCATCTGAAGCCGGGAACGGAAATCCCCTCCAGCACTCGGAATTCAAATGCCATAGCGGCCAGATCAGGTTTGTTGACTCGCATGGTGGTTATCTGCATCTGTTCCGTAGGAGGATCTGATGAACTTACTGCGCTGCACAGCCATCGCGCTCGTGGGTTTACTCGTGATCCCACTGGCGCGGGTGGACGCAGGTTCTGAAAAAGTCGTCTTTCCGGCGAACTTCAAGTCCGGCGTGCTCTATAACGTGATTGATCGCGACGACCAGAAGGAAGTTCATCAGCAGTACACAAGTCGTGAAGCCATCGAAGCCGCCAAGGCAGGCAAGCCCCTGCCCCCTGGCACGGTCATTACTAGCGCTAACTACAAAGCCGTGCTTGACCCGCAGGGCAGTCCGATAAGAGATGCCAAAGGCAATTTTGTGGCAGGTGAGTTGGATCGGGTTGTCGTGATGGAAAAGCGCCCGGGCAGCGGAGCCGCGTACCCGGAGAATCTACGCAACGGCGACTGGGAGTTCGCTGCCTTCACAGCAGACGGCAAGTTCAACCCTCAGGCCCCGGCCAGGGAGGTCTGCATGGCGTGCCACAAGCCTCATGAGCGGCTTGACTACGTGAAAACCTACTTCGCCATGGCCGGGAAGAGAGTCGAGACCAACCCGGCACCCGTTCCTTCCGGCGCGGTGGTCGCAACCGTCGTGCGCTTTGCCGTGAATCCATCCCGTGTCATCGTGCAAGCGGGAACACCCGTGACGTGGATCAATATTGACGACCCGCCGCACCAGTTTCTCGTGGAAGGCGCGGGCGTGAAGACGGAGTACCTGTTGAAAGGGCAAACAGGAACCGTCGTCCTGAAGGAACCGGGAGTTTATCAGTATGGAGACACTTTCTATCCAGCTGTCGAATCTCTCAGAGGTGTCATTGAGGTGCGCAAGTAATACTTCAGAAAGCGATTCCCGTACGGCGCTGCAACCGTTGATTTGCAGATTCTGGTCGCGTAATGGGCTACCCGGAATGAACCCTTAAGTTAGCGCCTATGGGGCGCCGCCCCCACCTGGAAATTAACCTATCGTATTGGAGGGAATTCTGTAGAATACGCAGTTGGAACGGGCCTCGGTTAGCGTCCGATCCCTATTTTCGGTCTTTGGGAGCGGAAGTCGAGTGGCTGACACTGCAACGATTCGAGAGGGCAGTTCGCGCGCTCCGCAAGCGATCTCAGAAATCGATGTGCTTTGGATCACGGCCGGCCTTGGCTGCGACGGCGACACGATTGCGATGACAGCGGCAACGCAGCCGAGTATCGAAGATATTGTTCTCGGGGCAATGCCCTGGATCCCCAAAGTACACTTTCACAACCCCTTCCTCGCCCTTGAGAACGGGGACGATTTTTTGAAACGTTTCCACCTTGCGGCCAGCGGTAATTTGTCTCCCTTCATTCTGGTGATCGAAGGATCGATTCCGAACGAGCACAATAAGGAGGAAGGCTACTGGGCTTCCCTCGGTACCGACCAGAAAACCGGACAACCGATTACTACCTGTGAGTGGATCGATCGGCTCGCGCCGCGGGCCTGGGCTGTGATGGCGGCAGGAACTTGTGCGACCTACGGCGGCATCCATGCGATGGAAGGGAATCCAACCGGTTGCATGGGTCTTCCTGACTATCTTGGATGGCAGTGGAAATCCACAGCGAACATCCCGATTGTGTGCGTCCCTGGATGTCCGGTTCAGCCTGACAATTTCATGGAGACGCTGCTCTATCTTCTGTATATGGCGGCCGGGCGCGCCCCGATGATTCCGCTCGACGACGCGCTACGTCCAACATGGCTGTTTGGCGCAACGGTTCACGAAGGCTGCGATCGAGGCGGTTACTACGAGCAGGCGGAGTTTGCCGAGGAATACGGGTCGCCTCTGTGCATCGTGAAGCTAGGCTGCTGGGGGCCGGTGGTTCAGTGTAATGTGGGGAAGCGTGGCTGGATGGGCGGGATTGGCGGCTGTCCCAACGTTGGTGGTATTTGCATCGGATGCACGATGCCGGGGTTTCCCGACAAGTTCATGCCCTTCATGAATCAGCCGCCGGGTTCGTTGCTATCTTCGAATGCGGTGATGACCTATGGCAGGGCGATCCATGCGCTGCGCAGGTTTACTCAGGCCTCGCTGAATAAAGAGCCGAGTTGGCGGCGCAAGAGTGTGAAGACGAACGATTAGAATTGCTGAGCTGAGGTATCAGAATGGTGTCCGGGACTAGCATCGAAGCCGTATCAGATGCCGCTCAACCCGATTGGAATCAGATGGACGCCATGACCGCTCCGGAGGCCGAAGCTCTTCTCGCCGACCTTGCCGCGATATTTCTCAGCAACGCTGCCCAACTAGCGCCAACGGCCGACGCACTCACTGGAGAAGGTCCAGAAGAGCAGTTGCCGAATGTTGACGCCATTTATAGAGCGCTGGTCGAGCAGATTCCCGCAGTTGTTTTCATGGCCCACTTGGATCGAGGCATCGGCGAAGCTTACGTCAGCCCTCAAATTGAAGCGAGTCTGGGTTTTTCGCAGGAAGAATGGCTGGAAGATCCCATTCGCTGGTATCAGCAGATCCACCCTGACGACAAACAACGTTGGAGTGTCGAGGCGGCGCAGATGTTTCTTACAGGAACGGCACTCCGTTCCGCATATCGCGTCCTGGCGCGGGATGGCAGGGTAGTTTGGTTTCACTGCGAAGCCAAGATGATCCGGCGGAAGAATGGCCGGCCTTGGTTTATCCATGGCATCGCGTTTGACATTACTGAGCTTAAGCGGACAGAAGAAGCATTGCAGGAGGAACGTAATGTTGTTTCGGCCATCCTGCACACGGTCGGCGCTTTGGTTGTGGTCCTTGATCCGCAAGGTCGAATCGTCCGCTTCAATCGAGCTTGTGAGCAGGTCTCGGGTTATTCCTTCCCGGAGGTCAAGGAGAAATACTTTTGGGATTTGTGCGTGCTTCCGGAGGAGGCAGAGCGCTTCAAGATCATCGTCGAACAGTTGCGAGTGGAGCACAGCACCAGGGACTATGAGACTTCGTGGGTCGCCCGGGATGGCTCGCGCCGGCTGATTGCATGGTCAAGTACGATCCTTCCCGGAGAGGATGGAACCCCTGCCTACATTATTGCAACCGGGATCGACATCACTGAACGCAAACGGCTGGAGAAGGCAATTCTGGAGATTAGCGCCGAAGAGCAGCGTCGCATCGGGCAAGATCTGCACGACGGATTAGGGCAACACCTGACCGGCATTGCGTTCATGAGCAAGGTTCAGGAACAGAAGCTAGCGGAGAAAGGTCTTGCGGAGGCGGCCGAAGCCGCCAGAATCGTCGGCTTGGTCAACGAGGCCATCAATAAGACAAGAGAATTGGCCCATGGCCTTCTCCCCGTAATTTCGGATGCTCACGGTCTTATGTCGGCGCTGAAACGTTGGGCGGCCGAAGTGGAAGACTTGTTCAATATTTCCTGCTGCTTGCGAATTGACGAACCGGTTCTCATTCACGATACCAATGTGTCGACTCATCTTTATCGCATTGCTCAAGAGGCTGTGAACAATGCACTCAAGCACGGGCAGGCGAAGAACATCATCATTAGTCTTTTCGCCAGGAACGATTACGGCACAATGAGAATTGAAAACGACGGCTCAGGCCTGCCAGAGCCGTCGACACCGGGCTCGGGCATGGGTATGCAAATCATGAACTATCGGGCCAGAATGATTGGCGGATCCCTTAAGGTGGAAAGCGGTAGAGCTCAGGGAATCACGGTCACGTGCTTGTTTCCACTCCCCAAGGGCAAGGAAGGGTTGAAGACGGACGCCTATGATCACTAAACAGGTCAACAACAATGTCACAGCCAGAAAGAAAACAGTATTCGTGGTTGACGACCATCCCATCGTTCGACAAGGGTTGACGCTGCTGATCAATCAGGAAGCCGATCTGACTGTCTGTGGCGAAGCCGAAGAGATGCACTCGGCGTTGTCAGCGATTCAGGCGACCAGACCAGACATCCTTATTGTGGACATCTCGCTCAATGGCCCGGATGGATTGGAACTGCTCAAGAATATCCGGTTGACGTCTCCTCGTCTGCCGGTTCTCATCCTGTCTATGCACGATGAATCGATCTATGCGGAACGGGCATTGCGGGCGGGTGCGAACGGGTACATCATGAAGCAGGAGGCGACCGAGAAAGTGCTGGTGGCGCTACGTCGTATCCTGAGCGGCGAGATTTATGTCAGTGACCGGATCGCCAACAGCATGCTGCGACATTACGTTCGCGGGGCCGGTTCTTCAGAGCACTCGTCGATCTCAGACCTTACCGATCGTGAATTGGAAGTCTTCCGGCTGATCGGGGAAGGCCAGGGAACCCGCCAGATCGCGGAGGCTCTGCACCTCAGCGTTAAAACTGTCGAGTCCTACCAGGCGCACATTAAAGAAAAACTCTCGCTGCGAAGTGCTCGGGAACTGGTCCAGCGAGCGGTTCAATGGAATGTCCGCGAGAAGACGGCATGAACAGGTTTGGATGTTGTTCTAAGACTCTTCAAGTAAACCAGCTCTAGCAGCGTAGATGCCCCGGCGGAAGCGGCTTGTGTAGCGTCGTCCCGCAAGCGTGCTTCCACAAGGAAGCACGGGCACCGGGCGCAGGTGCTAAGCTGTTTCGCTATATATGGCAAGCGTACTCCTTCTGTTCAAGTTCTTTGCGCTTGGTGTCAGTGCGCTCCTGCCGGTGATTAATCCGCTGGGGTCGGCATTGGTGTTCCTCGGCTTCGTGGGGAACGCGCCCGAATCCGTTTTCCGGGACTTAGCGCGCAAGATTGCGGTCAGCACCGCGATCTTCATGCTGGTGATCGAGTTGGTGGGAACCGGGCTGTTGGAGTTTTTTGGAATTTCGCTTCCCGTAGTGCAGGTTGCCGGAGGACTGGTGCTGGCCAGCATGGGATGGAACCTGCTCAATCAGCAGGAAAGCACGGCCAATCCCGATCGGGCAGCAGTGAGGGAGGATAACTTCGGATCGGTGGAGCAGAATGTTTTCTATCCGCTCACATTTCCGGTTACTGTCGGCCCGGGCTGCATCGTGGTCATGCTGACTCTTACGGCGCACGCCTCGGTGAAGGGGAGTGTGCTGGCCAATGTCATCGCTCACCTGGGGATTTTCCTGGCTGTGGTGGCTTTGAGCGTGACCGTCCTTATCTGCTACCGTTACGCGCCGAAGATCACAGAACGAATTTCACCTCATACGGCGCATGGTATCTTGCGCATCATCGCGTTCGTGCTTCTCTGCATCGGAGTGCAGATCACGTGGAACGGCGTTGAAACACTACTGAAGGGGGTGCTGTTTTTGTAGAGGGCTGGTTGCTCTACCCTTATCCTTAATAACCCCCCGCTCAGCGCTTGTGCCCACGAAGGGTTCAGATGATCCATTTGTGAGCCGTGCCTGCCTTGCAGTCTCTTCGGTGCTGTCTTCCTCTCCTTCAGGTCGGATTTTCTCTGATTAGGGGAATCCCTGATACGGTTCGTGGGACTTCCCTGGAGAAATAAAACAGGGCTGCCGCTCTTGTAACAGTCTCGCAATAGGACGATTCTGTCTGCGATTTGAATTTCGAATCGCAGCGATCAATTTACTTGTAATTGCAAGGTTTGGGTGAGGTTGGATGGCAAGAGTCGTCGGCATCAGACGATGCGAAGCGTCTGTCTGTGATCAAGTTTGAATGGAAGGGAGCAATCCATCTATGGGAACAGCTACGGTTCCATATGGCCGGTCTACGCAAAAAGCACCGGCGGTCAAAGAGGTGCACATAGTCTGGATCACCGCCGGCCTCGGCTGTGACGGAGATTCGGTCTCGATTACTGCGGCCACGCAACCCAGCATCGAAGACGTATTATTGGGCGCAATCCCTGGATTGCCCAAGGTGCACCTGCACAATCCCGTGCTTGCCGTCGAAGTTGGCGATGACTTCATGAAGTTTTTCTATCAGGCATGGGAAGGCAAGCTCGATCCTTTCGTTCTGGTGGTGGAAGGCTCGATCCCGAACGAGTCGATCAAGAAAGAAGGATATTGGGCGGCATTGGGAACTGACCCCGAAACCAAACAGCCAATCACCACCAATGAGTGGATCGACCGGTTGGCTCCGAAGGCGTTGGCGGTGATTGCCATTGGAACCTGCGCCACTTACGGCGGAATTCACGCCATGGAGGGGAACCCCACCGGCTGCATGGGTCTTGCTGATTACCTGGGTTGGGAGTGGCGGTCCAAAGCCGGGTTGCCGATCGTGAACGTTCCGGGATGTCCGGTGCAGCCCGACAACTTCATGGAGACGGTGCTATACCTGCTGTATCAGGTGGCAGGGTTGGCCCCGATGATTCCTTTGGATGATCAACTGCGCCCAACCTGGCTGTTCGGCAGTACCGTGCATGATGGTTGCGACCGAGCCGGGTACTACGAGCAAGGTGATTTCGCAGAGGTCTATGGCTCTCCCAAGTGCATCGTAAAACTCGGATGCTGGGGACCGGTGGTCAACTGCAACGTACCCAAGCGCGGATGGATGGCCGGGATTGGCGGCTGCCCCAACGTGGGCGGCATCTGCATCGGTTGCACCATGCCGGGCTTTCCGGACAAGTTTATGCCGTTCATGGATGAGCCGCCGGGGGCAAGGGTTTCGACCGGCAGCATCGGCGTGTATGGGCGTGCGATCCGGGCGTTGCGTTCAATCACTCAAAGCACGGTAAACAAGGAACCCAAATGGCGGCATCCCCGCGCGGAGCTGACCACCGGTTACCATCCAAGATCTTATTAGGAGCATGGCTGAGAAGCGCGACTGAGAAAGCAAAGGAGCGATCGCTATGAGCACCATCACTGCACCGACGAAAGACGTCCCCAGCAAATCGAAAAAGCTGGTGGAGATGAATTGGGATCCGATCACCCGCATCGTAGGCAGCCTGGGTATCTTTACCAAGATTGATTTCGACGCTCGCAAGGTGGCCGAGTGTCACAGCACATCTTCCATCTTTCGCGGATACAGCATTTTTATGAAGGGGAAAGATCCGCGTGACGCGCACTTCATTACCAGCCGTATCTGCGGCATCTGCGGCGACAACCATGCAACCTGCGCAACTTATGCGCAGAATATGGCTTTTGGGGTCAGGCCGCCGCACATCGCGGAATGGATCGTTAATCTTGGCGAAGCGGCCGAATACATGTTCGATCACAACATCTTCCAGGACAACCTGGTCGGGGTTGACTTCTGTGAGCAGATGGTCAAGGAAACCAACCCCAAGGTTCTGGCGAAAGCCGAGTCAACTCCTGCGCCACATTCCAACGAGCACGGCTTCCGCACCATCGCGGATATCATGCGGGCGCTCAATCCCTTCACAGGATCCTTTTATCTTGAAGCTCTGCAGATGAGCCGCATGACCCGGGAGATGTTCTGCCTGATGGAAGGCCGTCACGTCCATCCCTCAACGCTTTATCCGGGCGGAGTAGGGACAGTGCCGACGGTGCAGCTGTTCACCGACTACATCGTCAGACTGATGAAATACGTCGAGTTCATGAAGAAGGTTCTCCCGCTGCACGACGACCTGTTCGACTTCTTCTACGACGCGTTGCCGGGTTATGAGGAGGTCGGACGTCGCCGCGTTCTATTGGGATGCTGGGGGTCCTTTAACGATCCCGAGCACTGTGACTACACCTACAAGAACATGACGAACTGGGGCCGGAAGATGTTTGTTACGCCCGGTGTGGTTGTCGATGGCAAGCTGGTAACAACCGACCTGGTGGACATCAACCTGAATATTCGGATCCTGTTGGGCAGTTCTTACTATGACGACTGGAAGAATGCAGAGACGTTCGTGAAAACCGATCCGCTGGGAAACCCGGTCGATAAGAACCATCCCTGGAATCAGACTACGATTCCGCGGCCGCAGAAGCGAGATTTCTCCGGCAAATACACCTGGGTGATGTCACCTCGCTGGTTCGACAAACGCACAGGAGATCATCTTGCCCTGGATACGGGCGGCGGGCCGATTGCCCGGCTGTGGGCAACGGCGCTCGCGGGGTTGGTGGATATCGGCTACATCAAAGCTACCGGCAAGAGCGTGAAGATCTACTTGCCGAAAACCATGTCAAAGCCCGAGGTCGAGTTCGAGTGGAAGATCCCGCAGTGGAGCAATGCTATTGAGCGCGACCGGGCTCGCACGTACTTCCAAGCCTACGCAGCCGCGTGTGCTCTGCATTTCGCGGAGAAGGCGCTGGAAGAACTTCATGCTGGCAAGACCAGAACCTGGTCAGAATTCAAGGTGCCGGAAGAGGCCATCGGCTGCGGTTTCCACGAAGCCGTCCGAGGCGTGCTTTCGCATCATGTGGTGATCCGCAAAGGCAAAATCGCCAACTATCATCCTTATCCTCCGACGCCTTGGAACGCCAATCCGCGGGACATTTACGGCACTCCGGGGCCGTATGAGGATGCGGTGCAAAATACGCCCATCTTCGAAGAAAACGGACCGGAGAAGTTCAAGGGCATAGACATTATGCGCGCGGTGCGGAGCTTTGATCCGTGTTTGCCTTGCGGCGTGCATATGTATCTGGGTGATGGAAAGGTTTTGAAGACCCACCATTCCCCGATGTTCGGTGTTCAGCCTTGATCGAATGGGAAACTGATCATGCTGGACATTTGGGGAAGCGAGGGTATATTGGTTGCCTTTACTGCTTTGGGGAACTCTGACCAGTACAAATTTTGGCTGGGCTGCACAAACGTGAGCGCCCGCGCCTACATTGGCTGGAAACACTATGCCGGATGACAAGGATTTCCAGGTTAAGGTCCAGCGCATCGGCGAACTAGTCGGTGAGTTGGAGAACATCGCGGATCCAGAGGCTCGGGCAAGCGCAAAAGCTTTGGTGCAATTGCTTCTTGACTTGCATGGCGCTGGCTTGGAACGGATCATGGAAATCGTCGCGAAGGACGGCGATCCAGGCCAGCACACGATCGACGACTTGGGTTGCGATCCGCTGGTCAGCAGCCTCCTGGTCCTCTATGGCCTTCACCCCTTGGATTTGGAGAGTCGGGTAGCACAGGCGGTGGAGCGAGTTCGGCCGCAAGTGCGCAAGAGCGGAGGCGAACTAGATCTGCTCGGCATCGAGAGCGGCGTGGTCCGGTTGCAGCTTCAAGTTACCGGGCACGGCTGCGCCTCCACGGGAAAGACGCTTCAGAAGTTAGTCGAGGACTTATTATACGAAGCCGCACCGGACATGAATCGCTTGCTGATTGAAGGGCTCGAAGAAGCGGCAGGTTCCTCCGGCTTTGTGCCGCTCGGTAAGCTGGGCGGCGTGAACGCAACCGCATCAGTGCAGGAGTAACCGTTCGTGGCGTTACGAAATTGGCGCCGGGTCAGAGAATTGTTCGTGAGCCGATGATAAATGCAGTCCAGCCGGGATTCGAGAACGCATTTGGAGCGCTCCGCCAGTTCATCCGGCGCAAGCGGAATGTGGAGCGTTGTGAGCTGTGCAGCGCTGAAGTCGCAGCCGATCATCCGCATCTGATTGAACCGGGGAGCCGAAAGCTGCTGTGCGCCTGTAACGCCTGCGCAATCCTATTCAGCGGGATGGGGACAAAATATAAGCGTGTTCCCCGTCGCGTCCTCGCCCTGGCAGATTTTCGCCTCTCGGACGGCCAGTGGGACAGCCTGATGGTACCGATCAGTATGACTTTCTTCTTCCGTAGCACTCCGGATGCCAGGGTGGTCGCGTTCTATCCCAGCCCGGCGGGGGCGACTGAGTCGCTGCTGCCGCTCGAGACCTGGCAAGACATCGAGGACGCCAATCCTGTGCTCAAGGAAATGGAATCTGATGTTGAAGCTCTGCTCGTCAATCGCGTGGGCCATGTCCGCGGATTTGCTGCTCCCGAGTACTATGTGCTCCCTATCGACGAGTGTTACAAACTGGTCGGCCTGATTCGCGCCAACTGGCGAGGGCTTTCCGGAGGAGCCGAGGTCTGGCAGGAGATCGGCCGTTTCTTCGACGGACTGAAAGACCGAGCCACGCTGGTCAGAGAGGAAGCGAATGCCTGACCTGAGCTTTCAAATCGAGAAAGCGGAACCACAGCGCTTCACGGTTGCGCCGACCCTCCTGTTCAAACTCCGAATTACGAACACGGTTGCGAATGAAACCGTCCATTCGGTCGCATTGCGCTGCCAGATCCAGATTGAAGTAACGCGGCGGCAGTATAGTGCCGGGGACCAAGAGCAACTGCGTGACCTTTTTGGGGAGACGGAACGCTGGGGCCAGACTCTGAAAACCATGCTGTGGACCCATGCCAGCGTGGTCGCGCCCGCATTTCAGGACACCGCCGTAGTGGATCTTCCTGTGCCTTGTACCTTCGACTTCAATGTGGCTGCGACTAAGTACTTCCATGGCCTTGCGGATGGCGACGTCCCCCTCTGTTTTCTGTTCAGCGGAACAGTTTTTTATGCAAATGGTGACGGAGCACTGCAAGTAGGCCCGATCCCTTGGGATAAGGAAGCCCACTTCCGGCTTCCGGTGAAATCGTGGCGCGAAATGATAGACATCTACTATCCCAATAGCGCATGGCTCTGTTTGCGCCGGGATGTTTTCGAGCGACTCTATCAGTACAAGGTTGAGCACGGCATTCCGACCTGGGAGCAAGCGTTGGAGAGCATGCTTCCTGCGCTGGAAGAGGCAGTGAAGCGATGAATACGAAATCAGTCAACGCAATCGCGAATGCCGTGCTCTACGAGGGGTACATGCTCTACCCCTACCGCCCTTCCTCGGTGAAAAACCGTCAGCGGTTCAACTTCGGCGTGCTTTATCCCAGGTCCTACAGTGATACACAGACTGGTTCAGATGTCTGCAGCATGCAGACCGAGTGCCTTGTCCAAGGTTCTTTTCTCACTGCAGTCGAGGTAAGAGTGCGTTTCCTCAAGATGGTCGCACGTTCGGTTCGCAAGGTAACAGAACCAATGCAATCACCGGATGTCGGTCTCGGTTTCGAGCCCGTTCCGCTTCTCGAGGTCGACGGCAAGGTATTCGCGCCCTGGCAGGAGGCAATCGAATGTGAAGTAACCGTACCGGCTTGCAATCTGGATTCGTTGACTGAAGCGCCGCTTGAACGGAAATTCGAATTTCCCCCGAAAGAGGAAACGGAATTCTTACGCGACGCGACCGACCGCCTCGTAGGCCTGATTGCAAGGAGGCAGGAATCGGTCCAAGGGATAGTTGAGATGGTGGCGTTGCGCGTTGCCGGCGAACTGTTCAAAGTCCACGTGCGGGTGAAGAACCTCACCTCTTTTGGAGACGACTCCGTCCAGACCAGCCGGGACACAGCTTTGATGCGATCGCTGGTCTCCACTCACATCCTGCTAGGCGCAGTGGATGGTCGGTTTGTCTCTCTGCTGGAGCCGCCCGACAATCTGAGAGATCTCGCCACGAGCTGCCAGAATGTCGGAGCCTGGCCGGTGTTGGTCGGCGCCGAAGGAGAGCAGGACACAATACTTGCCTCACCCATCATTCTCTACGATTACCCGCAAATTGCGCCGGAAAGCCCCGGCGACTTGTTCGACGGAACGGAGATTGATGAGATTCTCGCGTTGCGCATTCTGACCATGACCGACGACGAGAAGCGCGAAATGCGTAGCACGGACGAGCGTGCCCGCAAAATGCTCGACAGAACGGAAACTCTGCCGATGGAGCAGCTGTTGAAGCTCCACGGTACGTTGAGGGAATTGCGTTCGTTGAAGGAGATGCCATGAACGAATGGGAATGGCAGCTCCTCGAAGCCAAAAAACCGGTGGACGACCTGCGTATTTCGGATATCGAGGTGCGACCCGGCAGCCGGGTTAGATTGTGCCCGCGAGCGGGCGGCGACATCATGGATATTGCGCTCGCGGGTAAGACCGCCGTTATCGAGTCGATCGAACAGGACTATGACGGTAAGGTCCACGTTTGCGTTGTCATCGATGAGGATCCGGGGCGGGACATCGGCCTGATGCGACAACCAGGTCACCGTTTCTTCTTCGATCCGGACGAAGTTGAACCGCTCCCCCGCGGTGACGATGAAGATGCCGAGCGGGCGAAGATGCCCCGGATCCTCATCGCTGGCATTGGAAATATATTTCTCGGGGATGACGCTTTTGGTATCGAGGTGGTGCGGCGCTTGTCGACACAAGAGCTGCCACAGAACATTCGAGTGACTGACTTCGGCATCCGGGGTTACGACTTGGCCTACGCGCTACTCGATGGATACGACACCACCATCCTGGTTGACGCGTGTCCGCGCGGCGAACCGGCGGGCACGCTATATGTGATTGAACCCGACGTGAGCGAGTTTGGTGGGCCAGAAGAGCGGCAGAATGCGGTCGAAGCTCATAGCATGAACCCCTTGAATGTGCTGCGTCTCGCGACCTCTATGGGCGGTCCGCTGAAGCGAGTCCTACTGGTTGGATGTGAGCCGGGAACCCTCGGTCCGGAGGAAGGTCAGATGGGGCTGAGTGAACCGGTCGAGGCTGCCGTCGATGAAGCGGTGAAATTGGTGAAATCGCTGATTGCCAAGATACTGAATGGGGATGAATCCGGTACAAAGAACGTAAACGACATTCAATGAGAGGAGACTGCCGTGGCCATGGAATTCTCTGAAGGTAGCAACAACAATGGAAGCGACAAGGAAACGTTGTACATGCTCGGTGGAGCAGCCCTTATTCTGTTTGGGACAGGATTGATCCTTTCCAACCCAATCGTCCGGCGTTATCTCGGGCAACTGGGAGTCGGCAATCTTGTGCAGGCTGCCTTGCCGGATGTTGATCGGTATCTGAAGCTGCGGGCTATGTGACGCCTGGACAATAATGGGATTAACGACACAAACTAGCGTTCATTACGTCACGGACACGAGAGCCAGCCAATTCACGGTGCAGGTATTCTCCGGCGGACTGCTGTCGGCTTTCGGTCACAGTCCAACCATCGCCATCCGTGACTTCGTGGGCGAGGTAGAAGTGAACCCCGATGATCTCCAGCGCTCTTCTCTCAGAGTTACGATCCAGCCATCGTCGTTGACGGTGAGGGACGATATTTCCGACAAGGATCGGCGGGACATGGAGTTGGCCATGCAGCAGGAGATTCTTGAGATATCGGCCTATCCCGAGATCATTTATGAGTGCTCGAACATCAGCGTCACCAAAGCCGGCGAAGGGCAGTACTCGATCACCCTCAATGGCGAGTTGACTCTGCACGGCGTTACTCGTTCTCAGATTGTCCCCGCACGACTGGTGCTGGCCGAGGATTCGCTGCGGGCCTTTGGGACCTTTTCACTTTTGCAGACCGATTATCATTTGAAACTGGCGTCCGTCGCCGGGGGCGCGCTGAAGGTGAAAGACGAATTGAAGTTTTCATTTAACATCCTGGCTCGAAAGAAAGAGTGAACGCGTGCACAGGAAGAATCAGCCATCGTGGGGAGAAGAGCTGACATGTGCTTAGCCATACCGGGGCAAATCGTTGAACTTTTTCCTGACCAACCGAACGCCGCGCTGATTGACGTGGTGGGTGTCCGGCGCAAGGTTGATTTGGGACTCCTGCAGGACAACTTGCCGGTGAAGGGAGACTGGGTCCTCATCCATGTTGGGTTTGCCATGAGCAAGATCAGCGAGGAAGACGCTCTGGACCAGATGCGTACGCTCCGAATGCTGGGAGAGGCCGACGCCGCGATGCAAGAAATTGAAGGTTATGGACTAGACGATGCCGCGAACCAGAAAGCGTCGTGAAGCATCTTAACGTGGCAAACAAGGATTGGGTATGAAGTTCGTGGACGAGTTTCGCGATCCTGAAGTCATCACCAAGACGTCGGAAGAAATCCGCCGGCTGGCCGATCCCAATCGCCATTACCGCATCATGGAAGTGTGCGGCGGCCATACGCACGCGATTTACCGCTTTGGCCTGAAAGATCTGCTTCCGTCGAACATAGAACTTATTCACGGCCCGGGTTGCCCAGTCTGCGTGCTCCCGATGGGACGAATCGACGACGGTCTGTCCATCGCGCAACAGCCCGACGTTATCTTCGCCGCATTCGGCGACATGATGAGGGTCCCGGGCACGCAAGGCAGTCCTCTCGAGCATAAGGCCCGCGGGATGGATGTTCGCATCGTCTATTCACCTTCTGACGCGCTCAAGCTTGCTCAAGTAAATCCGGACAAGCACGTCATGTTCTTTGCTATCGGATTTGAGACCACGGCTCCGTCAACCGCGCTGACACTGGTGCGAGCGAAGACTCAGGGCATCCACAATTTTTCCGTGTTCTGTAATCACGTAACCATTATTCCGGCAATCCGGGCGATTCTGGATTCTCCAGACATGCGTATTGACGCGTTCATCGGGCCCGGGCACGTATCGACCGTGATTGGTTGCCGGCCTTATGAATGGATCGCCAAGAACGAAAACAAACCGGTCGCCGTCTCCGGCTTCGAGCCGCTGGATATTCTGCAGTCCATTGTCATGGTTCTGCGTCAACTGAAGGCGGATGAGGCCAGGATCGAAAATCAGTACAAGCGCGTAGTGCCGTGGGAAGGAAATCGGGCTGCGCTCAGGGCCATGGCAGACGTTTTCGAGTTGCGTCCCTATTTTGAGTGGAGAGGACTCGGCTTCATCTCTCAGTCAGCCCTGCGCATCCGGGAAACGTATGCAGAGTGGGATGCCGAGCAGCGTTTCCACATTC
The DNA here is from genome assembly GCA_963820925.1 of uncultured Acidobacteriota bacterium. Taxonomy (GTDB): domain Bacteria; phylum Acidobacteriota; class Terriglobia; order Terriglobales; family Acidobacteriaceae; genus JABDBE01. The sequence continues at coordinate 223,277 of CAWGBX010000005.1, forward strand.
CCGGAGTGCGGGTGACCGATCCCAAGGCTGCGCAATGCGGGGAAGTGTTGAAAGGTGTGCTCAAACCTCATCAATGCAAGCTCTTTGGCAAGGAGTGTACTCCTGAACATCCGATTGGTGCACTCATGGTTTCATCAGAGGGATCATGCGCAGCGTACTTCAACTACGAACACCGCAAAACGGCAATGGTGCCCAGCATAGCGTCGGTGGCCTGAACGCTGCCGAGGCCGATGGCTCGGCCATCGACAACAACGCACCGAAGGTGCACTTCCGCGAGCCGCAAATCGAGATGGCTCACGGAGCCGGAGGTAAGGCCAGCCGCCGGCTCGTAGAAGGTCTTTTTGCTCCGCTTCTTTTTGTGCCGTCCTCAGAACCGCTGGGAGATGCGGCCCATCTGGATTTCAACGGTACCCGGATCGCCATTACCACTGATAGTTTCGTAGTCAAGCCCCTGAGTTTTCCTGGCGGCTCGATCGGAGAACTCGCAGTGAACGGAACCGTGAACGATCTGGCGGTTTCGGGAGCGAGAGCGGAAGCCATGGTAGTCACTTATGTGCTCGAAGCTGGGCTGCCGACGCCTGTGCTCGAGGCCGAAGTACGCGCAATGGGGAACGCAGCACGCAACGCCGGTGTCGCGATCGCGGGTGGCGACACAAAAGTTGTCGAGCACGGCAAAGCCGATTCTATGTACATCACGACGACCGGAATTGGGCGACCTCTGCATTGGTTGAATATCGATCCGAGATCCGTTCGTCCGGGCGACAGGATTCTGCTCTCCGGCCCAATCGGCGATCACGGTATCACTATTCTTCTGGCGCGTGGGGAACTCGATCTTGAAGCTGACCTTCGTTCTGACACGCGCTCCGTACTTCCTCTGGTTGAAGCTCTGGTGAAGGCGGCAGGTCCCGGCATCCGCTGGATGCGCGACCCGACGCGCGGCGGTGTGGCCACTTCCCTAAACGAACTTGTTCGCGACTGCGGGTGTGGAATTGTGCTCCTGGAGGAAATGATTCCAATACATGATGCTGTTCGTGGCGCTTGCGAGTTGTTGGGGCTCGATCCATTGCATATTGCAAATGAAGGCCAATTCCTCGCCGTAGTGGCCCCGGAATACGCGGACGCCGCCCTCAACGCCTTGACTCTTGCTCCTGGTGGCGAGGATGCGCAGATGATTGGGGAGGTGCGTGAACAGCCGTCCGGCGCGGTCTTGGTCACGACACGTTACGGTGGGAGCAGGATTATAGATATGCTGGTCGGCGATCCGCTCCCGCGCATTTGTTAGAAACGCATTGGTTAGGAATATTGCGATGGCGACAGTTTGTGGACTGGCAGCTCAAGTGGAAGAGCGCCTGCTCACCCGGAACCAGATTGTCGAGGAGTTTTTCTCTCGCGAGGCATTCCGCCTCGCTGAAGCTTGCCGCTCCATGTCCGAGCGTTTCCTGCAGGGAGGGCGGCTGCTTGCCTTTGGACGTGGCCCCTACGCAACCGACGCCCAACATGTCTCCGTCGAATTTGTTCATCCTGTGATCGTGGGAAAGCGCGCTCTGCCTGCCCTGGATATTTCCATCCAATTCCGGCCCTGGCTGGAAGCAATACTCCATCCTGAAGATATTGTTATGGGATTTGGCCCTCCAGAGGGGGACGAGGAGATTCGATCCGCGGTCAACTTTGCCCATGCGCGAAACGCACTGACCTTCGCTCTTCCCGGCGTTGAAGGGTCGTACGCGGTCGAGGCTTTCACTCAGGATCCATTCATTCACCAGGAAATGATTGAGATCCTTTACCACACGCTGTGGGAAAGTGTGCATGTCTTCCTGGAACATCGCGAACTGGGCCATGACGTAGGAGAAGCCGGATTTCTGTACCCATTTCTTGGTCGGGAAAGGCAGGAGACCGACGTTTTGGTGTCTGAGGTAGCGGCCTCGATCCGGATGAAGGTGCAAGATGATTCAAGGCTGCGTGCACAAGTGGCGCGTGAGCAGGCTGAACAGATCAGCAGCGCGGCCGTTGCGATTCACGAACGTCTGTCGAAAGGCGGCAAGCTCGTCCTCTTCGGCAACGGCGGGTCGGCGACGGACGCGAACGATTGGGCCATCGACTGCGTGCTTCCTCCGTCGGGCTATCGTCCTGTTCCAGCAGTCTCGCTCTCGCTCGAGCCAGCGAATATCAGCGCGATCGCGAACGATGTCGGTACAGACGTCATTTTCCTTCGCCAACTCATCGCACAGGCCCGCCCGGACGACGTTGCCATCGGAATTTCCACCAGCGGCGGATCACGCAACATCATCATGGCGCTGGAAGAAGCGCGTAAGCGAAATATGCTGACCGTCGCTTTGCTGGGTTATGACGGCGGCGAGATCAAGCGTCGCCGGTTGGCGGACTTTCCCATTGTTGTGCAATGCGATTACATACCGCGCATCCAGGAAGTGCAAGCTTCGATCTACCACATTATCCGCGAAACCTTGGAGGTATTACGCCGTGGCGAAGCTTGAACTCTACGGTACAGCGCGCTGCCCGCATACTCAGGAGATGCGGGAATGGCTGGAGTGGCAGCGCCGCGATTTCGTTGAGTACGATGTCGAGGCCGACCTTGCCGCCCGTCACCGCATGCGCGGGGTAGCGGCTGGACACCGAAGTGTTCCTGTGTTGGTCGAAGATGGCAAGGTGGTTCAAATCGGCTGGCAGGGCCGTAGTTGCGTGGTGGATGTGGAGTAACGATGGCAAGCGCCTGCTCGATCCGAGTTCGCGGCGTTGTGCAAGGCGTTGGCTTCCGCCCGTTCGTCTATCGTCTCGCACGCGCCAATACCCTCGCCGGATGGGTACTGAACGGCGAGGAGGGGGTTGAGATTTACCTGGAAGGTAGCGAACCAAGACTGCAGGCTTTTGTTCACGACCTGAAAACACAGCCTCCCCCCGCCGCCAGCATCGCGGACATCGAGGTCCATTCCGCAGCCCCGGTCGGTCTGAACGACTTCACCATCCGTGAGAGCAAACGGCGCGAGCGGCCTACTGCTCGCATCTCCCCCGACCTCCCTGTCTGCGATGCTTGTCTGAAAGAGCTTTTTGATCCAGGGGACCGGCGCTACTGGTATCCCTACATTAACTGTACGAACTGTGGTCCGCGCTACACGGTTGTCCTTGGTCTTCCTTACGACCGACCTAACACTACGATGCAGCACTGGTTGCTCGACGACTACTGCGCCGCGGAATATCAAGATCCGGGCGATCGCCGTTTTCACGCGCAGCCGGTTGCCTGCCCGATCTGCGGCCCGAGCTATTTCCTTCGTCCTCACGATGGGGCCATGCATGGAAATGAAGCAAGCATTCGCAAAGCGGTTGAATTGCTTAACAGCGGCAATATCCTCGCGGTGAAAGGGCTGGGCGGATACCATTTGGCCTGCGACGCCGGGAATCCCGCGACTGTCGCGGCTTTGCGCGAACGCAAATATCGCAAGGAAAAACCGTTTGCGCTCATGGCAAGAGACCTCGAAGTTGCCCGCAAGTTGATCGAGCTTTCAGAGGAATCCGAAAACCTGCTGATGTCCAGTGCGCGACCCATCGTGCTTGCGCCGGCGAAAGTGAAACTCACTGGAGTTGCACCAGAAAACGGTGAACTCGGAGTGATGCTGCCCTACACCCCTTTGCACCACTTGCTCTTCGCGGCTGGTGCGCCCGAATCGCTGGTAATGACGAGCGCAAATCGCTCCAGTGAACCGATCGCCTATGAAGATGAAGAAGCGCTTGACCGCCTTGCGGGCATCGCTGATGCATTCTTGATCGGGCAGCGTCCAATCGCACGACGAGTTGATGACTCCGTGGCCCGGGTGGGAGTGTTTGGTCCAGCAATTCTTCGACGCTCACGGGGCTATGCTCCCGGCGCCGTTGCGACATTTCCGACGGAGCGCCCGATTTTAGCCGTGGGCGGCGACCTGAAAAACACAATCACACTGGTTGTGGACGGCCAAGCATTCGTCAGCCAGCACATCGGCGATTTGGGACATTACCAGTCGCTCCGCGCCTTCCAAGAAACTATCCAAGATCTGACGGCAATGTATGACGTTCGCCTCGAGGAACTGGTGGTGGTACACGATTCTCACCCGCAGTACGTCTCCACAGCGCACGCCCTCACCCTGGGAGTTCCGCAACCGCTGACAGTGCAGCACCACCGTGCACATATTGCGTCCGTGCTGGCGGAGCGGGGCGAATGGGAAACTCGCGTTGCGGGGGTCAGCTTTGACGGTACCGGCTACGGCGATGATGGCAGCATTTGGGGCGGCGAGATCTTCGTAGGAAGCATCAAAGCGGGTTTTGAGAGGGTGGCCCATTTACGCAGTGCCTCGCTGCCAGGCGGTGACGCTGCGGCGCAGTTTCCGGTTCAGGCCGCAGCTGGTTTCCTGGCGGAGTTGGACGGCTTGCCCGACTTGACAGGCGCGCCCTTCGGTCTTTCCGAGCGCTACCAAAATGCTTGCGAATTAATTCAGAAGGGCGTGCGGACTTTTGCTACTACTTCCATCGGGCGACTGTTTGACGCAGCGGCTGCACTTCTTGGTTTTACCCGTGAGGTTACGTTTGAAGGCCAGGCCGCGATGTGGCTAGAACAACTCGCCCGGAGCGTCCCTTTGACCGAACCATATCCTTTTCCGCAGATGGGTGAGGAATTGGATTTTCGGCCGTTACTTCAATGTGTAGTTCGTGACCGGCTTCGTGGCCGGGACCGTCGAGAGATTGCACGTGCTTTCCAGCTTGGTCTTGCTCAAGGCCTGCGCGACGCCCTGGTCGCCATTTGCAACGCACAGGATCTTGAAATCGTGGTCCTCTCAGGAGGCGTTTTCCAGAACGAGTTACTGCTCAAGGATCTAAAGTGTTTGCTTGAGAACGAGACTTTGCAGATTTGGACAAATCATGCCGTTCCACCCAATGATGGCGGGATCAGCCTGGGGCAGGCGGCGATGGCGGCATTTGACCGATCTGGTGGGCATCACGAGCAGTAGGAGACTATGCACGAACTTTCTATTGCGATGAGCATCGTTGAGATGGCGCAAGAAGAAGCCGAGCAGCGAGGTGGTGCTCAAGTCAGTGCCGTCCACCTCAGGCTGGGGGCGTTGTCAGGCGTGGTGAAAGAGGCCTTGCTCTCGTGTTATGAAATGGCATGCGACGGCACTCCGTTGAGAGATTCGCGCTTGATCGTGGAGGACATTCCCGTCGTAGTCTTTTGTTCAAATTGCCGGGAGCAGCGGCCACTCAGTTCCATTCAATTGTTTTGTTGCGCTGAATGTGGCACACCTACGTCTGAGATTGTGCAAGGTAAGGAAATCGAGGTCGTTGCATTGGAGATACAGGAATGGGCTCACAACCCCGCTTAGTCGAAGTCAGAAAGAATGTTCTGAAACAGAATGATTTGGCGGCTCGCGCCCTTCGCGAACAGTTCCGCGCCGCCGGAGTCTTTGTTGTGAGCCTTGTATCAAGTCCCGGCTCAGGCAAGACCGCGTTCCTTGAAAGAACCCTCACGCTGCTTCGTCAGAGTTACAGTGTTGCCGCGCTGGTCGGAGACCTTGCCACTGAAAACGATGCGATGCGGCTGGCGCGCAGCCAGGCCCCGGTCAAACAAATCACCACCGGCACTCTATGCCATCTCGAAGCCGCCATGGTCCAGAACGCGCTCGCGGGATGGGATCTCAATCATCTGGATTTTCTATTCATCGAAAATGTTGGGAACCTGGTCTGTCCTTCGTCCTACGATTTGGGCGAGAACCTGCGTCTGGTGCTCATTTCCGTGACGGAGGGCGAGGACAAGCCGCTCAAATACCCCACAATTTTCAACAGTGCCGATGTGGCTGTGGTCACGAAGATGGACTTGGCGCCGGCGGTTGAGTTCGATTGGGATACGGCGTACGGCAATATCCAAGCGGTGCGCCCGGGGATGCAGGTTCTCAAGCTCTCCGCGAAGACCGGGCACGGGATGGAAGAATACTTAGATTTTCTGACGGCCCGCCTGGATGAGTTGCGAGTGGCAACAGCTCAGTGACAACTCGTTTGATCGGCCGAGAGATGTTCTTCCGAGGGTTCCTGCAGCCCCTCAGTCGGCGGCCATACCTTGAGCTTCCTGCTCGACCTGCCCGCGAAGCTGCTCTTCCAAGGCGGCCAATTGCGCCTCGATCTCCTCGTTTGCCTTTCGCTTCTTGATGACCTCCTCGCGGTAGCGGCGCAGGAAGTAATCGATTGTCTCCACGCGGATCCTTATCGAGCCAGTGGGCTTGTTCTCGTCCAGATCTTTGAAGCAGAAGTAAGGCGTGCCCGACTGCTCGATGATGCCTTCGACTACTCCGTAGATGGGCGCGTCGTGGCCACACTTGAAACTCGAGACTTCCAGAGCGACCAGGTTCGGGTGGCGGGCGGTGAACTTCGCCGCCCAGACCTTGTGGTTGGTACTGCAAGAGTATGAATTCTTCCAGGCATCGGTAATATCGAGCGGGTGGCTGATAACTCCCGCGCGAACCTCATCACCGAACAGGCGTTCCAGCAAATCTTCATCGAGTGGCAGGGTGTTCTGCGAGAAGATGGGATAGCCGAGCTTCTGGAACTCTTCCATGATTTCGTGATTCAGTCCCGGATCATGATGATAAGGGCGGCCCAGCATCACGATGCCGATGCGATCTTCCCGCTCCAACTGGTCGAGCACCTGGCGCGCGCGTCCGCGAATACTGGCCTCGTAGTCGGCCAGCGCCTTGTAGCCAACTTCGACCGCGCGATCGTTCTCTTCCAGGGACAATCCCAGGATCGGCTGCCAGGCCTGCAGCATTTGATGGGCGAACAGCTTGCGGTCGGCGAAGTTCAGGATGGGATCGACGTACTTCACATTGTGCTCAGCAAAAACGTCGTTTTCCTTGGTGAACGCTGCTTTCACGGTCTCGGGGGTCGCTGTCACAGTCGGGCAAGCGTTCGCGCCAACAATCTTCACCAGCGGAGATGTCAGCACGTCGTACATGGGGAAGAAAATGACGTCCAGGGGCTTTTTCCGATGCTTTTCCTGGATCAGGTTATACACGTGCGAAATACCGATCTTCGCAGGGAAGCAGGGGTCAATCGCGCCGCGGCTGGCGCCAGCACGGTACAGTTCCGAACTGGTGTAGTCCGAGTAAATGATGTTCTCCGGCTGCACGCCCAAGCTCTCAAGATATCCGTTGAAGAGCGGCGCATAGGTGTAGATGTTCAGCAGGCGCGGAATGCCGACGCGAAGCTTCTTGCGATTCTCCATGAGAGGCACGCGCTCTTTTGCCGACTTGTTCCAGAATTTCGTTACCGGGACGGGATCGGCCACGCTCTTCGGGTTAACCGGCCGGAAGACTTCACGGGCAGCAAAGTCCACAAAGTTTGGGTATTTGTCTTTGATCTGATCGATACCCGCTTTGATGTCCTTCATATCGTTGACATCTTCGACCAGGCCTTTTTCGCAGGTTGCGATGATCAATCGCTGCTCGCCATGCATCAACGGAACTTTCGTGACCTTCTGAATCGGAACGAAGCTCAGGTCATCCTTGGGAACAGTTCGGATGTCAATGAACGTGCGCAAGCAATTGTTCTTGCAGAAATTGCAGCGCGTGCTCTCGTTGCGCGTGGTGCGGTATTCGATTTTCCGCACGGCCTCCAGTCCGACAAACGTGGTCTGCTGGCCATTGCGCCACAAGCGGACAGACTCAACCGCAGCCCCGATGGCTCCGGACTCGCCGCAGAATTCGTGGACAATGATCTCCGGTTTCTTGCCAGCCGCACGGAAGCTGTTCTGGATGAAATCGACTTCTGCCTTGACTACTGCCATGTTGTTCTGAGTCCCACCCTGCAGGACGAAGCGCGTGCCCAAGGCCGCGAGATTAGGAATGCTGGCCACGTACAAGAACACATTCTTCGGAAGCACAGCCGCCAGGCCTGCCAGAATTTCCTCCGCCCGCCAGCCCTGACGCTGGAAATTTACGATGTCCGATTGCATGAAAACGGCACAGCCGTAGCCGAAAACCGGCATCGATTGAGCTGAGAAAGCCAGATCGGCGTATTGTTCCACACTCAGCCCAAAGCCTTCAGCGGTCGACTGCAAGAAATAGCCATTTCCCGCCGAGCATTGCGTATTGAGTTTGAAGTCTTTGACCCGACCGTTATGCAGGATGATGATTTTGATATCCTGCCCGCCAACGTCGACGATGACGTGGGGATCCTCGTAAAACTTGAGGGCTGATTCCGTGTGAGCGACAGTCTCGACCAAGCGCGACGTCCGCATGCAAGACGTCTTTCAGAATATCCTTTGCATAGCCCGTAGTGGCGACTCCCAAGACTTCCAGCTTCGCCTTTTGCGCTTCCACCTGGCCGCGCAAGTTCTCGAACATTTCAATCGTGTCCTGGATCGGGTTCCCGTTCGAGAGTTGGTAGGACTTACAGAGAATGTCGCCATTCTCGTCGAGCAGCACGGCTTTGGTGGAAGTGGAGCCACCATCGATGCCGATAAATCCGCCAATCGTCTTGTGGGCGGAGAAGGTCGCCGGAACAAACTTCTTGCGGCGGTACTCGACCTTGAAGTCGTCCAACTCTTTTTCGCCGGCGGTCAGACCCTTGGCGCCAGCCTTGGCCTTTTCTTCCTGGCGTCCAAAGTCGATGTAGTGCAGGAGCTTTTCGTATCCCTGATAGCAGCCAACGCAGTCTTCTTCGCTCTTGCCGAATTCAATCGCACCCAGGGCGGCGAAGTACTGCGCGTTTTGCGGGACTTTGATGAGTTCGTCCGGTTTTGCGCCATCAGGAATCGTGACTTTGCGCTCTTGCCACATGCGAGGGATATTCGCCTGCCAGGCTTCGCGCATGCCCTTGATGAAGCTGTTCGGACCACCCAGCAACAAAACGTGCGGTCGCAGGGTGTGGCCGCGCGTCAAAACGCTGAGATTCTGCAGCACGATCGCCTCAAATAGCGAAGCCATCAACTCATCTGGTGGCGTTCCCACTTTCTGCAGACTGTTGATGTCGGTCTCGGCGAACACGCCGCACTTGCCGGCGACCTTGTGCAGCTTGATCCCGTGGTAGCCCTGCAGGGCAAGCTCGGCAACTGGAATCTTCAGCTTGGCGTTGATCTTGTCGATGACGGCGCCAGTGCCGCCTGCGCACTTATCATTCATCGACGGAATTTTCTTCTTGCGCCCCGTCTCATCGTCGTCCTTAAACACGATGATCTTCGCGTCCTGTCCACCTAACTCGATCACCGAATACACTTCGGGGTGCATCTTCTCGACCGCCAGCGAAACCGCCGTGACTTCCTGCACGAACTTGGCGCCAATTTGATCGGCGATCCCTCCGCCACCGGAGCCGGTCATGAACATCCGCGTGTTGTGGCGATTGATGCCTACTTCCTTTTCGATGCGGCGCAGAAACTCCAGCGTCTTCTCTGGTTGCTTGGTTTCATGGCGCTGGTAGTCTTGCCACAAAGCCTTGTCCGTGGCTGCGTCCACCACAACGGCTTTGACCGTGGTCGAGCCAACATCGAGTCCGACCATGAATTCGGTGTGGTGATCGTGCGGCCGTTGTGCGGGCGCGGGAGCTATCTGAAATAGTTCTGGCTTTGGTTGGTGGCCAAGATGGTCGTGCATCATCTCTCCAGTCAGTGGCAAGAAGCGTTTTGACTATGGTGACCGCCATCTTGCTGCAAGAAAAATTGCAAGCAAGATGGCGGTCGCTACCACGATTACGCGGCGTTTGGCACAGCGATTCCAGGAACTCGTGCACGCTTCCACAGCCGTGTGCTCTTATCCATGCGATCGCTCACGTGCAGCACGAACTGGGCTGCCGTTCCCGTAACGCCTTCACGATGCGGGACATGATAGAAGGGCCGGCGCAACTCCGGATGCTCGGCAATGTATTCCCTGATTTCCTCCATGCTCTTGCCGGTGGATTTCAGACATTGCTCGAATTCGGTCTTGGCCTTCACCTTGGCTTCGCCCAACGCCATCTGCACCCGGCTGTGGGCGTTGACCTCGCCCTCGCCCGAAGTTTCAATAGGCAGGAAGATCATCTCTTTGAACTTGTTGATCACGGCTGACTGGACGCCATCCGATTGCGACGAAGGCATGCAGCCGAAGGGCTTGAGCGCCAAGACCATATGGCAAAGACGATGCACAGTGTAGTAAACGTTCTTGCCCACCTCGAGGTGGCCTTCTCCGCCGCGCGCAAACTGGTTGTAGAAGGGGTGGGCCATTTCGGCCAAGTCGGTTTGCGGCACGAGGTGATGGGTGATGCCCCCAAGGTTCTTGATCGTCCGGTGATAGAAGAAATTCCACATGCGCTCGCCCGCGCCAATTCCCCATAATTTTTTGCGCAAGCCGAAGTAATTGCCCATTTGCTTCTGCAGTTCGTACCATTCGGGATTGCGATGCGGACGGTTCGCTGGCCACTTCGCCTTGGCGTGGGCCTTGGCCTGATACATCAAATACGCCACCCAAGTCGCAATCGGCTCCACCACAACCTGCGCGCCTTCACGCTCGAGGAAATCGAACATGTGGAAGTTGCCATCGCCTTCGGTAATCTGCGCCCAGAATTCGCCTGTGATCTTCACCACCGGCTTCACCTTGGTACGGTCGACCTCGATGCGGTTCATCTTGTCGCGCGCAGCAGCCAGAGCGTTGAGATAATCTTTCCCCCACATGTGCTCGTGCCACTTGCCGAAGACATTAAAGGTGTTTCTGAGAACCTTGTTGCTCTTGAACTTGGGTTTCGCCCATTCCGGAGCCCGTTCCTCGATCTCGAATGAATCGCGGTTCCGCAGGTCCTCGCACAATTCGTCGACCGCTTCGTGAAACACGCGATTCGTCTCGCCTTTATTTACTTCGAAGGGACGGACCTGATAGATCAAGTCGTTAATCACATCGCCCAAGTGCATGGCGTTCAGCATGCCGAAGCCGAAGTCGATGGTGAACTTCAGTCCGGGCTCGCCCGATGCGGCTTTAATGCCGTCGCTGTCCTTGAACAGGAGCACGCGGAAGCCATCGAATCCGGCATTTTTCAAGGCGAATCGGTACTCGGCTTCATACATGCCAAACCGGCAGGGACCGCAGGAACCAGCGGTAAAGAAGACGTACTTATCCAGAATGTCCTGGCGGGAGATGCCCTCCTTCTCCAGGAATTGCAGATACTGCACCAGGTTGCCGACGGTGAAATAAGTGGGGTTGCACTGGCCATTATTCCCGTATTCCTTGCCGATCTGGAATGCAGGAACGTCGGGCACCGGCAACTTCTCGCAGCGATAGCCGCAGCCCTGGAACACAGCCCGGATCAAATCCTCGTGCTTCCAGGTAAAGCCTCCGAAGAGAATCGTGACCTTGTTACGCTCTTCGGCCGTGAAAGCTCTTTCCACCGGCCGGTGGAAATGATCGGGCTGATCCAACCCTGCGATCTTGCGCAACCTGGCGCGTTCCGCCGCCAGCCGCTCTTTGATTTCCTGGTCGTTTTCAATGTGAATAAGATTCGTCGCCATTATCTTCCTCCGGCGTGTGCAGTCTTATAACAGCTTGATGGGATAGGACGAACGGCGGGACCGCCATCCGCGAAAGCCACAGCAGGACAGAGCGCAGGTTTCACCTGAGGCTTGCACTCGGGGCGAGTGTGGAGCACATCGGGCCTGCGAACAAAACGCACCGGAAACTCCTCACAGCTCGGGACAAGGAGGTTCGAGTTTTACGCCGACGAGACCGTCTGAATAATTCTCGCGGGCGCCTGACAAGAGCGATACTACAGGTTTCCCAACTGCATCAACACGAGGCGCATCATGCACCTCTTTCCTCTCGGCCAAGCTACGCGAAGCTGCCACCCACTTCCTGGAATCTCGGGGCAGCTCATTTCAGGACCCCACCTGACAGCTCTCACTCTGTTTATAGCAAAAACTCGGGTGGTGCTTCAAGGTCGACCAGTCAGGCTTGACCGAAATTCTTCTTAGGCCCCGCCGGGAGCTACTCGCCAGCCTTGAACGCTAATGTTTCCACTACCGCGATGTTCTGCAACAACTCCGGCGGCACGCCGTGCCGCTCCAGCATGTACGTCGGGCTGTTGTACGAAACCCAGACTCTTCCCTGGGCGTCTTCGGAAACCAGAATCTTGAGCGGGAGATCGATGGCGATGCTCGGAGCAGCTAGCATCAAAGGAGTGCCAGCCTTGGGGCTGCCGAAGATCAGCAGCTTGGTGGGAGGCATCTTCAGGCCCACCCTTTCGGCTTCTCCGCTGTGGTCCACCAGCGCGAATAGCGTGACTCCCTTCACTGCCAGAATCCCCTTCAGTTTTTCTACGGTCTGTTCGACGGAGTGATGGCTGGGAGTATCGACGATGCCTTCGCTTTTATTGACGGCCATAAATATCTCCTCATTGTCTCCGATTTCAATCCCACGGAACCTTCAGACCGAAACCAGATAGATGGCCATGGCCAGCCCGACCAACGCCAAAAAGAAAGCTATCGCAACAGCCTGGATGGAAGGACGAGAGTGTTCCGTTTCGCCATGATCTAAGTCCCGAACCAATCGGAGGTGGTGCCATCCGGCAAAAGCATTCACGATTACCCCGCCTGCGATCAGCGCAGTGCCGAACCAAAGCGATAATCCGTAAGAGTGCGCCGCAGGAACGCGCTGCATGGCTTGGAGTTGCTGCAGGAAGAGCCCGAAGCGCGCCACCACAAAGCCGAACCCCATCAAGGCGAGGCCGGTGCGAATCCATGCGAGTAGAGTCCGCTCTGCCGCCAGATAGTCACTGAGAGCAGCCTTCTGTCCAGTTCGTGCCGGCGCCCCGATTCTCATTGTTCCTTCGACTTTCTAACCGCAGCAGCGGGCTGATGGCGGGCTGTCCTGAGTGCATTCATTGTCTTCTCTCCTCTGGTACTTACCGCCAATCCGTTGTGCTGTTCGAGGTGAGAGATACGGCCTTCCCTGATCAGAGTGAAGGCCGTACAGGATTAAGCTGCTACTTCCTTGCTTTGCTTGATGAAACCAAGCAGGTCGGCATTGATCTGGTCGGCATTGGTCGTGGGCATCCCGTGCGGAAAACCTGGATACACCTTCAACGTGGCGTTCTTAACAATCTTCGCGGACATCGGACCCGCGGCGGCGATTGGCACGATCTGGTCGTCGTCGCCATGAAGGATGAGGGTCGGAACATCGAACTTCTTTAAGTCTTCTGTGAAGTCCGTCTCCGAGAAGGCTTTGATGCAGTCGTAGTGAGCCTTCATTCCTCCCATCATGCCCTGCAACCACCAGTGCTCGCGGATGCCTTCCGAAATCTTGGCGCCTGGCCGGTTGTAGCCATAGAACGGCAACGTAATGTCCTTGTAAAACTGGGGCCGATTTGCTGCAAGCGCGGTTCGGAGGCCGTCGAAGACCGAGATGGGCGCGCCATTCGGATTCTTGTCCGTCTTCAACATGAGTGGCGGCACCGCGCTTATGAGTACCGCCATGCCGACACGTTTTGAACCATACCGACCGATGTAACGGGCAACTTCTCCGCCACCAGTCGAGTGGCCCACATGGATCGCGTTCTTCAGGTCAAGCTTTTCAGTGAGAGCCGCCAGATCGTCGGCGTAAGTGTTCATCTCGTTGCCATCCCACGTCTGGGTGGAACGGCCATGCCCTCGCCGGTCATGCGCGATGACGCGAAAGCCCTGCTGGCCGAAGAACAACATCTGTCCGTCCCAGTCGTCCGCGGTGAGCGGCCAGCCGTGACTAAACACTATGGGCTGGCCCTTTCCCCAGTCCTTGTAGTAAATCTGTGTACCGTCTTTTGTGGTGATCGTGGGCATAACTTTCTCCTTTGTTTCGAAATTTTTGTTTCAAGAAACAGTGTGACATCGACAGGCCCCGGCCAGAACGGGAATGATCGGGTTCCACATCAGCGAGGTCTCTGCATAGCCGTGCAACAGTATGAGAAGTGTGCCGTGGCCAGCGGTCATGTAATGAAGCTTGACGCCGTTGATCTCGGCATTGCGTGAGGCGATGGTTTTGTCTGCAGCCTCCCCATAAGCCTTCGAAGAGAACACGGTGGACAGAGAAAATGGACCGAACACGGCCAAGCCCAGAAGAAGGCTCAAAGTGCGTTTCACGAAAAGCTCCTTTGTGGAGACACGCGAAGGACGAGGTCCTCTCCGGTTTAGTCGCTGGCTTGCGACATTCTAGAGGGAGCCAAACTGAAGAACAAGCGCGAGACCCGCGCAGCCAGTCTGCGCGGGCTCTCGTCCTTGGCAGCGATTCAGCGATGTTTGATGAAAGCGCCAGTTTGCAGTTCGGCCATTGCCTGGCGTAGCTGTTCCTGCGTGTTCATGACGATCGGGCCGTACCATGCGACCGGCTCTTCGATCGGCTTGCCTGACACCAGCAGGAACCGCATTCCCTCAGGTCCGGCCTGTACCGTCAACTCGTCTCCGCGGTCGAACAACACCAGCGAGTGATTGCTGACGTCGTATTTGGCTGGCGCGTTGGGGTCCGCGGCATGTTCGGTCAGCACCGCGCGAGCATCCGAGGCGTCTCGGAACGTGCCGGAGCCAGCGAACACGTAGGCAAAGGCATTGCGCGTTGTCTCAACGGTGAGCCGCTTCTGCCGGCCAGCTGGCACAAAAATGTCGAGGTAATTCGGGTCGGCGGCTACTCCTTCCACCGGGCCTTTCTTGCCCCAAAATTCACCACAGATAACTCGCGCGCGCGTGCCGTCGTCGTCGGTGACCTCAGGAATCGCGCTCGCCGGAATGTCCTGATACCGGGGGTCGCTCATCTTCAGCGAAGAAGGCAGGTTGGCCCACAGCTGGAAACCGTGCATGCGCCCCTGCTCATCGCCCTTGGGCATCTCCTGGTGGAGGATGCCACTGCCGGCCGTCATCCATTGCACGTCGCCAGCGGTCATCTTGCCCTGGTTGCCAAGGCTGTCGCCGTGCTCGACCGAACCGGCCAGTACGTAGGTGATAGTCTCGATGCCCCGGTGGGGATGCCATGGAAATCCTGCCCGATAGTCTTCAGGGTTGTCATTGCGAAAATCGTCCAGCAGGAGAAACGGATCGAAATCCTTCGTTTTGCCGAACCCAAAGGCGCGTTGCAGCTTTACGCCTGCGCCCTCGATGGTGGGCTTCGGTTGAATGATTTGTCTAACTGGGCGGAGTGACATAACTGTTCCTCTTTTCTGCGCCGCGCGGCAGTTTCGAACTGTACCGCGCAGCTAATCTCTTAGGCTTTCACAAATTGCACATCCAGGGTGATGGTTACCTCATCGCCGACTAGAATGCCACCGGTCTCCAGCGCCGTATTCCAGGTCAGACCGAAGTCCTTGCGATTGATCTTTGTGGTCGCCGAGACTGCAACTCGGGTGTTACCCCAGGGATCCTTCGCAGGTAGTGTCGGACCTTCAACGGAAAAGAGCACCTTGCGGGTGATGTCCCGAATGGTCAGGTCGCCTTCGACGGCCAGTTCTCCGTCCCGAACAAGGCGGATGCTCGTGGACTTGAAGGACAACGTGGGGAACTTCTCCACGTCGAAGAAGTCAGGACTCTTCAGGTGCAAATCGCGCTGTGCGTCACGCGTTTCGATTGAGGCCGCTTCGATCGAGGCCTCCACACGGGAGTTGGTTGGGTCGGATTCGTCCCGGGTCAGCGCTCCCGTGACTTTGGCGAATTGCCCTTTGACGTTAGAAATCATCATGTGCTTGACCCTGAACTCGGCAACCGAGTGGACGGGATCGATGTTCCAGGTTGTGGTTGTAGCGGCGGTTTGCGGCGTAGCCAATGTGCTCATTGTGGTTATCCTTTCTGCTTTGATTAGATGCGTTGTGACGATAATCGTTGCAACATATATGTTGACAAAAAAATCAACTCACTTTGGTGCGGCACGTGTGCAGCAGTTCGGTAAGCGCCCGAAGCCGTTCCCGTCCCAGGTGGCCCAGTTGCTTGCGATGGGTCTCTTGCACCGGCTCATCCAGCCGGCCCAGGAGCTTAAGACCCTCCGGCGCGATCCGGGCCATCACCATTCGCCGATCCTTGGTTTCGCGGCAGCGTGAAATCAGCCCGCGCTTTTCCAACCGGTCGAGCAGCCGCGTGACGTCCGGATCCCGCGTAATCATACGGCTGGCTATCTCGCCACACGGAAGGCCGCCTGGTGAGCCGCGCAGGATTCGGAGTACGTTATATTGCGTCGAGGAGAGGTCCCCAGTCTTGAGCACCTGAACCAGCCCGCGGGAGAGCACGTCAGTGGTGCGAAGCAGGTCCAAAAACGCGGCCTCCTCGGAACCGCCGACGCGTCGCCCACCTTTATCTGACTCGACCTTTTCCTTCATCTGGATGAAATATTATCCGTTTTAACGACCATTGTCAAGACGGACGTTCTCCCTTTCCCGCACTTTATAGGTGTGCGTAAGATTTTCGAGCTGAGGATAGGAAACACGAGAAGAGTTTGAGTCTCGCGTCAGCTCGTCTTCGCCTTCCCGGGAGGAGCCAACGCGACGGCAGCCTCGGTGGTGAGCAGGAGGAAAGTGAACGTCTCCTGCAGGTACAGGCGGACAGCCGTATCGGTGTGGCTGAGGTAGCCGATGGAGACGTCCTGGCCGATGTGCAGGTCGAAATCGCCGCCACGAGTGGTCAGCACGAAAGCGCCGGCAATGGCGGGCGCCCAGATGATTTGATCGTTGACCAGCCGCTTGACGTGCTCCAGCACCGGGTATCCGTGGTCGCTGGTCTCGGCGAGTGCGGTGTAAGCGTCGGCGCCGAGCAGCACCGAGTAGGGGCCGTTGACACCGACGAGACGTAAGCTGGCTCAAGCCTTGCGCAATGGCTTCCGGATACTCGCGCACGTCGGCGGGGAGCGTCATGATTGGATTGCTGGTTCCCTGACGGATACCCCCGATGCCGGCGGCGGCATAGCCCTCAAATATGGCGCCGTCCTCGGCAAAGGCGATCTGTCGCGCGGCGTCCTTCGCCGGTTGCCAGTCTGAGTCGTTCGCGCCACGATCGACATCGTCGATCGCCTGGCGATCCAGCTCGAACGGAACGCGCAGCTCGACCAGCGCCTTCACCTCGCGCTGTCTTGCGACGATGCCCTTCGCCGGGGCCGCGATCGTCCGCAGGTGGCCGGTGCCGACGGCAGAAAGGCCGCTGCCGGCCGGCCCCTTCACGTCGACGACGCGCCGTCCGGCAAGATAGCGCTTGAGCGTGCGCGATGTTTCCTCTTCGATCTGAGCCCATGCCGAATCGGAAATGGGGGCAAGTTCGCGATGGAGGTTATTCATGTCGGATGTCTCCTTTGAGGGAACCGATGCCGAGCGAACCCTCGCGCACCGATGCGATGGATGGAGTGGGATCAGCCGGCGCCGCGCGAGGGATCCGCTCCGTCGGTCAGCGGTCTCCAGAAACGTAGCCGATGGCACGAAGAACAGGTTCCCGGTGACAGCGCGGCTGAAGTCGAGCAGACGGTCGTAGTTGCCGGGCGGGCGACCGATGAACATGTTCTCGAGCATCTGCTCGATGGTGCGCGGCGAACGGCTGTAGCCGATGAAATAGGTGCCAAATTCACCTTGCGCAGGACGCCCGAAGGGCATGTTGTCGCGCAGGATCTTGATCTCTTTCCCGTTCTCGACGATGGTCGTGAGCGCGTTGTGCGCCGAGGTTGGCTTGACGGAATCGTCCAATTCGATGTCGGACAGCTTGGTGCGGCCGATGATGCGTTCTTGCGCCTCGGTGGAGAGCGCATTCCATGCCTCAAGGTCGTGGAGATATTTCTGCACGATGACGTAGCTGCCGCGCGGCAAAACGCAGCGTCCTCGTCGCCGATGAGCACGGCATCGATCGCCGCCGCCCCCCTGGGGTTTTCCGTCCCGTCGACGAAGCCCATGAGATCGCGGTCGTCGAAGTAACGGAAGCCGTGCACTTCGTCCACCGGCGAAACGGCATTTCCGATGCGCGCCATGATCTGCGTGGCCAGCTCGAAGCAAAGATCCATGCGCTTCGGCGCGGATGTGGAACAGCAAGTCGCCTGGCGTCGAGACCGCGTGGCGCGCTCCGGCGCGAATCTCCCGGAATGGATGCAGTTCTGCCGGTCGGGGCGGCCCGAAGAGGCGGTCCCACGCGTCGGACCCAAACCCCATGACGCAGGAAAGTCCCCCTTCAAGATCGCGAAATTCCACCGCGCGCACCAGCGCGGCGAGGTCTCCGCAGAACGAGCGCACGGTGGCGCGATCGTCAACGCCTGGCTTGAGCGTCACGACCAGGAAGATCGCGGCGCGGGTAAGCGGCGCGGCTATCGGCTGAGCGAGGGCAGGCAAGCCACCTGCCGCTGGGGGCGCGCTCATCGGACTCGGCTCCATCGGGTGTCATCCTGGTGGCGTGCGAAAGTTGGGACCGCAAGCTTACCACCGCTTGCCGGCGAACGTCCAACCGCCGACGGGCTTGACTGTTGTTTGGAATGGGTTATTCGCGAAGGATCAATTCTGGAGCGCGGTTGTGACGTGTCGACTCTTACGCGAATTGCGGGACACTCGAATATCAGCATCTCTCAACGTTACGTTCATCCCTCCAATGCTGTGCTAAATGCGCTTTCACCTTTAAGTGGACACAATTCTGGGCACATTGCCGAAAATGCGATTCCTGCAAGGTCTGGGGAATTGCGGCTAAGCACCGCTAATTATGAGCATTAGATGGTGAGCGCGGTAGGAATCGAACCTTCAACCTACTGATTAAGAGTTGTCGCACCTCAGCAGGTTCAACAGCAACGATCACCATGTGAAATCAACCACTTGCCCACCACCTAGCCCGCACGGAAGCACTCAGTCGAAGTAGCGAAAAAGCCCGTATTGGCGCGCATCGGCTCGAACTGTACGGCACATTCTGCGGCACACCTCTACACATCGTGTGAGAAACTGCCTCACCGCTATTTCTCAGGATTTTCTCAGCGAGATTTCAGGGTCGCCAAAGGACATTCGCATCGTGCGCCGCTAATCTCACACCATCTCACGTGGACTTGGCCAAAGGGCAAGTCCGAAAAAAGGATGGTGCGGTATGGCAAAACGTTTGGCGGTGTTTATGTATGGCCTGGTCAGCTACGTGGCGTTTTTCGTGACATTCGTATACGCCGTAGGATTCATCGGCAATTTATTTGTTCCGAAGTCGATGGACTCCGCGGCCCAGATGTCGTTCTGGCCGGCTCTGGGTATTGATGCTCTACTGCTGCTGCTGTTCGCAGTGCAGCACAGCCTGATGGCACGGCCTGCATTCAAGGAAGTGCTGACGCGACTCATTCCGGCGGCTGCCGAGCGCAGTACATACGTGTTGTGCTCCAGCCTGTTGCTCATCGCGTTGTTCGCCTTTTGGCAACCAATCGGTGGCGTGGTTTGGAACTTCACCAATCCGGTCGTTCAGAATGTCATCAACACGGTGTTCGGTTTGGGCTTCGCACTGGTGTTCGTCGCGACGTTGTTGATCAACCACTTTGATCTGTTCGGACTTCGTCAGGTCGCGTTGTATCTTGCGCGCAAGCCATATACCTACCTGGAATTTCGCACACCTCTGTTCTACCGTTACGTGCGTCATCCTCTGTACGTGGGTTGGTTGATCGCCTTCTGGGCTACTCCAACGATGACCGGCGCACACCTTCTGTTCGCAGTGCTCACGTCCGCCTACATTCTGATGGCGATCCGCTGGGAAGAGCGCGATTTGGTCGTCGTTCACGGTTCGAAGTATCAGGAATATCAGAAGCGTGTGCCCAAACTGATCCCGTCGCTCGCACCGTATTGCGCCTCCGACGAAAGGACGGCGCAGGCACGCACTTCAGCGGCGTAATTGCGACAAAAAGAAAGGGCGGTTCACGCCGCCCTTTGCGCTTCCAAATGTAAGAAATTCCTTACGAGGCGAAGACTCCTGTTACTGGTGCGGCGGTTCCCTCGTTCCAGCCCAAGAACCCTGAGACCTCCTCGACCAACTGCTCCCATGCGACGTCCCCCGGGGCGACCATGTGACTGCGGCTGGGCAGTTCGACAAAGCGCGCACCGGGAATTCGTGCCGCGATTAGCTTTCCCTCTTGCACTGGGACTGCGCCATCGTCGCGCGAGTGCAGCACCAGCGTTGGGCAGCTGATCTTCGGCAGCATGTCGAGAACCCTGATGTTGGGAAACTCCGCCATCATGTGCGCGGCGTTTTCGGGTGACGATGAGACACGCTGCAATTCGTTAAGCCATGCCGCCTCGACTGCCTCCGCGTCTGGTTTGAATAGAGTTGTCCACAACTGTCGGAACGCGGGATTGTCGCGTCCCCATCCGGAACGGATAAGCGTGAGCATCGCCTGTAGGTGCTCCTGCGCTCCGGGACCCGGCGCCGGCCAGCCGTTCGCGAAGGTTCCGTTGATGATCAGCCTCGTTACTCGCTCGGGGTGGCGCGCTGCGTACGCGATTCCTACCGCGGCGCCCTGGCAACCACCCAAAATGGAAAACTTTTCCAGGCCCGCGGCATCTACGAGTTCTTCAAAGTCCTGGATCGTCCGCTCAAATGAAAAATCGCTAATGTTCCAATCCGAAAGCCCGCTGCCGCGCTGATCGTACCGCAGCAGCGTGTTGTGTCTCATGATCTCTGACAGCCACCGCCGACTCGGCGGGGTCTTCCACTCGAAATCTAGGTGATTGAGCCAATGGATAGTACGCACTAGCGCCGGGCCGTGACCCGCGATGTTGTACGCGATCCGCGCGCCGTCGCTCGTGGTGAGGAATTCGATCTGCTGGTGCGGAGCGTCGGATGAATATACGGCTGACTCTAATCGGATCAATCGACCCTGAGGCGTTGGGGTAGTCACCTCGGCAACGAATCGATAGCCGTGCCGTGGCACGGTTTCGATATATTTCGCCGGATGGAGCAGTTTCCGCAGCTGCGAAATGCAATAGTCTAAATTGTTGTCTTCAACGACGGAGTCCGGCCATACGGACTCCATGAATGCGTCCTTGCGCACAAGCTTACCGGCGTTCTCGACCAGCACGCGCAGAGTGTCGAACAGTTTGCCCCGCAGGCGGATTTCCTCGTTGTCACGAAGCAGCCTGCGCTCGTCCACATCGAGGACGTAATTGCCAAAAAGATAATGCGCCATTGTCAAGCCGCAACCCGCGTCGGGGGCCACAGGAAAGCCGCGGGTCTCCACATGCTCGCTATTCTACTATCTGTCTTGCCCAGGCCGGCTTGTCTCTACACGAACCCTGCGGAAACGATTCTTCATCGCGAGTTCCAACCCTGGCTTTCATCGTGCACCAAAACGCTTCAGCGTTGCGCGGTAAGCCGCAAAGCCCTCTGCTGGCGTCTAATCATCCGGCGTGGATTTCTCCTGCCGTGGCGGTTCAGCCTTGGCAGACCTCGACCGACTACGAAAACGTGCGGGGGGAATTTCAAACTCGCGTTTGAATGCCCGGTTAAAAGCGGCTTCGGACTCATAGCCGACTTCCGATCCGATCTGTGCCACTGAGTAACTGGTCGAGACCAGCATCTGCGCTCCCAGTTGGAGACGCCAGCGCGTCAGGTACGCCATTGGAGGTTCGTTGAGGTAGTGCCGGAAGCGCTCGGCCAGTACCGATCGTGATACCCCTGCTTCTTTGGCCAAGGAAGCGATGGTCCACGGATGTGCCGGGTTCCGGTGCATCAGCGCCAGCGACTTTCCGACCTCCGAATCGCGGGCGCCGGCCAGCCAACCGGTTTGTTCAGGTGGAAGGTGCGCAATGTAGGTCCGCAGTGTTTCAACAAACAAAACCTCCGATAGTTTTGCCAAGACTGCTTCTCCGCCGGCGCGGGATGCGATCGGTCTCGTTCACCGAAAACCGTATTGAATTCTCCAGCCATCTGCCCGAGGCATCGTTGCGAATGCTGACCTTGAACACTGAAGGTAGGCCGCTGAGAAAAACCTGGCTGAGTCGTGGCTCACAGGCCATAAAGCCACAGACAAACTTGGTCATTTCCCCTCCGCCGCCCATGCGTGACAGCTTCAATCCCTGGGCGACAATTCGCGCTATTTCCTTCGCCATGTCCACAGACTTCGTTGCCGGGCCGTTTTCGAGGATGTGCGCGTCACCGTGGGGAAAGATCACGATGTCGCCGGTGTCAAGCGCAATGCGCTCGCCATCCACCAGACGGGCAGAGGCGTCGTCCCTGCGTGAGTAAGTGGTAAACGATAACGTGTCTCGCACCCGGCGCCACATAGGGCGCAATCGTGGCAGAAGCCGGTGAACAAAAACTCCACGGGGAGGAGAATTCTCCGTTATAGAACATGGCCCCTTGGAGTTTCACGACCTTCAGCACTTCGGAAAGCACATCCATACAGCCTCCCGGCAAACCGCACCCAGACTCTTGAGCAAACCATCATACGGCAACTAAGTCGTGAGCAAAGAAATCGGACGCGCGGACAAGTCCCGCAGGAATCTTGCGGCATAGTAGCTACGTCGAATCAACCAAAGCTGAGCATCGCTGGTCGATTCAAAATTCGAACAAATTGGAGGAGGAAGTATGGAAGTCATTCAAGGGAAACCAATCGGGGAAGCTTTAGCCCGACAGCCGGAGTCCTATTCGCCGGCCTTAAGAGTAACAAGAATGGCCGAATCCGATCCCACGAGGTACTTGCGTATCGCATTACGATTGGTGGGTGCTGGCCTTCATCGTTGGGATTTACACGTTCATTAACGTTTGGCCGTCCGGCTGGTCCTGGCACGCCGGACCGTCGCATCACCTGCCGCATTACCTGCAGATGATTCTGGGGGTTTACGCAACACTGGGTGTGTTTCTGCTGATCGCGAGCCGCAATCCGCTCGCACACTTGAGCCTCATCTGGTTCACGGTGTGGTCCAGCCTTGTACACGCTGCAATCATGGCAGTCCAGGCGCTGACAAATCCGGACCAAATTGCACACCTTTGGGGTGATGTTCCGGCACTGCTTGTTTTCGCTGCCGTCCTTGCGTTTCTGACCCCACGAGGCACGGTAGCGACTGCCCTTGCAGCAGGCAAAAAGTAAGAACCTAAAGAGACTGGAGGAAACATGAGCACAACGACAACTGCAGTGGAAATCGACAGTCTGAAGACACGGCTGAAAGAAACCTGGATGGCTGGAGACTACGACCGCTTCTCGCGGTATATGGAGCAGGGCGCACGCATCTTCTACGAACAGCTCGATATTCCCGCTGGATGCCAACTGCTTGATGTCGCTTGCGGATCGGGTCAGGTCGCGCTATGGGCGGCACGCGATGGAGTGAATGCTACAGGCGTGGACATCGCGCCGAACCTGGTGCAACGGGCGCAGGCGCGTGCCAAGGCGGAAGGGCTCAACGCTCGTTTTATGGAAGGCGATGCCGAAGCGCTCCCATTTGAGGATGGCAGCTTCGACGTCGTCACCAGCCTTGTGGGAGCCATGTTCGCCCCACGTCCGGAACTGGTGGCTCGCGAACTGCTGCGGGTGTGCAGTCCCGGAGGCACCATCGCCATGGGAAATTGGACGCCCCAAGGGTTCGTGGGACAAATGTTCAAAACCTTTGCCAGGTTCATCGCCCCTTCCGGCATGCCGGCTCCGGTGTTGTGGGGAGATGAGTCTGTAGTGCGCGAGAGGCTGGGCCCCGGGGTCTCGGACCTTACGATGACACGGCGTGACTATAACTTCACATACCCCTTCCCGCCGGCTGAGGTCGTCGAATTCTTCCGTCAGTATTACGGACCGACAAATCGGGCATTCGCCTCGCTAAGTGGAGACTCCGCGAAGAGCTTGCGCGACGAACTAGTAGGGTTGTGGTCTGAACACAATCGCGGAGGGGATGAACTCACTGTAGTTGCAGCGGAGTATCTGGAAGTGGTTGCGATCCGCGCCTAAGGTTCAGTATCGCAGTCTGAATCAGAGGCCTTGAGATCGACGCAGCGGCATTGGAGAAGGCCATCAGCGTTTCTGAAGCGAAGTACTGAGGCCGGCCGGCCGTATATCACTTCCAGACGAGCCACGCCAACCTCGGAAGGGACTAGCGGAAGGTCGAAGCCGCAATCGTCTAGGGGGATGCCATGAATACTGGGAATCCAGGACTAAGACTCGCCGTTTTAGTAGTAGCCGCTATGCTCGGCTTCAGCAGTTGCTCAACTCAACAACAATCGAAAGCCTCATCCACAGAAACCGTGCGAGACGTTTCCGTGCTCGCGGTTAAACAAGCCAACATTCCCGATGTGCTGGAGGCGGTAGGAACAGTGCGCGCTGAGCAGACCAGCGATCTCGCGAGTCAGATGATGGGGAACATTGTCGAAATCCGGGTTCACGAGGGAGATCGGGTTCATCGAGGTCAAGTGCTCGCCGTCATCGACGACTCCCAGCCGCGAGCCGCGGTGGACCGCGCCACCGCGGCCGATCTTGCTGCCCAGCAACAACTCGTCGCCGCGGATTCCGACCTGGCCCTGGCGGAATCGACGTTGAAGCGTAACCAATACCTCTACGATCAGAAGATCGTGAGCCAGCAGGAATTCGACGAAGTGAAAACCCGTCAGGAAGCTAATCTCGCGCGGCGCGACTTTGCAAAGGCAGGCCAGGCCCAGGCGCGGGCCGTATTGAATCAGGCTATGACTTCACTGGGCTATACGCGGATTCGGGCTCCGTTCAACGGCGTTGTTACGCATAAGAAGTCTGATTCTGGGACATTAGCTTCACCCGGAATGCCGATCTTCACTGTCGAGGATACGAGTCGCTATCGCCTGGAAGTCGCTGTCAACGAGAGCGATGTGCGGTATGCAAGAGAAGGAGGGCAGGTTTCGATTGCGATTGAAGCCTTGGGCAACGTAGCACTGACGGGCAAGGTAGTGGAGATCGTTCCGGCCGCGGACCCCGCGAGTCGGGCGTTTTTGGTGAAGATCGAGTTGCCCACAGACACACGGCTACGTTCGGGGCTATTTGGCCGGGCCCAGTTTTCTCGCGGCAAGCAACAGGCGCTGCTGATTCCCCGCTCGGCAGTGATCGAACGCGGTCAATTGCAGGGTGTTTTCGTGCTGGACCAGAACAAGGTTGCGAGCCTGCGTTATGTCAGCTTGGGAAAGTTCTCGGGGGCCGAAATCGAAGTGCTCTCCGGGCTTCAGGGTGGCGAGTGGTTTGTAGCCAATCCGGGTGACCGGGACCTGAACAGCAAGCGCATCGAGGGCGAGTAATGGCTAACAAAGAATCCAAGTCGCGGGTCCCGCCTTCGCGAGCGTTGGGTCTGGCCGGCCGCGTTGCGCATGCCTTTATCGATTCGAGACTGACACCTCTGGTGATCGTTGCCGCTTTACTCATTGGCGCTTTCAGCATTCTCAAAACTCCACGAGAAGAAGAGCCGCAGATCGTGGTGCCCATGCTCGACGTGTTCCTTCAGATGCCAGGTGCATCAGCGGAAGAAGTCGCGCAGCGTGTCAGCGTTCCGACTGAAAAGCTGCTGCGCGACGTACCGGGCGTCGAGTATGTCTACTCCATCAGTCATCCAGGGCTCAGCATGCTGATGGTTCGCTTCTACGTCGGCACCAAAGAAGAAAATGCAATTGTGGAGACCTACAATAAGCTCTACGCAAACTTCGATCGCATTCCGCCCGGCGTCTCGCAACCGATTATTAAGGTCCGCTCGATTGACGATGTACCCATTTTGGCTCTGACTTTGTGGGGAAAAGGCTACGACTCATACCATCTGCGGCGAATAGCAAGTGAACTGGAGAACTCACTCAAGCCACTCGATGGCGTTTCTGAGACGACGATCATCGGAGGCGAGCCGAGGCAAGTACGAGTAGTACTCGATACGCAACGGCTCACAGCATACGGCCTCACACCGGGCGCGATCGTGGCACAACTCCAGAACACGAATGTCCGCGGCCAAGCCGGAAGTTTCGCCCGGGACAATCGGCAGTTCCAGGTCGAGGCGGGTACTTTCTTTACAAGTCTCGAAGATCTGGACCAGGTCGTGGTAGGAGTTCACGCGGGATATCCGGTCTACCTGCGTGACGTAGCCGAGAAGCTCCAAGACGGTCCAGCAGAGCCGGATACTTATGTTTTATTTGCCAATGCTCGCGGTGGAGCAGAACAGAAGCCTGGCGCAGACTATCCCGCGGTCACCATCACGTTCTCGAAACGCAAAGGTACGAACGCCACTGATATCTCCCGACGGCTCCTGGATAATGTCAATGCGCTGCGCGGGTACATGCTTCCGAACGACCTGAACATTACCGTCACACGCAACTATGGCGAGACTGCAAAAGATAAATCCGACGAACTCCTCAAGCACCTGCTGATCGCAACATTGTCGGTCACATTGCTGATTGCGCTGGCGCTGGGTTGGCGTGAATCGGGAGTCGTTCTGTTGGCGGTGCCTGTGACGCTGGCCCTGACTCTCGGCGTCTTCTACCTTTATGGGTACACGCTAAACCGGGTCACATTGTTCGCGCTCATCTTCTCAATCGGGATCCTGGTTGACGATGCCATCGTTGTGGTCGAGAACATTGCCCGACACTTCAGGTTACCGGAAAGCCGAGCACGATCCGTGATGGAAATCGTGGTTGAGGCGGTGGACGAAGTTGGGAACTCCACGATTCTCGCTACCTTTGCTGTGATCGGCGCCGTCTTGCCCAATGCTTTCGTGCGCGGACTGGCGGGCCCATACATGCGGCCGATCCCTGTGGGTGCGTCGGCAGCGATGTTGTTCTCGCTTGTTGTGGCCTTCATCGTTCTGCCGTGGGCGGCATCGAGACTGCTAACGAGAGGCAGAGGAATTGGCGGCCATTCAGGGCAACAGACCGAAAGCTGGACCACCCGCTTGTATCGTCGGATGATGAACCCGCTGATCCTTAGTACGTGTCGCCGCTGGATGTTTCTTGGAAGTGTGGGGGGCTTGCTGCTCGCCGCGATCGCGTTTGTCCCTTTGAAGTGGGTACGCCTCAAGATGCTGCCGTTCGACAACAAGAGTGAGTTTCAGGTCATCATTGACATGCCGGACGGCACGCCGCTGGAACAGACAACTCACGTTGCCCAGGCATTGGGACAATATTTGGGCAAGCAGCCTGAGGTCATGAATTATCAGATCTATGCGGGGACCTCCGGTCCTTACAACTTCAACGGCCTGGTGCGCCATTACTTCTTACGCAATCAGCCCAATCAAGCCGACATTCAGGTGAATCTGCTTTCGCGGCACGACCGCAAGGCACAAAGCCACGAGATTGCGCGACGATTGCGGCCGGAGTTGGACAGGATTGCCCAGCCGTTTGGCGCGCGCATCAAGGTTGCCGAGGTTCCGCCGGGTCCACCCGTGTTGCAAACTCTGGTCGCGGAAGTTTATGGGCCGGACTACAAAGGCCAGATCGAGTTGGCCGCTCAGATCAAGAAGGTCTTTCAGCAGACGTCGGGCATCGTGGATGTGGACTGGTATGTCGAAGATCCGCAAACCAAGTACGACATGAAAGTGGATCTAGAGAAGGCGGCGCTGCATGGCATCTCGCCTGCTGATGTCACGCGCACCCTGCAGCTGGGACTCGGTGGAACCAACGCCGGTTTGCTACACGATTCCCATTCCCGCGAAGACATCCCCATCGAGGTGCGGTTGGCGCGTCCGGATCGTTCGGGGATCGAGGACCTGGGCAATCTGAAGCTGCCCACCACTTCCGGTGGACAGATTGCTCTGCAGGAAGTAACGACCCTGCAGCAAACGACGATCGATACCAGTGTGTATCGCAAGAACCTGCAGCCGGTCGTCTACGTGACGGGAGATGTAGCGGGCGGAGAAGAAAGCCCGGTGTACGCCATCATGAAGATGAGCGCCGCGATTGACAAAATCAAGTTGCCCGATGGCTATACAGTGAAGCAATACAAGGGCACCACCATGCCCGAGCGCACCGACCGCTTCTCGATGAAGTGGGATGGTGAGTGGCAGATCACGGTGGAAGTCTTCCGTGATTTGGGATTGGCTTTCGCGGCGGTGCTTGTCCTGATCTACGTGCTGGTCGTGGGCTGGTTCCGCTCGTTCGTCACCCCGCTCGTCATCATGGCGCCGATTCCGCTGACCCTAGTTGGCATCCTCCCGGCTCACGCGCTGATGGGGGCTTTCTTCACCGCGACCTCAATGATCGGCTTCATCGCGGGCGCCGGAATTGTCGTGCGAAACGCAATCATTCTTGTCGACTTCATTGAATTACGTCGTTCGCAGGGTATGTCATTGGAGGCGGCCGTCGTTGACGCGGGGGCGGTGCGCTTCCGTCCGATGCTGTTGACGGCAGCTGCGGTCGTCGTGGGAGCGAGTGTGATCCTGTTCGATCCGATCTTTCAGGGTTTGGCCCTTTCACTGATGGCCGGAGAATTGGCGTCTACCGTTCTGTCAAGAATGGCAGTGCCGGTTCTCTATTATCTTTCCCAGAGGGGACACCCTGCTGCATCAGAGCGCCTAGCGATTAGCCCTGTTCTCTGCCGCTTAGAGGTCCTGGGCCGCATGGCCAGTAAGGCATAAGCATAGGATCCTTCCACCTTCACGAGAATCTCGACGCAAACTCTGTCTTGTCATTGTCGCAGAATGTTTCCCGCGTCCCGGCAAATCGCACCGGACGCTGGGACAAGCGAAACGCATACAACGCACGCGCGAGCAAGAGAGCCAGACTCTCGGATAACTATAAAGCCGGATCCTGCCTCATAATGACTGCGTCGAAACAGCGGAAGGAGCGAATTGCTGGCCGACTAAAATTCAATCATGAGGAGATGAAGTATGCCACCAGAGACCACGGCCTCTCACAAAACCAGAACCACCACGGGTCGTCGCGCTGAATTATTGGCGGATCGCATCGAGGAAGGCGCTGCAGGCTTGGCTGCCTTTGCTGAAGGACTCTCGGAAGCCGAGTGGCGAATACCGGTGTCGAGCTACGGACCGTCGTTCGATCGGCGTCATCGTGCACCATGTTGCCAGCATGTACCCGATCGAGATTGATGTCGCGCGAGCAATCGCCGGCGGCAAGGCCATCACGGACGTCACGTGGGAGGTTGTCGCCGAGCTGAATGCCAAGCATGCCGGCGAAAATGCGGGGATAACGAAGGCCGCCGCGCTCGAACTCTTGCGCCGGAACAGTCGCGAGGCGGCCGACGCGGTACGCGCGTTCACGGATGACGAGTTGGATCGGGCGGCGCCCTTCTCGCTGAGCTTCGGCGCGCCGGTCACCGCGCAGTTCGTCATTGAGGACCACGCACTGCGGCACAGTTGGCACCACTTGGCGCGCATCCGCAAGGCCTTGGGCCGGTGATTTCGCAGCCGGGCCGTGCCTGATCAAATTAGGGTTTGTTCGAGACTCCGACGCGAATTGGCGCGGCAGCCAATTCGCCCAAAGGGAACACAGAAATCATGCGGACACCGAGATTAATGGCCGTGCTCGCGCACCCCGATGACGAATCCCTGGGGGTGGGAGGCACGCTTGCAAAATACGCGTCCGAAGGCGTTGACGTCTTTCTGCTCACCGCCACTCGTGGCGATAGTGGCCGCTTCCGAGGCTATCGTCTGGATGATCATCAGCATCCCGGCCCATTGGCACTGGCGAACATCCGTGAGGGCGAGCTGCGTGCCGCCGCCTCGGCCCTGGGTGTGCGCGAAGTCTCAATCCTCGACTACCACGATCAGCAACTCGACCGTGCGAATCCCCGCGAGGCTGTCGCCACCATTGTGGGACATATAAGGCGGATCCAGCCCGATGTAGTCGTGACGTTCGGAGCCGACGGTGCTTACGGGCACCCCGATCATATTGCGATCTCCCAATTCACCACGGCGGCCATCGTCGCCGCAGCCGATCCCGCCTTTTCTTGCGATGGGATCGAGGCCGCACAGCCGCATGCAGTGTCGAAGCTTTACTACATAGCCTGGCCGGAGTCGACCTGGAAAGCTTACCAGTCAGCTTTCCGGAAATTGGTCTCGACGGTCGACGGCATTGAGCGGCAGGCTGTGCCCTGGCCAGACTGGGCGATTACCACAGTGATTGATACGCGCAGCTTCTCGTCGACAGTGTGGCGGGCGATCTGCTGCCACGAATCACAGGTGACCGCGTACGAGCGGCTGAAGGACTTGTCGGCCGATGATCACGAAGCGTTATGGGGACGGCAGTCGTTCTATCGGGCATTCAGCACCGTGACTGGCGGGCGAGTGCCTGAGACGGATCTCCTGGAAGGGATAAATACGTGACGAAAGAATCGACAGTAAAAGAGAGATTCGTGGATGGCGATTCCGGCCGGCATGCGCCGCTCGAGATAGACGCTGCGACGTTCCGCAAGCTCGGACATCGACTCGTGGACCAGCTTTCAGCGCTACAGAGCGATCCAGACGTGCCGCGTTGAAGAATAATTCGTTCGCTTCGCCAACTGACGGATCAGCGACCAACTCCAGTTCGCTTTGGCCATTCAAAACGAAAGGCAATATTGTTCCTGCAACGCTCCCAGCGAGACGCTCGGCAATCTCTGCTGATGCGAATGAAACATACGTAGCCCCGAAAAGGGCCTTGACCGCCAGCAAGCTTACCCGACGATCTCCGGGCACAATCGCCAACACGTACTTGGTGGTCTTCTTGCCCAACTTGACCATAAGGATCATGCATTTCGCTGCATCTCTGAGGTTGTTTCCTCTCATTGGACTCACGACTTCCGTTCGTCCTTCGGGCGGATGGTCAATCAGGCGATAATGAGCACCATGCTGCTCAAGTAGGTCGATCAGCTTCTTATATATATCTTCAGCCACGAATATCGTTCCTTCCTTATGGGATCAGCACGATCTTTCCCAATGCGCTTGTTTTCATCACGCTGATGAGCTTCGGGCGCTGAGGCCAGCGGCATTTTCAACTCCAACGACAGGCTTTAGAGACCCGCGCCGCTGTGCGGCGTTGGGCAAGGGATGTCTCTGGCTCAATTCGAAACAATTCACGCGCTTACGCGCAGCGCTCGCTTTCGGAAAACGTTGAAAAAGTTGGTGAAATCGAGCGGTATCTAATTGCGAAGGACACAAAAAGGACACAGCGCACGTTGAGGCACCAGTCCGATTTTCAACTGATCCTTTTCTTCTGTGGATACCACCGTGAAAGAACGGCCCATACACGACGTTAAAGGACTTACAAGAGTCGGATGACCTCTAAGTCGTTGGAAATTTCCCGGTAGCGGGAGCGGAACCGTAGCGTAATCCGCAGTGCGGCGCAGCCAAAGATGAGCGTCGAATCTGAGCACTGTCACAACCGCTGGTATCGCGAGTTTCGGCAAAACTGAAGAGATTAGGAATGCTCGTCCGCTCGTGGCGGTTCCTGCCTGAAGACATTGTGATCCGGGCGACGCTGATTGCATCAGCTATTTGTGCTGGTGCCGAAGGCGATCCTTTGGGGTCGCAGGAAATTACTTCTTGCGTCGCGACGGAACGGTGTCTGGAGTGACAGGGCAACAATGAGACGTAGCTGATTGATATCAAACGGTGTCGGCGGACGTCGTTTGGTAGCAAGTGGAGCGGCATGAGCGAAAATCACAATCGTTAAAGGACTTTGCAACCTCTGCCGATAGCACCGCTATGTGGCTTTCCTATCCTAACAGCAAATTGGATTCTTCCCGAGTTCAGGAGTGAGATGCATCCAGAGTCAGGACACTTCCCGGGAAGAAGATCAAGCCCTTATCGTCTCGCCTTGCTGCGAATCGTCCCCCCAGTCGCTGATGAGGGCCGTGGTTGGAGGGGTGTTTTCTTACGGATTAAGCTTCAGCAAGCTTCTCACCTCGGGAGCGGTGTTGGCCCTGCTGCTGGTGCAGACGACGCCTTGTAACGCCGCCTTAAGCGCCAGTTCCACCGACCAATCTCAAGCTATTGCGCTTGACAGCCGAGTCCGCGCCGTCATTGCAGATCCGACTACAGGACCGCTTCCCAATAGTTCCACAAAGTCACAAACATCACCACCTCCAACCTATCGCGAGCCGCGGTTTTCCGTCGGAGTTCGCGGTGGACTGAGTCTCGGTGAGCATGACCTGAAACTCACCACCAATCGGTTCCCGAACTACTACGCGGGAGCACATGGACAGTTTCGCATGGGCGAGTCGCATTTCCTGAGACCGGTGGGTGAATGGTGGAACTTCCGTACCGGCGTGCAAAGATTTCAAAACCCCACCCAGATTCAGACAATCAACACTCAGGTTCGGGCCATGGTGGCTGGCGGCGAATATCTCTATCTCCTGGGCGGGCCATTCAAGAGAACCTCTCTCGGCTTCGGTGGATATGTCGGCGCGGTGGTCCGTGGATAGTGTGAATACGGTGACATTCTTCGGGTTGGGCACCGTCCAGGCTTCTGGAAACAGCCACTGGACGCGACCCGCAGGAAGCGCGATCGCTACCTGTCGCCTCTCGCATCGGTTCGAACTGATGGGCCGATGGGTCTACAGCACCTACGGTTTTGAACGGGTCCCGGTCAGCGTCGTCACGTTCGGGGCAGGGTGGAACTTTTAAATGGCGCGGGGACAGCCAAATGTGCAGCAATCCGAATGTCAGGCCTCACCGCGAAATCTATTCATCGCGTTTGGTAGTGCGACGTGCGTTTTGTTTGCGCTGCTGCTCACTGGATGCGCTGCTTTCCAAAGCGGAGACCACACCGACAAGAATAACTATGCGCTGAAGATCACGCCCGCGACCCCGGTTGTGACGGTGGGGCGCACTATTCATCTCACCGCAAGCAGTCCGTGGGGCGGTGGCGCGCACTGGTCTGTACTTCCAGCCTCTCTAGGAGCCATCGATCAAAACGGCAACTTCACCGCCTCCAACACGCCCGGCTCCGGCACGATCATCGCGATGTGGGACCGGGACGTTCGCTATACCGCCACTGCAACAACGACGGTTGTCGCGGTGCCCCAGGCAAGCATCACGGTGGTAGCACCGGTTGGCAACACGCCGGGAAACGCATCCGTTCCTCCCAGCCTGATTCCGCCTACGTGTGGACCATCCAGGGCGGCACCATCCTTTCCGGCCAGGGCACGTCGCAGATTCAATTTGCCGATTCCGGCCCCGGTGCCACTCTAGTGAACTGTACCGTGACGGACGGCGCCGGCGACACCACTACCAATTCGGCCACGGTTCCTGCCACAATCGAGTACAACCCAACTTCTTACACTCTTATTCGCGGCGCCGACATTGGGAACATTGCGCCCACACGTGCTGACGCTAACGCCCTGATGTGGCGAGTATCGCCTGATTTGCCTGTGGGCCTCGTGCTCAATGCAAGTACGGGCGTGATCAGCGGCGCTCCCGCATCGCCGGCGCCAGCTGCCGCTTACACGGTGACAGCCAGCAACACAGGCGGTGACAGGTCACGCCGTGGCGCTCGCGATTACCGTGATCGATTCGGCGCCAATCTTTTCCTACATCCCCAATGCCTACATCGGGACGGTTAACGTTCCGGTCACACCCATATCGCCGACGCTGACCCACGGCACGGTGACTTTGTGGAAAATCAGTCCTTCTTTGCCCGCCGGCCTGGTGTTTGATTCCGCGACGGGCCAGGTCTCAGGCGCGTCTCGCGTCCTCAGTCCGAATACGACATACACGGTGACAGCGAGCAACAATTGGGGATCGGTCACTGCGGAACCGCTGTCCATTGACGTCATCGACGTTCCTCCGGCGATTCACTATGCTCCATCTGCCTTCACTTTGACGAGGGGGACCGCTGTATCGCCGATAGTTCCCGCCAACTCTGGTGGTCCAGCAACTTCCTGGTCGATCGCGCCACCACTCACCGCAGGGTTGACCTTCAACCTAGCGACCGGCTCGATCTCTGGAAATCCAAGCACGATCACGGCCGCAGTTTCGTATTCCGTCACGGCAACGAACACCGGGGGAACAAGCCCTCCAACCAGCCTCAATATCAACGTGGTTGACATCGTTCCCGCGATTCAGTATCCCTCGGCAAACTTTGCCATCACCATCAACTCAGCATTGCTACCATTCTTGCCCACAAACTCTGGCGGGCCGGCGACGAGTTGGAGCATTCAGCCGGCGATTCCCTCCGGCCTCAGCTTTGATCCCGCAACCGGAGCCATCAGCGGAGTCCCGGATACAGCAACCCCGGCTGCTCTCTACATCGTCACGGCGACGAACACTGGCGGCACGAGCCAGCCCTTTACTATCACATTGGCCGTCGTAGTTCGGCCGACTTCGTCGATCAGCGCGTCTTCGACCAATCCGCTGAGGGGAGCAACGGTCGATCTGACGCCAACGTTTGCCAACGCCGTCTCGGCCACGGTGGGGACAACGCAAGGCGGCAGCGACATCTCCAGTTCGCCGACGACCGGAACAGCAATTCCAACCGCCGCCATTACCGCAACCAAAACCTACTGGCTGCGGGCGACGAACGGCGCGGGAGATTTCGTAGACGGTTCCGTTACGGTGACGCCGCAGACCGTTACAATTAATGGCATCAGCCCGGCTGCACCTACCCGCACAGTCAACAGCACGAGTAGCTTCACCACAACGGCCACAGGCGGAGTAACCAACGGCATCTCATGGTCCGCCAACGCCGGCTCCATGAACGCCGCCACCGGAGCGTGGACTGCTCCCGGCAGCGCGGGCAATGTCATCATCACCGCCACCTCGAATGATGACAGCGGCAAAACCGCCACGACCCTGGTGAACGTCGTGGCAGCCGCGAGTGCATCGATCAGCGCCTCCTCGACCAATCCGCTCTATGGCGCGACGATCAACCTGACACCGACATTCAGCAACGCGGTCTCTGCCTCGGTCGGAACGACGCTGGGCGGCAATGACATCTCCAGTTCGCCCACAAGCGGCACCGCAATCCCCACCGCAGCCATCACCTCACCCCGGACTTACTGGCTGCGCGCGACCAATGCTGCCGGCGACTACATTGACAGCTCCGTCACAGTGACGCCAAAGACAGTCGTGGTGGGCGCAATTACTCCAGGCGCGCCCACACGCACCGTCAACAGCTCGACCACCTTCAGCGCCAGCGCCACGGACGGTGTGACCAATAGCGTTACCTGGTCAGCCAGCGCGGGCACCATGAATGCCAGCACCGGGGTCTGGACTGCTCCCGCCACTGCGGGCAATGTCACCATCACGGCGACATCGAGTGATGACGGCAGCAAAACAGCGACGACCACCGCAAGCGTGGTCCTGGCCAGCACAGCCTCGATCACCGCCTCGTCAACTAGTCCGCCCCACGGCGCAACGGTTAATCTGGCGCCAACGTTTGGCAACGCAGTTTCAGCTTCGGTAGGGACAACGCAGGGCGGAAGCGACATTTCCGCGTCCCCGACCAGCGGAACGCAGATCCCGACCTCAGCCATCGTATCCGTCAAAACCTACTGGCTACGCGCCACCAACGCTGCCGGAGACTACACCGACAGTTCCGTCACGGTCACACCGCAGACGGTCGTAGTGAATGCCATCAGCCCGGCCGCGCCCACACGCACCGTCGACAGCGCAACCACCTTCACAACAACGGCCACAGGCGGAGTAACCAACGGCATCGCATGGTCCGCCACCGCTGGGACCATGAACGCTGCCACCGGAGCCTGGACTGCTCCCGGCAGCGCCGGCAATGTGACCATCACCGCCACCTCGAACGACGATAGCAGCAAGAACGCGACGACCCTAGTCAACGTCGTGGCAGCCGCGAGTGCGTCGATCACAGCTTCCTCCACCAATCCCTTGTATGGCGCGGCGATTAGCCTGACGCCGACATTCGGCAACGCAGTCTCGGCCTCGGTCGGTACCACGCAAGGCAGTAGCGACATCTCCAGTTCACCCACGAGCGGCACGCCGATCCCTACTGCGGCGATCACGTCATTTAGGATCTACTGGCTGCGGGCGACAAACGCGGCCGGGGACCATGCCGACAGCTCCGTCTCTGTTACGCCGCAGACCGTGGTGGTAAACGCAATTACTCCAGCCGCGCCCACACGCACCGTCAACAGCTCAACCACTTTCGCCACCACCGCCACGGGCGGCGTGACCAATGCCGTTACGTGGTCGGCAAGTGCAGGATCGATGAACGCCAGCACCGGCGACTGGACCGCTCCCGCCGCCGGCAATGTCACCATCACGGCAACATCGAGTGATGACAGCGGCAAAACGGCGACGACCACGGTTAGCGTGGTCCTGGCCAGCACCGCCTCGATCACTGCCTCGTCAACTGGCCCGCTCTATGGCGCAACGGTCAACCTCACTCCGACTTTCTCCAATGCTGTCTCAGCCGCAGTAGGCACTACTCAGGGCGGCGGCAATATCTCCAGTTCGCCTACGACCGGAACAGCAATTCCAACCTCCGCCATTACCACAACCAAAACCTATTGGCTGCGGGCTACGAACGCTGCCGGGGATTACGCCGACAGCTCCGTTACGGTCACACCGCAGACGGTCGTTGTGAATGGCATCAGCCCGGCCTCTCCCACGAAGACGGTCAACAGCTTGACTACCTTCACCACCACGGCCACAGGCGGCGTGACCAATAACATCACGTGGTCAGCGAGCGCGGGAACGATGAACGCCGGTACCGGCGCCTGGACCGCTCCCGCCACAGCCGGCAACGTCACCATTACCGCCACGTCGGCCGACGACAACACGAAGTCAGCCACGACATCAGCGACCGTCGTCCTGGCTCCGACTGCCTCACTTGCCGCGTCCTCGGCAAATCCGCTCTACGGGGCAACGATCACCCTCACGCCAACATTTGCCAACGCCGTCTCGGCATCGGTCGGAACAACGCAGGGCGACAACGACATCTCCGGGTCACCCACCAGCGGCGCCGCAATCCCTACAGCAGCAATCACGTCAGTCAAGACCTACTGGCTGCGAGCCACGAACGCGGCCGGGGATCACGCCGACAGCTCCGTCGTGGTTACGCCGCAGACCGTGGTGGTCAACGCAGTCGGTCCTTCGGCGCCCACACGCACCGTCAACACGACGACCACCTTCTCCACCACCGCCATGGGCGGAGTGACCAACGGCATCAACTGGTCGGCCAACGCAGGCACTATGAATGCCAGCACCGGAACCTGGACTGCTCCTGCCACGGCCGGCAATGTGACCATCACCGCAACATCGCAGGACAATCCTGCAAAGACGGCGACGACCACTGTAACTGTTGTTCTGGCCAGTACCGCTTCTATTTCGGCATCCTCAACTACGCCTCTGCGGGGCGCGACGGTCAATCTGACGCCAACCTTTGCGAACGCAGTCTCGGCCTCGGTGGGCACCACGCAGGGCGGAAACGATATCTCGAACTCACCCACCAGTGGAACACAGATTACGACTGCGGCCATTACCACAACCAAGACTTACTGGCTACGCGCTACCAATGCCGCGGGAGACTTCGTAGATGGTTCCGTCACGGTGACGCCGCAAACGGTGGCAGTAAATGCCATCATCCCGGCCTCGCCCACGAAGACGGTCAACACAGTGACAACCTTCACTACCACGGCCACCGGGGGCGTAACCAATGGCATCACATGGTCGGCGAGCGCGGGAGCGATGAACGCCAGTACCGGCGCGTGGACTGCTCCCGCCATCGCTGGCAACGTCACCATCACTGCCACCGCGAATGACGACAACAGCAAAACGGTCACAACTACGGTCACCGTGGTCCTGGCCGCTACCGCGTCGATCAACGCGTCGACCACGACGCCGCTGTACGGCGCGACGGTCAACCTGACTCCGACTTTCTCCAATTCAGTCTCGGCCGCAGTGGGCACCGCGCAGGGCGGCAGCGATGTCTCGAACTCGCCCACGAGTGGAACGCAAATTACAACTGCAGCCCTCACTGCCTCAACCACTTTCTGGCTGCGCGCCACCAACGCGGCGGGAGACTTTGCGGACAATTCTGTCGCGGTGGTGCCGAAGACGGTCACCATTGGCGCCATCACCAAGAGCGCCAGCAACGTCAGCGTAGGGTACACGGCGACGGCGAAAGCCACCGTTTCCAATGCCGTGGACACAACGGTTGACTGGACAGCCACCTGCGGTTCGTTCAGCCTAACCAATACGGCAAGCGGTGTGAATACAACATGGACAGCGCCGGGCAGCCCCGGATCCTGCACGCTGACCGCAAAAAGTCATGCCAAGCCGTCTGTCAGCATCACTACCACCATCACGGTGATTGCGCTTCCGATTGCCACCAGCCTTACGCCGAGCACGACCAGCCCGCTCTACGGCGCTACCGTCAGCCTTCTTCCTCTGTTCAACGCATTCGCGGGCGGAAACGGCAGTGTCAACAACGGTGTGGGAACGGTCACCAACAACGTTGCCAAATCGTCACTGGCAATCACCACGGCGACGACGTTCACTCTGACGGTCACCAACGCTGGGGGACAGCAGGCAACGATAGATTCTGCGCTGGTCACGCCGCAAACAGTCGTGGTAAATCCGCTCAGCCCGGCTTCGCCCACCCGCACCGTGAACAGTTTGACCACCTTCACTACGACGACCAGCGGCGGACACTTGGGAACAGTCACCTGGACTGCAAGTGGAGGCGCGATCAATGGCAGCACGGGAACATGGACCGCGCCCGGCACCTCGGGCAGCGTCACGATTACCGCGACTTCGAACGACGACGCCAGCAAGAAGGCCACCACCACAGTCACCGTGGTGCTCGCGCCCACGGCTTCGATCACTGCTTCAACCAGCGCGCCGCTTTACGGCGCGACGGTGAATCTGACGCCGACATTCGCCAACTCTGTCTCGGCCTCGGTCGGCACCACGCAAGGCGGCAGCGACATCTCCAATTCACCGACGAGCGGCACGCCGATCACCACCAGTGCAATCACTTCGGCCATTACTTACTACCTGCGCGCAACCAATGCGGCGGGAACCTACGCAGATAGTTCAGTCGTGGTGACACCGCAGACGGTGGCGATCGGGTCCATCACCAAGGGGCAGAGCACGGTCAGCGTGGGCTATACCACGACCGCCCAAGCAACCGTCACGAATGCGGTTGATACAGCCGTCAATTGGAGTTCCAGTTGCGGCTCTTTCAGTCCCGGCAGCACCGCGAGCGGAGTGAATACCACATGGACCGCACCGGTATCGGCGCAGACGTGCACGCTTACCGCAACCAGCAACGCCAATCCGGCCCTGACCATTAATGCGACCATTACGATTGTCGCTTTGCCGGTTGCGACCGGCCTCTCGCCGAGCACTACTAGTCCGCTATTCGGCGCCCCCATCAATTTGACGCCACAGTTCTCGAATGGCACCGGCGCGGTCGACCAAGGCATCGGGGCGGTCACCAATAACGTCAGCAAGTCTTCTTCGGCAATCACTACACCGGTAACATTCACTCTGACGGTTACAAACGCGGCCGGTCAGACCACCACTGCAACCTCGGGCTTAATCACGCCGCAGACTGTCGCGGTGACCGTGCCCTCGCCCGCCGCAGGTTATGTAACGACCAGCGGCACGCAGGCTTTCACCGCCTCTGCGCAAAATGCGGTCAACACCGCCGTCACCTGGAGCGCGGCCGGGGCAGGCTCATGGTCTGGCGCTACCTGGACCGCGCCATCAACTCTAGGCGTATACACAATCACGGCAACCTCGGTTTCGGATCCCACAAAGTCAACTTCCACCAGCGTGAACGTCGTCATTGCGCCGGTCATCAGTTCTTTCACCGCGGCCGTTCTTCTTGTCAGCGAGAACTTTGGAACCACTTTGACGGGAGTTTTCACCAACGGAGGCGGAAACGCATTCGTCGGCACGAGCGGAGCTGGCAGTTCGGATATCACAAATTCTGCCCAGTCGAACGTCGGTGTTCCTACCGGCAATCTCGCGGCGACCACCACATTCACTCTCACCGTCTATAACCTGGCAGGAAGCAGCACCTCGGCAACGCTTACAGTTCCGGTGGTCGTGGGTTCTTCCCTGGCGACAATTTCTGCTCTCCGGCGCGCGATATAACCACACCAGTACCTTGCTGCCGGATGGCACCGACTTGATCATCGGCGGGCAGAGCGATAGTGGGTCGCTCAACACATCCGAGATTTACGACCCGGTGGCGGTAGCTGTTTCCGATGGCGGCACGATGCTCTCGGCGCGCTACAACCACACAGCTACTCTCATTACCCAATGGCACGGTCCTGAGTCGCCGGTGGCAACAACGGCGGGACCATTGCCGCCAGCGAAGTCTGGGATACCGGCGGCTTTGCCGCGACCGGTGCACTCAAGACGCCCCGCGAAAAGCACACAGCCACACTGCTGCAAAACGGACTGGTGCTGATCGTCGGAGGACTGAACGGAAGTTCTCCCGTAGTCTCGGCGGAACTGTACAGCCCGTTGACGGAGACATTCACCTACACGGCGGGCAATCTGAACACGGCTCGCTACAGCCACACCGCTACGCTACTCGCCAGCGGTCAAGTGCTCATTGCGGGCGGATACAACGGAAGCGTACCTCTGGCCAGCGCGGAGATCTATAACCCGGCCACGGGCGCATTCACGGTGGTTGGAAGCATGTCTACCGCCCGGCAGCGTCACGCCGCGGTCTTGCTGAATGACGGACGCGTCGCCATGGTTGGCGGCAAAGGCGCAAGCGCTCCACTGGCCAGCGCGGAAATCTTCAACTCTTCGAACAATACATTCAGCGCGACGGGCGCGATGGCCGATGCGCGCGACGGCCTGACTGCAACGCTGACCACCAGCGGCAAAGTGATTGCGGCAGGCGGAGTGAATGCATCTGGCATTCCCATCGATGGCGCCGAGATGTTTGACCCGACCGCGGGAACGTTCAGCCTTACCGCGCTACTGTCCACTGCGCGCTCGCAACACACGGCAACGCTTCTACAGGACGGGCAAGTGCTGATCGCGGGAGGGTTGGTGCAGAGTGGCGCAACGGCGATCCAGGAACTGTTCGACCCGCAAGATGGTCTAACCCCCACGGTTCCGAACTCGACCATCACCGCTCCCGTAGGCGCGATCACGGCACAGACCGGGCTCGCAGGAAGCGTACCGTCGCAGACGCACATTCAATATTTCTGGATGATCACCGGCGGCGCCATCAGCGCTGGTCAGGGAACGAGGTCTATCACATTTTCAATGCCGGCCTCGGGCACCGCCACACTCGACGCGCTGGTGGTAAGCGATCGCATTATCCCCTCGCACACGCAGTTTGTGGTAACGCCGGTTCCGATCATCTCCAGCTTTTCGGCGCAGAATCCCACCGTCACAGTAGGTGGAAGCACGACGCTGAATTGGACGGTGCAAGGTGCTACCAGTCTCTTCATTGACCAGGGTGTTGGGATGGTAGCTGGAACTTCTGTACCCGTCACGGTGGGCTCTTTGGGTACGACAACATATACGCTGACGGCCACGAATGCGGGCGGCAGTGCAACCGCCACGGCGCTAATTCTTGCTGTGCCGCCTCCGATCGCGACATCCCTGACCGCCGCGGCGAGCACGGTGCCTGTGGGCGGCAACACCAACCTCACACCGATCTTCCCCCAGGGCACGGGATCGATTTCTCCGGGCATTGGGGCAGTTTCGAGCGGCCCCGCCTATCCGACTGCGGCCATTTCTACGCCCACCACCTTTACTCTTACGGTGACCAATGCGGCCGGAGACACGGCGCAGCAATCCACCACAGTTGGATTGCAACCGGTCTCAGTCAGAATCTCGGGGCCGACCTATGTCACCGAAGGCCACACCGCGACCTACTCTGCAACGGTTTCCGGATCGGTGAACACGGCCGTTACGTGGCACGCTTCGGCGGGAAGTTTCAGCGGCGCGAATTTTACCGCTCCCACCGGACCTCCGTACGATACGACCCAGACCGCCGTTACCATTACCGCGACATCGGTTAACGGTGGCACGGCGTCGAACTTTACCGTGCAGGTGGTACCGCTGCCCGTGATCACCAGCTTCGTGTCGAATCCGGTGACCGCAAACTACGGAGGCTCGACCACGATTACGCCGGTCTTCTCTCTGGGATCTGGCCAGATCGTCGGACTGGGTTCGGTGACCAGCGGCCAGGGAGTTTCAAGCGGCGGGCTGACCACGTCGAAGACATTTACGTTAACCGTGACCGATGTTGCCGGTGATTCTGTTTCACAGAATCTGAACGTCAATCAGAGCGCGGTTTCAGTCAGCACTCCGACACCCACGGCGAGCACCGTCTCGGTTGGCGACCAGGTGCATTTCACAGCCACCACGAACGGTTCCGCAAACAGCGCCGTCACCTGGAGCGCCACCGGCGGCAGCTTCTCCGGCAGCAACTGGACTGCACCATCAGCAGGCACGTACACCATTACCGCCAGTTCGGTTTCGCCATTAGGTTACTCCGCGAACACAACCACCACCGTGGTTAATTTGCCGGTAATCTCATCGTTCACGGCATCCCCAGTGGCACTTTCTGCGGGAGATAGCTCGAACCTGCAGGCCAATTATTCCGGGGGCACAGCAACCGTCATGCCGGGAAATACTTCGCCGGTGAGCGGTGTTCCCTTCTCCACCGGCTCGCTGGCCTCCACCACTACCTACACGCTAACCGTGGTGAGCGCAGCCGGAAAGAGCACCAACAAAACCGTCACCGTGAATGCGGTCCAGGGGAGGACGAATTCCGGGTCGAGCCTGAGTACCAACCGTGTAGGACACAGCGTGACGCTGCTGCCCGATGGCAGAGTCCTGATCGCAGGCGGAAGTTCGACGGCGAGCGCGGATATTTCCGATGTGACAGGTCAGAACATCAGCGCCATCGGTTCGGCAATGCAATCGGTTCGCTACTCTCACACCGCAACTTTGCTGGCGAACGGCCAGGTTCTGATCGCAGGCGGAGCAGACATCAACGGGACGGCGCAGAACACGGCGGAGCTGTTCAATCCATCGAACAATACGTTCACCTCAACCGGGTCGATGTCGAAGGCCCGGCAAAAACACTTTGCCGCGCTAATGGATGATGGAAGAGTGCTGCTCGCCGGAGGCGTCG
This sequence comes from uncultured Acidobacteriota bacterium, assembly GCA_963820925.1. GTDB lineage: Bacteria > Acidobacteriota > Terriglobia > Terriglobales > Acidobacteriaceae > JABDBE01. Next base: position 266,196 of record CAWGBX010000005.1, read on the forward strand.
ATGACAATGGCACGGCGCTCTCGAGCGCCGAGATTTATGATCCCGTGGCAGGAACTTTCTCCGTCGCGCCGAGCCTGGCGGCAGCAAGCGAATCGGGCAGCACAACCCTGCTCGAAAACGGCACGGTGCTCGTGGCCGGAGGAGACAACACCAGCGCGGCCAGCGCCTCCGCTCAGACCTTCAACGGCGCAAGCTTCAGCGGCACGCTATCCATGGCGGATGCGCGCTCGCAGTCCACGGCAACCCTGCTGCAAGGCGGGAACGTCATTTTCGCCGGCGGCACCGACCTGACCAATGCGCTGAACACAGTCGAAACATTCTCTGGCGGCAGTTTCTCCCAAAACCCGACAGCCATGTCGGAGGCGCGTTACGGTCACTCGGCGAATCTGCTCGCCAGCGGCCTGGTGCTTTTGACCGGTGGAAGTTCCGACGGCTCTACGCCACTGTCGGACGCGATGCTCTTCGATCCGTTCGATGCCTCGACTCCCTATTGGTCAACCAGCAGTCTCAACACCGCTCGCTTCGAGCCGGCATCAACCATTCTGCGCAATGGACATGTGCTGATCGCGGGCGGCAGCTCCGATCCCGCTAATATCTCTGCCAACGCTTTAAGCACGACTGAGAACTATGATCCGCAGGATAGTCTCACTCCGGTTCTGCCGAACGCAACACTCACCGCCCCTGCCGCCGCCGTTAATGGCGCATCTGGGCTGACCGCGTCCGTTCCAACGGGCCAGACCAACGTCCTCTATATATGGTCGTTGACTAACGGAACGATCACCGCCGGCTTGAACACTCGCTCCATCACCTTCACCGTGAACACAACTCCCGCGGTCGTGAATGTCCTGGTGATCAGCGACCGTGAAGTCCCGGTGCAGAGCTCGGCGACGATTGCTTCGGCCAATCCGGGGCCGTCGATTGCTTCTTTCACGGCGACTCCCTCCACCAACACAACTGGAGTGACAACGACTCTCGCCTGGTCCGCCAGCGGCGCTGCCGATATGACACTCACCATTAATCATGGTGTGGGCGATGTTACCGGCTCCAGTTCCACCCCGGTCACCACGCCGGCCAGCACCACCACTTACACGCTGACCGCGACCGACAGCAACGGCACCACCAACAAGACCGTAACTCTGACCGCGGTTCCCATGCCGGTTGCGACCAGTCTCACCGCCGCCGTGAACCCGGTGCTCAAGGGAAGCTCCACCACCATCGTTCCGGTTTTCACCACCAACGGATCGGCGTCCATCAATAACGGAATCGGAACCGTCACCAGCGGAGTTGCCTACCCCACGGGCGTGCTGAACACCGCCACCACATTCACGCTGACCGCGACCAACACGGTGGGCACCAGCGCCACCGCCAACGCGACCATCAACGTCATGCCGGTCGTGGTGACCTCGATTACCGGGCCATCCAACGTCACGGTCAATAGCACCGAAGCGCAGTTCACTGCCACCGTAACGGGCGCGGTAAATACCGCAGTCACCTGGTCCGTCTCCGCGGGTTCCATTAATGCAGCCGGACAACTGACTGCGCCGTCCACGCCGCAAGACATCACGGTGACGGCTACTTCAATTGCAGATCCTGCGCAGTCCCATCAAGTGACGGTGCACGTGGTGCCGGTGGCGATCGCGCTCAGTATCACGGCAGCTGCCAACCCTGTGCTCTATGGAAGCTCGACCACAGTCACGCCTGTCTTCTCGCAAGGCAGCGGCGTCATTGATCAGGGGATTGGAAACGTGACCACGGGAGTGGCATACACAACCGGCACGATCACGGGCAGCAAGAGCTTTACGCTCACCGTGACCAACGTCTCCGGTGACAGCGCCGATGCAACGGTCACAGTGCTGCCGGCAGATGTGGTGGTTAGCGGCATCACCGGTCCCGCCTCAGGCAAGGTGACGCAAGGCCACACAGCCACTTTCAGCGCCACCGTCAGCGGCGCGGTCAACACGTCTCTCACCTGGAGTTCGGGCGGCGCCGGCTCGTGGTCCGGCGCGACCTGGACGGCGCCCGGAACTCCCGGCAACTACACCATCACCGCGACTGCCGTAAATGGTTCAACCAACACTCTGCCAATCACGGTCGTTGCCGCTCCGGCGATTGCATCATTCACCGCGACGCCGCCAGGCATCAACAAGAACCAGAGTTCTACTCTCACCGCGACCTTCTCCGGCGCGGGCACTGGCAGCAATTCCAGCGGCGTCGTCACTCCCGGCAATCTCACGCTGGCCAGCGGTTCAGGTGGCGTGAGCACCGGCGCGCTCACCGCATCGCAGACTTACACGCTGACGGTGACGAATGACGCGGGTGACACTGCCACGGCGCAAACGACGGTGCAAGTTTTCCTCGGCGAGTTCAGCGCGGTTTCGAATAGCCTGGCAACGCCTCGCAATCTGCCCACGGCAACTTTACGTGCAGACGGCAATGTGGTGGTCGCCGGCGGCGGAAGCGGAAGCGCGAGTGTTGACCTCTTCAACAGTACAAATCTTTCGTTCTCTTCAGCGACTCCACAGCTGACCGGGCGAAACGGACAGACGGCGACACTGTTGCCCAATGGCCTCATCCTCATCGCCGGGGGTTCGAACGGCTCGACTGCGCTTGCGACAGCGGAACTTTACAATCCGGCTGACGGCAGTTTCACCGCAACTGGATCGCTCGCACATGCGCGGCAGAATCATCGCGCGATCCTGCTCGACTCAGGCCAGGTGCTGCTTGTCGGAGGCACTGGCCTTGCGAGCGCCGAACTTTACAATCCTGCAACCAGGACCTTCTCGTCCACAAATTCCATGGCATGGGTGCGTGACTCCGCGACCGTTTCGCGTCTGCTCGATGGCCGCATTCTCGTGGCCGGGGGAAGCAACGGCAGCACGCGTCTGGCTACGGCCGAAATCTACGATCCTTCCACAAATTCGTTTTCTACAGCCGCTACCATGCTCGCGGCGCGCGCGCTGCACACGGCCACGACGCTCACTAGCGGACAGATTCTGATCGCCGGCGGCACCGGCTCCACGGGAAGTGGAAGCGCAGAGATTTTCAATCCTTCGCTCATGCGCTTCGTAAGCACAGGAAATATGATCCAGCCGCGTCAGGAACACGTTGCCGCATTGCTGGCGGGTGGAATGGTGCTGGTGGCGGGTGGAAACAATGGCACGTCTTCCAGCGCCAGCGACCAGGCTGAACTCTTTGATCCGGCAGGCGGCGCCTTCCAGAAGTCCGATTTTATGAGTTCGGTTGGTTCGCCCACCACCGGAGCCGCGGGTACGATTCTCCCCAGCGGGCAAGTGCTCGTGACCGGCGGCACCAGCGATGGCACGAATGCTGTCGCAGGATCGGAGTTGTACACGCCGACTGACGGAATCACCGCAGCCGCGGCGAATGCAGCGATCACGGTTGCGGCGTACGTCTCTCAGGGAGCCACAGGCATCTCCGCACACGTGACCGCCGCAGCCGGCGCGCGCTACATCTGGATGGTCACCGGCGGCACTCTGGTCTCCGGACAAGGCACCGCCAGCATCACCTTTAATATGCCGGCGACCGGCAATGCCACCCTGGATGTTTTGATCATCACGAGCACACTTGTTCCTTCTCATGGACTGTCGGTCGTAGTGGGAGAACCGGCGCCGGTAGTCAGCAGTTTCACGGCGGCGCCAAGTCCGGTTGCTTATGGCAGCCCGACCACACTCACGCCAGTATTCAGCAACGCGACGGCGAGCGCCGTCATCGGCACCGGCGCCGCCGGCAGTTCCGATGTAACCCCCGCGGCGGTCAGCGGCACTCCAGTCGTGGCAGGCTCAATTACCAGCGCAACCCAGTACCGGCTCACAGTCACAAATCGCGCTGGTGTAAGTCTCAATCAGACAGTCACAGTCGGCGTGCAGAGCGTGATCGTCTCCGCAATCAGCCCCGCCAATCCGGTCCTATCTGCGGAGGGCACGCAGAGCTTCAGCTCTGCTGTCAGTCAGGCTGCCAACACCGCAATCGTATGGAGCGCCAACGGCGGCGTGATGAATGCCGCGACGGGAGCATGGACCGCCCCACCGACGCCCGGGCCCTACACCATTACCGCCACTGCGGCGGCGGATGGCATTACTTCATCGTCGACGACGGCGACCGTAGTTGCATTGCCAGTCGTCCAGAGCTTCACTGCCTCGGCGGCCACGGTGAACTATGGGCAGGTATCTTCGTTAACTGCGGTGTTCACTGGGGGCGTGGGAAATCAGGCATCGATAGGGACGAGCGGCACGGGTTCATCGCAGCTGACGTCCACTGCGACCAGCAGCAACGCCGTCTCCACCGGACCGTTAGTCGTCGATACCACTTTTACCCTTACCGTCACAAATGCGGCTGGGTCATCTACCACCGCGACAGTTCAGGTCTCGGTGAACCAGCCGTTCTCATCGACTGTCTCGATGAACTATGCCCGATTGGGTCAAACGACCACCGTCCTTCCAGGCGGCGCTGTCCTGGTCGCTGGCGGAACGGGAGGTACCGACCCGGCTGAACTCTATAGCAACGGCAGCTTCGCTACGACTGTGGGACCGATGACGGCGGCGCGCGCTTATCACACTGCCACGCTGCTCGCCAGCGGACAAGTGCTTTTCGCCGGCGGTGTGGATGCCTCCGGGAACGCCCAAAACACAGCCGAGCTTTACGATCCAACTCTCGGCACTTTCACTGCGACCGCGGGAAATATGGTCCGTGCGCGTCAAGATCAGGTTGCGGCTCTCCTGCCGGATGGAACCGTCCTGATCGCTGGCGGCTACAACGCAACCAATCAGCAACTCTCTGATGCCGAGATTTTCAATCCCATTACCGGCACATTCGACAGCAACGCCAACATCTGTTGCCACGGCGCGCCAGTTTGCCACAGCGACCGCACTGCAAGACGGCCGCGTTCTGATCGCAGGCGGATTCAACGGCACAACGCATCGGCAACTGCGCAGATTTTTTGCCAATGGCAGCTTCGTCACCCCCGAGATGCCAAAAGATCCATTTCATACGACACAAACTTGTTTAGTGAATCCGTGAATTTACAGTGAAACACACATTTTTTCGAGACAGGACGATATTCCCACCGTGAAAAACACGTCTCCCATAAAAGCCGCAGAGTGCTGGCGAGAACGGCAAGACTCTAACGGGCAGTGTTCTAGACCGATTTAAGATCTTTGCAGGAAACCGATCTCTCTGCCCCGCGGGGTACATATACTGTTTGCGAAAGTCATCTTCGGGAGCAATAAGGAGTCTCAAGGATCGTTAGGTTATGAGCCCACAAATACTATTATTTTCAACAACTTACAAGACGCGGGTGGCCCCTTAAAAACCTTGCAAGAAGCGCTAAGGAATCCTTATTGGACAGTTAAAGGACAGTGAACAACCGCACCGTGAACCTTGAGGCTGCAGATCGAAAATTGTTTTAGCGTTCGTCTACGGGCGAAGCTTTCGGCACCGCCGGCAAGGGCTCGCCCGCCAGTCGTTTTTTCACCAGCCCGGCGAGGAAGTCCGCGAAGGGCACGATATCCTCGCCGACACTCGCTTTTTCGAGAGCGTTCACGTAGGCGTTGCGGTCGGTTACCGGAATGACCGTCCACGGGTATCCGCCCGACGCCATCATGGTGTTCATCAGGAAGCGCCCGACGCGGCCGTTGCCATCCATATAAGGATGGATGTAGACGAAGATGAAGTGCCCGAGCACCACGCGGACGGCCGGATGCGGCTCTTCGCGCAGCAGGTCGAAGAACGCCGGCATGGCGTCCCTCACCGCGTCCCGGTTCAGCGGCACGTGCATCGACTTGCGGATATAGACCTGGCCGTTGCGATAGCCCGCGAGATCGGCGGGCTTCAGCAGGCCGACGGTGACGCTCGGCGCGAACAGCTCTCGATACCACGTGCCGTGGTCCGCGTCCGCGACCTCTCCCGGATTTTCGCCCTTCAGAATTTTGCCGAGGCTTTTCTGCACGGCCTGAAAGGCCTGCCAGTAGCCCCGCGCCGCCATCGCGTTTCGCTGATCGCGGTCGCCCTCGTCGGCTTCCGGGTTCCACCTACCCCCACGGACGCGCTCGATAAGGTCCGGCGTCACCCGGTAGCCCTCGATCGACAGCGAATGGTAGGCGTCCGTGACGTAGGCGTCGTTGACGCGCTTGAGGTACGCCTCGATGTTGCGCGGCGGGCCCGGCGCTTTCGGGAAGCGTTCGATGACCGGCTCGCGCATTTTCTGCCAGAGCAGCCGCAGCCTGTTTACGTAAGGAGAGGTTTCGCGGGCTCCGATGACCAGGGACGGCTTGTCCGTGAAGGGATCGTTCTCCCGCACGGCGTAGTCGGCCGCCGCCATCGTCTTCACGATATCGTCCGCGATGCGGTCGAGGCCGATGTTGCGGAAGGCCCCGGCCAAGCGTCCGGCGATCACGGTGTGACCGCCCTCAAGGAGGCGGCGGAGAAGGCCGGAGGCGTCCCGTATCATCGGCAACACCGCGCGGACATCCGTCGCGTTGTTCGAAAAATAGTTGGGGGAGCACGCGATCAGGGCGGATTCCACCGAGAACAGCCGCAGGCCCTGTTCTTCCTTCCGGTCCGCCGCGGCCGGCAGCGCGATGCGAAGCTCCAGCAGGGACGTGCCATGCGGGAGTTTGGTGACCTTGTTGCCCGCGCGCGGCGACCGCACTCGCGAGCTGGCCGGGCACGGTCCAGTTGCCGGCATGCAGCGAGAGCGATTGTTCCGGTGAAAGGCACCACCGCGCGCCGAAACGCGCTTCCAGATACGCGCCGCAGAAACGCCAGAACGATGCGTACCAGGCCGTGCTATCGCCCTTCACTTCGTCCGGGCGGCTCGGGATATACCAGCCCTTGATGACTTCCTGCAGGAAGCCGTTGCGCAGGAGGCGCTCCCGGTGCGTGCGTGACAGGTCGCGCGCCCGGATCGCCCCAGCCCCTTCCGCGGTCTGGAGGTTCCGCAGGATTTCGAGGGACTGCGCGAGTTTTTCAGGCGGTCTGGCCATGGCCGGTTTCCTTCAGGCTTCGTGTTTCCATTATCCGATTGTGTTGCGCTGTATTTATACTATTGCGCTGTACTAGTATTATCCTATTACGTTGTACCATTTTTATCTTATTGTGTCGAGACAGGACCTTGGTCCCGCCCGCTTGAAAGTGCGGCCCCGCACCTCGCCGCAAATGGCTAGTCTCACTATTTTCGATTATCGGAGATTGTGAAAATAGCGCGGAAACAGGAGAGACGGGAGTTGCTTGGGGCACTGGGGCACTACGCCCGGCAGTTCGAATACGCCATTAAGAAGTTTAGGTTGGAGACTATCGAGCCGAACAACAGCGCCAGCAACGAGAAGTGATACGCTCGAACTATTCGCGCCATTCTCCCGGTCTGGCGCCACGTGGCGAGTTCTTACGAACTTCAACCCGCTCAGTCTCGTAAGCGTGCGAAGGGTAGTGACGCTCTACCCATTTTTGTGCGTCCGCTTGCGTGTCGTGCTGCGAAATTAGCCTTCCTTGAAACTTGACAACCCATTTCTTAAGCGTCTCACGCCACTCGACATACAACTTCGTGTCCATAATCCCCTCAATAGTTAATGTCAAACACCAGAGTTTCTGATCCAACCGTTCGATGACCGGCATAGACCGCGAACTCCTTTTCTTCCCCAGCGCTCGGGTCACGGTATAGGACATGTGTCGGCTCCCAGGTGAGAGCATCGACCTCCGCTACGTTAATGCCCTTCACAACCAGCGGCCGCTCGATCCGGCTACGGACGGCACCTTCCGCGTATCTAGTCGCCTGCTCTGAAATTGACTGGCATTGGAAGACCCGTCTGTCGTCCTCGCCTTTTATATAGCGAGCTTCAAGAATGATCTCGGACACTAACGTCGTATGTTTCAATTCAGACAACTCTGCTGGGTCGTCCACGGTGTCGGCACTTTTCCTGGCACTCATTGAGGTTCTCAAATTCCACTTCTCTTTTTGATCCCTGATGAATTCGCGATTCATTTCTTCCACTTGTGCTCTCAAGTCTCGTGGAAACAATTGAACCTCAATGCCCGCTTCGCTTAGTAGCTGATCCCCAAGTCCACGTATGTCGGGATTCGGATCGAGCATTCCGATAAAAACGCGAGCAACTCTCCTCTCGATGAGCCGCCGAGCACAGGGAATTTTAGGGGCCTTCCTTTTGACGCAAGGTTCGAGCGTGGTGTAAACAGTAGCCCCGGCTAAGGTTTCGTTTGGCAACTTGTCCTCTAGCGCGACATATTCAGCATGAGACTTTGGGTTCTCGCCACGATGGGCCGTAGCTAGAATCTTTCCATCCCTGACGACCACAGCGCCAACTTTGGGGTGCGGCCTCTTGTCTTCAGCAATGCTCTTTCTTGCCTCTTCGATGGCCAGATGCGCGAAGTACCGATCATCATTGAGATTAGATGGATGAGATCCTCGGTAGTCTTCGGCCACAGCATCGGATTCCAGACGCTGGTTCCAGCGTGCTGCGAGACGATCCATCCGGCGGTTCCAATCGCCGAGTGCAACAGAGTTCGGGTTCTTTCCAGTCCGAGCGCCACGAAGTGAAACTCCCGACTGTACTGCTGACTTTCGTGCGGCAATGACCTGGATTATCGCTCGGTCGCGTACTGCTCGTATGAACTCTCCAGTCACAGTACGGTTCTGTTGGGACCATGATTCACAATGAGCGTCGAAAACTCTTTGAGCCCACTCGTCGGTAAGTTGTTCTTGAAAGTCGAACAGTCGTGGTAGGTAACCAGCTGAATTGCCACTCTGCCTAGTGACAAATTCAGCCTTCCTCTCGCCATCGGCAGACCTCTTCTGCATCTCGCGAGAAATCTCTTGTAGTTTCGGAGATAGAAGTCGATTGTCGAGGTCTTCCCAACGGAAGCGGCGCGAGTCCACTAGCGGCCGGGGTGCGACAGGGCTTACGCCGCTTTGGAGTCGGCGAACAGTGTAGCCTTCGCGCTCCAACTGTTTTATATAGTTCTCGAATTGATCGCGGTCACGCGGAACGGCGGTTGCTTTTAGTTGTTGCTTGGCACGTTCGCTCATCGGAGTCACAATACCGCTCCCATTTGCGTCTTGCAGCGCATCGAAATCTGCGTCGCTTTTCCCCTTCACTTGCTCGTAAAAGCGCTGTCGCAATTCCCTTAGTTCCTTTTCCTCTTCAGCAGAGCGATCAACACGAGTCTCCAAGTAACCCCAGCGAGTACGCTCTTCGGCGCTAAACATTTTTCATCTCTCAAGACAAGTGATGTAGAGCGGACTTTACCAGTGCAGAACGAGCCACGTACATGCTCGGTTTTTGTTACAAATCTTTCGCTGATTGGCGTAGGAAGAGCAGCACTGGGGGGAACTGCGGACAGACGGACCCTTCCGGCGCGCCTCGCTAATATTCGTCAGGTGGTTAGCGTCCGCGAGGAACCCCCTTTGCCGATTGTTAGTCTGAACCTCCCAGGAGTAAAGATCTGTCTTTTCACGCCCGCCTATGCATTCGTGTCAAGTCGCGTTCGCAATTTGACGCAGTGCATTCATCCGCAGGTCTTTCCTCGCCGCTGCCAAGTGTTACGGAACGATCAACGGAGTAGCCCCTGGTCGCGCATCCGCTGCTCCTGCTCCTCTGAGAACCTCTGCCATTTCCCTTTGCGAACTTTGACATCCTTGATAATCGTCACGTAGTTGATCTTGTCCGGGTCGCGCTCATCGTGGGGCTTGAGATCGGGCGAGTCCGACATTTGGTTCAACTCTTCGATCAACTTCTTGTCAGCCTCGGGATCGCGTGGCTTCTTTGGAGCAGCCTTGATGTCGCGCCACGCGGGGAGATATTTATCCCATAGGCGAGTAATCAGAAAACTGGTGTCATCGGGCGGCGTGCCTGCAAAATTGATGAGACCGGTCTTGAGGACTTCCTCCGGCATCGCGGAATAGTAGGCGTCCAGCTTCTTGAGATCCTCCTTGAAATCGATGCCGTTTACGAAAGTCTGGTGAGGATCGAGAAAAAGCGGGACGATCTGAGCGTGGAAATTGTCCTTCGACGTGAACACCGAGCAGAAGGGTAAATAATAAAGATAAGCAAGATCGACCTGATGGCTTGCCTTTACGTTCCTGAGCAATTGGGTGGGCAGCACAAGGCAGAAAAAGATGTTCACTGTGAGCAAGAAAACGAAATATGGCACATGCTCTCGCAATAGCGGCCGGCGGCGCTGAATCCAGTCAGCAATGACAATATCGGCGGCGTTAGGAACATTGATGGCTTCAGGTAATCCCAATAGATCAAGCCCGAAGCGCAGCAGCCACGGCGTCCAAGTAATCGATGATCGTGTCGGCAAGCTGTTTCGCATCCTCAAGAGTTTTCGGCGTCCGCCACGGGCCAATATTCCGCATAACGTGCTTGACCATCGCATCGAAATCAACGGCGGTGAGTGATCTTCGCCACTGTTTGGCTATATTCCGTTCCACATCCAGAAACTGGCGCTTGGTCCAGCGTTCGAGCGCTTCCTGCTCCTTGCTCTTGCGATAAACGACGCCCTTTTTGTCTCCAAGCTGAACGGGTTCGCCGTGGGCCATGGCGACGCGTTCGTAAACAGTCTTGATGTCGAATTGGCGAGTTAGTTCGCCGTTCAGGATCGCCATATGGTGAACGTTCGGATAGCCTTGCGAATCCGGGGTCCGGTCGGCCAGCGAGCCTACAAGCTGCTCCGGCGTGCTGCCGCTCTTCAACTGCTTTTCGAGATCAGCTAGGCACTCAACGAAGAAGAGCGGCGTAATCGTGGACATGTAGAAATTGTCCATGAGCGCTGCTTCGTGAATGTTTAGGCTTTCGAGCGATGACTTGTCGAAAATGAGCGACGGTCCTTGTGACATATCATTTGTCGTCCTTCCCCCGCAGTTCCCGCCTCAGCGGCGTCTGTTCAGACTTTGATCATCCCGTCCTTCTTCCATGAGTTCTTCAAGCGTCGGCCGGCGCGCGCTTGCTTTCTGCAGCTTCAGCTCCAGCCCCAGTGCCGTGAGAATATTGGTGATCTTGGAATATCCCAGTTCCCCCATGCGTCCGTTCTCCAGGGCATCGAGCGTGGAGAGTCCGACCCTAGCTTTTTTGGCAAGCGTGGGCTTCGTCAGGCCGAGTGATTTGCGTTTGATGGCGATCTGCTCGCCTATTAAGTACAGGGGCAACATGCACCTAATATACAAGGCTAAAATGGCAAAAGGAATCCAATAACCTAATATATTGGGCGTCAGATACCGGTACTCGGGACGAGCAAGCAAGCATGTTTTCGGAAAAGCGGCCGATAGCCGTGATCGCGCTCATCATTCTTCTTCCGCCATCTCGTCTTTACCCGAGCGAACCACATTGATGGCGGCGGCGTTGAGCGAGTTCTTGACGTGCACCCCGTAATATTTCTCGATCATTCCGACACTCGTGCGACAGTTCTTAGCGATTTGATAGATGTTGGCTCCCTCCATCAACCGCATGCTGATATACGTGTGCCGTAGGCTGTACGCCGTACGTGGTCGGCCGTCTCTGTCGAACCGAAGATTCTCCTCCTCAGTGATGGTCTTGAAGAGCTCGCTCTGCCATTTGGGAAAAATGAGGTCGGTCGGTTCGGGCGTGCGCCACTCCTTCCCCCGGACATCAGAATTGTCGGACACTTCGCCGGGGGCACGCACGCCGTCAACGCGCCTCGGACGGAGCCTGCTTCTAAGTCGCTCAAATGGACTCACGGCATCGGACAAACTCTTGCAATATCCGAATCCGCGTTTACCGCGCACTTCAATCTCGAGAATCGTCTCGCCCGAAGGCTCGTCGTCAACGATCTCGACATCACGGAACTCAAGGCGCCGTGCCTCATCAGGACGCAGTCCGGTATTGCCCGCGAAGAGGACATAGTCGTGCAGTTGCTCCGCTTGCCATTTGAAGCCCTTTTTCTTCGGCTCAAGTGCGCGTTTTCGAGTCGCTTCACAGAGATTCTCGTATTCTTCTGGCGAAAACCATGCCCGGTAGGAGACTTTCGATGATCGCCGGTACGGCTCAGAGAAATCTGGAAGCCGGTCGAGCCATCCGTGGCACAGCGCGGTCTTCAAGGTCTGGCGCAGCGTCACGATTTCGTGGTGCATGGTGCTGTGTGCCGGCGGCTTGCCACGTTTCGCAATTGCTTGTTGGTGTCTGTGAATTCGATACTCCACGATTTTTCCCGTGGTGATCTTCGAGACGTCCATGTTTCCGAAAAAGGGCACCAAGTGAACGCTCGACCGCAAATACTGGCCCTTCACGTATTGCTTGCTGCGTTCTCCCCGCGTCATGATCTCGCATTCGCGTAAAAATTGTTCAGACACCTCGCGAAATCTTTTCGGCTCTGAGCTCTCCAGTGAGAAGTTTTCCCCGAAGCTGTAGATACCAGTCCTCGGCGACTTCCTTGGCTTTGGAGAGGCTCTCTTCCTTCGTGCTCGTGCGACGATTCTTGCCCGCGAAGAAGCTTGAGCATTGCCAGCGGCTGCTGTTTGGACGCTTGTAGATGTAAACCTTGGCGCCGAGGATCGTATGTTGTTCCGCCATCTTTCTCCTTCGTTCTAAGCGAGAGACTTCGCGAAAATCTGTAAATCACGCGGAGTATAAATCCCGCCGAATCTGCCCTACGATAGAAATGCAGTCAGGCAGCTGCGCGCGTGTGGCGGAATGGCATACGCAGCGGACTTAAGGAAAAGTTGAGTGCTCGTCTGGGAAACCGGCGATGCAGAACTGCTCAAATTCGGGGAAACCTCAAATGGCAATCCCGAGCCAAGCCCGAAGAGAAACAAGCCGGGAAAGTGTAAAGACTAGACGGGCCTCACCTAAGCTCCGGAATTTCCGGACAAGGGTGAAGGGATAATCCAGACCGCAAACCGGGCGTGAGCCCTCCAAAGGGTGTCATGTTCGGGCGGCGAAAGCCGTAGACGGTTGAGAATCCGCAGGTCTTAAACGGCCCATGAGGGTTCAAGTCCCTCCGTCCTCACTACGGTCTTCGACTCGGCCGGATGAAAGTGTTGAACGCGAGACTGTGCTTAGTCATTCAGAAGCAGGGCCAAGAGTACTAGGGTATCGAGAAAGAGATTGATAGGGCATGAGTTCAGAAGTCGATCAGTTTGTTAGCCTGTTGCAAGAGCATCGCTCCAATGGACCGGTAGCAAACCCTTGGGCAGACTGGGACTGTGATTTCGACACAGATGAGCGTGCACCGCACCATAGGTCGAATCATCTGCGTGCCTATCTCAACGCACGGCTGAATACGGCAACGGCGCTGTTGATCGCCGAAGCACCCGGCTATCAGGGGGCCAGATTTTCGGTGTAAAGATAATGGCGGGGCGGCCAAATGATCGATTCTCTTCGTCCCCACTGTTGGACGGCGGGCATGGCTATTTCTCCTTGTTCTGGCTCCGCTTGGCTAGGAGTTCCTGCGCCTTCGCGGCCTTGGTCGTCTGGACCTGACGAAAGAGGGCGGTGAGCTGTTCCTGTGCAAGTTTGTCGCCGCGCAGCAACGGTTCGAGCGCGTTCATCAATAGCATCTGAATGCCGACGAGTTCGGTAAAGATATGCATCTCCATCTGCGGCTGACTGGCCCCTCCAAGGCTATGTAAGAGCACATCGCGCACCCAATTGGCGAGCGTTGTTCCCTTCGACCACGCGAAACTCTCAAGCGCCACATACTCACTCTCAGTGAAACGCGCCGATAGTATCCGATTTCGGACAAGCGGACGCGTGGAGCCGTCGGTTGTGGGTTTGAATAGGATCGATTTTTCCATCGCTAACCTCCTGTTGCGTCGCCGTCGACGAACGTAGACGTTGTATACGGCGAATTACGCAAGTGCTTCGGTGCAAGAGCGTTGACGTTTGTAGACGGGCGTTTACGTTCGTGTACCCTCGAAGGGGTGGAGTGTCACAATTCTTCCGGTGCGAAGCACCGTTCTTGCTCCGACGCGAAATTGAATGCAGGATCACGCATTCAATACCTGCGTAGTCCGTGGACTTCACCCCGGCTACAGACTTCTTTGCGAGCTCCTCCGATGCGCCATTGCTTTCCCCGTACGCGCACGCAATGCAGAAACAACTGCCTAGCCTGTGGCGTCTTCGGAGAATATTGGAAGTCGCGTCCTTCGAGAAGACACGGGTGAGCGCTTTGTCCACAACATCGTCTTCGGATGTGTAGATGAAAGCGGCGTACTAATCGACCTGAGCAGTGGTGAATTCATCGAGCCGAACAGAAGCATTGATGTGGCGGATATGGTTGACTTCAAAAGGTGGCCTTGTCGTTCTCCTTGAGAGATGGCGAAATCGAGCAGTCTTCTTGCGGGCAATCATTCTTCGGGCTCGCTTGTGCAATCTCCCGGGCACGTCCGCACCAAAGAACGGTGAACCATTTGCCAGCGCGGCGATAGGCATCAGGAATCGCTCGATCTGATTGACGACATACATTCGGAACACCAACGTGTCATTTGCCCCCTCCCGAAGGACCTCAAATCGGCTGCTCGTGGCGCAAACGTAACCCCACTCAATCGCCATGTCCAACAACTTCTCGTCACTCTGTTATTCCTGGGAGGAATAACAGCCGAACACGGTGTCGCGACCGAGTAGATAGCGCTGCTCTGAGCGACATTCTGTGAAGGCGATTGGTTGGCAAATGCGACTCGGATACCGGTACACGGAGGGGGTCTGATTCGAGAGTCCTTAAGATGTCGTTTTGGTGGCCGGGTTTGTAATCTTTTTCCCTCGAAAATTTGCCTTCGAAGCGTTCGCGATGAGGCCGTCATGGCCTGTTTGACTCAGTTCTTCTGAAACGTCCGCATTCTCAAAGTGTTTGCTCAACAAAATGTGAGACGACGAATTAGTTTTGCTGCCGTCTGATATTCCCGGCAGGAATATCACGCGGACGAGAAGTTGTTGGACATGGCTGCAGGATTGAAGCAAATTGCTTAACATCACCAGCCCTGCGGAAACTTAGCAGCCGTGAGTAGGGGTGCAACATGGGAAATGCTATTTTGCGTCAACTTGGGGCAAACGCCGAAACGCTGGACGATTGCAGCGAGCCTTCAAACGTCGACCTCTCGGGGATCGTACTCCCTTTCCAGTCGCTAACTAACCGGACTGTAGCTGCGGACCAATGTAGGCGCCAGCAGTTCGTCAGCACCAAGGAACTCTCGGAGATTTGGGGTGTCCCAGAGAGCACTTTGCGGTACTGGCGCTGTGCTGAGATCGGTCCTACCTACGTGAAATTGGGAGGACGAATCAAGTATGATCTTGCTGACGTAGAACGTTACGTCCGAGCCAACAAGCGAATGCCGTCCGTGCGGGCACATGGAGGCTAGAGCGATGGCTCTGCACAAACGAGGCGGGATCTACCATTACCATTTTTGGGTCGACGGTACGCGCTACCGTGGATCTACCAAGAAAGCCAACCTGGCGGCGGCTCGGCGAGTGGAATCGCTGCTGCTCGCCCAAGCCAAAGAGAAAGGAGATGTGGTTCTCAGAAAGCGAAGCCCGCTGTTGCGTGACTTCAAGATCCGGTTTTTTGAATGGGTAGAAGGCAACACGACACTCAAGCAAAAGACTAAGGAATATTACAAGAACGGCTGGCGGTTGCTTGAAGAGACTGACGTAGTGGCCATGAGGGTCAACACGATCACCAAGGATGATGCTGATCGACTCACCTTCCTAGGTGGTCCGTCAAATCACAACAACGCCTTGCGTACGCTGCGGCGGATGCTCGGAAAAGCCGAGGAATGGAACATCATCAAGGCTTCTCCAAAGATCAAACTCATGCAGGAGCACGCACGGGAGCGCGTCATCGACGCCGAAATAGAAGCCAAGCTTTTGCCTTTCTGCAAACAGCCGCTTCGCGATGTGTTGATGATCATGCGTGATTCGGGGATGCGAAACCAGAAGGAAGTTTTCCGAATGCGATGGGAGCATCTGGACTGGGGCAACAAACGATATTTCGTCTACGAGAGCAAATCGCCCAAGGGACGGAGATTCGTGCCAATCAGTCCACGTGTTCGCCAGGCACTTCTGGCGCGATACTCGGAGCAGAAGGAAGGATGGATCTTTCCCTCCAAACGCGCCCGCGGTGGGCATCTCACAACGGTCGCTAAACAGTTCGAGAAAGCCAGAAAGGAGGCCGGGTTGCCAAACGACCTCGTCCTCTATTGCGCGCGTCATGGCTTTGGAACTGAGATGTATCGGGCGACCAAAAACCTGTTTGCGGTCATGAACGTCATGGGACACACGACCGTGAGCACAACCATGAAGTACCAGCACCAAAACATCGATGAGGTGGCCGAGGTGGCCAGCCATCGAGTCCAGTAAGGACACAAAAAGGACACAATCGGTGGAATGGGGATCGAGCCGAAGCTGCCAAGTGATTGAAAAGATGGTGAGCGCGGTAGGAATCGAACCTACAACCTACTGATTCTCGATCAATGGTCGATTATCAATGATTTCAACAGGTTTCCCGCAGTTTCAGTAGGCAGGAATGGGCAGTTTTAGGCATGGTTGCTACCTGGTTTGCTACCAGCAGATCACGCAATGGCGTTAGCCCCAGCTGCTCTAACGTTGGTAGCGTGGCCCTCTTCCGGTCGGAGTTGGGAACCTACCCTTCAACTCGGGGAACGTGGCTTCGATATTCACGGCCTTCAGTTTCGTTTCTGTCATATTGGAAATGCTCCAGACGCAAAGTCACTTTTTCTTCAAACACGGAAATGCTTTGGATAACGCCATCTCAACAATTTGGCCGGCGTCGGTAGCAACTGAAGGTCAAATGCAACTGCCCAGATTGCTGAAAGTGGTTTTAGTCCCCAAGGCATGGGACGAGATTAGTTGGCAATGGCGAAAGATTCTGTGACGATTGAACACCCCCGCCCAAGCGAAGCTTGAGCAGGGCACCGTGAAGAGCGGTTTTAGAAATCTAGGTTGGGCCAGCCCCCCCTGTCCACCCGGCCTGCGAATATCCCCACTCAAGCCAAAGTGCGGCTTGAGTGGGTCACCTGCCCGTTTACTTCGCAGGCTGTAGCCCATGTTGTTTGTCGTAGGCTTCGTCTAATCGCTTTTTTCTTGCCTCTTCGGCGGCTTCATTGCGCTCAAGACGACGCATGATGGCGTCACACTTGGCACGCTCGCGGTTGCTAAGGCCGTGACCAAGGGCGTTCGTGATCTCCCAGTCATCCGCACAGCCGATGCCCTGATACCCGCTAACAAAGCAGTAGTCCAGATAGGTGTCACCCTCGCCAAAAGCCGAGCGCACAGTTTCTTCCACGTACATTTGCGACAACTTTGTTGTCACACAGTCATGCGCGGGTTTTGCAGGCTGATCGGTGCTCGCAGCGGCCACCTTATCGTCTTGCGTTACAGGAGGGGCTGCTTGCTGAACCGTGCTGGTCGGTGCAGTAGATGTACAACTCAACTGGGTTCCAATTGCAACAAGGGTACCCAATGTGCCCAGCCAGAGGTGCCCTTTCCAGGTCGATGGAAACATGATTCGCTCCTTGGATCTAGGTGGGTGAAATCGCAACCGAGTACGGAAGAGTATGGCTGAGAAACGCGTGCTTGTCAGTGAGTAGAATCACAAAAGCGACACCCGAGCCGAGTGTACAGAAACAAGAACCGATGCCACTCTTCACCATCTCACCTCGCCATACTATGGTTTCCGTGCCGTACGGCTCGAATCGCCATTCATCGTCGAGGCTGAAGCGTAGCGGAACCCGGACCGACGGGACGCTCCCCAATTTGCTGAGACTAGGCCGAACTATTTTCTGGCGCAATGAGCTAGGGAACATCCCGTGTATCCCCGGGTTTTCACGGCGTGTAATAATTAACCATTACAGCTGTGACCCCTTTTTAGGAGAACGCGGTGAGCGAAAGTTTCAAATATAAGAAACAACCACTGACCCGCAGCGCCCGCGCCCTGACCTCGTTCGTATCGCCAGCATTGCAGTCTATTTTGTCCAGTTGGACTGGGCAGCTTTTTATCCATCGCGAAAGAACGCGACCGTGTAGAGTCGCGAGCACGTAACTCGGAAGACCTTGCGGTTGAGGAGCTGGCGGTACTCGAGACTACCGAGCGAATGCTTCGGAACCTTTACGCTGTAGCGATATACCACATACTAGAACAGCACTTGATTACGTTTTTTTATCGTCAGGCCGGGAATGGCATTAGCAAAAACGCCCGCAGAAATGGACAAAAGAAACCCCAATTTTACAACGTTGTTCAAGAGATGAAAAATGCGTGGGCTATCGACCTAAGGAACGTATCTTCATGGGATGCCGTCGATGAAATTCATATGGTCGCGAACTGCGTAAAACACGGCGACGGCCCGGACTGCGGAAAGTTGAGAAGGGTCCATTCTGGCTGGTTCACAGACTGGCTTCATTACGCCCCTCAGCGGTGACGGCTTGAAACTGCCAAGCGATTACCTGG